>NZ_CP070499.1:0-1424963 GCF_016925615.1 Natronosporangium hydrolyticum
ATGAGCACCGGCGGCTTCGACGAGCTAGCTGCGGTGTGGCGGGACGCCACCGACGAGATCGCAGACGAGATCGTCTCCGCACAACAGCGGGCGTACCTGCGGGAGACCCGCCTCCGCGCGATCGTCGAAGACACCGCTCTGCTCTCGGTACCGGACGCGTTCACCCGGGACCAGATCGAGTCGAAACTGCGGCCGGCGATCACCGACGCCCTCTCCCGCCGCCTCGGCCGCCCAGTCCAGGTAGCGGTCACCCTGAGCCCACCGGAGCAGCGGCCCGCCGATCCAGCCGCGGCGCCCTCAGCAACGACGCCCCCATCGGCGACGCCTCCGTCGGCGGCACCCCAGACCGCGACTCCGATGTTCGACGCCCCGCCGATGTCGGCGCCGCCCGCCGGGCCACCGGCCTCGGCGCCCTCCATGGCCGGACCACCGATGTCGGTCCCGCCGCCACCCGCGATGCCTGGTGCAACTGCCCATCCGACCATGCCGCCCGCCCCCCGTACGCCGGAAGACTGGCGCGGCGGAGAGCGGCGGGGCTTGAGCGGTGAGCCGCCGCCCGAGCGGGCGGTGGGCCGAGTGCGGCCGCTCGGTGACTTCGCCACCCCGCCGCCGGGCTCGGCCCCGCCGGGCGAACCAGCCATCCCGCACGCCCGCGATCTCGGGCACCGGGAGCTGAGCCGCCCCGACTATGACCGCGGCGGCGAGTACGGCCGGGGCGACTCCAGCGAGAGCGGGCCCAACCGCGAGCGGTGGGTCGCCCAGACCGGCGGTAACCGGCTCAACCCCAAGTACACGTTCGAGACCTTCGTCATCGGTTCGTCGAACCGGTTCGCGCACGCGGCGGCGGTGGCGGTCGCCGAGTCCCCCGCGAAGGCGTACAACCCGTTGTTCATCTACGGCAGCTCCGGGCTGGGCAAGACCCACCTGCTGCACGCGATCGGCCACTACGCCTCGCAGTTGGGCAACGCGCGCGCGGTGCGCTACGTCTCGACCGAGGAGTTCACCAACGACTTCATCAACTCGGTACGCGACGACAAGACCAGCGCCTTCCAACGGCGCTATCGCGACGTCGACGTGTTGTTGATCGACGACATCCAGTTCCTGGAGAGCCGCGAGCGGACCCAGGAGGAGTTCTTCCACACCTTCAACACGTTGCACAACTCGCACAAGCAGATCGTGATCACCTCCGACCGGTCGCCGAAGCAGCTCTCCACCCTTGAAGATCGGCTTCGGACCCGGTTCGAGTGGGGACTGCTCGCCGACATCCAGCCGCCGGATCTGGAGACCCGGATCGCGATCCTGCAGAAGAAGGCGGCGCAGGACCGGCTGCAGGCCCCGCCGGATGTGCTGGAGTTCATCGCCTCCCGCATCTCCAACTCGATCCGGGAGCTCGAGGGCGCGTTGATCCGGGTCACCGCGTTCGCTTCGCTGACCCGGTCGCCGGTGGCGCTGTCGCTCGCCGAGGAGGTGCTCCGGGACTTCATCCCGGACGGCGCCGAGCCGCAGGTCACGGTGGACCAGATCATGGCCTCGACCGCGGACTACTTCGGGGTGAGCCTGGAGGACCTACGGGGCCATTCCCGCTCCCGGGTGCTGGTCAACGCCCGTCAGGTCGCGATGTATCTGTGCCGTGAACTCACCGAACTGTCGCTGCCGCGGATCGGCCAGGCGTTCGGTGGCCGAGACCACACCACCGTGATGCACGCGGACCGCAAGATCCGCCAGCAGATGGCCGAGCGCCGCTCGCTGTTCAACCAGATCGCCGAACTCACCAACCGGATCAAGCAAGCCACCTGACCCATCCGCCCTCCCGCGCCGATCATGGACTTAGGTACATGATCGGCGCTGTTTTGTGTGCTCAACTCCATGATCACGCCCGGGGCGGGGGTTATGCACAGGCTGTGGGAAAAACCTGGGGAAATCCGGTGGAGAGCCGGTGGATAGCGGGGGATAACTTCTGCCCGATCCGGCAGTTGTGGATAACTCCTCGGGTTCTGCACCGCTTCATCCACCGGGTTTCCACTGGTAGTTAGATCGGCTGAGCTGCCAAAACGCGAGTTCTCCACAGAATCCACAACACCGACTACGACGACGATATAGATCTACCAAGAAGAGAAAACCCAATCATCGGTGTGTGGATTGAGCGGGCCAGCAAATGACCACCCCCCGGGTGCGTCGCCCCGAACCCCGGCTCCTACAGTGCGACAGTGGGGTGAGACGCGCGCCAGGCCCGGCGCGTGATGGCAGGAGGCCGCTGATGAAGTTTCGGGTCGAACGAGATGCGCTTGCCGAGGGCGTTGCCTGGACGGCGAAGGGGCTACCCGCCCGGCCGTCGGTGCCGGTGCTGGCCGGGGTCCTGTTGCGGGTGACCGATTCGCAGCTGCAACTCTCCGGCTTCGACTACCAGGTCTCGAGCGAGGCCTCGGTGACGGTGCACGCGGACGCGGAGGGCGCGGCGCTGGTCTCCGGCAAGCTGCTCGCGGAGATCACCAAGGCGCTGCCCGGTAAGCCGGTGGAGATCGCCGCAGTCGACGCTCACCTCGAGCTCACTTGCGGCAGCGCCCGGTTCACGCTGCCGACCATGCCGGTGGAGGACTATCCCAGCCTCCCGGCGCTGCCCGAGCGGGCCGGCACCGTCGACGCCGCCGCCTTCGCCGCGGCCGTCTCGCAGGTGGCGTTGGCCGCTGGCAAAGACGAGACGCTGCCGATGATGACCGGCGTCCGGATCGAGTTCAACGGCGGCAACCTGGCGTTGTTGGCGACCGACCGGTACCGGCTCGCGCTGCGGGAGATCGACTGGCAGCCCGATGATCCGCAACTGAGCGCCAATGCCCTGGTGCCGGCGAAGATCTTGGCAGACACCGCGAAGACGCTCGGTCCGATCGGTGGCGAACTCGTTGTGGCGCTCGCCGCCGACGGGGTAGGCGAAGGCATGATCGGGTTCGAGGCGGGCGAGCGCCGGACCACCAGCCGGTTGCTGGACGGCGCGAACTACCCACCGGTGCGCAATCTCTTCCCCGCCAACCACGCCGCTCAGGCGACCGTCTCGGTCGCCACGCTCACCGAGGTGGTGCGACGGGTGTCGTTGGTCGGCGAGCGCACCGCGCCGGTGCGGCTGTCGTTCAGCGGTGACGGCGTGGTGGTCGAGGCCGGCGGGACCGAGGAGGCGCGCGCCAGCGAGGCAGCCGAGGCGACCTTCGAGGGTGAGGAGGCGATGACCCTCGCCTTCAACCCGGGTTACCTGCTGGACGGGCTCGGCGCCCTGAACGCTCCGAACGCGATCTTCTCGTTTGTGGAGCCCGGCAAGCCGGCGGTGCTGTCGCCGGGCAACGAGGACGGTGAGCAGCAGTCCGGTTACCGTTATCTGATCCAGCCGATCCGGGTGGTCCGATGATGCTCGATCATCCCCGACGGGAGGCGTGATGCAGCTCGGCCTGGTGGGCCTCGGCCGGATGGGCGGCAACATGCGGGAGCGGCTGCGGGCGGCCGGTCACGAGGTGATCGCGTTCGACCGGGATGCTCAGCTGTCGGACGTGCCGGACCTGGCCGCGCTCGTCGCCGCGCTGTCGCCGCCGCGGACGCTCTGGTTGATGGTGCCGGCCGATGTCACCGGCGACGTGGTGGAGGACCTCGGCGAGCTGTTGGCCGCCGACGATCTGGTGATCGATGGCGGCAACTCGCCGTACGTCGAGGACGGGCCGCGGGCCCGGTTGCTGGCCCAACGGGAGATCGGCTACCTCGATGTCGGAGTTTCCGGTGGGGTGTGGGGGCGCGCCGAGGGCTATGCCTTGATGGTCGGCGGTGAGCGGCGGTATGTGAAGCGGTGCCGTCCGATCTTCGACGCGTTGACCCCGCCCGGTGAGCTCGGCTTCGTCCACGCCGGTCCGGTGGGCGCCGGCCATTACACCAAGATGGTCCATAACGGCATCGAGTACGGCCTGATGCAGGCGTACGCCGAGGGGTATGAGCTGCTCACCAAGGCCGAGCTGGTCGACGACGTGCCGGGGGTGTTGCGCTCCTGGCAAGAGGGTTCGGTGGTCCGTTCCTGGCTGCTGGAGCTGCTGACCCGGGCGCTGGAGGAGGATCCGGAGCTGGCTTCGTTGCAGGGCTACGCCGAGGACACCGGCGAAGGGCGCTGGATGGTCGACGAGGCGGTCCGGTTGGCGGTGCCGTTGAACGCGATCACGGCTTCGCTCTACGCCCGGTTCGCCTCCCGGCAGGAGGATTCGCCAGCGATGAAGGCGGTGGCGGCGCTGCGGCGGCAATTCGGCGGCCACGCGGTCCGCGAGTAGGCGGAGGTCGCCGTGCACGTCCGCCGGCTAGAGTTGGTCGACTTCCGTTCGTACCACACGGTCACTGTCGAGTTCGGACCAGGTCCGAGCGTTCTGTTCGGTCCGAACGGGATCGGCAAGACCAACCTAGTCGAGGCCCTGGGCTACGTCGCGACGTTGGGCAGCCACCGGGTCGGCACCGACGCGCCGTTGGTTCGGGCGCAGGCGAGTTCGGCGGTGATCCGCTGCCTGGTGGCGCAGGAGGGTCGGGAGCTCCAGGTGGAGCTCGAGTTGGTGCCCGGGAAGGCCAACCGCGCCCGGTTGGGGCACTCGCCGGTGCGCCGGGTGCGGGAGATCCTGGGCGCGCTGCGGATGGTGCTGTTCGCGCCGGAGGACATCGAGCTGGTCCGGGGCGAGCCTTCCGGCCGGCGTCGCTACCTCGACGACCTGCTGGCCGCGCGGCGGCCCCGGTTCGCCGCCGTCGCCGCCGATTATGAACGGGTGCGAGCGCAGCGGAATGCGCTGCTCCGGACGGCGGCGCTGGCCCGCAAGTCCGGCGCCGGCGCCGATTTGTCTACTCTGGATGTTTGGGATGCCCATCTGGCGCGGCACGGAGCCGAGCTGCTGGCGGGGCGGCTGGCGCTGGTGGCCGAGCTGAGCCCACACGTGGCCGCCGCGTATCAGGCGGTCGCCGGCGACGATGGCGGGTCGCCGGCCCAGTTGGAGTACCAGAGCACGCTCCCGTCACCGCCGCCGAGCGACCGCGATGCGCTGACCGAGGCGTTGGCGGCCGCGCTCGCGGACAACCGCGCCACCGATCTGGAGCGCGGCGCCACCCTGGTGGGCCCGCACCGTGATGAGCTTGGTCTGCTGCTGGGGCCGTTGCCGGCCAAGGGGTACGCCAGCCACGGCGAGTCCTGGTCGTTCGCGTTGGCGCTGCGGCTGGCCGCGTACCAGCTACTGCGGGCGGACGGGGTCGAGCCGGTGCTGGTGCTCGACGACGTCTTCGCGGAGCTGGACACTGGCCGGCGGGAGCGGCTGGCGCGCAGCATCGACGACGCGGCCCAGACGCTGGTCACCTGCGCGGTGGAGGGCGATGTGCCGGCGGCGCTCCGGGGCGTCCGCTATGAGGTCGGCGACGGTGAGGTGAAGCGTGTCTGAGCAGCCAGCTCCCCCACCCGAGCCGGAGCAGCCGGCCGGTGGCCAGCAGGGCGGGCCGCCCGCCGGCCCCGAGCTGGCCCGGGCGGCGTTGGAGGCGGCGTTGGCCCGCCGCAGCACGCCGGGGCAGCGCCGCCGCGGTGGTGGCCGCGGCGAGTCGTCGGGCGGTGATCCGGCCCGGCGTCGCTCCCGTACCTGGTCCGCAGCGGGGCCGGACGCGCGGGATCCGCAGCCGTTCGCCGCGGTGCTGGCCAAGCTGGTCGCCGATCGCGGCTGGCAGCGGCCGGCCGCCGAGGCGACCGTGTTCGGGCGGTGGGCGAAGCTGGTCGGGGAGGATGTCGCTGAGCACTCCCGGCCGGTGAAGCTCGAGGACGGGGTGTTGACGGTGGAGGCGGTCTCGACCGCTTGGGCGACCCAGTTGCGCCTGCTCGCCGGGTCGTTGCTCAAGCGGATCGCCGGGGAGGTCGGCCACGGGGTGGTCACCCGGCTGCATGTCCACGGGCCGGCGGCCCCGTCCTGGGACCGCGGGCCGCGGCGGGTCCGTGGCCGGGGGCCGCGGGACACGTACGGGTGACCCGCCCGCCGGTCGGGGTGGGCCGCTCAGGAGTCGGCGTAGACGGCGAAGCCGCGTTCGGCGCAGCGCCGGTAGAACCTCGCCAGCACCGCCAGCTCCGAGCGGGGGAAGTGCCACTGGGCGGCGCCGGTGTCCTGGTCCCGCAGCCGGCGCAGCCGGTCCTCCAGCCAGCGCAGCTGGGCGTCGGCGAGGCGGTTGCCGGCGAGCGCGTCGCGCATCAGCGCGCTGACCGAGTCGAAGGTGACCACCTCGCCGTAGTGCTGGTGGTTGTTGACGAAGCGTTCCAGGCCGCCGGCGATCCAGTCGCAGCCGTCCGGGTCGATCACCGGGTCTTCGTCGGTCTCGGCGGATTCGGTGGCGTAGAGCACCCGCTCCAGGCCGAGCAGGAGATCCACCAGCTCGACGTAGGCGGTGGCGCGGACCGTGCCGGTGTTGGCGATGTGTCCGGCGAGCGCGGCGGTCGGGGCCGCGGTGTCGGGCGCCTCGGCGACCTCGCCGAAGTCCACGAACTCCGCCGGCGCGACCGGGTCGTAGAACCGCCCGGTGCGCGGCCAGGCGACGGCCACGTTGTCCAGCCCCATCTGGCGCCTCTCCCTTCACCCTACCCACCCGCGTCACTGCTGTCACCGCGACGCCTGCGGAGGGTACGGCACCGGGTGGGGGCGGCGCGACCCCCGAACGGTCGGATTCCGGCTCCCGGCGCTTGCGGAGGCCGGACGTGCGGGGAGGGGGTCGCGGGCGTGGTCCTCGTGGCCGGAGCTGGCCGTCAGGCGGTGCCGCGTGCGGGTTCCGTCGCTGCTGCACAGTAAGATTGAGGCGAACCGGGGGCCCGTGGCGACGCAGGTCCCCACGGGTGACCCCCCGCCGGTGCAACCCGCCGGCGGTCCGCGCTCGCCTGGGTCTCGTCTGGGCGATCACGTCTCGTGGGTCGCGCCTCGGCGCGGCCATATCTCGGGGCGAGCGCGGCCGAGGACGACACGTCGGCGCGGCCCGGTGCCGACGGAAGAGAGGATCACAGCGTGGCAGCGTCGAAGCAGCCGTCGAACCAGCAGGGATACACCGCCGGCTCGATCACCGTGCTGGAGGGTCTGGAGGCGGTCCGCAAGCGGCCGGGTATGTATATCGGCTCCACCGGCGAACGGGGTCTGCACCAACTGGTGTGGGAGGTGGTCGACAACGCGGTAGATGAGGCGATGGCCGGCTACTGCGACACCATCGACGTGGTGCTGACCGCCGACGGCGGGCTGCGGGTCACCGACAACGGCCGGGGGTTCCCGGTCGACCTGCACCCCAAGCTGAAGAAGCCCGGGGTCGAGGTGGCGCTGACCGTGCTGCACGCCGGCGGGAAGTTCGACGGCAAGGCGTACCAGGTCTCCGGTGGTCTGCACGGGGTGGGTGTGTCGGTGGTCAACGCGCTCTCCACCCGGATGGAGGTGGAGATCCACAAGGACGGTCGGGTCTACCGCCAGCAGTACCACAACTCCAAGCCGGATCCGTTGCAGGAAGGCGAGCCGACCCGCCGGAGCGGGTCGACGGTGGCGTTCTGGCCGGACCCGACGATCTTCGAATCGATTGACTTCTCGTTCGAGACAGTCACCCGGCGGCTGCAGGAGATGGCATTCCTCAGCCGCGGCCTGACCATCCACGTGCGGGACGAGCGCAAGCTCGACGACGACGGCAACGCACGCGAGGTGACCTACCTTTACAAGGGCGGCATCGCCGACTTCGTCCGCCACCTGAACCAGACCAAGACCCCGATCCACAAGTCGGTGGTCGAGTTCGGCGCCGAGGGTGACGGGATGTCGCTCGAGATCGCGATGCAGTGGAACGAGTCGTACGGCGAGTCGGTCTATACCTTCGCCAACAACATCAACACCCACGAGGGTGGCACCCACGAGGAGGGGTTCCGGGCCGCGCTGACCTCGGTGGTCAACCGGTACGGGTCGGAGAAGCGACTCCTCAAGGGCGACGACAAGCTCAGCGGGGAGGACATCCGGGAAGGGCTCGCCGCGATCATCTCGGTGAAGCTGACCAATCCCCAGTTCGAGGGGCAGACCAAGACCAAGCTGGGCAACACCGAGGTCCGCAGCTTCGTGCTGAAGACCTGCAACGACTGGCTCGCCGACTGGATGGAGCGGAACCCCAGCGAGGCGAAGATGATCATCACGAAGGCGTCGCAGGCCGCCCGGGCGCGGGTCGCCGCCGCCCAGGCGCGCAAGCTCGCCCGGCGTAAGTCGCTGCTGGAGTCCGGCTCGATGCCGGGCACGCTCGCCGACTGCCAGTCGACCGATCCGCGGCAGTCGGAGTTGTTCATCGTCGAGGGGGACTCCGCCGGTGGCCCGGCGAAGCAGGGCCGGGATCCGAAGACCCAGGCGATCCTGCCGATCCGGGGCAAGATCCTCAACGTCGAGAAGGCGCGGATCGACAAGATCCTCAAGAACAACGAGGTCCAGGCGATCATCACCGCGCTCGGCTCCGGCATCCACGACGACTTCGACATCGACAAGCTGCGCTACCACCGGGTCATCCTGATGGCGGACGCCGATGTGGATGGTCAGCACATTCAGACGCTGTTGCTGACGCTGCTGTTCCGGTTCATGCGGCCACTGGTCGAGCTCGGCCACGTCTATCTCGCGTCGCCGCCGCTCTACAAGATCAAGTGGAACAAACGCGCCGACGACGTGCAGTACGCCTACTCCGACCGGGAGCGCGACGGCCTGATCGCGCTGCGCCGGGAGCGGAAACCCAACGCCAAGCCCGACGACATCCAGCGATTCAAGGGTCTCGGCGAGATGAACTACCCTGAACTGTGGGACACCACGATGAACCCGGCCACCCGAACCCTGCGCCACGTCACTCTCGACGACGCGGCAACCGCCGACGAGCTGTTCAGCGTCCTGATGGGTGAGGATGTCGAAGCCCGGCGATCGTTCATTCAGCGCAACGCCCGAGACGTGCGCTTCCTTGACATCTGACCACCCCGTACCGCCAGTGGTGCCGGCTCCGCCGGTGTCGCTGGCGGATGGTCCACCAGCAGTGAGGATGACTAGAAAGTGACAGACCCGACAGTCCCCCCGGACGACTCCGAGCAGGCCCCGGCGGAGGGCGGGGGCAGCGAGGAGCCGATCACCCCGGAAGAGTTGGCGATGGGCCGTGGCCGGGTCGAACCGGTCGGCATCGAGATCGAGATGCAGCACTCGTACCTCGACTACGCGATGAGCGTGATCGTCAGCCGGGCGCTGCCGGATGTCCGCGACGGGCTCAAGCCGGTCCACCGCAAGATCCTGTGGGGCATGTTCGACGGTGGTTACCTGCCGGACCGGGGGTACGTGAAGTGCGCCCGCGTCGTCGGTGACGTGATGAGTAATTACCATCCGCACGGCGACATGGCCACCTACGACTCGCTGGTCCGGATGGGGCAGAGCTGGTCGCTGCGGTACCCACTGGTCGACGGCAACGGCAACTTCGGCTCGCCGGGTAACGACCGGCAGGCGGCGATGCGGTACACCGAGTGCCGGCTGCACGCCATCACCATGGGGATGCTGCAGGACATCCGCGAAGACACCGTCGACTTCATCCCCAACTACGACGGCCGCTCCCAAGAGCCGGTGGTGCTGCCGGCCCGGTTCCCCAACCTGCTGGTGAACGGGGCCGAGGGGATCGCGGTCGGCATGGCGACCAAGATCCCGCCGCACAATTTGCGCGAGATCGGCGCCGCCGTCCAGTGGTGCCTGACCAACCACGAGGCCGACGAAGCGACCACCCTGGAGGAGGCGCTCAAGCTCGTCAAAGGGCCGGACTTCCCCACCTACGGGTTGATCGTGGGCACCAACGGTATCCAGGACGCGTACCGCACCGGCCGTGGGGCGATCCGGATGCGGGCCGTGATCGACATCGAGGAGGACCGGAAGGGCCGCACCCTGATCGTGGTGTCGCAGCTGCCCTACCAGGTCAACCCCGACAACCTGGCGCAGCGCACCGCCGAGCTGGTGAAGGACGGCAAGCTCACCGGGATCGCCGACATCCGCGACGAGTCCAGCGGGCGTACCGGCATGCGGTTGGTGATCGTGCTCAAGCGCGACGCCATCCCGAAGGTGGTGCTGAACAACCTCTACAAGCACACCCAGTTGCAGGAGACCTTCGGCGCCAACATGCTGGCGCTGGTGGACGGGGTGCCGCGCACCCTCAACCTCGCCCAGTTCCTGCGGTATTACGTCGCGCACCAGATCGAAGTGATCCAGCGCCGCACCGCCTACCGGCTGCGAAAGGCCGAAGAGCGGGCGCACATCCTGCGCGGGTACGCCAAGGCGCTGGACCTGCTCGACGAGGTGATCGCGCTGATCCGGCGCTCGCCCACCGCCGAGGAGGCGCGGACCGGGCTGATGCAGCTGCTGGACGTGGACGAGGTGCAGGCCACCGCCATCCTCGACCTGCAGCTGCGGCGGCTGGCCGCGATGGAGCGGCAGCGGATCCTCGACGAACTCGCCGAGATCGAGCTGAAGATCGCCGACCTGAAGGACATCCTCGCCAAGCCCGAGCGGCAGCGGTCGATCGTCTCCGAAGAGCTAGCCACGATCATCGACAAGTTCGGCGACGAGCGGCGCACCAAGATCGTGCCGTTCGAGGGCGAAGTGGCGATGGAGGATCTGATCGCCCGTGAGGACGTGGTGGTCACCATCACCCGAACCGGGTACGCCAAGCGGACCCGCTCGGATCTCTACCGCTCGCAGCGGCGTGGCGGTAAGGGAGTGTCCGGCGCCACGTTGCGTCAGGACGACATCGTCAGCCACTTCTTCGTATGCTCTACACACGACTGGATTCTGTTCTTCACCAACAAGGGCAGGGTCTACCGCGCCAAGGCGTACGAGCTGCCGGAGGCGAGTCGGACCGCCCGCGGTCAGCATGTGGCGAACCTGATGGCCTTCCAGCCGGACGAACACATCGCGCAGGTGATCCGGATCCCGAACTACCAGGTGGCCCCGTATCTGGTGCTGGCGACCCGGAACGGGCTGGTCAAGAAGACCACGCTGGAGGAGTTTGACTCCAACCGTACGGGGGGAATAATCGCCATTAACCTACGCGAAGGCGACGAACTGGTGGGGGCGCAGCTGATCGGGCCAGAAGAGGACCTCCTGTTGGTGAGCAAGAACGCTCAGGCGATAAGGTTCAACGCCACCGACGAGGCGCTGCGCCCGATGGGCAGGGCCACCTCCGGCGTGATCGGGATGCGGTTCGGGGACGACGACGAGCTGCTCGCGATGGAGGTCGTCCGCGAAGGCATGGACGTCCTCGTCGCCACCGGCGGCGGATATGCGAAACGGACCCCGATCGAGGTGTACCCGGTGCAGGGTAGAGGCGGTAAGGGCGTAGTGACCGCCAAGATCACTGATCGACGGGGGGAGCTGGTCGGCGCAGTGGTGATCAGCGCGGAGGATGAGCTCTTCGCCATCACCAGCAACGGCGGAGTCATGCGGACTCCCGCGAAGCCCGTGCGACGGACCCAGGACCGGAACACAATGGGGGTAAAGCTCATGAACCTCCCCGAGGGGGTGACCCTCGTGGCCATCGCTCGGAACGCGGATGAACCGGACGGACAGGAATAACGTGATGACGGAGACAGCGGCGACTACGGGGACCTCCGCCAGCTCGGCCGGACGGGATTCCGCCGACGACGCGGCGCTCACGGAGGGGGCCAGCTCGACCACGGCGACCGGCGGAGGAGCTGCGGCGACCGCCGACGCCGAACGGTCCGGAGCAGCCGGCAGCGCCAACAACGACAGCCCGGAGCGACCGACGTCGAACGGGGCAGACTCGGCTGCGGGGCCGATCGGGTTCGAAGCCGGCGACGCCGGGCCCGCGGACCCCAGTGCCACGGGCCCTAGCTCGGCGGGCGCAAGCTCGGCGGGCCCTGGGTCGGCGGGCCCTGGGTCGGCGGGCCGTAGCTCGGCGAACGCCGATCCAGCGATCGCCGATTCGGCGACAGCGGGCTCGACGGGTACGAGCTTGGCCGGCTCCGGATCTGGTCCGGGAGCCGGGGCAGCCGGAGCTGGCGTCGGCGCCGGGGCCGCTGCGTCGGGCGACGGCGGCGGCGAGCCGGCAAAGGTCGACCACCAGCCGGAGCCGAAAGACTCCGGCGGCGGCGCCGAGCCATCGGCGAAACCGAGCTTCACCCGGCCACCCGGCATGGTGCCGCCGCCGGACCGGATCGAGGACGTAACCCATCCCAGCGGGTGGTCGGCCGCCACCCCCGTCTCCGGCGCGCCCGCTTCCGGGCCACCCGCCGCCGTCCCGTTCTCGGGCGCCGCCAGTGCACCAGTCTCAGCGCCGCCCCGGGTCACCGGCCGGCAGGCCGCCCCCAACGCGGTCACCATGCGGCCGGGGAGCGGAGGCGACAGCGTCGCCGGTGCCGGACCGATCGGGGAACCGATCCGGCCCCGGGCCGCCGCCACCCCGCGGGGGCCGCGGCGGGCCCGCCTGCACCTGAAGCGGGTCGACCCGTGGTCGGTGATGAAGTTCTCGTTCGCGGTCTCGCTGGTGCTCTTCATCGTCGTGATCGTGGCCTCGTCGGTGCTCTACCTGGCGCTCGACGCGATGGGAGTCTTCGCCAGCGTCAACGAGACCGTCGCCGAGCTGATCTCGGGTGCGGGCGAGACCGGGAACACCTTCCGGATCACCGCCCAAGGGGTGATCGGCACCGCCGCCGTCCTCGGCGCCCTGAACGTCCTCTTGTTCACCTCGCTCGCGACGCTCGGCGCGTTCATCTACAATGTGTGCGCTGACTTGGTTGGGGGTGTTGAGGTCACCCTCGCTGAGCGCGACTGAACAACTCCACCGGGACACCTGAGGTGATCCGAGTTGGGGTATCGTGACCGGGTACGGTAATCTTGCCCGGCGCGTGGGGCTATAGCTCAGTCGGTTAGAGCGCAGAGCTGATAACTCTGAGGTCGCTGGTTCGATTCCAGCTAGCCCCACTCCTCACTATCCGGAGGTGGCCTCCATGTGGAAGAAGCTGATCATCGTCGCCGGCGTGGTCGGCGTCGCCGCCCTCATCGCTAAGCGGGTCAAGGCCGCCAACGACGAGCGCGCTCTCTGGCACGAGGCCACCACCGCGCCCGACCTGCGCTGACGCCGCGGTCGCCGGGAGCTTCAACAGCCCCGGCGTCGCCCGCCAACCGGCGCGCTGCCCCCTCCTTCAGCGGCGCGCCTGCCCTCGGGGCCGTAGCTCAACTGGCAGAGCACTGCCTTTGCAAGGCAGGGGTTAGGGGTTCGAGTCCCCTCGGCTCCACTCACCTTCTTCGCGAAACCGTACCCTCGATGCGACTACGCTCCGTGAGAGATTGTCGCCCAATTGCCCGCTTTAGCAGCTTCTGCTGTAACGCTGCGCGAAGGCCCTGGGTGTTCGTGTGCCGTAACCTTCGGCTACTGTCCTACTTCGCGAAACGCGGTGCCAAGACGCTTGCGCATCTCGGCCGGCCGGTGGGCACGGCTGACGTTGATGAGAGTCTGAGCGCCGGCCTCGACCTAGGCGCGGTCAGCGGCGTCGGAAGAACTGAACCGCCCAGCTCCGCGACAACCTGGTGCTCCTGCCTCGATAGTCCGCTGTGCTTCCCTGACCCGATGTCACGCCAAAGGCGTTGGACTCGAGCAAGACGGGCCGCCGTAGGCTTGCAGACGTGTTCACACCGGTCGAGCGCGAGCAGCTCCGTGACGAGCTGATCAAGACAGCTCATGCCGACAACGATGTTGTCGGCGCAGCGCTGGTCGGGTCGGCGGCAACCGGGCGCGAGGACGCCTGGTCCGATATCGATCTGGCACTGCAAGTAGGCCATGGCGCCGACCCCGCAGTTGTAGCGAGTCGATGGACCGCGCAGTTCTACGACCGACACGGCGCTGCTCATCACGTGGATGTCATTGCTGGTGGCGTGCTCTACCGCGTGTTTCTCCTGGCGTCCTCACTGCAGATCGATGTGTCGTTCTGGCCCAAAGATCAGTTCCGAGCCACCGAGCCGGGATTCACGCTGCTGTTCGGCACCCCTTTGCCCGCTACCGAACCCGCTGATCCGAACGCATCGCGAGAGATCGGCATGGCCTGGCTCTACGCACTGCACTCACGTTCGGCGATCGCTCGCCATCGCTTCTGGCAGGCGACCATGATGCTCGACCACCTTCGCGATCAACTTCTCGTGCTCGCGAGCCTGCGCCATGGTCTCAATCCACATCATGGCCGCGAGGCCGATCTCCTGCCCGCGTCCGTTCTAGACCCACTGCGGCAGGCACGCGCTGCATCGATGGCTGAGTCCGAGCTGGCGCGTTCGCATGCAGCCCTGGTGAGGGGGCTTGCCGACGAAGTCGCCTTCCACGACCGCGAGCTCTCCACGCAACTGAACGCGCCGTTGGACGAACTCGCCCGCGCCGGCTACTGACGTTCTTCCGGGTCTCAGGTGGCAATGTGATGCTTCAAAGCGCGGATCGCCTCCGGGTTCGGGCTCCCCAGCACACGCCGGTTGACGAGCGCTCGCCCAGCGGTAAGCCCCGCTGCTGGCGGGGCGCCGCGACCTATTCCAGTTCGAGCAGGTGATTCATCAGACCAGCGGTGATCGCGGCGCCGGCTCGGCGTAGCGCCGCTACGGTCGACTGGTCGGTTGCACCCTTCAATGATGTGACCGCGGTGTGGTGGACGGTGAGCATCTGTGGCTGGTACTCGGTGACGAGCCGGCTCAACAGTTGGTCCGGGGTAAGCACTTCGACGCCGAGGAGCTCCACGGCTTCGGCCGGGAAGTCCTTGGCGTTGGAGGTGCACAGCACCGTTGCCTCGACGGCGAGGGCAGCGGCCAGGACGTGGCGGTCATCCTCGTCAGGCAGCGTCAGGTCATCCAGCATGCGCCGGTGCTCCGCGCCCGGTTCCACCTCGGCCAGGGGGAAGGCCCGGTTCATCGCGTGTACCAGCCGCTGGCCGGCTGCCCGGTCGAAGCCTGCCACGTTCCGCTGGAGGTGTTCGGTGACCTCGGCCAGGATCTGTGAGCTCCATGCGATGGCGATGATCTCCTGGTCGGCCGCGTAGAGCAGGTAGTCGCGCAGGACGCGGGAATACAGGACGTTCGCGTCGGCGAGGACGACCCGGACCAGGTCTGTCTCGCCGAGAGTGTCGGTCATCCGGTCAGGCCGAGCTCGTTTTGCAGGTCGGCCAGGTCGGCCAGCGCGTCGCGTCGGCGTGGCCGCTCGGAGTCCAGAAAGGCCCTGATAGAGGAGACTCGAACGCGGTGGTGCGTGCCGACCTTGCGGAACTCCAGCAGGCCACGGTCCATCAGCTTGCGGACCTGCGGACGCGACATGCCCAGCAGAACCGCCGCCTCGGTCGGGGTGACCTCGGCGTGGCCCCGGGACACCAGGATCTCCTCTCCGCGCGCCCGGGCGTCGACCAACCTGGAAACCAGCTCTGCGGTCTGTCGTGACAGCGCTACCTTCACCTCGTCGCCGGACCTTTCCAGGGCGCGATGAAGAGCAGCGGCGTCACGCACTAACAGATCACTCATGACCGGCTCCAACTGCTCTAAGTGAAACAACTGCAGCAAGTGTAGCAGCACACGGGCCATTCGGAGACCCTGATACAGCCCAGAGAAGCAACCGTACCCACCTGCCGCGTGAGCCAGTCAAACGGGTGAGAAAAGGGCCGACGGATATATCTCCGTGCGAATCAGGAGATGATGGGTAGGTGGATGGCGATCCAGTACGACGAGGCCGTGGGTGGCCACGGCTACCGCAGCTTCGGTTGACCGCGCCGGAGACTGTCGCGATCACCCCGAATCAGCATCGACGGGCCGTGAACCTGCTCGCCTCGATGATCCTGGACCACCACTACGCCCAACACCGCTCGGCCGTGCAATCCGGCGAGCAGCCGCCTACGCCAGCCTGACCTGCCGCTCGCGGGCGACGGGAAGCTGCAGGTCAGGGCCGGTTGTGACAGCAAGGGTGTTCTTATGCCGTAACCTCCGGTCCACCCAACATCGCCGCAGGTAGCGGCATCAGCGCACCCGCCCAATCTGCCGGTCTCCACACAGACGGAAGACTCTACGGGCCGCGTCGGACGTCTCCATGATCTCGAACGGGCGTCGCAGCCCAGCCCAGCGCGTCGAACCGCGCGGATCGCGTGAGGAGGGGCCACTGCGCCCATGTGGGTCCGCCGATACGATGAGCGACGAGCGCCGCTGTTCGCAGCGCTGCGCGCTACAGCAGGTCCTCGAACTCGGCTGCGTCTATTCCCGTCTGACGGAGAATCGCAGCCAGGGTTCCGCGCTTTACCACCTTGTGCAGCGGAACCGTCGTGCCACGTCCCGTGTCAGCATGCCGCAACACCACATGGCTACCCCGTGTCCGAGTCTGGACGAAGCCGGCCCGTTCGAGTGCCTTGACGACCTGCTGACCGGACAGTATTGGGAGCCTGCTCACCCCACGCTCACCTGGACCGCGGCGGTCACCGGATGGGCGTCCAGGGCGGCCAGCTCCTCCGCGGTTGCGTCCTCCAAGTACAGCTCAGCCGCCTCGCGGACGTTCACCAGCGCTTCCTCAACCGTCTCGCCTTGGCTGATCGCTCCTGGCAACTCAGCCACCTGAGCGACGTACCCGCCGTCAAGGTCCGGGGTGAGTACCGCAGTGAGTACATGCTTCTGCGCCATGGCCACAGCGTAGCGCGACGTCGAAGGAGGAGACGGTAGATGGTGCTCAACCTCGTGTGCGTATCCCCGGCGTTGCCAGCCGGCAGTAAGTTCAACCGCAATGGCTCTCGGCGCCAACATCCGCCCCAGGTCAATCGGACTCTGCGTGGTCAGCAGCAGATCAGGATGCCCGAGAACGGCCACCTTCTCGGCTCGATTCTGCCCTACGACCAGCGCCCTGGGGTAAGGCTGGCAAGCAGTCGAGAATCAGCACGGAGTCAGCGGACGTCGCGACGCTGCCCGGCGTCCAACGGTGCCGGGCAGCGTCACGAACGTATATGACCAGCCTAAACGGAACTCAGCGTCGCTCGACCGGGCGACGGGGCCGCCTTTGCAAGGCAGGGGTTAGGGGTTCGAGTCCCCTCGGCTCCACCCGACATCGCTGCAGGTAGCGGCATCACTCTTCGCCTTCCGGTTCGTCATCGGATCGATGGTCGTCGTCGGTCGTCCAGCGAATCGTCAGCAGCTGACCCGAACGGCTCGCGCACCAGCCGGTCATAGTCCGCCGGAGTCCACGTTGTTCGGGACGTCGGCCACGCCGTTGGGAGCCGCCGGTCGACGAAGAGGTTGGACAGGCCGGCTAGGCCGCGCAGGCAATGCAGGTGCGGGCTGCCGGCAGCGCCAACAGTCGCTTCGGGGCAATGCTTTCACTGCAGCGTTCGCAGCTGCCGTAGTTGCCGTGGGCGATCCTCTCCAGCGCCATGTCCACATCGGCCAGGCGCTGGCTGGCTGCCGCGAGCAACGCGCTCGCCTGTGAGCGCTCGAAGGCGATCGTTGCCCCCTCCGGGTCGTGCTCGTCATCGGTCGCGGCAAAGCTCGCCGCCTCCACGATCGATGAGAAGTTCCGGGACAGGGCAAGAATCCGGTCAGACGTCCGCTCGCGGTCGGCAATGAGTAGCCGGCGAAGTTCGGCGAGGTGGGCGGGGACCGCAGCAGGTACGGACGGCGCCATGTCTGGTCACCTCCCTACGAAACCGAACCCAGTAGTCGGGCACTCTTGTCGAAACCCGATATAACCCAGTATGCACGGACCGGCCGGCGGCTTGCTCCTTTCCGCGGCCGGTAGCCGGCTGACTCACCCCTTGCGCCGCCCCGCTACGAGAGCGGCCGAACGTCGAAGGTGTGCTGGTTAGGCGGTATGTGTCGCGGTTGTGCGGCCACGGATCTGGGCCGGGTAGTGCTTGCGCAGGTCGGAGGTTGTCATCCGGTCGAGCATCCGGTCGGGAAGGATGCGGGACGCCCGAATGAGAAAGGCAGCCGTTGCTCCGATGGTGTAGCGGGTGCGGGGTCTGCGGTCGGTCACCGCCTTGACGACTTTCTTCGCGGCGACGTCCGAGGTCACGCCGGCCTTGGTAAACGCGTCCACGTGGGAGGGTATTGCCTGCATCAGCGCGCCGTAGCGCGCGTTCAGCTCGGATGTCATCCCCTCGTTGAGGCGGCCGAGTGCGGCCAGGCCGGTGCGGGACATTTCGGTTTTCACGCCGCCTGGTTCGACAACCACTACCTGCACACCGTGAGGTGCCAGCTCGTTGCGCAGTGCGTCGCTGACCGCCTCCATCGCGAACTTGCTGGCGGCGTACGGTCCGTAGCCGGCCATGGAGATCTTGCCGTTGAGGGAGGTGATGTTGACGACGCGTCCCTTGGCACGTAGCAGCGCGGGCAGCAGGGCCTGGGCGACGGCGACGTGGCCGAAGAGGTTCACCTCGAAGATGCGACGCCATTCGTTGAGCGGTGTCACTTCGATCGGGCCGGCGCCAGGGACCCCGGCGTTGTTGACCAGCGCCCGCAGCGGCCGCGGGTCCCGCTCGACGTGTGCGGCGAGCGCCGCGACCTGGTCGGGGTCGGTGATGTCGAGGATCACCGGCTCGATGCCCTCAGCCCGCAGGGGCGTCCCGTCGCTGTTTCGCCGGACACCAGCGAGGACGTGGAAGCCGCGGCGGGCCAATTCCCGTGCGGTGGCCGCGCCAATGCCGGTTGATGCCCCGGTTACGACCACAAGTTCCTGGGTTTCAGATGACGTTGTCATCTCTTGATGGTAGCCACGAAGAGATGACGCTGTCAACTGAGCCGAGTGACTTAGTCATCACCATCGCGGCCGGAGTAACTAGGATGATTCGCATGACCTCCCGCGCCGAATCAGCCGCCGCCACGCGCCGCGCCCTGCTCGCCGCGGCCGCTGCGCTGCTCGACTCCGGTGGCCTCGACGCCGTAACGTTGCGCGCGGTGGGGGCGCGCGCCGGAGTGACTCGCGGGGCGCCCTACCGGCACTTCCCCGACAAGGAGAGCCTGCTGATCGCCGTCGGGACCCAGGCATGGGACACCCTCGGAGACCGCATGCAAGCCCTTCGCGCGGACCCGAGCTTGTCGCCCGCTGAGAAAGTGCGTGGTGGCCTCATCACGCTTATCGACATCGGCCGGTTTCGGCCGCACCTCTACAAGCTCATGTTCAGCAACCCGACCGGCGACCCCGCGGCGCTCGCCGGTGCCGCCCAGCGCAGCCAGATCGAGTTCCTGGCCGCCGTCGCGGACCTGGTCGGCGAGCAGGACGCCCGCCAATTCGCAGCCCTGCTCATTAGCAGCGCGAGCGGGATCGCCGGACTGGAGGCCAGCGGCCAGCTCGCCGACCCCAAGTGGGGCGGCGTCACCGCCGAAGACCTCACCGACACCTTGGTTGACATGATCGCCGGCCAGCGGCGGCACGCATGACCTGCGACAGTGGCTCCGGCTACCCCGCGCTGGCCCTCGCCGGCTGGGTCGTCGAGCACGTCGCACAGATCGAGGCCAGCAGAGCGGCCTTCGAGACGCGGACCAGCGGATCGACTCAAAGCAAGGTTCAGGTGAGCGGCCAGTTGCGTAGGGCGGCGTCGGCCATCGTCTGGAGTTCGTCGCGGCCGATCCCGCTCGCGGCTTGCACGGCGATGCCGAACGCCAGGGTGGTGACGTAGCGGGCCAGGAGCCCGGGGTCGGTCTCCGGCGGGAGGTCGCCTTCTTCGATCGCTCGCTGGAACCGTTCGCGGACGCTGGCGCAGCCGGTGGTGCGCCAGGCGGCGAGCAGGTCGCGGACTGGCTGCCCGGAGTCGCCGGTGACGAGGGCGCCCTGTACGCCCAGGCAGCCGTGGGGATGGGCGGGTCGGGTGGTGGTGCGAACCGTGCCGGCGAGGATCGCGGTGGCGACGGCGAGTGCGGTCGGCTCCGCGATCGCCCGGGATAGGTAGCCGCCCGGTCCCTCGTTGTATCGCGCCAGCGCCTTGCGGAAGAGCTCTTCCTTGTTGCCGAACGTCGCGTACATGCTGGTGGTGGAGATGCCCATCGCCTCGGTCAGGGTGGCCAGGCTGGCTCCTTCGTAGCCGTGCTCCCAGAAGGTCAGCATGGCGCGTTCGAGCGCCTCGTCGGTGTCGAATCCCCGCGGTCGGCCGACTGGACCCTTCTGCCTGTTCCCCACCCCCGTAGCCTACTCCTTTTGTAGCGATCGCTGCACAAGTGCTACGGTCTAATTCAGCAGCGATCGCTGCGAAAATATAGGGAGGTCATCCTCGTGGGATCACTTGAAGGAAAAGTGGCACTGGTCACCGGCGGCAGCACCGGCATCGGCCTGGCCAGCGCCGTACGCCTGGCGGCCGAGGGCGCCCACGTGTTCATCACCGGCCGGCGCAAGACCGAACTCGACGTGGCAGTCGAAACGATCGGCGCAGCAGCCGCCACTGCGGTGGTCGGCGACATCGCAAACCTGGCGGACCTCGACCGTCTCTACGAGACGGTCCGCAGCCGGGGGCAGGGTCTGGATGTCCTGTTCGCCAACGCCGCGGTCGCCGAATTCGTGCCGCTTGAGCAGATCACCGAGGAACACTTCGACACCCTCTTCGGGATCAACGTCCGCGGCACCCTGTTCACCGTGCAGAAGGCCCTGCCGGTGCTCAACGACGGCGCCTCGGTGATCCTGAACGGCTCAACCAATGTGGACGCCGGTGCGGAGGCGTTCGGTCTGTACGCGGCGTCCAAGGCTGCCACCCGTTCGTTCGCCCGGACCTGGGCCAACGAACTCAAAGGGCGCGGCATCCGGGTCAACACCATCACGCCCGGCCCGACCGACACACCCGGTCTCTCCGGGCTCGCCCCCGATCCGGAGCAGGCCGCCGGACTCCGGCAACACCTGGCTACGCAGGTGCCGCTCGGCCGACTCGGACGCCCGGAGGAGATCGCCGCCGCGGTGGCCTTCCTCGCCTCCGACCAAAGCAGCTTCATCACCGGCTCGAGCCTCTACGTGGACGGGGGCCTCAACCAGCTCTGACCCGATGTTCCGGCCGGCCGGGCGCTCCCTTGCGGAGCGCCCGGCCTTTCTTCCTGATCAGCCGAGCAGAGCGCGCACCAACCACCGCCCGGTTACGTTATCGACGCGCGGCCGGTTCCCCCGTGGTCTCCGCTGTGGCCGGTTCCGACTGCGACGGGCCGTCGCCGTCCGTATACCGATTGGCCTGATAGCGCCCCAGCACCACGAGGATGAGCACCGCCACCACGGTGACGGCCACGGCGCCGAACCCGAACCCGACCTGCAACGCCCTGGTGAACGCCTCCTCGATCACCTGCAGCAGCTCCGACCCCACTGCGCCCGGCAACGCACCGGCGACCTCCAGCGCCTCTGCCACGCTGCTGCGGGCCGTGTCGGCGCTCTCCTGCGGCACGGCCGGCGGGACCGAATCGGTCAGGGTGGCCCGGTAGACAAGCATCCCGGCGCCACCGCCGAACGCGATCCCGAGCGCGACCCCCAGTTCGCCGGAGACCTCCTGCATCGAGGCGGCCGAGCCAGCCTGTGCGAGCGGAGCGGTGGCGATAATCAGGTCGCTGAGCAGCGCCGTCGCCGCGCCCTGACCGATCGCGCCCAGCGAGTAGCTGGCCGCTATCCAGGTCACCGAACCGGTGGTGGTCAGCACCGCCGCGCCGGTCAACCCGACCGCGCTGACCAGAAGTCCACCCCCGATGACGTACGCCGGGCGGAGCCACCGGGAGAGCGCCGGTGCCACCAGCATGCCGAGCACTGTCGCCAGCGAGAACGGGACCGTCCACAGCCCGGCGGTAAGCGGTGACAGCCCGGCGACCCACTGCAGATACTGGGTGAAGAGGTAGAAGCCGCCGACCGTACCGATGCCAAGCATCAACACCGCCGCGAGGGAGGCCGTAAAGCGTCGGTTGCGGAACAGTCGAAGGTCGAGGAGCGGGTCGGGTAGGCGCAGTTGCCGGCGGATGAAAAGCACCGCCAACCCGACCCCGGCGGTAATGGCGACAAGATATCCGATGTGGATACCGTGTTCGGCCATCTCCTGGATGCCGAAGATGATGCCCAGGATCGCCCCGAGCGATAGTGCGACGCTGGCTAGGTCGAGACGGTGGCCGCTCGGTTCCCGGAACTCGGGCAACAGTAGCGGACCGAGCACCAGCAACAACATCAGCGGCGGCAGGTTGACCAGGAAGACCGACCCCCACCAGAAGAATTCGAGCAGCACCCCGCCGAGCACCGGGCCTAGCGCGGTGCCGCCGCCGAAGGCCGCCATCATCGCGGCGATGGCGAACCGGAGTTGGCGTGGGTGGTGGAACAGGTTGCGCAGCAGTGAGTAGGCCGAGGGCATCAGGGTCGCGCCGGCGATGCCGAGCAGTGCCCGGACGACGATCAGCATTTCGGCGCTGACCGAGTAGGCGGCGATCAGCGAGAGGATGCCGAAGGCTGCGGTGCCGATGAGCAGGAGGCGGCGTCGGCCTACCCGGTCGCCCAACCGGCCCATGGTGATCAGGAAACCGCCGATGAAGAAGCCGTAGACGTGAACTATCCACAACATCTGGGATGTTCCGGGGCTGAGGTCGCCGGCGATCGACGGCATCGCCAGGAACAACACCGTCAAGTCGGTGGCGAGCGCAAGCATCGGAAGCACGAGCAACAGCAGCCCCAGCCACTGTCGCCAGCCGGCTCGATGGCTCGACCTCGTACCGGTCGGGTCATGCTCGGTCATGATCGCCCCTCCTGCTGGTTCTGATGACCAGGAGGCGCGAGGATCTCCCTCGCAATGCGAGATCCGCCCGCCCAGCGAGTTGATCATGGGGTTTGGGACCGAAAATGGCGCCGGTCATGTACCTAGGTCCATGATCAACGCAGTAGGTGGTGGTGGGTATATGGGGATATTCTCGACATAAGCCATGCGGTACGGGGAGGGGTCATGGAGACTCGATCAGCTTCGCTCGTCGTCCTCGACCAGCCCGCGGTCTCGGAGCTGGCGTCCCAGCTGCGGGGGCAGCTCGTCGGCCCCACCGACCCCGGCTACGACGACGTACGCCGCTGTTGGAACGGGATGATCGACAAGCGGCCGGCGTTAGTCGTACGCTGCGCCGGGCCCAGCGATGTCCGCGTCGCCGTCGAGTTCGCCCGGAAGCACGGGCTCCCCGTGGCGGTACGGGGCGGTGGCCACAACGTCTCGGGCAACGCCATCTGTGACGGTGGTTTGGTCGTCGACCTCTCCGGGATGCGGGGGGTGCGGGTGGATCCGGCGAACCGCACCGTCCGCGCCGAGGGCGGTGCCACCATTGGCGATCTTGACCGGGAAACTCAGGTCTTCGGGCTGGCGGTGCCGATGGGAGTCGTGAGCGAGACCGGCATCGCCGGGCTGACGCTCGGCGGCGGGCTCGGCTGGTTGCGGCGCCGGTACGGCCTGAGCTGTGACAACCTGCTCTCGGTCGACCTCGTCACCGCTTCGGGTGAGCTGATCACCGTGGAGCCAGGGCAGCACCCGGACCTGTGGTGGGCGCTGGCCGGCGGCGGCGGCAACTTCGGGGTCGTCACCTCGTTCGAATTCCGCGCGCACCCGGTCGGCCCCGAGGTGTACTTCGCGTTCGTGCTCCATCCGCGGGAGCGCGCCGCGGCGGCGTTGCGGCAGTGGCGGGAGTGGGCCGCCGACGCGCCGGACGAGATCAGCTCGTTCGCGGTGTTGTGGCGGGTTCCGGAGCTACCCGAGCTGCCGCCCGAGCAGCATGGCCGGCCGGCGGTGGTGTTGCTGGCCATGCACAGCGGCGACCCGGCGGCGGGCGAGGAGGCGTTGCGACCGTTGCGGGAGCTCGGCACGCCGGTCGCCGACCTCTCCGGCCCGATGAGCTACCTCGGGGTGCAGAGCTTCTTCGACGAGGACTATCCCCCGCACGTCATGCGGTACTACTGGAAGTCGAGGTACCTGACCGGGCTGCCGGACGAGGCGATCGATCAGCTGGTCTCGGCGAACGACGCCAGCCCATCGCCCCGTTCGAACATCGACATCTGGCAGCTGGGTGGCGCGATGAGCCGGCGGAGTGTGCAGGCGACCGCGTTCGGGGACCGGTCCGCGCCGTTCCTGGTCGGGGTGGAGTCCAACTGGGAGTTGCCGGCCGACGACGAGGCGGGGGTGGCCTGGGGGCGGGAGACCTTCGCGCAGCTGGCCCCGTTCTCGATGGCCGGCGGCTACCTCAACTTCCCGGGCTTCTATGAGGATCATGATCGGTTGGTGGCCGATACCTTCGGTCCCAACCTCGGCCGGCTACGGGCAACGAAGCGCAGGTACGACCCGTCGAATCTGTTCCGCCTCAACCACAACATTCGCCCCAGCTGAGGACGTTCGGTTAGCATCGATGTGCGTACCTGAGCGAAGGGCGGGCCGATGAGTGGTGGGGGCAGCTTCGAGTCGCTGATCGACCAGCAGATCCGGGCGGCGCAGGAGCGGGGCGAGTTCGATGATCTCCCGGGGATGGGAGAGCCGTTGCCCGGTCGGGGTCGGCCGGACGACGAGCTGTGGTGGGTTCGCGGTTGGATGCAGCGGGAGGGCCTGTCGGGCGAGTCCTTCCTGCCGGCGTCGCTGCGGTTGGCCAAAGAGCTTGAGCGGTTGCCGGGGTTGGTCCGGGACTACCCGTCCGAACAACGGGTACGCGCCGCGGCGCAGGATCTGAACGACCGCATCGACCAGTTCCGGCTCGCACCCAGCGGCCCTCACGTGACGCTGCGAAAGGTAGACCCGGATGATTTAGTGGCGCAGTGGCGCGCCGCCCGACGTCAACGGGCGTAGTGGCGCGCCGGCCCCTGATGTCGGGCGGGGCGTAGTGGTGCGCCGGCCGGCGACGAACGACGGCAGTTTACGAATGATCTTTCTTGCTGCAGTCCAGCTAGCCGGCCTCGATGTCATTGCGGTTATTCGGCCGGGCTATCGGGCACGTGCGGAACCGCGTCCAATAACTGTTCCGACCAGGTTTTGGATCATCGGCTGGGCGTGCCCTTGCACGTGCGAATGTGGGTCGCAGGTGACGGTGCTCGTCGGTAGTCAGTGCAGCTAGTGAGCTACGTCTCAACGATGTCAGTGGAGATGGTTTCGGTTCGGTATCAATGTGCCGCTACTGCCCGGTAGCGCTTGTCGCCACCATTCAAAACTGTGTGCGGAGCCAGGTTCGTCGACTCTGAGTGGGGCTTACCGCAGTGGTTCGTCACCGCGGCACGACACGGTTCTTCCGACTCCGCCGAGGATGCCGCCGAAATGGGTCCGTCGGGGGTAGACTCCCCGGGCCGACTGCCCATTGGGGTGGGAGGTCAGTTATCCAAGGGGCCGCGTCCAGCCCTCGAAAGCGAGCGCGGCCCCTTGGCCCAACACCAACACTGTGCCCGGCTGGGCCGGCGACACCGGTGGAGGCGGTTGGATTGTCACACAGCGTAGTGACGCTTTGTGGTGAGCGTCTCTACGCTGTAGACAACGCGCGAGCACGGTAACACGTTACGGCTCGTCACCGGCTCCTCCATTCGCTTAGCCATGCCTAACTTCCGGGCCATGATTCGGAAGGGGAAGATTTGCCTAAGAACGGAGCGCTTCATTGGCTAACCGTTTTCGCCACGCTGCTGAGCGGGGGTTCGGTCCTGG
Source organism: Natronosporangium hydrolyticum (assembly GCF_016925615.1). NCBI lineage: Bacteria > Bacillati > Actinomycetota > Actinomycetes > Micromonosporales > Micromonosporaceae > Natronosporangium > Natronosporangium hydrolyticum. Next base: position 25,625 of record NZ_CP070499.1, read on the forward strand.
TCCACGTGGCGCGCTGGCGGCCCGGTGTGCGGGGGTGGTTCGCTCGGCGGAGAAGCCAGCGCGATCAGCGCCGCGGTCAGCGTGATGATCAGCGGCTTGGTAACCGTCGTCAGCGGGCCGACCAGGTGCGGAGCGGGGCGGCTGGGCCACGGGCGTCCTGCCCGCTCGGGTCGGCGATGACCTGGGCGCTGCTCGGGGCGTTCGTCTGCTCCGCCGGGGCCTTCTCCGGCGTGGTCGTGCTGCGGCTGGGTGGGGTGCTGGGTAGCGGATAGGTGGAGTCGGGGCGGTGTCCGCGCGTGGTGGGCCCCGCCCCGGGCTTCCTGAGCGGCCCGGATTACCCGGATGAGCTCGCTGAAAAGCGGGAATCGTCCCCTCCGGGCGGCGCCTCCTGCCACTCTGGAGAGGGGACGATCTGGCCGGTGCACGGTTAAGGGCAGGGAGGCAGCATGAATCTCAGTGAGGTGCTCTCCACCGCGGGTGACGCCATCACCGTCCGGCGGGTCTATGCCGAGCCGTTCGAGAAGAACGGCGTCACCATCATCGCCGGGGCGATGGTGGCCGGTGGCGGCGGCGGTGGCGGGGGCCACGACGAGCAGGGCCAGGAGGGCGAGGGCGGCGGATTCGGAGTCAACGCCCGCCCGTCTGGTGCGTTCGTCATCAAGGATGGCCGGGTCAGCTGGCGGCCAGCGGTCGATGTCAATCAGCTCTTCGCGGTGGTCGGGGCGGTCGCGGTGGCGACCCTGTTCGCCTGGGCCCGGAGTCGCCGCGCCCGCCGCGCCGAGCTGTTGTCGATCTTCGGTAAGGCGGGTGGCCGCCGCCGGGGGGTCGGCCATAAGGCCCGCCGGCGAATGGCGAGCTCGGTCGCCGGCCGGCGCCGGCAGCATCGACGTAAGCAGGCGGCGATGCGTGCCCGTCGCTCCGCGCTCAACACCCGCTCGCGAAGCTGACCCCGCGAACGCCGCACTGGCCCGGATAGACACGCAGCCCGGCGGCAGGGTCAGGCGACTCCGGCGGGGCGGAACTGCACGCTCACTCTCGGCCCGACCGACTGGCTGGTCTTCGGGATCGCATGCTCGAAGGTGCGCTGGCAGGAGCCGCCCATCACCAGCAGGTCGCCGTGGCCGAGCGGGAACTTGGGGCGTGGCCCGTCTCCGCCACCGCGGGGCCGCACCAGCAGTGGCCGCGCCGCTCCGAATGCGACGATCGCGACCATTGTGTCCACCCGGGCCGAGCGGCCGTGGGTGTCGCCGTGCCAGGCGACGCTGTCGCGCCCGTCCCGGTAGAGGCACATCCCGGCGGTGACGAACGGTTCGCCCAACTCGGCCGCGTAGTGCTCGGTGAGCTGGCGTCGGGCCTCGGTGAGCACCGGATGGGGTAGCGGCTCGTCGCGGCCATACCACCGCAGCAGCCGGGGGACCACCACCTCGTCGTCATACATCCGGCGGCGCTCGGCCCGCCACGACACCTCGGCGACCAGGGTCGCCAGCACCTCGTCGGCGCCGCTCACCCAGCCGGGCAGGTGATCCACCCAGGCGCCGCACCCCAGTTGATGCCGGACCAACTGCCCAGCGAGCGGCCCGAGTCTGGGCTGGACCGACTCGAACTCCAGCAGCGCGGGCTGATACTCACCCCCGGTCATGGGCCCCAATCTACCAGCGAATTCGTACACTTGTGCCGAGGTGGCGGCGGTGATCAGCTCCGGTACGCGAGCAGGTAACCCTGGCGGGTACGTTCCAGCCCTGGCTCCGGTTCCCGGGTCGCGGTCACCCGGATCGCGAACCCGGCCTCCCGCAACAACTCGGCGACCTCGTCCGGCTGTTGCCGGTAGAAGTCGAGCGAGATCGGTAGCCCGTCGAGGTTGTCGAAGTGCCGGTGGTCGTCGCCGACCTGGAACGCCAGCATCAGCTGCCCGCCGGGGGCGAGCGCCCGGTAGAACTCCACGAACAGCTGCGGCCGATGCTGCCACGGGACATGGATGATGGCGTACGAGGCGAGCAGCCCCCGCAGGCCGCCGTCGGGCAGCGGCAGCTCCAGCATCGAGCCCACTACGAACCCGAGCCGCGGGTATGCCAGCCGGGCCGACGCGACCATCTCCGGTGACAGGTCGATGCCGAAGGCCGCCACCCCGAGTTCGGTCAGCTCCGCGGTCAGCCAGCCCGGGCCGCAGCCGACGTCGGCGACCGGGCCGGACCCACCCTGGCGAAGATAGCCGGCGAAGGCGGCGAGCAGCGCCCGATCGAACGGCTTCGCCGCGGTGTCGGTGCCGGTCCGGTACAGGTGGTGGTGGGCGAGGGCGTCGTAGGAGTGCCGGGTGGCGGTCAGGAAGGCAGCCTCGGTCATGGCCGCAGACCCTAGCCGCAGCCGCCGACCGGCCGTGGCAGGATCACAGAGGTGTTGGGAACTCTCGCCACCGAGCCGGCGTTGACCCGGCCGGACCTGCTCGCCGACCCGGTCATCGCGGCCCTGACCGACCGGCCCGAGCTGGCCGCCGAGGCGCTGGTGGCCCCGATCGACCCGGAGCTCGCCGACACCGCCGCCTTCTGCGCGGCGTACCAGGTGGGGTTGGAGATCTCCGCGAACTGTGTGGTGGTGGTCGGCAAGCGGGGCGGGGAGCCGATGTACGCCGCGTGTCTGGTGCTCGCCACCACCCGGGCGGACGTGAACGGGGTGGTCCGGCGCCACCTCGGTGCCCGGAAGGCGAGCTTCGCGGGCATGGACGATGCGGTGGCCCGCACCGGCATGGAGTACGGCGGCATCACCCCGGTCGGGTTGCCGAGCGACTGGCCGGTCCTGGTCGACCAGCGGGTCGCCGACGCCGAGTATGCGGTGGTCGGCTCCGGGGTACGCCGCAGCAAACTGGCGGTGCCGGGTCGGCTGCTCGCCGCCCTGCCCGCCGCCGAGGTGCTGGACCTGGCGCTGCCGACCAGCTGACCGAGCGGGACGGGCAGCCCGCGGCGGCTCAGCCGAGGACGTCCGCCACGGTCAGCGGGGTCTCCCGGCGCTCGCCGGTGACCCGGTCCCGCAGCTCGCCGTACCCTTCGTCGACCCGGCGGCCCAGCACCACGATCCGGGGGATGCCGAGCAGCTCCGCGTCGGTGAACTTCACCCCGGCCGAGACGCTGACCCGGTCGTCCAACAGCACCCGGCGACCGGCGGCGGTGAGCTCCTCCGCCAGCGTCAGCGCGGCGTCGAGTTGCCGCTGCCCGGTGGGCACCAGGTGGATGTCGCAGGGCGCCACCGCCGCGGGCCACACCAGACCGTCGTCGTCGTGGTGCTGTTCGGCGATGGTGGCGAGCAGCCGGGAGATGCCGATGCCGTAGCTGCCCATGGTGATCCGGGTCAGGCCACCGTCGGCGCCGGAGGCGTCCAGCTCGAACGCGTCGGTGAACCGCTTGCCGAGCTGGAAGACGTGCCCCACCTCGATGCCGCGGCGGATCTCCAGCGCGCCGTGTTCACACGCCGGGCAGGGGTCGCCGTCGCGGATCGCCGCCGCCTCGATGGTGCTGTCCGGGGTGAAGTCGCGCCCGCAGACCACGCCGGTGGCGTGCCGGCCGGGTTCGTTCGCGCCGGTCAGCCAGGCCGACCCGGCCACCACCCGGGGGTCGACCAGGTATCGCACGCCGGCCTTGTGCAGCTCCTGCGGGCCGAGGTAGCCGCGGACCAGCTCCGGCCGCGCCGGCCAGTCTTCGAAGAGGGCGACGCTCGCCGGGTGCAGCACCGCCTCCAGCCGGCGCATGTCTACTTCCCGGTCGCCGGGGACGCCGATCACCAGCAGCTGCGGGGCCGGGTCGCTGGGCCCGCGTACCTCGATGGCGACGTTCTTGAGCGTGTCGGCGGCGGTCCAGTCGGTGCGGCCGCCGAGCTGGTGCTGGTTGGCGTGGGCGACCAGGGTCTCGATGGTCGGGGTGTCGGGAGTGTCGTGGACCTGCAGCGGCGGGCCAGCGGCCGGGTTCTGACTCGCCGGCGGCGGGGTGGTCACCGCCTCGGTGTTCGCGGCGTAGCCGCACTCGGTGCAGCCGACGAAGGTGTCCTCGCCGGAAGGGGTCTCGGCCAGGAACTCCTCGCTGCGGGACCCGCCCATGCTGCCGGAGAGGGCCTCCACCACCGTGTACCGCAGGCCCAGCCGGTCGAAGATCCGTTGGTACGCGGCGCGGTGGGCGGCGTACGACTCGGTGAGCCCGGCGGCGTCAAGGTCGAACGAGTAGGAATCCTTCATCAGGAACTCGCGGCCGCGGAGCAGCCCACCTCGCGGCCGGGCCTCGTTGCGGAACTTGGTCTGGATCTGGAACAGCGTCACCGGATAGTCCCGGTAGGACGAGCAGAGGTCCTTGACCAGCAGCGTCATCATCTCTTCGTGGGTCGGCGCCAGCAGCAGGTCGCCGCCGCGCCGGTCGCGCAGCCGGAACAGCTGGTCGCCGAACTCGACCCACCGGCGGGAGGTCTGGTAGGGCTCGGCCGGCAGTAGCGCGGGGAACTCCACCTCCTGGCCGCCGATGCCGAACATCTCGCCTCGGACCAGGTCAGCGATGCGGTCCAACACCAGCTTGCCCAGCGGCAGGAAGGCGTAGCCGCCGGGGGCCGCGCGACGGATGTAGCCGGCGCGGACCAGCAGCCGGTGGCTGGGCACCTCCGCGTCTGCTGGGTCCTCGCGCAACGTCCGGACGAACAGCTTCGACATCCGCAACAGCATCTGACCAGCCTACGGCGACAGTTGGCCCGCGCTACCGTAAGGGTCGTGCGTTGGAGCAGCTTTGTAGCAGTGGGTGACAGTTTTACCGAGGGCATGGACGACCCGGATCCGGCCGGTGACGGTTTCCGGGGCTGGGCCGACCTGGTCGCCGAGGCGCTCGCCGCTGGCCGGGCCGAGTTCGGGTACGCCAACCTGGCGGTCCGGGGTCGGCTCTTCGCCCAGGTGGCGGCCGAGCAGGTGCCGGCGGCGTTGGCGATGCGACCGGCGCTGGTCAGCTTCGCCGCTGGCGGCAACGACGTGCTGCGTCGCAGCTTCGAGCCGGACTCGATGCTGCGCCGGTTCGACGAGGTGGTGGCCGAGATCCGCGGGGCCGGGGCGGAGCTGATCCTGTTCCGGTTCGCGGACCTGAGCCGGCGGCTGCCGGGCGGGCGGTTCATCGCGCCGCGGGCGACCCTGCTCAACGAGGCGGTGGTGGCGACCGCGGACCGGCACGGGGCGACCGTGATCGATCTGTGGTCGGACGACGCGTTCGACCACCCAGAGTTGTGGAGTGTGGACCGGCTGCATCTTTCGTCGGCCGGGCATCGACGGGTGGCCGCCCATGTGCTCACCGGGTTGGGGATGAGTCCGGATCCCCAGTGGTGGGAGGAGCCGTCGCCGACCCCAGCGGCGGGGTGGTGGGCGCGGCGCACCGCCGACGTGGTGTGGACCGGCCAGTACCTCGCGCCGTGGGTGAAGCGGCGGCTCACCGGCCGCTCCTCGGGGGACCTGGTGACCGCTAAGCGGCCCCGGTTGACGCCGCTACGGGGTGACGGTCAGGTGGGCGAGCACCCGCTCGGCTAACGCCCGGTCACCGGCGATCTTGAGCTCCGGTTCGGGGCGGTCCCCGCGACCGCAGCAGAGCCGGGTGTACGCCTCCCAGCCGAGGGTCAGGTGGCAGGTGGCGGACCGGCCGGGGGCGACTAGTGCGCCCTTGCCTGCCTGGTCGACGGTGACCGCCACGTCGATGGTGACCGGGCCGCGGGTGGTGAGCCGGACCGAGGCGCCGGGCGGCGCCTGCGCCGCCTTGGCCACGATCCGGGGCAGGCTGGCCACGAACAGGTCTCCGGCGATCGCCGCGGCCGGGCTGGCCAGGTTGCCCGGCTGGCCGACGGCGCGGCGGACGTCCTGTTCGTGCGCCCACACGTCGAGTACCCGGATCTTCAGCAGCTGCGACAGCGGCATCCGGGCCCCGGTGGCGAGCTGGGTCGGCTGGTCCGGGTCGAGCGGCTGGCGGGCCAGCTGCACCCGGCGCAGCTCGTACACCTGGCGGAGCTCCGCCAGCACCTGCCCGGGCGGGTGGTCGCGGCGGGCGGCGACCGGCGCCGCGACCCAGGCTTCATACCCTTGCTCGGGGAGTTGGTGCCCGTCGGCCATCCACTGCTCGCCGCCGATCAGGTGGGAATAGATGTCTTTGACGGTCCACCGGGGGCATTCGGTGGGCCCGCCCCACGCCGGATCCGGCAGGCTCTGGCCGAGACGCAGCAGCGACTCCAGCGACTGCCGCCACGCCGCGACCGATTGGTACACCGATGACATGGAGTGAGCCTGCCGTCCGGCCGGCTGCCCCGCAACCCCCTGGAGTCCCGATCTTTGAACGTCCGTTCAGCACGCTGCTGCCCGAGGCGGGCGCTCGGTACCCTAACCAGATGACAATCGGGGCACAGACCCGCCGCGGCGGCCGCCGGGACCAGATCCTGGAGATCGCGGTGCGCCTCTTCGCGGAGCGGGGCTATCACGGTGTGTCGATGGACGACATCGGCTCGGCCGCCGGCGTGACCGGGCCGGCTCTCTACCACCACTTCGCCGGCAAAGAGTCGATGCTGGTCGCCGCGCTTACCCCGGTGAGTGAGGGGCTGTTGACCGGGGCCCGGGAGCGGGCGGCGGCGCACCCCGGCGACCCCGACCGGGCGCTGGAGTCACTTATCGACTTCCATGTCGAGTTCGCGCTCGCCAACCCCGCCGTGATCGCGCTGCACCTGCACGAGCTGGACCGGCTGCCGGAGGAGCCCCGGCGGCAGATCCGGAAGTTGCAGCGCCTCTACGTGGAAGAGTGGGTGATCGTGCTGGACGCGGTCCGCCCGGAGCTCTCCGCCGCCGAGGCGAGGGTGCTGGCCCACGCCGCCTTCGGCCTGATGAACTCCACCCCGTTTCTGGGTGGGGAGGTGAACCGGGCCCGGCGGGCGGCGCTGCTGCGGCAGGCGGCGCTGAGCGCGCTGCTGCGCCCCGCCCAGGCAGGAGCCGACGCCCAGGACGAGCCCGCCGCTCGAGACGATTCCGATGTTCGGCACGATTCTGAGGGAGCCGCATGATCGAGTCACTACTGGTCGCCAACCGCGGGGAGATCGCCCGCCGGATCATCCGTACCGCCCGCCGGCTGGGGGTGCGGACCATCGCCGTCTACGCCGAGCCGGACGCCGACCTGCCGTTCGTCGCCGAGGCCGACCAGGCGGTCGCGCTTACCGCGGCGCAGCCGGCGCAGGCCTACCGGGACGTGCCGGCGGTGCTGGCGGCGGCGAAGGAGACCGGGGCGCAGGCGGTGCACCCCGGCTACGGCTTCCTGTCGGAAAATCCCGACTTCGCCCGGGCCGTGGTCGAGCAGGGGCTGCGCTGGGTCGGCCCGGCCCCGGAGGCGATCGCCGCCATGGGCGACAAGATCAACGCCCGTAATCTGATGTCCGCCGCCGGGGTGCCGGTGGCGCCCGGCACCGTCGAGCCGGTGCCGGACGCCGACGCCGCGCTCGCCGCCGCTGCCGAGATCGGTTACCCGATCATGGTGAAGGCGGCTGCTGGCGGCGGGGGTATGGGCATGGCGGTCGCGGCCGACGAAGCCGCGCTGGCCACCGAATACGCCAAGGTGGCCGGCTTCGCCGAGCGGATGTTCGGCGACCCGGCGGTGCTGCTGGAGCGGTACTTCCCGCGGGTGCGCCATGTGGAGGCGCAGGTGTTGGGGCTAGCCGACGGTCGGGTGGTGGCGCTGGGCGAGCGCGAGTGCTCGGTGCAGCGCCGCAACCAGAAGCTGGTCGAAGAGTCCCCGTCCCCGGCGCTCACCGGCGAGCAACGCTCCGCGCTGCTCGCCGCGGCGGTACGGGCGGGCGAGGCGGTCGACTACCGCAACGCTGGCACGGTGGAGTTCCTGTTCGCCCCGGAGACCGGGGAGTTCTTCTTCCTGGAGATGAACACCCGGCTGCAGGTGGAGCACCCGGTGACCGAGGCGGTCTACGGCATCGACCTGGTCGAGGCGCAGCTGCGGATCGCCGCCGGGGAGCCGGTGACGGTGCCGACCGAGCCAGCTGGCCACGCGATCGAGCTGCGGGTCAACGCCGAGGATCCGAAGCGGTTCTTCCCCGGCCCCGGCGCGATCACCGAGTGGGTCGAGCCGACCGGTGAAGGGGTGCGGGTCGACTCGGGCTACGCCGCCGGCACCACCGTCACCCCGCACTTCGACTCGCTGATGGCGAAGCTGATCGTCTACGCCCCCGACCGTTCGCAGGCGCTCGCCCGGCTCCGCACCGCGGTCGCCGAGTTCCAGATCGCCGGGCCGAAGCACAACCTGCCGTTCTTCGCCGAACTGCTCGACAACGACGAGTTCGTCTCCGGCGACTACGACACCGGCATCGTCTCCCGCCGCTGACCCACCCCGCCCCAGGGCACCACCCGGGGCGCCCTCCCCGGGGGCGCTGATCATGGACTTAGGTACATCATCAGCGCCCCTGGGCGCCCCTAGCTCCATGATCGACCCGGGTGGGGGTGGAGCTACGCCCAGAGGGTGGATATGGGCGCGGCCGTGAGTCGGTCACCGAGCGAGTATGCGAGCTGGCCGGTGTGCAAGATGACTCCGCCGACGAACTCGTCGCCGAGCTCGTCGCGTAACCAGGCGAGGTGCCGAGCGTCGCCAGTGCCGGGCGCCCCCGCCTTGACCTCGATTGCCACGGTCCGTCGCCCGGACAACTCCGCGATCAGGTCGATCTCGCGCCGCCCGTCCGCCTGCCGCAGGTGAAACAGCCGTGGCCGGCTCCGACAGAGCGGCAGCTCCGCCCGCAGCTGGGCCATCACGAATGTATCGAGCAGCCGACCCAGTAGGAGCGCGTCCTGCAGGATGCTGTTTGTGTCCAGGCGCAATACGCTAGCGACCAGCGCCGGCTCGATCAGATACCGCTTCGGGGTACGGACCAGGCGCTTGAGGCGGCTGGAGTGCCACGCTGGCACAGCCTCGGCCACCAGAAGATTGCGCAGCAAATGGTCATACGCGTCAGCAGTGGCTCGGCTCAGATCGGCGGCCCGAAAAACCGCCTGGTGCTCCACCACACCAGCCGTGTGCAGGGCGAGTGCCTCCAGGTAGCGGCGGACCCGGTCGGGGTCACGCTGCCCACCGATCATGGCGAGGTCCCTGGTCAGCAGTTGATCCAGGTAGCTGTCGAGCCAACGTTCCCGAAGATCGGCGGGTAGCTCGAGCGCCGCCTCGGGGAATCCACTCCGCAGCGCCAGCTCTACGTATCCCCGAAGGTCCGGCCGCTCGAGTGGCGTCGGCAGATGCTCCACGCCCTGGGCGGCGACCCGGTCCAGGAACGGCTCGCGTGGTGCGCGGCCTAGGAGCTCGGCCACGGTCAGCCCGTACATGTTGACGCGAACCAATCGGCCCGTGCCCGGCCACGTCGGCGAGTCGAGGTCGCCCCGCACTGAGCCAGTGACCAGGAATCGTCCGGGGTGTGGTGCCTGGTCGACCGCCCGCTTGACCGCGCCAAGTACGGCTGGGGCGACCTGCCACTCGTCGATCAGCACCGGCTCGTCGAGTTCCCGGAGCACGGCGTCCGGGTCGACCGCCACCGCTTGTGCCGTGGGTGGGTAGTCAAGACGCAACTCTGAGCGGGCGAAGCGGTGGGCGGTGGTGGTCTTGCCCACTGCCCGGGGGCCGACCAGTAGCAACGCGGGCAGGCCGGCTAACAGTTCTCCGATGAGCGGGTCGACAGCCCGGAGGGCGTAGGTGCCGTCGGCCGCGTCGTTGGTACCCCCCACTACCTGGGCTTCCTTTCCCGCGCACCGTTCGTTATCGCTCTCACGCGCGCCAGCCTATCGCTCTCACACGTCGCTCGCTATCGCTCTCACACACCCTCGGCTATCGCTCTCACACATCGGTGGGGTATCGGGCGGACCTGCGGCCGGCGGCGAGGCTGTCACAATGAAGGCATGACGGAGCTGCCAGCGCAGGTGAGTATCCGGGAAGTGGGGCCGCGTGACGGTCTCCAGAACGAGGCGCCGGTGCCGACCGAGGCGAAGGTCCGGCTGCTTGACGCCCTCAGCCACACCGGCGTACGCCGGATCGAGGCGGTCTCGTTCGTGCATCCGAAGGCGATCCCGCAGATGGCCGACGCCGACGAGGTCTGGGCGAAGGCCACCACGGTCGACGGGGTGCGCTACTCCGCGCTGGTGCCCAACTCGCGCGGGGCGCAGCGGGCGCTGGCGGCGGGGTTCACCGAGATCGAGGTGGTGGTCTCGGCGAGCGACACCCACAACCGGCGCAACGTCAACCGGGCGACCGCCGAGTCGCTCGACGACATTGCCGCGCTGATCGGGCAGCTGCACAGCCAGGGCGCGGTCGCCGAGGTGATCATCGCGACCTCGTTCGGCTGCCCGTACGAGGGGGATGTCGACCCGGCCCGGGTGGCCGGAATCGTGGACCGGGTGGTCGCCGACGGCGCGGACCGGGTGTCCTTCGGCGACACCACCGGGATGGCCACGCCGCGGCGGGTGCGGGAGGTGGTGACCGCGGTCCGCGATCGCCACCCGGACCTGCCGCTTTTGCTGCACTTCCACAACACCCGCGGCACCGCGCTGGCGAATGTGCTGGCGGCGCTGCAGCTCGGCGTCACCGATTTCGACGCCAGCGTGGGCGGGCTCGGCGGCTGCCCGTACGCCCCGGGGGCCTCCGGCAACGTCGCCACCGAAGAGGTGGTGCATATGCTGCACGACCTGGGGATCGATACCGGTGTCGACCTGGAGGCGCTGCTGGCGGCGGCGGCGCTGGCCGAGGAGATCGTGGGTCGGGAGCTGCCCTCCGGGGTGCTGCGCGCCGGTCCTCGTACCCGGCTGGTGAGCTGACCGAAAACCCGGTAACCTAACGATCGTTAAATCCCTGCTCCGCAGATGAGGAGTCGCGGTGACGATCGAGGAAGAGGACCTGGCAAAGCTCCGGGACCGGGTCCACGCTGGCGGGGCCGAGCGCTACCACGCCGCTAACGCCGCGAAGGGCAAGTTGTTCGCCCGCGAGCGGGTGACCCGGCTGGTCGACGCCGGCTCGTTCGTCGAGGATGGCGAGCTGGCCAATGCCGTCGCCGACGGGCTGCCGGCCGATGGGGTGGTGACCGGCCAGGCGACCATCGACGGGCGCCGGGTCTGTCTGATGGCGAACGACTCCACGGTGAAGGCCGGCTCCTGGGGCGCCCGTACCGTTGAGAAGATCATCCGGATCATCGAGCAGGCGTACGCCGCCGGGGTGCCGATGGTCTATCTGGTCGACTCGGCCGGCGCCCGGATCACCGATCAGGTCGACCTCTTCCCGGGTCGGCGCGGCGCCGGCAAGATTTTCTGGAACCAGGTGCGGGCCTCCGGCTCCATCCCGCAGGTCTGCGCACTCTTCGGGCCCAGCGCCGCCGGTGGCGCGTACATCCCCGCCTTCTGTGACGTGGTGGCGATGGTGGACGGCAACGCCAGCATGTATCTGGGCTCGGACCGGATGGTGCAGATGGTCACCGGCGAACAGACCACTCTGGAGGCGATGGGCGGCGCCCGGGTTCACACCACCGACTCCGGCGTCGGCCACTTTCTCTGCAAGGACGAGGATGAGGCGCTCGGCGTGGTCCGGCGCTATCTGTCGTACCTCCCGGCGAACTGGACCGAGTCGCCACCGGTGGCCGAGTCGGCGTCACCGGCCACTGTGGATCTCACCGCGCTGGTCCCGGCGAGCGAGCGGCAGGCCTTCGACATGCGTCGGCTGGTCAAGGGGCTGGTCGACGACGGCTCGTTCTTCGAGATACAGGCGAAGTGGGCGCGGGAACTTACCGTCGGCTTCGCCCGACTGAACGGCCAGCCGATCGGGGTGGTCGGCAACAATTCCATGCACAAGGGCGGCGTCCTCTTCGTCGACTCGGCCGACAAGGCGACCCGGTTCGTGCAGCTCTGCGACGCCTTCAACATTCCGTTGCTCTTCCTCGCCGATGTGCCCGGCTTCATGGTCGGCAGCGCGGTGGAGAAGCAGGGCATCATCCGGCACGGCGCGAAGATGATCAGCGCGATCTCCGAGGCGACCGTCCCCAAGATCTGCGTGGTGGTGCGCAAGGCGTACGGCGCCGGGCTGTACGCGATGGCCGGGCCGGGCTTCGAGCCGGACGCGACGCTGGCGCTGCCCACCGCCAAGATTGCGGTGATGGGGGCCGAGGCGGCGGTGAACGCGGTCTACGCCAACAAGATCGCCGCGCTCGCCAGCGACGAGGAGCGGGCGGAGTTCATCGCCGAGAAGCGGCGTGAGTACGAGGCCGACATCGACCTGGTCCGGCTCGCCAGCGAACTCGTCATCGACGCCGTACTGCCGCCGGACCAGCTGCGGGCGGAGCTGATCCGCCGCTACGCGCTCGCCGCCACAAAGGATCGCCACTTCTCGCGTCGCCGTCACGGGGTCACCCCCGTCTGAGGAAGGGACCAGCACAGTGCTCAACGACGAGCAGCGGGCGCTGCAGGAGAGCGTTCGCGACTTCGCCCAGGATGTGGTGGCGCCGGTGATCGGCGACTACTACGAGCGACACGCCTTCCCGTACGAGATCGTTGCGAAGATGGGGCGGATGGGGCTGTTCGGCCTGCCCTTCCCGGAGGAGTACGGCGGGATGGGCGGCGACTACTTCGCGCTCTGCCTGGCGCTGGAGGAGCTGGCCCGGGTCGACTCCTCGGTGGCGATCACGGTGGAGGCGGCGGTCTCGCTCGGCGCGATGCCGATCTTCCGGTACGGCACCGAGGAGCAACGCAAACGGTGGCTGCCGAAGCTGGTGGCGGGGGAGTCGCTGGCCGGGTTCGGGTTGACCGAGCCGGGCAGTGGGTCGGACACCGCCGCGCTGACCACCCGGGCGGTGCGCGACGAGCAGACCGGCGAGTGGGTGATCAACGGTTCGAAGTCGTTCATCACCAACTCCGGAACCGACATCACCACGCTGGTGACGGTGACCGCGGTCACCGGCCGGCACCCCGACGGCTCCAAGGAGATCTCCACCATCATCGTTCCCACGGGTACGCCCGGGTTCACGGTGCAGCCGAACTACTCGAAGGTCGGCTGGTGCGCCTCGGACACCCACGAGTTGACCTTCGACGACTGCCGGGTGCCGGCCGAGAACCTGTTGGGCGAGCGGGGCCGGGGGATCGCCCAGTTCCTGAGGATTCTCGACGAGGGCCGGATCGCGATCGCGGCGCTCTCGGTGGGGCTGGCGCAGGGCTGTGTCGACGAGTGCCTGCGCTATGTCCGGGAACGGGAGGCGTTCGGCCAGCCGATCGGGCAGTTCCAGGCGGTGCAGTTCCAGGTGGCGGACATGGAGGTACGGGCGCATACTTCTCGGCTCGCCTACTATGACGCCGCGTACCGGATGCTCGCCGGGGAGCCGTTCAAGCGGCAGGCGGCGATCGCCAAGTTGCACGCCTCGGAGTGCGCGGTGGACAACGCCCGTACGGCGACGCAGTTGCACGGTGGCTACGGGTTCATGAACGAGTTCCCGGTGGCCCGGTTCTGGCGGGACTCGAAGATCCTGGAGATCGGCGAGGGCACCTCGGAGATCCAGCGGATGGTGATCGCCCGCGACCTCGGCCTGTAACCCCCCTACGTGTTGATCATGGACTTAGGGTCATGACCAGGGCCCTGGTCATGACCCTAAGTCCATGATCAACATCTATGAGAGTCGGCTGTACGACGCATCACTGCGATCGTGGGCGCCAACCCCGTACCCTGACCGCACTATGACCGCGGATCGGGGCGCCGGCTACGACTTCGCGACGTTGTTGCGGCAGCGGCGGCGGGCGGCCGGCTTGACGCAGGCGGAGCTGGCCCGGGTGGCCGGCCTCGCGGTGCGTACCGTCCGGGAGGCCGAGCGGGGACGCACCGCCCGGCCACAGCGCACCACCGCGGTCCTGTTAGCCGACTCGCTCGGCCTGACCGGCGAGGAGCGAGCCGGGTTCCTGGGGGCGGCGCGGGGGGCGGGGACGCCAGCGGTGGTTCCGCCTCCCCGCGCCGCGCAACACCGCGGCCGGCTGCCGCTGCCGTCGCCGCCGCCGCTGGTCGGCCGGGAGGTCGACCTGGCCAGGTTGGGCGAGTGGCTTGCGAAACCCGCCGAGACCGGGCCGGTTGCGCTGGTGGGGGTGGCCGGAGTCGGCAAGAGCGTGCTCGCGCTGGCGTTGGCCCGGCAGGTCGCCGAGCACTTCCCCGGCGGCGTGGCCGGGGTCAGCACCGATGGCGACTCCACCACCAGCGAGGTGCTGGACGCGATCGGCACCGCCTTCGGCGTACCCGAGCCGCGGCAGTTGCTGGCTCGGCTAGCCGAGCAGCCGGCGCTGCTGCTGCTCGACGCCGTCGACCGCGCCGGCCCGGAGCTGCGGGCGACGCTTGCTCAGCTACCCCCCACCGTGCGGGTGGTCACCACCGGCCGGGCGCCGTTGGGCGTGCCCGGAGAGCGGGTGTGGCCGGTGGCGCCGTTGGAGGCGCCGCCGGCCGGGCCGGAGCTGACCGGAGTCGAGGCGGCCAGCGAGTTCCCGGCGGCGGCGCTGTTTCTGCGCCGGCTCGCCCAGGTGCGGGCCGACCCGCTCGGCCCCGACGAGCTGCCGGCGTTGGCGTCGTTGGTGCGGCGGCTGGGGGGTCTGCCGCTGGCGTTGGAGCTCGCCGCCGGTCACGGCCGGCTGCTGCGGCTGCCGGAGATCCTGCAACGGTACGGCGACCGGGTGCTCGACCTCGGGGAGGGTGAGGACACGCTGCGGGCGGCGGTCGCCGGCAGCTACCGGCTGCTCAGCGTGGCCGAGCAGGCCGGGTTGCGAAGGCTGGCCGGGTTCCGGGGCCGCTGGTCGGTGGCGCTCGCAGAGCAACTGCTCGGCGATCCGGTGCCGGTGTTGGATCGACTGGTCAGCCTGGGGTTGGTGGGGGTACGCGGGACCCGGGAGCACCGGTTCCGGATGCTCGACGTGGTCCGGGACTTCGCCATCGAGCAGGCCGAGCGGGCGGGCGAGCTGGCCGAGGTCCGGCGCGCCCACGCGGTGGTGATCGCCGACTTCGCGGCGCGGGTCGCGCCAGCGATGGCCGGGCCGGGCCTGCCGGTGGCGGCGGCGCGGCTGGACGATATTGCTGGTGAGGTGTGGGCGGCGCTCAACCACGCCGCCAACGACGACCCGCCGACCGCGTTGCATCTGGCCGCCTGGTTACCCCGGTGGTGGCGGTTTCGGGGGCGGGACCGGGTCGGCCGGCAGTGGCTGTGCCGGCTGTTGGACGATCCCCGGACCGCCGACGCCGACCCGGCGGTACGAGCCTGGGCGCAGGTGGGGTTGGCGCACCTCGCCTCCGAACATGGCGAGGGGGCGGCGGAGCGACCGGCCGCCGACGCGGCGATGGCGACGTTCCGGCGGCTCGGCGACGTTGCGGGGCAGTTGGCGGCGCGGCGGATCCTGGCCGCGGTCGAGGTGGCCGACGCCCGGTATGAACCGGCCCGGGAGCACAGCCTGGCGGCGTTGTCGCTGGCTACCACCCATGCCAGGCATCGGGATGCGGCCATCGCACAGCTCGCGCTCGGCTGGCATGAGCTGCGGGACGGTCAGCTGGCCGGGGCTCGCCGCCGGCTGGCGGCGGTCGACCGGCTGGGGGCCCAGTCGGGTGATCGCCGATTACGCCTGCTCGCGGCGGCCGGCCTCGCCGAGGTGTTCCGGCTCGCCGGCCGGTACGAGGAGGCGGTGGTGACCGGTCGGCGGATGCTCTCCGGCATGGCGGAGCTGGGAGATCCCGGCCTGCGGCGGCGGGTCTTCACTACGCTGGGGCAGGCGTTGGCGAGTGTGGACCGGGTCGCCGACGCCGAACAGGTGCTGACCCGGCTCCGGCTAGATGACCCGGCCGCCCACGGTGGCCCGGCGGCGGGGTCGTGCGCGTTGATCGAGGCCCGGCTGGCGTTGGCCCGGGGAGACCGAGTGTTGGCCGCCGAATGGTTCGGCGCCGCCGCCGGCCAGCTCGTCGGCGGTGGGGAGGCCCGGGACCGGCTGACCGCGTTGCTGGAGTTGGCGTTGGTCGCCGACGAGCCGCAGCGCCGGCAGGTCTGCCATGAGCTGGCGCAGCTGTGCCAGGTTGGTGGATTCGTGCTGCTGGATCGCGAGCGGGCCCGGTTGACTGCGGCCGGGATCGATATCGCCGATGTCGAGCAGGGTTGAGCGTCGGCCACTGGGGTCACTCCCGGCCGAAAAAATCTCGGAGCAGGTCGGCGCACTCCGCCGCCAGCACCCCACCGTAGACCTCCATCCGGTGCGGCACCCGGCGGTCCCGGACCACATCCCACAGCGAACCGACCGCGCCGGTCTTTGGCTCCCACGCCCCGAAGACCAGCCGCGCCACCCGGGCCAGCACCAGCGCCCCCGCGCACATCGTGCACGGCTCCAGCGTCACCACCATGGTGCAGTCGGAGAGTCGCCAGGAACCGGTCGCCGCCGCGGCCCGGCGCAGCGCCACCACCTCGGCGTGGGCGGTGGGGTCGCCGGTCAGCTCCCGTTCGTTGCGGCCAACCGCCAGCTCCTCGCCGTCCGGGCCGAACAGGACCGCGCCGACCGGGACGTCGGCGGCGCCCACCGGCGGCCCGCTAGCCGCGACCGTCAACGCCCGCCGCATCCAGCCGGCGTAGCCGTTGCCCCACACGATCAGGCTTCGCGCAGCTCTTCGAGCTCGTCGCCGCAGCCGATCGCCTGGCAGATTTCGGCGGTGATGTCGGCCGGCAGCATGCCCTCCCGGGCACACAGCCGCAACAGCCGGTGGGCGGGCAGCCCCAGGTCGGCGAGGAGATCGGCGTCGCCGACCGGGTCGGCCTCCGGGTCGGCGGCCGGCCGCCGCTCGTCCGACTCGTCGTCCGGCTCGGCCAGCGCTTTGTCGATCTCCAACGCGGGGATCTCGATGTCCCCGAGCAGCATCGCGCCGATCCGGGACTCGTCGGCGAAGCTGGAGTCGGAGCCGAAGACCCGCAGATCCTCCCCCTGGTCCAGCCGAAGGATCACCAGGTAGGCATCGTCCGCCTCCACAAACAGCAGCGACACGTCGGCGGGTGGTTCGACCTCCCGAAGCTGGTCAGCGATCTCCTCGATGTCCGCCGCGCCGGTGAGCTCCAGCTCAGCGGCGCCCCAGCCATCTTTACTCCGAACCACCGCGGTAGCTACGTACGACACTGGCCCCCTGCTTTCGTCACCACCAGGTTCGTTGGTGACGCTAGCCGCTCAATGCCCGGCAGGCCAGGTTTTCCGCGGAGTCGTCTGAATGTGGTCACTGACCTCGGCGACCCCACTCACCACAACGGCCAGTCTGCGGTGACGATCCAGTAGAGCGTGACGATCCCGGCGCCGGTCGCCCAGGCGAAGGCGGTCGCCACCGCCACCCCCACCGCGACCCCCCGGTCACCGAACCGGGCCAGGCCCAACGCCCCCGCCCAGGCCAGGCCACCGCCGGTCAGCAACCACCAGATGTGGCTGGGCAGGTCGGTGCCGAGCAGGGTGAAGAGCACCAGCCAGGCACCGGCCGCGCCGATCCCGGCCAGCACCGCCCAGGACCGAACCGGATGCGGCTCCCGGTACGCGCGGCGGGGCGGCGCCCCCGGGAACAGACCGGACGGTGTCAGCGGAACCCCGGGTCCGGTCGGCGTCGGCTGCTCGGTCCCCACCCTCGCAGGTTAGCCCGGATATGCGAAGCTCGCTGCGTGAACATCGCGGTGGTCGGGTTGGGGTTGATCGGCGGCTCGGTGCTGCGGGCGTTGGCCGGGCTGGGGCATCGACTCCGCGGCTTCGACGCCGACCCGGCGACCCGGGCGACCGCGCGGACCGCCGCGGCGCAGGCCCCGGTAAACGCCCGGTGGCAGGTCGCGGGCGGCATGCAGGAGGCGGTCGACGACGCCGAGTTGGTGGTGGTCGCGGTGCCGCTCCCCGCGGTCGACGAGGTCTTCCATGAGCTCGCCGCCACCGGGTACACCGGCCTGGTCACCGACGTCACCTCGGTGAAGGAACCGGTGCTGGCGCTGGCGAACCAGCGGCTCCGCAGCTCACCGTCGCGGTTGGCGGGCTTCGTCGGCGGCCATCCGATGGCCGGTCGGGAGACCGCCGGGTTTCTCGCCGCGGACCCCGACCTGTTCACCGACTGCGCCTGGGTGCTGTGCCTGGAACCGGCGACCACGATGGCTGACTGGTTGGTGTTGGCGGACCTTTACACCCGGCTGGGCGCCCGGGTGGTGCCGGCGACCGCGGCCGAGCACGACCAGGCGGTCGCGGCCGTTTCCCATGTGCCGCATCTGCTCGCGGCGGCGCTCGCCGCGTCGGTGGCGGATCATCCGCTGGCGTTGACGCTTGCGGCCGGTTCGTTCCGGGATGGCACCCGGGTGGCGGCGAGCCCGCCGGCGCTGACCGCGTCGTTCTGCGCCGGCAACCCGGCTACCGCCGCGCCGGCGCTGAGCGCGGTGACGGATGCGCTCGCGGGCGCCACCGAGGCGTTGGGTGCGGACCGGCCGATCGAGGCGTTGCAGGAGTGGCTGACCGCGGGCGCGACCGTCCGGGAGTCGTGGCCGCCGTACCCGGGCAGCCGTCGGGAGCTGCCGGTGCGATCCGATGCGCTGCTGCGGCTCGGCCGCGCCGGCGGCTGGATCACGGCGGTCGCCCGGGACCGGCGTTCGGTCACCGCCACCCTCCCCGCCTGACCAACCGGCGCCAGCAGGGCCGCTCATGAGCGCCCTGACGAACCGGCGATCATGAGCGTGTTGACCGACACGCCCGGCGTGTCGGTCAACACGCTCATGATCGGCCGGAAAATCGGGCGGTGCTCAGCGGGGTTGCAGCAGGCCCTCCAGGACCACGGTCCCCGGGCCGTACTGCTCGTCCAGCTCCGCCTGCAGCTCCGGCGTGACGACGAAGACCTCGGCGATCAGCGCGTTGGTCATCGTGTCCACCCGGGAACTGTTGATCTCCGGAAGGTCCTCGTGCAGCTGCTCCTGCACCGACAGCAGCTCCTGTTCGGTGTGGGCGGCGCCGGTGACGCACAACGCGCCGCCCCACACCGTCCGCAGCTCCTGCTCCTTCTCCGGTAGATCCTCGGTGAACTGGACGTTCAGCACCAGCTCGGTCGGGTCGTTGCCCAACCCCAGCTCGTCGGTGTCCGCGTCGTCGGCGACGGACTGGTCCACCCACGAGCCGGCGTACTCCGGGTCGTTCCGGGCCAGCTCCAGCGCTTCGTTGAGGGTCTCGTCGGTGGTGGTCTCCGGATCGTCCGGTTCCCAACCGCCGGCCGGCTCCTCGCACGGAGTGTCGAAGCGTGGCTCGTCGGTGTCGAAGAACTGGGCCAGCTCCTCCGGCTCCGGCGCCCGGGCCGATTCGGCGAGGTGGAAGCTCTCGCCGTCCCAGGATCCGACCAGGTAATAGTCGCCCCAGGTCACCCCCTCGGCCGACTCCGAGGTGACCGCGTCCCAGTCCCAGCCGACCACATCCGGTCCGCTGCACTGGGGCGGCAGAGAATGTGCGACCGCGTGGCAGAGCTGCGGCCCGTGCTCGGGGCTCTCCAGCACCGTCGCCACCGTTTCGTAGAGCTGCTCGTCCGGGCTGACGCCCGCTGGTTCGTCGCCGTCCGGGTCGGCGCAGCCGGTCAGTACGACCAGCGCGCCCGCCGCGGCCGGCACTGCGATCTTCACCTTTCGCGTCCTCATACCGGGTAGGACGCGGCTGGCCGGGTTGCGGATCCCGCTACGCACCGGCGAATTGGATTATTCGGGTGTCGGTGACGATCGCCGTCACCAGGTCGGCGGGGGTGACGTCGAACGCCGGGTTGATCCCGACCGCGCCAGGTGGGGCGGTCGAGGACCCGTCGAAGCTGAGCACCTCGGCGCCGTCGCGATCCTCGATCGGCACCTCCGCGCCGGTCGGGGTCTGCGGGTCCAGCGTCGACTCGGGGGCCACGACGACGAATGGCACACCGGCCCGGACGGCGCCCAGCGCATGGGAGTAGGTGCCGATCTTGTTGACCACGTCGCCGTTGGCGCAGATCCGGTCGGCGCCGACGACCACCGCGTCCACCTCCCCGCGGGCGAGCAGGAACGGTCCGGCCGAGTCGACCGCGACCCGGTACGGTACGCCGGCACGGCCCAACTCCCAGGCGGTGAGCCGGGCGCCCTGCAGCAGCGGCCGGGTTTCGCTGGCGATGACCCCGCCGAGCGTGCCGCGGCGGTGCAGTTCGGTGACGACCGCGAGCGCGGTCCCGCCGGTGACCGTGGCGAGGCCGCCGGTGTTGCAGTGGGTGAGCAGCCGCGGCGCCGGTCCGCACCGTTCCTGGAGCAGGTCGGCGCCGCGCGCCGCCATCGCCGCGGACGAGGCGACCTCCTCATCCCGTAGCCGGAGCGCCTCGGCGAGCACCGCCGCCGCACCCTCGGGGAGCCGGGCGGCGGCGCGGTCTACTCCGCCCGCGAGATTGACCGCGGTGGGCCGGGCCGCCGCCACCGCCGCCACCTGCTCATCTCGGGCGGCTCCGGTCGAGGTCTGCGCCGCCAGCGCCACCCCGAGCGCGCCGGCCACCCCGAGCGCGGGCGCCCCGCGTACCGCCAGCGACTGGATCGCCTCGATCAGCTCCGGCACGGTGGTGAGTCGGCGCACGGTCAGTTGTGCCGGCAGGGCCGTCTGATCGATGATCTCGATCGCCCCGTCTACCCAGTCGATCGTGCGCACGACTCACCTCTCCCGGTCACCGCGTCACTGCTTACAACGCCACTGCTTACAACGTCACTGCGGACCGGCGAGCGTCCCGGTAACCTCACCGAGCGACTCCCAGCCGTCACCGACCTCTTCGGAGCGGCGGCCGCCCCGGATGGTCAACCGCCGACCAGCGATGGTGACGTACTCAAAGGTAGCCGGCAACTTCTTGACCATCGCCGCGCTGGTGATCTCCTCGTACGGCACGAACTGGTGGCCTGGCATCGCGACCAGCTCCGCCACGGTCGACCCGGTGAGCAGCTGGCGCATCCGCTGCTGGAGCTGGCCCTGCCGCCACGACGACAGGGTGGGGACGATGATCAGCCCGGCGCTGGTGATGATCAGGTCGCGCCGGGAGCCGTCGATCACCGCGTTGGTGATTCCCGCGTACGCGCTGGCGCGGTCCACCGGGACGGTGGTCTGTGCTGCCCGGATCGTGGTGGGGTCGACGCCCCGGCTCGCCAACTCCTGCCGTACCTTCGCCGCGTCGCCGTTGACCGCCGCCACCGCGAGCTGCCACTGGTCGATTGGTTCCCCGGTCACCCCGACCAGGGCCGGCCCGGCTGACCAGGAGTGCTGCCAGCGCGCCGCGCCGGATCGGACCAACGCCGCGGCGATGGCGCTCGCCACCGAGTCGGCGACCGCCTCGGTAGCGGCGTTCGGATCGGCGAGCACCGAGCCCGGCAGCAGCGTCGCCGCCAGCGGCTGTAGGTGTCCGGCGGCGAGCAGGTCCAGGACGACCGCGAGCGAACTGGGGGCGCCGGTCATCCGGGTCACCGCTCGGTACAGCTCGTCGGCGTGGCGTTGCCGTTCGGCCTGCGCGGTGGCGGCGGTGTAGTGCTCGTAGGGAAGCCGGGTGCGTTCTCCGAAGGAGAAGGTCAGCTCCTCTAGCTCGTGGGCGGCGGCGTCCAGCTGCGGGATCAGGATCCCCGCTGGCCGTGGATCGGTCGGCATCGGACTCTCCGGTTCCCGCAGCATCAGCCCGATCCGTTCGGCGTCGCTGGGGTGGGAGTCCCATCGGGACTGTTGTGCTGCCGGCGGCTGGGCGCGCAGCTGGTTCATAGTGTCGGCGCGGGCGGCGAGCAAGGTGGGGAAGTACGAGAGCACCCCGGTCGGGGCGTAGCCGGTGTCGAGCCCGGGCGCTACGTAATTCTCAAGGTAGAAGTCCCAGGCGGTAGCGAGTGGGCCCAGCTCCCGCATCGCGCTGATCGCCGCGTCCCGGCCGGCGAGCCGGACCGACGCCCGGTCAGCTTCGATCTCCTGGGCCCGGCCGACCGCGGCAGAGACCAGAAAATACAGGTACGCGTAGGGAAGTAGTAGCCAGCGGGCCGCTATCGCCCGGTCCGGCAGCTGGCCGAGCGTGTGGCTGATGACGTGACGGCCGCGGTGGACTGCGGCGCCGAGCCGGACATGCTGATGCGAGTAGTGGCCGAGTTCGTGGGCGAGCACCGAGCGCAGCTGCGCCACCGTGAACGTCTGCAGCAGCGGCGCTCCGATATACAGGTAGCGGCGGCCGGAGATTAGCCCGAGCCAGCGGCTGTCCTCGCTCACCGCCGCGTTTACCTCGGCGACCAGCCGGATCTCGTCCGGGGGCCGGGTGCCGACGCTCGCCGCGAGCTCGCGTACCAGCCCCCACAGCGCCGGGGCGCGCGGCTCCGGCACCGGCAACCCGAACGGGGTCTGCTTGGCGCGCATGACTTTCCAGGTGGCGTATGCCACCGAGCCAGCGAGGAGCAGGGTCAGCCCGATCACGACGCCGAGCAGATAGTTGACGTTGCCTTGCGTGAACAGCCAAACCGCGAGCATGGCGAGAACCGCCACCACGCCTAAGGCATAGAGGTAGAACCCCAATAACAGCGCTACCGATAGCGCCGCGCGTGCGGTCGTCATCATTATGCTCTTCTCCCAGGTCCCAATGCGGGTGTGCCGGCATTGTGGCAAGCCGATCCAACCCCACCCCCGCCAGTACGCTGGCAGGGTGACCAGCCGTGATCCGCTCGCAGATCTTCGTCGCATCGCGTTCCTGCTGGAGCGAGCCAACGAAGGCAGCCACCGGGTGCGGGCGTTCCGGTCCGCCGCGGCGGTGCTGGCCGAGCTGCCGGCCGACGAGATCGCTGACCGGGCGGCCGCCGGGACGCTCACGAAGCTCGCCGGGGTGGGGCAGGTGACTGCCCGTTGCGTGGCCGAGTCGTTGGCGGGCGAGGAGCCGGTGTATCTCCGTCGGCTGCTCGACACCGCCGGGACCGATCTGGATGAGGCCACCGCAGCCCTGCGGTCGGCCCTGCGGGGGGATTGTCACAGCCACTCCGATTGGTCGGACGGTGGCTCGCCGGTGGTGGAGATGGCGCTGGCCGCGGTCGAGCTGGGCCACGAATACCTCGTACTCACCGATCACTCACCCAGCTTGACCGTGGCCCGCGGGTTGCCGGCGGCGAAGCTGCGGCAGCAGCTGGCGCACGTGGCCGCGATAAATGAGTCGCTGCCGGCCGGGTTCCGGCTGCTCACCGGGATCGAGGTCGACATCCTTCCGGACGGCACGCTGGACCAGGAGCCCGAGCTGCTCGCCGAACTGGATGTGGTGGTCGGCTCGGTCCACAGCGGGCTGCGGGACGACGCGGCGAAGCTGACCCGCCGGATGCTGCGGGCGATCGAGAACCCGCACCTCGACATCCTCGGCCATTGCACCGGCCGGAAAGTGTCGGCGGCGGCGGTAGGGCTCGCCGGTGAGGGCGACCGTGGCCACCGGGCGGGCCGGACCCGCCCGCCGAGCGACTTCGACACGGCCGAGATCTTCGCCGCTTGTGTCGCGCACGACAAGGCCGTGGAGATCAACTGTCGGCCGGACCGGCTGGACCCGCCGAAGCGGCTGTTGCGGCAGGCGCTGGAGGCCGGCTGCCGGTTCTCGATCGACACCGACGCGCACGCACCTGGTCAGCTGGACTGGCTCCGGTTCGGCTGCGAGCGAGCGGTGCGGTGCGGTGTCCCCGCCGACCGGGTCGTCAACTCCTGGCCGGCTGATCAGCTGCTGGGGTGGGCGGCGACACATTGATCACCGGTGGTGCCACGGCCGGGCCGGGCGCCCTCGACCAGCGCACCGGCAGGCGTTGACTGATCGTCACCCCGGCGAGCACGATCAGCGCACCGACCGGTTGGTACCAGCTGAGCTGCTCGCCGAGCACGACCACGCCGGCGGCGACCGCGAAGATCGGGATCAGGTAGGTCACCAGCGCGGCGGCGCTCGCCCCCACCAGTCGAATGTTGCGCATGTGGATGAGGAAGACCAGCCCGGTGCCGAGGACGCCCAGCGCCAGCATGCTGCCGATCACCTCGGCGGAGAGCGTGTGCGGTGCCGGCGGGGCGCCGGCCGCGAGCGGGGCCACCACCGTGAGCAGCGCCGTCGCGCAGATCATCTGGCCGGCGACGAGCACCAGCCCGGAGACCGGGTAGTCGGCGACGAACCGTTTCATGTAAGGGACCGCGATCCCGTAGCAGGCCGCTGCCCCCAGGCACTGGAGTTGGCCGACCAGCGAGGCGCCGGCGACGCCCTGCCACACTCCGAGCACCACCAGTACGCCGACGAAACCGACAGCGATGCCGGTCACTTTACGGGCGGTGATGGACTCGGTGCGGAAGACCAGCGCCGCCATGGGTAGCGCCACCAGCGGTGTGGTGGCGTTCCAGATCCCCGCCAGCGCCGACGGGATGTGCTGCTCGCCGTAGCCGAAGAGGGTGAACGGGATCGCCACCCCGATCGTGCCGAGCACCGCCAGGTGGCCCCATAGCCGCAGGTCGCCGGGCAACCGGGTGCGCAGCACCAGCAGGATCAGCAGCAGTGAGGCGGCGCCCAGCGCGACCCGACCGAGCGTGACGTAGAGCGGGTGCAGCTCACCGACCGCCACCTTGATGAATAGGAAGCTGCTGCCCCAGACCGCGGCGAGCACCAGGAATCCGGGGATCAGGTAGGAACGGGAGACGGTGGCTGGTGGCCGGGGAGAGGTGGTGGTCACGCGGACACTCTGCCCGCCGCCCCCGACAATGACGAGGAGATTTCGCCCTCACACCGGTTGGTGGCCCGCCCGGTTGGTGGCCCGCCATCACTCCGCTTGGTGGGTTGAGTGGCGCCCGACTTGCCAGTTTTGCCCAGCTCTGTGACCCTAGTGGATCACCACTCAACCCACCAAGAGCGCCGTACCCTCGGGTCAGCTCCGATGGCCGGTGGCGGCGACCGAGACGCCGAGCCCGATCATCGTCAGACCAGCGCCGCCGGCGGCGAACTCCAGCCGGCGGGGGGACCGAACGAACCAGCTCCGGGCGCCGCTCGCCACTACCCCCCAACCGGAGTCGGAGACGAACGCGATCGCGGTGAAGATCGCCGCGAGCAGCAGCATCTGCAGGGTCGGATGCCCGGCGGACCGGTCGATGAAGTGCGGCAGTACCGCCACGAAGAAGACCGCGGTCTTCGGGTTGCTCACCCCCACCAAGAAACCCTCCACCAAGCTGCGGCGGCCCGACAGCGGCGGTGCGGTGTCCGGCTGGGTAAACGCTTCGCGAAGTGAACGCCGGTGTCGCAGTGCCCGGACCCCGAGGTAGATCAGGTATGCGGCCCCGATCAGCTTCATCGCGGTGAAGGCCGTCGCGGAGGCCTGGATCAGCGCGCCGAGCCCCACGGCGACCGCCACCGCGAGCACGGCCGCGCCCGCGGCGCTGCCGGCTACGGTCCCGATCGCCACCCGGCGACCGTAGGCGAGCGCCCGGCCGATCACGAACAGCACCGACGGGCCGGGCACGACAATCAGTAGCACCGCGGCGACGACGAAGGCGAACAGCGCCTCAGGGGTTGGCATCGGGCAAAGATAGCCGCTGTCGGAGCCGGTGCGCGGTGGAGTCGTCGCCCTGTTCGGTCAGCACCTCGACCAGGTTGTTAGTGGCGGTGACCGTGTGCGGGTGGCCGTCGCCGAGGATCCGGCGGAAGGCATCGAGGGCCTGGGTGTGGAGGGTGGCGGCGGCGTCCAGGTCGCCCTGGGCGCGGCGGAGGGTGCCCAGGTTGCTCAAGGCGCGGGCGGTGTCGGGATGGTCGTCGCCGAGGGTGCGGCGGAAGGCATCGAGGGCCTGGGTGTGGAGGGTGGCGGCGGCGTCCAGGTCGCCCTGGGCGCGGCGGAGGGTGCCCAGGTTGTTGACCGAAGCGATCGTGTCGGGATGATCGTCGCCGAGCACCCGACGCCGGGCGGTGAGCACCTGCGCGTAAAGCTCGCCGGCCCGGTCGAGGTCACCCTGGTCGTGCCGGACCAGGGCCAGGTTGTTCATCGCCCCCAGGGAGTCGGGGTGGTCCTCGCCGAGGCTCCGGCGGTAGGTGTCGAGCACCGCCGTGAGCAGCGCGCTGGCGGTGTCGAAACCACCCCGACCATGCTCCACCAGCGCCAGGTTGTTCAGGCAGCGGTGGGTGTCCGGATGCTCGTCGCCGAGCACCGCCCGGTAGTCCCCGAGCACCCCGGTGAGCAACTCCGCCGCGGCGTCGCCATCGCCGGTGTCGTACCGGTAGGTCGCCACCCGGTACGCCAGCCGGGCGGTGTCCAGCTGCGCCACCCCCCACTTGCTGCCGTCAGCCAGCAGCGCCTCGGCGTGCGGGCGCAGCTCGCTGCAGCGCTGCCACAGCTCCACCCGGTGTCGCTCCTCCGGGAACTGCGCGGTGATCAAACGGACCGCCAGCGTCGCCCAGCGCGCCAACGGCCACCTGGCGGTCGGGTCGCGGCGCCACCGCAGCAGCCGCCGATGGACCGGTGCGCCCCGCCGGATCGCGTCGCGCTGCACCTCCTGGACCAGATGGTGGACCCAGAGCCGCCCCGGCTGGACCCGGATCAGCCCGGCGTCGGCGACGCGGGTCAGCAGCGCGTGCCAGGTGGTCGGCTCGGTGGCCGCGGTGGCCAGCGGCTCGGGCAGCTCGGACGGATCGGCGGTGAGCACCTCCTGCGGCAGCTGCCCGGGGGCCAACACTGATAGCAGGCGCAGCAGTTGCACCGCGGCCAGGTCGCCGCGGGCGAGCCGGTCGGAGCTGAGCCGGGTCGCCACTTCGTTCGGGCCGAGGACCTGACTCTCGTCGGTGGGCATCATGGACAACCCCCTCTCCCGCCACAGCGAGATGTACGCGGCCAGGGTGATCCGGTATCGACGGCAGTAGCCACCCGCGAGGTCGACCGCGAGCGGCAGGTGACCGAGCATGGCGGCGAGCGCCGCGGCGTGGCCGGCGGCGTTCGGTGAGGCGTCGCCGGAGCGATCGAGCAGCAGCCGCACCGCGTCGGGGCCCAGGAAGGGCGCCACCGGCTGCAGTTGTGCCCAGCTCGACCAGTCTTCGCGCCGGCTGGTCAGCACCACCTCGCCGTCGCCGGTGGTGGGTAGCAGGTCGGCGACGGCCGGCGGCGTGGCGTCGTCATACACCAACAGCCAGGGTTCCCGATGGACCAGCTGGTCAAGGGTCGCTCGGGCGGCGGCCTCTGGGTCGTCCGCGGCCACCCCGAGTTCGCCGCCGAGCGCCGCCAGCGCGGTCACCACACTCGCCCGGTCGGTCGCCGGGATCCAGGCGGTCAGGGAGGTCTCCGGGGCACGGCGGTGGGCGTACTCGAGCGCCAGCGAGGTTTTGCCCACCCCGCCCATGCCGGTCAGGGCCACCAGGTCAGGCCGGCGACCACTGGCCAGGGTGGTGGTGAGTTTGGCGAGGTCGGTGGCGCGTCCAGTGAATAGCTGCAACCGGTGCGGCAGCCGCCACATCGGGCCGTCGCTGACTGACGACATTGCCGCGTCGACTGGTTGTTGGGCGCGGATGCTGCCGCGGACTGCGGCCCAGGCGGTGAGGCCGGTGCCGGCGGCGGCCAGCGCGCTGGCCAGCACCGGCTGGTCGGCGAGCAGGGACCCGACCGCGACCGCGAAGGCGCCCAGCCCGGTGGCGAGCGGGACGGCGACCACCGGCCGGGAAAGCCGGTCGCGAAACCGGGCACCGGTGCCGGCCCCGCTGCCCGCTGCCACCGGCACCTCCACGATCGATGTAACCCGACTCGTTACATCATGTCACGGCGGCCCCACCGGCCCCAGTGCTGAGTGCCCGGGGCCAGCCTTGCCGGGCGGGTTAGGAGGGCTGCTCCATCGGTGGTTGCGGCGGCGGCGCGAGTCCGAGTTGGCCCAGGAACTCCATCTGATCAAAGTACATATGGTGTTCTTTGATCTTTCCATGGTGGATCGTGGCGATGTCGCAGGAACGGACCCGGATCTGCCGGCCGGTGGCCGGCATGACCTCGCCGGTGGGCAGCGGCAACGGCGCCGTGTTGGTGCCGACGAGCCAACCCTCGTCGATGGCGACGTGGCCATGCTCGTGCTTCTGGATCGGCTCGTACCGGCTGTCCGGGAACGCCTCGATAAAGGTGCGCCAGTATTCGCCGATCCCGTCCTGCCCGTGGATCTCCCCGGCGTCCGGGGTCATGATCACCGCGTCTTCCGCGTAGCAGTCGACCGCGGAGTCGATGCTGTGCTCGTCGACCATTGCGCTGGTCAGTCGATCCATGACTCGGCGTGCCTCGCCCATGGCTACCTCCCCAGTGTGTAGCTCGTCCCCTCAGTATCAGTGGGTCATCGGCCGCCGGGGCCGGATCTGGGAAATCAACTGGCACGATGAAGCCATGGCACAGGCGAGTGGCCGGCACCAGGTGACCAGGATCAGCGTGGACCCGGGAGCCGAGCGGGGCCGCCGTCGGCACCGGCCGAGGGTGGACGCGCTGGCGGTGGAGGAGCCGCTGGAGATCCGGGTAGGACCGGCCGGTGGCACCCGCCCGCTCGCGGTCACGATGCGCACCCCCGGCGACGAGCTCGACCTGGCGCTGGGGTTTCTGTTTACCGAGGGGGTGGTGGCCAGCCCTGCCGATGTGGTGAGCGCGCAGCTGTGCACCGGCGCGGCGGAGCCGAACGCCCACAACGTGGTAAACGTGGTGCTCGCCGACCAGGTGCCGGCGCCGACGACCGACCCCGCCCGCCACTTCTACACCACCAGCTCGTGTGGCGTGTGCGGTAAGGCGAGCATCGACGCGATCCAGCAACGGTCGCGCCACCCGGTCGGCGACGATCCGGTGCGGATCTCCGCGGAAGTGTTGGCGGAGCTGCCTGATCGGCTGCGCGCCGCGCAGCGGGGGTTCGAGCGCACCGGCGGCCTGCACGCCGCCGGTCTCTTCACCCCGGCGGGTGAGCTGCTCGCGGCGCGGGAAGACGTCGGCCGCCACAATGCCCTGGACAAACTCATCGGCTGGGCGCTGCGGCACGACGCCGTGCCGCTGCGGGGGCGGGTGGTGCTGGTCTCCGGGCGGGCGAGCTTCGAGTTGGCGCAGAAGGCCTGGTTGGCGGGGGTGCCGGTGCTCGCCGCGGTCTCCGCCCCCAGCACCCTGGCGGTGAGCGTCGCCGGGGCGGCGGGCATGACCCTGGTGGGCTTCCTCCGCGGCGAGACCATGAATCTCTATACCCGCGGCGACCGGGTCGACTGATCCACCGGCCAGTCGTCGAGCACCGCTGGCGGCACGCCCCGCTGGACCGCGTCGAGCAGCATCTGCGCCATTGAGTACTCCGGGTCGGCGGTGAGCGCCCGCGCCAGTGCCAACCGGGCGAGCGCACCGTCGCCGGCCCGCCAGGCGGCGAACCCCAACAGGCTGGCGGGGGCGGCGGCCAACTCCGGGACCACTCGCTGGGTGGCGTCGGTCCACAACCGAAGGTGCGGCTGCGGGGTGGTGATCGCCCGCCAGGCGACGTCCCGCACTGGCAGCGACACCAACAGGACACTGAGCTCTGCGAGTTCGTCGTCGTCGAGCCGCGCCGAGTCGGCGTAACGGTCGATGGCGGCGCGGATCGCCCGGTCGCCGCGGTCCTCAATGGTGGCGGCCCACTCGGGTTCCGGAATCGTCGCCAGGCACCGCATGATGGACCGCTCGGCCCGGTCGGTCGCCCGCTCGATGGCGACGCGGGCCGCCCCGGCCGGGGGCGCCACGGTGGCCGCCAGCGCGGCCCGGTCCGGGGCGACCGCGAGACCGGCGAATGCGCAGGTCGCCGCCGCCTCGGTCGCCGCCGGGTCGAACCTGGTGCCCTCGGGTGGGCAGCAGTCGGGTTCCTGGCAGAGGTATGACCACCACCGGCCGGCGTCCACCCGCAGCACCTCCCCGATCGGCAGCTCGCGCTGCTCGGCGGCGGCCCACACGCTCCGAAGTAGCCCGTCGACCTCGCCGGCCGCGCCGTAGCCGAGGATGGCGAGCAGGTCGGGACCCTGCGCGACGGTGACCTGGAGCAGGTGGTCGGCGAGCAGGTCGGCCGGCGGGGTCTCCGGGCCGGGCAGGTCACTGCGGGCGGCGAAGATCGCCCGGTTGCCGCGGAAGGCGGCGAGGACGACGCTCTTGTCGGGGTGGAAGCCGAGCAGGTATGGCGTGATCGCCACCAGATCGGTCGGGGAGCGGAGCTTGACGTTGACGGATTCAGCGGGCGGCAGGGGCGGCATAGCTGTCATGCCATCGAGCATCGCCAACCCTGGGGCGGCCCGGTAAGGGTCGATGCGTCGCTGTGGACGACCCGCCGCACCGTCCACAGGCGGACTTCGGGTGAGGGAAGAGAAGTCGCAGGTCAGGAGCGGAACGGCAGGTCGTGGATGACGATTTCGTCGCTATTGGAAGGCTTGCCGGAAAGCTCCATCGTCAACCGGACCGCCGCCATGGTGTCGTACCCCACCCGGTGAAGCGTCTTGATCGCCGCTAGATTCCGGCTCTCCGGCATCACCAGCAGCCGCTTCAACGACCGGCGCCGCGCCTCCTCGGCGACGTGCGCCAGCAACGCGGTGCCCACCCCCTGATTGCGGTATGGCTCGGTGACCACCACCGGATAGACCTCGCCGGCCCGGCCGCTGAGGATCAGCCCGATCAGGCCGATCACGCCGGCCTCCGAGTGTTCGGCCACCCACATCCCGGAGAGGTCCAGCCGGGTCAGATAGTCCTCGAAGCCGGCGCCCGGGTCGGCATCGTTGCGCCCCGGCTCGTCGTAGAGATCTCGCTGCAGCTCGGTCAGCTCGGCCCACAGCCCTCGGCACCGGTTGTGGTCGGCTGGCCGGTAGGCACGTATCGACACGCTCATGCGACTAACCTACCCGCCGTGGACCTCGCTTATCTTCGCGCACATCCGGACCACCTGCCGACGTTGCTGAAACATCAGCGGATCCGGGAGACGCCGGTGCCCGGCGGCGACATCTGCCTCGCCGCCCGACTGACTCTCGACGACGGCAGCTCGCTGTTCACCAAGTCCTGGGCCGGCCCGGGGCCACGACCGCCGGGCTTCTTCGAGACCGAGGCCGCCGGTCTGCGCTGGCTCGCGGCCGCCGGGGCGGTGCCGGTGCCGGAGGTGGTGGCGGCGTTGCCCGAACTGCTGGCGTTGGCCTGGGTGGAGCCGGGGCCGCCGAGCGAGCTGGCGGCCGAGCGGTTCGGTCGCGAGCTGGCCGAGCTACACCGGGCTGGCGCGGACACGTTCGGCGCGGCGTGGCCGGGGTTCATCGGCCGGCTGCCGATGCCGAACGAACCCACGCCGCCGCCCTGGTCGAGCTGGTTCGCGCAGCGGCGGCTCGTGCCGTACCTGCGGCGCAGCGTGGACAACGGGGCGCTCGGCAGCGCCGAGGTCGCGGCGGTGGAGCAGGTGATCGACCAGCTCGGGGAGTACGGCGGCGAGGAGCCGCCCGCCCGGATCCACGGTGATCTGTGGCCCGGCAACCTGCTGTGGACGCCGGAGCGGGTGTGGCTGGTGGACCCGGCCGCCCACGGCGGCCACCGGGAGACCGACCTGGCGACGTTGGCGCTCTTCGGCGGGGCGCCGTACCTGCCGCGGATCCGCGCCGCGTACCAGGAGGTGTGGCCGTTGGCCGCTGGTTGGCAGGCCCGGGTGCCGCTGCATCAGCTGCATCTGTTGCTGGTCCACACGGCGCTCTTCGGCGCCGGCTGGCGGAGCGCGGTCGCGGCGGCGGTCGACGCGGTGCTGCGGGGCTGACCAGCGGGGTCAGCCGCCGGCGAACGGCGGCAGCACCTCGACCACGGCGGTCTCCGGCAGTTGCCGCTCCGGCGCCCGCCACACCGCCCCGTCTACCAGGAAGCTGGCGACCGACAGCACCTCGCCGAGGCGCCGGCCGTGCCGGTCGGTCAGCGCCGCGGTCAGCTCGGGCAGCGTGATCTGGGTGACCGGGAGCCGTTCTTCGGCGACGCCGGCGGCGGCCCGGGCGCCAGCGAAGTATCGGATGGTCAGCACCGGGTCATCCGCCGATCGCCGACATCGGCCGGGCGGGTTGCAGGAAGCTCTGGTCGTCGATGCCGTGGCCCGGGAGTTTGCCCCACATCGCAGCCCGCCAGCGCTCCGCCAGCTCGGCGTCGGTGGCGCCGGCCCGCAGCGCGTCCCGCAGGTCGTGCTCCTGCCGGGCGAAGAGGCAGTTGCGTACCTGACCATCGGCGGTGAGCCGGGTCCGGTCGCAGTCGCCGCAGAACGGTCGGGTCACCGACCCGATGATGCCGACCGTGGCCGGCTGGCCGTCGGCGTCGGTGTACCCGTCGACCAGCCAGGTCTCGGCCGGAGCCGAGCCCCGGTGGGCCGGGTCCGGGCGCAGCGTGAACTCCGCGGTGAGCGAGGCCAGCACCTCGGCCGCGGTGATCATGGTGGCGCGGTCCCAGCCGTGCTGCGGGTCCAGCGGCATCTGTTCGATGAAACGCAGTTGGTAGCCGTGTCTTAGCGCGAACCGCAGCAGGTCGGGGCCGTCCTGCTCGTTCTCACCGCGGAGCAGCACCGCGTTGATCTTGACTGGCACGAGCCCGGCCGCCGCCGCGCCCCGCAGCCCGTCGAGGACGTCGGTGAGCCGGCGGCGATGGGTCAACCGAGCGAAGCGCACCGGGTCGAGTGTGTCCAACGACACGTTGACTCGGTCGAGGCCGGCGTCGCGTAGCGGTGTTGCCAGGCGTGCCAGCCCGATGCCGTTGGTGGTGAGCGACAGCTGCGGCCGCGGCGTAAGCGCGGCCACCGCCGCGACGATGCCGGGCAGCCCGGGCCGGAGCAGCGGCTCGCCGCCGGTAAACCGGATCTCGGCCACCCCGAGCCGGGTCACGGCGACCGTGAGCAGTCGAACCACCTCGTCGTCGGTGAGCAGCTCCGGGCCGGCCAACCAGGGCAGACCCTCCGGCGGCATGCAGTAGGAGCAGCGCAGGTTGCACCGGTCGGTCAGCGACACCCGCAGGTCGGTGGCGACCCGGCCGTACTGGTCGGGTAGGCCGGTCAACTCCGACGGGGCTACCGGCGAATCGCCGGCCGAGGGTACGGGTGTCACCACCATCTCTTGACCGTAGCCGCGCGAGTGGCCGGTCGCTAGCAAGTCCCGCTAGCGTGCTTGGCGTGGGATTCCTGATCATCCCTATCGGGATCGGGCTCGTCGTACTTATCCATTTATATCTATGGCAACGGTTGGTGCGGGACACCGCGGTGACCCGCCGGTGGCGGCGGCTCGGCGGGTTCGCACTGCTGCTCGCGGCAGTGGCGATGATCGGGTCGTTGCTGTCGGAGCCGCTGGCGCCGTGGGCCGACTGGTGGCTGGTGGGCCCGGGCTACCTGTGGGTGGGGCTGACGTTCTACCTGCTGATCGTGCTCCTGGTGCTGGAGCTGCCGGTGCTACTCGCGCTGTGGGCGAGCCGCTGGTCGGCGCGGCGAGCCGCTCGGCAGCCCGCGCCGGCACCGGCGCCGACGGAGGCACCGGCACCGGCACCGGCACCGACGCCGGCGCCGACGAAGGAGGCTCCGGCTGAGGTCCCCGCTGGCCCGGCGCCGGGGCTGGGCCGGCGCCAGTTCCTGCGGCGGGGAGCCGCGGTCACGGCGGCGGCCGCGGCGGCCGGGTTGGGCGGCTACGGGATGGTCCGGGCCTATGCGCCGCCCACGATCAAGCGGGTCCAGATCCCGCTGGCGCGGCTCGATCCTCGGGCTGCGGGGCTGCGGATTGCCGTCGTCTCCGACCTGCATGTGGGCCCGCTGTACGGGCAGCGGTTCGTACGCCGGGTGGTGGAGATGGTGAACGAACTCGACGCCGACCTGGTGACCGTGGTGGGTGACATGGTGTCGAGCGAGGCGGGCGCGGTCGCGGAGTCGGCGGCGCCGCTGCGGGAGCTGCGCAGCCGGTACGGCTCGTACTTCGTCACTGGCAACCACGAGTATTACACCGGGCACGAAGAGTGGATCGAGGCGGCCGACGAGCTGAATCTGCGCGTGTTGCGCAATGAGCGGCTGGAGATCGTCCACCGTGGTGGGGCGATCGATCTGGCCGGAGTGAACGATCGGGAGGGTGAGCAGTTCGACGACCCGCCCGACTATCGGGCGGCGTTGGCCGACCGCGACGAGTCGCGACCGGTGGTGCTGCTGGCGCACCAGCCGGTGCAGGTGCACCGGGCCGCCGAGTACGGGGTGGATCTGCAGCTCTCGGGGCATACGCACGGCGGTCAGCTGGTGCCGTTCAATCTGCTGGTACGCCTCGACCAGCCGGTCGTGTCCGATCTGTCCGAGGTCGACGGCACGCTCGTCTACGTCACCAATGGGGCCGGGTTCTGGGGGCCGCCGATGCGGGTGGGCGCCGACCCGGACATCACGCTGGTGGAGCTGCACCCCCGCTGACCTCGGGCGCGCGCGTGGCGTGTGGGGCTGGTGACAGCGGTTGTGACACAATGCGGCGTGCCCTCGAACCCCGACGGTGCGGCACCGCTCGTGGCGGCGTCCGCTCCGCAGCACCCCTCGTCGGCCGATCCGGCGGTCGCCTCGTTCGTGGCCGACCTGCACATCCACTCTAAGTATTCACGCGCCTGCAGCCGGGACCTGGAGCTGCCCAACCTCGCGTACTGGGCCCGCCGTAAGGGCGTGGCGGTGGTGGGCACCGGCGACATCACGCATCCGGCGTGGCGGGAGCATGTCCGGGAGTCGCTGCGGCCGGCTGAACCGGGCCTGTTCCGACTGCCCGCGGAGCTGGAGCGGCAGGTCGACCAGCGGTTGCCGGCGCGGGTGGCGGCGAGCGCGCCGACCCGGTTCCTGCTCTCAGTGGAGATCTCCACCATCTACAAGCGAGACGGGCGGACCCGCAAGGTCCATCACCTGGTCTACCTGCCGGACCTGCCGGCGGCCGACCGGTTCGCCGAGCAGTTGGGGCGGATCGGCAACCTCGCCTCGGACGGGCGGCCGATCCTCGGCCTGGACTCGCGGGACCTGCTGGAGCTGACGCTGACCGCCAGCCCGGAGGCCTTCCTGGTGCCGGCGCACATCTGGACCCCCTGGTTCTCCGCGCTCGGCTCGAAGTCCGGTTTCGACGCGATCGCTGACTGTTACGCCGACCTCGCCGACCATATCTTCGCGGTGGAGACCGGCCTGAGTTCCGACCCGGCGATGAACCACCGGGTCTCCAGTCTGGACAGCTATCACCTTATCTCCTGTTCGGACGCGCATTCGCCGCCAGCGCTGGCCCGGGAGGCGACCGAGTTCGCCTGTGAGCTCGACTACTACGCGATCCGGGAGGCCATGCGCACCGGCGACGGGCTCGCCGGGACGATCGAGTTCTTCCCCGAGGAGGGGAAGTATCACGCGGACGGCCACCGGGCCTGCGGCGTGAACTGGTCCCCGGCGCAGACCCGGGCGGCCGGCGGGGTCTGCCCCGAGTGCGCCAAGCCGCTGACCGTCGGGGTCCTCAGCCGGGTGGAGGCGTTGGCTGACCGGCCGGCGGACGCGCCGCCACCGGCGCACGCCAAACCGGTCACCTACCTGGTCGCGTTGGCCGAGATCCTGGGCGAACTGAACCGGGTGGGCCCGAAGAGCAAGAAGGTCGCCGGCAAGCTCAACGAACTGGTCGCCGCGCTCGGCCCGGAGCTGACCATCCTCACCCAGGTGCCGGTGCCAGAGCTGCGACGGGTCGGCGGCGAGCTGTTCGGCGAGGCGATCGACCGGCTCCGGCGCGGCGAGGTACGCCGCAGCCCCGGCTTCGACGGTGAGTACGGCGTGATCCGGCTCTTCGACGAGCGGGAAGTCGCGCCCGGGGTCGGGCGGGGCGGCCCGCCGCCGGAGGCGCTCTTCGAGCTGGCGGCGCCGCCGAAACCGACCCCGGCGGTCCGGTTCGCGCCGCAGGTCAGCCGAGCCATCGACGCGCCGTCCGGGGTGGCGAGCGAACCGGTCCTGGCCGGGATGGAGGAGGTGGGCACCGGGCTGCTGGACCGGCTGGACGCGATGCAGCGGGTGGCGGCCTCGGCGCCGGGCGGCCCGCTGCTGGTGGTCGCCGGCCCGGGTACCGGCAAGACTCGCACGCTCACCCACCGGATCGCCTACCTCTGCGCCGAGCTGGGTGTCTCCCCGGACCAGTGTCTGGCGATCACCTTTACCCGGCGGGCCGCCGGCGAGCTAGGCGAGCGGTTGGCGGGGTTGCTGGGGGAGGTGGCCGAGGGGGTCACCGTCGCCACCTTCCACGCGCTCGGCCTGACCATCTTGCGCGAGCAGCCGGCGGCGGCCGGGCTCAGCGGCGGGTTCCGGGTCGCCGACGAGCCCGAACAGGCGGCGCTGCGGGCGGAGGCCGGCGAGGACGACGAGGCGTACCGGAAGCTGCTGCGGGCGCAGAACCTGGTCGAGGTCGACGAGCTGGTCGGCACCGCGTTGGCCGTGCTGCGGGGGGAGCCGGCGCTGGCCGAGTCCTACCGGCGCCGCTGGCCGTGGCTGTTCGTCGACGAGTACCAGGACGTCGACGCCGACCAGTACGCGCTGCTGCGGGAGCTGTCCCCGGCGGACGGCAACCTCTACGCGATCGGCGACCCGGACCAGTCGATCTATTCGTTCCGCGGCGCCGAGGTCGAGTTCTTCCTCCGGTTCGCGGAGGACTTCACCGACGCCCGGGTGGTGCGGCTGTCCCGAAACTACCGGTCGGCGCCGCCGATCATCGCCGCGGCGGTCCAGGCGATCGCCCCGACCACGCTGGTGCGGGAGCGGCGGCTGGAGCCGGCCCGGCTGTTGCCGGATGCCCCGTTGCTCGGGCGCTATCAGGCAGGTTCTGCCGCCGACGAGGCGCAGTTCGTCGCCCGTACCGTGGATGCGCTGGTGGGTGGGGTGTCGCACCGGTCGCTGGACGCCGGCGGCCGAGGTGGGCTGTCGGCGCGGTCGGCCACCGGTGAGGTCTCCTTCGCCGACATCGCCGTGTTGTACCGCACCGACGCCCAGGCCGGGCCGGTGCTCGACGCGCTGCAGCGGGCCGGCATCCCGGTCCAGAAGCGGTCCCACAACCGGCTCGCCAGCCGTACCGGGGTGGCGGAGGTGGCGCGGGAGCTGCGGCTGGCGGGTCCGGCCGCTGCGGGTGACGTGGCGACCCGGGTGAAGCGGGCCGGGCAGACGCTCGCGGAGCGGTACGACGCGCCGACGCTCGACCCGGCCGACACGGTCACCGTGACTCCGCGGGAGGTGTGGGCGGCGGTGGAGGTGTTGACGCCGCTCGCCCAGGAGTGCGGCGATGACCTGCCGCAGTTCCTGACCGCGCTCGCCGCGGGCAGTGAGGTGGATGCGCTCGACCCCCGGGCGGAGGCCGTGACGTTGCTCACGGTTCACGCCGCGAAGGGGCTGGAGTTTCCGGTGGTCTTCCTGATCGGGGTGGAGGACGGGGTGCTACCGCTGACCTTCGGAGGTGCGCCGCTGCCCGAGTCGGCGGTGGCGGAGGAGCGCCGGCTGTTCTTCGTGGGCCTCACCCGGGCGCAGGATCGGCTCTTCGTCAGTTACCGGCAGCGTCCGAGCCGATTCCTCGGCGTGATCGACACCGCGCTGTTCGAGTCGTTGGGGCCTGCCTCGCCGCCGCGGCCCCGGCATCAGCAGCCGCGCCTGCTGTAAGCCGCGCCGGCCGCGAACCGGTACGGTTACCGCTGGTGCATTCGCCGCTCGCACCAGGAGGTACGTCTGATGTCGCGCCACGGACCGCCCCGGGAGCCGGGGCCCCCCGGTCCCGGTGACTACGGCCCGCCGACCGACCCGTGGGACGCCGGTGGTCACCCGCCGGAGCGTTACGACCGGGGTGGCTACCCGCCGCGGGGGCAGGAGCCGGTGGGCCATGGGCCGCCCGGGCCGCCCTACGCTGACCGGCCGGAGTACGGCGGTCCGGAGTACGGTCCGCCCGGCTATCCCGATCCGGGCTACCCCGATCCGGGCTACCCCGATCCGGGCGGTTTCGACCAGGCTGGTTACCCCCGGGGCGAGAGCTACCCAGATGACCGGTACGCCGACGGCCGGTATGACGAGCCGCCGTACGACGAGCGGCCGTACGGGGACGCGCCGTACGGGGACGCTCCGCATCGGGACTCGCCGTATCGGGATGAGCCGGATGACGACGCGGCGGTGACGGTGGTGCCCGGGGCCGGGCCCGGTGGCCCGGCTCGCCGGCCGGTCGCCCTCTACGCGGTGGTCACCGTGCTGGTGCTGCTGGCGGCGGTGGGGGTCGGGTATGCGCTTTATCTGCTTACCGGGCAAGACGACGAGGGTGGCTCGGGCGCGGTGGACCAGGATGTGGTCCCGGACCCGAGCGCGACCCCCGACCCCGACTCCCCGGATTTCGACAACACCGGCATGAACGCGGCGATGGCCCGGGTGGACGACTGCCTGGTCAACGACGGTAGTGGGCTGGAGCCGCAGATGCGGATCGTGGCCTGCGACGCCGAGGAGGAGGCGGGTCAGCTCTTCCAGGTGCTGGAGATCGTCGACGAAGAGGTGACGGATACCGGCGACGCCGCCAACGAGCAGGCGCAGGAGATCTGCGCGGATACCGAGGGCTACACCCACCACTACTACGAGGTGGCGGAGAGCAGCAGCTTCGTCCTGTGCATGGCCGAGCACGACGCGGCGGGCGACGGCGACGAGGCTGGCGGCGACGACGAGGACGAGGCCGCGGACGACGAGTCGTAGAGGTGGGTCGGGCGGCCTGCTCGACACGTCGCTAGCGACCTATACCGAAATCTAGTCCTGGCGCTAGATGACCAGATACGGTGCCAGACATGGACCCGGTACGGAACCCGTACGCCCCCGGAGCTGGGCAGCGTCCGCCGGAGCTGGCCGGCCGTGACCGTGAGCTCGCCGCCTTCGAGGTAGTGCTGGAACGGGTGGCGCGGGGTCGACCCGAGCGGTCGTTGGTGCTCACCGGCCTGCGTGGCGTCGGCAAGACGGTGCTGTTGAACACACTGCGTTCGCAGGCGATCAGCCGGCTGTGGGGCACCGGAAAGATCGAGGCCAAGCCCGACCAGTCGCTGCGCCGGCCGTTGTCGGCCGCGCTGCACATGTCGGTGCGGGAACTGGCGAGCCGGCACCGGGCGCCGCACCGGGTGGATGACTTCCTCGGGGTGTTGAAGGCGTTCGCGCTGCGCGCCAATGATCCGAAGGGTAAGCTGCGCGACCGCTGGCAGCCGGGGATCGACGTGCCCGCCGCGACCGGTCGGGCCGACTCCGGCGACCTGGAGATCGACCTGGTGGAGTTGCTCAGCGACGCCGCTGAGGTGGCCGCCGATGTCGGCAGCGGGGTGGGGCTCTTCCTCGACGAGATGCAGGATCTGGGCCCGGAAGAGGTTTCGGCGCTCTGTGCCGCCTGCCACGAGCTGTCGCAGTCGGGTGCGCCGCTGATCGTGGTCGGCGCCGGCCTGCCGCACCTGCCGGCGGTGCTCTCCGCGGCGAAGTCCTACTCGGAACGGCTGTTTCGGTATCAGCGGATCGACCGGCTCGACCGGCTGGCCGCGGATCACGCGTTGGTGGCGCCGGCGGCGCGGGAAGAGGTCCAGTACGAAGCAAAGGCGCTCGACGCGTTATATGAGGCGTCAGGTGGGTATCCGTACTTTGTGCAAGCGTACGGGAAGGCGACCTGGGATCATGCGCCGCGGTCACCGGTGACCGCGGCGGACGTGCGGGTCGCGGCGCCGGAGGCCGAGGCGGAGCTGGCGGTCGGGTTCTTCGGTTCCCGGTACGAGCGGGCGACGCCGGCGGAGCGGGAGTACTTACGCACCATGGCCGAGTTGGCTGCGGGCGGTGACGGCGGTGAGGCCGGAGCGGCGACCGCTGAGGTTGCCCGGTTGCTCGGACGGCGACCCGCGTCACTATCACCGGCCCGCGACGCACTAATCAAGAAGGGTTTGATCTATTCTGGGGAGCGGGGCACGGTCGCTTTCACTGTTCCCCACTTCGGACGGTATCTACGCACGCAGCCTGGCTAACTTGGCCCGCGCGGTGGACCGGCCGTGGCAGCATGGACAGATGAGCCGGCGGACATTGAACCGTCAGGCGACCACGCACGTTGCATCACACAACGACGACGTTGATTCGCATATTGGGTACGGGGTGAGGACGCGGCGATGACGGCTGCCGATGTGAACCGGGCTTCACACACTGTGAGCGGCACCGGCGAGGAGTCGTCGGCGGCAGCGGGGCAAGGGGGTCCTTTGGCCACACAGCCGTGGCCGGCGACCGGGGTGTCGGCTGCCGGCCCGCGGTCCACCGAGGCCGCCGAGGGCGGCGAGGCGCCGCTCAACGGCGGAGTGCGGTGGCACCGGCGCCGCGAGGTGTGGCTGATCGCCGCGGCGGCGGTCTTCGCCGCGATCGCCACGCCCATGTTCGGGCGCCGTTACTCATTCTTCGATATGCGCATCTATCACGGCGCGGTGGAGTGGTGGCTGGACGGCAACGAGCTGTATTCCTTCATCGCCCCGAACACCACCCTCGGCTTCACGTACCCGCCGTTCGCGGCGCTCGCCATGCTGCCGATGGGTGGCATGTCGCCGGTGACCGCCGGTTGGGTCAATGTGATCGCCTCGGTGGCGGCGCTCGCCTTCGTGCTGGCGGTGATGCTGGTGCCGATCGCCGATCGGTGTGGCTGGCCCCGCTGGGCGGTGATCGGCGCGGCGATGCCGCTGGCGCTGGCGCTGGAGCCCAGCCGGGAGACGCTCGGCTTCGGCCAGGTCAACCTGCTGCTCTTCGCGTTGATCGTGGCCGACCTGGTGGCGCTGCGCTGGCGCGCCACCGGCGGTGGGGCGAGCGCCCGGAGCGGTGGCCGGCTGGCCCGGTGGTTTTACTCCGGGGCGTGGGCCGGCGCCGGGATCGGACTGGCCACCGCGGTGAAGCTGACGCCCGGACTCTTCATCCTCTACCTGATCTTCGCCCGGCAGTGGCGCACGGCCGCGGTCGCCAGCGGCACCTTCGCCGGGGCGAGCCTGGCCGCCGCGGTGGTGGCACCGCGCGAGTCGTGGCTGTTCTTCACCGACGTGCTGTGGCAGACCGACCGGGTCGGGGCCGCCGACTTCACCCCCAACCAGGCGCTCTCCGGCATCCTGGCGCGGCTGCACGACTCGCCGGAGGCGCCCACGCTGCTGTGGCTCGCCTTCGCCGCGCTCAGCTGCGCGGTGGGGTTGTCCCGGGCGGTCTCGGCCCACCGGGAAGGTGACGAACTCACCGCGTTCACCCTGGTCGGCCTCGCCTCCACCGTGATCAGCCCGATCTCCTGGACTCACCACCTGGTCTTCGTGATCCCGGCGGTGGTGATCCTGATGGACACGGCCCTCCGGCGGCGGGCGGCGCATCGCCGGCTCGGCGTCGTCTCCAGCCTGACCGGGCTCCGACACGCCAGCGCCGCCGTGGCCATCTACCTACTCTTCGTGCTCTCACCGATCTGGTGGGTGCGGCACCGACTGCCGGAAGGGTCGCACTACGACAGCGGCCTGTGGGGTGTGCTCGCCGAAAATTCACTCGCGCTCGGGGTGATTCTGCTGATGGCCCTGCTGCCGTGGCGTTCCGGCGCCGACCACTTCCGGGCCGAAGGGCTCGGCTACGCCAACCGGGCGGTCACCTCCGGGCGGTGAGCCGGATGGCCGGCGCCCCGCCGGCCACCTGGGGCGCCGCCGCCGTGGCAGGCTGGGCGGTATGGACGGCTGGCAGTTCTGGGTGGATCGCGGCGGCACCTTCACCGACATCGTGGCCCGCCGCCCCGACGGTGCGCTGCTGACGCACAAGCTGCTCTCGGTCGACCCGGAGCGCTACCCGGACGCGGCGGTGGCCGGCATCAGGGCGCTGCTGGCGGAGGCGGGGGAGGCCGCCGGAGCGATCGGCGCGGTGCGGATGGGCACCACGGTGGCGACCAATGCGCTGCTGGAGCGGGCCGGCGAGCCCACCGCGCTGGTGATCACCGCCGGCTTCCGGGACGCGTTGCGGATCGGCTACCAGCACCGGCCGCAGATCTTCGCCCGCCACATCGTGCTCCCCGAGCAGCTTCCGGCCCGGGTGATCGAGGTCGATGAGCGGGTCACCGCCGACGGCACGGTGCTGCGACCGCCGGATCTGGCCGCGCTGGCGCCGGAGCTGCGGCGCGCGTACGCCGACGGGATCCGGGCGGTCGCGGTGGTCTGCCTGCACAGCCACCTCTACCCCGACCACGAACGAGCGATCGGCGAACTCGCCGCCCAGATCGGTTTCTCGCAGCTCTCGCTCTCCAGCGAGGTCAGCCCGCTGTTGAAGGTGGTGCCGCGCGGCGACACCGCGGTGGTCGACGCGTACCTGTCGCCGATCCTGCGCCGGTACGTCGCCCAGGTCGAGTCGGAGCTGGTCGGAGCCCAGCTGATGTTCATGCAGTCGAACGGCGGGCTGGCCGGGGCCCGGCACTTCCGGGGCAAAGACGCGATTCTCTCCGGGCCCGCCGGCGGGCTGGTGGGGATGGTCCGGATGTCCGCCCTCGCCGGCTTCGACAAGGTGATCGGGTTCGACATGGGCGGCACCTCCACCGACGTGTCGCACTATGCCGGGCAGTGGGAGCGGGTGCTGGACACCACCGTGGCCGGGGTGCGGCTGCGCGCGCCGATGCTCGACATCCACACCGTGGCGGCCGGTGGGGGTTCGGTGCTCCAGTTCGACGGGGGCCGGGCCCGGGTGGGCCCCGGCTCCGCCGGGGCCCACCCGGGCCCGGCGTGTTACCGCCGGGGCGGCCCGCTCACCGTCACCGACGCCAACGTGCTGCTCGGCCGGGTCCAGCCGGCGTGGTTCCCGGCCGTCTTCGGCCCGGACGGCGACCAGCCGTTAGACCCGGAGGTGGTGCGGCGCGGATTCGGGGAGCTGGCGGCGGAGCTGTCGGCCGCCGACGGCGAGCAGCGGACCCCGGAGCAGGTGGCGGCCGGGTTTCGGGAGATCGCGGTGGCGAACATGGCGAACGCGGTCAAGAAGATCTCGGTGCAGAAGGGGCACGACGTCACCGGGTACGTCCTCACCACCTTCGGCGGCGCCGGGGGCCAGCACGCCTGCGCGGTCGCCGACTCGCTGGGCATCCGGACCGTGCTGGTGCCGCCGCTGGCCGGGGTGCTCTCCGCGCTGGGGATCGGGCTCGCCGACACCACGGTGATTCGGGAGCAGTCGGTGGAGCAGCGGCTCGACCCGGAGCTGATGCCGCGGCTGCGGGGCCTGGCCGACGAGTTGGCGAGCGCTGCCGGGCAGCGGGTCCGGGCTCAGCAGCCCCACGGTGAGCTGCGGCTGATCCCCCGGGTGTCGCTGCGTTACGACGGCACCGACACGGCGCTGCCGGTGGGGTTGGCCGAGCCGGCGGCGATGCGAGCCGAGTTCGAGGCCGCCTACCGGCGCACCTACTCATTCCTGATGGACCGGCCGCTGGTGGTGGAGGCGGTGACGGTGGAGGCGGTGGGGGTCACCGAACCGCCGGAGCTGGGTCGGCTCGCCGAGGCTGCCACCGCCAGCGCGGTGGCGGCGCCGGTCCCCGCCGACAATGTGCCATTGTGGAGCGGTGAGGAGTGGGTGACCGCACCGCTGTTCCGGCGGCAGCGGTTGCCGGTGGCGGCGACGGTCACCGGTCCGGCGATCGTCGCCGAGGCGAACGCCACCACCGTCGTCGAGCAGGGCTGGCGCGCCACCGTCACCGACTACGGCCATCTGCTGGTCGAGCGGGTCCGGGTGGGGTTCGAGGAGCGGGCCGCCGACACCACCGCCGACCCGGTGCGGTTGGAGATCTTCAACAATCTCTTCATGTCGATCGCCGAGCAGATGGGTGCCAGGTTGGAGTCGACCGCCCAGTCGGTCAACATCAAGGAGCGGCTGGACTTCTCGTGTGCGCTCTTCGACCCGACCGGGGCGCTCATCGCCAACGCCCCGCACATGCCGGTGCACCTCGGCTCGATGGGCTCCAGCGTGCAGGAGGTGATCCGCCGGCGGGCCGGGCAGCTGCGGCCGGGGGAGGTCTACGCGGTCAACGACCCGTACCACGGCGGCACCCACCTGCCTGACGTGACCGTGGTGACGCCGGTGTGGGACGACGCCGGCGGCGAGGTGCTCTTCTATGTCGCGTCCCGTGGCCACCACGCGGAGATCGGCGGGATCAGCCCCGGGTCGATGCCCGCCCACAGCCGGGAGGTGGCCGAGGAAGGGGTGCTCTTCGACAACTGGCTGCTCGTCGCCGACGGCCGGTTCCGGGAGGCGGAGACCCGCCGGCTGCTCACCGAGGCGCCTTATCCGTCGCGGAACCCGGAGACCAACCTCGCCGACTTGCGGGCGCAGATCGCCGCCAACGAGAAGGGCATCGACGAGGTCCGGCGGATGATCGACCACTTCGGCCTGGATGTGGTCCAGGCGTACATGCGGCACGTGCAGGACAACGCCGAGGCGGCGGTGCGGCGGGTGATCGGGGCGCTCGCCGACGGCGAGTATAAGTACGAGATGGACAGTGGTGCGGTGATTAGGGTGCGGATCACCGTCGACCGCCGGGCGGGGACGGCCACGGTCGACTTCACCGGCACCTCACCGCAGCTGGCGACGAACTTCAACGCGCCCCGGTCGGTGGCGACCGCGGCGGTGCTCTACGTCTTCCGGACCCTGGTCGACGACGACATCCCGCTCAACGACGGCTGCCTG
Organism: Natronosporangium hydrolyticum; assembly: GCF_016925615.1. Classification (NCBI taxonomy): domain Bacteria; kingdom Bacillati; phylum Actinomycetota; class Actinomycetes; order Micromonosporales; family Micromonosporaceae; genus Natronosporangium; species Natronosporangium hydrolyticum. Next base: position 70,278 of record NZ_CP070499.1, read on the forward strand.
CGCCCGCTGCGGATCGTGGTCCCGCCCGGTTCGCTGCTGGCACCGGCCTACCCGGCGGCGGTGGTCGCGGGCAACGTGGAGACCTCGCAGGCGGTGACCGGAGCCCTCTACGCGGCGCTGGGGGCGCAGGCCGAAGGCGCCGGCACCATGAACAACGTCACCTTCGGCAACGACCGGTACCAGTACTACGAAACCGTCGGCTCCGGCTCTGGCGCGGGCGCCGGCTTCGACGGTGCCGCGGTGGTGCAGACCCACATGACCAACTCCCGGCTGACCGACCCGGAGGTGCTGGAGCTGCGGTTCCCGGTGTTGCTCGACAGTTTCGAGATCCGGCCCGGCAGCGGCGGCACCGGCCGGTGGCGCGGCGGCGACGGGGCGGTGCGGCGGCTCCGGTTCCGGGAGCCGATGACGGTGAGCGCATTGTCTGGTCACCGAAGGGTGCCGCCGTATGGGATGGCCGGCGGCGCCCCGGGCAGCCTGGGGCGCAACCACGTGGTCCGGGCCGACGGCACGGTGGTGGAGCTGGCCGGCTCCGACTCGGTCGAGGTCGGCGTGGACGACGTGCTGGTGGTGGCGACCCCGGGCGGCGGTGGCTACGGCCCGGCCGAGTAACCACCCCTGCCGGCACCTACGAAGGGTCCGCCTCGAAGAGTTCGGCCAGCAGCAGGGTCGAGCGCTTCGGTAATGGCTCGTCCGGGAAGACCTGTTCGCACACCGCCTGCACCTCGGCCGTCGAACTCAGCTGCAGATGTTCCGCCAGCAGCCGGATGTCTTCGGTGTCGCGGCGCCTCCCCGCCAGCACCTTCATCGCGAGTAGGTGTGGTGCGGAGGCGGCGTGGACTCGGAGGCCGGGGTGGTCGAAGACCAGCGGCGCTGCCGTGTCGCGTCCGCTGGCGACATACGCACTCGCCTGCTCGTTGAGCCACCAACGGGGCAGGCCCAACTCGAGCGCCACCGACTGCGACTCGGCCACAACTGCGCCATGTGGTTCGAAGACCGCGTCGACATCGCGGGTGGACCGGCGCAGATCGTAGGCGAGCGCCATCGCCGCCCCGCCGAAGACGTACAGGTCGGCCACGACGCCGCGGTATGCAAGCCGCTCCCCGAGTCGTCGTAGCGCATCCGTGATCGACGCTCGGTCGAGTATCGGTTCGCTGGTCACGCCGACTCCAATTCGTTACGCGCGAGCATGACGCCACGTCGGCGGAAGGCGGCCGGGGCGTGCACAATCGCTTCCACCCGAGCGGCGGGCGTGTTGAAGGGAAACCAGAACTGGTAGAGATGCCGCTGCTCGCACCAGGCCGGGCCGCGTCGGTCGTCCTTCGCAGCGAGGTGTTCGGCGAGGGCGGCCAGGAAGACATCCCAGCGTTCGTCGCCGGTGGTGGCCGGCTCCGCCGCCAGCAACGCCAGTCTGGTGGGCCGGGGTTCGTGCCGATGTTCCTCCAGAAACTCGGAGATCATCAGCCACCGCTCCTGTTCGGCGCAGGTGGCGAGGAGTTCCCCGAGCCGGGCTATGGTCATCGGCTGGTACGCCTCGACGGTCACGCCTCCGATGGTAGGCGGTGATGACGCTGCCGGTGCCGAGGTCAGTGGTCGCCACCGTGGAGCTGGTCGACCGCGTGGGGCAACAGCGGCGCCAGCACCGCCAGCCCGTCGCGGGCGCCGCCGCGGGAGCCGGGCAGGTTCACCACCAGGGTGCGGCCGGCGACGCCGGCCAACCCGCGGGAGAGGACCGCGGTGGGGATCGTGGGGGCGGCGTAGGCCCGCAGCGCCTCGGCGATGCCGGGGATCTCGTAGTCCAGCACGGTCCGGGTCATCTCCGGGGTCCGGTCGGTGCCGGAGATCCCGGTGCCGCCGCTGGTCAGCACCACCGAGACCGCGTCGGCGACGGCCTGCCGCAGCGCCTGCGCCACCGGCTCGCCGTCCGGCACCACCAGTGGCTCATCGACGGCGAAGCCCAGCTCGCGCAGGCCGGCGACGAGCAGCGGGCCACTGGTGTCGGCGTACACCCCGGCGGCGGCGCGGTTGGAGGCGACGATGATCCGGGCGGTGCGCTGCGTCGCGGTCACGGCCGCTCCGGCGGACGGGCCCAGTCGCCGGTCTTGCCGCCCTCCTTGCTGAGCACCCGGATCTGCTCCAGGCTGGCGGCGGGGTCGACCGCCTTGACCATGTCGATCAGGGCGAGCCCGGCGGCGGTGACCGCGGTCAACGCCTCCATCTCCACCCCGGTACGGTCGGCGGTCTTGGCCGCCGCGGTGATCTCGACCCGGTCGTCGTGGAGGGTCAGCTCGACGGTGACCGAGTGCAGGGCGATCGGGTGGCACAGCGGCACCAGGTCGGGGGTGCGCTTGGCGCCCATGATGCCGGCGAGCCGGGCCACCGCCAGTGCGTCGCCCTTCGGCAGCTGGTCGCCGCGGAGCAGCTCCACCACATCGGCGGTGGTGGCGAGAAACCCGGCGGCCACGGCTCGGCGTACCGAGGTTGCTTTTCCGGAGACATCGACCATGCGGGCGGCGCCATGATCATCCACATGGGTCAGCCGGTCGGTAGTGCCGTTCGTCACGGTGCGAGCCTACCGCTGGCGCCGGCATACTCGGTGCCCATGGTGCCGTTGCTGCTGACGGGGTTCGCGATCGTGCTGCTGGCGGCGGCGGTGCAGGCGGTGACCGGCTTCGGTTTCGCCCTGGTGGCGGTGCCGTTGCTGGCGTTGACGAACGATCCGCGTACGGCGGTGGTGGCGGTGGGCATCGCCGGCATGCTGATGTCGATCATGGTGGCGCTGACCGAGCGGCGGTACGCCCGGTGGCGGCTGGCGCTGCCGCTGATCGGCGCCTCGGCGGCGGGGATGCCGCTGGGCCTGCTGGTGCTCGCCCAGGCCCCGGAGCGGGTGCTGCTGGTGCTGATCGGGGCCGCGGTCGTCGGGTGCGCCGTGTTGATCTGGCGGGGGCTGCGGATCGCCGGTGGCTGGCCGGTGGCGGTGGCGGTCGGGGTGTTCGCCGGCAGCCTCTCCACCTCCACCGGGACGAATGGTCCGCCGCTGGTCGCCGCCTTCGCCGGGATGGAGATGGCGCCCCGGGAGTTCCGGGCCACGCTGGCGGCGGTCTTCACCGGCACCGGGGTGTTGAGCCTGGTCGGCTTCGCACTCGCCGGTCAGCTGACCGGCGCCGCCGCGCAGGTCGGGCTGGTCGGGGTCCCGGCGGCGGTCGCCGGCTGGTGGCTGGGCAACCTGCTCTTCCGGCGACTACCCACCGGCAGCTTTCGGCGGATAGTGCTGGCGGCGTTGGTGGCCAGCGGAGTGCTCACCGCCGCCCCGGCGCTGGCCGGCTGAGCGGTTAGAGATACTGGCCGGGGTGGCGGTCGTCGCCCGGCGCAGCGGGCTGACCTGGCATCCCCGGCATCCCCGGCATCGCGCCGGCTGGCAGCGCCGGCCGCCCGCGCATCTGGTCGAGCTGTGACCGGGCCGCCATCTGCTGCGCCACCAACGCCGCCTGGATGCCGTGGAACAGGCCCTCCAACCAGCCCACCAGCTGAGCCTGAGCGACCCGGAGCTCCGGCTCGCTGGGCGCGCCATCTTCGGTGAACGGCAGCGACAGCCGATCCAGCTCCTGCCGCAGCTCCGGCGCCAACCCGTCCTCCAGCTCGACGATCGAGCGGTGGTGGATCTCTTTGAGGCGCGCGCGACCCGCTTCGTCCAGCGGGGCGGCGCGGACCTCCTCCAGCAGCTGCTTGATCATGCTGCCGATCCGCATCACCTTGGCTGGTTGTTCCACCAGCTTCGCCGGGTCTTCGCGGGTGCTCTCGGTGGCGCCGTCGCTCTCCTCCGGCACCTGCATGGTGCCGACCGGCTGGCCATCGGGGCCGACCACGACGACGGTGCGGGCGGTGGCGTCCTGCGCTTCGGCGTCGTGCGCCTCGGCGTTCTGGGGCTGCTGTGCGTCGGTCATCGGTTCGATGATACTCACCGAGCCGGTCGGGTGGCTTCCCCGCGGCAGCCAGTGGGCAGCGCCGGGATACCGGACGTTATTGACGGTGACCGGTTCGGCACGGTAGAACAGCGAAGTCCATTCACGTTGCGCGCGGGGGTTGCTGCGCCGTGGTCGTGGTTGGTCGGGTCGTCGCCGACCGGCGCGGCCCTGTCCTCTGGTAGGCGGCCGCCCCGGGTGGGCGACGCTGGGAAGGAGAGGCTGTGTCCGGGATCCACCGGCGCCGGGCGCTGCAACTCTTCGGTGCGATGGGCACGATCGGGCTGGCATCGGCCTGCGCCCAGAACGGAGCCGGCGACGACACCGCCGGCACCGTCGAGACACCGGTACGAATTGGACTGCTGTTACCCGCTACCGGCGGCTACCGGCAAATCGGCGATGAGATCAGGAACGGTTTCCGTGGCTATCTGAGCACCACCGACGGGCGGCTGGGTGGCCACCCGGTCACGGAGCAGGAAGAAGACGAAGGAGGCTCCCCAGAAGCCACCGCCGACGCCCTGGAACGGTTGGTGGACGCGGAGGTCAACGCCATCGTCGGGGTGGTCGACTCGGCGGCGCTGCTGGCGATCAGCGCGGATGTGGAACGGGCACATACCCCGTTACTCAGCGCCCACGCATCCCCGCTGGAGTTGACCGGGGTGCCCTACATCTGGCGTACCTCCTATGTGAACGACGAACCCGGGCTGGCGCTCGGCCGGCACCTGGTGCAGGCGGTGACCGGCCCGGTGTCGGTGGTGGCGCAGGACGACCCGTTCGGTCGGGAGGCGGTAGCCGGCCTGCAGGAGGCGTTCGCCGAAGCGCAGGCGAGCGACCGGCTGGCCGAGCCGATCTTCACCGAGGAGGAGCGCCAGCCCGACGAGGACTACTTCGACGACGCGCTCTCCCAGCTGGCGCAGCAGGCGCCGGCGGCGACGTTCGCAGCGTACGCGGGCGCCGCGGCGGTCGAGTTCGTCGGTCAGTACCTGGCCGCCGGGTTCGACCCGACCGAGCTCTACGCCCCGGGCCACCTGACCGAGGGGGCGGTGCTCGCCGAGTACGGCGACGACCTGATCGGCGTCCACACCGCCGCGAACTACGCCCCCGAACTGCGGGGCGGCGCCAACCGCACGTTCGCCACCCGCTACCGGGCCGAGCACGGGCCGCCGAGCAGCTTCGCGGTGGCCGGGTACGACGCGGCGTTGGTCCTGGACGCGGCGATCCGGCGCACCGACGGCGACCCGAGCCCACGGCAGATCAACCTGGCGCTGGGCGAGGTCGGGCTGGTCGACAGCCCGCGCGGGCGGTGGCAGTTCAACCAGAACCGCACCCCCACCCAGAAGTGGTTCCTGCGCCGAGTGGAGTCAGACGGTCCGACCACCGCCAACCTGGTGGTCCAGGAGTTGGGCACGCTCGGGTAACGGCGAGGTCAGCGACGCAGCTCCAGGATGCAGCACTTGACGCTGCCGCCGCCCTTCTTGAGCTCCGAGAGTTCGACCGGCATTGGTTGGTATCCGGCGGCGGCCAACTTCGCGGCCATCCCGCTGGCCTCGGCGTTGAGCACCACCCGCTCGCCGTCGCTGACCAGATTGAGCCCGAACGCGGCGGCGTCGACCTCGTCGGCGACGACCGCGTTCGGGAACAACCGGTGCAGGACCCGCTGCGAGCCGGGGGAGAAGGCGCCCGGATAGTACGCCAGCTGCGCGGCGTCGCCCTCGCGAAGCACCGCCAGCGCCGTGTCGAGGTGGTAGAAACGGGGGTCCACCAGCTGCAGCGAGAGCACCGGGCGCCCGAAGACCTCCTGGACCTCGCGGTGAGCGGCCGGGTCGGTACGGAACCCGTACCCGGCGAGGATCACCTCACCGGTCCAGGCGAAGTCGCCCTCGCCCTCGTTCACCTCGGCCGGCTGGTGAGTGCGCCACCCCTGCTGCTCGTACCAGCGCAGATGGTGGTCGGCCTCGGCGGCGCGCTGCGGGTGCCGGAACCTCGCCCCGTACGCGATGCCGTCCAGCACGAACCCGCCGTTGGCGGCGTAGACCATGTCCGGCAGGTCCGGCGCCGGGGGCAGCTCGTGGATGGTGTGGCCGAGTTCGGCGAGCGTCTCCCGAAGCCGCTGCCACTGCTTACCCGCCAGCTCGGTGTCGACCGGCGTGGTCGGGTCCATCCACGGATTGATGCGGTAGTTCACCTCGAAGTACGTGGGCGGGCAGAGGAGGTAGGCCCGGCTGCGGGGGTGCGTCATGAATACCAAGCGTAGATACTCGTTGACAATGGAAACAGCGCCAAGCATTGCGTTACGGAGGCAGGATGCTGCGCCATGGATGAGCTAGACAAGCGAATCGTTGCGTCGTTGTTGGCCGATGGTCGCGCCTCCTACGCGGAGATCGGCGCCGAGGTTTCCCTCTCGGCGCCAGCGGTGAAACGGCGGGTCGACCGGCTCCGGGCGACCGGTGTGCTGAAGGGCTTCACCGCGGTGGTCGACCCGGAGGCGGTCGGTTGGTCGACCGAGGCGTTCGTCGAACTGTTCTGCGTCGGCCGGACCTCCCCGGGGCAGATCGCCCAGGCCGCCGCCCGGCACCCGGAGGTGGTCGCGGCGTACACCGTCTCCGGCGAGGCGGACGCCCTGGTCCATCTGCGAGCGGCGGACATCGGGCACCTGGAACGGGCGCTGGAGCGGCTCCGCGCCGAACCGTTCATCTCCTCCAGCCGGAGCACGATCGTGCTCTCCCGGCTGGCCACGGCCGACCCGGCGGCGGCCCCCTTCGGCGGGAACCAATAGGGGCACAGCGCAATCGGCCCACCGAGCCGAGTGCGGCCGATGGCCGGGGCAAGACCTAGAGGTACATACCGGTGCTGAAGTGCTCGCTGTCGCGGGTCGGGTGATCGTCCTCGGCGAAGAATCGCCGGCCACCGAACTCGCCCTGCAACCGGTCGTCGAGCTCGTCGGCGAGGCCGGTCATCACCTGCACCGCCAGCACCAGATGGCTCGGCTGGAAGTTGCGACCAAAGACCGGCACCGACGCCCAGACCGTCTCGTTGGCGCAGTACAGCCGGCCGACCGGCATCCGGTTGGTGAGTTCGGAGAGCCGGCCGTAGAGCTGCTCGGAAGGTTTGATCTCGGTCAGGATGGGCGAGAAGACATCGACCAGCGGTGGGTTGTCCCGGACCTTGACGAAGACCATGGCGGTGCCGGCACGGATACCGATGTCGCCGTCGCCATCGGCGATCAGCTGGTCCGGGGTGGTGCGTTGCATCGCCGCCACCACCTCGTGGACCTGCTCGCGCAGGAGCATGGCGTCGTGCAGCTCCGGCCCGTCCGGAATTGGCGCGGTCGCCGGGTTGGTCGGCGGCGCCCCCGGAAACAAGGCCGCGCGGGCGCTGCCCAGCGGGGCGATGCTGAGCGGCTGCTGCGCCGCGTCGTGGCTCCAGTAGACCAGGAAGGCCGGGTGCGGGGCGCCGTAGATGTCCCGCATGGTGCGGCAGAGCACAGTGGCCAGCCGGGGCGCCTCGGCGATCGGGGTGGTGATGCCGAACTGGTCGCCCGAGCCCGGCTCCACCCCGGGTGGGGACCAGCCGAGCGCAACCAGATCGGCGATGGCGGCGCGGTTCAGCCGGAAGCTCTCGGGCAGCGATCCGTTGCCGACCGCCCGCGCCGCGAGGCTGCCGTCGTCGGCGACCGTGACGCTGACGGTGTAACTGGCGTCGCCGGTGCCGGAGGCGGTCGGGTCGAGGGTGAGGTCGAGGTACGCGTCAGCGGGCAGCTCTGCCAGCACGTCGGCGAGTGCCCGGGCGAATTCCTGCCATGCGCGCGAAACTTTCTCCCGAAGGTCCGCGGTGTCTGGATTGGCTTCTAGCAACATCGCTCCCCCTTGGTCCTCGCGCTCACAGTAACCCCTGCGGGTGCGGTTGCTGCCGGGAGCGGCGGGAATCTGACTCACAAACCAGACATTTGGCTACCAGCCTCGCAGGAGTCACTCTTCGTCCGGGGCCGGCTGGTCTGGCCAGTCCCGGGCCAGCCCGGCGAGGGCGGCGGCGGCCTGCTCCGGGTCGGCCCCCCGCCCCACCGCGACCCCCAGCAGAAAAGTCGACAGCGGCGCGGCCGGGCGGGCCACCGCGTGCGCCACATCCCGGGCCACCGCCAGCAGTAGCCGCCGCTGTTGGGCGTCGGGAGAGTCGGCGGTCAGCCCCAGCGCCTGGCTGGCCGCGTCCATCCATTCGGCCAACGGGTCCGGTTCAGCCGGCTGGCCCGGCTCCGTCCGCGGGTTCGACATTCGCCAACTCCTCCGCTCGTCTCCGGTCAGCCTCAGTGTCGCAGTCCCACCACGGTGGGGGTTCGTGCCCGGGGGCGGTGACCTCGGCGACCCGCAGCGGCGCGAGGAGTCGCCGCAACGGCGTGCCGGTCAGCTTTTCCGGCAGCGCGGACCGGGCCGCCCGCAGCGCGGTCACCCGCCAGAGTCCGCAGAGCCACTGCCGCTGGCCACCGTCGTCGACGTAGACCGCCCCGTCGTACGCATCGGTGGTGGCGCGCCGAAGTCGGTCGACCGCCGCGCGGGTGAGCAGCGGCAGATCCGCCGCGAGCAGCGCGACGAAGCCGGCGTCGGCGGGCAGCTCGGCCAGGCCCGCGGCGGTGGCCGCGGCCGGTCCGCCGCCCGCCGGCCGCTCGTGAACGAACACAGTGTCCGGTGGGGCCGGCAGTCCGGCCGGACCTACCACGATCAACGGGTCGGCGTCGGCTACCGCGCCCAGCACCCGGGCCAACATCGGCGTACCCGCCACCGGCGCCATCGGTTTTGCTGGGCCACCGAACCGCTGGCCGGCGCCGCCGGCCAGCACGATCGCCGCGTAGGCCTGGGTCCGCGCCGGCATAGTGCGATCCTAGGCCGTTCGGTGCCTGCTCGGAACGCCCGATTCGGGTACGGTCACCGGATGGGACAGATTCACGACCTGGCTGACCGGTACGTCGATGAGTTGGCGGCGCTCGACCCCACGTCCGCCACGTTCATCGGCATTGCTGGCTATGACGACCGGCTCACCGACCTTAGCCTTGACGGGTACGCCGCGCGGGCCGACCACGACCGCCGGACGTTGCGGGAGCTGACCGGGTTGTCGCCGCAGGACGAACCGGAACGGGTGGCGCAGGAAGCGATGCTGGAGCGGCTGGAGCTGAGCGTCGCCCATTACGACGCGGGTGAGACCACCAGCGAGCTCAATGTGCTCACCAGCGGGCTGCATGACACCCGGATGGTCTTCGATCTGATGCCGGTCGTTGGCGAAGCGGCGGCGAGCAACATCGCCGCCCGGCTGGCTTCGGTGCCAGCGGCGTTGCGTGACTTCCAGCGTACTCTGTGGACCTCTGCGGAGCAGGGTCACGTCGCCGCGCAGCGGCAGATCCTGGAGGTGGCCAAGCAGTGCGACAGCTGGACCGACCCGGCCGGGGACGACTTCTGGCCAGGGTTGGTCCGCCGGGTGGCCGCCGCCGCCGAGCTGCCCGACTCGCTCACCGCGCAGTTGTGGCGGGGAGCCGAGGACGCGCGCCAGGCCACCACCGAGTTCGGGCAGTTCCTGCGGGCCGAGCTGGCCCCGTTGGGCGGTGCCAAGCAGGCGGTGGGCCGAGAGCGTTACCAGCTCGCCTCGCGTTACTTCCTCGGCGCCACCATCGACCTGGAGGAGACCTACGCCTGGGGCTTCAACGAGCTGCACCGGCTGGAGCTTGAGATGGTGGGGCTGGCCGAGCAGATCGCCGGGGCCGGCGCCCAGGTAGACGACGCGGTGGCGGTGCTGGACGCCGACCCGTCCCGCACCATCGCCGGCAAGGAGGAGTTCCGGGAGTGGATGCAGCACCTCGCCGACCGGACCGTCGCCGAGCTGATGGACACCCACTTCGACATCCCGGAGCCGGTCCGACAGATCGAGTGCTGCATCGCCCCGACTAGCGACGGTGCGATCTATTACACCGGCCCCAGCGAGGATTTCAGCCGCCCGGGTCGGATGTGGTGGGCGGTTCCTTCTGGAGTGGACACCTTCTCCACCTGGCGGGAGGTGACCACGGTCTACCACGAGGGCGTGCCCGGCCACCATCTGCAGATCGCCCAGACCAGCTACCGCTCCGGGCACCTCAACCGGTGGCAGCGGCTGATCGCGCGTACCTCCGGGCACGCCGAAGGGTGGGCGCTCTACGCGGAGCGGCTGATGGACGAGCTGGGCTACCTCGCTGACCCGGGCGACCGGTTGGGCATGCTCGACGCCCAGGCGATGCGCGCGGCCCGGGTGATCGTCGACATCGGCATGCATCTGGAGTTGGAGATTCCGGTCGGCAACCCGTTCGGCTTCCACCCGGGCGAGCGGTGGACCCCGGAGTTGGGTTGGGAGTTCATGCGGGGGCACTGCCGGGTGCCGGACGAAAACCTCCGCTTCGAGCTCAACCGCTACCTCGGCTGGCCCGGCCAGGCGCCCTCCTACAAGGTGGGCGAACGGATCTGGTTGCAGGCTCGGGAGGACGCCAGGGCTCGGCACGGGGACGCGTTCGACCTTAAGGCGTTCCACCGCACAGCCCTGGATCTGGGCGGGCTGGGGCTGGATCCGTTGCGGGCAGCTCTCGCGCGGATCTGAGCCGGAGCCGGTGACCTCCCGGCATCCCATGGCGCCGGTCCGGTGGTGGAGACCGGCGCCATGGGGCCGGAGCATCTACTGCGGAGTGCCGCGCCGGCTCGCGGCCGTCCCCGAGGTGGGCGCCGCCGGCTGCTGCTGGGCCTGCTCCTGCTGTGCCTGCGACTGATGGTGCGCCGGTGGCCGGTGTTCGCCCGGCCGGCCGGGGCCGGCCCCGGCCGGTGCGAATCGACCCTGCGGGTACTGCTCATCCGCGCTCCGCCGCTGCTGCGCCTGCATCGCTGCCGCCGCGCCGGCGATGCCGACCATCACTATCCCCGCGCCAGCGATCAGCAACCAGCGGCGGCGCCGTTGCCGCATCGAGTGGGCACGCATCCGGCCGCGGGCCCGCATCCGTTCCCGGGCGGCGGTGTGCCGCATGTGGCCGGCCCCGTGGCGGGCCGCCATCATCCAGGGGGCCACATTGGCCGCCCACATCTCTTGCAGGTCGTAACCGCGCCTGCGGCTGTTCATCACCGTGGCCACCTCCGTGTGCTGTGCCGCTGCGCGGCGCCGTCTCTCCGCGATGCTATGACAGATATGTCAGCTTTGAGGGTGTTTCGCTGGGTCGGGTGGCTCAGCGGCCCCTGGCCCGCCCGGCCGCACCCGGTTACCGTGCAGGGGTGAGCAACCCTGCCTGGCACGGACTGCTGGTCGCCACCGCCCTGCCATTCGCCGACGACGATCGGGTCGACTACGACGGCTACGCCGCGCACGTCCGCTGGCTGGCCGAGGCCGGCTGCGACGGCGTGGTCCCGAACGGCTCGCTGGGGGAGTATCAAGTCCTCTCCGAGGCCGAACGCGCCGAGGTGCTGCGGACCGCGGTCGCCGCCGCGCCACCCGGCTTCGCGGTGGTGCCCGGCGTCTCCGCGTACGGTGCCCGGGAGGCGGCGAGCTGGGCCGAGTTCGCCGCCGAGCTGGGCTGCCCGGCGGTGATGGCGCTGCCCCCGAACGCGTACCGGGCCGACCCGTCGACGGTGCGGGCGCACTTCGCGGCGGTCGCCGCGGTGGGGCTGCCGGTGGTGGCCTACAACAACCCCATTGACACCAAAGTGGACCTCACGCCGGAGTTGCTCGGCCAGCTCTATGATGCCGGCCTGATCGTGGCGGTCAAGGAGTTCTCCGGTGACGTTCGCCGCGGCTACGAGTTGGCCGAACGCGCGCCCGGGCTGGATCTGATCGTCGGCTCCGACGATGTCGTGCTGGAGCTGGCGCTGGCCGGGGCGGTCGGCTGGATCGCCGGCATCCCCAACGCCCTGCCGGAGCCGTGCGGGGAGCTGTGGCGGGCCGCGCGCGCCGGGGATCTGACCACTGCCCTACCCGGCTACCGGCGCCTGCATCCGCTGCTGCGCTGGGACTCCCGCACCGAGTTCGTGCAGGCGATCAAGCTGGCGATGGACGAGGTCGACCGGTTCGGCGGTGGCTGCCGGCCACCCCGTTCGCCACTGTCGGCGGCTGCGGCGGCCGAGGTACGCCGCGCGGTCGCGTACGCGCGAAAGGATTGACCGGTGCGTTCCCGGCACGTCTTCCACGCGGTCGACTCCCACACCGAGGGGATGCCCACCCGGGTGATCACCGGAGGCGTGGGGGCGCTGCCGGGGGCCACCATGGCCGACCGCCGCGGGTACGCCATCGCGGAGCTTGACCAGCTGCGGACCCTGCTGATGTGCGAACCGCGCGGTCACGCGGCGATGTCCGGGGCGGTGTTGCAGCCGCCGACCCGCCCCGACGCCGACTACGGCGTGCTCTTCATCGAGGTGTCGGGGTTCCTGCCGATGTGCGGTCACGGCACGATCGGCGTCGCCACGGTGCTGGTGGAGACCGGCATGGTGCCGGTGACCTCGCCGACCACCACGGTCCGGCTCGACACCCCGGCCGGGCTGGTCACCGCCGAGGTGGCGGTCCGCGACGACGGCGCCGCCACCGGCGTGACCATCCGCAATGTCGCCGCCTACCCGGTGCGGCGGGACGCCACCGTGACCGTGCCCGACCTCGGCGAGGTCCGCTACGACCTGGCGTACGGCGGCAACTTCTACGCCATTGTGGAGTTGGCCGAGTTGGGGCTGCCGGTCACACCGGCCGACCGGCCCCGGCTGCTCGCCGCCGGGCAGGCGATCATGGCGGCGGTCGACCGGGAAGACTCGCCGCACCACCCCGCCGCCCCGCCCGGCCTGCCCTGCCACGGCGTCTACCTCGCCGCGCCCGGCTCCGACGCCCGCCATTCCCGGCACGCGATGGTGATCGAGCCGGGCTGGTTCGACCGGTCCCCCTGCGGCACCGGCACCTCGGCCCGGATGGCGCAGCTGTGGGGCCGCGGCGAGCTGGCGATCGGCGCGGAGTTCCGGAACGAGTCGATAATCGGCACCCACTTCGTCGGCCGGCTGGTCGAGGAGACCACAGTGGCCGGTGTGGCCGCGGTAGTGCCGGAGGTGACCGGTCGAGCCTGGCTCACCGGCACCGCCCAGTACCTGCTCGACCCGGAAGATCCCTTCCCGGCGGGGTTTACGCTGTGACCGGCCACCCCGACGTGGTGGTCGTCGGCGCCGGCATCATCGGGGCCGCCTGCGCCTACTATCTTTCCCGTGCGGGTGCCCGGGTGACGGTGCTGGAGGCGGTCTCGGTCGCGGCCGGGACCAGCTCCGCCGGGGAGGGCAACCTGCTGCTCTCCGACAAGTCGCCCGGCCCGGAGCTGACGCTGGCGCTGCGCTCCCGCGACCTGTGGGAGGAGGTCGGCGCCGCGCTCGGCCCGGAGACGATCGAACTGGAGCCCAAGGGTGGGCTGATGGTCGCCGCCGACCCAGCCACCCTCGACCGGCTCGGTGCGCTGGTCGAGACCCAGCGGCGCGCCGGGGTGACCGCGGTGGAGCTGACCCCGGCGCAGCTGCCGGACTATGAGCCCCGGCTGGGCCCGGGCCTGTCCGGTGGCGCCTACTATCCGCAGGATGCCCAGGTGCAGCCGGTCTACGCCACCGCCCGACTGCTCGCCGCCAGCGGCACCGACCTGCACTTCGGCGCCCGGGTGCAGACTGTGGAGACCGGCCCGGCCGGCGTCACCGGGGTCCGGCTCGACGGCGGCCGGCGGATCCCCGCCACGGCGGTGGTGAACGCCGCCGGGGTTTCGGCCGCGGAGGTCGCCGCCACCGTCGACACCCGACTGCCGGTCAGCCCGCGCCGCGGCTTCATCCTGGTCACCGAGGCGCTCGCCGCTCCGGGCCAGCCGCCACCGATCCGCCGTAAGGTCTACGCGGCGGAGTACGTCGGCGACGTCGCCAGCGACGAAGCGGGTCTGCAGAGCTCGGCGGTGGTCGAGGCGACCCGGGCCGGCACCGTCCTGATCGGGGCCAGCCGGGAACGGACCTGGACCGGGGCCGGCGTGCCGCTGCCGGTGCTGCGCCGGCTGGCCCGCCAGGCGGCGGCGCTCTTCCCGTTCCTGACCCGGGTGCGGGTGCTGCGGGCGTACCGGGGCTGGCGGCCCTACTCGCCGGACCACCTGCCGATGATCGGTCCGGACCCGACGGTGGCGGGCCTGTGGCACGCCACCGGTCACGAGGGCGCCGGGATCGGCCTGGCCCCCGCCACCGGCGAGCTGATCGCCGCCCAGCTCACCGGCGCCGACCCGCCGATCGACCCGACCCCGTTCGCCCCCGCTCGCTTCACCTGACCCGCCCGCCGCCCACCCGCGCCGCGCCCGCCGTCACCCGCACCTCAGCCCGTGATCAAGGTGACTGGGTGGCTGCTATAGCAGCCACCCAGTCACCTTGATCAAAGGACGGTGGAGCTTCGCAGCACCTCCTCGGCCTCATCGAGCCGCTCCAGCAGCAGCAGCGCGGCCTGATGCCGGGCCCGCCCGTACGCCTGCAGGGAGGCGTCGACCGCCCCCGGGTTGTCCAGGGGTTCCGCGAGCGGGTAGCTCGACGCGAGCGTGTAGGCGCAGCCGACGGCGACGGTGGCGAGGAGGTCGTCGAGCCGGGCGGCGGGGTGCTCCTCCCGGTAGGCGGCGAGGAGGTCGGGGAGTCCGGTGATCCACTCGTCGCCGAGCAGGATGGTCCGCGGGTCGCAGCCGATCCGGGCGATCTCCCATGACACGTACCGTGGCGTCGGCGGCAGGAAGTCGATGACCGCCGCGACCTCGTCGCCGCGCAGCATCAGGTTCGGAGCGGCGAGATCACCATGCACGACCTGCCCGGTCAGCATGGGTAGGCGCGCCAGGATGGCGGCGACGCGGTCCAATAGGGCCCGCCGCTGCCTGGCTGCGTCCAACGCCCAAGCCTCGAACGGGTCGAGGGCGCCCCGGCGACCGTACTCGTTGATCAGCCGGTCGAAGTGGATACGGCTGCGAGCTAGGTTGCGCACGCGGGATGCGGGCCGCAGGGCAGGCGTGGCTGCCGGGTGCTCCGCAAGCCGCCGGTGAAGCCTGCCGAGCACGGTGCCGACCGCGGACCAGCGGCCGCCGGCGAGGCCGGCTTCGGCGGTCTCGGCGTCGGCGACGTACTCCCACAACGACATCAGTAGCCGCCCGGCATCGTTGACGAGCTCGCCCCCGCAGGTACGGCGGACGGCCGGCACCGGCACGTGGCCCGCCCGGGCGTACTCCGCCAGGGTGATGGCGTCCCGCTCCCGTGGCAGGGCGGCCCGGTCGCGGTAGAGCTTGGCGAACCAGCGGCCACCGGAGCTCTCAGTGACGAGAAAGTTGACAGTCGATGTGCCCGTCGGCAGGTGGCGGACGTCCGATGGTCGGAGGTCGTAACTATCCCGGACCGTGTCAGCGACGGCGGTGACCAGCTGCTCGACGCTGGGAGCGGGTGCTCCGGTCCGGATGGCGGTCACCGGACCACGATAGGGCGGGTTACCGTCGACAGGTGAGTAGGACCCGTCAGCCCGGCGAGCCGTCGTTCTCGATCTGGTTCGATGGTGAGCCGGTGCCGGCGACCCCCGGGCAGACCGTCGCGGCGGCGTTGTGGGCGGCCGGTGTGCGTAGCTGGCGGACCAGCCGGGTCGAGGGCGCGCCGCGTGGCCTGTTCTGCGGCATCGGGGTCTGCTACGACTGCCTGGTCACTATCGACGGCGTGGCCAACCAGCGGGCGTGCCTGGTCCCGGCCCGGCCGCAGCTACGGGTCGCTACCCAGCAGGGGGTGGGCGATGCGGTATGACCTCGCGGTCGTGGGCGGCGGGCCGGCCGGGCTCGCCGCCGCCGTCACCGCGGCCCGCGCGGGGTGCCGGGTGGCGTTGCTCGATTCGGCGCCGCGCCTGGGCGGGCAGTACTGGCGCCACCAGGACGACTCCGGTCACGGGCACCGGTCCTGGGACACCTTCTCGGCGCTGCGCGCGAGCCTGCTCAGCTGGCAGGTCGAGTACCGGCCCGGCGCTGCGGTGTGGTTCGTGGAGTCCGATCCGGATGGTTTTACGCTGCAGCAGGAGGGCGGCCCGCCGGTCACCGCCGCCCGGGTTGTGATCGCCACCGGCGCGTACGACCGGTCGTTGCCGTTTCCGGGCTGGGAGCTGCCCGGTGTGGTGACGCCCGGGGCGGCGCAGGCGTTGCTGAAAGGTTCCGGGGTGGCGGTCGGCTCCCGGGTGGTGGTCGCCGGCGCCGGCCCGTTCCTGCTGCCGGTCGCCGCCGGCCTGCTCAGTGCCGGGGTCCAGGTGGCCGGGGTGTACGAGGCCGGGGCGCCGCTGCGGTACGCCCGGCGCCCGGGTGCGCTCGCCGCCGGCAAGCTTGCCGAAGCTGCCGGGTACGCGGCCACGCTGGCCCGGCATCGGGTGCCGTACCGGACCCGGCACGCGGTGGTCGCCGCGTACGGCTCGGGCGCGGTCGCCAGTGTGGCGGTGGCCCGGCTGGACCGGCGGGGCCGGCCGGTCGAGGGCAGCCGGCGGCCGGTCGAGTGTGACGCGGTGGCGGTCGGCTACGGCTTCACCCCGCAGCTGGAGCTGCCGCTGGCGCTGGGCTGCGCGACGCAGCTCGATGTGGACGGCAGTCTGGTGTTGACGGTGGACATCGCCGGCCGCACCACAGTGCCCGGGGTGTACGCGGCGGGCGAGGTGACCGGAGTCGGCGGGGCCGAGTTGGCGCTGGTGGAGGGCCGGCTGATCGGGGCGGTGGCGGCGATCGCGGCCGGCCGGCCGGCGCCGATGCCCGAGCCGGAGCTGGACCGGCTGCTGGCTGCCCGGTCGGCGCACCGCCGGTTCGCGGCGTTGATGCACCGGGTGCACGCCCCGCCAGCGGGGTGGCTTTCCTGGCTGGCCGACGAGACGTTGCTGTGCCGTTGCGAGGAGGTTCCGGTGTCGGCGGTGCGGGCGGCGGTTACCAGCCTCGGCGCCACCGATGCCCGCGCGGTGAAGGGGCTGTGCCGGCCCGGCATGGGGTGGTGCCAGGGTCGGGTCTGCGGTTACCCGACCGCGGCGCTCACCGCCGACCTGTCGGGGCGAGCGTTGAGCGCCGCCGACCTGGTGACCTTCGCCCGGCGGCCGATCGCCCACCCGGTGCAACTGGGGGAGCTGGCTGCGCCGGAGTGAACCGGCTCAGGCGTACGAGTGGAGACTCTCGAAGCCGAGGTTCACGCCGAACAGGTTCATCATCAGGGTGAGGAAGCCGAGGATCGCCAGCCCGGCGACGACCGTCCGCTTGACGCTCGGGGTGGCCCGGCCGTGCAGGTACGCGGCGTAGATCACCCAGGTGATGAACGCCCAGGTCTCTTTGGGGTCCCAGCCCCAGTAGCGGCCCCAGGACGCCTCGGCCCAGATCGCCCCGGCCGCCACCGCGAAGGTCCAGATCGGGAAGCCGAAGGCGTGCATCCCGAAGCTGAGCCGCTCCACCGTCGCGGCCGTGGGGATCCGGGCGGCGAGCGTGAACGGGAAGCCGCGCCGGCCGTTCTCGTACCCGCGGCGGAGCAGATACATCAGCGTCGTCACGAAGCCGATCAGGAAGGCGGCCGAGGCGAACGCGGCCGCCGCGATGTGGATGGCGAACCAGTGCGAGTCCAGCGCCGGCATCAACGGCTCGACCGGGGTGTAGGCGATCACCCCGGCGGCGCCGATCAGCAGCACGTTGACGAGCGCGAGGTAGAGACTCAGGTGCCGGATGCCCGGGTGCCGGAAGAGGATCACGAACCAGGCGACCACCGCGATCAGGGTGGCGCTGAGCGCGTACTCGTACATGTTGGCGAACGGCAACCGCTCGGCGGCGAGCCCGCGGGTGACGGTGGTGGCCAGGTGCGCGAGCGCGGCCACCACCAGGAGGCCGAGCGCCACCCAGCTGAACCGGCCGAGCGCCCGCCACCCGGTCGGTGACTCATCCTCGGCGGGCGGGCCAGTGGGCAGGCCGGGGTCCGGCGGCGGCGCGCCGGCCGCGCCGACCGACACGCCGGCCAGCTCCGGGGCCTGCCGCATCGAGAAGATCTGGCGCAGCGAGGCGGAGCCGGCCCGGGTCGGACGGTTCACGAACGCGTACTCCGCCGCGTAGGCGAGCATCGCGACCAGGTAGGCGACGATCGTGACCAGCCACAGGTCATCGGAGAGTGTGGCCATTACCTACTCCTTCCGGCGCCCGCCGGGGTCGGGTCGGCGGCGCGGCACGGCGCCGCCTCGATCAGCGCCCGGAACTCCTCGGCGAAACCGGGGTAGTCCGAACGGGGCAGCCCACCAGCCTCGACCAGGCTACGCCCGTGATCGTCATCACTCGCGCGGACCCGGAACCAGACCCGCCGCCGCTTGCCCAGCAACGACGGGATCAGCCCGGCGATCAGCAGCCCGACGCCGGTCAGCACCACCGGGTGGCCGGGGTCAGACCGGACCGAGACCGTGATCCACCGTTCGGTGCCGAGGAACTCGATGGTGGTGCCGTCATCGAGGGTCATCGTCTCCCCGAGCCCGATGAACTCGGGGTCCCCGGCCTGCGTCAGCGCGCCGCTGGCGAGCTGGTCGGCGCTGAGCGCCCACACCGACTGCGGCACCCCGTCGTCGAGGCCCAGGTCGCCGCGGTACGGCAGCAGCATCACCTGTGGGTCGCGTTCTTCTGGGTGGGCCGAGCCGACCACCACCGGCGCGCCCTCCGGCGCGGTCGGCAGGTAGAGCCCTTCGAAGCCGATCTGCTGCGACGGGTCCCGCTCGCCGTCCGGGCCGACGTTGGCGTCGGGGAAGACCACCAGCCCTTCCGCCGTACCCATCGGGTCGATCGGCAGGAACGGGGAGGTGATGGTCTGGGACTCGCCGTACTGGTCGGTGTAGCGCAGGATCAGCGCCTGGCCGTGGCCGAGCAGGTAGACCCCGGCGCCGTCGAGCCGCAGCGGCGAGTTGACGGTGAACTCCACCGGCCGCGGCGCCGCGCCCTCCTCGGTGACCTCGGCGTGGGCCAGGAACGAGGTGGGCAGGCCCTCCTCGGTGAACTCGGCTTCGAAGTCGTCGAGCGCGAAGCAGAACCCGGGCAGCGCGGTGCCGTCGACCCGGGTGCCGAGCCCGAACTCGTCGTACTGCGACAGGGTGTTGCAGAAGCCGGACTCGGACAGCGGCCCCGCCACCACCAGCCGGTTGCCGTGCCAGCCGTACGCGGAGCCGAGCGCCACCCCGATCAGCACCGCCACCATGGCCAGGTGCATCAGGATGTTGCCGGACTCCTTCAGGTATCCCTTTTCGGCGGTGACCGTGGCCGACCCGTCGTCGTGCTGGCGTACCGTGGCGCGCCACCGCCGCCGGCGCAGGGTGCGGCGCAGGTCGTCGGCGACGTCGGCGGGCGCGCCGTCGCTGCTCAGCCCGGCCTGGTGCTGCGGCAGCCGGTCGAGCCGCTTCGGTGCGGCCACCAGCGGCCGCCGCAGCGCGCGCAGGTGGTGCCACAGCCGGGGCACGATGCACCCCACCAGCGACACGAAGAGCAGCAGGTAGATCGCGGAGAACCAGGGGGAGGCGAAGACGTCGAAGAACCCCAGCCGGTCCAGCAGCGGCGCCAGCTCCGGATTTTCCCGGATGTACGCGTTGACGTTGTCGATGTTGACCGTCCGCTGCGGCAGGATCGACCCCGGGATCGCCGCGAGCGCGAGCAGGAAGAGCAGCACCAGCGCGGTCCGCATGCTGGTGAGCTGGCGCCAGCCGTTGCGCAGCCAGGCGAGTAGCGGGTGGGGGCGGGTGACCTCGGCCGCCATCAGATGATCACCTCGAAGCCGACGATGGCGCCGCGCAGCCACAGGATGAACTCGTCCCAGGCGCCGGTGAGCAGCGCGAGCCCGATCACCGCCAGCAGCACCGCGCCGGCCCGGGTGATCCAGACGGTGTGGCGGCGGATCGCCGCCACGGCGCCGAGCATCCACCGGAAGCCGAGCCCGAACAGGATGAACGGCAGCCCCAACCCGAGGCTGTACGCGGCCGCGAGCACCGCGGCCCGGCCGGGGTCGCCGCCGAGCGTGCCGAGTGCGAGCACCGCCCCGATGGTGGGGCCGATGCAGGGGATCCAGGAGAGGGCGAAGACCGCCCCGAAGATCGGCGCGCCGGCGACCCCGGCGGCCGGCAGCCAGCGGCTGCGCACCTCCCGCTGCATCGCCGGCACCAGGCCGAGCAGCGCCAGCGCGAAGACGATCATGAGGACGCCGCCGCCGATCTCCAGCACCCGCTGATGGTCGCGCAGCAGCCGGCCGACCGAAGCGGCGATCACCCCCATGGTGACGAAGACCGCTCCGAATCCGACCACGAAGAGCAGCCCGCCCGCCAGCACCCGGTTCCGCGCGAACGCCCCCGCCCGCCGCTCGACAGTCGCCGTCCTAGGCCGGCCCTCACTCGGCCGATCATGAGCCGCTTCACCGACCCGCCCGGCGTTTCTGTCAACCCGCTCATGATCGGCGCGCTGATCGTCGTCGGCGCGGCGGTCAGCCGGGCGGTCGGCGTCGGCGCCGGAGAGGCCGGTGACGTAGGCGAGATAGCCGGGCACCAGCGGCAGGATGCACGGCGAGAGGAAGCTGACCAGGCCGGCGATCACCGCCACCGCGACCCCGAGCAGCACCGGGCCGGAGGTGACGATCTCCGCGAAGGTCTCACCCATCTGCCGGCGCTCCCTCCGCGGCGATGCCGCGGACCAGCTGCTCCAGCTCCGCCCGGCCGACAACCCGGTAGACCACCGCGGCGAGGTCACCCTCCCGGTCGATGATCAGCGTCGCGGGCGGGCCGACCGGGGCAGGCGGGTCGGAGAAACCGACCCCGTTGGCGAACGGGGGGTCGAAGATGCTCGGGTAGGTGACCCGGCCGGACATGAAGCTGATCGCCCGGTCCCGGGAGTCCCGGACGTTCACGCCGACGAAGCTCACACCGAGCTCCTGGGTCGCCTGGTAGACCTCCTCCAGGTCGGCGGTCTCGGCCCGACACGGCGGGCACCAGGACCCCCACAGGTTGACCACCACCACGTCACCACGCAACGAGGCGACCTCGAACTGCTCCCCGTCGAGCAGCTCCCCGGCGATCGGCGGCGCCGCCGGGCGTTCGCCGAGCGGGTACTCCCGCACCGCCGGGGCGCCGCCCTCGTCGCGGTCGCCCCAGGAGACGATGCCGAACCCCACTCCCAGCGCCACCGCGGCGGCCGCTGCCAGCAGGATCCAGGTACGCCGACGCATGGCTCAGGCCCCCTTGGCCGTCCCGGCGTCCGGGGATAACCCGATCAGGTGCGCGGCGGGTTCGGCGTACTCGATGCCGCGGAGCTGATCGCCGTCGAAGTGGAAGGAGGTGACGCTGGCCAGCGCGCACTCTCGCTGGCGCGGGTCGTGCCACAGCCGCCGGCCGGACAGGTGCGAGCGCAGCGTCCAGATCGGCAGTTGGTGGGAGACGCAGACCGCCTCGTGGCCGGCGGCGGCCTCCCGGGCGGTGTGCAGCGCCGCCAGCATCCGGGCGGCCATCTCGGAGTATGGCTCGCCCCAGGAGGGCCGGAACGGGTTGCGCAGCACCCACCAGTTGCGGGGGTGGCGCAGCGCGCCGTCGCCCACCCCGAACCGGCTGCCTTCGAAGTGGTTGTCGCCCTCGATCAGCCGGTCGTCGGTGTCGACCGGCAGGCCGAGCTGCTCGGCGAGCGGGCGGGCGGTCTGCTGCGCCCGCTCCAGTGGGCTGCTGACCAGGGCGGTGACGTCGCGGTCGGCGAACCATTCGGCCGCCACCACCGCCATCTGCTGGCCGAGGTCGGAGAGGACGTAACCGGGCAGTCGTCCATAGAGGATGCCCGCCGGGTTGTCGACCTCACCGTGCCGCAGCAGGTGGACGACGGTCTTCATGAGTTACCAGCCCGCGCCGCCGCCTGTGCCGCGACCGGCAGCGCCCCGGCGAGCTGCTCCAGCGCGTCGTCGTCGAGGGCGGTGGAGACGAACCAGGCTTCGTACGCGCTGGGGGGCAGGTAGATGCCCTGGCCGAGCATGGCGTGGAAGAACCCGGCGAAGGCGGCGGTGTCCTGGGTGCGGGCGGTGTCGTAGTCGCGGACCTCGGTCTCGGTGAAGAAGATCGAGAAGAGGTTGCCGGCGGCGGAGACCCGGTGCGGCACGCCGGCCCCGGCCAGCGCGGCGGAGGCGAGCTTGCTGACGGTGGTGGCCGCCTCATCCAGGCGGCGGTACGCGTCGGCGTCGGCCAGTCGCAACGAGGCGAGCCCGGCGGCGCAGGCGACCGGATTGCCGGAGAGGGTGCCCGCTTGGTAGACCGGGCCGGCCGGCGCGAGCTGGGCCATCAGCTCCGCCCGGCCGCCGAATCCGGCGGCCGGCAACCCACCGCCCATCACCTTGCCGAAGGTCCACAGGTCGCCGTCGACCGGGTCGAGGCCGTGCCAGCCGCTGCGGGAGACTCGGAAGCCGGTCATCACCTCGTCCAGGATCAGCAGCGCGCCGTGGGCGTGCGCGAGCCGGGCGAGTTCGGTGTTGAAGCCGTCCCGGGGTGGCACCACGCCCATGTTGCCGGCGGCCGCCTCGGTGATCACCGCGGCGATCTCGGTGCCGTGCTCGGCGAAGGCCGCGGTCACCGCGGCGAGGTCGTTGTAGGGGAGCACGATCGTCTCGGCGGTGGTGGCGTCGGTCACCCCGGGCGAGCCGGGTAGTGAGAGCGTCGCCACCCCGGAACCGGCGGCGGCGAGCAACGCGTCGACGTGACCGTGGTAACAGCCGGCGAACTTGACCACCTTGCTGCGGCCGGTGGCGGCTCGGGCGAGTCGGATAGCCGACATCGTGGCTTCGGTGCCGGAGTTGACGAGCCGGACCTGGCTGACCGGGGTCCGCTCGACGATCTCGGCGGCGAGTTCGATCTCCGCCTCGGTGGGGGTGCCGAAGCTGGTGCCGGCGGCGGCGGCGGTCTGCACCGCGTCGACCACCGCGGGGTGGGCGTGGCCGTGGATCAGCGGCCCCCACGAGCCGACCAGGTCGACGTAGCGCCGGCCGTCGGCGTCGACCAGGTAGGGGCCTTCACCACGGACCATGAACCGGGGGGCGCCCCCGACCGACTGGAACGCCCGCACAGGGGAGTTCACCCCGCCCGGGGTGAGAGCCTGGGCGCGGTCGAAGAGGGCGGTGGAGGCGGGCGCTTCGACCGGGTAGGGGGTGGCGCTGCCTGGCGATGATGTGCTCACAACACGCCCATTCTGTCAGCGAGTTCGGGCGGGGTGTGCAAGGGGTGGGTCACGACGCGCTACGCTGGCTCACGTGGAACGCCCAGAGCTGACGATCTCAGTTCACCGGACGCCGAGCGAGGCCGTGGTCAATCTCGCTGGCGAGATCGACATGCTCACGGCCACCCGGCTCTCCAACACCGTCAACGACATCTTGGGTGACCCGCCGCCCCGAATCGTGCTGAACCTCTCCGGTGTGACGTTCTGCGACTCGCAGGGGCTGGGGACCTTGGTGGTGCTGAGTCGCAAGGCCAGCACCGCACAGAGTGTGTTGGTGCTCACCAACGTCGGCGACTTTCTGCTGCGGGTGCTGGACATCACCGGGCTGCGCTCGGCGTTGATGATCCGCAACGAGTCCGCCACCCGCTGACTCCACACCTTTATCCACAGGCAGACCACTTATCCACAGGCGGCTGTGGATAAGTGGTGTGGATAACTGTGGACAGCGCTGTGGATTAGAACTGTTGCGCCCGGGAGAGCACCTCGATCGCCCGGCCGACGTCCCGCACCCCGTCGCTGCCGTGCAGCGCCTCCAGCGCGGCATCCACCGCCTCGGCGAGCGCCTGCTGGCGCTGCTCCTGCTCGGCGACGATCGCCTGCTTCCGGGTGAGCTCGTTGGTCTTGGTCCACAGGTCGACGAAGAGTTCGACCTTGGCGCGCAGGGCGAACGGGTCGACCGGCTTGGTGAGGTAGTCGACCGCGCCCGCCGCGTACCCGCGCAGCGCCAGCTGCGCGTCCCGATCGGCGGCGGTGAGGAAGATGATCGGGATGTGTCGGGTCCGCTCGCGGGCCTTGATGTGGCTCGCCGTCTCGAACCCGTCCATCTCCGGCATCTGGGCGTCGAGCATGATCACCGCGAAGTCGTCGACCAGCAGCTTCTTCAGCGCCGCCTCGCCGCTGGTCACCGAGACCGGCTCGACCGGTATCCCCTGTAACAGCGCGGCCAGGGCGGTGAGGTTTTCTTTGCGGTCGTCGACCAGCAGCGCCTTGGCGGTCCGGCCGGTGCTGCCGAGCCGGGGGCTGGTCACGACTGCTCCCGCGGCGGGGCGCCCGCCCCCGCCTCGACGCGGGCGCCGGAGACCCAGCCGCCCATCATGTCGAGCAACTCGTCCAGGTCGACCGGCTTGGTGATGTAGTCGCTGCCGCCGGCCAGCAGCGCCGACTCCCGGTCGCCCGGCATCGCCTTCGCGGTCAGGAACACGATCGGCAACTCCGCGAACTGGTGTTCCCGCCGAATCGCCCGGGTGGTCTCGTAGCCGTCCTGTTCTGGCATCATCGCGTCCATCAACACGATGTGTACGTCGGGATTTTCGGCGAGCAGGCGCACCCCGTCGGCGCCGTTGTCCGCGTAGAGAACCGTCATACCGTGTAGCTCCAGTGCGCTGGTAAGGGCGAACACGTTGCGTACGTCATCATCGACGATTAGTACCGTAGCGCCATCGAGCTGGTCGGCGGCTGAGTTGGTCCGCCGGTTCGAGGTCGGCGCCTCCCGCAGCATCGGCATCGCGGTGCCGGCGCGCCCCACCGGGACGTTGCTGGCCGGCCTGGTGACCGACTCCGGCACCAGCACATCCGGCAGGTAGAGGGTGAACGACGAGCCCTCACCGGGACGGGAGGTGACGGTGATCGTGCCGCCGAGCAGCCCGGCCAGGTCGCGGCTGATCGACAATCCCAGCCCGGTGCCGCCGAACCGGCGGCTGGTCGTGCCGTCGGCCTGCTGGAACGCCTCGAAGACCAGCTCCACCTTGTCGTCGGGGATGCCGATCCCGGTGTCGGTGACGGTGAATCCGATTACCTGCCGGGCGGCGGCGAGCGTCCCGGATTCGAAGGACAGCTCCGGCGGGGCCGGCGCGATCCGGAGCGTCACCGAACCAGAGTCGGTGAACTTCACCGCGTTCGACACCAGGTTGCGCAGGACCTGCTGGAGCCGCTGGCCATCGGTGACCACGACGCCCTGGGCGAGTTCGGGGTCGATCTCCACCCCGAACCGGAGCCCCTTCTCCTTGGCCTGCGGCGCGAAGCCCTGCTCGACGTAGCCCCGGATCTCCTCGAACTCCACGTCGGTCGGCTCCACCTCGGTCCGACCGGCTTCGATCTTGGATAGGTCGAGGATGTCGTCGATCAACGACAGCAGGTCCGAGCCGGCGCTGTGGATCGTGTTCGCGAACTCGATCTGCTTCGCCGTCAGGTTCCGGTCAGTGTTGTCCGCGAGCAGCCGGGCCAGCAACAACAACGAGTTGAGCGGGGTACGCAGCTCGTGGCTCATGTTGGCGAGGAACTCGGACTTGTAGGCGGAGGCCCGGGCGAGCTGCTGGGCCTTCTCCTCCAGCCCGAGCCGGGCCAGCTCGATCTCCCGGTTCTTGGTCTCGATGTTGCCCTTCTGCTCCTGCAGCAGCGCGGCCTTCTCTTCCAGCTCGGCGTTGGTGCGCTGCAGCTCCGCGGATTGTTCCTGGAGTTCATGGGCGAGCCGCTGGGACTGGGCGAGCAGCTCCTCAGTCCGCCGGTTGGCCTGGATGGTGTTGAGCGCCACCCCGACGTGCGCCACCAGCCGCTCCAGGAACATCGTGTGGAGCTGCAGGAACTGGCCGATCGAGGCGAACTCGATCACTCCCAACAGCTCGCCCTCGAAGACGATCGGCAGCACGATCAGGTCCGCCGGCGGGGTCTCGGCGAGCCCGGAGCGGACGGTCAGCTTGGTGGACGGCCCGGTGGAGACCCGGATCGCCTTCCGGGTAACCGCGGCCTGCCCGACCAGGCCCTCACCCGGCCCGAAGGTGATCTCCCGGTCGCGGGCCACATAGCCGTACGCGGCGGCGAGCCGCAGCCGCGGCGAAGCGTCCTCGTTGTCGGCGAGGAAGAAGGCGCCGAGCTGCGCCTCCACCAGCGGCGTGACCTCGTTCATGATCATGCGGGTGACCTCGGCGATATCCCGCTGCCCCTGTAGCAGGCTGCCGAGCCGGGCCAGGTTGGAGTCCAGCCAGGCCTGGTCGGCGTTGGTCGAGGTGGTGTCCCGCAGGGTCACGATCATCTGGTTGATGTTGTCCTTCAGCGAGGCGACCTCACCCTGCGCGTCTACCGTGATCGCCTGGTTCAGGTCGCCGCGGGTGACCGCGGTGGAGACCTGCGAGATCGCCCGTAGCTGGGTGGTGAGCGTCGACGCGAGCTGGTTGACGTTCTCGGTGAGGTCGCGCCAGGTGCCGGAGACGCCCTTGACTTGGGCCTGGCCGCCGAGTTTGCCTTCGGTGCCGACTTCGCGGGCGACTCGGGTGACTTCGTCGGCGAAGCTGGAGAGCTGGTCGACCATGGTGTTGACGGTGCTCTTGAGCTTCAGGATCTCGCCCTGGGCGTCGACGGTGATCTTCTGCGAGAGGTCGCCCTGGGCGACCGCCGTGGTGACCTGGGCGATGTTGCGGACCTGGTTGGTGAGGTTCGCGGCCATGCTGTTGACGTTGTCGGTGAGGTCGCGCCAGGTGCCGGAGACGCCTTTGACTTGGGCTTGGCCGCCGAGTTTGCCTTCGGTGCCGACTTCGCGGGCGACTCGGGTGACTTCGTCGGCGAACCGGGAAAGTTGGTCGACCATGGTGTTGACGGTGCTCTTGAGCTTCAGGATCTCGCCCTGCGCGTCCACCGTGGTCTTCTGACTCAGGTCGCCCTGCGCCACCGCGGTCGCCACCTGAGCGATGTTGCGGACCTGGTTGGTGAGGTTCGCGGCCATGCTGTTGACGTTGTCGGTGAGGTCGCGCCAGGTGCCGGAGACGCCTTTGACTTGGGCTTGGCCGCCGAGTTTGCCTTCGGTGCCGACTTCGCGGGCGACTCGGGTGACTTCGTCGGCGAAGCTGGATAGCTGGTCGACCATGGTGTTGACGGTCGTCTTCAACGCGAGGATCTCGCCCTGGGCGTCGACGGTGATCTTCTGCGAGAGGTCGCCCTGGGCGACCGCCGTGGTGACCTGGGCGATGTTGCGGACCTGGTTGGTCAGGTTGGAGGCCATGCTGTTGACGTTGTCGGTGAGGTCGCGCCAGGTGCCGGAGACGCCTTTGACTTGGGCTTGGCCGCCGAGTTTGCCTTCGGTGCCGACTTCGCGGGCGACTCGGGTGACTTCGTCGGCGAAGCTGGATAGCTGGTCGACCATGGTGTTCACGGTGCTCTTCAGCTCCAGAATCTCGCCCCGTGCGTCGACGGTGATCTTCTGGGTGAGGTCGCCCTGCGCCACCGCGGTGGAGACCTGGGCGATGTTGCGGACCTGCGCGGTCAGATTGCCCGCCAGCTGGTTGACGTTCTCGGTGAGGTCGCGCCAGGTGCCGGAGACGCCTTTGACTTGGGCTTGGCCGCCGAGTTTGCCTTCGGTGCCGACTTCGCGGGCGACTCGGGTGACTTCGTCGGCGAAGCTGGATAGCTGGTCGACCATGGTGTTCACGGTGTCCTTCAGCTCCAGGATCTCGCCCTGCGCCGCCACCGTGATCTTCTGGGACAGGTCACCCCGAGCGACCGCGGTGGAGACCTGGGCGATGTTGCGGACCTGCGCAGTCAGGTTCGACGCCATCGAGTTGACGTTGTCGGTCAGGTCCTTCCACGTCCCGGCCACGCCCGGCACCTCGGCCTGGC
Organism: Natronosporangium hydrolyticum; assembly: GCF_016925615.1. Lineage (NCBI taxonomy): Bacteria > Bacillati > Actinomycetota > Actinomycetes > Micromonosporales > Micromonosporaceae > Natronosporangium > Natronosporangium hydrolyticum. The sequence continues at coordinate 98,088 of NZ_CP070499.1, forward strand.
CGCCGAGCTTGCCTTCGGTGCCGACCTCGCGAGCCACCCGGGTCACCTCCTCGGCGAAGACCCGCAGCGTGTCGGTGAGGGAGTTGATCGTGTGCGCGAGCTCGGCCACCTCGCCCTTGGCCGACACGGTGGTCTTCTGCGACAGGTCCCCGTGCGCCATCGCCGTCGCCACCTGCGAGATCGAGCGCACCTGGTGGGTCAGGTTGCCGGCCATCGAGTTGACGTTGTCGGTGAGGTCGCGCCAGGTGCCGGAGACCCCCTTCACCCGGGCCTGGCCGCCGAGCTTGCCTTCGCTGCCGACTTCGCGGGCGACCCGGGTGACCTCGTCGGCGAAGCTGGAGAGCTGGTCGACCATGGTGTTGACGTTCCGGCCGATCCGCAGGAACTCGCCGCGCAGCGGCCGGCCGTCGATCTCGGCCGGCATGTGCTGGGTCAGGTCGCCCTCGGCGACCCGTTCGATCACCCGGGCGATCTCGGTGGCGGGGCTGCCGAGATCATCGACGAGCGCGTTGACCGAGTTGGCGGCGTCCAGCCACGCCCCCTCGTACTCCTCTTCGTCGATCCGCTCGGTGAGCCGGCCCTCCCGGCCCACCACCCGGCTGATCCGCTTCAGGTCCCGGTGCTGCCGCTGCTGCAGCCCGATCACGTCGTTGAAGGCGTCCGCCACCTCACCGGCGAGGCCGAACCGCCGGGGCAGCCGCACCGACAGGTTGCCGGCGCGGACCTCCCGCAATGCACCGGCGAGCTCTGCCAGCACCGCCTCGCAGTCGTCGGCGGGGCCGGCCGGGTGCGCGCTGGCCGGGTCCGTACCAGGAGTCTGGTCCGTGCTAGGCATGGGTCTCCTCCGCAGCTCGGGGGTCCCCCCATCATGGCCGCTACCACCCACCGCTCGCGACCCGGGGAGCGCAGCTGCTCACGGTACGCTGACCTGCTGAGTCGGCCAACTACGCCGAGGGAGGACACGGGTTTGGCGCTCGTTCGGTGGTCGGGGAGACTGAGGCGGTGACGGATGCCGTACCCCGCGATGACCGGGTGGTGCGCCGGGTCCGACTGCCGGCCGACCGCCGCACTCCGGCGTCGGCGCGGGCGGTGGTCCGGTCGGTGCTCTCGGAGGCCCAGTTGGACGAGCTGGCCGACGCGGCGCTGCTGCTTACCACCGAACTCTCCACCAACGCGGTGGTGCACGCCGGCACCGACCTCGACCTGGAAGTGATCGCCGACGCCTACGGACTCACCGTCACCGTCGTCGACGACCTCCGCGGCATCGTGCCGCCCACCGAGCCGAGCGCCGAGGGCCCCCAGAGCGAGCCGGTCGGGTCGGCGCCGCCGACCAAGACCCTGGCCGACCTCGCCGACCGGGGGCGAGGGCTGCTGCTCGTCGACCACTTCGCCACCCGCTGGGGGACCACCCACTACGAACAGGGCAAAGGTGTCTGGTTCCGGCTCAACCGGCCCGGCGTGCCGGAACCGGCCGACGCCCTCACGAAGCTCACCGAACTCGCCGCCAACGGTCCGGGCACCGACAACAGCACCGACGTGCCGGCGCTCAACGCGCTGCTCGACATCGCCCCCGAGCCGTACGCGGAGGATCCGCTGGGTGAGTTCGCTCACTCACTGCTTACCAAAATGGCCGAGCTGGTCGGCGCGGGCGGCGGAGTGGTCCGCTACGACCTGGGCGAGGGCGCCGGCCCCACCGTGCTCGCCCGGTACGGCCGCGCCCCGAAGGCCGGCACCGCCACGCTGCGGGTGCCGCTGGCGCTCGGCGGCGTCGCCACCGGCGAGCTGGAGCTGGACGTTCCCGCCACCGCGTATGTGCGGCCGCTCGCCGCGCTGGTGGCCGAACGGCTGACGCTGGCCCTGGAGAACGACCGGCTCCGCCGCGCCGAACGGCGCCGGCAGACCTGGCTGACCTTCCTCGCCGAGGCGAGCGAGCTGCTGGCGCAGTCGCTCGACGTCGAGCTGACCATGGCGCTGATCCCGCAGCTGGTGGTGCCCCGGCTCGGTCAGTGGTCGGCGGTACACACCACCGACAACTGGGGCCGGCTGCAGCTGGAGGCGGCCGCCCACGCCGACGAGGAGAGCCTGTCGGAGCTGCACACCGCCCTGCAGCAGACCGGCCCGGACACTGCGCTCGCCCGGCTGCCCAACGCGTTGCGCGCCGGCGGCCAGGTGCCGCTGCCGGCGCCCACCGAAGGGTTCGCGATTCCGCTGATCGCCCGCGGGCAGCTGCTCGGCACCCTCTCGATCGGCCGGCACGTCAACCGCCGGCACGAGCCGGACGAGGTGGCGGTGCTGCAAGACGTCGCCCGGCGGGCGGCGCTCGCCGTCGACAACGCGCGGATCCACGCCGAACGTCGCAGCGTCGCCCGTACCCTGCAGCGCTCGCTGCTGCCACCCGCCCTGCCGGCCGTCCCCGGCCTGGGCTTCGGCGCCGCTTACGTGCCTACCGGCGACGCGGTCGACGTGGGCGGCGACTTCTACGACGTGGTGAAGCTCGCCACCGACCGGTGGCTGGTGGCGATCGGCGACGTCTCCGGCAAAGGGGTGCAGGCGGCGACCATCACCGGCCTGGTGCGGGAGGTGATCCGGGCGCTGGCCCGCGGTGGCCGGCCGCTGCCAGAGATCCTGGAACGGATCAACGAAACCCTCGTCGAACGGGGCCGCGGCCGGTTCTGCACGCTCGCGCTCGCCTCGGTGCAGCTCACCGACGGCGGTCCGGTCTCGGTCGCGCTGCACCTGGCCGGGCACGAACGGCCGCTGCTGGTGCGAGCCGACGGGCGCACCAGCTCGGCCGGCTCCGGTGGCACCGCCCTCGGCCTACTCGACACCATCAACTGCCCGGCGGAGACAGTCCAGCTGCGGTCCGGCGACTCGCTGATCTTCTACACCGACGGGGTCACCGAACGCCGCCGGGGCCGGGAACTCTACGGCTGGCAGCGGCTCCGGGACGCCGCCGCCCCGCTCGCGCAGTATTCAGCCGAGGTGATCGCGGCCCGACTGCGGACCGCCACCATCGGCTTCTCCAGCGAACCACCCCGCGACGACATCGCGCTGCTGGTGCTCCGAAACGAGCCACCGGTGCCGCCCGCATCCGGCCGGACCAACGCGCCGGCCAGCCTGATCAAGGAGAGTTCCGTATGACCGACACGCCCGGCCAGACTCCACCCCGCGCCAAGCAGGTGCCGATCGAGCGCACCCACCACGGCGACACGGTGGTCGACGAGTACGACTGGCTGGCCGACCGGGACAACCCGGAGACGATCGCGTACCTGGAGGCGGAGAACGCCCACACCGAGGCGGCGACCGCGCAGTTGGCGCCGCTGCGCGAATCGGTCTTCGAGGAGATCCGCCGCCGTACCCAGGAGACGGACCTGTCGGTGCCGGTCCGCAAGGGCGGCTTCTGGTATTACAGCCGCACGGTGGAGGGGCAGCAGTACGCCATCCACTGCCGCCGGGCGGTGGCCGACGGCGAGCAGGACCCGCCGGAGACCAAGGACGGCTCCCCGCTCCCCGGCGAGCAGGTGCTCCTCGACGGCAATGAGCTAGCCGCGGGCCGCGAGTTCTTCGCGCTGGGCACCTTCGACCTCAGCCCGGACGGCCGGTGGCTCGCCTACTCGGTGGACTTCGCGGGCGACGAACGATTCACGCTGCGGATCAAGGATCTGACCACCGGCGAGGTGCTGCCGGACGAGATCACCGGGGCGTTCTACGGCTCCGCCTGGTCGGCCGACGCCAGCACACTCTTCTATCTGACCGTGGACGAGACCTGGCGCCCGTACCGGGTGTGGCGGCACCGGGTCGGTCAGCCGGTCGCCGACGACGACCTGGCGTACGAGGAGACCGACGAGCGGTTCTGGGTGGGGGTGTCGTTGACCCGCTCGCAGCAACTGATCTTGATCGATGCCCACAGCTCGGTCACGAGCGAGGTCCGGGTGCTGCCCGCCGACGCTCCGACCGGGACCCCGACCGTGGTGGCGCCCCGCCGGCAGGGCGTGGAGTACGCAGTCGAGCACGACGCCGCTGGCGAGCGGCTGCTGATCCTGCACAACGACGGGGCCGAAGACTTCGCGCTCGCCTGGACTCCGGTCGACGCGCCGGGGCCGTGGCAGCCGCTGCTGGAGCACACCCAAGGGGTACGACTCACCGATGTAGACGCCTTCGCCGACCAGCTGGTGGTCTCGCTGCGCCGGGACGGCCTGACCGCACTGCGGGTGCTGCCGCGCGACGGCGACCCGTACGACATCGGCTTCCCGGAGGTGCTGTATACGGTCGCGCTCGGGCCGAACCTGGAGTTCCACACCAGCATGTTGCGGCTCAGCTACGCCTCGCTGGTGACCCCGGACTCGGTCTACGACTACGACCTGACCCGCCACGAGCTGGTGCTGCGCAAGCGCCTGCCGGTGCTCGGCGACTTCGACCCGGACGCGTACGACCAGCAGCGGGAGTGGGCGACCGCGCCGGACGGCACCCAAATCCCGATCTCGCTGGTCTACCGGAAGGGGGCGCTCGCCGACGGTCCGGCGCCGTGCCTGCTCTACGGCTACGGCTCCTACGAGATGAGCATGGATCCGCGGTTTTCGGTGCCCCGGCTGTCGCTGGTGGACCGCGGCGTGGTGTACGCGGTCGCGCACATTCGCGGCGGCGGGGAGCTGGGGCGCCGCTGGTATGAAGACGGGAAGCTGCTCGCCAAGCGCAACACCTTCACCGACTTCGTCGCCTGCGCACAGCATCTCCGGGCGAACGGGTGGACGGCGCCGGACCGGCTGGTTGCCCGGGGCGGGTCGGCCGGCGGGCTGCTGATGGGGGCGGTGGTGAACCTGGCGCCGAGTGAGTTCGCCGGCATCGTGGCGCAGGTCCCGTTCGTGGACCCGCTGACCTCCATCCTGGATCCGTCGCTGCCGCTGACGGTGATCGAGTGGGAAGAATGGGGCAACCCGCTCGAATCACCCGAGGTGTACGCGTACATGAAGTCGTACGCTCCCTATGAGAACGTGACGGCTACTGATTACCCGCCGATCCTCGCGGTGACCAGCCTCAACGACACCCGGGTCCGGTATGTGGAGCCGGCGAAGTGGATCGCCCGGCTCCGGGAGCGGGCCCCGCAGGGTTCGTACCTGCTCAAGACCGAGATGGGTGCCGGGCACGGCGGCCGCAGTGGTCGCTACGACGCCTGGCGCGAGGAGGCGTTCGTGCTGGCCTGGATCCTCGACCGGCTGGGCCTGGCCACCGGCTCCTGACCCGGACCGCCTCCAGGCATGTCTTTGTTGGTTGGCCGGGGAGGGATCATGCGTACCGGAATGTCGGACTTATCCGGGTGCAAGATCCCTCCCCGGCCAACCATGTCGGTTCGCGGTACCCGGCAGTCGTGATTAGGCGCGGCCGGGGCCCGATGAGCGCCGGCCGCCGTGCCTGATCGCCCGGTTGGCGTGCCGCGGTCGGGAACCGCCCGCCGCGGCACCGCCGGCGACCGCGCCGCCGCCGGTGGCTGCCGAACCGGTTGCGCCGCCCCGGGCCCCGCTGGCGGGGGCGCCGGTCAGCGCGTGCCGGAGCCGCGCTTCGGCCGAGGCCCGGATGGCGAACAACGTCGACCGGGAGCGGCCGAACCGGCTCACCAGCTGGTTCATCGGGATCTCGGCGACATGGCTGGCCACCAGCAGCTGCGCCTCCAGTTTGTTCAGGATGCCGCGCCGCCGAGCCCACCACAGCAGGTCGTTGAGCCCGAGTCGGTCGTCGTGGTGGTGATGGTCCACCAGGCCGCTGGGTTCGTGCAGCGTGAGGCCGGCGCAGATCTCAGGCCGGGTGCGGTGGTGGCTCCGGATCAGTCGCTGGCGGCAGTCGAGCAGCAGGTTGGCGGCGATCCGGCGGGGGCGGCGCTGCCACGGGTAGGTTCGGATGAGGATGGCCAGCTCAGCGAAGACCACCGCCTCGCTGGTGGCCCGGTCGCCGACCATGGTGGCGAGCCGTTGGCCGAGCCGGATCGCGCCAGGGATCAGTAGCTGCAGCACGACCCGGGCGGCGAGCGTGTCGCTGTGGCCGGTGGTCGCGGCGAGGCGTACCAGGGCGGCCAACACCAGGTCACTACTGTCCAGGTCGGTACGGTCGTGGACGGCGGTGCGGACCGCCGCCAGATCGGGGTAACGTGCGAGCTCGGGTTCTAGTCGTTGCCAACGGGCGAGCGCAGCAGCGGTGGTCGGTGCGGCGACCAGGTGCTGCCACTCCACATCGAGACGATGTGTGAGGGGTGCAGGGGTGGTTGACATGGGGTGCGTGTCCTTCCCGGTTGGTGCGGAGACTCACATCCTCGGTCGATCTTTGGATGCGCCATCGCACACAGTGTGTGGCGCGTACGTCACGATTGCATAAGCGGAAGCTTGGAAGCGCTGTGAGCGTCACCTCGGTCGGATTTCGCCCGGCGTCCACCAGCTGCCTTGTTGCTCAGACAGCCCCTCTCACCTGCCACGATGCGCAGCGGTCAGCGACGTACCCAAAAACTTCGTAATCATCGGCGGCTGAGTTGGACGGTCCACGGTGCGGGATGCGCTTAGTGGAGTAGACGCGCCAGCTTGGCGACTTCGGTGTGCGGACTCGGTCGGCGGGCAGATGGGCGTCTATCTAGTGGCGGCCGGAGGCGTGACCGCCTAAGCCGGTACCGGCGGAGTCTGGAGATTCCCCGGTTGGGGCTCCGTTCGGTAGCGACGAGTCACGACGCCGGCCGCCACTCCACTGTATGCCCCTCACCGCTGTTCGGTCCATACGCGGTCGCCGTGGACCGGGTCGCAGTCGGCCGGGGTGGTGGCGCATTCGAACCCGATGCCCCGGGCGGTGAGGAAGGCCGCCGGGTCGGTGGTGGCCCGCTGCACCGTAACGGTGGCCGCGCTCTGCTCGACCACCGTGTGGATCTCCACTTCGAAGTGCAGGTGCGGCCCCGAGCTACGGCCGCTGGAGCCGACCAGCCCCAGCTCCTGGCCGGCGACGACCTGGTCCCCTACCGACACCTCGGGTCGGGAGAGCAGGTGACAGTAGCGGGTCAACACCTCGCCGTGGCGAATGGTGACATACCACCCGCATCCCGACACCTGTGGTGAACCGTCGATGTCGCAGCTGTACGGCGCGCCGTTCAGGCTAGCGTTGCAGGTCACCAGGGTGACGATGCCGTCGGCGGCGGCCCGGACGACCGTCCCACGGGGAGCGCCGATGTCGATGCCGTAGTGGTCCGGCCGGGCGACGGTCCGGAAACCGGACCAGATCGGACCCGGGGTCGGGCGGGCCCACCCCGCGGCGGTCACCTCCCCCAGCTCCGCGCACCGGAGGTCCCCCACGAAGGCCGCGGCCCCGGCGGCGCCCTGGGCAACCTCTTCGACCAGGGCGACCGCCATCGGCTCATGCCGGGCGTACGCGTCGGGGTACGCCGACCGTTGCACCGTCTGCGCCACCACCGTCAACGGCAGCTGCTCCCAGCCCTCGACCTGCAACATCCGTTCGTAGAACGCGGCCGAGGAGTAGTGCGGGTCGAGGATCTCGTCCGGCGTACCCCAGCCCTGGCTGGGTCGTTGCTGAAACAGGCCGAGCGAGTCGTGGTCGTTGTCGGCGCCCAGGTGCGGCAGGTTCCGCAGGCTGGACTCCTGCATGGCGGTGGCCACGGCGATCACCCAGCCGCGCGGCGGCACCGCCATGTCGAGCCCGACCTCGGCGATGAGCAGCCCATTGTCGAGCTGCTCGTCGTCGAGCGACTCGAGGGCGCTCGGGTCGCCAGCGCCCAGCGCCTCCCGACACGCCACCAGTTCCGCGTCGGCCGCGCCGCTGTCCCCCACCACGCCGAGGACCGCGACCAGGCCCAGCCCGCCGCAGCAGCACAGCGCGGTGGCCACCGCGATCAGCGGCCACAGGACCCGGGGTCGGCGGGCCCGGCCGGCGAAGCGGCGTACCAGCACCCGGAGCCGGAACCGTCGCAGCCGGGGCCGGGGACGGGTCACGCCGGCCACCAGTCGACCGCGGTCGCTCGCCACTGGTCGTCGACGACGACCAGGTCCAGCACCAATGTGCCCCGGTCGGCGGGTACCCCGACCCGGGCCCACTGCTGGGTGTCGAAGAGCAGCTGCCCCGGGCCGGTCAGCGAAGGTGGCGGTTGTGGCGGGTCGGCGGCGGCGAGCGCGGCCGCCAGCGCCGGGGTAGCGAGCTCCGCGACCCGGTCGTGCCAGTCGGGGTGTGGTTCGACCCACCGTTGCGCGAACTGTTCGGCGGCCGCGACCGCGGCCGCCGCCGCCTCGGCGGGCAGCGACTCGTCGCCGGTGACCCCGCTCTCGTCGTGGGGCAGCACCGTGGGCACGGGCGCGGTGGGGGCGGCGGTGGCGCCGCGGGCGGGCGTGGTGGGCGCGGCTGCGGGTGGCGGGGGCGGCGGGTCTGCGTGCTCCGCTGGCGGCCAGCCGGCCCCGGGTGCCCCGGGCGCGGCCGGGCCGGTCTCGGCCCCGGGGCCAGGCTCATCATCGTCGCCTGGGCGGCCGAGGACGAGCAGGGTGACCGCTGCCGCCACGGCCACGGCCAGTACCAGCACCCGCCGTCGCTCCATCCGTGTCGTCGCTTCCGTCCGGGCCTGCTACTCGGATCTCCGGGTGATCCGGCGGACCCACCGCTGCCGCCGTTCTTTGCGTTTAGCGAAGTCGCCGGCGTAGGTGGAGGTGCGGTAGACATTGCGGCGGGCCTGCCGGTTGCGTTGCCAGCGGTCCACCGGGGCGTAGCCCACCCCGGCGGCCCGGGTCCACGCCTCGGTGCCGGCGGCACCACCGCCGCCACCACCGATCTTCATCGCGGTGAGGGCCGCGCCCACGGTGGCCCCGCCCACCAGCGCACCGCGCAGCAGTTTCCGTTGCAGGACCAGAAAGAGGATCGAGGCGACGCAGATCATCATCAAGTTGATGAAGAAGAACTGGTGATGGCCCTGCAGCAACAGCTCGGTCGTGATCAACATCAGCGCCAGCCCCACCAACGCCACGATGATCATGAACGCGGCGGCGAGCAGCAGCCCGAACCACTGCCACAGGATCCGCCGGCCACCCCCACCCAGCAGCGCGATCGGCAGCACGAAGATCAGCGCCACGGCGAGGATCGCCACCATCAGCTGCCCGATGATGATCGGGATCAGCACCCCCATCAGCAGGAACGCCGCCAGCGTCAGCAACGCCAGCAGCAGCAACAGGCCCACCACCACCCGATCGCCGGAGCCACGGTCCAGATAGCCGGCCAGCTCCGCACCCTCCGGACAGCCCGCCACCGGCTCATCCGGATGCATCATGTCGTACATGTACGACTCAGGGTTGGCGCCCGCCGCCTCCGGTGCGCTCTCCGGCGTCGTGCGCAGGATCAGGTTGTACTGATCCACACAGGGATGGTTGCCACCCTCCTCGTACGGGGCGTTGCAGTGGTCGACCTGCTCCTGCTCGGTGCCGCGCACCGACAACACCAGCGGACAATCCAGCCGCTGGCCGTAGGTCATCTGCTGATGCGGCCGGCGGACATACATGTCGACCAGCCACATCTGCATAATCCAGCGCAAATACTGTGGGTCGTTGCGGGTGGGCGGGGTGCCATCGCCGAACTCGTCCACATAACAGCCGTCGACCAGCGCTTCGCCCTCGACCGGCAGCCGCTGGATGCACGGCGCCGGGTCGGCGTCCGGCGGCTGCACCGCGGTCACCGCCACATCCACCCCGATGTCCTTGGCCCGACCCACCAACCCGGTGTCGTCGAGCAGCACCCCACCCGGGTTGGCCAGCACCGCCCCCAGGATCGCCGCCAGCGCGAACGACACCGCGATCTCGCCGAAACCCTTACCGACCCGGCCCCGCAACGCCGCCAACCCAAACCAGAACACGCAGATCATCAACGCCAGCGGCACCAACCCCCAGCCGCCGCCGCTGATGTTGCCGACGAAGTTCGACTCGTAGACCCCGATCAGCTGCTGCACCGGGGTGAGCATCAGGTCCGCGACCCCGAAGTCGAGCGCGAAGTTCAGCATCCAGATCAGCCCGGTGACGATCAGCCGGCTGGCCGAGAAGAGCACATCGGACAGCCACACCCCGAGCCGTTGGAAGGTGCCGTCGACCCCGCCGCCCTGCCGGCCCTCGATCGTGTACTCGTCGACCGAGATGCCGTACCGGTCGACCACCCGGGTGTCGCCGAACCCGTCCGTGCCGCCCTGCGCCACCACCTCGGCCGGCGGCCCCTCACCAGCTGGTGCCCAACCTTCCTGGGCGCCGGCCGGGTTACCCGCCGCCAACACCAGGTACGCCACCGCCAGCACGCCACACAACGCGAGCCCGACGAGCGTGGTCAACCGCGGCCGGCCGGCGGCCCTACCGGCGGCCCTACCGGCGGCTCGGCCAGCGGTGCCGCCAGCGGCCCTGGTCATGGCCGGTTCCCGGTGGGGGTGGTGCGGATCGCATGCCGGATCCGCTCCACCGGTGGCTCCAACACCTTCACCATGCCGATCCGACTGTGGATCCGGACAATGAACTCGCCCTCCCGGCCCGGCTCCACCACCATGTCGCCGGTCGCCGGATCGGTGTGTGTCAATGGCGACAGATCGCTGGTGATCACCGAGGTCAGGCTCGCCGCCAGCTGGGTATCGGTGATGCCGATCGCCCGCACATAGCGGGTGGCGAGCTGATGGTTGCGTTGCCGGCCGAGGAAGACCGCCGACAGCAGGCCCAGCAGGGTCTCGTTGCCGGTGTCCTCCGGGTCGTGGCCGGCGAGCAGCAACCCGGCGTTGTTTTTCCGGCCATCGCGGATCAGCTCGAGCGTGGTGTCGTAGCCGGGGCTGCCCTCCCCCTCACGGGTCAACCAGTAGCACTCGTCGGCGTGGACCAGCACGAACCGGGAGTCGGCGAACGCGATCGCCTTGGCCAGCACGGCGGTCAGCGTCAGCACTGCCCGGCCGAACAACGCCGAGAACGGCAGCTGCGCCAACTGCCGCGCGCTGCGCAGCTCGTGCCGGCGCGGCATGGTCATCCCGTGGGTGCCGAAGATGATGTGGTCGGCCGAGGTGTCCAGCGGCGGCAGCGCCGGATCGAAGATCACCCCGGTGCCGGGTCGCCGGGCCGACGCCCGGATCTGCCGGTGCAGCTCCGCCGCGGCCGGCGCGTCCGACATCGCCGCCAACGCCTCCAGCAACGCCGCCATGCTCGGCCGCTCGTCGGCGATCACCTTGTCGATCGTCTCGGCCAGGATCGTCCCCTGCTCTGAGGTGGCCTCGACGCCGAGCAGCTGCGACAGGAAGGTCTCCGCCGCCTGCGCCGCCGCCGGGCCGCGCAGCACCCGCAGCGGATCCAGCGAGAAGCTGGTCGGATTGGCGAGGTCAGCGACCTGCACCTGGTCGGCGCCGAACGCGGCGGACAGGAACGTCACCTGCTCGCGGGTGCGGGTACGGTCCCAGCCGATGGTGCGGCCGCCGTCGGCGGCGATATCGGCGAGGATCTTCTTCAGCGTGACCGACTTGCCGGCGCCCAGCTCGGCGAAGAGCCCGATCGAGGCGGAGATGTCGCGGCTGGTCCAGTCGGTGAGGTTGAGCCGCACCGGGGCCTGGGTGCCGGCGTCGATACCGAGCCCCAGAATCTGCCCCGACTGGTCGCCGAGCCGGCTCCCCACGAACGGCATCGACTTGGCCAGATCGTCGGCGAGCAGATATTGCGTATAGTCCGACACCACCCGCGGGGTGGTCACCCCCGGCAACATCGCGGCGTAGCAGGCCAGCTGGTCACCGGTCGGCCGGACCGCCGTCAACTCGTCCGAGAACGAACTCCGCAGCGCCTCGGCGTACTCCTCGCACTCGTCCAGGGTGCCGCCCCACACCCCGAGCATCACCGTCGCCTCGTACTCCACTTCGGAGGCGTGCGCGTCCAGCGCCGCCTGCTCCTCGGCGAGCTGCCGCTGACCCACCGACACCCAGCTCGGCAGGGCATCGACCTCGGGGGAGTCGTCGTTCTCCGCCGCGGAGAACTCGCCCACCTGGTCGGCGAGCTGCCGGCGCTTCCGGGTCACCTTCCGCTTCGCCTCGTTGCCCGGGTTGACGGTGGCCCGGATCGCCCAGTCCACCGGAAACCGGGTGTCCTCATGCAAGGCCGCGAGCCACTCGCCGCCCGGGAACGCCCAACTCTCCGGCAGATCGGACAAGACCAGGAACGCCTGATAGCCGGTGCCGCCGTCGGCGGTAGTCACCTTCAGATACCGGTGCTGGAACGGGTTGCGGGTGCCGCTGGAACTGGCGTCGGTCCGTCCACCCTCGTCGAAGTGGACCTGCCCGAGAAACGCGAAGCTGGGGCTGCGTAGCCGCCGGCCCCGGACCGTCGCCTCGGCGTACCGGGACCGGCGCGCCCGGGTCAGCGATGGTTCGGTCGGCGTACCCTTGCGGGCCGCCCGGCGGTGGATCCACAGAATCTCGTCCGGGGTGGCCGGCACCAACCCCACCGCGGCCCGGGCCACCCGCACCGCCTGTTCCGCCCGCCGTCGCACCTCATCCACGCCGGGCATCGGCGGGGTCAGCCCGAAGCTGCGGGCCACCAGCGAGGAGGCGGAAGCGCCGATCGACGAGGCGCTGGCCCAGCCGGAGCTGTGCGGCAGCGGCAGCGCCAACCAGTACGTACGGTCGCGCAGCTCATAGTCGTCGAGCAGCCGCAGATAACCGTCGGTGATCTCCCGGTGGATCGGGTGCGGCTGGGTCACCGCGCTGGCAGGGGCGTCGCGGGGGTCGACCCGGCCGCAGAGGCTCAGAATCAGCGGCTCCCCGCGCAGCGACCGCAGCAAGTTGCCGATGACCCGGCCGTAGCTGACCTTGTCGGAGTCGGAGGCGTACCGGTACGGCAACGGGTCGATCCGCCAGATCGCCCACACCGTCCCGTCGTGAGTCCAGGCGAGATTGCCCACAATGGCCCGGAACGGCACGCTTGGTACCACCGTTCCGATCATGTCCGGGCCTCCCCACCCTCGGAGCCCCCGGCCGGCTGGCGTACCGCAGCGTTGCTGACCAGGTCGGACAGCCAAGGCCGGGCAGCCGGCGGCGGCTGCGTCGGCGGCGGGGCGGCGGGGACCAACTCGGCCGGCAACTGCGCCACCGGAAACCGCCCACCACGTTGCCGGGTGGCCCCGGGGGAGCGGAACGAATCCTCACCGAGGTACCCGTCCCGGGGCTGCACCAGCAGCCCCACCAGCGCCACCCCGGCCCGCAACGGATCCCGCCCTTCGATCCGGGTGTGCCGGGTGGCGTAGGTGAGCAGCAGCGGCAGCCCGATCCCGATGAGTAGATTCATCGGGCCGAAGTGCGCCCACAGGTCGCGGTAGGTGATCAGGAGGTAGACCGAGCCGACGAAGACCACCAGCTGAGTGATCGTGTACGGGCCCAGCGGCAGCGCCCAGTTGCTCCCGGGCCACTTCCGGATCAGGTACGGCTGACGGCGGCCCTTGGTGTAGGTCCGCCCGACCGAGACCGGGGCGCCGTCCTCCATCAGTCGTCCACGACCGGCAGTTCCTCGCCGAAGAAGTCGGCGATGGACTCCACGTTGGTCAACACGAGGAAGACCAGCGCGGCACCGATACCGAAGATGATCGCCTTCTGCAGCCCGCCCTTCGACTTGACGATCAGAATCGTGCCGACCAGGACCACCAACACGAGGAAGATGATCGGCAGGGTGCTGGATAAGAAGTCCACCCAGCCCACAATCCAGGACTGGGTCGGACTCTCCTGCGCTAGCGCAGGTAGCGATCCGGACATGGCCTAGCCTCCGTTCGAGCTCTCTGCCGAAGTTGTCGGGTCAGGGAAACCTGGTGCGCTGGGCTGACCGGTGTGCGGCTGCCCGTCGGGCAACTCCTGCACCGCGGTCCCCACCAGCGGATCGAGCGCAATCACTTCCCATCGCCCGCCGCGCACACCGGCGGTCACCGGGTAGACCAGCGGCAACTGGTCGGCGTCGGTCGCCACCGTCACCAACAGCTGGGCAACCGTGCCATCGGCCGGCACCGGCGCCGCCAGCTCATCCCGGGCGCGCACCTCGGTGACGTCGACCTCCTGGTACGGCGGTGGGGTCAACGGCGCGATGTAGACGCCTGGGGCGACGTAGCGCTCCAGGTTCTCGCCACCGGTCAACATGCCGGCGAAGAACGACTCGAGGGTATGGCTCAGCTCGGTACCGCTGGCCGGCAGCGACACCGGATAAGGCTGCTCGTACGGGTCGGAGCCGTCACCGGCGAGCGCCGGGGCCGGCACCTGCGCCGGCAGCGCGGCCGGCCGCCAGCCGTTGCACCCGCCACCCGCCGTCGGCACCATCGTTACCTGGAAAAACTGGGTCCCAGCGGAGCGCCAACGATCCTCATCGGCCAACTCATCAGTCGCCCCGCCCGGCTCATCATCCGGGTCGACCCGGACCCGGACCTCGGCCCCGATCAAATAGGCCCAGGCGCCGTCACCGGGTGTCACCGCGGCGGTGTAGGTGCCGGTGGCCTCGCGGACCCCCGGCTCGGGCGCTCCCCGGGGCAGGCCAGGCACGTCGGCGAGCAGCTCGGCGTCGCCGGCCAACCAGGCCGCCACCAGCAGCTCGGCGCAGCCACCAGGCGGCGCCACCAACGCCAGCGGCGGCTCTTCGGACTCGGCCTGGCTGCCACCGGCGCCCGGCACCCCGACACAGTTGACCAGGCCGAGTAGCAGCGCCACCACCAGCAGCCCCCACAGCCCGTACGCGAGCAGTCGGCTCAGCGTCGCCTGCATCCGGGTGTTGCCGGCGACCGACTCGGTCGCCGCCCACTGTTCGTCACCGGCGGAGCCGGACTCGTCCGGCCGCCGGTGCTGTTGGTTGCCAGCTGCGTCGACCCAGCTGGGCACACCCGGTCTGCCCACCGCCACAGCTGGTGCCTCCCTAACACCTCGCTCGGCCCATACAGAACGCAGTTCGCGTACTGCATCACCCGACTACGCGCACCGCGCCGCCGCCATCGTCCGGCATCGGCGCCCCGGCCGCCACCATCCCGGACACTCCGCCAGGGAGGGGCCGATCGGGCACGGACCGGATGGGGTCACTCTCTACCAGCGCATGTGGAGTGATCAAGCCGGCTGGGGGCCCTACTGTGTCTCCGATCACGGCGCTGACCGCGCTCCGTGAATCATCATTCACTCAAGTCGATCTTCAACCTAGGGGGATTGCCCGCGCTCGGGCTCGGGTCCCGCGCGGCGCCGCTCACCTGAGACGAACGAGGGCTACGAGGACCGTTTCGGTGGTCGCCCAGGCAACACGAATCGGCTATATGCCCTCTTTCGCCCACCTGCGGATGCCCGCGCCAGCATGCCTGCTACCTCTTGGTTGGGTGGGGAGGGATCTTGTGCATGGATAAGTCGGATATTCCGGTGCGCAAGATCCCTCCCCACCCAACCATGTCGGGATCAACGCCCCCGTTAGTCGTCCACTAACACCGAGAGCCGGACGCCCGACCACCCTCCGGAGACGTCCGTTGACCGCCAGATCGCCATAACCACGCCGGACGTCAGCCACCGCATGCGAGGGCGACGTGTCAACACGAGCCACTCGCTTTATCTTCCCAGCCGGATACCTGCCAACCTTCTTCGTTGCCGCCACGGCCGTCGTACCACACCGCGCTGATGATCGCGATTCGGCGATCGCCGGGCTCACCCGTTGGTTCGTTGGTTTCCCGGTCGACCGGCGTCCAGTCGGTCGCGTCGAGACAGTAGCTCAGCTCGACTTCTGGCACCGAGAAATCGTTGACGATGCGATCAAGATCGGCACCCTCAGGTCGCAGATAGTCCCAGGAGAACTCGCCCTCAAAGATGACCCCATCATTGTAGTTCTCGACGGACTCCGCTTGGAGTTCCTGGCTCAGCTCAGCTGCGGCGAATTCGAGTGGGCGTCCGCCGACCACCCTAATCGACTCAGCGACCTCGTAGGGTTCGCCTAGCCTGGCGTCCTCCACGTAGGCGTCGAAGAAGTCGTCAATGACCAACTGCGCCTCGTCGATCGCTTCCTGTTCCTCGGGGGTGAGGTCGAGGGTTTCCTCGTTGTCGGTCGGGTCGGCCGGGGGCGGGGAGGCCGGTGGGGGTGGTAGGCCGTCGTCATCGTCGCCGCAGGCGGTGAGTCCGGCCGCCAGCAGGGCGGCGGCGCTGATGGTGCCGACCGTACGAAGTAGCAGGGTTGCTCGTTGCGCCACCGATCGCTCCTCTGACTGTGGTGGGTCGGTGGGTGTCGCCGACCCAGTTACCGGTCGACGGGAGTTTAGCTACCGTGTGCGAGGTGCGGCATGCGGTTGGACAGTCGCATGTGCGTCAGTGCGGCATGTCTACGAGCGTTGCGGGGATGCGTTTGGTTGGTTGTAGGGGCCACTCCCATCCCCAGAGGCAGGGAAAGCTCGGCGCCGCCACCGATCACATCCCGGATAGTCCGTCAGGGACGTGCCGACCGGGAACGGGCCGGCAGAGACCTTTCTGCCAGCGTAGGTGGCGTGTAAGGCACCTGAGGGCTCTACTGTGTCGCGGATTACGACGCTGACCGCAGCCTTTGAACTGTCATTCGCTCAAGTTGATCTTCACCCTGAGGGATTGGGCTCGGTTCGGCCCCGGGAAGCCCACCTTGGTTGGCTGGGGAGGGATCTTGCGTACCGGAATGTCCGACATAGTCGGACGCAAGATCCCTCCCTGCCCAACCATGTGGGGATTGACGCCCCGTTAGTGCCGGGCTAGCGGCTGAGGACCTGGATCTCGTCGACTTGGTAGTCGAGCGTGGAGCCGACCTCGATCTCGAGTTCGCCATCCTCGTCGCCGTTGATCCACCACCAGACCCGCCAGGTCGTAATGGCGATGATCTCGTATGTGCCGCCCGGCTCGTGGCGGCTGGTTCGGCGGTAGACGTGGTGGCAGTCGCTGGGTGGGAGAAAGGTGTTACCGGGTGCCCAGGCGTCTCCGGGGCCCTCGCAGGTGACTGTCTGCCCGTCGCCCATGTCCCACTCGATGCGCAGCGGCTCGGCAAAGGCGTCGACCTGCTGGCCAACCTCCGGGGCCGCCGCCACCTCGTGTAGTGGCTCGTCGGGCCAGATGTTCCCGCCGGTGTCGGTCCACAGCCATACCGGCAGGTTGACCAGCGCGGACCCCTCAACCGGCGGCGCGGTCCTGATTTCGGGTCCCCGCATCCCCAGCGCGTTAACCGCGTCGGCCCACAACCCCGGAATGACCGACGGCGTGCCGTTGTACCCTGGCGGGTTCTCTGGGCCAGCAATCATTTGCGAGTTGGCCCAGAGCCCAAAGGCATCTATGAAGAACGCCTCTTCCTCCTCATTCTCCTGTGGCGGGTAGCACCGAATCTCGAACGCGCGACTGTCCTCACCAGGGGCGACACCACGCGACGACCAATCCGGGTCAACCGGAACGTTTCGCGCTCTGGCGTAGCAATCCCAATCGCTGATGAACCACCACTCCCCGGCCTGACAGTGAACGCGCCAAGGGTTCGTGAGCGAATCCACTACGCGGTCTCCGTGCCTAACGCACCAAACCTCGACTCCGCCGCCACCGCCTGCCGGCTCGCCCACTTCAAAGGCGCCGCCCGCGGGTGGGACGCGGCCGGAAGCGCGTGGGTAGCAGACCTGCTCATCAGCGAGAACCACCAAATGGCCATCTGGGCAATCCACCTGGGCCCCGGCTGAGACCTGCTTCAAATCTATGCTTACGGCCAAGCCACTGACGACCAAAGCGACCAGAGGCGCGGTTGCGTAATGCTTTAAGGGCGTAGTCAGCATGCCCTTCCCGAATGCTCGCGCTCGACTACTCGCCAACCCTCCAGCCCAAGACCGCCCCAGTCATCGTGCCATGAAGCCGTAAACAGCCACTCCTCTCGGTGCCCGGCTTCGCTCGCCGGGTCTCGCGTCGCCGCGTCGATCGCGACCCAGTCGGTGGCATCGACACAGAATAGAACGGTCACCTCAGGAACCCTGATGCCTTCTATCTCGTTCTCGAGGTCAACGGATTGGACGCTCAGGGCCTCCCAGGTCAGGTCGCCCTCGACCACCTGCCCTTCGCCCCACATCCCGACGATCTCGCGGCGCAACTCCTGCGGCAACAGCCCGTCGGCGTCTCGCTCTACATCTGAGAACAGTTCCTCGGCCTCTTCCGGAGCTGGCAGGTCCGCTGTCGAGACGGCGACATAGTTGCGAAGAAACTCGTCGATATGAGCGCGCGCTTCGTCGACTGCTTCCTGTTCCTCGGGGGTGAGGTCGAGGGTTTCCTCGTTGTCGGTCGGGTCGGCCGGGGGCGGGGAGGCCGGTGGGGGTGGTAGGCCGTCGTCGTCGTCGCCGCAGGCGGTGAGTCCGGCCGCCAGCAGGGCGGCGGCGCTGATGGTGCCGACCGTACGAAGTAGCAGGGTTGCTCGTTGCGCCACCGATCGCTCCTCTGACTGTCGTGGGTCGGTGGGTGTAGCCGACCCAGTTACCGGTCGACGGGAGTCTAGCTACCGTGTGCGAGGTTCGGCATGCGGTTGGACAGTCGCATGTGCGTCAGTGCGGCAGGTCTACGAGCGATGCGGGGATGCGTGTGGCGGCCAGGGGGACCACTCCCATCCCCAAATGCGGAGGCAGCGCGCCGCCGCCCGGGGCAGCCGGTCCGGAATGAGGCGTGAATCACCGATTTCGGTAGCGCTCGGTCGGACGGTTGGTCGCCCTCGGTGCGCGTAGTGCGGTGAGGAGCACTGGCTGCGCCGCCCGGGCGCCGTTGGTGCTGGTCGCGGACCAACCGGGGAGGGCCGCATGGCTGGCGGAACCGCACACGCCCAGCGACGTACGGGTGGCGTACGTCTGGGCGGGTTCGCGGCTGCGCTGCTGCTGGTCAGCGCCGTAGCCGTCGGCTGTGGTGAGGATTCCGAGTTCGAGTGGCCGGATGATCCGGTGCCCGATCCGGGGGCGACCGCCGATCCGGCGGTGACCGGGGCGACCGAGGAGATCCTGGCCACACTCGACGAGCTGCGCCGGGTTGAGGTCGCTGCCCAGGCGCAGCCGCGGCCGGCGCACGAGGCGCTGGACCAGTTCACCGACCTGCTCGCCGACCCGTTGTTGTCGTCGACCCTTTTTGAGCTGGAGATTCTTCACAATCGAGGGTTGGCCCGGCAGGGCGAGCCGTCGTGGCGGGCAGAGGTCGCCGAGTTGCGGTTGGACGACGAGCCGCCGGCCGCCACCGTGCGGGAGTGTCTGGACGCCAGCGACTGGCAGTTGGTGCAGGTCGGCAGTGGTCAGCCGGCCGGGGCCGACGGGTTGCCGGGGCGGTACCGCGCCGAGCCGCATCTGATCGAGTTTGCCGCGATCCTGGTTGAGGGTCGATGGTTATTTGCGGAGGCCCACCGGGCAGAGGTTGATCAGGAAGGGGACGGCCCATGCTGACGGCTCGCGTAGGTGCAGGTCGGCGGTGGTGGCTGGGGTCGGTGGTGGCCGCCGCGGCGGTCGTCCTCGCGTTGCTGCCGGCGGCGCCGGCCGTGGCCCAGCCCGGCTGCGACTGGCAGAACCATACCCACAATGGTGACGAGGTGTGGGTATGGACCTGCGAGGACGGCGGCGGCGGTCCGGGTGGTGGCGGCACCGGTGAGTGGGTCTGCACCACCAATGTGCAGGGTCAGGACCAGCAGGTGCCGTGCATCCACTCGACCTTCGGATGGTTCACCGACATCCATGGTGGCTGCTATATCAGCGCGGCGTCACCGCAGCCGTCGGAGGGCAGCGACGCCTGGGAGGGCAACGACCCGTCGGACGGGGTCGTTTACGACGCCTACTGCTTCGGCACCGAGGGGGTGGATGGCAGTCCGTTCATCCACCATCCGACGACGATTTTTCTGGACGCGACCGAGGGCGTCTTCGCCGACCTGCTGGAGCGGGCGATCGGCATGTTGCCGCTGCGGGGGCCGGATATCCAGCTGGCGCCGTCGCCGGAGGGGGCCGGGTTGGTTGGCCTGCCGGTGTGGATGTGGACCCCGGAGACCGAGTCGACGTGGGGGGAGGCCGCGGTGTCGCTGGAGGCGTTGGGCCTCGTCCTGAATGTGCGGGCGAATGGCGAGCAGATCCGGTGGGACATGGGGGACGGCACCGAGCGGATCTGTCGCACCCCAGGTACGCCGTACGAACCCTCGTTCGGCGCCGAGTACTCCGACTGTGGCCACGTCTACGCGGAGCCGTCCCGGGATCAGCCCGGTGGCCGGTACACCATCACCGCGACCACCGACTGGCTGATCGAGTGGCACATCGAGGGGACGATCATTAGTGGGGAGGAGCGGACCACCCGCACCTCGACCGAGAGCGTCCGGATCAACGAACTACAGGTGGTGACCTCATGACCAGTGTTGCCGCACCCCCGGAGGGGTACGCGGTGGCAGGCCCGACCGACGCGCCCCGGCAGGTACGGCAGCGGCACATCCGCCGCGGTTGGGTCGGGGTCGGGGTGTTGGCGATCGTGCTCGCCGCGCTCGGCTCCGCGACGCTGTTCCGGGCGATCGGCCCGTCGCAGGAGTATCTGGCGGTGACGCAGGATGTGCCGGTCGGCACCCAGTTGACCTCCGACCATCTGACCATCGTCCGGTTGAATAACGCCCCCGGGTTGACGCCGGTCTCGGTCGGCGACGCCGAGCAGGTGATCGGTTCGTACGCGGCGGTGCCGCTCGCCTCGGGGACGTTGCTGTCGTTGAGTCAGGTCACCGAGGAGCGGGTGCCGGGGCCGGGCGAACAGCTGTTGGCGATCAACATGCCCGCTAACCGGCTGCCCGGCGACGTGATCCGGGCCGGGCATCCGGTGCTGCTGGTCGCCACCAGCAATCAGATCAATCCGGACCCCGAGGAGGAGCCGCGTACCTTCACCGCCCGGGTGCATGAGCTGCGTCCGGGGGAGGGGCGCGGCGACGACATGGTGGTCAGTCTGGTCGTGCCGGAGCGGGACGGTGCCCAGGTGGCGGCGTTGGCAGCGGCGGGCCGGTTGACTGTGGTGTTGGTGTCGGCCGGTGGCTCATGATCGCTCTGGTCTCGGCGAAGGGCAGCCCTGGCGTAACCGTCAGCGGGCTGGCCTTCGCGTTGACCTGGTCGGGCCGCACTTTGTTGGTGGAGGCCGATCCGGCGGGCGGCGATGTCCTCTCCGGATATCTACAGGGCTCGTTGGATGCGCAGCGTGGCCTGGCGCAGCTGGCGGTGGCCGAGCTGCGGGGCCGGTTGCGGGACGAGTTCGAGCGGCAGTTGGTGGATCTGGCCGCGCCGCGCCGGCAGCGGCTGCTGTTGCCGGGGCTGCGGGATCCGGCGCAGGCGGCGACGGTGGCGCCGGTGTGGCCGGCGATCGCCGACTTTCTCCGGCAGCTCGCCGAGGACGGTTCGGTGATCGTCGACTGTGGTCGCCTCACCGCCCCGCACTTCGGTTGGCCGTTGCTGCACGCCGCCGACCAGGTGCTGCTGGTGGTGCGCGGCACATTGAGCTCGGTGTCGCATGCGGTGCCGGCGGTCGGGGTGCTGCGCAAGGAGCAGGCGGAGCGGGGCGGCCCGGACCGGCTGGGGTTGCTGGTGGTGGATACCGGCCCGTACCCGGCGGCGGAGGTGGCGGCTCGGCTGCAGGTGGACCTGGCGGCGGTGCTGCCGGCCGACCAGCGCAGCGCCCGGGTGCTCAGCTCCGGGGGTCAGCTTCATCTTCGGTCGCCGTTGCTGCGGTCAGCAGCGGCGACGCAGCAGATCATGGCGTCGAACAGAGAGGTTGTTGATGGCACCCGAGCGGGTTAACGGTTCGCCGCCGGTGTGGCAGACGTCCGCGCCGCCCAGGCCGCCGGTGCCGCCGCAGCCGGGCCGGCCGGCAGCTGCGCCGCCCGGGCCGCCGCCGCAGCAGCAGGCGCCGCCGCAGCAGCAGGCGCCGCCGGCTGGGCAGCACCCGTCGGCTCCGCCGCAGTACCAGCCGCCGCCACCGCACCAGCCGCATCCGGCGCAGCCTCCGTCACCGGCGGCGCAGCTGCCGGTGGTGGTGGATTACGCCACGGTGCGGCGGCTGCACCAGCAGGTCGCCGACGAGCTGGCCGAGCGGATGCGGACCGCCGGACCCGGCGCCGAGCAGGCGCTCGGCGAGCAGCTGGTCAGCAAGCATGTCAAGGCGTACGTGGACAGTGAGCGGCTGCGGGGGCAGTTCGTCAGCGACGCCGACGAGGCGGCGCTGGCCGACGCGGTCGCCGGTGAGCTGGTCGGGTTGGGCCGGTTGAAGGTGCTGCTGGCTGATCCGCTGGTCGAGAACATCCACATTCTCGGCTGTGACCGGGTCCGGGTGGAGCGCAGCGATGGCTCCATCGTGGAGGCGCCGCCGGTCGCCGACAGCGACGAGGAGTTGCTGCGGATGTTGCAGACCCTGGCGCGGCAGGGGCCGGGTACGGAACGCTCGCTGACCACCGCCAAGCCGTTGCTGGACCGGGAGCTGGTCGACGGCAGCCGGCTCGCCGCCGCCGACCTGATCACCCCGCGGCCGTACGCGGCGATCCGGCGGCACCGGTACCGCGACATCGGCTTGGAGCAGCTGGTGGAGCTGGGGACGCTGGACGAGTTGACCTGCAAGTTCCTCGCCGCCGCGGTAGACGCCCGCTGCAACATCATGATCGCCGGGCCGGCGGACGCGGGGAAGACCACCCTGCTGCGCGCGCTCGCCTCCCGGATCCCCAGCCACGAGGCGTACGTGGTGCTGGAGGAGTCGCGGGAGCTGGGGCTGCACCAGACCGGCCGGCACCCGTGGGCGATGAGCTTCGAGGCTCGGCAGGGGCACGGTGAACGCGGCGCCGACGGCCGGTATGACGGGCAGATCACCCTCGATGAGCTGATCGCCTTCGCGCTGCGGATGTCCGCGCCCCGGATCCTCGTCGGGGAGGTGCGCAGCCACGAGATCGTGGCGATGCTGAAGGCGATGCGGTCCAGCCTCGGGTCGATGTGCACCATCCACACCCGGTCGGCGAGCGCGGTGATGGACCGGATCGTGGAGCTGGCGCTCTCTCACGGCTCCGGGATGTCTGCGGAGCTGGCGCAGCGGATGGCGGCCGGCTCGCTCGACGTGATCGTCTACCTGACGCTGCGGGACGAGCGGCAGCGCGGCGGGGCGAAGCTGCGCTACGTCTCCAACATCTTGGAGGTGCACGACAGTTTCCACGCCGGGCATGTGGTCAGCACCGAGGTGTTCGGCTCCGGCCCGGACGGTCGGGCGATCCCGAAGCATCTGCCCGAGCGGCTCTTCGACCAGCTGCTGCTCGCCGGGTACGACGCCCGGGTGTTGGTGCCGTACATCGAGGCGAAGCGGGGCGCGTGGCGCTCCAGCGGGGCCCGGGTGGCGCCGCGATGATTCTGCTCGACGCGTACGTGGCGGTGCTGGCGGCGTTGGCCGTCGGCGGGGTCTTCCTGATCGTCGCCGGGCTCGCTGGTGGCCCGGCGCCGACCACGCCGTCGGACGCGCCGATCGTGGGCCGGGTGCGCCGGTTCTGGCGGGATCTGGGCGGCACCCCGGCGGAGCGGCGGACCCGGCAGGTGTTGCTGGTCGCCGCCGCAGTGGTGGCGGTGCTGGTGTTCGTGCTGACCGGGGTGCCGGCGGTGGCGCTGCTCGCGGGGGTGGCGGTGCCCGGGGTGCCGTGGCTGTGGGGCGTCGGGAAGCGGGAGCAGCGGGGGATCGAGCGGGCGGAGGCGCTGGGGGACTGGACCCGCCGCCTGAAAGACCAGCTCTCCACCGGCGCCGGGCTGATGTCGGCGATCGTCAACACCACCGAGGCGGCCCCGCCGATCATCGCCGAGGAGGTGGGGGCGCTCGCCGCCCGGCTGCGCACCGGGGCCGACCCGAAGCGGGCGCTGCACCGGTTCGCCGAAGAGCTGGACGATCCGATCGCCGAGCAGGTGGTGGCGGCGCTGTTGCTGCATCTGCAGGACCGCGGTGAGCATCTGGCGGACGTCCTGGCGGCGATCGCCGCCGACGCCGGCAAGCAGGTGTCGATCCGCCGGGAGGTGCACGCGAAGCGGACCCAGCCGCGGATCACGGTCCGGTTCATGACCGTCTTCGGGCTGGTCATCGCGGCGATCCTGGCCCGGGGAGAGCTGATCGAGGCGTACACCAGCGCCCGCGGTCAGCTGGTGCTGCTGGTGCTCGCCAGCGCCTTCGTGGCGACCCTGGTGTGGGTGCGCTCGTTGTCCCGGCCGCCGGCGCAGCCCCGGTTTCTGCGGCCACCGGAGGTGGCGTGATGGACTTCGTGCTCGTCGGGTCGTTGCTGGTGGGCGCGCTCGCCGCGGCCGGCGTCATGATCCTGGTCAACGAGTTGCTGCCGGCGACCCCGGCGTTGGGCCCGGCGCTCCGGCGACTGCACCCGGACCTGCCGGCGGTTACGAGCCGGAGCGTGGCCGCCCGGCGGCTGCTGCGCCGGGTGCCGGTGCCGCTGGAGAGCCTGGCGCTGCTGGGTTACACGCCTGGCCGCTACTTCCGGAACCTGCTCGGCGCGGCGATGTTCGGGTTGGCGGTGCCGGTGGTGATCGGGTTCATGCTGGCCACCTCGGGCCGGCAGCTGCCGGGGCCGGTGGTGGCGGCCGGGTTGGCGGGCAGCCTGGCGGTGGCGGCCTTCTTCGCGGTGTTGGCTCACGCCGACATCCAGTTCCGGGCGCGCAAGATCCGCCGGGAGTTCCGGCAGGTGGTGGCGGTCTACCTGTCGTTGGTGGCGATGGAGCGGGGGTCCGGACACGGCACTGTGGAGTCGCTGGAGCGGGCCGCCGAGGTGGGCGATGGTTGGGTGATCCGGCGGATCCGGGAGACGCTGCTGCGGGCGCGGGCCCATCACCGGCCGCCGTGGGATGAGCTGACCGGGTTGGGGCACGAGATCGGGGTGCCGGAGCTGAGCGACGTCGGTCAGATCATGCAGGCCGCCGGCCAGTCCGGGGCGCAGGTGAATCGGACCCTGCTGGAACGGGCCGAGTCGCTGCGGGATCAGATCCGCACCGACGCGCTCGCCAAGGCGGAGGCGACCACCGGCAAGCTGGAGATCCCCGGGGCGGTGCTGCTGTTCATCTTGGCCGCCTTTGTGATCTATCCGATCACCCAGCGTGTCTACATAGGTATTAGTTAGTCGATCGGAGTCCGCAATGTACCGCTTATCCAACCAGCTGGCGCACCGGGTGCGTACCGCGATCAGTCAGGGTGACCGTGGCGAGTTCGGGCCGATGGCCTACGCGATCATGGTCTCGGCGATGGTGCTGCTGGCGTTGGCGGTGGTGCTCTGGGGTGAGGGCATCGCCAACGAATTCATGGATCGGGTCCCCTCGGGCGGGGGTAGCTGACCATGTCCACGCGGGACCGCGGCGGCGGCGGCATCGAGATGGCGATCATCTTGCCGCTGCTGCTGTTCTGCGTCTTCGCCGTCGCCCATCTGGGCATGTACTACCTCGCCCAGCAGGCCGCGCTGTCGGTGGCGCAGGTGGCGGTCGAGGGGGAGCGGGGCTGGCTCGCCGAACCCGGCGCGGGCCAGCAGCGGGCGGAGAACTTCCTCGCCCAGTTGCCGGAGGTGCTGACCGGCACCCAGATCAGCGTGACCAACGACGGGGAGCAGGTGACCGCCACCGTCACCGCCGACACGGTGACGGTGATCCCGTGGCTGAACCACACCGTGAGCCAGACGGCGTCGGCCCCGGTGGAGCGGTTGACATGAGTCGGCAACGCGGTTCGGCGGCGCTGGAGATGGCGGTCATCATGCCGCTGTTCGTGGTGCTGTTCACGACCGCGGTGGTGCTCGGGCGTACCGGACACGCGATCAGCGCGGTGGAGATGGCCGCCTACGACGGGGCGCGGACCGCGTCGCTGGCCCGGGACGCCGGCACCGCGCAGGTGCAGGCACAGGCGACCGTCACCGAACGACTCTCCGACCGGGGGTACGCCTGCGTGGGTGGCCCGGAGGTGGTGGTGGACACCAGCGGCTTCGCCCAGGATGTCGGCGAGCCGGCATCGGTCACGGTCACCGTGACCTGCCGGGTCAGCTTCGCCGACATCGACCTGCTCGGGGTGCCCGCCGACCAGCGGATGTCCGCCAGCTTTACCTCGCCGCTCGACCAGTACCGGATCCGGGGGTGACCCAGATGAGCCTTGGCCGCCCCCGTGACCAGGGTCGGGTCAGCGTCTTCGTGGCCGCGGCGATGCCGATGATGCTGATTTTCATGGCATTGATGTGGGACGCCTCCGGCTACCTGCGGGCGCTGCACCGGGCCGACAACATCGCCAACGAGGCCGCCCGGGCCGCCGGTCAGGCCATCGACATTCCGCAGGCGGTGGCGGGAGAACAGATCATCGTCGATCCGGCGGCGGCCACGGTCGCCGCCGACGCGTACCTGTCCGACGCCGGGGTGACCGGTGACGTGGTGGTCAGTGAGGACGGACGACTCGTAACGGTCTCGGTGGCGGTGGGCTACGAACCACTGTTCCTGGGCCAGTTCGGGTTCGGTTCGTTCACCGCGGAGGGCACCGCTGACGGGCATCTGGTGGACGAGTAACGGAGGCGACCATGGTGGGGTACGGGCACCGGTCGAGTCGGCTGCTTCGGTGGCTGGTGGTGGGACCGGCGGCGATCGTCGGGCTGGCCGCGGTAGTGGTCGGCGGACCGCTGCTGCTGCTCTGGTTCGGCGGCAACCCGCTGCCGGGCGAGTGGCTCACGCTCAGCGAGTTCCTCACGCTGCTGACCGAGCCCGACGATGGGCAGTTGCTGGTGTGGGCGCTGACCGTGGTCGGCTGGGGCGCGTGGCTAGTGATCGCCGGGTCGCTGCTGCTGGAGCTGGCCGCCCAGCTCACCGGCCGGCAGACCCCGCAGCTGCCCGGCCTGTCCGGTCCACAACGGATCGCCAGCGTGCTGGTCGCCGGGGTGCTGGCGGCGCTGACCACCCCGGGCATCAGCCACGCCCAGGCGGCGCTCTTCGACGCCCCACCACCGGTGGCCGCCCCGCTGGTGCCGGGGCAGGCGGTCGGGACGCTGCACCCGGCCGGCGGGGTGGTGGTCACCGGTCAGGTGATGGCCAATCAGCCGGCGGCGGAGCCGGAGGTGATCAGCCAGGAGTCGACCGAGCTGATGCATGAGGTCGCCCGCGGCGACTACATGTGGCACATCGCCGGCCGGTATCTCGGAGACGAGCTGCGCTACCCGGAGATCGCCGACCTGAACCCGGGCTACGCCCAGCAGTACGCCAACTTCCCGGACCATATCCAGCCAGGTGACCAGCTGATCCTGCCGGAGGACGCGTACGACCGGGGGGAGCGGCGGCACGCCACCGGCGACCTGATCGGAGAGTCGGCCGACTCGCCAGCGTCGCCCGAGTCGCCGCCCGCCCCATCCTCGCCGGTGGAGCCGGAGCAGTCGGTGGCGCCGCCGGATCCTCCAGCGGACGATGCCGAGCCCTCGCCTCCAGCCCAGACCCCAGAGCAGGAGTCTCCCGAGGAGGCCGCGCCCCCCGAGCCCGAGCCGGAGCCGGAGCCCGAGCCCGAACCCGAGCCCGAGCCCGAGCCGGAGCCCGAGCCCGAGCCGGAGCCCCCGGCGCCGCCGGCCGACACCTCGCCGCCGCAGGAGGCGGCGCCCGCCCCGTACCCGCCACCGCCGCGGGTGGAGTCGCCCGGGCAGAGCCCGCAGGCCTCACCGACCGAGCAGTCGCCGGGCGGGCCGGTCGCTGGCGAACCCGCCGGTGACGACGAAGCCGGAGCCGCCATCGTCGGCCCGCTGCTCGCCGCCGGGGTGCTCGCATCGGTGCTGCTGGGTGCCCTGGTGCTGTACCGGTGGCGCAAGCTCGCGCACCGCCGGCACCGCCGGACGGTGACCGCCGCCGCCGACGGTCCGGCGGAGGCGGGGCTGCGGGCCGCCGCGATCGCCGACGTGGCCCGGCTGGACCGGGCGCTGCGGGTGCTCGCGGCCGGGCTGGCGGCCGGCGCCTCGCAGGCGCGGGAACGGTCAGAGCCACCGGGGCTGCCGGATGTCGGCGCGGTCTGGATCGGCGACGGCGAGATCCACCTGATCCTCGCCACCCCCTGCGAGTTGCCAGCGCCGGAGCCGTTCGGGGTCGGGGGGCCGGGCAGCTGGTTCCTGCCCGCCACCACCGAGCTGCCGACCGTTTCGGAGCCGGCCGCGCCGTTACCGGCGCTGGCCACGATCGGGTCGCTGCCCAGCCAGCACCTGCTGGTGGACCTGGAACGGATGGGGATGCTGACCGTCCGCGGCCCGGTCGAACGCGGCAGCGACCTGCTGCGCTACCTGGTCGCCGAGCTGATCCACAATCCGTGGTCGGAGGGGGCCGAGGTGACCCTGGCCGGGTTCTCGACCAGCTCTGCACAGGCCCTCGCTGAGCTGCGACCGGAGCGGGTGACAGTGGCGGAGTCGATCCCGGAGGCGGTGCACCGGCTGCGTCGTCGGCTGGCCCACAACTCGGAGGCGCTGGCCGGGCACGGGCTCGCCGACTCGGTGCAGGGCCGGCTCACCGACACCGCGGTGGACACCTGGGTGCCGCAGCTGCTGCTGATCGAGCAACCCGACCCGGAACACGACGAGCTGCTTACCTACCTGGAGGACGCGTTCACCGAGGTCGGACGCCGGTGCGGGGTGGCGGTGGTGGTGACCGCGCCGGCTACCGCGCCGTACGGGCGGCGCTCGATCACCATCACCAGCGACGGGCTGCTCAAGGCCGGATTCTTGCACGACGCCCACTCGATGCCCGCGGTCGCGCTGCCGGAACGGTTGCTGGGGCCGCTGGCGGAGCTGCTGCGCGACGCCGCCGACGGGCCGGACCATCCGATCCCGCCGGCCGCTGAGCCGTGGGCGGCCGGTGCGGACGCGACCGGCGGCTACCCAGCCGCTGAACCCGAACCCGAACCCGAAGCGGCAGCGGAACCGGCAGCGGGAACCGCAGCCGAACCCGGCGCCGGGAGCGAATCCGAATCCGAATCCGAAGTGGAAGCCGGAGCCGGAGCCGGAGTTCATGCTGAGACCCACGCCGAAGCCGCAGCCGCCGCCGCGCCGGTGGCGGTCGCCGAGCCGATAGCTCCCGGCCAGCCGGGGACTGCGCTGGTGGTGGTGCGCGACGTGCCCGGGCCGGTGGCGCCACCGCCCGAGCCAGTCGCGCCACCGCCGGGGGTGGTCCCGGCACCGCCGGGGCCAGTGGCTGGCGGCCGGCCGGCCGGGGCCGGCCCCACCGCCAGGGCGACTGCGGAGCCGCGGCCGATCAGTCGGGCCGAGCAGCCAGCGCCGCCGCCCGCACCCTCCGAGGCGCTGGTCGGCGACACTCCGCGGCATCTGCCCATGATCGTGCCGCGAAGCTCAGCCAGCGCCGGCCCGTCGAGCGCCGGGTCGCCGGGTCAGGCTGCACCGGCCTACCCGGCCGCGTCGGCGTCCGAACCCGACGCCACGCTCGACGTGGACCTGGCCGCGTGGCTGCGGGTGACCGCGTCCCAGCCGCCCCGGGTCTCGCTGTTGGGACCGGTACAGGTCGTCGGCCCCGGCCCGTCGCCCAGCCACCGGCTGCGGGTCTGCCAGGAGCTGATCGTCTACCTCGCCGCCGTCGGTGAACCGGGCGCCGACGCGGTGGAGATCGCCAGCCAGCTGTGGCCGAACCAGCAGGTCCGGCCCACCATCCGTACCGACGTGATCATGAACGTACGCCGGTGGTTGGGGAGCAGCCCGCAGGGGCAGCCGTGGTTGTCCGAGGCGGTACCGGATGGCCGCTACCGGCTGTTGACCGGCGTCCTGGTCGACTGGCACCTGTTCCGCCGGCTGCGGGCCCGGGGCGAGCGGCGTGGGGCCGCCGGCGTCGAGGACCTGCAGACGGCGCTGCGACTGGTCCGCGGCGAGCCGTTGGCCGACGCGGCCGACCTGGCGGGGGCCGGCGTCCGGGTGCCGTACAGCTGGCTGCCCGGCTCTCCGATCACCCCGGAGCTGATCCTCGCCGGGGTGGTGGACACCGCCCATCAGCTGGTCGAACACAGCCTCGCCACGGGCGACCTGGCGACCGCGCACTGGGCGATCCAGCAGGCGTGGCTCGCTGATCCGCGGCGGGCCGACGATCATCCGTGGCGGGATCTGCTGCGGATCCACCTCGCGGAGGGTGACGACGAGCAGCTCCGGACGGTCGTCACCGAACTGCTGCGGTGGCGCGAGATCGACCACCCGGATGACCTTGCCCCCGCCACCCGTGACCTGATCCGGTCGCTGCCGCCGTTCCAGCCGGCTGGCGCCGGCGATCGCCGCTGATCCGTGCCGGTCGCAGACCGGCCTGCCGAGGAGTAGCCGATGACCAACCCCACCCCGCCCGCGCCGCCGCCGGAGCAGCCAGGTAGCGCGGGAGACCCCGATCAGACCGCCACCCTGGAGCATGGGGTGGCGACCGATACGCAGGAGCAGCCCCGGGCAGATCCCCGCTACGTCGGCGGCGCCGCGGTGCCGAGTCAGCGGGCCCCGGAGCAGCTGCCGCCGATCGATCCGGAGGAGCTCGCCGGCCTCTACGACGTGGAGGAGCGCGCCGGCGCGGTCCGGCGGGTGTCACCGTTGCAGGACGATCCGAGCCGGATCATCGCCCGCTATCTCTTCCCGACCGAACGGTTCCGCGGTGAATGGCGGCGGCACTTGATTCACCTGTTGGCACCGATCGTGGCCGCGGTGGTCTCCTCCATCGGCCTTGGTCTGCTCGCCGGCTTCGTGGAGGCGGCCTCGCCGCCGGGCGTAGTGGCGATCGTGTCGTTGCTGGTACTGGCGTGGTTGGCGGTGCTGGGCTGGGTGGCGTGGCGGGTGGCCGACTGGCACTTCGACCGGTTCATCCTGACCAACAAGCGGGTGATGAAGGTCAGCGGCATCATCAGCCGGGATGTCGCGATGATGCCGCTGCTGCGGGTCACCGACATGAAGTACGAGCAGACGCCGCTGGGTCGGATCCTGAACTACGGCACCTTCGTGATCGAATCCGCCGGTCAGGATCAGGCGCTGCGGGAGGTGCCGCACCTGCCGAACCCGAACGAGCTCTACCTGCGGGTGGTGGAGGAGATGTACGAACCGGAGGCGGTCGAGGCCCGGATGACCCCCGACGGCGAGGAGGAAGAAGACGACAAGAAGCGCGGCGACGCCTGACCTTGGGCCGTTACCTGCCTGGGTATGTCCTGCTCGGTAGCTGTTACCGTCCGCAGCATGGAGGAGCGGGACCGGTACGACGGCGTCGCGCGGGCGTGGGTGGCCGAGGCGATCGGGAAGGTGGAGGCGGACGCGAACCGGTCGGCCGACACCCACCTGTTGCCCTTCCCGCTGCCGCCCGAGTGGGGCATCGAGCTCTACCTGAAGGACGAGTCGGTGCATCCCACCGGGTCGTTGAAGCACCGGCTGGCCCGGTCGCTCTTCCTCTACGCCCTGTGTAATGGCTGGGTGGGGCCGCAGACCACGATCGTGGAGGCGTCGTCCGGCTCGACCGCGGTCTCCGAGGCGTACTTCGCCCGGATGTTGGGTCTGCCGTTCGTGGCGGTGATGCCGGCGGCGACCTCACCCGAGAAGATCGAGCTGATCGAGTTCTACGGCGGCAAGTGTCATCTGGTCGCCGACCCTGCCGCGGTGGTGGTGGAGGCCCGCTGGCTCGCCGACGACCTGGGCGGCCACTTCATGGACCAGTTCACCTACGCCGAGCGGGCGACCGACTGGCGCGGCAACAACAACATCGCCGAGTCGATCTTCGAGCAGTTGGCGCTGGAGCGGCATCCGGTGCCGGCGTGGGTGGTGGTCGGCGCCGGGACCGGCGGCACCAGCGCCACCATCGGCCGGTACGTCCGGTTCCGGCGGCACCCCACCCGGATCTGCGTGGTGGACCCGGAACATTCAGCGTTCTACCCGGCGTGGGAGGCCGAGGACTGGACGGTCCGGACCGAGCGGGGCTCCCGGATCGAGGGGATCGGTCGGCAGCAGGTGGAGGCGTCGTTCCTGCCGTCGGTGGTGGACCGGATGGTGCGGGTGCCGGACGCGGCGTCGTTGGCGGCGATGCGGGCGGCGTCGCGGCTGCTGGGTCGGCGGGTCGGTGGCTCCACCGGCACCAACCTGTGGGGCGCCTTCGCGGTGATCGCGCAGCTGCGGCAGCAGGGGCAGACCGGCTCGGTGGTGACGCTGCTGTGTGACTCCGGTGAGCGTTATACCCACACCTACTTCGCCGACGACTGGGTACGCGACCACCACCTGGATCTGACGCCCTACCTCGACACGATCGACCGATTCCTCGTCACCGGTAGCTGGCAGCCGCCGAGCTAGCCGGCAATCTGGCACCTTTCTACCTGGCTTTGTAGAATGGTAGACATGGCGCTGAGCATCAAGAGTTCCGAGGCCGACCGGCTAGCGCGCGAACTCGCCGCCGCGACGGGTGAATCTCTGACCGCGGCCGTGGAGGCGGCGCTTCGAGAGCGGCTTGAGCGCGCCCGCGCCCGCAGTCGGGGAGCCCGGATCACGCGCCGCCTCGCGGCGCTCAGCAGCGAGACGCGCGCCTTGCCGGTGACAGACTCCCGTAGCCCGGAGGAGATCATCGGCTATGACGAGCATGGCCTTCCGTCGTGACCGGTGCGCCCCCAGCGCTGGTCGTCGATACCTCGGCGGTCGTGGCCATCATTGCCGGCGAGGCTGGCGCCGACTGGCTCAGCTCCATGCTCAGCGAGGCGGAGCGGGCAGTTATCCCGGCCGGAACCTACCTTGAGCTAGGGATGGTCCTGGAGGCGCGGTACTCGGTCGCGGCGACCGGGCTCGCCGCTCGGTTCGTCCGTGATGCGGAGATCGAGATCGTCGAGGTCACCGCTTCCGTGGCGGAGCGGGCATTGGAGGCGTGGCGCCGATACGGGAAGGGTCGTCGTCCGGCAAAGCTGAACTTCGGCGACTGTCTCGTCTATGGCACCGCGGCGGAGTTGCAGCTACCGATCCTCTGTACCGGCGAGGACTTCGCGCGTACCGAGGTCCCGGTGCTTCGGCCAACACCGTTGGCACCGCAATAGCGGGGCGAACGCCCGGCCGATCATAAGCGTGTAAGCGGACACGCTCGGTGTGTCTGCTTGCAAGCTCATGATCGGCCGGAATGGCCGGAATGGCCGGAATGGCCGGGCAGGCCGTGGGCGGCTAACCGGTCCAGCCCGAACCGGCGCAGCGTCCCCAACATCCGGTAATGCGGGTGCTCACCCAGCTCCGCGTCGACCATCGAGGCGTCCACCAGTCGGGCCAGCGCCGACGCCGGATCACCCGGCACGCCCAGCTCACTCGCCAGCCGCTCCGCGGTGGCCAGGTCGAACCCGTCCGGGAAGAGCGACAGTCGCCGGAACAGTCGCCGGGTCGGGTCGTCGAGCAGCTGGTACGACCAGTCGATGGAGTCCCGTAGCGTCCGGTGCCGGGGGTCGGGGCCGAGACCGGCGCCGTCGCGTTCAGCTGCTTCGCCGAAGAGGTCCAGCGCGCGGTCCAGTCGGGCGTGCAGGTCCGCCAGGCTCAACGTGGCGAGTCGGCCAGCGGCGAGCTCGATCGCCAGCGGGATGCCGTCGAGCCGCCGCACCGTGTCGCAGATCATCCGCAGCGCAGCCGGGTCAACCGCGAACCCGGGGCGGACCTGCCGGGCGCGGGTCAGGAACAGCGCCACCGACGGGACCTGCGACACCGCCGGGCCGCCTCGCTGGTCCGGCAACGGCAGCGGGGCCAGCCGAAACGGCCGCTCCTCGGCCAACCCCAGCCGCTCCCGACTAGTCACCAGCACGGTCAGCTGCGGGCACGTCGCGAGCAGCCGCCGGACCAGCTGCCGGACCGCCGGCAACAGATGCTCACCGTTGTCCACCACCAGCAGTTGCGGGCCGGCCCGCAGCAGCGCCCCGCTGGCGCCGAGCAGGTCGCCGGCGGTGTCGGCGAGCCCGAGCGCCGTCGCCAGCGCGTGCGGTACCGCCGCCGGGTCAAAGACGCCGGCGAGCGGCAGCACCTGGACCTGGTCGAGACGGTGTGCCACCGCCAGCGCCAGCCGGCTCTTGCCGACCCCGCCGGGGCCGACCAGCGTCACCAGTCGGGCTTCGCCGAGCAGTCGTTGTAGGGCGCTCGCCGCCGCCTCCCGGCCGATCAGCCGGTCTGCCGGGGTGGCAGCGGGGTCGGGTGGTGGTCCGGTGACTGGGCCGCTGGCGATCTGCCGTTCGAGCTGGCCCAACGCGGGCGACGGGTCGAGTCCACTCTGGTCGACGAGTCGGCGCCGGAACGCGTACCCCTCGCGTAGCGCGTCGCTGCGCCGGCCGGTGGCGGCGAGCGCGCGCATCAGCAACCGCACCAGCGGCTCCCGGAGCGGTTCGGCGGCGAGCGCCTCCCGCGCCAGCCCCACCGCCTGCGCGGCGTGGCCCGACCGCAGGGCCCGGTCGAGATATTCAGCTTCGACTTCGAGGCGCAGCTCGGCCAGGGTCACCGCCCAGGCCAGCAGCGGCGCCACCGTGCCGGTGTCGGCGAGCACCGGGCCGCGCCACAGCTGCCGGGCCTCGGTCAGCAGCTGGTAGCCGCGCGCCGGATCTGCGGTCTGCCTGGCCTGCCGCAGTAGGTCGCGGACTCGATCGAGGTCCAGCTCCCCCGGCAGCAGCACCAGCCGGTAGCCATCGTGGGTGTTCTCCAACCGGGTCGCCGCCGGGCCGAGGTGCTGGCGCAGTCTGCGGATGTGGCTGTGCAGGCTGGCGCGGGCGGGTTCGGCCGGCTCGGCGGGCCAGAGCCACTCCAACAGGTCGGCGACGGCGACCACCCGGCTCTCGGCCTTGGCCAGCAGCGCCAGCAGCGCCCGGCGCTTGCGGCCGGGCACGTCCACCGGGGCGCCAGCCACGATCAGTCGTAGCGGCCCGAGCACCTCGACGCCGACGCTGACCGAGTCGGCGGCCGCAGCCCTGCGCACCCTCCCATCGTGGCACGTCAGCGCGGTGTCAGACAGGTGCGAGTAGCCGGATCGACGCTTGATGGGAGACATCCGCGGCGAACTAGACCGCGGCGGCGGAAGGGGTGGCGAGACATGCGTACGGCAGACGAGATCCGGAAGATTTTCATCAGCGCGGTGGCGACCGGCGATGTCGCGGAGCTGGTCAGCCTGTACCAGCCGGACGCCGTGCTGGAGGCGCCCGAGGGCCGGTACGAGGGCTCAGCCGAGATCGAAGCCTACTTCGAGGCTCAGCTGACACCCTTCGACGCCGCCCTGCAGCTGGTGGCGACCTATGACCACCGGGAGGTGGCGATCACCGAGTGGGTGTTGGAGATGACCCATGTCCGGCCGATCGAACTCCCCACCGGCGAGGCGTTGCCGGCGACCGGGCGTCACCTGCGCCAGCGCGGGGTGGATGTCGCGGAGCTGGCCGACGGCCAGTTCCGTTACCACCGGGTCTACTACGACCAGCGTGAGCTCTTGGAACAGCTGGGGCTGATCGAGACTGTGGAGGTGTGAGGGGATGTCGAGCCAGCTGCGGGCGGTGGTGCCAGCGACCGTTGACGAGGATGGGTTGGCGGCGGCGCTCCGGGCCAACCTGCACGGTGAGGTGATCGACCGGGCCCATCCGGAGTACGACCGGGCGCGGCAGGTGTGGAACGGGCTGATCGACCGCTACCCGGCGGTGATCGCCCGCTGCACCGGCGCCGCCGATGTGGTGGCGGCGGTCGGTGCGGCCCGGGAGTTCCATCCACCGGTGAGCATCCGGGGCGGGGGCCACCAGATCGCCGGCAGCGCGGTCTGCGACAACGGGCTGGTGATCGACCTGTCGCCGATGAAAGGGGTCGCGGTCGATCCGATCGGGCACACGCTGCGCGCCGGTGGCGGCGTCACCTGGGGGGAGCTGGATCGGGAGGCGCAGCTGTTCGGGTTGGCCACCACCGGTGGCGAGGTGTCGACCACCGGGATCGCCGGCTTCACCCTCGGCGGCGGCATGGGGCTGTTGATGCGCGCGTACGGGTTGGCCTGCGACAACCTTCGGTCGGCCGAGATCGTCACGGCGGACGGGATGGTCCGCACCGCCAGCCGGCAGGAGCATCAGGACCTGTTCTGGGCGCTCCGCGGCGGGGGCCGCGGCCTGGGGGTGGTGACCGGCCTGGAGTACGACCTGCACCCGTTGGGGCCGCAGGTGGCGACCGCGCAGGTGTTCTACCCGTACGAGGCGGCGGCGCAGTTGCTGCGGGGCTGGTCCGATGTGGTCCGCGCGCTGCCGGAGACGATCACGCCGCAGCTGGCGTTGTGGAGTGTCCCGCCGGACCCGGCGCTCCCGGCCGAGCTGCACTGGCAGCGCGCGGTGATGGTGGCCGGCATCTCGGCCGGTCCGGCCGAGTCCGGCGCGGCGACGCTGGCGCCGCTGCGGGAGCTAGCGGAGCCGTTGCTGGACCTCAGCGGCTTGACGTCCTACCTGGAGATTCAGTCCGCCGTCGACCCGCTCTTCCCGGCCGGTGGCCGGTACTACATGAAGTCGCACTTCATGGCCGACCTGCCCGAGCCGGCGATCGAGGCGATGCTGGCGCAGGACGCGCGGCGCCCCACGCCGGAGTCGCTGATCGTGATCCGGAGCATGGGCGGAGCGGTGGCGCGGGTCGGCGCCGACGAGACCGCGTTCCCGCACCGGTCGGAGCCGTTCAACGTGAGCATCGACGCCGGCTGGGTCGACCCGGCGCTGGACGCCACCGCGGTGGGGTGGGCACGGGACACCTGGCGGGCGCTGGTGCAGTACGCCAGCGGCGGAGTGTATGTGAACTTCTCGGGGTTCGGCGAGGAGGCCGACGAGCTGCGGGACGCGGTCTTCGGCGGCAACCAGCGCCGGCTGGCCGAGGTACGGGCCGCGTACGACCCGGCGGGCCTGTTCGACGCGGCGTCGCGCCGGCCCTGACCCGGCCGCCTGCCCCGCGACTCGACCTCGACTCGACCTTGGGCTGGTGATCAACTTCCCGGGAGCTGTACGACACGCGGCGTGTCGTACAGCTCCCGGGAAGTTGACCTTGGGGCGGCTTCGCTGGTGGCGAAGCGGGCTTGCTCCGGACGCGTACCGCTGCCAGGGTCGGCGGCATGGTGACCCAGGTCGCGGTGCTCTCAGACATCCACGGTGTGCTGCCCGCCCTAGAGGCGGTGCTGGCCGAGCCGGCCGTCCAAGCCGCCGACGAGATCATCCTGACCGGCGACATCGCCGCCGGGCCGCAGCCGGTGGCGACCCTGGACCTGCTCACCTCGCTCGGGGCCCGGGCGACCTGGGTGCGGGGCAACGCCGACCGGGAGCTGGTCGAGTTTGCCCGGGGCGCCACCCGGCGCGCCCCGGACCGGGTGTCGCCGTGGGCGGCCAAGCAGCTGCGAGCGGACCAGGTCGCACTGCTCGCCGCCCTGCCGACCGCCGTCGAGCGGGTGCTTCCCGGCCTCGGTCGGACCGTCTTCTGTCACGCCACTCCCCGCGACGACGAAGAGGTGGTCCTCGTCGACAGTGCGCTGGACCGCTGGGCCGAAGTCTTCGGCACCCTCGACGAGGGCGTGAAGACAGTTGTCTGTGGACACAGTCACATGCCGTTTCTGCGGCTCGCCCACGGCCGGACGGTGATCAACCCCGGCAGCGTGGGGATGCCGTACGGTGGGGCGGGCGCCCACTGGGCCCTGCTCGGTGGCGACTGTCGAGTGTCGCTGCGCCGTACCGCTCTGGACCTGGACGCGGTCTGCGCCCGGATCGCCGCCGAGTCTGGCTATCCGAGGGCGGCTGAGTTCGCCGACACCTATGTCCGGTCCCGCTTCTCCGATGCGGATGCGATCACTGCATTCGGCCCGCGGGATGGCCG
This sequence comes from Natronosporangium hydrolyticum, assembly GCF_016925615.1. NCBI lineage: Bacteria > Bacillati > Actinomycetota > Actinomycetes > Micromonosporales > Micromonosporaceae > Natronosporangium > Natronosporangium hydrolyticum. The sequence goes on from NZ_CP070499.1 coordinate 135,875, forward strand.
CGGCGCGGGTCAAACTCCTGAGTAGAGGCGGGTCAGATCGATCAACTCGACCCGGTCGTCTGCGGTTGCCCGCTCTATCAGCGGTGCCGTGAAACCAGCCCCGCTGAACAACATCAGCCGGGCCTGTGCGGCGTCGAACCCGCGCGCTGCGGCGAGTTCCAGCGCAGTTGTCAGCCGGTCAAGGTGGCCAAGTTCCAGCTCGGTGCCCCACTTTGCTTCGCCGAGCGCCAGCAGCCGCTTTCGCTGCTCGCCATCGGCCCGGACCGCCACAACATCGATCTCCATGCTGCTTCGGGTCTTCGGCTCATTGAGCACCCCTGGTCGCACCCAGGTTGGGCGGGCGCCCAGGGTGGTTGCCGCGCAGTGGTGACTGACCCAGCTGCGAGCCAGGTGTTCGAAGTGCGGCCCAAGCACCAGACTGCGAAACCGGCTGCGGTTGTCCGCCCAGACCGTTGCGGCGGCCCCGGGCCGCTCCAGCCGTCCCCACTCGGGGCGCATGATGGCGTGGTAGAAGGTCACCACCGGCTCGGCGATCCGAAAGGTGGTCCGAGCCGGGTGGAAGGCGTCGGGGACACGGACGATGAAGCCGACATCTTCCAGCATGGTCAACGGATGGGAGAGCGTGTCGGCGGCGCGGCCGATGTAGCTGGCGATCCGGCCCCGGGTGGTGTTGCCTTCGGCGATCGCGGCCAGCACCGAGTAGTACAGCGCCCGGTCCCGCAGATCCGGTTCCTCCGCGAGTAGATAGCGTGCTTCTTTGAACAGCGGGCTGGCTGGGTCGAGCACAGTCCGGGTGAGCCAACTGTCGAAGTCGGCGATTCCGGTGGGTGCGTCGTCGCGGACGAACTCGCGCCGGTAGGCGGGGGTGCCGCCGACGACCGCGTGCAGCTGCACCGCGAGCCGTTCGTCGTCGGCGCCCCAGAACCGGGCAGCCGTCCGGTAGTCGAACGGCGCGACCGTCAGGTCGAGGCTGGCGCGGCCGCGGAGCGGGGCCGAGCCAGCCAGCAGCGAACCCATGAAGGAGACCGCAGAGCCGCAGAGCAACAGCCGGGTGCGGGACTCATGCCGCGCCGAGCGGCGAGGGCCGAATGCCCGCTGCACGATAGAGGGCAGTGCTGGCGTGGCCCGGCACAGGTACGGGAACTCGTCGATCACCACCGGGGTCGGACCCTCGCTGCCCAACGAGAGCAGCGAGTCGATAGCGGTCTCCCAGTCTGGATATGTGATCGGGTGCGGGGAACGGAGGAAGGCACCGACCTCCTCACCGAGGCGACGAAGCGACTCGCGTTCGGTGGCCTCGGTGGCGGCGAAGTAGAAGCCGCCGGCCGCCTCGCAGAGCGACTCCAACAGGAACGACTTGCCCTGCCGCCGGCGCCCCGAGACGACACCTAAGGTCGCGCCGGCGCCGGTGTCGGCTACGTACCGCGAAAGCGCCGACCACTCGTACTCGCGGTCGAACATATCCGCAGGTCGAGCCAGCTCCTCAGGCATGGAAGTATGGTACCGGGTACTGTACTTCCATCGCCTAGTCGCGGTTGGCGAGGCCCGGGTAGTGGCGGACGTAGCCCTCCTCGTCCAGTTCCAACTCGGCGGTGAAGCTGGCCGAGGAGTAGCGGACCCGGCCGCCGCCGAGGGCGGTGTAGGTCTGCTCAGCGGCGACCACCGCCAACGACGGGACCACCACCCACGCCACGGTCAGCCGGTGTTCGGTGCCGGCCGGTGCGCTCAGCAGACCCAGCCGGCGGACCGGCAAGGTGTTGAAGAGCGGCGCCCCACCCAGGTCCACATCGGCCGCCTCGGCGAGCCGGTCCGGGTCCTCCGCCCCGGGCAGCTCCGGGCGGGGCCGGCCGGCGGCGGTCAGCGCGCGGCCCAGGTCGCCCTGCTCGGAGGTGGTCACCCGCCACTCGCCCGGCTTGCGCTCCAACCGGACCCGGCGCTGCCAACCCGCGCCCTCCGCGGTGACCTCCAGCCGGCCGGTGCCCCACTGCGGGTCGGTGGCCAGCTCGTACCGGCAGGTGTACGGCAGCGGGGCGGCCGCGAGCGCCACCCCCGTGGCCCGCAGCCCCGATCGGTCGTCGATCAGGGCGTGGTCGGCGCCGGCGGTGTCGGTGCGGCGCCAGAACAGTGACTTCGGGAAGGTCGGCATGTCCGGACGTTACCGCGTCGGCGGGTCACTCCCGCGGTGGCGGCGGAAACGGCGGCGGCGGTTCCGGTGGTGGCGGTTCGGGTGGTGGCGGGCCCGGCGGCGGTTCGGGCGACGGCACTGGTGGGCCCGGCTCCGGCGGCGGAGTGGGCGGCACCGGCGGGCCCGGCGTCGGCTCCGGGGCGGGCGGCGTCGGTGGCGTCGGCGCCGGTGGTGGCTGCGCCGGCTCCGGCGGGGCCATGGGGTCGGGCGGGCCGGGTGGGTCGATCATCTCTCCACCGTGCCACACCCACCGGCCGGTCAGCCCGATCTGGACCAGAAGTCTTCGGCGAGGGCCAGGAACGCGTCGTTCTCGTCCGGGGTGCCGATGGTGACCCGGACCCCGTCCCCGGCGAACGGTCGCACCAGCACACCGCCGTCGGCGCAGGCCGCCGCGAACGGCGCCGCCTGCTCGCCCAGCGGCAGCCACACGAAGTTGGACTGCGAGGCCGGGACGGCCGGGTAGAACTTGCGGACCGCCTCGAAAACCCGGGTGCGTTCGGAGATGACGAGTTCGCACCGGCGGCGCATCTCGCCGGTGGCGGCGAGCGCCGCCAGCGCCGCCGCCTGCGCCGCCGCGCTGGTGGAGAACGGGGTGAGCACCTTGCGCACCGCGTCGGCGACCGCCGGGGCGCCGATCAGGAAACCGACCCGCATCCCGGCCAGGCCCCAGGCTTTGGAGAGGGTCCGCAGGATCACCACGTTCGGGCGGTCGCCGAAGGCGGCGAGCCCGTCGGGCACCTCCGGGTCGGTGACGAACTCCCGGTACGCCTCGTCCAGGACTACCAGCACATCCTCGCCGACCGCCGCGAGGAACTCGTCCAGCTCCTCCCGGCGTACCGAGGTGCCGGTGGGGTTGTTCGGGTTGCAGACCAGGACCAGTTTGGTGCGGTCAGTGATCGCGGCCGCCATCGCCGCCAGGTCGTGGCCGTGCTCGGCGGTGTTCGGCACCCGGACGCTGGTGGCGCCGGCGCCGGCGGCGATGATCGGGTACGCCTCGAAGGACCGCCACGAGTAGACCACCTCGTCCCCCGGCAGGCAGGTCGCCTTGACCAGATGCTCGGCGAGCGCGACCGAGCCGCAGCCGGTGGCGACCCGGGCGGGCTCGACGCCGTAGCGGGCGGCGAGCGTCTCCCGCAGCTCGACCACGCCCATGTCGGGGTAACGGTGGGAGTTCGCCGCCGCCTGGGTGATCGCCTCCACCACGCCGGGCAGTGGCCCGTAGGGCACCTCGTTGCTGGCCAGCTTGATCGCACCGGGGGCGCTGCGGCCGGGGATGTAGCTCGGTAGGTCGGCCAGGTCAGGACGGGTCAGCGGGCTCATCGGTGGTCTCCTCGGCGGTGCGCTGGGGGCGATCCGGGTCCGGCGACGGATGGTCGGGGCCCGTTGCGATCGAGACTACGGCGGTGTAGGCCGACTTGTCGTGCAAGGTCTGGTGCGCGGGCCGGTCGAACAGCCCCCAGCCGGCGTCGATCAGCTGGAGCAGGAAGCCGATCCCGAAGCACCACCACAGCAGCACCGGTAGCCCCATCGGGTTCCAGCGGCGGAACGAGCGGCCGAAGCTGATCTGCTGGTCCTGCTCCAGCGCCACCACTTTGATCTTGAGGAGGCGCTTGCCCGGGGTCTGGCCGCTGTTGGCGACCGCCGGCACCTCGTAGGCGAACCAGAGCGCCGCCGCCAGCAGCAGGATCACCAGCTGCAGGTAGCCGGCCTGATCGCTGACGGCCGGCAGGTTGCTCAGCTCCTCACCGGCGAGGCTGCGTCGCCAGGCCTCCGAGACGACCGGTGAGATCTCCTGCCAGTACTGGTAGACGAACCAGCCGTTGACGATCACGTTGAGCCCCAGCACGATCCCGATGTCGACCAGCCGGGCGGTGAACCGGGCACCGAGGGTGGCGACCGGGTAGCCGTGCGGCCGGGACGGCACCGGCGGCCGGGCCGCCCCGCGCGGGCCGCGGGGCTGGCCGGGGCGACCCTTGGGCTCCTTGTCCGCGGAGCGGTCGCTGGGTCGCTCGGGGGCGGCCTTCGACGGCTCGCCGAACGCCGGACGCTCCGTCGAACCGGCCAGGCCCGGCACCTCCGGTAGCGGCGGGGCGGGCTCTACCGCTTCGCTCTCCGCTGGCGGGGGGCCCTCCGGCGGGGTCTGGTCGGCCGGCAGCGACGCGCCGATCCAGCCTTCGCCGTCCCACCACCGCTGGGTGCCGGGGTCGGCCGGGTCCTTGTACCACCCTGGGGGGAGGCTCACCGCTGCTCCTCGCTCACGCGGGCATCCTACGGGCCGGCGGTACGCGGCCCGGGTGGGCCCGGGTCGGGTACCGCCGGCCGGCCCGGCTCACAGGTTGCCGCGGCGCTCCTGCTCCCGTTCGATCGCCTCGAAGAGCGCCTTGAAGTTGCCCTTGCCGAAGCCCATCGACCCGTGTCGCTCGATCAGCTCGAAGAAGACCGTCGGTCGGTCCTGCATCGGCTTGGTGAAGATCTGCAGCAGGTAGCCGTCCTCGTCCCGGTCGACCAGGACCCCGCGGGACTTCAGCTCCTCGATCGGCACCCGCACCTGCCCGATCCGGGCGCGCAGCTCCGGGTCGTCGTAGTACGAGGCGGGGGTTGCCAGGAACTCCACCCCGGCCGCGCGCATCGCGTCCACGCTGGTGAGGATGTCGCCGGTGGCCAGGGCGATGTGCTGTGGCCCAGGGCCGCCGTAGAACTGGAGGTACTCGTCGATCTGCGACTTCTTCTTGCCGACCGCCGGCTCGTTCAGTGGGAACTTGACCTTCCGGGTGCCGTTGGCGACCACCTTGCTCATCAGCGCCGAGTATTCGGTGGCGATGTCGTCCCCGACGAACTCGGCCATGTTGGTGAAGCCCATCACCCGCTGGTAGAAGGCGACCCACTCATCCATCTGACCCAGTTCGACGTTGCCCACGACGTGGTCGATCGCCTGGAAGAACCGCTTCGGCTGGGCGCCGGATTCGATCAGCGGGGTCCGGTCCACGATCGGCGCGCGGGCGGCGAAACCGGGCAGGAACGGCCCGGTGTAGCCGGACCGGTCGATCAGCGTGTGCCGGGTGTCGCCGTAGGTGGCGATCGCCGCGGTGCGGACGGTGCCGTGGTCATCGGCGATATCGTGCGGCTCGACCAGGCCGGCGGCGCCCTGCGCCACCGCGTGCCGGTACGCCGCGTCCACGTCCGGGACGTCGAGCGCGATGTCGTTGACTCCGTCGCCGTGTCGGGCGTGGTGGGCGGCGGCGTCGGTGTCGCCGTGTACCGATCCGGTGATCACGAACCGGGCGCGACCGGAGGTGAGCACATACTCGGCGTGGTCGGGGTAGCCCTGCTCCGGTCCCCGGTAGGCGAAGCAGCTCATCCCGAAGGCGGTGGAGTAGTAGTGGGCGGCCTGCTTGGCGTTGCCCACCACGAACCGTAGGTGGTCGACGCCGTTTACCGGGAACGGATCGTCCGAGATGTCGTGCGGCACCGCACCGATCAGATCGTCGATCTCGGCGCCGTCGGCGTTGTCACGGATCAGCTGGGTCATGGCCACCTCGCATCGTCTTCGTCGACTCTTCCCGGTAGCATCCGGAACCAATCCGGGGGTGTGCAACTGGCCGGCGAAACGCTGGTCAGGTTGTGCAGATCGCCCGGTGGTCGCCGGCTCCTCACTGACAAGTTGCCTATACTTCCCGCCATGGACCGGTTGGATGCGCAGCTGCTGGAGCTGCTGGCGGCAGAACCCCGGATCGGCGTCCTGGAGTGTTCCCGGCGGCTGCGGGTGGCCCGCGGCACCGTGCAGGCGCGGCTGGACAAGCTGCAGGCCCGCGGTGTGATCCGCAGCTTCGGTCCGGAGCTCGACCCGGCCGCGCTCGGGTTCACGGTCACCGCGTTCGTGACCCTGGAGATCCGGCAGAGCAGCGGGCACGACGCGGTCGCCGCCCACCTGGCGGAGATTCCGGAGGTGCTGGAGGCGCACACGATCACCGGCTCCGGCGATCTGCTGTGCCGGATCGTCGCCCGGTCCAACGCGGACCTGCAACGAGTCATCGATCAGCTCGTCGCCTACCAGGGGATTGTGCGGGCGGTAACCAACATCGCACTCGCCGAACAGATCCGGTACCGGGTTCTGCCGCTGGTGGGTTCGGTCGCGGCGACCGATGTGGGGTGATCACGTGCCGCAGATCCGAGTCGGACTCGCTACCGTGGTGCGGTGGCCAGTGGGAGGGCGATCCGGCGCCGGACGGTGCTGCTGCTCGTGGTGGCGGTCGCCGCCGCGCTGATCATTACTGGCGCGGTGCCGAACCCGTTCCCCACCATCTGGGCCTGGGTGAGCGAGGAGCGCCCGCTCGCCGACGACCTCGCCTGGCAGGAGCGGCTGGGGGCCAGGCCGGCCGCGGCGACCGCGGCCGGTGACGCCCTCGCGGTCGCGGCGGGCAGCAGCGCCCAGCTCTACCAGCGCGGTTCCGGCCGGCCGGTCAGCATGGCGCAGACCGACGGCTGGGAGGCACAGTGGGTGGTGGTGGCCGGCTCCGGCGCCGGCTCGATCGTCATCAGCAGCCCGCGGGGTGAGGACGGGTACGAGGTGCGTGACCCGGACACCGGCCGGGTGATCCACACCGACGATGAGGCGGTCGCGGTGTGGGGGTTCGGCGACGCTTGGCTCGACTTGCGCTGTGACGATCGGCGCGCCTGCCAGCTGCGCGGCTACCAACCGGACGGGGTGGAGCCCCAGTGGCGTACCGACCTGCCCGGCCAGCGGGAAGGGCTGGTCGGTGGCAACCCTGAACTCGCCGGGCCGCAGTCGGTCGGCTCGAACCGGATCCCCGACGACATCGCCGGGCCGGAGCCGGTCCCGCCGCTGCTCGGGTTTCCGGTCACCCGCCGCGGCGACGACGTGGTCGTGGTGGTCGATACCCGTACCGGACAGATCCGGCAGGAGCTGGCGCAGGGAGCCGACGAGCGGGTGATCGTGGTGGGTGGCCGGGTGATCCGGTCGGTGATGCGCCGCTACGACGGGGTCTGCGTCAGCGAGGTGACCGGCTACGACGCGGTCACCGGCGACCCGGTGTGGGGTCCGTCGCCATACCACCTGTGGAGCACCGGCGATGTCGGCTGTGAGCAGCGGGAACCGCCGGTGGCCGGCGGGGCGGCGGTCGCGGTCCGGTCGGCCGAGGGCGAGCCGATGATTCTCGACGCGTACGACGGTCGGGTGCTCTGGAGCGGGGAGCTGGGTGAGCAGGTCGAGGCGCTCTCGGCTGAGCTGGCGGTGATCCGTGACGAGGACGGCTTCCAGCGTCGCGGCATCCGGCTCGGCGGCGACGGGGCCTTGTTATGGGAGCGTCGGGCCGACGAGGAGGCGGCGCTGGCGATCGCACAATGTGGGGTGGTGGTCTCGGATCGTCACCCGAACCGGGTGTACGTGTGGGACAAGCAGACCGGGGAGGACCGGCTCTCCGTGTCCACCTCGGCCCGGGTGCTCGCCTGCGCTCCAGACGGGGTGCTGCTGACCGAGGGGCGATCGATCGGGTTCGCCCGGTTTGACGGGCTCACGTCACCGGAGTCGGGATCGGACAGTACGCCGCCGGAGGTCGACTCCAAGTAGCGGCAACCGCTGTCGGCTCAGTACGCTGGGCGGCCATGAGCGCCGAGTTTGCCTACTCTCCGTTGCTGCCACGCGCCGCGGACACCACCGAGTATCGCCTGGTCACCGACGACGGCATCGATGTGGTGGCCGGCCCGGGCAAGCGCAGCTTCCTGACCGTGGCACCGGAGGTGCTCGCCACGCTCACCGCCGAGGCGATGCACGACATCGCCCACTTCCTGCGCCCGGCGCACCTGGCCCAGCTACGCGCCATCGTCGACGACCCGCAAGCCTCCCCGAACGACCGGTTCGTGGCGCTGGACCTGCTCCGCAACGCCAACATCGCCGCCGGTGGCGTGTTGCCGATGTGCCAGGACACCGGCACCGCCATCGTGATGGGCAAGCGTGGCCGGCACGTGCTCACCGACGGCGCCGACGAGCGCGCCATCGCGCAGGGGGTCTGGCAGGCGTACACGACGCTCAACCTGCGCTACTCCCAACTGGCCCCGTTGACGATGTGGGAGGAGCGCAACACCGGCAGCAACCTGCCCGCCCAGATCGAGCTGTACGCCGAAGACCCGCACGGCCAGCCGGACGCGTACTCATTCCTGTTCATGGCCAAGGGCGGCGGCTCGGCCAACAAGTCGTTCCTCTACCAGGAGACCAAGGCGCTGCTCAACCCGACCCGGATGATGCGGTTCCTGGAAGAGAAGCTGCGGCTGATCGGCACCTCCGCCTGCCCGCCGTACCACCTGGCGGTGGTGGTCGGCGGCACCTCGGCCGAGCACGCGCTGAAGACCGCCAAGCTCGCCTCGGCGAAGTATCTGGACACCCTGCCCACCGCAGGCTCCCCGACCGGGCACGGCTTCCGGGACCTGGAGCTGGAGGCGGAGGTGCTGGAGCTGACCCGGCAGTTCGGGATCGGCGCGCAGTTCGGCGGGCGCTACTTCTGCCACGACGTGCGGGTGGTGCGGCTGCCCCGGCACGGCGCCTCCTGCCCGGTGGCGATCGCGGTCTCCTGCTCGGCGGACCGGCAGGCGCTCGGCAAGATCACCCCGAGCGGGGTGTGGCTGGAGCAGCTGGAGACCGACCCGGCCCGGTTCCTGCCCGACTATGAGCCGGCCGAGCAGGAGCAGGCCGAGGTGGTGGCGGTCGACCTGAACCGGCCGATGGCGGAGATCCGGGCAGAGCTGTCGAAGTACCCGGTGCAGACCCGGCTGTCGCTGACCGGCCCGCTGGTGGTGGCGCGGGACATCGCTCACGCCAAGCTCGCCGAGCGGCTCGACGCCGGGGAGGAGCTGCCGGCGTACCTGCGTGACCACGCGGTCTACTACGCCGGGCCGGCGAAGACCCCCGACGGGTACGCGTCGGGGTCGTTCGGGCCGACCACCGCCGGCCGGATGGACTCCTATGTGGAGAAGTTCCAGGCAGCCGGCGGCTCGTACGTGATGCTCGCTAAGGGCAACCGGTCGAAGCAGGTGACCGACGCCTGCGCGGAGCACGGTGGCTTCTACCTCGGCTCGGTGGGTGGCCCGGCGGCCCGGCTGGCCCAGGACTGCATCCGCAAGGTCGAGGTGCTCGACTACCCGGAGCTGGGCATGGAGGCGGTCTGGAAGATCGAGGTCGAGGACTTCCCGGCCTTCATCGTGGTCGACGACAAGGGCAACGACTTCTACGCCGCCACCAGCCAACCCGTCCTCACCATCTCCTCCCGCTGACCCCGCCACCCTCCGAGTTGATCATGGACCTAGGTACATGATTGGGGGCGTTTCCGGTCCCTAACCCCATGATCAGCAGCTAGAGGCTGGCGCACCAGTGGAGAGCATCTTGACAGCAAAACTACTCCACGTCATGATGTAACTATGCGCACCACCTTGACGCTTGACCGTGACGTCGTGCAGCTGCTTGAGGATGCGATCCACCGCGAGCGGCGCCCGATGAAGCAGGTTGTCAACGACGCCCTGCGGCAGGCTCTAGGGCCGACCGGGACCGCCGACGCCGAGCCCTACCACCTGCAACCGCACGAGTCGGCGCTGCGCCCCGGGCTTGACCTCACCGGGTTCAACCGGCTGGCCGACGAACTGGAAGACGAGCGGATTCTTGAACGGGTCCGGCACACTTCGTGATCATCGTTGATGTCAATCTGCTGCTGTACGCGGTCATCACCGGTTTCGCCGAACACCAGCGCGCCAGGGCGTGGTTCGAGGCGACCCTGAACAGCCCGACGCAGGTGGTGCTGACCGCCCCGGCGGTCTTCGGATTCTTGCGGATTGCCACCAGCCCCCGGGTCATGGTGTCACCGCTGCCGGTCGCGGACGCCGTCGGATATATACAGTCGTGGCTCGAGCGGCCCAACGTCGAGTTTCGTTCACCGGGGCCGCGCCACCTGGCGATCGCGTTCGATCTGCTGGCCCGGATCGGGACCGCCGGAAACCTGACCACCGACGTGCAACTTGCGGCGTACGCGATCGAGTTCGACGCCGAGATCTGCTCCAACGACGCGGACTTCGGGCGTTTCCCGGACGTGCGCTGGGCGAACCCGCTAAGTCCCGGTTGAACCGCCGGTGCCGGCTACCTTCCCGTCGCACGCGGCGGTGGTGCTGCCGGTCAAGTTGGCGTGGCCGCGCCGGTTCGATGGCGTCGCCCTGGTCGTCGGCTCTGCCGCCCCGGATATGTACTACGCCCTCAACGGGTACGTGGTAGTCCCGCCCACCCACAACCTGCCCGGGCTGTTCTGGTTCGCGCTGCCGGTCACCCTGCTCGCGACCTTCCTGATCCGCCGCAGCGCGCCGACGATCGCGGTCCATCTGCCGGCCCGCCCGGGCTGGCTGGCACTGCGTGACTACGGCGTACTGGGGCAGGTGCGGCACCGCTGGTACGTCACTGTCTACTCCGCGCTGCTCGGCTCGGCCAGCCACGTGCTCTGGGACGGCTTCACCCATCACCCGCAGATCGCGCACGGGTTCGGGGTCCGGTGGGTGCCGGCGCTGACCGCCGAGGCGTGGCCGGGGGTGCCGTGGTGGCTGCTCGCCCAGCACGCCTCCACCGTGCTCGGGGCGATCGCTGCCCTCGGCATGGCGGTCTACCTGGGGCGGCGGCGGCTGCTGCGGCGTTGGCACGGGGAGCCGCCGCCGGCGCCGTACGCGCCGTGGGCGTTCTGGTCCGCCGCGGGCGCGGTGGTGGCGCTCTACCCGCTGACCTGGCCGCTGCTGCGCTTCCAGTACGCCACCTACGTCCAGGGCGTGCGGATGCTTCTTGCGTTCGGGTTCGCGCTGCTGGCCGGCGCGGTCGCCGCCCGATTGTTCGCCCGTCGCCAGGTGGAGCGGGCAGGATAAGGGGATGGCTGAGTTTCGAACCGAACGCGACACCATGGGTGAGGTGCAGGTCCCGGCGGACGCGCTGTGGGGGGCGCAGACCCAGCGGGCGGTGGCCAACTTCCCGATCTCCGGCCGGGGCCTGGAGCCGGCGCAGATCCACGCCCTGGCCCGGATCAAGGGTGCTGCGGCGCAGGCGAACGCGGAGTTCGGGGTGCTCGCCCCCGAGCTCGCCGAGGCGATAGCCGCCGCCGCGGCGACCGTCGCCGATGGCGAGCACGATGACCAGTTCCCGATCGATGTCTTTCAGACCGGCTCCGGCACCTCCTCCAACATGAACATGAACGAGGTGCTGGCGACCCTGGCGACCGCCCGGCTCGGCGACGGTCGGCGGGTCCACCCGAACGACCACGTCAACGCCTCGCAGTCGTCCAACGATGTCTTCCCCTCCGCCATCCACGTCGCCGCCGTCGACCAGGTCAGCCATGAGCTGCTGCCGGCGCTGCGCCACCTCTGCTTCGCGCTGGAGGCGAAGGCCGAGCAGTTCTCGACCGTGGTCAAGGCCGGCCGCACCCACCTGATGGACGCCACCCCGGTCACCCTGGGGCAGGAGTTCGGCGGGTACGCCAGCCAGCTGCGGCACGGCATCGACCGGCTCGGTGACGCCCTGCCCCGGCTGGGTGAGCTGCCGCTGGGCGGCACCGCCGTCGGCACCGGGGTGAACGCGCCACCGGGGTTCGCCGCCGCGGCGATCGCGCGGCTGCGGCAGCAGACCGGGCTGCCGTTGACCGAGGCCCGCAACCACTTCGAGGCGCAGGGGGCGCGGGACGCGCTGGTGGAGACCTCCGGGCAGCTCCGCACCGTTGCGGTCGGGCTCTACAAGATCGTCAACGACATCCGGTGGCTGGGCTCCGGCCCCCGGGCTGGGCTACGGGAGCTGGCGCTGCCGGACCTGCAGCCGGGTTCGTCGATCATGCCGGGCAAGGTCAACCCGGTGGTGCCGGAGTCGGTGCGGCAGGTCTGCGCGCAGGTGATCGGCAACGACGCCACCATCGGCTTCGCCGGGTCGCAGGGCGACTTCGAACTGAACGTGATGCTGCCGGTGATGGGCCGGAACCTGCTGGAGTCGATCCGGATCCTCGCCGCCGCCGCCCGACTGCTCGCCGACCGCTGCGTCGCCGGGCTGGCCGCCAACGAGGAGATCTGCCTGGCGTACGCGGAGGGGTCGCCGTCGATCGTCACCCCGCTCAACCGGCACCTGGGGTACGAGGAGGCGGCGGAGATCGTCAAGCAGGCGCTGGCGTCGGGGGCGACCCTGCGGGAGGTGGTGGTCGAGCGTGGCCATGTCGAGGCCGGCCGGTTGACCGAGGCCGAGCTGGATGAGGCGCTGGACGTGCTGCGGATGACCCGTCCCTGACGTCTACCATCCAACGGTGATCACGACCGTAGTCTTCGACGCCGACGACACCCTCGTGGACATCGCCCCGGCGGTCCATAGTGCGCAGCAGGTGGTGCTGGCGGAGCTCGAACGCATGGGCCGGCTCGGGTCGCTCACCCTCGACCAGCTCCGCGCCGACGAGGTGGTCGCCTTCGCTGAGCGGGAAGGCGAGCCGATCGAGCAGGTACGCCGCGCCGCGCTGGGCCGGTCGCTGGCCCGGATCGGCGCCGAGGCCGAGCTGGACCGGTTGCTGGCGCTCTTCTTCGCGCACCGGTTCGCGGTGACCCGGCTCTACGACGAGGTGCCGGGGCTGCTGGCGGAGCTGCGCGGCGGCTACGCGCTGGGGTTCGGCACCAACGGCAACAACCGGGTCGACCGGTTGGGGCTGGCCGGAACCTTCGCCTTCACCGTCTACGCCCACGAGGCCGGGGTGCCCGCCAAGCCCGCGGCCGGGTTCTTCGAGGCGGTGGTGAAGGCGGCGCAGGCGTCGCCGGAGTCGATCGTCCACATCGGGGACAGCTACCGGAACGACGTCGCGGGAGCGGCCGCGGCGGGTCTGCGTACCGTCTGGCTGAACCGGGTTGGGGCGGCCCACCCGCCCGGCTCGCCGCCGCCGGACGCCGTGATCCGCCGGCTCGGCGAGCTACCGCAGGCGCTCACCCAGCTCGTACGGTGAGCCAGTCGCCCGGCCGAGTCAGATCTCGATCGCCCGAGGAGCGGGGAACCGATAAGCTCCGGGGGTGATCGACCTACGTCTGCTTCGTGAGGACCCGGAGACCGTTCGCGACAGCCAGCGGGTGCGCGGCGAGTCGGTCGACGCCGTCGACGAACTGCTGCGCGCCGACGCCGCGCGGCGCGAGGCCGTGCAGTCGTTCGAGGCGGTGCGGGCCGAGCAGAAGCAGCTCTCCAAGCAGCTGCCCAAGGCCGCGGGGGAGGAGAAGGCCGCCCTGGTGGCCCGGACCAAGGAGCTGTCGGCGCAGGTTAAGTCCGCCGAGGCGGTCGCCGCCGAGGCCGAACGGGCGCTGCGCGGCGCCCACCTGGCGGTGCCGAACGTGGTGGCGGGCGCGCCGCCCGGCGGGGAGGACGACTTCCTGGTGATCCGCGAGGTCGGCGAGCCGCCGGCGATCGCCAACCCGCGGGACCACCTGGAGCTGGGCGAGCGGCTGGGCGCGATCGACGTCGAGCGGGGGGCGAAAGTCTCCGGCTCGCGCTTCTACTACCTCACCGGGGTGGGGGCGCAGCTGCAGCTGGCGATGCTGCAGATGGCGCTGAACCACCTGGTCGAGCAGAGGTTCACCGCCATGATCACGCCGGTGCTGGTGAAGCCGGAGGCGATGGAGGGCACTGGCTTCCTCGGCGCCCACGCCAGCGAGGTCTACCGGCTGGAGGCCGACGACCTCTACCTGGTCGGCACCTCCGAGGTGGCGCTCGCCGGCTACCACAGCAACGAGATCCTGGAGCTGGGTGACGAACCACGGCGGTACGCGGGCTGGTCGTCCTGTTTCCGGCGGGAAGCCGGTTCGCACGGCAAGGATGTCCGCGGCATCCTGCGGGTTCACCAGTTCGACAAGGTTGAGATGTTCGTCTACTGCCGTCCGGACCAGGCCGAGCAGGAGCATCTGCGGCTGCTCGCCTGGGAGGAGGAGCTGCTCGCCAAGGTCGAGGTGCCGTACCGGGTGATCGACGTCGCTGCCGGGGATCTGGGCAGCAGCGCGGTCCGCAAGTACGACTGCGAGGCGTGGGTGCCGTCGCAGGGCCGGTATCGCGAGCTGACGTCGACCTCGAACTGCACTACGTACCAGGCCCGACGGCTGAACATCCGCTATCGGGACGCGGACGGTCGGCCGCAGGTCGCGGCCACGCTCAACGGCACCGCCGCCACCACTCGCTGGCTGATCCCGATCCTGGAGAACCATCAGCAACCGGACGGGTCGGTCCGGGTCCCGAAGGCGCTGCAGCCATACCTCGGTGGCCGGGATCTCCTCGAACCCCGCTGACCCAGCCCTCCCGCGCCGCTCATGATCGAGCGGAATCGGGGGCGGCGCGGCTGTTCACCCGTGAGTTGCCCGGAATCGGTGGTCGGGCAGGCCAGAACCCAGGTACGTTAGTCCGCCCGCCAGTAGCCAGGCGGCGACCGCCAGGAGGCAACGATGCCGCGTCCCCGGCTCCCTAAGCTCATCGCCACCGATCTGGATGGCACCCTCGTCCGCAGCGACGACACCGTTTCGGCGTACACCCATCAGGTGCTCGATCGGGTGAAGGCGGCCGGCGTCCCGGTGGTGGGCGCGACCGGACGGGGCCCGCGGCTGCGCGAGCTGTCTCAGCGGGACCTGCCGCACGCCGACTATCTGGTGCTCGGCGGCGGCAGCCACGTGGTCGACCTGCGTGGCTCCGATAGCCCGGTGACCGTGCACGACCAGCGGCTGGAGGGGCCGGTGGCGGCGGCGCTGCTGGACGACCTGTCGGCCGAGGTCGGGCCGCTGTTGGTCATGGTCGAAGGGCTGGACCACCAGTATGCGCCGCTCTGGGGTGACCTGGACCCGGACTGGCCGTGGCCGCAGCGGGTGGTGGCGATGCCGCGTACCGAGTCGCTCGCCGGTCCGGTGATCAAAGCGTTCGCGCGGGCGGTCGACCTGACCAGCGACGAGTTGCTGGCGGTGGCGCAGCAGGTGATTCCCCCGGAGAAGGCGAGCGTCACCCAGGCCGGGCTCGGCTTCGTGGAGATCTGCCCGCCCGGCGCCGACAAGGCAGCCGGGCTGGCGGTGGTGGTCGAGGTGCTCGGGATCGACCCGGCGGAGGTGCTGGTCTTCGGCGACATGCCGAACGACATCCCGATGTTCGGGTGGGCCGGCTGGGGTGCGGTGGCGATGAGCAACGCTCACCCGAGCGTGCTCACGCTCGCCAACGAGGTGACCCTCAGCAACGACGAGGACGGGGTCGCCGTCTACCTCGACCGGCTCTTCTCGTAGTCGCTCTGACCGGTCGTGGCGGTGGTCGGGCCCGGGTGGGCTAGCGTGGCAGGCATGGCTATCCGCAACGCATCCGCACATTGGACGGGCACCCTCACCGAGGGGCAAGGCAAGGTTCGTACCGGCAAGGGTGGGTACGAGGGACCGTACTCGTTCTCGTCCCGGTTCGAGGAGGGCGAGGGGACCAACCCGGAGGAGCTGATCGGGGCGGCCCACGCCGGTTGCTTCTCGATGTTCCTGGCTAAGCTGCTCGCCGACGCCGGGTTCCCGCCGCTCTCGGTGGAGACCGAGGCCAAGGTCCACTTGGAAAAGACCGACGCCGGCCAGACCGTGACCAAGATCGAACTGTCTACGGTGGGGCAGGCGACCGGCATCGACGAGGCCGAGTTCCAGAAGCACGCCGAGACGGCGAAGGCCAACTGCCCAATCTCCCGGCTGCTCGCCCCGGGTACGGAGATCGCGCTCACCGCTCGGCTCGGCTGACCGGACCGCTGGTTCGGGGGCGTCGCTGAGCTTCGGCGGCGTCCCCGACTTTGCGGGGGTTCGGTGCGCCGGTCAGAATGGCCGGGTGCCGGTGGAGATGACCCAGGAGCGGTTCGAGGAGTTGGTCCGGGACGCGCTGGATCAGGTCCCCGGTGAGCTGCTGGAGATGATGGACAACGTCGTGGTGTTGGTCGAGGACGACTCTCCCGATGGCGAGGGGGAGCTGCTGGGCCTCTATGAGGGTCACGCGCTCACCGAGCGGGGCTGGCACTACGGTGGCGTGTTACCCGACCGGATCATGATCTACCGGAACCCGATTCTGCGGATCTGCGAGTCCGAGGATGATGTGGTCGAGGAGGTGGCGATCACCGTGGTGCATGAGATCGCCCACCACTTCGGTATCGACGACGACCGGCTCCACGAACTCGGCTGGGCCTGACCCCAACCGAGTTGATCATGGACCTAGGGTCCATGATCAGCGGCGTTTCCGGTCCCTAACTCCATGATCAACTCAGGCGGCAGGCGGCAGGCGGCAGGCGGCAGGCGGGGCCGTGGGTGAGGGTCAGCCGAGCTGGCCGTGGCGGATCCGGCTCAGCCAGGCGGCGGAGTCGGCGAAGTCGCGATCCGAGAGCCCGGGCGGCCCGGTGACCACCGGCTCCTCCGGTGCGGCGCCGGACAGTCGATGCCGAGGGTAAGAGCCCAGGAACCGGACCTCCGCGCAGACCCGGCGCAACCCCTGCAGCGCCTCGCCCATGCGCGCCTCCGCCACGTGGCCGGTGCAGTCCAGAAAGAACGCGTACCGGCCGAGCCGCTCACCGGTCGGCCGGGACTCGATCCGGGTCAGGTTCACCCCGCGTACCGCCAGCTCCATCAACACCGCCAGCAACGCGCCCACCCGGTCGTGCGAGATCGACACCGCTAGCGAGGTGACGTCGTCGCCGGTCGGCGCTGGCGGCGGACCCGGGCGAGTGACCAGCGCGAACCGGGTGACCGCATGCGGATGGTCGGCGATCTTGTCGGCGATGACGGTGAGCCGGTGCCGGGCGGCGCCCACCGGGGCGCAGATCGCGGCCTGGTAGTCGCCGGCGGCCGTGGCCTCGGCGGCGGCGCTGTTGGAGAGGGCGTCCACCACGGTCGCGTCCGGGGCGTGCTGCCGCAGCCAGCGGCGGCACTGGGCGGCCGCCTGCGGATGCGCGATCACCGTGGCGAGAGACTCGGGCGGGGCCGGCGCGCGGGCGGCGAGCACGAACTCGACCGGCAACACCACCTCCCGGGAGATCACCAGCGGGTCGGCGCCGGCCAACTCGTCGAGGGTGATGCCGATCGCGCCGCCGATTGAGTTTTCCAGCGGGACCAGCGCCGCGTCGGCCTCGCCGCCGCGGACCGCGTCGAGCGCCTCCGGGACACTGCGGGCGGGGGTACGGGTGCCACGCTCGGCGGCGGCCAGGGTACGCAGCGCCTGCTCGGCGAAGGTCCCCTCGGGGCCCAGGTAGACGAATCGGGTGGGCGGTACTCCGGGCATACCGTCCAGCCTACGGCCGAACCGCCGGTCAGCAGGCGGCGGCGCCCGCAATGCCGGCCGGTGCCTGGATTCTCACCTCTACGGTGCATACGTCGGTGCCGGCGGTGACCAGCTCCAACGCGTCCGGCTCGCCCTGGGTGACCACCTGCAGCGGATCCCGGTCCGGGACCGCGATCACCGCGTACTGCCAGGTGCCGGAGCAGAACGGCCCCTCGACCACTTCGGCGTCGTCGCTGGCGGCGAGCAGGCCCTCCGCCTGCAGCAACTCGATCAGCGCCGCCGGGCCGGGGCGGCCGTCGCAGCCGAGCGCGATCTCGTCCGGGAAGCCGCCGTCGCCCGGTGAGCCGGGCAGCTCCGGCGGCGGGGTCAGGTCATCCCAGCCCGGCCCGGTCGGGGTGGGGGGCGGCGGCGGTGGCGCGGTCGGGGGCGGCTGCGCGTCGTCGTCGAGCCCCGGCGGCTCGCCGCAGCCGGCGAGCAGCAGCCCGGTAACCAGCAACCCGGCGGCTAGCACCCCAGCGGGCAGTAGTCGGCCTAACGGGACGGAAGGGCGCACAATCTTCATGTTAGGCCCGTGCGGCCGCGGGGTCAGACCTGGGAGAAGAAGGTGAGCGACCCGACCACCTGGCCGCGTTCCCATAGCGGTGTCGCCACCGCGTCCATGATGCAGGTGCGGCCGGTGTCGGGGCACTGGACCCGCATCAGGCCGCGCGCCAGCTGCCGGGAGGAGATCGCCAGCAGCGGCGGCGTCTTGCCGGCCTCAGCGCTGTCGAGCTTGTCTGGTGGGTTGCTGAAGTCGACCAGTTGGGTGACCGCTTCCCGCATCCGGCGGCCCACCGTGTTCGCCACCGCACCACAGCCGAGCATCTGCGCGCCGTTGGTGGAGGCGGCCACGATCACCGTCTGCGCGTCGAGGACGAGGCTCGGCTCGCTGGCCTCGGTGACGACCGCGGCCCACCGGTGCAGGCTGGTGGGTGGGGCGGGAGGTGGCACCGCTGGCGAACCGGGAGCGATCAGGTCGGTCGATCGACCGGCCGGTCCCGGCGCCGGCGATCTGGGCAGCCGTCGACTGTCGATGAGCGAGAGCTCGACGTGGGGCACCGCGCCTCCTCTGTGCACAACCTCGCCTGCGCCCTTGGGTGGGGCTGTCCGTCCAGCCGTCCAATGACGCCGACCGTTGGCCAAGCGGCCGTGGCCGTTGGCATCGAGGTTACCTCTACGCGGTCCTACTGTCACTGGCTGTCTGGTTATCGGGATACCACCGATACCGGTCGCCCCAGGTAGCCGGATGGTTGGCGACGTCGGCGAGTTTGCGGGCCGTCTCCGGGCTGATCTTATGCCCCGCGGCGAGAAGCACTTTGTCCAGCTCCCGGTGCGCGACCACCAGGCAGCCGTTGGGCAGGCCCTGGGCGCTGATCGGCCCCGAGCCGACGAAGGTCAGCACCGGCACCACCGGCACCTTGGTGCCTACCGCTTCGGTGAGCGCATTGCTGGCCTTCCGGGCGGCCTTGCGGGCGCGGGAGATGTGGGGCGGCCGCCGTCCGTGGATCTGGACCACGTCGCCGGCGAGCATCACCCGGCGCCGCCCCTGATCCACCACGGTCACCGAGTAGACCCCGCCGGGGCCGATCGCGAGGAAGCCGGCGTGGTCGCGGTCGTCGGTCAGCTCGGCGCTGGGCCACTCGACCATCCGCCAGGACGGGCCGAGCTGCTGCAGCCGGTGGCCGGCGCGCTGGCCGGCGGCGGAGAGGCGGCGATTGTTGCGGCTGCCCAGGCGCTGGCGCGCCCAGTCGAGGGCGGAGCGGGGCGGCCCGGCCGGTGCGCCGAGCGGCCCGCCGGTCAACGGCGATCCCGGCGACGATCCCGGCGACGCACCTCCAGAGTTGGTGGTGCCGCTGCTGGCGGAGTGCACACTCACTGCGAATCTACCTCCGTCGAGTCGCCTATTGTCCTGGTAACGGTAACCGTACGTGACGGTGGTTCGTGCCGTCCATGGTTCAGTCGGGCTTAGTCATGAGTGAAGGGGGATGAATGCCCCACTCATTCGGCGGCGGCCGGCCTAGGCTGGGTGGGTGGCGCGTTACCTTGAGACCGAAGTGGGGCGGCTGCGGTCGGTGTTGCTGCACCGTCCGGGCGCCGAACTGGCTCGGTTGACTCCTCGTAACAGTGGCTCGTTGCTCTTCGACGGTATCCCTTGGGTGGCGCGGGCGCAGGAAGAACACGAAGCTTTCGCGGCGGCGCTGCGCCGGCACGAGGTAACGGTGCTCTACCTGGACGAGCTGCTCACCGAGGTGCTGGCGCTGGAGCCGGCCCGGGCCGAGCTGACCGAGGCGGTGCTCGCCGATCCCCGGCTGGGGGACACCTTGCGTCGGCGGGTCGGCGACTACCTCCACTATCTGGACCCGGTGGGGCTGGCCGGCGTCCTGATCGCCGGGCTCGCCCACGAGGAGCTGCGGCCGGCGTTGGGGCGCCGGGACGGGCAGCGCCGAGGGCTGGTCTACACCCTGCTGGACACCCACGATTTCGTCATCGACCCGCTACCCAATCTGCTCTTCACCAGAGATTCGTCGATGTGGATCGGCGACCATGCCGCGGTGGCGAGCCTGGCGATGCGGGCCCGCCGCCGGGAGACCACGCTCACCCACGCGCTGTACCGGCATCATCCGCGGTTCGCCGGCACCCCTTTGGTGTACGAGCCGCACCTGGAGCACGTCGAGGGCGGTGACCTGTTGTTGCTGGCACCGGGGGTGCTCGCGCTCGGGGTGGGGGAGCGGACCACGCCGGCCGGGGCCGAGCGGCTGGCCCGGCGGGCCTTCGCCGCCGGGGTGGCCGAGACGGTGCTGGTGGTGCCGATCGCCCAGCAGCGGGCCACGATGCATCTGGACACGGTCTGCACCATGGTCGACCGAGATGCGGTGCTGATGTACCCGAAGATCGCCGATTCGCTGGTCGCTTATACGGTCACCCGGGGTGCCGAGCCGGGCGACGACCCGCAGGTGAGTGGGCCGACTCCGTTCCTGCCCACGGCGGCGAAGGCGATGGGGATCGACGCGCTACGGGTGATCGACACCGGCCTCGACCCGGTCACCGCCGAGCGGGAGCAGTGGGACGACGGCAACAACACGCTCGCGATCGCGCCTCGGCTCTGCGTGGCGTACGAGCGCAACACGGAGACCAACGCGCAGCTGGAGCGGGCCGGTATCGAGGTGGTACGCGTGCCCGGCTCCGAGCTGAGCTCGGGGCGCGGCGGGCCCCGGTGTATGTCGTGCCCGCTGGTACGCGACCCGTTACCGTGACCGGCGGGTAACGGCCCGACCGGCGGGTAACGGCTCGGCCGCCGGCGGCCGGAAGCCGCCTACCGGAGCGTGAGCTGCCGACCGATCAGGCCGTGCCGGGCCCGGCGGATCTCCGGGGTCAGGTCGCCAGGGACCGCCAGCGCCTCCGCGTACCGCTTGCTGAGGGCCGCCAGCGGCTCCTCCCACTCGGCGGCAGGGGTCTCCCGCGGCAGATCCCACACCGGCACCAGTAGGCCCTGGGCGCGGAACATGCCGGCGAACTTGGTGTCGTCGCGTAGTTTGAGCCCGTCGCTGGCGCTCAGCCGCGCCAGCGCGGTCAGCGCCCGTTCCTCCGAGTCTGGCAACACCCACCGCAGGTGGGACCGCTCCGGCACCTGGCACCAGTAGGCGCCCCGGGCGGCGGCGAGCTTGACCGTCGGGTAGATGGACCCGTTGGCCCGTTCCAGCGACGCGGCCACTGCGGGGTCGTCCCGGTCGGCGTCGCCCGCCAGCCAGAAGTCGAACCCCTCGTGCACGGTGATGTCGAGTTCGTGGTCGGCGAGGATGTCGGCCAGCCGCGGACCCTCCCCGGGCTGGTTGGGCACCGAGACTGGGTCGCCCGGGTCGGTGGCGAGGGCCGCCAGGATCGAGGCGGCGACGTCACGGTTGGCGTCGCCGGAGTCGACGCCGCGTTGCAACCCGACGAGCACCTGACCGTCGGCGTGGCTCATCGCGGCCGAGGCCATGGGTAGCAGCGTGGCGAGGGTGACCGGCCGGTCGCCGTACGTTTCCCGGAGGGCCGGTTGCAGCTGCAACGGTGCGGTGGCGGCGGGGACAAGTTCGCGCAGCGCGATCCACTCCGGCTCGTCGACCAGCCCGTCGAAGGGGCGGGAGACGAAGATGTCCCGGGGGCGCTGTGGCCGTTCCCGGCGGGGGCGGGCGTCCTTGCGTCGTTTGCTCACCCGCCGCAGCCTACTAGTGGTTCGGCGCGGAAGCCGTTAGCGCCGTGGTGTCACGCGAGGCAGTTACTTTCGGCGTTGTCTTCGCTACGCTCTGCGTGAAGTTGGGCCCAGACCGTCTGCCCCAGACCGTCGCGTTCGACTCCCCAGTGGTCGGCTAGCGCGACCACTATCCGCAGGCCGCGGCCGTCGACCGCGTCCGCGCCAGCGGCCCGCATCACCGGGGTCCGGTCACCGGCGCCGCCGTCGGTGACCTGGACGGTCACCGTCTCGTGCTGCTCGTCGCCGCGCAGCCACCAGGCGACCCGGACCACGTCACCGGGGAGCGGGTCGGCGTGCCGGATCGCGTTGCCGACCAACTCGGCGAGGACGGCGATGGCGTCGGCGAGCAATGAGGCGCTGATCGCCTCGCCGAGCTCAGCGGCGAGGCGATGGCGCGCCAGCCGAGCGCCGCGGGCATGATGAGGCACGACGACTCGCCAACTACGTTCGGCTATCGCCGTCGACACTGTCAGCCTCCTCCGCCGTCTGGTCGACCGTTCCTATCACCACATCGGCCCGTGGTAGTCGTACTTCCGCGACGGTACCGCGATTTTCTCGCGGACGTAAGGACACCTGTCCGTTCTGCCGCTCGATGATCTGCCGAACGAGGTATAGGCCCAGTCCGGCGCCGGCGTGGGCCCGCCGCTCACCGGCCCCGCCCTGCCAGTATCGGACGAACGCCTGTTCCACGTGCTCCGGCGCGATGCCTACCCCCCGGTCGGCGACCTGGAAGCAGACCCGCTGCCCGTCGGCGTCCGCGAACAGCTCGACCGCGTCCGAGGAGTAGCGGGTGGCGTTGGTGACCAGCTCGGTTAGGACGGTGATCAGGCTGCCCGGATCGCCGTACGCCTGAGGTAACGCCACCGGCAGCTGTACCCGGAGCCGGCGGCGCAGATCCGAACGGAGCCCGTCGACCGCCTCCCGTAGCGCCTGGAGCAGGTCGAAGGAGGTGTTCGCCGGGATTCCGGCGGTCTCGGTCGTGGCGGCCAACAGTCGGTCCACCAGCCGGGCCAGCTCGTCGGCTCGCTGGCCGATCACCCGCACCGCGGCGCGGCGGCCCGCCGGGTCGAGCGCGTCCCAATGCTCGACCAAGGTGTCCGCGAAGCCCTTGATCACGGTGACCGGGGTACGCAGCTCGTGGCTGGTCACCGCGATGAACAGGTCACGGTCGATCAGCGAAGGTCGGGATTCGGACGGCGGGTGGGATGACGGACGGGGGCTCCGCGGCTCGGGGACGTGGCCGGGGTCGGGGGGAGGCGGCGGCACAATGCGAGCCTAGCTAGCGTCCGCCTCCTCCGCCGCGCGCCGCAGCGCCGAGCGGGCAGCCGCCGGCTCATCGGTGATCACCGCGTCGACGCCGTGCTGCGTGACCAGCGCGAAGTCGGCGGGCGCGTTGACCGTCCAGACATACACCTGGTGCCCGGCGGCCCGCAGCGCCGGCACCAACCCGGGGCGGGCGCGGAGCAACTCGATGCCGGGGCCAGCGATCCGGCTGCCGAAGGGTAGCCGGCCCACCGGCAGCCCCGGCGGCAGCAGCTGCAGCAGCTGGACCGTCGGCAGCGCCGGCGCGAGCAACCGGATCCGGCGCAGCGCCAGCGCCGCGAAGGACATCACCGTCACCTGGACCGGTCGATCTGGATCCCCGATCGCGAGCCCGTGCCGATGCAGCAGCGCGATTAGCCGGCGCTCGACCTGGGCGCCGTGCCGGCTCGGATGCTTGGTCTCGATCAACAGCCGGACCGGCCGGCCGGCGTCCCGGACCAGGCCGAGCAGCTGGTCCAGGGTGAGCACGCGGGCGGGGCCGGTGCCATGCCAGGAGCCGAAATCCAGCCGCCGCAGCTGCGCCAAGGTGTGGTCTACGACCAGCCCGCGGCCGTTGCTGGTGCGTTCCAGTCGCCGGTCGTGCAGGCACACCAGCTGCTCGTCGCGGGTGAGCCGGACGTCGCACTCCAGCCCGTCAGCGCCCTGGGCCAACGCCAGCTCGTACGCCCCGATCGTGTGTTCGGGGAGCGCTGCGGAGGCGCCGCGATGCGCGACGACCAGGGTCACAGCACGCTGGCGGGTCCGCCGCCGTCGCTGACCATCGGCCGGCCAGCGGCAGCCCACTGCTGCATGCCGCCCTCAAGGTTGGCGACGTTACGCCAGCCGTGGTCGATGAGGAAGTGCACGACATGGGCGGAGCGGACCCCGGAGCGGCACACCACCACCACGTCCTGGTCGGTGGGCACCTCCGCCAGCCGGGTCGGCAGCTCGCCCATGGGCACGTGCTGGGCGTCGGGAGCGTGCCCGCCCGCCCACTCCTCCGGCTCGCGGACATCGAGCAGGTGGGTGCCCTCGGCGACCTCGGGGACGGTGACCGTGGGAATCATGCGATCCAGGGTACCGGGGTTGCCGGCACCGGCCCCGGCAAGGTTGGTCGGCGGCTCAGTCGTTGTGCCACTCCGGATGATCCTCGACCCACCGGTGGAGCTGGGCGTCGCGCAGCGCCTGGTAGAGCGTTGTCGCGGCCGGCTCGGCCAGGACGTACGAGATCCCGTCGATCCGCTGCGAGTACGACGGCACGGTGATCCCGGTCATCCGGTCGGGGCGCAGCTGCCGCAGCGCGTACACCAGCTCCGGTAGCGCGACGCCGCCGGTGTCGATGGTGACTGCCGAGCCGATCGCTCGGATGGTGCGGTCCAGCTGGATCGGGTTGGTGACCAGCCCTTCGGAGCGGGCCTGGGCGACCATGGCCTGGATCAGCTGCTGGTGGTGCCGCCCCCGATCGAAGTCGCCGGCGGGCAGGTCGTAGCGCTGCCGGGCCAGGTCGAGCGCCTCGGCGCCGCGCAGCCGCTGGCAACCGGTGGGGAAGACGTGACCGGTGTGGATGGAACGCACCGACCGAGTTAGGCACATCTCCACCCCGCCCAGCGCGTCGACCACCGCCTCGAAGCCGGCGAAGTCCAGGATCGCGGCGCCGTCGAAGGTGACTCCGGTGAGGTCGTAGAGCGTGTCGGCGAGCAGCGAAACCCCTTCGGCGCCGCCACCCCCCACCCGGTACGCGGCGTTGATCTTGTCGGTGCCGTGGCCGGGAATGTCGACCCGAAGGTCCCGGGGGATCGAGACCAGATACGCCTCCCGTAGCCCGGCTGGGATGTGGACCACGACGATGGCGTCGGCGAAGGCCGCCTGGCCCGGGTTGTCCGGCCGCTGGTCGGTGCCGACCACCAGATAGTTCAGCGGCCCGGTGACCGGGTCGCCCGCGCCCTCCGGGGCTGGGGCCGGGCGCCGTCTCGGCGACGCCGGGCGCTCCGGCGTCGGCGGCTGGTCGGCCGGATCTAGCAGCTCCTCCTGCGGCACCGCCCGCTGCCAACGATCGAGCAGTAGGAACCCGCCCACCGCAGTCGTGGTGACCGCGACCACCAGGATCAGGCCGGTGACCAGCGCGGCCACCGCCCAGCGCGGTGCGGCCCGCCGGTGCGAAGCCATGCCCAGTGTTTACCCAGGGTGGCCGGGGACCATGCCGCCGATCAGCGCGGCGGGCGCCGACCCGGTGGGTTACACGCTCTCCGGGGTGGCGGCGCTGGCACGGAGCGGGTCGCGGGCGGCGGCGAACTCGATCCGCGGGAGCTCCTGGTGCAGATCGAGCAGGCCCCAGCTGCGGCGCAGCGCTGGGCTCGCCTCGGCGATCACGATCCGCAGCTCCGGCCGGCTGCGGGCCAGCCCCAGCAGCGCGTTGATCCCGGCCACCGCCACGAACGCCAGCCCCGCGGTGGAGAGGCGCAGCACCCGGCGGCCGGCGGCCGCGGTGCCGAGCAGGCGTCCGAACAGCTCCGCGTTGTCCAGGTCGACCTCGCCCGCCACGGCCCAGTCGTCGAGGCCGAGATGCCACACCCGCAGTCCCGGGTCGAAGGGCGCGGCGCCCACCCGCATCGGATGCACCGCCATCATCTCGGTGATCGTGGCGGGCGGGTAGGTGGTGCTGCGGTAGGCGCAGGCCACCGTCGCCCCCAGCTCGGCGGCGACCTCATCGAGGAGCAGCTCGAAGGTGGTGAGTTCGGCCGGCGTGGCCCCGATGCCGAGTAGCCAGTCCATGTCGGTGAGAATGCGCAGCCCGGAGCAGCCGGCCGCCCGGGCGGCGGCGTGCTCCTGCCGGATCATCCGATACATCGAGACCGGGTCGAGCGGCTCACCCGGCCGCATCGCCACGCTGGGATCGAGCCGGGTGACGGTGTCGTCGGCGGTCAGCTGGTCCAGCGTCGACTCCGGCGCGCACCAGAGTAGCCGCTCACCCTGCCGGCCGCCCTCGGCGATGAAGTCGGCGGCCCAGCCGTCGAACGGGGTGTCCGCGTCCACCGCCCAACAGAGGTGTGAACCACGACCTGCTGCGCTTGGCCGAGGAGCGACACCCACCCGGCGGTTGATTCCCCCCACCGGCTGACCGTAGCACCACGCGGGCCGGTTGCCGAGTGAAGAACCAGAAGCTGCTCGAACCGGGAGGCTAATCGGGGTCGACGAAATCGGGATTGCTCAGCACGAACTGGGCCATGTTGTCGTTGGCGGCCGCCTCGAACATCGCCAGGCTCTCGGCGGTGAGCAGCTCCACCGACTGCCCGTTGCGAGTGTCGGAGTTGTATTCTCCGCCGTTGGTTCGCAGCGAGATCAGGTCGTTGGGGCGGATGTTCCGGAGGGTGAACGCGAAGTCGAGCATCTCGACGTTGTTGGTGTCCACGATCAACGCGTCCCCGGCGGCGATCAGCAGACCATCGATCGTGGAGACGTTGTTTCGGACATCGCTGCTGACCGCCTGCGCGACCATCGCCTGCAGCAACTGCTGCTGGTTGCGCTGCCGGCCGTAGTCGCCCTCGCCGCTCTCCAGGTTCTTGCGCTGCCGGACATAGTCGAGCGCCTGCCAGCCCGCCATCTGCTGGCACCCCTCGTCGTACCGGACCTGCTCGGCGTTCCAGAGCAGGCCCTCGCGCCGGGCCCGGCCGACCCCCATCCGCTCGCCGTCCACCAGCACGAAGTGCTCCGAGACGGTGGGGTCGTTGACGCAGTACTCGATGCCGCCCATCTCGTCGATGATCCGTTCGAATCCCCGGAAGTTGACGATCGCGGCGGCGTTGAACGACAGCCCGGCGAGGTTGCTGAGGGTGCTCGCGACCGCCTGGGTGCCGCCGTCGATGCCGCCGTTCTCCTGCGCGCCCTGGAAAAAGGCATCCGTGATCTTCATCTCCCAGAAGCCCGGCACCTCGACCCAGCTGTCCCGCGGGATCGAGATCAGGTACGCCTGGTCGTGGCTGCTCGGCACGTGCAGCACGATGATCGTGTCCGAGCGCAGGTCGTCGGTGTCGTCCTCGCGGGCGTCCACTCCGAGCAGCAGGATGTTGAGCGGTCCTTCCAGCTCCTCACCCGGGTTGGCAGCGGTCTCGCCGAGCAGGTTCTCCTGCTGCACGTTGCCCGCGTACCGGTTGTTGAGCACCTCGAAGCCGGCGAGCGCCACCCCGCTGGGCAGCGCCAGCAGGGCACCCACCACGAGGGCCAGGATCGCCCAGAGCGGGGTGCGGCGGCGGCGTGGTTTGTCGCCGCCGGCGGCGCCGCGATCGGCCGGCCGGTCCGGTGGGGCGCCGGCGCCGCCGCGCCGCTCTGCCGCGGGCTCGGCGGAGGTGCGGCGGGTCGCCGACCCGCGCCCGCCGGCGGCGCTGCGGCGCTCCGCGGCGCTGCGGGGCCCGCTGCCGGCGCGGCCCGCGGGCCGGCTGGGGCCGCCAGCTGCGGGCGTGCCGCCGCCGTAGACGCGGCCGGAGTCGACGGGGGCGCGGCTCCGGCTGGACCGCCGTTGCCACTCTGGGTGGGGGGAACCCTGCATCTGCGGCACTCCTGGAGGGGTGGGAGTACGGCCGGCCGCCGTGGCCGGCACTCGCGCAACTTTAGGTGATCGTCGCCGGGAAGTCACCCCGATGTCCGGTCGAGCCGGCCGATCGGTCGATCGCCCGATGTCACCGGGTCAGTGGGGCTGGTCTCAATCGTCACCGACCCGATCCGGATTGTCGGCCGCCCACTGCGCCATCCGGTCAGCTCGCACCGCCTCGTAGAGTTCGGCGGCCGGGCCGTCGTCGGACAGCACCACGCTCTCGTCGCCCACGAAACCGGTGCCCGCGTGTGGGCTGGTGAGGAACGTGAGCCGGTCGCTACGCAGGTGCCGGAAATTCCAGCCGGTGTCGATCAGCGAGAACTCCTCATCCACTGTGAGGGTGCTGGTGGCGGTCTGTAGAAAAGCGTTCAGCTTGCTCGGATTGGTGAGCGTGCCGGTGCTCGCAGCCTTGTCCATCAGCGCCCGCAGAAACTGTTGCTGGTTGCGCATCCGGGTGAAGTCGCCGTCGGCGAACTGATAACGCTGCCGGATGTAGTCGAGCGCTTCCTCTCCGGAGAGTTCCTGCCGGCCCTCCTCGAAGACCCGCCGCTCACCGTGGATGGACTGGATGGTCTGCTCGATCTCCATCTCCACCCCGCCCAGGGCGTCGGTGACCTCCACAAACCCTCCGAAGTCGACCATCATGACGTGGTCGATCCGGACTCCGGTGTAGAGCTCGATGGTCTGCACCGCGAGCGGCACCCCACCGAACGCGGTCGCCGCGTTCACCTTCGCCTCCCGGTCGCCGGCGCTGCCGTCGGCGGTCGGCGGCACATAGACCCACAGGTCCCGGGGGATCGAGATGAGGTACGCATTGTCCTCGCTGGCCGGGATGTGCATCAGCATGATCGTGTCGGCTCGGTAGGCGTCACCGCTGTCGCCGTCGGGGTCGCGGGAGTCGCTGCCCAGCAGCAGAATGTTGCGGGTGCCAGCGTGCGCCTTGGTGGGCCGGTCACTCTCCGCGATCGGGCTGAAGGCGTCCACCCGGGACATGTTGTCTTCCAGCCCGCGGGCGTAGAGCCACCCCCCGCCGGTGGCCAACCCCAGCACCAGCAGCAGCGACAGCGCCACCGTCAGGAACACCTTGCGCCAGCGCCGGCGGGGACGGCCGACCAGGGCGGGTGGGTGCCCGGAGCCACCGGGCGGCCCGGGCGGACGGGGCGACCCGGGTGGTGGACCGGACGGACGGGGTGGACCGGGCGGCCGGGGCTGGCCGCCCGGCGGCACCGCGGCCCGGCCAGAGTTTTCCTGCGCCGGCACCTGCCCGCGCGCGTTGTAAGTCGCCACGCCCATAGGGTACGGCTCGCGGGCCACCCGGCCGGCGCCAGCTGGGTGCGGCGGCGGTTAGGCGAGCTGGCCGCGGAAGTGTTCGATGGTGCGCCGCAACCCGTCATCGGGGTCGATGGTCGGCTGGTAGCCCAGCCGGGTCCGGGCCAGGGTGAGATCCGGCCGGCGCATCTCCGGATCGTCGGCGCCGCGCTCGGTGAAGCTCACCTCAGATCGGCTGCCGGCGAGCGCGACGATCTTTTCGGCCAGCTCCCGCATGGACAGCTCGTGCTCGGTGCCGCAGTTGACCGGGCCTGGCTCGGTCGAGTCCAGCAACAGCAGGATCCCCCGCACCAGATCCTCGACGTAGCAGATCGCCCGGGTCTGGGCCCCGGTGCCGTGCACGGTCAGCGGCTGGTCCCGCAGCGCCTGGCTGATGAAGGTCGGGATGGCGCGGCCATCGTCCGGCTTCATCCGGGGCCCGTACGTGTTGAAGATCCGGACGATCGCGGTGTCCAGGCCGCGGGCCCGGTGGTAAGCCATGGTGGTCGCTTCCGCGAACCGCTTCGCCTCGTCGTAGACGCTGCGGACCCCGACCGGATTGACGTTGCCCCAGTAGGTCTCGGGCTGCGGATGCACCAGCGGGTCGCCGTAAGCCTCGGAGGTGGAGGCGAGCAGGAACCGCGCCTGGTCGGAGACGGCCCGGTCGAGCAGGTGGAAGGTGCCCAACGAGCCGACCCGCAGGATCTCGATCGGCAGGGCGGCGAAGTCGGTGGGGCTGGCTGGCGAGGCCATGTGCATGATCGCGTCGAAGCGGCCGGCGAGCGCGGGGTGGTGGGCCGGCAGCCCGTCGCTGAGGTCATGCTTGATCAAGGTGAACAGCGGGTTGCCGGCGAGGTGGGCGACGTTCTCGTCGGCGCCGGTGACGAAGTTGTCGACCGCGACCACGGCGCAGCCGCGGCCGATCAGAGCGTCGACCACGTGGGAGGGCACGAAGCCGGCGCCGCCGCTGACCAGGATCCGGTGGCCGTCGCCGAAGCGTGGGGCGATGAGCATGGTCAACAGCCTACTTGGGCAGTCTCCGGTAGCGACCGCGGTAATGGGTCAGCGGCTCGGCCTCAGCGCCGACGGTCACGGTCTCGATCACACCCTCGATCAGCCGACCCCAGCCACAGCTACGCTCGGTCTCCACCCGGCACCCCGCCCAGGTGCGCCCGTCGGCGAGCACCGGCCCGTACCCGGTCTCCTGCCAATCCTCGGTGACCTGCGTAAACAGCCCGCCAGGTGCGGGCGCCAAGCCGGCGAAACGGTCGGCCAGCCCCTGTTCATCTTCGGTTAACGGAAACACCGCGAACCGGCCGGTGGCCGCGACCGCCGACCAGAGCTCGGACTCGTCGTCGAGCAGCCCGACCACCCGGCCCGGGTCGCCGTCGGCGACGAGCAGCGAGGAGACGGTCAGCCCGGCCGGGCCGGGGGCGGTCCAGAGCGTGACCGGCGCCGGGAGCCGGCCCCGGAGCCGGCGCACCGGCGAGCGCTCCGGCTCAGGGGTGGCGAACGGGTCGGTGGTGTGAATGGTCACGAGGCGCTCCCAGGCTGGAGATCATTGCCGCGGGCTGACCGACCGCAGCAGCCACGGGCCACGGCGGTCGATGATGTCGCCCGCCAGGTAGCAGCCGAGCGCGGCCAGGCCGAGGCCGTAGCCAGCGCCGAGCGGGACCGCCAGCCACGGCCAAGCGTCCCCCAGTAGCGCGGCGGCGAGCAGGATCGGAGCGGTCACCACCCCGGCGGCGACGATCGCCACCAGCGCCAGCATGCTCTTGGACAGCCCGGCCCCGGTCGCGGTGGCGAACGGGTTCGACCCCTCTGGCAGCGCGTACGGCGCCAGCACCGAGAGCAGCGTGTTGATCGCCAGCCCGGTGCCGTACCCGGCGAGCAGCACCCCCCAGGCCGCCAGCGCGGTGGTGGCCTCTCCGCGCAGCACCGCCAGAAACACCCCCACCAGCAGCAGCAACGGCACCATCAGCAGGGCGTGGCCGAGCGCCCGGGCCCGCAGCTCCAGCCGGCCGCTGACGCCGGTGGTCAACTGTGCCGCGTACGCGGTGCCGTCGAACCCGAACTGGTTGGCCAAGACCGAGGCGGCGAAGGCCGCGACCAGCAGCATGCTGAACAGGTCCGCCATCGGCGACGTGGCGACGGCCAGCGGCTCACCCTCGGCGTCGACGATGACCCGCGAGCCGGCGGTGACCATCACCGGCACCAGTACGCCGATCACCGCGATCGTGATCAGGTTCGCTCGCCGCTTGGCGTCCCGCCACCAGTAGCGAACCTCTTTGGCGATCAGTGCGCCGGCCGGCTGCGCGGGTAGGCCGGGCAACCAGCGGGGCAACAACTGCCCGACCGCGCCACCGACGGCAGCCCGGTCCGCGCGGGCGGGGCCGCTGCTGTGGGCCGCGCCGACCAGCGCCGACTCCAGGCTGCGCGACCACCACCAGAGCAGCGCCGCCAGGGTCGCCACCCCGATCAGCAGCTTCGCGAGCGCCGCCCCGGCCGCTCCCTCCGACAGCTCCACCCCCACCGTGTACGGCGCGGCGAGCGGCGTCCAGCCGATAACCTGGGCGACGGCGGCGACCCGGTCCCAATCGGCCTCCCGGGCCGCGGACATCGCCAGGAACTGCATCGGGGCCAGCAGCGCGGCCACCCCGGCGAGCAGAATCCCGGCCAGGTCCCGGACCCGGCGCGACCGCAGCATGGTGGCGAACGCGCTGGTGACGGCGCGGCTGGCGGCGACGCAGACGAGCAGGCCACAGAGCACGCCCAGCAGCTGCCCCAGCGCGCCGACCACACCGCCGTGGGCGGCGGCCGGCACCACCAGGCCGAGCGTGGCGACCAGGGTGGCCGCCGCCGGGACGCTCACCAGCGCGGCGGTGAACAGGCCCGCCACGAGCTGCCGGCGGCGTAGCGGGAGCAGCGCGAACCGGGCCGGGTCGAGCGTGTCGTCGATGCCGAACCAGATCAACGGCAGCAGCATCGAACCGAGCGTCAGGATCGCCCCGGCGAACGCGGCGACCAGCAGCCGGATCTGGGCGTCGCCGGCGCTGCTCGCAACAAAGATCATGAAGCCGGCGAACGCCCACAGCACCGCCAGGATCATCCCGCCGAGGAAAGACAGCACCCGGCCGGTGCTGCCCTGCAGCCCGTTGCCGAGCATCCGGAGCTTGAGCCGGGCGAAGGCGCCGACCGAGACCCGCCGCGGTGGCGGTGCGGTCGCCGGGCCGGCCGCGGCCCGGCCAGCCGCGGTCAGGGGCGGCTGCGGGGTCACAGCCACGCGAGCTCATCCCCGGTCGCGGTGCGCCCGCCCACCGCCTCGACGAAGACCTCCTCCAGTCGCCGACCGGCCCGGACCTCGTCGACCGCGCCGACTGCCTTGATCGTGCCGGCGTCGAGGATCGCGACGTGGCTGCAGAGCCGCTCCACCACCTCCATCACATGGCTGGAGAAGACGACCGTGCCGCCGCCGGCGACGTACCGGCTGAGGATGTCTCGGATCAGCGCACCGCTGACCGGGTCGACGGCCTCGAACGGCTCGTCGAGCACCAACAGCCGCGGCGCGTGCAGCAGCGCACAGGCCAGTCCGATCTTCTTTTTCATCCCGGCCGAGTAGTCGACGACCAGGGTCCGGCCGGCCTCGGTGAGCGTCAACACGTCGAGCAGCTCCGCCGCCCGCTGGTCGACCACCGCCGGATCCATGCCGCGCAGCAGGCCGGTGTAGGCCAGCAGCTCCGGCCCAGAGAGCCGGTCGAAGAGGCGGACTCCGTCCGGTAGCGCCCCGAACTGCGCCTTGGCGAGGACCGGATCGGCCCACACGTCGTGACCGAGCACCCACGCCCGGCCCGCGTCCGGGCGGAGTAGGCCCACCGCCATCGACAGGGTGGTGGTCTTGCCGGCGCCGTTGGGGCCGAGCAGGCCGAAGAAGGAGCCTGCCGGCACGGTCAGATCCACCCCCGCCACCGCGACCTTGGCGTCGAAGGCCTTGTAGAGGCCCCGGACCGCCAGCGCCGGGCCGGGGGCCGAGGGCTCGTCGTGAAGTTCGGTCTCGTCGGGCACGGCCCCGATTGTAGGCGGGAGCAGGCAGCAAGCTCAGTAGGCGCCCTTCCGGGCGGTCACCACCCCGATCGTGCGCCACAGGATGTGCAGGTCGTAGGCGAGCGACCAGTTGTCTACATAGTAGAGATCGAGGCGGACCGCCTCGTCCCACGACAGGTCGGAGCGGCCGGATACCTGCCACAGCCCGGTGATGCCCGGGCGCACCAACAGCCGCCGCCGGACATCGCCGAGGTAGTCCCCGTCGTCGGCCGGCAACGGCCGCGGCCCGACCAACGACATCTCGCCCTTCAGCACGTTGATTAGCTGCGGCAGCTCGTCCAGCGAGCTGGCGCGCAAGAGTCGCCCGAATGGGAAGATCCGCGGGTCGTTACGGATCTTGAACAGCTGCCCGTCGGACTCGTTCTGATCCAGCAGCGCCGCCCGCCGCTCCTCGGCGTCGATGTACATGGTTCGGAACTTCCACACCCGGAAGGTCCGCCCCTCGTGGCCCACCCGGGTCTGCCGGAAGAACGCCGGCCCCCGGTCCGAGAGCTTGATCCCGACCGCGATCGCCGCGAACAGCGGGGTCAACACCAGCAGCCCCAGCGCGGCGGCCACCCGGTCGAGCATGTTCTTGCCCAGCCAGGCCATACCGGAGAGGGTGGGCTCCTCCACGTGCAGCAGCGGCAGCCCTTCGATCGGCCGGATGTGCACCCGCGGCCCGGCGATGTCGGTCAGCTGCGGCGCCACCACCAGATCGACCCCGCTGCCCTCCAGCTGCCAGGCGAGCTTGCGCAGCTCGCCCGGTTCGACGCTCACCGAGCCGCAGACCGCGATCGTGTCTGCCCCCAACTCCCGGACTAGCGGCAGCACATCTCCCCGGGCCGGGTGGACCGGCACCGGTGTGAGCAGGCCACGGGCGGCGCTGTACCCCTCGGTCAGCTGGATCCCCACCGGCACCAGCCCGGCCGCCGGGGTCCGGGCGACCGCGGTGCAGATCTCCATCGCCTCCGGCAGGGTGCCCACCAGCAGAGTGCGGTGGGTGGCGCTGCCGCGCCGCCGCCGCAGCACGTGCAGCGTCCGGCGGGCCAGCGTGCGGCCGAGCAGGATGAAGATGAACGCTGCAATTACTGCGGTCGCGACCGACAACCGCGACAGCTCGGTCTTGGTAGCGAAGGCGATGAACGAGACCGTGGCGGCGATCGCTACCGTCGCCCGGGAGACGCGTTTGTACTCCTCGGTGCCGAGCCCGAGATGTCGCCGGTCGTAGGCGCCGTTCGCCCAGAGCAGCATCCACCAGCCCAACGGCAGCAGGATGTAGGCGGTCGGATAGAACCACTCGTCCGCACCGTCGGTACGGAAACCTGCGTCAGCCTGGTCGAAGGCGGCGATCGCGAGCCAGCTCGCCAGCGCTACCGCGGCCCAGTCCAGCGCCAGCAGCGCCGCGATATACGGCCGGTGCCAACGGGACGCGCGCCGCCGCCGCCGCCAGGAGTTGCGCGGGACGCCGCCGTTGACATGGACCGCCGGCTGCGGGGCGATCTCGAAGCTCTTCGGGTCGGGCACGGCTTCCCCGCTCCTGGAAGTAGCCACCTCGCTACGGTTGTCCACCTCGCTGCGGCTCCGGCGGGTTGGGGCGGCTGGGCGCTGAACTGTCGTCATGTCGACAGGGAGTCTACGACTTAGGAATCAGCGCACGAGGCGGGACAGCCGTCGATCAGCCAGCGGTCTGCCTCCAGTCTGACAGCCTGGGCAGTATTGCAGGCTGGTATCGGCGAACGACACTTCCCGAATGGTGTCGCCGCAGCTGGGGCAGGGCAGGCCGGTGCGGGCGTGCACGGACAATCCCGAGCGTTTCTCGGCTTTTAGCGTGGCCGCTCGTTGCCCCACCGACCGGGTCACCGCTTCGGTCAGCACCCGGCCGGTCGCCTCGTAGAGCCGGGTCAGCTGCTCGTCGGTGAGCCGGCCAGTAAGCGCGAACGGGGAGAGCCGCGCCGCGTGGAGGATCTCGTCCGAGTAGGCGTTGCCGATCCCGGCGATGACCTCCTGGCTGGTGAGCACCCCCTTCACCTGACCGTTGCGGCTGCGCAAGCGCTCGGCGAAGGTATCCCGATCGACGGTCAGCGGGTCCGGCCCGAGCCGGGCCACCCCGGGCACCTGCATCGGATCCTCGACCAGATACATCGCCAACCGTTTGTTCGTCCCCGCCTCCGTCAGGTCGAACCCGGAGCCGTCGTCGAACCGGACCCGGACCGCTACCGGCCCCCGCCCCGGCTTCAGCGGGCCGGCGGCGAGCGACTCCCGGTAGTGCAGCCAACCAGCCCGCGCCAGGTGAACGACCAGGTGCAGCGGCGGATCCAGGGTCAGGTCCAGGAACTTGCCGTGGCGACCGGCGGTCACCACCGTCCGATCCGCCGCCGCGGTCACCGGCGGATCGTAGGTCTTCAACGCGCTGACCGCCACCACCTGCAGCTGGACAATGGTCCGGCCGGCGGCACGGTCGCGCAGGTAGGCGGCGAGCGCCTCAACTTCCGGCAACTCTGGCACGCCTGCCACGGTACTGCTCCGCGGCGGCGTCCGGTGGGGCACACTCTCAGATATGGCGGAACGTGACCCTAAGGGCACTGGGGGAAGTGGCAACAGTCCGGTAACATTTCGGGTCGGCCACCACGAACTGGTCATCCGGCGCCGATACGAAGTGTTGAGCATCGTCAACGACATGATGATCGGGGTCTGGTTCGCCGTCGGTAGCGTCTTCTTCTTCTACACCGCCACCGAAACCGCCGGGATCTGGCTGTTCCTCATCGGCAGCATCCAGCTGCTGATCCGGCCGATCATCCGACTCACCCGGAATCTGCACCTGCAGCGGATCACCAACTCGCCGACGAGCGTGCTGATGGGGTCGAGCCACGACTTCTGAGCCGAACCGCGTACCGTCGGCGCCGTGAAGGTGGTCGTCGCCCACAACCGTTACCGCACCGCCGCGCCGTCCGGCGAGAACCGGATCGTCGACATCGAGATCGAGCAGCTCGCCGGCGCCGGGGTCGAGGTGCTGCCGTTCCTGCGCAGCTCCGACGACATCCCCGCGCTGCCGGCGACGGGCAAACTGCTGCTGCCGATCTCGCCGCTGTGGAACCCGGGCGCGCAACGCGACCTCGCCCAGCTGCTGCGCGACCACCGGCCCGACGTGCTGCACCTACACAACCCGTACCCGCTGCTGTCGCCGTGGCTGGTCCGGACCGCCCACCGGTACGGCGTACCGGTGGTGCACACGGTGCACAATTACCGGCAGGTCTGCGCCTCCGGCATCTACTTCCGCGACGGCCAGGTCTGCCAGGACTGCCGCGGCACCCGGCTCGGCCTACCCGCGGTGCGGCACAAGTGCTACCGGGGGTCGGCGGCGCAGAGCGCACTGATGGCGGCGACGCTCACCCTGCACCGCCCGACCTGGCGGTCGGTCGACCGGTACCTGGCCCTCACCGACGCGATCGCCGAACACCTCCGCGGGTACGGCATCCCGGCCGAGCGGATCGTGGTGAAGCCGAACTCGATCCCGGACCCCGGCCCACCCGCCCCGCCGGGGGACGGGTTCCTCTTCGCCGCCGGCCGGCTCTCCCCGGAGAAGGGGCTCAGCCTGGTGCTCGACGGCTGGCAGCGGCACCCCGACGGGGCGCTAGGCACGCTACGAATCGCCGGCGACGGCGAGCAACGGGGGCTCGCCGAGGCGGCCGCCGCCGCCCGGGCGGACATCGACTACCTCGGCGTACTCGACCCGGCCGGGGTGCGGTCGGCGCTCGCCGCCAGCGCGGCGGTGATCGTGGCGCCCCGCTGGCACGATGTCCTCCCCACTGTGGTGATCGAGGCGCTCGCCGCCGGCCGGCCGATCCTCGGCACCGACCTCGGCGGGGTGCCCTATCTGGTGGGTGACGCGGGCTGGATCGCCCCGGCCGAGCCCGCCGCGCTCGCCGCGGCGCTGCCGACCGCCCGCACCGAGGCGGCGGTCCGGGCGGAGGCTGCCCGGGCCCGGTACGAGTCGACCTTCCACCCCGACGTCGTCACCGGCCAACTGCTGGAGGTCTACGAGAACCTGCGGGCTAGCCGGCGCTCGGTTGCCTGACCGACTCGATCACCCGGGGGTGGCTACTCGCCGACGACTTCTTGGGCGGTGGTAGCGGTGAGCGCGCGCCGGAGCCAACTGTCGAGCTGAGCGAGGTCGGTGCAGCCGAGGATGCGCTCCCGGACCCCGACCGGGACCGCGACCCCACGCGCCTCAAGCACCCCCAGCACCGCCCGGGCCTCACCACGGGCCTCGCCACGGGCCTCGCCGCGGGCCTCACCAAGCTCCTCACCCAGTCTGCGGTTCTGCTCCGCGATCTCCCGGAACAGCTCGCTGCGGAATTCGTGGTCGACGATGGTGGTCATGAACGCCTCCCAGCGAGCCCGGACCGGCGCCGGCAAACCGGCCAATACAACGTCATAGTACAAGATTGCTTGCTTGGGGCCGAGGAAACGAAGCGCCTCCGCCAACGCCGGGAAGGTCTCCTCCACGTCGGAGTCTTCGCCGTGGCAGATCGCGGAGAGCACCGCGAGCGCCGGGTTGCCGCGCGCCAGCTCAGGGTCGACCACGAGCGGCACATCGCGAGGAGTGAAGATCATCGGGCGTAAGCTGAGGCTCAGCCCGTCGTGCTCGAACAGATCGCGGTAGCGGCGCGCGATCGCCGGGTCGGGGCAGTAGACCACCAGCCCGGCGCTGACGTCCAGCTCGGCCTCCAGCTGCGCCACATAGAGCTTCCAGGTGCGCCGCTTGCTTTTGTCCCAGCCCCGCTGCACCTCCAGCACCACCGCGAGCAGCGCGTGGTCGGCCGGGTCGCAGTAGAGCAACATGCCGTCCGCGTGATAGGTGCGCGGCACCAACACCCGTACATCCGTCGCCTGAGTCCGGGTGTGGTGATAGTCCGGAACCTTGACGTCGAAGACGTTCGTGAGCAGCCAGGCCACCAGGTCCGGATCCAGTTTCGCCAGGGCCACTGGCGACTCATGTGCTGCGCTCGGCATGGCGGCCACAGTAGATTCGGCGCGCTAGTCCCGGTGGTCTTGGGGCTTGCGAAGGTGATCTCAATCCCAATCCATACTAATCGGATCCAAATCGGTCATCGCCCGAACGGCTCCGGCGACGCGGTCGTCGCCCAGGCCGTGGAGGTCGTCCGCCCGGTGCCGCAACGGTCCCGGCCCGGGTCGGGTCCATCCCCGCGCCACTCCGCCCGGTGCCGCGCGTCCTGCGCGATCACGTGTCCGGTTGGTGGGCACTACTGACTCCGTTGGGTTCCCGCCGGTTGCTCATCCTGCGTCGCCGCAGCTCAGGCGGTGCTGCAAGAGCGGTTGGCTCGCTGCCGCCGGCTGACTCGCGCCCGCTTGGTCGGCTGAGTGGTGATCCACTACGGCGACAAACCAAGCTGATACTGGCAAACCTGGCGCCACTCGACCCACCAAGTCGGGTGAGACGATCTGCCCGCCGAGTCGTATCCGACTTTGCTGGTTAAGCAACGGCTGTGAGCAGCGAGGAGGCGGTGGACTACGGGCGCCGATGCGCTGCTACCCAGGCTGCCGGCCCACTCGACGGCAGCTAGGTCTGTCATTCCGGAGTGCGATCCTGAGTTAGTTGATCAACTACCCGGCAGCTGCATGGCCCGCCGCGTGTCGTACAGCTGCCGGGTCTGGATCTTCAGCTCGGCGCTGCAACCCGGCCGCGCGGCCGCGAGACGCCGCAGCCCACCGTCGAGGGCCCGGCCGCGGACACGTCCACGCGGGATGATCCGAAGTTCCTTTGCGGACGCTCCCCGTTCAGGAGCCACGGCTCCCTGGTGGGTTGAGTGGTGATCCACTAGGTTCGCATATCCTATTGAACCTAGCAAGTCGGGCGCCACTCAACCCACCAGGCGGCGTGAGGCGCGCTACCCGCGGGGTCAGCCGGGCCGGGCCCGGCAGTCGCCCAGCCGCTCAGCCGCTCAGCCGCTCAGCCGCTCAGCCGCTCAGCCGCTCAGCCGCTCAGTCGCTCAGTCGCTCAGTCGCACGAGCATCTTGCCGATGTTCTCGCCGCGCAGCACCCCGAGGAAGGCCTCGGGCGCCCGCTCAAGTCCGTGATAGACCGTCTCTTCGGTGCGCACCGAGCCTTCGGCGAGCCAGCCGGCCGCCTTGCCGAGATACTCCGGGAACCGGCCGTAGTGGTCCAGCACCAGCATCCCGCGCAGCGTTAGCCGCTTCGAGACTGCCAGGAAGAGATTGCTGGGGCCGGGTACCGGCTCGGTCGCGTTGTAGACGCTTATCGCACCGACCAGCGCGAACCGGGCGCCTACCCGTGCCGCGTCGAGCGCCGCGGCCAGGGTCTCGCCTCCGACATTGTCGAAGTAGACGTCGATCCCGTCCGGCGCCGCCGCGGCGAGCTGCCCGGCGATGTCGCCCTCCCGATAGTCGATCGCCGTGTCGTAGCCGAATTGCTCAGTAAGCTTCGCCGCCTTCGCCGGGCCGCCGGCGGAGCCAATGACCCGGGAGGCGCCGAGCTGCCGGGCGATCTGCCCGGCGACGCTGCCGACCGCTCCGGCCGCCGCCGAGATGAAGACTACGTCTCCCTCGCGTACCGGGGCGGTGTCGGTCAGCGAGGCGTAGGCGGTCAGCCCAGGCATGCCCAACACTCCCAGGTACGCCTGCGCGGGCGCCGCCTCGGCGTCGACCACCGTCGCCCCATCGGCATCCACCACCGCGTACTCCCGCCAGCCGAGCAAGTGCGAGACGGTCGCGCCCACGGGGATCGTCGCCGCCCGCGAGGCCACGACCTCGCCCACCGCGCCACCGTCCAGCGGGGCGTCCAGCTCGAACGGCGGGATGTAGGACTCTCGGTCGTCCATTCGACCCCGCATGTACGGGTCGACCGACATCCAGGTGTTCCGGACCAGGAGCTGGCCGTCGGTCAACTCCGGCACCGGAACCGTGGCCATCGCGAAGTTGTCCACGGTGGGCTCTCCCACCGGCCGGGCCGCGAGCCGGATCTCCCGGCTGGTCAGTTGTTGCGACATGCTTGACACTCGCTCTCAGTTGGCGGCGTGGCGCCAGCCGCCGTTGGCGGCGGTGGCCTTGACGTATTCGGTGAAGTCCCGAGGTTCCCGGCCGAGTGCCCGGCGAACCCCGTCCGAGAGGTACGCGTCGTGACCGGCCCGGATGAAGGCGAACAGCCCACCTACTGTCTCAGCCGTGGCGCGAGGGTAGTAGCCCTGCGCCACCAGGTGCTCGACGTGCTCCTCCGGGGTGAGCGGCCGGGTGCGAAGCTCCCGGCCGGTGGCCGCCGCGATCTCCGCGACCGCCTCCGGGATGGTCAGCGCCCGGGGCCCGGAGAGTTCGTAGGTCTGCCCGGCATGGCCCGGCCGGGT
The DNA here is from genome assembly GCF_016925615.1 of Natronosporangium hydrolyticum. Classification (NCBI taxonomy): domain Bacteria; kingdom Bacillati; phylum Actinomycetota; class Actinomycetes; order Micromonosporales; family Micromonosporaceae; genus Natronosporangium; species Natronosporangium hydrolyticum. Next base: position 176,285 of record NZ_CP070499.1, read on the forward strand.
CAGCGCCGCCGCGGCGACCTGGGCGATGTCGGTGGCGTCGATGAATGGGTGGGCGCCGTCGCCACTGGAGTAGGCGACGTCGCCGCCGGCCACTCCGCTGCTCAGGAACGGCTCTTCGCTGAAGTTCTGGGCGAACCAGACCGGCCGGAGGATGGTCCACTCGACGCCAGACTCCTGGACCGTCCGCTCGGCTGCGAGCGACCCCTCGAATGCCAGATCCCGGCCCTCCCGAGAGGAGAGGAGCACCAGCCGGCGGACGCCGCGAGCGGTCGCCAGCGCCACGAAGCTGCGCAGCGCGCTGCCGTCGTCGGCGTCGTCGAGCACCAGGTAGACCCCGCTGGCGCCGGTCACCGCCGGCTCCCAGGTGCGCTGGTCGTGCCAGTCGAAGCGGGTGGTCGCGGAGCGGCTGGCGGTGCGTACCGGCCAGCCGGCGGCAGTGAGCTCAGCCACCACCCGCCGGCCGGTCTTGCCGGTGCCGCCCAGGACCAGCAGTGGGCTGGCCGGGTCGGCGGACTTGGTCATCTCTGTCATGGTGCCAGCAAATCTCGCAGAATGCGACGCCCGAATGGCTCGTCGGCTCAATTCGATGTCAGATCGTCTATCGTCGGGGGATGGATCTGCTCGCAAGCCTGCTGCACGAGGTCCGGTCGACCGGGGCGCTGTTCGGGCGTACCCTGCTCCACGCCCCGTGGGCGGTGCGGTTCGCGGATCGAGCCCCGCTGACGCTGCTCACGATGGTGCGCGGGGACGGTTGGCTGATTCCGGACGGGGCGGAACCGCTCCGGCTGCACGCTCACGACGTGGCGGTGGTGGTCGGTCCGGAACCGTTCACGGTCACCCACGAGCCGGGGACGCCGCTCACCTATACGGTGCAGGGGCCGGGGCAGTGCATCACCGCCGACGGCGGGGATGTCAGCGACCAGATGGGGCTGGGTGGCCGCACCTGTGGGGAGGGGTTGGACGCGCCGTACGTGCTGCTCGCCGGCGGCTACCCGGTGCAGGGCACGGTGTCGCAGCGGCTGTTGTCGACGCTGCCCCGGGTGCTGGTGGTGCCGGAGTGCGGCGAGCCCTGCCCCGTGCTGGATCTGGCCGTCGCCGAGATCGACCGGGAGGTCCCGGGCCAGCAGGCGGTGCTGGACCGGTTGTTGGATCTGCTGTTGCTCTCGACGCTGCGGGAGTGGTTCACCCAGCCGGCGGCGCACCCGCCCGCCTGGTACCGCGCTTCGACCGACCCGTCGGTCGGCCCGGTGCTGCGGCTGATCCACGAGACGCCCTCGCGGCCGTGGTCGGTGGCTTCGCTCGCCCGGGAGGCCGGGGTGTCGCGGGCAACCTTCGCCCGCCGGTTCCGGGAGGTGCTCGGGCAGCCTCCCATGGCGTACCTCGCGCAGTGGCGGCTGAGTCAGGCGGCGGACCTGTTGGAGCGTTCCGAGTACACAGTGGATGCGATCGCCCGGCAGGTGGGGTACGCCAACGGTTATGCGCTCAGCGTCGCCTTCACCCGCGAGTTCGGGGTCCGGCCCAGTGAGCACCGTGCCCGGTTCCGCCGGACATCGATGCCTCGATCATGGAGTGAGGGACCGCAGCAGGCGCCGGTCATGTCCCTAAGTTCATGATCAACCGGCTTGGGTGGTGCTGCGGGCGGCGAAGGCGATCGAGGCGAGCAGGAAGCCGCCGTTGATCGCGGCGAAGGCCGCCACGAACCACACCATCAACGCCGGGGCGACGATCAGGAGCAGCGCGGCCAGGAAGAAGATCGCGCCCGGGTCGCGGATCAGCTTCACGACCCGGACCGGCAGCGAACGGGAAGGCACCATGCTGGCCGCATTCGGTCCACTCTGCAGCGCCGAGGTGACCAGGTTGACCATCCAACCGCCGACGAAAACCGCCACCAGCCACACCGGGGTCGCCGGTTGCTGCGCCACCGCCACCGTCGCGATCGCGGTCACCAGCGCGATCTGCGACGCCACATCACACAGGATGTCGGTCCGCGCACCCGCCACACTGGTCTGCCCGGTGGCCCGGGCCAGCTGCCCGTCGGCGCAGTCGAACGCGTACGCCAGCTGCCATCCGACCAGCGCCACCACCCCGACCAGCCAGGCCGGGACGGTGCCCGCAGCCACCGGTCCGGCGAGCAGTATCACGGCGACCGAGGTGGCGAGCCCCAGCGCCAGATTGATGAGAGTCAGCGCGGTCGGGGCCAGGCCCAGCCGGTGGCCGGCGGCGGCCAGCGCCGCCCCCAGCCACTGGCCGGTCGCCTCGCTGAACAGGCCACCACCCTTGTTGACCCGGTAGTAGTCGGTAAGCCGGGGGCGGGCCGCCGGGTCGGCCGCCGGCGCTACGCCGGTCAGTAGCGGCATGCGATCTCCCGGGCCCGCGCCAGATCCGCGTGGTTGTCGACCTCCACCCACTCGACCGCGCCGATCGGGGCGCCCCGCACCTGGCCGCCCTGGTCGGCGAAGCGCTGGAACCCGTCCTCGTAGTACTGGTTCGGATCGTCCCGCCAGGTCGCCGCCAACGCCTCGGCGAGCCCGGCTGCGGCGGCCGGCTCGATCACCGCCGCGCCGATGTACTCACCGTCGGCGGTGCCAGGGTCGAGTGACTTGTGGATCCGGTGCAGCTGGCCGCCCTCGTCGAAGCGCACCTTCATCTCCTCGTCGGCGAGCTGCTTGGCGTCGTCGATCGCCAGCAGCAGCTGCGGGTCGCGCGCCGCGAGCAGCGTCTTCTCCACGCTCACCGGGTGCACGGTGTCCCCGTTGAGCAACAGCGCACCACCGGCGAAGTGGTCCCGGGCCAGCCACAGCGAGTAGGCGTTGTTCCACTCCTCGGCCCGGTCGTTGTCGACCAGCTCCAGGCTCACCCCGTGCCGGGACTCGAGGTCTGCCTGGCGGATACGGACCGCCTCCGCCGCGTACCCGACCACCACGACCACGTCGGTCAGCCCCACCTGCGCGAGGTTGCCGAGCGCGATGTCGAGCACCGTCGTCTCACCAGCCACCGGGACCAGCGCCTTCGGCAGCGTATCCGTGTACGGGCGCAGGCGGCGCCCGGCGCCGGCCGCTAGTACCAGTCCGATCACCAGGCGACGATACTCCCGGCGGCTACGGCAGCGCGGCCAGGTCCGCCAGCATCGTCACCCGCTCGGCCGCCGAGAGGGCCGCGAACGGGGCGGCGTTGCGGGCGTTGGTCTCCTGCTCGATCTGGTCCCGAGCCGGCCCGGGCGGCAACGCCACCATCTCGTCGGCGGTCAGCCCGGCCGCCTGCCAGGCGGCGGCGTGGGCGTCGGCCCGGTGCCACCGCAGCGTGGAGAGCCGGTTCAGCAACCGTACGGCCGGCGGGGTCTGATCGGTCTCGTACGGTGGGGCCTGCGCCCGCCAGGCGATGCCGCCGGTCTGGGCCGCCGCGGCGAGGGTACGAGCGAGGGCGCCGTTCAGCCGGTCGATCCGGGCTTCCTGTCCACCCCATTGGGCGGTTAGCGCCTCCCGGTGCAGCGCGAACAGGTCCCGGAGGAAGGCATGGCCGGGGACGGTGGCGGCGACCGTACCGTCCGGCGCCTCGGTGAGCAGGCCGTGCGCGACGCTGGCGGCGAGGCCCTCGTGGAACGCCGCTGGGTCGCGGTAGCGGTTCAGGGCCGCCAACTCGTCCCGGCTGAGCCGCCGGCCGGCGGCGAGCGGGTTACGCAGGTCGATCAGGAAGCCGGCGGCGGCGCCGCCGTGCGCCATCACGACATCCCGGCCCTTCGGGCCGGGGGCGCGGATGCCGCTGACGAAGGCCCGGTCGACGGCGGGGGCGGCGAGGGCGGCGAAGGTGGTGGGTGGAAACTCCACAGAGTCGGTCACCCGGCGACAATAACCCCACCCCAAACGGGTCGATCATGGACCTTGGGACATGGTCGGGGCCGTTTCAGGTCCCCAACTCCATGATCGCCGGGCAGTCTGGCCGGTGGCGGTTAGCGGACTGCCGTCTCCAAGCCGATCGTCGCCATCTGGTGGAACGACTGTTCCCGGTCCGCCGACGGCAGGTGCTCACCGGTCTTGAGGTGATCGCTGACGGTCAGGATCGCCAGCGCCCGCGCCTGGAACTTCGCCGCCAACGTGTACAACGCCGCCGACTCCATCTCCACCGCGAGGGTGCCGTGCTCCGCCAACCGGTCATAGAGGTCCGGTCGCGGGTGGTAGAACGGGTCGCTGGCGACGATCGGGCCGACCCGCATCGCCACCCCGTGCTCGCCCGCGACGTCGACGGCGGTCCGGAGCAGTTCGAAGTCGGCTACCGGGGCGTAGTCGATCAGCCCGTCGAAGCGGAGCCGGTTCATCGCCGAGTCGGTCGACGACCCGATCGCCGCCACCACATCGCGCAACCCGAGCGCGTCGGAGATCGCACCGCAGGAACCGACCCGGATCAGCGTGGTCGCCCCGTACTCGGCCAGCAACTCCTGGACGTAGATGGCGGCCGAGGGCATGCCCATCCCGGTGCCCTGCACCGAAACCTCGACCCCCCGGTAGCGACCGGTGAAGCCGAGCATGTTCCGGACCGTGGAGTAGCAGACCGGGTCGTCGAGGTAGGTCTCGGCGATCCACTTCGCCCGCAGCGGATCACCCGGCAGCAGCACCCGCGGCGCGATCTGCCCTGGCTCGGCACCGATATGCACGCTCATGCTGCCCGATCATGCCAGGACGAGGCCCGGCCTGCCGGTCACCCACCGGCCGCGGCAGCCACCGAGGCGCTGCGGTACCCTTGCCGGCGGTGGCGTGTCCGAGCGGCCGAAGGAGCGCGCCTCGAAAGCGCGTGAGGGTCTTCCCTCCGCGGGTTCGAATCCCGCCGCCACCGCTCTCCGGCTTCGGCACCTTTAACAGGTGCCGAAGCCGTTGCTGAACAGCTGCCGGGCATGCTCCTGCGACCCGACGATGAGTTTCTGTACGTGCTCGCCGTCGTGCAGGAAGAGGTACGCGTGGTCGTCTACCGGCACCAGCAACCCGTCGAACTGGTAGGTCTCCGCCGGCGCCGTCAGCACCTCGGCGTCGGGGTAGCTTGCGGTGACGTCGTCGACCGGGGAGCCGACCGCCACACCGTCGGCGGTGTGCAGCGGGGGGTTCGCCCACAGCAGCACCAACTCGTCGTCGTCGAAGACCGGGGAGGCCGCTGGTTGCTCCGGCAGCCGGGGGGCGCAGTCACCGGGGCCCTGCGCGAGGCCCTGGGTCCGAACCAGGTCGACGCGGGGGGCGCCGACCTCGATGCCGGGAAGACCGGTCGAGGTAACGACCTCGTCGCCGGGGTGGGCCTGGGCCTGGGCCTGGGATTCCGGGTTGTTGAGGGCGCCGTAACCGGCGAGGGCGCCGCCGGTCAGCGCCGCTGTCACCACTCCCACGAGTAGCGCATACCGCATAGTCATCTCCCCGTTGCTCACTGTATTCAGCTACGGGAGCCCACCCTACGCCCTACTCTCTGTCACTGAAAGCCGTCGTGGCAACGAAATCTACGGTCAACGCGCATGTTGGTTGGGCAGGGAGGGATCTTGCGTACGGATATTTCCGACATTCCCGTACGCAAGATCCCTCCCTGCCCAACCAACACGGGGGCCAGGGTGCGGGTGGAAACGGAAACGCCGGCCCGGTCACAGACCGGGCCGGCGTTCGCCTGCGCATATAGCGCGGAGGATACGAGATTCGAACTCGTGAGGGGTTGCCCCCAACACGCTTTCCAAGCGTGCGCCCTAGGCCACTAGGCGAATCCTCCGCCGGCCAGGATAGCAACCGTCCTCAGCCGCGGTCGCCGGCCCGCCGGGTCGGGGCGGCGACCCCCGCGCTGGCGGGCCGGGTAGAGTTGGCGCAGCCCCTCGTGCGGCGTCACCCTGTGAACCTCCCCAGGGCCGGAAGGCAGCAAGGATAAACAGGCTCTGGCGGGTGCGCGAGGGGCCCTTTCGTGCCTGCCCTGTGGTGCGCCGATGGTCAGGGCGCAGAGGTACGGTGACCCCCGGAGGAGGTGGAGCCGTGGCGCTGGCGCTGTACCGCAAATACCGCCCGCGGACCTTCGGGGAGCTGATCGGGCAGGATCACGTCACCGAGCCGCTGAGCCAGGCGCTGCGTTCGGGCCGGCTCAACCACGCGTATCTCTTCTCCGGCCCGCGCGGCTGCGGCAAGACCTCCTCGGCCCGGATTCTGGCCCGCTCGCTCAACTGCGAGCAGGGGCCGACCCCGGAGCCCTGCGGCGAGTGCGACTCCTGCCAGTCGCTGCGCACCGACGGGCCCGGGTCGGTCGACGTGATCGAGATCGACGCCGCGTCCCACGGCGGCGTGGACGACGCCCGGGAGCTGCGGGAGCGTGCGTTCTTCACGCCGGTCGCCGGGCGGTACAAGATCTACGTGATCGACGAGGCGCACATGGTCTCGTCGGCCGGCTTCAATGCCCTGCTGAAGCTGGTGGAGGAGCCTCCGGAGTACGTCAAGTTCGTCTTCGCCACCACTGAGCCGGAGAAGGTGCTGCCGACCATCAAGTCGCGCACCCACCACTACCCGTTCCGGTTGGTGCCGCCGAGCCTGATGCGGCCGTTTCTGGAGCAGATGTGTACGGCGGAGGGGGTGAGCGTCGAGCCGACCGTCTTCCCGCTGGTGGTACGCGCCGGCGGCGGCTCGGTCCGGGACACCCTCTCGGTGCTGGACCAGCTGATCGCCGGGGCCGGTGCGGAGGGCGTGACCTACCCCCGGGCGGCGGCGCTGCTCGGGGTCACCGATGCCGCCCTGATCGATGAGCTCTGTGACGCGTTGGCGGCACGGGACGGTGCCGCGATCTTCGCCGCCGTCGACCGGGTCGCCGAGGCCGGCCACGATGCCCGCCGGTTCGCCGCGGATCTGCTGGAGCGGTTCCGGGATTTGATGATCTTGCAGCAGGTGCCGGACGCCGCCGCCAGTGGGCTGCTCGACGTCCCCACCGACCAGCTGGACCGGATGTCGGTGCACGCCCATCAGCTCGGCCTGGCCACGCTCTCCCGGTGCGCCGATATCGTCCATAACGGACTGGTGGAGATGCGCGGGACGGCCTCGCCGCGGCTGCTGTTGGAGCTGATCTGCGCCCGGATGCTGCTGCCCGGGGCCGATGACGGGGCGGCCGCACTGCTACAACGGCTGGAGTCGGTGGAGCAGCGGCTCACTGCCGGGCCGCCGGCCGCCCCGCCCGCCACCCCACCCGCGGCGTCCCCGCCCGCCACCGCGCCAGTCTCCGAGTCTCCATTCCCAGCGTCGCCGCCTCCGGCAGCGCCGGCCGCCGCCCAGCCACCGGGAGCACCCCCGGCCGACGCGGCCCCGGTCAGCGGGCCCACCGCCCCGGTCGCCAGCGCACCCCCGGTCAGCGGGCCCACCGCCCCGGTCGCCAGCGCACCCCCGGCCGGCGCACCCCCGGCCGGCGCACCCCCGGCCGGCGCACCCCCGGCCGGCGGGCCCACCGCCCCGGTCGCCGGCGCGGTGGACGCAGCGACCGTACGCCGGGTGTGGGAAGAGATCGTCGCCACCGTCAGCCGGCAGAGTAAACGGGCGGCGGCGGTGGTCCGGGAGGCGAGCGTCCGGGATGTCGAGGGCGACACCGTGGTGCTGCACTTCCAGCACGCGGTCCACGCCAACATGCTCACCAGCTCACCGCAGCCGCTGGTGGCGGCGCTCGGCCAGGTCCTCGGCGGGGCGTGGCAGGTGCGCTGCGAATCCGGGGGCGGTCCGGCCGATGGTGGTCGGCGGCAGCCACCGGCCCGACCGGACCCGCCACCGCCGGCCGGCCCGGCCACGCCGCCGCCCGGGCCAGACGCTCCCCGGCCGGCCGGCCCGGGCGCGCCGCCGGCTGACCTTGCCGCGCCACCGACGGCCGGCACGGCCGGAGCGGCCGCCACCTCGACGCCTTCGGGTGCTGCCGGGTACGACGAGGAAGAGTGGCCGGAGCTGGCGCAACCCCCAAACTCCGGACCGTCGATGGCGGCGCCGGCACCGCCCGCCGACGGCCCGGCTGGTGCCGAGCGGGCCCGCGGGGCGGGGGGTGGGCCGGCGCCACCGGTTCGGTCGCAGCCGGGCGGGGCGCCGAAACTCGCGGCGGCTACCAGCGACGGGATGGACCCGACGGATCTGGCGCAGCTGCGGGCGGAGAGTACCTCGGTCGGGTCCGCTGACCGGGGCGGCGGCGCCGCCGATGATCGGGCGTTCCGGCTGCTGGAGCAGACCCTGGGCGCGGAACGGGTCACCGGAGCGGCGCCGTAGGCTGACTGTCTGGGGGGCTTCACCCCCGGGCGACCATTGAAGATCGAGGGGAGAGCCCATCGTGATGCCCGGCGGACAACCTGACCTGCAGCAGTTGATGCAGCAGGCGCAGCAGATGCAGCAACAGCTCGCTACCGCGCAGGCCGAGCTGGCCGAGGCCGAGGTGACCGGCTCCGCCGGTGGCGGTCTGGTCACCGTGACGATCACCGGGGCCGGCGAGGTCACCGGGGTCAAGATCGACCCGAGCGCGGTGGACCCGGCGGACGTGGAGACGCTGGAAGATCTGGTCCTGGCGGCGTTCCACGCCGCGATGGCGGAGCAGCGCCAGCTCACCGAGGAGAAGATGGGCCCGCTCGCCGCTGGCCTCACCGGCGGGATGCCGGGGATGCCCGGCCTGCCCGGCGCCTAGGCGGCGGCTGTGTACGAGGGGGCGATCCAGGATCTGATCGACGAGCTCGGTCGGCTGCCCGGGGTGGGCCCCAAGAGTGCGCAGCGGATCGCGTTCCATCTGCTCTCGGCGGACACCGCCGATGTCGACCGGCTCGCTACCTCGCTGCGCCGGGTCAAGGAGCTGGTGCGGTTCTGCGACACCTGTTTCAACGTGGCGGAGTCGCAGCAGTGCCGGATCTGTCGGGATGCCCGGCGCAGCGACGAGGTCCTCTGTGTGGTGGAGGAGCCGAAGGACGTGGTGGCGATCGAGCGGACGAATGAGTTCCGGGGTCGCTATCACGTGCTCGGTGGGGCGATCAATCCATTGGAGGGGGTCGGGCCGGACCACCTGCGGGTGCGGGAGTTGATGGCCCGGCTCGCGGCGGGCGTGGTGAAGGAGCTGATCCTGGCCACCGATCCGAACACCGAGGGCGAGGCCACCGCAACGTATCTGGCGCTGATGGTCAAGCCGATGGGATTGAAGGTGACCAGGCTCGCCAGTGGCCTACCGGTCGGTGGTGATCTTGAGTATGCAGATGAGGTGACGCTCGGTCGGGCGTTCGAGGGCCGCCGCGCGGTCTGATGATCCGAACGGCAACGAAACGGTACCAACTTCGTTGCCAGTGGTTCCCGTCTACCTCAACGAACGCTAAGGTCTGGCGCGTACCCACCATGTTCGGCGACATTGAGGTGATCCTCTATGCGTGTTCCCCGGTTGAAGGCCGCCATCGCGGTCGGCGCCGCTGCCGCAGTGGCATTGGCTGGCTGCGCCCAGAGTGAGAGAGACGATGATGACGACGCGAGCGTCGATACCGACGCGACATTGATTTTCGGCACCGCTGGTGAAGCGTTGACCCTCGACCCCACCTTCGCCAGCGATGGCGAGACCATGCGGGTGTCCCGGCAGGTCTTCGACACGCTGATCCAGGTGGCGCCGGGGACGACCGACATCGAGCCGGCGCTGGCGACCGAGTGGGAGTCGGACGAGTCCGGCACCGAGTGGACCTTTACGTTGCGCGACGACGTGCAGTTCCACGATGGCACCGACTTCAATGCCGAGGCCGTCTGCAGCAACTTCGATCGGTGGCACACCCTTGAGGGCGTCGCCCAAGAGCCCAGCATGAGCTACTACTGGCAGCAGATGTCCGGTGGCTTCGCCGAGAACGAGCCGGACCGCAGCGACCTGGGCGACCCGGTGTATGAGTCGTGTGCGGCTACCGACGAGCACACCGCGGTGATCAACCTGACTCGGGTGACCAGCCGGTTCCCGTCGCTGCTGGTGTTGTCGCCGTTCGCGATGCACAGCCCGACCGCGTTGGCTGAGCATGACGCCTCCAACGTGACCGGTAGCGCGGGCGAGCCGAACTGGCCGCCGTACAGCTTGGAGCACCCGACCGGCACCGGGCCGTTCGTCTTCGAGAGCTGGGACCGCGCCACCCAGGAGATCACCCTGGTCCGCAACGAGGACTACTGGGGCGAGCCGGCCACCATCGGCCGGTTGATCTTCAAGGCGATCCCGGACGAGACCGGTCGCCGGCAGGCGCTGAGCGCTGGCGAGATCCACGGCTATGACCTGCCGTCGCCGGCCGACTGGGACACGCTGGAGTCGGAGGGCATGAACCTTGGGGTCCGGGAGACTCCGGTGAACCTGCTCTACGTCGCGTTCACCCAGAACGCGAACGAGGCCCTGGAGGACCTCCGGGTGCGGCAGGCGATCGCTCATGCGCTCAACCGGCAGGGGCTGGTGGACGCGCTGATGCCCGAGGGCGCCGAGGTCGCCACCCAGTTCCAGCCGCCGAACCTGGAGGGCTGGAACCCGGACGTGCCGACCTACGATTACGACCCGGAGCGGGCGATCCAGCTGCTTGAGGACGCCGGTTACAGCGAGGGTGAGCTGGAGCTCAGCTTCTACTGGCCGACCGACGTGACCCGGCCGTACATGCCGAGCCCGCGCAGCATGATCGAGCTGTTCCAGCAGGACCTGGAGGATGTCGGCATCGTGGTCGAGCCGGTGTCGTTGCCGTGGAGCCCGGAGTACCTGGCCGATGTCCAGGCCGGCGAGGCCGATCTGCACTTCCTCGGCTGGACCGGCGACTACCCGGAGGCCTACAACTTCATCGGTACCTGGTTCTCCCGCGCGTTGCCGGCGTGGGGGTACGAGTACGAGGAGCTGTGGGACCGGATGTCCGACGCGGACCAGACCGTGGACGATGAGGAGCGGTTCGCGATCTACGAGGAGCTCAACGCGATGATCATGGAGTTCCTGCCGGGCGTGCCGGTGTCGCACATGCCGAACGGACTCGTCTTCGCCGACCACGTCTCCGGTGTGGAGATCAGCCCGTTGGCGCAGGAGCGGTTCGCCACCGCACAGATCGCCGAGTAGTCCAACCCGTCGACCGTGGCGCCGGGCGGCCGCTGACCCGCGGCCGCCCGGCGCCACAGTCGACCCGCCGGTGGAGATCGAATGTTTCGATTCGTCGTCCGGCGCCTGCTGCAGGTGATCCCCACGCTGGCAGGTCTGTCGGTCTTGTTGTTCATCTGGTTGCGGTCGCTGCCGGGAGGGCCGGAGACGGCGCTGCTCGGCGACCGGGCCACTCCGGAGGCGCGGGAGGCGATCCGGGCACGAATGGGCCTGGACGAGCCGCTGCTGGTGCAGTACGGCGCGTACATGCGCCGGGTGCTCAGCTTCGACCTCGGTAACTCAACGATGACCCAGCGGCCGGTGGTGGAGGAGTTCCTGCTCCGCTTCCCGGCCACCGTGGAGTTGACGGTGGTCGCGATGGTGATCGCCATCGGCGCGGGGGTGCCGTTGGGCTACTTCGCGGCCCGCCGCCGCGGCGGGCCGCTGGACGGGTTGACGGTCGGCGGGTCGATGCTCGGCATCTGCACCCCGATCTTCTTCCTCGCCTTCCTGCTGAAGTGGGTCTTCGGCGAGAACCTGGGCTGGTTCCCGACCACCGGGCGGCAGACCACCGGGATCGACGCCACCCACATCACCAACTTCTTCATCCTGGACGGCATCCTCACTCAGGAGTGGGACGCTGCCTGGGACGCGTTTCTGCATCTACTCCTGCCAGGCATCGCGGTCGCCAGCATTCCGTTCGCGATCATCGTCCGGATGACCCGGGCGAGCGTGCTGGAGGTGCTGAACGAGGACTATGTGCGGACCGCCGAGGCGAAGGGGCTGACCACCCGGGTGATCCGCGGCCGGCACGTGCTGCGTAACGCGCTGCTGCCGGTGGTTACCGCGATCGGCGTGCTCTCCGGGGCGCTGTTGTCGGGGGCGGTGCTGACCGAGACCGTCTTCGCGATCAACGGCATCGGACGGTTCGTCTATCTGGCGATCCAGAACGCCGACTATCCGGTGTTGATGGCCTTCATTACCTTCATCGCGCTGGCCTTTGTGGTGATCAACCTGCTGGTCGATATCTCATATAGCATTATCGATCCGAGGGTGAGGGTGCACTGATGGCGAACGAGCATCCGACACCCTCCGGATCCGACCCGGCCACGGAGTCGACGCCGGAGCCGGCCGGCCTGCCGGCGCAGCGGCTGCCACCGGGGCCGATCGGCCGCCGCCGGGCCGAGAAGCTGGACCGGTTGGGGGAGCTGGCGGGAGCACCGCCGGATGAGCGGGGCGAGAGCATCACCCGGGAGACGCTACGGCGGCTGCGGCGCAGCCCGATGGCGATCACCGGCGCGGCGATCGTGCTGGCCTTCGTGATCCTGGCGTTCATCGGACCGGTCATCGCGCCGCATCCGCCCCGGGCGTTTGTGGGGTTGGATCAGGTCCGGCCCGGGCAGATCCCTGGCCCCAGCGCCGAGTACTGGTTCGGGCTGGACCAGCTGGGCCGAGACGTCTTCAGCCGGCTGCTGGTCGGGGCGCAGCAGACGCTGCTGGTCGGGGTGGTCGCCACCCTGATCGGGTTCACCGTCGGAGCGATCATCGGCGGCGTCGCCGGCGCCGCGAACGCGCTGGGTGGCCGGATCGGCGGCTGGATCGACTCGGTGCTGATGCGCTTCATCGACATGCTGCTGGCGATGCCGCCGCTGCTGCTGGCGTTCAGCGTGGCGGCGGTGATCGGGCGGAGCCTGTGGGCGGTGATGATCGCGGTCGGGGTGGCGGCGGTGCCGATCTTCGCCCGACTGCTGCGAGCATCGATGATCGCCCAGGCGCACCGCGACTATGTGCTCGCCGCGACCGCGCTCGGGGTGAAGAAACGCCGGATCGTGGTGAGTCATATCTTCCCGAACTCGCTGGCCCCGGTGATCGTGCAGGCGACGCTGACGCTCGCCACCGCGATCATCGAGGCGGCGGCGCTGTCGTTCCTCGGGCTGGGGAACCCGGACACCGGGGTGCCGGAGTGGGGCACGATGCTCGCCCAGGCGCAGGACCAGTTGGCGGTCCGGCCGTCGCTGGCGATCTATCCGGCGGTGGCGATCATCATCACTGCGCTCGGCTTCACGCTGCTGGGCGAGGCGATGCGGGAGGCCCTCGACCCGAAACTGCGGAGGTGACCATGCCCACCCACCCAGTTGATCATGGACCTAGGCACATGGCGGGCGGGGATTCGGGTCCCCAACCCCATGGTCAACACCCGTTGCTGGAGGTGGCGGACCTCTCGGTCGTGTTCCGCCGGCGAGGGCAGCGGGACATCCGGGCGGTCGACGGCGTCTCGTTCACGGTCGAACCCGGCCAGATCGTCGGCCTGGTCGGCGAGTCCGGCTGCGGCAAGAGCGTCACCTCGCTGGCGATCACCGGGCTGCTGCCGACCCGCGGCGTCGAACTCGGCGGCGCTGCCCGGTTCGACGGCGCCGACCTGCTGACGATGTCCCCGGCCGAACGCCGCGACCTGCGCGGCCGGGACATCGCCATGGTCTTCCAGGATCCGATCTCGTCGCTGAACCCGGTGGTACCGATCGGGGTGCAGGTCGCCGAGGTGTTGACCCGGCACCGGGGGATGGCCCGCGGCGCCGCCAAGCGGGAATCGGCCGACCTGCTCGACCGGGTCGGCATCCCCGACCCGACCCGCCGACTCAAGGAGTACCCGCACCAGCTCTCCGGCGGGATGCGGCAGCGTGCGCTGATCGCGATGGCGGTCGCCTGCCAGCCGCGGTTGCTGATCGCCGACGAGCCGACCACGGCGCTCGATGTCACCATCCAGGCGCAGATCCTGGAACTGCTGAAGGACCTGGTCCGGGACCTGAACACCGCGCTCATCATGATCACGCACGATCTGGGGGTGGTCGCCGGCATGTGTGACACCGTCAACGTGCTCTACGCCGGCCGGGTGGTGGAGACCGCCGCCCGCAGGCCGCTCTTCGCCCAGCCCCATCACCCGTACACCGTGGGCCTGCTCGGCTCCATCCCTCGGCTCGACGGGGCGCGGGGCGAACCGCTCACCCCGATCCCCGGCTCGGTGCGGGACCTGCTGCCCTGGCACGAGGGTTGCGCGTACGCGCCGCGCTGCCCGCGCCGGGAGGAGCAGTGCCTCGACGGCCCGCCGGAGCTGACGCCGGAACCGGACGGCCGGGTGTACCGGTGTATCAACCCGGATTTGACCGGCGGCCCAGCTCGGACCACAGTGGAGGTCAGCTCATGAGCGCGCCGTTGCTGGAGGTGCGGAACCTCAAGGTTCATTATCCGATCACCAGCGGCATCATCTTCGACCGGGTGGTGGGGCAGGTCCGGGCGGTCGACGGCGTCGACCTGACCATTCCCAAAGGCCAGACGTACGGGTTGGTGGGCGAGTCCGGCTGCGGAAAATCCACTCTGGGCAAGGCGGTGCTGCGGCTGGCGCCGGTGACCGAGGGGTCGGTCCAATTCGACGGTACCGATATCACCACGCTGCAGGGCGAGCGGCTGCGGGCGATGCGGCAGCGGATGCAGATGATCTTTCAGGACCCGATGTCCAGCCTGGACCCCCGGCAGAACGTCGAGTCGATCCTCACCGAGGGCCTCGCCGCGCACGGCATCGGCAAGAACCGGGCGCAGCAGCGGGAGATCATCGGCGAGACGCTGGACCGGGTCGGGCTGCCCCGGTGGGCGCTGTCGCGCTACCCGCACGAATTCTCCGGCGGGCAGCGGCAGCGGATCGGCATCGCCCGGGCGCTGGCCTTGGGCCCGGATCTGATCATCGCCGACGAGCCGGTCTCCGCGCTGGACGTGTCGATCCAGGCGCAGGTGGTGAACCTGCTCGACGAGCTGCAGGATTCGCTGGGGCTCACCTACCTGGTGATCGCCCATGATCTAGCGGTGGTGCGTCACATCTCGGACACGGTCGGCGTGATGTACCTGGGGGCGCTGGTGGAGGAGGCCCCCTCCGACGACCTCTACGCCGAGCCGCTGCACCCGTACACCCGGGCGCTGATGTCGGCGGTGCCGGTGCCGGACCCGGATGTGGAGGACCGGCGGGAGCGGATCCTGCTCGCCGGCGACCTGCCGTCGCCGTCGAACCCGCCGCCGGGCTGCCGTTTCCACACCCGCTGCCCGTGGGCGCAGCCGGAGCGGTGCGCCGACGAGCGGCCGGAGCTGGTGGAGATCCGCCCGGGGCACCGAGTGGCCTGCCACTGGGTGAACGAGATCGCCGACGGCCGGATCCAGCGCCACGAGGTAACGCCGGAGCTGACCAAGCCGGACGACGACGCCGCCGCGAGCGCCCCCACCGTCGAGACGGTCCACGTCCCGTAACGTCCCAGGTTCCCCACTCCCGACCAGGCCCTTGGCTGGACCGGGTCCTGCCGTAGCCGGGGTGCTACGCTCGTAGCATGTCTGTAGTAGCGTCGCGGGAACTTCGCAATGACACCGCTGGAGTCCTGCGCCGCGTCGCGGCCGGCGAAGAGGTCATCGTTACCGTGAGCGGTGAGCCGGTGGCGAAGTTGTCTCCGCTCGCGCCAGCGCGCCGACGTTGGCTGCCTCGGGCGGAGGTGGCGTCCCGGCTGCGGGGTGCCCAGGCTGACCCTGGGCTGCGGGACGACCTTGCCGAGCTCGCTGGCGACACCACCGATGATCTCGGCCCGATCCGGTGACGCCGGCTCGGGGCCTGCTGGATACCTCTGTCTTCATCGCCGCTGAGTCCGGACGTCCGCTAGCCGAAAACAGGCTGCCCGCCGAGTTGGCGACGACCGTGGTCACCCTGGCCGAGCTGCAGGCAGGGGTGCTAGCAGCCGGGAACGTCGAGACCAGGGCGCAACGGATGGCCACGCTCGACCTGCTCTCCGAGATCCAAGTCCTGCCGGTCGACCAGGCAGCTGGTCGCATGTGGGCGCAGCTTCGGGCCTATCTCGCTGCTGAGGGGCGACGGATTCGAGTGAACGACCTGTGGATCGCCGCCATCGCGGCGACGCGCGGACTCCCGGTCGTCACCCAGGATGACGACTTCGATGCGGTCGACGGGGTTGCGGGGGTTTCGGTCATCCGGGTCTGACCGCCCGGGCGGCACGCCAAATCCCCCTAAACCTCCGCCGACGCCATGGGGTCGCCGCGTAGGCGGCTAGACCTGCGGCGAGCAGGGCGACGCTAAGCAGGAGGCTCGGCACGTCATCGTGCGGTCGGGCGCTGAACTCCCACCACTGGTACTCGCCCTCTCCGCGGTATCCCCAGTAGATGAATCCGGCTGTGACCAAGCTCGGCAGGGTCCACGCTAGCCGCCAGCCGAGCAATGAGCCGGCAAGTAGGGCGAGGCCGCACCAACTGAGCCACGAGCGGCCCATAATTACTAGAATGGGCGGGTCCAAGGCGATCGATGTGATACCCAGGAAAGTGACCGCACAGCCGGTGGTCATCACGCCGACGTAGGTTCGCTGCGCTGCCCGGAATGGATGGGTGGCTGCAGACTCCAGATCGGCTAATCGGCTGTGCAAGGCGAGCACCGGGATCACGGCCGCCGCCATCGCCAGAAGTCGCCACATCGGAATGATGCCAGCGCCATCGGCTGCCGCCACCGGTACTGGGGCTTGGTGGTGACCGAGCCAGGCGGTGACCGTACCGAGCACCACGGTCGCGGCCAGCACGGACCGAGCCGGCCGCACCTTGGCGAACGCCATTCCAGAGGTCAGGGTCCCTAGGGCAGAGGCGAGAATTGCGCTACTCCTTGCGGCTCACGACAGCCTCCGCTCAGAGGTGCTGTTCTTCGGTAGGAAGCAGAGCCATGTAAGCGCGTTCCAGTTCGGTATGGCCTGGGAGGTCGTTGGTGCTGGTTGCGGCCAAGTCGGCCACGGCCCCGTCGAACTTGACACGTCCGCCATGCAGCACGATGACGCGGTCGCAGGTCGCGGCGATGTCGTCAATCAGATGTGTGCTGAGGACCACCACTGTGTCGTTGAGGCCAGCGACGATCTTTCGGAAGTGTAGTCGTTGTCGAGGGTCTAGGCCAACTGTGGGCTCGTCCAGTAGCACTAGTCTGGGACGACCGGCTACCGCCCAGGCAATACCCGCCCGCTGCCGCATACCACCAGAGAGCTTGCGCATTCTGGTTCGTCGCAGCGAAATGAGATCGACCATCTCCAACGCCTCGGAAACCGCTCTGCTCCGATCGCGGGCCGGCACGCCCCGTAGCCATGCTCCGTAGGTAACAAAGTCGACGACCCGCATGTGCGGGTCGAACCCGAACCTCTGTGGTAGGTAACCGATCTGGCTCCGTACCGTACGGGCGGCACGTTCACCATCGACTGCTCGTCCGTCGATGGTGACTGAACCGGATCGGGGTGGCACGATCGTCGCCAAGGTTCGCAGCAGAGTCGTCTTTCCAGCCCCGTTGGGACCAGCCAGCGCGGTAATCCCTGGCCGCAGCGACATGCTGAGTCGGTCCAACACCACTGTGCTTCCGTACCCCTGCGAAACTGCCTCAAGCACCGCGTTCATTTCCGATATCCCATCGTTAACAGAGCGGACCCAGCCTGGTCACTATAGGTTCGCGACGTTGTGGACTCGACTGCTCAGTCGGCGGATGGACAATAGTGGTCCAGCATCTCGTCAACTTCCCGTTCGGCCCACGCGAACTGCTCGGCGTTAGGCAGCTCGTCCACCAGGCTCCGACCCTCTGCCCATGCCTCCGCCACATCCGCTGGCGCGCTGGAAGAGTAGTCCGGTGACCCTCCGCCAGCGAGATAGGCGCGCAGCCACGCATCGAGCACATGGAGTCGGCGACGGTCCGCCTCCGACATCGCGTTCCAATCGCAGCCATCCCAGGTTGCACTCAGGATGGCTGACTGGATCGCACCGGTGTACGACCATGGGCTGCCCTCGATGATGTGGAATACCGGAGGGTGGTCCCCCGGCGTCGGCCGGATGACGCCCTCGCTGTCGACGTAGCGGGTTCGCACGACGCCTGATTCATTCATGCGAGCGGGGACCACCAGCACCTCAGGCAGGGCGTCGATACGGTCGTTGACCTCCTGAAGTAGCGGTATGTACTTCTCGTGCTCGGGCCAGACGCACAGCTGAGTCCTTTCACCGCTGACGCAGAGCGCCTCATCTCCGATTGGCTCCCGCTCCACGATGACCGTCGTGCCGGCCAGTGTGAATAGAAGCCCGAGCGCGGCCACTGCGGGTGCGGCTATCCGCCAAGCGTGCTGGCGAAGCCGGCCGAGCATACCCAACAAGGGCAACGTGGCCAGAAGCGCGACGACCACGACGAGCCGAATGGTCACTGCGGCCGGGTCTACGATCCGTTCGGGTGGGCCTCGTAACGCGGTGAGGACGAGACCAAGGTAGTCCTCGGCCACCACCACCAGGACCAACCATCCAACCACCGCGCCCAGCGCCGCGAAGACCGAGCCGAGCACCTTGCCGAGCATCCATCCCCACGCCGTCGCAAGCAACATCGCCACTAGGCCGAGTGCGAAGTAGCCAAGCCAGAGGTGCCACCCAGGAGGAGAGGCGGGGGCGGTGAAGGCGAAAGCGACGGCGTGACCGGTCAGGTACGGGATGAGGACGACGACCACGGTGGCGGCTAGCCGGTAGGCCTCGGTGGTGACTGGGTGAACCCGGGCCGCAGCGATCTGTTCAACGACCCGGTGTCGTCCCGGCGCCCCGGCTGCCCATGCGGCGGCACCGGCTCCTACCGCGCCGAGGAAGTAGGTTCCGACTTGGGCTGCGGCGCCGGTCTCTGGCCACACACCGATCCAAAATCGACTCCGGAAGAACAGCACGCCGAGGCTCAGAGCTATCAGTGCCGGAAGCCCCCAGCGGATCGGTGAGTTGCGCAGGTGCAACCAGAAGACGCTCACCGAGTGTACTCCTTCCGCAGTGACAGAACCCTGAGGCATTCCATGGCTAGGCTCCACGAGCCGCTAGAGTGTCGCTCTATTCGCAGTGAAAGATCCGGAACCGTTGCCGTATCAGAAGCTGCCAAGGAGTGTTGAGCTTCCCTACTGGCTGGATGGACTACGGGGAGCGCGGCGTAGCACCGCACTCCCCTATGGCCGCGACGCGGGTCAGCCTCGGTAGGAGATGTCTCCGTTGCTGGTGCCGTGGCGGCAATCTTCACCGCTCTCCCAGCCTGTGCCGCCCTGAGGCCGCCAGACGTCCATCTCCTTGTTTGACTGTGCAGTGCAGTCGATCGTCGACCGATATGTTCCCGCATAGGTGGCGCCATCGCCTGCGCAGTTCTGTGCCCAAGCGGTGCTCCACCACTCGGTGTAACAGTTGAACAGGGTGGGGGTCGTTCCCTGAGCCGCAGCCGGTGTAGCAGGACTGAGCGCTACCAGGCTCGACGCGAGCAGGCCTGCTACAGCTGCGTGTATGGCGATCCGTAGACCTCTACGGTGTGAGATACTGATAAGAGTACGCAATTTTCCTCCAGAGGCGTTGCGTATAGGGGGCGTCGGCGACTGCCAAGTTCGGGCGCCCCCTACCTAACTCTGCGTTATGTCTCATCACCGTAACAGTCGTTGTCGGGGGGGGGTCCCTATGGCGTTTGTCAAGTGAGGAACCCAGATGCGGGTTCGGCGAACGCCGGGCATCATGGTGGGTGTGCCTGACCTGTTATGGGATGACGTCAGGGAGTGGCTCGACCCCGAGGTGAACGGGACGCTGCCAGACGTGTGTGTGCCGAACACAACGCGCGCGGACTGGCAAGCGGTCGTTGAGCTTGTCCGCTCGAAGGGGTGGGCGTACGAGTACTCGGTGGACGGGCGGGTGCTGCGGCTGCCGCATCGGGTCGAGGACATGCTGGATTTGCGACATGGACACGGCGTGACGTTGAGGGTCTGGCCGTCGCCGGATGTTCTTGCGATCTTTCGACCGTACGATGGGCAGATCGACTTCGATGTTGATTTGCGGGAGTTGCAGGGACAGCAGCGGCTGGAGGTGTTGTGCCAGTTCATGCGGGCCATCGGACGCAGACTCGGCAAGCCGGTGGTTATGACGTCGGAGGGTGACACCGTGCCGTTGATCGGATACGACGTTCAAGTCAACCGGGTGGTCATGCTGGCAGGGCTCGTTCAGGCGGCCGCGACAGGATGAACTGACTTGGGCTGGAACGGAGTCTTGGTGCGCAGCATGGCATGGAGGACGTCGACGCGGCGTCGGGCCAGGCAGATCAGCGCGGCGTTGTGCTTCTTGCCTTCGGCCCGCTTGCGGTCGTAGTAGGCCCTGGACTCAGGATTGGCCAGAGCGGCGAACGCGGCTAAGAAGAACGCACGTTTGAGCTGCTTGTTGCCGCCCTTGGGTGGATGTTCACCCCGTATCGAGCTGCCCGAACGTCTGGTGACTGGGGCGAGGCCGGCGTAGGCGGCCAAGTGGCCGGGGGTGGGGAAGGCGCTGGCGTCGCCGACTTCGAGCAGGATGCGGGCGCCGGTCCTGACTCCGATGCCGGGCATCGAGGTCAGGACCTTGGCAAGAGGGTGGGCATCGAGCATCCCTTCGACCTCGGCCGCGGTCTGTTCGCGTTGCTTGAGGACGTCGCGTAGCGAGCTGGCCAGCCGGGGAAGGATGGTCTCGGCGGCGTGGCTGCCGGGCACGATCACGGTCTGTTCGTCAAGGGCGGCCAGGATCTGTGCGACGAGACGTTCGCCCATGCGTGGGGCATGGCGGGTGGCGATGGTGGTGAGCTTGCGGCGTCCGGCCTTGCGTAGCCCGGCCGGTCCGCCGCAGCGTGTCAGCAGTTCCAGTACTGCCGGGTGGGCGGCCTTCGGGCCGAGGACACGCTCGAGTGGAGGGTGGATCTGGGTGAGCAGGCCGCGGATGCGGTTGGAGATGCGGGTGGCCTCGCCGGCGAGGTCGTCGTCGTAGCCGATGAGCATTTCCAGCTCGGCCAGGGTGTCATCGCCGGTGTCGACTCGCCGCAGCGTGTGTGGCAGGGTCCGGGCCGCGTCGGCGATGACGTAGGCGTCGCGGGCGTCGGTCTTTGATGTGCCCGGGTGCAGGTCGGCGATGCGGCGCATGGCCAGCCCGGGCAGGTAGGCCACCTGGTGTCCGCCGGCGCGGGCTACCGCCACTGGCAGCGCGCCGATGGAGGCGGGCTGGTCGACCACCACCAGGATGCTGCCGTGGCGGGCGAGTTTGTCGTAGAGCGCCCGCAGTTTGGCTTCGTTGTTGGGAAGCGGTGCATCGTGGAGCCTGGCGCCGTCGCGGCTCAGCGCGACCGCGTGGTGTTCGCCTTTGCCGACGTCCAACCCCAGGAAGACCTCGTACTGGCCGTTCACTACCGGTGGCCCTCTCGCCTCGGTGCGGCCTCGGTCGCGGGTCTGGGCGTCGGACTGCCGGCAGCCACGTTACGAGGAGACCTACCCCGTGCGGGGTGGCCGGGTCCCTATCAGCGGTCGGCCGACGCCACCCGACCCGGCGACAACACCCCCCGGATCATGGCTACGACAGGGGCAGTAAGTCATACCGGGCCGGGCGACCGAGGAGTCCCCGGCTGGGGACGATCAAAAAGGTAACGGGGCAATCCAGAAGGGCCAGTCGCCACCCCCCGTAAATGTCCAGTGCGGATCGGCAGGGTTGCGCAGTCGCCCGACACTCAGCCGTGGGGGCGGTGGAGTAGGCCGACCGCGAGGTCGTGGACGGCGGCGAGGTCGGCCGGGTCGGCCAAGGTCACCCGGCCGCCGGTGACCACATACCACTCGTCGGCGTCGCGGTACTGCACCCGAACCGTAGCCAGGCCGTCGTCGGCCAGCTCGGTGCGCAGGGTGAGGTCACCGGTGACCACTCCGACCTCGTCGGTCATCACCCCGCCCGGGCCGGCGGTGATGTCGCTGCTCCGGGGCTCCACGGTGGCCTCCTCAGTCGCAGGTGTCCAGCATGTCCGAGAGCGCGTCGTGTTCTTCTTCGGTCACCCACAGCTCCCAATGGTGTTTTACCACGATCCAGTCGTAGGCATATTGGCAGTGGAAGCCGCGGACCGGTTGCCACTGGGAGGGGTCCTGGTCGCCCTTGGCCCGGTTGGAGCTGGCCGAGACCGCGATCAGCTGCGGAGTGTCGAGGTCGTTGGCGAAGTCGGCCCGGTCGTCGTCGTCCCAGTCGGCGGCCCCGGTGCGCCAGGCGTTGGCGAGCGGGACCATGTGGTCGATGTCGATGTCGCTGGGGTCGTCGAGGGTGACGTCGTCGAACGGGCTGTGCCAGACGCCGCTGACCACCCGGCAGTCCTCGTCCCTGGTCTCGATCTCCTCGCCGTCGCGGGCCAGCACCGTCTGCCGGGCGTCGCAGCCGTCGATGGTGCGCCAGTGGGAGAACCGGTCCCGGCTGTAGCCGCTGGTGGTGTCCCACTCGTCCACGGTCAACTCGGAGAGGAGTTCCCGGGCCTCGTCGACGTCGACGTCCCCGCTGGACCCGCCGCCGCTGTCGCTGTCGCTGTCCGAGTCATCTTCCGAGTCGTCGTCCCCATCGCTGGAGCTGTCGCCGCCGTTGTCGGACTCCGAGGCTTCCACGTCCGGTAGGACATCCTCGAGCAGGTCGCTGGTGCCGAGGTAGCCGCCGAGGACGATGGCGGCGACCGCCGCCACCACCAGGCCGAGTCGCCGCTGCTGCTTGCGGGTCAACGTCCGACGGCTACGGCGCGAAGTGGAACGCTTACGAGACTTGGACTTCCGGGTACGGGCCACGCCCGTACCCTAGATCACCTGGGCCGATCCGGCGAGCCGCGGCGAGCAGCTGGGTCTGCTATGGGCGGGCCGACCACGGGTGGATTTGGCCGACCACGTACGGGTCGGCGGTGGGGTCGTCCACCGCCGCCAGTGCACCGCCGCCGATCTCACCGTCGGTGAGCCATCGTGCCCGTCCACCCTCGACCCGGTAGCCGAGGATCACTCGTTGATAACGCAGGGTCCGATCGGCAATCAGTTCTGGGTTGCCGAGGTCGGTCGGGTCCTGGCTGGCACTACTGAGCACATGCATTAACCGGCCACTCGGAGCCAGCGCCTTCACTACCGCCGGCAGCGCGCGTGGCGCCCCGCTGTGGATCCAGCACAGCGCCAGCGTCGCCAGCCCCCGCGCCTCGACCGCGGCGGCGAGCGTAGCCTCGAACTCCGTTGCCCGGTAGTCGGCCGGCAACGGAAGCAGGCGCGGATCGTCGCCGGTGGTGGCCTGCAATCGGCGCTCGGTGCGAGCCACCACCGTGACGGTCCAGCCACGATCAGCCAGGCCTCGGCAGGCGCCAGCAAGCATCCCACTGGCGCCGACCGCGATCGCGTGACCCGCTCCTGCCATCCGCTCGCCTCCGCTCTTGCGCCGGGAGCCGAGTGTGCAACGTCAAGCCCGCTTCAGGTCAAGCCCTCAGCACGCCATTCTGCGCGGGTCAGCGGCGGGCGCGGTTGACCGCGCTCGCCACCGCGTCCAGCGAGGCGGTGACGATGTTGGCGTCGATCCCGACCCCCCACGCCGATTCACCATCCACATCGCACTCAACGTACGCGGCGGCGCGGGCATCGCCACCGGCGGCCAGCGCGTGTTCGGCGTAGTCGAGCACCCGCACCCGTACCCCGAACTCGGCCAGCGCGTAGGTGAAGGCGTCGATCGGGCCGTTGCCGACACCGGTGAGCTCCCGCCGGTCGCCGTCCAGGTCCACTGTGATCGAAAGCTCCACCTTGCCGTCGATGCTGGTGCTTTCGTAGCGGCTCACCGTCAGCTTCGGCTCCCGCTGCTCGGCGACGAGGTACTCGCCGGCGAAGATGCCCCACATCCGCTCCGGCGCGACCTCCCCGCCGACCGAGTCGGTGTGTTGCTGGATCACCCCGGAGAGTTCGATCTGCAGCCGGCGCGGCAGGTCGAGGTGGTGCTCCTCCTTCATCACGTACGCCACCCCGCCCTTGCCGGACTGGGAGTTGACCCGGATCACCGCTTCGTAGCTGCGGCCCAGGTCGTGCGGGTCGATCGGCAGGTAGGGCACGCCCCACTGGTGCTGCGCCACCGGCACCCCGACCGCCGCGGCGTCGCGTTCCAGCGCCGCGAAGCCCTTCTTGATCGCGTCCTGGTGGGAGCCGGAGAAAGCGGTGTAGACCAGATCTCCGGCGTACGGGTGGCGTTCATGCACCGGTAGCTGGTTGCAGTACTCCACCGCCCGCTTGATCTCGTCGATCTCCGAGAAGTCGATCTGCGGGTCGATGCCCTGCGAGAACAGGTTCAGCCCCAGCGTCACCAGGTCGACGTTGCCGGTGCGCTCGCCGTTGCCGAACAGGCAGCCCTCGATCCGGTCAGCGCCGGCGAGCAGCCCCAGCTCGGCGGCGGCCACGCCGGTGCCGCGGTCGTTGTGCGGGTGCAGCGAGAGCACCAGCGAGTCTCGGCGGGGCAGCTGCCGGTGCATCCACTCGATCGAGTCCGCGTAGACGTTCGGGGTGGCCATCTCCACCGTCGCCGGCAGGTTGAGGATCAACGGCCGCTCCGGGGTCGGGTCGATCACGTCGACCACCGCGGCGCAGATCTCCAGCGCATACTCCAGCTCGGTGCCGGTGTACGACTCGGGGGAGTACTCGTAGAAGATGTCGGTGCCCGGGGTGTGGATCTCGGCGTACTTCTGGCACAGCCGGGCCCCGTCGGTGGCGATCGCGGTGATCCCGGGCCGGTCCAGCCCGAAGACCACCCGTCGCTGCAGCACCGAGGTGGAGTTGTAGAAGTGCACGATCGCCCGGTGGACCCCGCGCAGCGACTGGAAGGTGCGGTCGATCAGGTGCTCCCGGCACTGGGTGAGCACCTGGATGGTGACGTCGTCCGGGATCAGGTCTTCCTCGATCAGCTGCCGGACGAACTGGAAGTCGGTCTCGCTCGCCGACGGGAAGCCGACCTCGATCTCCTTATAGCCCATGCGGACCAGCAGCTGGAACATGCGCCGTTTGCGCTCGGGGGACATCGGGTCGATCAGCGCCTGGTTGCCGTCGCGGAGGTCGACCGCGCACCAGCGGGGGGCGGCCTCGATCCGGCGGGTCGGCCAGCGACGGTCGGGCAGGTCGGTCGGAAAGGCGAGATGATACGGCTGGTACCGCTGGTACGGCATGGGGCTGGGGCGTTGCTGGGCGATCGGGTTGGCGGCGGCCGGTCGGGCCTCGGCGGCGGGGTCGGATGCGTGCGGCATCGAAAAGCTCCTCAGCGTGGTCATGTGGGAAGAAGGTCGGGAGTCGGACTCGACCGGCGCTAGGCGAGCTGCGCGCGCGAACACCGCGACGAGGTGCCGGCCGCTGGGGCCTCGTCGCGGCGAGCAAGAAGCAGTGCCTGCCACATGACGCTGTTCACTCTACGACGTCGAGGGCCTGATGGCCCGCGTCGTTCGGATGTTGGGACGTCGGGTGGGGAAGCTCACACCTCAGCGGAGCAGTAGGGTCGCTGCCCGGTGCCGCTCCCGCGGCGCCGACTCCCGCTGCTGGAGATCCTCCGGCAGCGTCGCCGGGTCGCCGAGCCGGCCGATCGCGACCACCACCTTCGCCACCACCTGCTCCGGCAGGGCCAGCTCCCGGTGCAGCGCCGCAGCGTCGAACCCGGCCATCTGGTGCAGATACAGCCCGAGCGCGGTCGCCTGCACCGTCAAGTGGGCGACCGACTGCCCCAGGTCGTACGCGGCGTGCCGCAGCTCCTGCCCGGTGTCGGAGTGGGTGAGGTGCGCCCCGACCAGCAGCACCGCCGCCCGACCCGCCCACCGCTGGTTGCCCTCGGCCAGGCTGGTGAAGATCAGTTTGTGGGTGTCGCTGTCTCGCCGGCCGACCACGAACCGCCACGGCTGGCTATTGGAGCTGGAGGGGGCCCAGCGGGCGGCCTCCAGCAGGGTGGCGAGCTCCTGCGAGGTCACGTCGGCGGTCGGGTCGAAGGCTCGGGGGCTGCGCCGGTGCCCCAACAGCGGTTCGAGCGGGAGCGCGGCCGGGTCAGCAGAGGCGTGCGACATACCGCCAATGGTGCCAGAGCGCTCCCGCTATCCCGAGGGGGCGGGCGCGGGGGTGCCCGCCGGTGCTGGCGTGCCGGTGGCCGGCGGGGTGGGGGCCGGCGCGGTGGGGGCCGGGTCGCCCGGCACCACCGGGGCGGGCAGGTCGATGGTCTCGGGGGCGGCGCTGGTGTCGGTGAGGGTCAGCGTGCCCACCTCCGACTCGGCGTAGGTGAGCGTGCCGTCCGCCCGGTAGCAGTAGACGCCCGCCGCCACCGGCGGCGCCAGCGAGGCCGAGCTCGGCGTCACCGCGAAGCAGTCACCACCGTCCGCGCCCGCCTCGGGGCCCGGCACGGTGACCACCGCCACCGCCGCCGCCCGGTCCACGAAGACATCCAGCCATCGGGTGAACACATGCTGGACCCGGGGATCCGACTCCGGCGGGATGGTGGCCACCGCCACACAGCCGGGGCCGGCGACCGTGGTCGCCTGCAGGGTGCAGTGGTAGAGCTCGTCGTCGAGCGCAGCGATCGCCACGTCAGCCGCACCACCGAGGGCACCGCCGGGGACATCCACCCGCCAGTCGCCCGCGCCGGTACGGATCGCCAGCACCCGCCGGTCGAGCTGCTCCGGCACCGCGTAGGTGTAGGCGTGCACCGCCGCCAGATCCTTCGCCGCCGCGGCCCGGCTCGCCAGCTCGGCGCGGGCAGAGTCGGGCGGCTGCGGGGCTTCGAGGGTGGTCGGCGGCGGGGAGACGGCGTGGTCTGCGGGCGAGCCGCAGCCGGTGACCAGCACCGACAGGGCCAGCGCCCACCCGATTCGGCGGTTGCGCACCCGGCCATTCTTCCGTGGTGATCACCTGCTGGGAGGCGGTGACACGCGGAACACACCCCGCAGCCGGCCGGTAGGCTATGCAGCGTTTGAGCACCAGCGAGAGAAAGGGGGTCGCCGTGGGTCTGGTCGTGCAGAAGTACGGTGGCTCCTCGGTCGCCGACGCGGAGCGGATCAAGCGGGTGGCCGAGCGGATCGTCGCCACCCGGAAGGCCGGCGACGATGTCGTCGCGGTCGTGTCGGCGATGGGTGACACCACCGACGAGTTGATCGATCTGGCGAACCAGGTCAGCCCGGTGCCGCCCGGTCGGGAGCTGGACATGCTCCTCACCGCCGGTGAGCGGATCTCGATGGCGCTGCTGGCGATGGCGATCCACAACCTCGGCTTCGAGGCCCGTTCCTACACCGGCAGCCAGGCGGGCGTGATCACCACGTCGGTGCACGGGCGGGCGCGGATCATCGACGTGACCCCCGGTCGGCTCCGCGGGGCGCTGGACGAGGGCGCGGTGGTGATCGTCGCCGGCTTCCAGGGGGTGGCGCAGGACACCAAGGACGTCACCACGCTGGGTCGGGGCGGGTCGGACGCGACCGCGGCGGCGTTGGCGGCGGCGTTGCAGGCCGATGTCTGTGAGATCTACACCGATGTGGACGGGGTTTTCACCGCCGACCCGCGGATCGTCTCCAACGCCCGGATGGTCAAACAGATCACCTACGAGGAGACGTTGGAGCTCGCCGCCTGCGGCGCGAAGGTGCTGATGCCGCGCTGCGTCGAGTATGCCCGGCGGTATGCCGTGCCGATCCACGTCCGCTCGTCGTACACGCTCAAGTCCGGCAGCATGGTTACCGGCTCGATGGAGGATCTACCCGTGGAACAGGCCCTGATCACCGGTGTCGCACACGACCGGGGCGAAGCCAAGATCACGATCGTGGGGGTGCCGGACGAGCCCGGCGAGGCGGCCCGGATCTTCGAGACGGTGGCCGGCGCGGAGATCAACCTCGACATGATCGTGCAGAACGTCTCCACCGTCACCACCGACCCGGATAGCTCCCGCCGGCTCACCGACATCTCGTTCACCCTGCCGCAGAGCGACGGGCCGACCGCGATGACCGCGCTGGCGCGGATCCAGGAGAAGGTCGGTTTCCGGGACCTGCTCTACGACGACCACGTCGGCAAGGTCTCGCTGGTCGGCGCGGGGATGCGCTCCCACCCGGGGGTGGCGGCGACCTTCTTCGCCGCGCTCGGCGAGGCGGGGGTAAACATCGAGATGATCTCGACCTCGGAGATCCGGGTCTCGGTGGTCTGCCGCGACACCGACCTGGACGCCGCGGTCCGCGCCGTGCATGCGGCGTTCGAGTTGGGCGGCGACGAAGAGGCGGTCGTCTACGCCGGGACAGGGAGGTAGCACCATGGGGAATCAGCTGCCCACGCTCGCCGTCGTCGGGGCCACCGGCGCGGTCGGCACGGTCATGTGCGAGCTGTTGTCGTCGCGTAAGAACGTCTGGGGTGAGATCCGGCTCGTCGCCTCCCCCCGCTCGGCCGGCAAGCAGATCGTGGTCCGCGGTGAGGAGCTCACCGTGGTGCCGCTGGCCCCCGACGTCTTCGACGGCGTCGACGTGGCCCTGTTCGACGTGCCCGACGAGGTCTCCGCCGAGTGGGCGCCGGTGGCGGCGGCGGCCGGTGCGGTCGCGGTCGACAACTCCGGCGCGTTCCGGATGGACCCGGACGTGCCGCTGGTGGTCCCCGAGATCAACCCCGAGCAGGCGCGGAACCGGCCGAAGGGGATCATCGCCAACGCCAACTGCACCACGCTCACCATGATCGTGGCGATCGCCCCGCTGCACCGGGAGTACGGGCTGCGGGAGCTGGTCGTCGCGTCGTACCAAGCGGTCTCCGGCTCCGGGCAGGTCGGTGTGGACACGCTGCACGAGCAGCTGGGCAAGGCCGCCGGCAACTACACGCTCGGCGCCCGCTCCGGCAACATCCGGCAGGCGGTCGGCGACGAGCTCGGCCCCTTCCCGGCCCCGATCGTGTGCAACGTGGTGCCGTGGGCCGGGTCGCTCAAGGACGCCGGCTGGTCCTCCGAGGAGACCAAGATCCGCAACGAGTCCCGCAAGATCCTGGGGCTGCCGGACCTGAAGGTCTCCGCCACCTGCGTCCGCGTGCCGGTGGTGACCGGCCACTCGAGCGCGGTCCACGCCGTCTTCGGCACCGAAGTGGAGGCGGACGCCGCCCGGGAGCTGCTGCGGCACGCCCCCGGCGTGATCGTCGTCGACGACCCGGCAGCGGGCGAGTTCCCGATGCCGATCGACGCGGTCGGCACCGACCCGGCCTGGGTGGGCCGAATCCGCCGCTCGCTCGACGATCCGCGGGCCCTGGACTTCTTCGTCACCGGCGACAACCTCCGTAAGGGGGCGGCGCTGAACACCGCCCAGATCGGAGAGTTGCTCGCCCCGGAACTCGCCCGCGGCTGAGACTCGTGTGCCGCCTGCCTGTCGGCGGCTGAGACTCGTGAGCCGCCTGCCTGTCGGCGGCTGAGATCGGTCGGCTGTCAGCCGTCAGCTGGCGGCCGGCCGGTCGGCGGCTCCTCGGGTCGCGGGGCGCGCCCCTGCTCCTTCTCCCACCGGGATAGCTGCTGGTTCAGCGCCTTCATGATCTCGAAGATCTGCTCCGGCCGCAGCCGCACCCGGGCGACCATCCGGGCCGGGACATTCAGGACCTGCTTGCCGTCCGCCTCGACCACCTGCGGCGGGCTGGTGTGCACCGAAAAATCGAGCACGAACTGATGCGGCTGGTGCCACACGCTCACGAAGTCCGCGTACACCCCGGACTCGATGTCGGGGCTGGTGCTCAAGCTCAGGCGACGGGGCATCGACGGTTGGGGCTGGCTGGGCTCGCTCATAGTCAGTCAGGCTACCCGGGAACACCCCCTCGCCGGAGCCGGCGACGGCACCCACCGCGGATGTTGGTCACCGCGCTGCGGCGCACCCCTGCGGCGCCGGACCCCCTGCCGGCAGCCAACCCCCCGCCTGTGCGGCGCTGTTCCACGTCGCTGCGGTGGGTGCCGTCGCCAATAGCGTCCTCCCAGGCCCGGTGGTCCGCCATGGACGAACGTCTCGAACCTGCCCGACGTACGGTCTGAGGGCCTCAGCCACCTCGGAAAACGGGCTCCGGCGACAGGTATCAAGCCGACCGGCAACGGGTACGGGCGGGGAAGGTCGAGCTGAGGAGGCGGGGGAATGGCCACCGACACGATGGTGTCGATCCCAGTGGGCGAGGTACGGATCGACGCGGACCTGGTGATGCCGGAGTCACCCCGGGGGGTGGTGCTCTTCGCCCACGGCTCCGGAAGCTCTCGGCACAGCCCACGTAATCGCCGGGTCGCCGGATACCTGCAGGAACAGGGGTTCGGGACGGTCATGGCGGACCTGCTCACCCCGGACGAGGAAGAGTTCGACGCGCGCGGTGGCGAGCTTCGCTTCGACATCGGGTTGCTGGGGGCCCGGATGGTGGCGGTCGTCGACTGGGCGATCACCGCGGAGCCCACCCGGCACCGGATGGTCGGGCTCTTTGGCGCCAGCACCGGCGCCGCTGCGGCGCTGGTCGCGGCGGCCGAGCGGGACAGCGTCGTCCAGGCGGTGGTGTCCCGCGGCGGCCGCCCGGACCTCGCCGGTGAAGCCGCCCTGCTGCAGGTCCGGGCGCCGACGCTGCTGATCGTCGGGGGTAGCGACCCGCAGGTGTGGGTGCTCAACCAGGAGGCGGCGGCCCGGATCAGCGCCCCGTGTGAGCTGCATGTGGTGGCGGGCGCCGGGCACCTGTTCGAGGAGCCGGGCGCGTTGGCGGAGGTCTCCGAGCACGCCGCCCAGTGGTTCGCCGACCACCTCGGCTGACCGCTTAGCTTGGCTGACCGCTTAGCTTGGCTGACCGCTTAGCTTGGCTGACTGCTCAGCGAAGCTGGGCGGTCAGGCCGCGGCGGCCGGCGGACTCGGCCGAGGTGCGCGGGCGAGGCTGGTGGACCGACTCCGACCACCGCACCACCGCGACCGGGCAGTGGGCGTGCTGGATCAGGTGACCGGCGGTGGGGCCGATCGGCCCGGCCCCCGCTCCCCGGTGCCCATGCGCGCCGACCACGACCAGCTGCGCCTGGGTCGAGGCGGAGATCAGCGTCGGGGCGGGCGCGCCCGACCAGCACCGAAGCTCGGTGTCGACCGCTGGATACCGGTCGGCCCAGGATTGCAACAGCTGCTCGGCGAGGCGGCGCTGTTCGGTTTCGTGCCCGCGCGGCGGGTGGGCGGGCGAACTGTCGGGTCGGCGCGGCACCGGCGGTGGCTGGCAGGCCCGGGCCGCCACCACACCGATCTGGTGGGCGGCGGCGTACTCGTAGGCGAACCGGATCGCGACCGATGAGTCGGGGGAGTCGTCCACGCCGACCACCACCGGACGCGGCGCTGGGGCGCAGCCGCGGACGACCACCACCGGGCAGCGGGCGCGGGCGGTCAGCTCGGTCGCCACCGAACCGGCCCGGAGCTCCGGGAAGCCACCCAGGCCGCGGTCCCCGAGCACCAACAGCTGCGCCTGCTCGGAGAGCCCGCGGAGGTGCGGAACCACCAGACCGTCGATGACGGTTCCGGTGAGCGGCACTGCTGGATGGCGGGCCTGGGCTTCGCCGACCACCTCGGCGACCGCCGCCTCCGCCTCCCGCCGGGCGGAGCGGTCCGGCCAGGTCGAGCCCGCCGGGACCGGCCCGGGGGAGATCCCCCACTCGTAGACGTAGATCAGCGCCACCGGGGCGCGGCGGCGTTCCGCCTCTCGAAGCGCCCAGCCCAGCGCCGCCCGAGCGTTCCGGGAACCGTCGTACCCCACCAGCACCGCTGGCGCCTGCCCGCTCTCCCCGCTCGGCAACCGCATGGTTCCAGCCTCCCCAATCGGGGGCATATACGCAATGGCCCTTGGTCACTACATTCTGTGACCCGTGGCCCTGGCTGGCGCGGGGCGGTCGGCCAGACGCTGGAGCTGGACCCGAAGGGGGCGACGGTGATGCGAGCACTTCTGGTGTACGAGTCGATGTTCGGCAACACCCAGCAGGTCGCCGAGGCGGTCGGGGCTGGCCTGGCCGAACAGCTCGACGTGACCGTGTACGAGGTCGGGCAGGCCCCCACCACCGTCGGCGGCGGCATTGACCTGCTGGTAGTCGGCGGTCCAACCCACGCGTTCGGATTGAGCCGGCCGGCGACCCGCAAGTCCGCCGCGGACCAGGTTGCCGAGGAGCCCGAACGGGTGCTGGTCTCGACCGGGCCAGGTATCCGGGAGTGGCTGGAGACCGTTGCGGTCGAGGGGGCGCCGGCGGCGGCCGCGTTCGACACCCGGGTCCGGGTCCGTTTCCTGCCCGGCTCGGCGGCGCGCGCCGCCCAGCGCCGGCTCCGCCGGCTCGGCTGCCGGCTGCTGGTGCCGGCGGAGTCGTTCTGGGCTGCTGGCGCGCCCGGGCCGCTGCGCCCTGGGGAATTGGAGCGGGCCCGGCAGTGGGGGGCTCGGCTCGCCGCCGTGCTCACCCCCCGCCGCCCGGTGCCCTAACGCCCGGTGCTCTAACATCCCGGTTCCCTAAGCCGGGCCCTAGTCGGCGAACTCGATCGTGCCCCTCCGGCGGCCGACCGATGCGAGCCGTTCCAGCAGGAAGGCGGCGAGGAGCAACCAGCCGGCGGCGATCCCGAGCGCGAGCAACAGCGGCATGATCACCTCCGCGACCCGGATGCCGGCGGCGGGCGGGTCGGCCAGGACCCGGATCGCCGCCAGCCCGTGGGTGAGCGGCAGCGCCTGTGCCGCCGCCTGCACCCAACCGGGCCAGAACGACACCGGCACCATCACTCCGCAGATCAGCATCATCGCCACCTGGGCGATGTTGGAGACCACGTTGCGCAGGTCCATCGCGGCGAGCACCAGCGCCGCCAGGACAAGCGCGAAGCAGTACGTGGTGATTGCGACCACGATCAGCGCGCCGACCGTCGCCAGGGCGGTGCCGACGGTCCAGGTGACCCCGAACGCCGGGCCGACGGCGAAGAGCGCCACCGACGCGGTGAGCACCCCGCTGGGTAGCCACTGCACGCTCCGGCCGACGAAGACCGGCCACAGCCGGGTCGGCGCGGCCACCAGCAGCGGCAGGGTCCCCTGGCGGCGTTCCCAGGTGGTCGACGGCACGCAGAGCAGCGCCTCCATGGCGGTCACCATCACCGCGTTGCCGATGAAGAGGTACCGGGTCGCCTCCGGCGAGTCGAGCAGCAGCCCGATCATGGCGAAGAAGATCACCTGCGCCACCACCCGGCCCGTCCAGCCGAGGGCCCAACTCAGCGGCGAGTACATCACCCACATGTCGGCCCAGGCGTTGGCGGTGCTGTACCGCAGCGCCCGCAACGGCCGCCCCCACCGCTCACGCATAGCTCAGACTCCCGGTCCGCCGGAGCCGGTTGACCGCCCCGCGCAGCAGCACCAGCCCCAGGCCGTAGCCGGCCAGTCCGAGCGCCAGCACCATCGCCAGCCGGGGCAGCAGCTGTGGTACGGCGGCGGGGGTCATCGCGTCCCGCAAGAGATCCGCCGACCAGGAAAGGAAAACCGCCCGGGAGACCGGCTCCACCCAGCCGGGTAGGAACGACACCGGCACCATCACCCCACCGAGGACATAGAACGGATAGTTGAGCGAGTTCTGGAAGGCGCGGGCGGAGCGGGCGAGGACAAACAGCGCCGACATCACGCTGGCGGTCCCGGCCATCGCCGCCGCGGTCACCAACAGGGTGGCGACGAAGGCCACCGGGTGGTGCACCGGTACCACCACCCCGAAGGTCAGCCACGCCGCCAACCATGACTCGGCGAACCCGACCAGGCTGAGCAGGACCACTGCGGCGATCCGGCCGGTGATCACGCTGGCGAACGAGACCGGGGTCGCGATCAGCGCCTCCAACGACGCGTTCTCCCGCTCTCGGGTGATGAGCTCACCGGCGACGATCAGTGAGACTGTCCACAGCACGATCAGGGCCGGCGCCAACACCGCGTACGGGGCCAGGTCGTCCCGGCCGGCGTGCCGGGTGATGGCGAGGAACACCAGCGTCATCAACGGGGCGGTCACCAACGCCACCAGGTCACCGAAGGCGCGGCGCAGCACCGCCAGTTGGAACCGGAAACCGGCGACCAGGGCCGCGATCACGACCGGACCCCCATCCCGCGGTCCCCGATCACCCGCAGGTAGACCTCTTCCAGACTGGGCTGTTCGGTGGCGACCGCGGTGACGCCCGCGTCGAGCAGCGCCCGCAGCACTCCGGGGGCGGTCTCCTCGGCAGCGGTCTCCACCCGGAGCCCATCCGGCGGGACCCGGTGCACCTCGGCGACGCCGGGCAGTTGGGCCAGCTCGTCGACGAGCCGCTCGGCGACCGGGGCCGGCACCTCCCGGGCGACCACCCGGGCGAACGTGGAGATCCACCGGCTGAGCGTGGCCGGCCGTTCGGTGGCGAGCAGCCGGCCGCCGTCGATCAAGGTGACCCGGTCGCAGACCGCCTCCGCCTCGGCCATGTCGTGGGTGGTGAGCAGCACCGTGCGGCCCTCGCCGCGCAGCTCGTCCACCAGCGTCCGGAACTCCCGGGCGGCGACCGGATCCATCCCGGTGGTGGGCTCGTCCAGCAGCACCACCTGGGGATCGCCGACCAGCCCCCGGGCTAGGTGCAGCCGTTGTTTCATGCCCCGGCTGAACCCCTCGACCCGGTGCCCGGCCCGCTCGGCCAGGCCTACCCGTTCCAGTAGGGTGTCGACCCGATCCCGCAGCTCGCGGCCTCGCAGCCCGTAGAGGGAGGCCCAGAACTGGAGGTTCTGCCGGGGGGTCAGCCGGCTGTAGAGACCGCGTTCACCGCCGAAGACGATGCCGATGCGGCGGCGTACTGCCCCGGTCTGGCGGACCACGTCGTGTCCGAGGACGGCGGCCTCGCCAGCGGTGGGAAGCAGCACAGTGGAGAGGATCTTGCAGAGGGTGGTCTTGCCGGCGCCGTTCGGGCCGAGTAGGCCGTGGACCTCACCGGCTGGCACGGTGAGGTCCACGCCGTCGAGCGCTACGACCTCCGGCGCCCGGCGCCGCCCCCCGTACACCCGGCGTAGCTGGTGGACCTCGACCGCCGGCACCGGGGCAGTCTGCGTCGTCTGGGACATGGCGATGATGATGCCGGAGCGCAACCGACGGCGGCGTACGTATAAATGACTACACTGCCGGTGATGGATGGCGAGGTCGATCTGGTGGAGCGGGAGCAGGAGCTCGCCACCCTCCGGTCGGCCGTGGCGGCCGGCGCCCGGGCGGTGGTGGTCACCGGTCCGGCCGGGGTGGGCAAGAGCCGGCTGTTACGGGAGGCAGTGTCCGCGTGGGCGGGCGCCGGGGGTATGTCCGCGTGGGCGGGCAGCCGGGCGATGGCCAGCCCGACCGCGCCGGTGCCGTTCGGGGTGGTGGACGACCTGTTGCTGGCCGCCGCCGGGACCGATACCGGGACCGCCGACGCCGGTGGGTACCCGCACCGGCAGCGGCTGCTCGCGCTGCGCCAGCTACCCGGCCCGCTGATCGTGGAAGATCTGCAGTGGGCGGACGCGGACAGCCTGGCGGTCCTGGTCGACTTGGTCCGCGGCGACGGCCCGACGCTGCTGGCGAGCGCCCGGGAAGAGCCGCACCGGCCGCTGGTGGCGGCGCTCGCGGCGTTCGCGAGCACCCCACGGGCCGAGACGATCAGCCTCACCGGCCTCTCCACCGGTGGGGTCGTGGCGCTGATCGAAGCCATCTGGGGGGTCGCGCCGCCGGTGCGGACCGCGTTGCAGGTGCGGCGCCGCACCGACGGTCTGCCCTACTGGGTGGAAGAGTTGGCGCGCGGCACCCGGACCCCGGCCGACCTCACCGAGTCGGCGCTGCCCGGGATGGCGAGCGCCGCGCTGCACGTGCGGGTCGCTGAGGCCGGCGCTGGCGCCACCGAGGTGGCGGAGGTGGCGGCGGTGCTCGGCGAGCGGGTCGACCTTGCGCTGCTGCTCGGAGTGCTCGACCAACCGATGACGGCGGTCTTACCGCGGCTGCGACGGCTGGTCGACGCCTGGGTGCTGACCGAGGTCGCCGCCGACCAGTTCGCCTTCCGGCACGAGCTCACCCGCGAGGCGGTAGCCGCGCGGGTGCCGCAGGCCCAGCGCCGGCGGTGGCACGCCCAGGCGTACGCCGTGGTCGCTGCCGCGGGTGCCGGGGATGCCCGGCTCGCCTGGCACGCGGCCGAGGCTGGCCGCGACGCGGACGTGGTGGCTCCGGCGCGGCGGGGCGCCGCCACGCTGCTCGCCGCCGGCTCGGGCGCGGAGGCGCTGCGGTTGGCGGAGATGGCGTTGGCGGCCGGGGCGGAGCCGGCCTGGCCGGTGCACCGGATCGCCGCGCAGGCGGCCTACCTGGCCGGGTGGTTCGACGAGGCCGAGCCGCACGTCGCCGCGTGGCGGGAGGGGGCGCGGCAGGCCGGTCAGGCCGGGGAGGCCGCCGAGGCGGACTGCCTGCGGGCCTCGCTGCGGTGGCGGTCCGGCGATATCGCCGGGCAGTGGGAGGCGTTACAGGATGCCCTGGCACAGCCAGGCCTGGCCGGGCCGGCGCTCGCCCAGGTACGCGCGGCCCGCAGCAACGCCCTGCAGCGCGCGGAGCGCTACGAGGAGGCGGTGACCGAGGCCGGCCTGGTGCTCGCAGCCGCCGGTCCGGCCGACCCGGCCCGCCGCGCCGCCCTGATCAGCAAGGGCACCGCGATCTCCGGCCATCGAGGACTCGCCGTCGCAGCCCCGGACGTGGCGGCCCAGGAGGCGCTGCACCGGCAGGGCCTAGCGCTGCTCGAACAGGCCGAACAGGAGAGCGAGGCCGCCGGCGACCTGCTCAACCTCGGCCGGGCGATCAACAACAGCCTGGGCATCCGACTGTTCCGGCTGCCCGCGGCGGAGCAGTGGGACGAGTGGACGAAGACCCGGGCACGCGCGGAGCGGCTGGGGCTGCACGCCTCGCTCGGGAAGATCGTTCGGCACGGGATCGATCTCGCGGTCTGGACCGGTGAGTGGGAGCGTGGCTGGCGGGCGGTGATCGGCCGGTTGCCGGAGGAGGCCGAGCCGGTGGAGCGGGTGGTGCTCGCGGCCAAGGCGGCGCTGTTGGCGCTCGAGGCGGACCACCTGGCGGAGGCGACCCGGCTGGCTGAGCGCAGCACCCGGGCGGCGGCGGGCATGGACCAGTTCTGGGCGGTGCTCTACATCGCGCTGCTCGAGGTGGCGTTCGCCGCCCGGACCGGCACGCCGGCGCTCACCACGAAGGCGCTGCGCCGCTACCGACTAGCGGTGTCGCCGGAAGCCCACCGCAAGCGCGGCCACCGGGCCTGGGAGGCGGCCGAGTGGGCGCTCATCGGCGGCGTTCCGCCGGCGACCGTGCGGGCCTTTCTAACTGCGACGGTGCCGGCGGGCCTGCCGGCGATCTGCGCGGACGAGGCGGAGCTGGCGTTGGCCGAGGCGGCCGGTGACGACGCCGCGGCGATCGCCGCCGGTGACCGGCTACGTAACGGCGCGTCGCAGGTCACGGCGCCGTACGGCGCGGTTTCCTGGGGCAGCGCACTCACCCAACTCGGGCGGAGTCTGCTCCGCACCGGCCGGGTCGAGGCCGCGGCGGCCTGCGCCGAGCAGGCGTGTGCGGTGTTGGCTAACTGGCCGGGCCACCGACTCGCCGCCGCGCAGGAGCTGCGGCGCGCCGCGACCGGGCCGACCAGGCGGCTGACCGCCCGGGAACGGCAGGTCCTAGACCTGATCGTGGCGGGCCTGACCAATCGGGAGATCGCTGAGCGGCTGGGGGTGGCCGCCCGTACCGTGGCGGTGCACGTCTCCCGAGTCCTGGCCAAGACCGGGTCGGCGTCGCGGACCGAACTCGCCGTCCGGCAACTGCGGGCCGGCGGCGGTTAGCCGCCCGACCAGCCGCGGTTGCCGCGGTCTCGCGGCCGGGTCACGGCGTCGGCGTCGGGCTGAAGATCAAAGGCCCGGCAGTTGTACGTCACGCGGCGGGCCGTACAGCTGTCGGGTAGTTGATCAACGAGGGGCGGCGCCTCGGAGTGATCCGCCACCGGCGAGTTGACCAGCGGTCGGGCAGGCACCTCAGCGGACCTCGTGGCCGCGTGCGTGCCGCCAGTCAGCCGCTTGGTCGGTTGAGTGGTGATCCACTAGTGCGACAAACCAGGTTGATACTGGCAAAACGGGCGCCACTCAACCCACCAAGAAATAAGGGCCTGCAGAGTGCCAGTGATCTTGGACTCCGCTGGGCCCGATTTATATTCGGCTATGCCCGTTTCGTGCTGCTCGGGCGACCAGGTAACGGCTATCGCAGCCCTCATTCATCTCAGCGGAGCCAGGGCGGGCCGGACGCTACGCGATGGGCTGAATCTCCGTATTGGTATGGCTTACTGGTGATGGTAAGGCGGCGGTGCGGCGCCGGGGGAGCGGCGAAGATACCGGCCCACCGAGGGCAGCATCAGTATGACCAGCCCCAGGAGCAGCGCCAGGAAACCGATACCGGCCACCGGCCCGCTCACCGATTCGTACCACGCTGGCAACGAGGAGCGCAGCGCCACGGTGAACTCGTTGTCGACCTCGCCGCCCAGGCCCAGCTGCGCATACCACCAGCCCGGGGCGCAGCAGCCGAGTAACGGCAGGCCGAGGGTGAACGCCCAGCCGCGGGATCCGCGCCGGCCCAAAAAGACCTGCACCGCGATGAGTAGGTAGGCCAGGCCCACCGCGGCGAGGCCAGCGGTGAGCACGAGCAGGGTGGTGCTCACCGCGCCGTGGTAGTTGTCGAACCGTGAGCCGGCGAGTTCCCGCCCCACGTCGGCAGCCTGATCCGCCACCAGGAATGTGGCCAGGCTGTAGCCGAGCAGGCCGAGCGCGGCGATCAGCAACAGGCCCGCCGCGAGGGCTACCGGCACCGGCCGCTCCTGCGCCGCCCACGGCGGCGGCGAGCTGCGTGGCGCGGGTCGGGGGCGTTGCTGCTCCCGCCGCGCTGCGCCGCCGTCACCCGGCTGGGCCCCGGGCGCCTGGTGCGACCCGCGTGCCGACGGCGAGCTGGCTGCCTGCGCCGGCCCGGCTTGCTGGTGCGCCCCCGGTGGCTGGTGCGACCCGCGCGCCGGCGGCGAGCTGGAAGGCTGGTGGTGGCCGGAGAGCGGGGCCGCCGGCGGCGGCGCGGGCGGCACCGGCCGGGGCGGGGCCGCCCGGCCGGCGGCGTAGTCCCGGCGGGTGGGCGCGGCCGGCGGGGCCGGGGCGGTGGCGGCGCTCGCCCCGGCGGTCGCCGCCCGCTGCGTCGCGCTGGCCATCTCCCGGGCGGTCGCCCACCGCTGCTCCGGCTCGGTGGCCAGCGCCCGGTCGAGCACCGCCCGCACCGCTGGCGGCACCGTCGGCGGCAACGGCGGCGGTGGCTCCTGCAGCCGCTTCATCGCGATCTCGAACGGGTTGTCGCCGTCGAACGGCCGTTGCCCGGTCAAGCATTCGTAGCCGACCACACCAAGCGCGTACAGGTCGGAGCGGGCCGTGGCCGGCCGGCCCAACACCTGCTCCGGGGAGAGGTACTGCGGCGTGCCGACGATCGCGCCGGCCGCGGTGAGCGCGGCGTTGCCGGCCGACCGGGCGATGCCGAAGTCGGTGAGTACCAGGGTGTCGTCGGCGGTGACGAGCAGGTTGCCGGGCTTGATGTCGCGGTGGACCACCCCCTTGTCGTGGGCGGCCTGCAGCGCCTCGGCGGCCTGGGACATCAGCCGCATGGCCCGGGCCGGGTCCAAGCGACCAGAGCGGTGCAGCACCTCGGCCAGCGACTCGCCCTCGACATACTCCATGACCAGAAACGCCCCGGCGGCGTCGCCGTGGTAGTCGTGGATGCCGACGACGCCGGGGTGCCGGATCGTGGCCATGGTGCGCGCCTCGGCCAGGAACCGGTCGGCGAACCCTGGTTCGGCGACCAGCTCCCGGCGCATCAGCTTGACCGCCACGCTGCGGCCGAGCACCTGATCGGTGGCTCGCCACACCTCTCCCATGCCGCCACCGCCGACCCGGTCGTCGAGCCGGTAACGGTTGGCGAGCAGCGTGCCTGGGCCGGACATTCTCCTCCCCGATGAACCAGACCCGCCGGCTCAGCCGACCGGTGGGTAGCCCGGCGGCGGCTGGAACTGCTGCTCAGGCTTGCGGAAGAACTCGTTGGACGGCGGCAGCGCCAGCAACAGCAGTCCAGCGGCGAGCGCCAGCACCCCGATCACGGTGGAGGTCGTGGTGAGCGGCGCGAACCAGCCGGGCTCGTACTGAGCCATGATCTCGACGATCTCTTCGGTGTCCGGCAGGTTCGGGTCGTCGGTATCTCCCATTCCGGAGGTGACGTCGCCGAGCGCGATGCCGATCAGCGAGACGCCGCCGCAGCACAGGCCGACACCGCCGACCACCCAGGTAGCGATGCGGGACCCGTTGCGGCCCTGGTTGTTGAAGACGGTGAGGATCGCCAGCGCGATTCCGAAGAGCAGGTAGACGACCCCGGCGATGAGCGTGGAGGCGGCCATCACCCCGGCGATGTCGGCTAGCTCCGTGCCCTCGTACGCCGCCTCGAACCCGTCGCTGAGGTCGCCCAGCGCCGCCACGGAGGCGATCAGGTAGATCAGCGCCGCCACGGCCACCACCAGCATCAGAATGCCCGCGATGGTGACCGTGGTTGGCCGGGTGCGGGGCGCTGGCGCGGATGGTGGTGGCGGTGCGGTGAAGCCGTCCGACATGAAAACCTCCTCGTCCGATCGCCCACACCGTACCGGATCGCGACAACCCCCCGTTGCAGTGACGCCCCCGCCCGGCTGGGCGGGGGCGAAGCGGGTCAGGTGACGACCCGCAGCCCGTCCTTCGTCTCGGTCAGCTCCACTCGGATCGTGTCGCCCTCGGTCACCTCGCCGGCGAGTAGCCGCCTAGCCAATTGGTCCCCGATCGCCGATTGCACCAGCCGGCGCAGTGGCCGGGCACCGTACACCGGGTCGTAGCCGTGGCGGGCCAGCCATTCGCGGGCCGGGTCGTCGACCACCAGCGTCAACCGCCGGTCGGCGAGCCGATGCCGTAGCCGGTCCAGTTGGATGTCGACGATCGTGCTCAAGTCCGCTGTGGTCAGCGAGTCGAAGACCACAATGTCGTCGAGGCGGTTCAGGAACTCGGGTTTGAAGTGCGAGCGCACCACCGCGAGGACGGCGTCCCGCCGCTGCTCCACGGGCACGGTGGGGTCGGCCAGCGTGGTCGAGCCGAGGTTTGAGGTGAGCACCAGGATCGAGTTGCGGAAGTCGACCGTCCGGCCCTGCCCGTCGGTGAGCCGGCCGTCGTCGAGCACCGCCAGCAACAGGTCGAACACGTCGGGGTGAGCCTTCTCCACCTCGTCGAGCAGGATCACCGAGTACGGCCGGCGGCGCACCGCCTCGGTGAGCTGGCCACCCTCGTCGTACCCGACGTAGCCGGGCGGGGCCCCGACGAGCCGGGCCACCGTGTGTTTCTCGCCATACTCGCTCATGTCGATGCGGACCATCGCCCGTTCATCGTCGAAGAGGAACTCCGCGAGCGCCTTGGCGAGCTCGGTCTTGCCCACCCCGGTCGGGCCCAGGAACAGGAACGAACCGGTCGGCCGGTCCGGGTCCGCGATGCCCGCCCGGGCCCGGCGGACCGAGTCGGCGACGGCGCCGACCGCCTGCTGCTGGCCGACCACCCGGGTGCCGAGCGACGCCTCCATCCGGAGCAGCTTGCCGCTCTCGCCCTCCATCATCCGGCCGGCCGGGATGCCGGTCCAGCTGGCGACGACGGCGGCGATGTCGTCCTCGCCGACCTCCTCGTTGAGCATCGCACCTTGCGCTTGCAGCCGGCCGAGCTCCTCCTCTGCGGCGACGAGTTCGCGTTCGAACTCCGGGATGCGTCCGTAGCGCAGCTCGGATGCGCGGGTGAGGTCCAGGTCGCGCTCGGCGCGGTCGGCCTCGCCGCGAAGCGACTCCAGTTGTTCTTTGGCGGCGGAGATCTTGGTGATGTGCTCTTTTTCGGTCCGCCACCGTTCCGAGACCGCGGTGTGCTGCTCGCGTTTGTCGGCGAGTTCGGCGCGCAGCCGGGCGAGTCGTTGCGCCGAGGCCGCGTCGTCCTCCTTGGAGAGAGCCATCTCTTCGATCTCCAGCCGGCGCACCGCCCGCTCGACCTCGTCCACCTCGACCGGCCGAGAGTCGATCTCCATCCGGAGCCGGGAAGCGGCCTCGTCGACCAGGTCGATCGCCTTGTCCGGCAGGAACCGGTCGGTGATGTAGCGGTCGGAGAGCGCGGCGGCGGCGACCAGCGCGGCATCGGTGATCCGGACGCCGTGGTGGACTTCATATCGCTCTTTGAGGCCGCGCAGGATGCCGACCGTGTCGGTGACGGACGGCTCGCCGACCACGACCGGCTGGAAGCGGCGCTCCAGCGCCGGGTCTTTCTCGATGTGTTCGCGGTACTCGTCGAGCGTGGTGGCGCCGACCATGCGCAGCTCGCCGCGGGCGAGCATGGGTTTGAGCATGTTGCCGGCGTCCATCGAACCCTCGCCCTTGCCCGCGCCGACCACGGTGTGCAGCTCGTCGAGGAAGGTGATGATCTGCCCGTTGCTGGCCTTGATCTCCTCCAGCACGGACTTCAACCGCTCCTCGAACTGGCCCCGATATTGGGCGCCCGCGACCATCGCCCCCAGGTCCAGGCTCACCAGTCGCTTTTCCCGGAGGCTCTCAGGTACGTCACCGGCGTCGATGCGCTGCGCAAGG
Organism: Natronosporangium hydrolyticum; assembly: GCF_016925615.1. Taxonomy (NCBI): domain Bacteria; kingdom Bacillati; phylum Actinomycetota; class Actinomycetes; order Micromonosporales; family Micromonosporaceae; genus Natronosporangium; species Natronosporangium hydrolyticum. The sequence continues at coordinate 218,880 of NZ_CP070499.1, forward strand.
CCCTCCACGATCGCGGTCTTGCCGACGCCCGGCTCGCCGATCAGCACCGGGTTGTTTTTGGTGCGCCGGCTGAGCACCTGGATCACTCGACGGATCTCGGTGTCGCGGCCGATCACCGGGTCGAGCCGGCCCTCCTTCGCCAGCGCGGTGAGGTCCACACCGTACTTCTCCAGGGCCTGGTAGCTCTGCTCCGGATCGGCGCTGGTGACCCGGCGGTCCCCACCCCGGACCTGGGGAAAGGCGGCCACCAGCGCGTCGGTGGTGGCGCCGGCCTCGCGCAGGGTGGTGGCGACCGAGCCGGCGATCTGGGCGAGCCCGGCCAGCAGGTGCTCGGTGGAGACATACTCGTCGCCGAGCGGGCGCGCCACCTGCTCGGCGGCGTTTACCGCGTTGACGAGTTCGCGGGCGAGCGACGGCTCGGCCACCGACGCGCCGCGGGCGCTGGGTAGCTGCTCGACCGCGCGGGCAGCTGCGCGGCGGACATCGGCCGGGTTGGCGCCGACCGCGCGCAGCAGCGCCCCGGCGGTGGAGCCGCCGGTGTCGAGCAGGGACAGTAGTAGGTGCCAGGGCTCGACGGTGGCGTGGCCCTGGGTCGCCGCGGAGGCGACCGCGGCCCGGATGACTTCACGACTCTTGGTCGTCAGGCGCTCCACGTTCACAAGAGTTGAGCGTACCCGACTCAACCCGGCAGTCGCCACTTTAGTAGCCGGCGCGCTACCCGGTTACCAGCGCCAGTGCAGGAACCGTCGCTGCTGCCGGACGAGCAGGGTCCCCGCCCACTGCCGGCCACTCACCACGATGTGCGGATGGCCGGTGGGCTCCGACGACGTCGCGATCTTGCGGATCTTCACGCTGCTGGCGAACATGCCGGCCTCCAGCCCCTCGACGTTCACCGAGGCCTCGGGGGGCAGCACCAACACCACCGTCCCGGCGTACACGTCGAGCGCCAGCTCGACCACCCGGCTCCGGATCACCGCCTCGGTGAAGTCGAGCTTCACGGTCCCGGCCTTGCTGTTGACCGACAACCGCTGGGGCACCAACCACCGGCTCTCCCGTTTGACCGTCGACGCGGTGGTCCGGATCTCACCGTACGCCGGTGCGACCGCCGTCCCCGGCTGCTCCCCCGCGCCGCTGGCGCCGCCCCCCGGGCCCGGCAGGTCAGCCAGGTGCGGCGCCACCTCGGAGGCGGTGCGGGCGCGCAGCACCGCCGCCACCCGCTCGTCGAACTCGGCCATGGTGAGGCGGCCCTCGGTCACCGCGTCATTGAGCCGCTGCACCGCGCGATCCCGGTCAGCGTCGGAGATCCGCAACTCAGGTCGGGGCTGTTCGTCCACGCCCTGACTCTACGGCCCGGCCGGTGACTACAGCGCCTTCCCTGCTTCCTGGTCTGTTTATGACTCCTGGCCTATTTATTCCGATCGCTACGTAATGGCGGCTCTCCATCACCTCCACCCTGGTAACACGCCATTTGACGGGTTTCCCGGTTGATTCATGATCGTGATCGAGGGGGAGCTGCCGAATCGTCGTAACAGTAGGGCAACAGACCTACCGCTGGCCGCGGCGGCACGTTAGCGTATTTCGCGCGGCATACCAGCGTCAGGAGTTATCGTGACCGTGCAACCGCCGGCCTTCCGAGGCTTCGCAAACATGGTGGACCCGACCGCGGCGGAGTTGCGCGAATGGGCCTACCAGCCCGATTCGGTGTCGCTGCAGAGCATGCCGCCCGACTGGGACCTCCTCGTCTCCGGTGACCACCTGATCGGGACCCTGTTCGAACTGGCGCTCGACCCCGACTGCCCGGCGCGTCGATTCGCACTGCACTGTCTCTACATCTACGCCGCCGACGGCATCCGGACCAACTTCCGGGCGCATCCTCGGCGGCGACTGCGCAAGCTGATGGATCAGGCCGAGTCGGAGGGCGACGAGGTGCTCGCCACCTGGGCACACAATGCACGGCTGCTGATGTCGCGGCCAGAACTCTTCGACTACCACGAATGGTGCGAGGGCGGCTTGGTGCGGCATCCGCGCCGGTTGTGAGCACCGCCAGCGCTCGGCTACCGCCGTCGGGCGGTCCGGTAGAGCACCACATCGGTGGATGGCCGGCTGGTGGGGAGCAGATCCCGGCGCGGGAACGCGGAGATCGACTCCAGCTCGGCGATCCGTTGGTACGCCGCCGCCAGCTCGTGCTCCATCGTCGCCAGCCGGTCCTGCAGATCGGCGGTGGCGCGCTCCAGTTCGATGATCCGCTTCACCCCGGCCAGGTTGATCCCCTCGTCCTGACTGAGCCGCTGGATCTCCCGCAGCAGCGCCACGTCGCGGATGCTGTAGCGGCGCCCGCCCCCCGGGGTCCGCTCCGGCTGGACGAGGCCCAGCCGGTCGTACTGCCGCAGGGTCTGCGGGTGCATGCCGGCCAGTTTCGCCGCGGCCGAGATGATGAGGACCTTACCGTCGTCAGCCACTGGATGCTCCCTCTCCGGTCGTCGCCCGCTGCTCCAGGTGGAAGCGGGGCGCCGGCCCGGTCGCCTCGGCGAACGACTCCAGCGCCGTCCGCGCCTCCTTCGACAACTCTGCCGGCACCACTACCTCGACCGTGACCAGCAGGTCGCCGGTGGTGCCGTCGCGGCGGGTCACTCCTTTGCCGCGGGCCCGCAGGGTACGCCCGGACGGGGTGCCGGGCGGGACCCGCAGTGTGACCGGGCTGTCTAGTGTGGGCACCCGCAGATCGGTCCCGAGCACCGCCTCCGGGAAGGTGATCGGCACGGTGAGGGTGAGGTCGTCGCCGTTACGGCCGAACAGGTCGTCCGGCCGGACCCGGACCCGGACGTAGAGGTTGCCAGCGGGTCCGCCCCGCGCTCCGGGCTCGCCCCGGCCGGAGAGCCGGATCCGTTGGCCGTCCTGCACGCCCGGCGGGATCCGGACGGTGATCCGGCGGCTCTTGGTGACGCCGCCGGTGCCCCGGCACTCCGGGCACTGCTCCTCGACGATCGTGCCCACCCCTTGGCACTCCCGGCAGGGCTCCGAGAAGCTGAACGCTCCCTGGTTGCGGGTGACCAGCCCGGAGCCCTGACACTGGGCGCAGGTACGGGGTTGGGTGCCGGGCTTGGCGCCGCTGCCGTGACAGGTGTCGCACGGCCCCGGCGAGCGGAGCGTCAGCGGCAGAGTGGCGCCGTGGACCGCGTCGGAGAACTCCAACACGACCTCGGTCTCGACATCCCGGCCGCGGGCCGGACCACCGGTCCGCGGCCGGGACGGGCCGCCGCCCGTGAAGATCGAGCTGAACAAGTCGGAGAAGCTGCCGCCGCCGAAGCGGCGGTCGTCGGCGCCGGCGCCACCGAAGATGTCGGAGACGTCGAATGGCGGCTGTTGGGCTCCCCGCCGAAAGGCGCCGGAGCTGAACAGCGAACGCATCTCGTCGTACTCCTTGCGCCGCTGCTCGTCCGCCAGGACGTGGTAAGCCTCGGAGACCTCCTTGAACCGGGTCTCGGCGTCGACGTTGCCCGGATTGTGATCCGGATGCAGATCGCGGGCGAGCTTGCGGTATGCCTTCTTGACCTCCCCCGTCGAGGCGGTCTTAGGCACCCCGAGGACCTGGTAGAAGTCCTTCTCCAACCAGTCCTTCGAGCTCATCCATCTCCTCCTTGCTCGGCCGGTGACTCCGGGTCAGGGCGACTCGGACGAGCCGGGCTCGTCCGAGTCCGCATCCGCCGTCGGCGACGCCTCGCCGGCTGGGCCGGCGCCCGACTCGCCGGGGTCGGCGACCGCGACCATCGCTGGCCGGAGCAGCCGGTCGCCGAGCGAGTAACCCCGCCGGAGCACGTCCACACAGGTCGGCTCGGTGACCTCGGCTGAGGTCAGGTGCGCCACCGCCTCATGGTGGGTGGGGTCGAACGGATCGCCCTGCTCACCGAAGGCGGCGAGGCCGAACTTGCCGGCGGTGGCCGCCAGCTGGTCGACGATCGCCGCCACACCATCGGAGAGTTCGCCGTGGTCACGGGCCCGATCCAGGTCGTCGAAGACCGGCAACAGGGCGCGGAAGACGGCCGCGGTCGCCTCGTCCGCGGCGACCGCCCGGTCCCGCTCGACCCGGCGCCGATAGTTGGCGTACTCGGAGTTGATCCGCTGGAGATCGCGGGTGCGGTCGTCCAGCTCACCGCGGAGCGCGTCGAGCTCCGCGCCGAGGCCACCGGCGGCCGGTTGGTGGACCTCGCCGGTCGACTTCGGCGCCGGTTCGCTGGCGGCGTCGTGCCCCGCCGAGGGCTTCCCCTCGGCGGCGTGTTTGCCGGTCGCCGGTTCGTCGTCGTCGGCGGCGTGCTTACCGGAACCGCCGTTCGGCTGGTCGGCGGCGTGCTTGCCGGCCGAGTTGGACCGCCGCTTGTCCCGGACCACGATCCGCTCCGCTTCTGGCTCGCCGTCGCGGTCCGGGGCCGGTGGCCCCGGACCGCCGCTGGGCTCCTCAGCTGTGGTCACTTCTTGTCATCCTCGTCAATGATCTCGGCATCTACCACGTCCTCGGGGCCGGTGCGGTCACCGCTCTGGCCACCGCCGGCGCCGTCGGACGACTCGCCAAAGGTAGCGTCACCCGCGCCCTCGGCGCCGCCCTGACCGGCTGCCCCGGTCTGGGCGTAGAGCTTCGTGCTGGCCTCCTGCATCGCCTCGTTGAGCGTGTCGTGTGCGGACTTGATCGTGGCCGCGTCGGTCCCGCCGAGCGCCGACCGCAGGTTACCCAGCGCGTCGTTGACCTTGCTGCGGGAATCCTCGGGCAGCTTGTCACCGCTCTCGGCAAGGAACTTCTCGGTCTGCCACAGGGCCTGCTCGGCGACGTTGCGGGTCTCCGCCTCTTCGCGCCGCCGCTTGTCCTCGTCGGCGTGCTCCTGGGCGTCGCGCATCATCTGGTCGATGTCGTCCTTCGGCAGCGCGGAGCCACCGGTGATGGTCATCGACTGCTCCTTGCCGGTGCCGAGGTCCTTCGCGCCGACGTGGACGATCCCGTTGGCGTCGATGTCGAAGGTGACCTCGATCTGCGGCACTGCCCGCGGCGCCGGTGGGATGCCGGTCAGCTCGAAGGTGCCCAGCTTTTTGTTGTACTGAGCGATTTCGCGCTCGCCCTGGAACACCTGGATCAGCACCGAGGGCTGATTGTCGTCGGCGGTGGTGAAGACCTCCGAACGCTTGGTCGGGATGGTGGTGTTCCGCTCGATCAACTTGGTGAAGATGCCGCCCTTGGTCTCGATCCCCAGGCTCAGCGGGGTGACGTCGAGCAGCAGCACGTCCTTGACCTCGCCCTTGAGGACGCCGGCCTGCAGCGCCGCCCCGGCGGCGACCACCTCGTCCGGGTTGACGCCCTTGTGCGGCTCCTTGCCGCCGGTGAGCTCCTTCACCAGATCGGTGACGGCCGGCATCCGAGTCGAGCCACCGACCAGGATCACGTGGGCGATGTCGGCGACCTTCACCCCGGCGTCCTTGATCGCCTGCTGGAACGGCACCCGGCAGCGGTCCAGCAGGTCCTGGGTCATGCGCTGGAACTCCGACCGGCTCAGGGTCATGTCCAGGTGCAGCGGACCGGACGAGCTGGCGGTGATGTAGGGCAGGTTGATCGAGGTGGTGGTGGCGGCGGAGAGTTCGATCTTGGCCTTCTCGGCCGCCTCCTTGAGCCGCTGCATCGCCATCTTGTCCTGCGACAGGTCGATCCCGTGCTGACCGCGGAAGGACTTGACCAGGTGGTCGATGATCCGCTCGTCCCAGTCGTCGCCGCCGAGGTGGTTGTCGCCGTGGGTGGCCTTCACCTCGATGACGCCCTCGCCGATGTCCAGCAGCGACACGTCGAAGGTGCCGCCGCCCAGGTCGAAGACGAGGACGGTCTGCTCCTTCTCGCCCTTGTCGAGCCCGTAGGCGAGCGCTGCGGCGGTCGGCTCGTTGATGATTCGGAGCACGTTGAGCCCGGCGATCTCGCCGGCCTCCTTGGTGGCCTGCCGCTGCGCGTCGCTGAAGTACGCCGGGACCGTGACCACCGCGTCGCCGACCGGCTCGCCGAGGTAGGACTCGGCGTCCCGCTTGAGCTTCATCAGCACCCGGGCGGAGATCTCCTGCGCGGTGTACTGTTTGCCGTCGATGTCGACCGACCAGCTGGTGCCCATCTCCCGCTTGACCGAACGGATGGTCCGGTCCGGGTTGGTCACCGCCTGGCGCTTGGCCACCTCACCGACGAGCACCTCGTTGTTTTTTGCGAACGCCACGATCGACGGCGTGGTACGTGAACCCTCGGCGTTGGGGATCACGTTGCCTTCGCCGCCCTCGAGCACGCTGACGCATGAGTTGGTCGTACCCAGGTCGATACCGACCGCACGTGCCATGATGTGTGTTCCTCCGGAAGACGGGCGGCCGGTTCGCACCCCAGCGCGGTCGGCCGCCTAAGTTGAGTTGACCTGGCTCAATCCTGCCACAGCCTAGTGGAGGCGCAAAGTCGGGTTGAGTCGGTTCGACTCAAGTGGGGGTGGGAGCAGCGTTGAGTTGAGCCAGGACCGCTCAAGAGTTGAGCCGGCCTTGTGCGGGCTTGCCGGGATCGGGCAGGCTTAGTCCGTGACGACAGGGGGTGACCAGGTTCACGAATTCGTACCCGTGGTGCGGGCTGTGCGCGATGCGGTCGCGGCGGTCGAGTTCCCGCTTCCCACGGCCACGGCGCGCGAGGCCACGACCGCGGCAGAGATGCTCCAGGCGCAGCTGGACGACTATCTCCTGCCGAGGCTGACCCTGCCGGGGGCACCATTGCTGGTGGTGGTCGGCGGATCCACCGGAGCCGGCAAGAGCACCCTGGTCAACAGTCTGGTGCGCGCTCCGGTGAGCGCGGCCGGGGTGTTACGCCCAACCACCCGCGCGCCGGTGCTGGTCTGCCACCCGGCCGACGCCGGGTGGTTCCGCGGCAGCCCGCTGCTGGAGAACGTCGCCCGCGCCGCCGAGGGCGGTGCCGGCAGCCGGGGCACCCGCAGCCGGTTGGACCGCCGCGCGGTGGCCCCGCAGCTGGTCACGGCGCCCGCGCTGCGTCCCGGGGTGGCCTTCCTCGACGCCCCGGACATCGACTCGACCGTGGCTGCCAACCGGACCCTCGCCCACCGGCTCTTCGCCGCCGCCGACCTGTGGCTCTTCGCGACCACCGCGAACCGGTACGCCGACGCGGTGCCCTGGCGGCTGCTGCGCGCCGCTCGCGATCGCCGCGCGGTCGTGGCGATGGTGCTGGCGCGGGTGCCGCTCGCCGCCACCGATGAGGTGGCGGGGTTGCTGACCCACCTGCTGCGGCAGCAGCAACTCGCCGAGGTGCCGGTGTTCGTCCTACCCGAGACCAGGGTGGCGCGACAAGGCATGCTGCCGGAGAGCGCCACGGCGCCGCTCCGGCGCTGGTTCGACGCCCTCGCCGGCGACGAGGCGGCGCGCGGGAGCGTGATTCGACACACCCTCAACGGCGCGCTGTCGGTGGTGGCACCGCAGCTGGGTGCCCTGGCGGCGGCCGCGGACGAGCAGCTGGCGGTGGCCGAGGCCCTCGCGGAGCAGGTCGGACTCGCCTACGGGGTGGCCCGCGGTCAGGTCGAGCAGGGGTTGCGGGCCGATCCGGCGACCCCGGCCGTTCCCGCGCCGACCGCCGGCGAACCGGCCGACCGCACCGGCTCGGCCCCGGCCACCACCACCGCGGCCCACCGTTCACCCGCCCGGCACCGGCAGACCGCTGGCGAGGCGGCCCTGATCCAGCTGGTGCAGAGCGCCGCCGCCGACGCCGCCGAGCAGACCGAGAGTGCCTGGCGTTCCCACCCGGTCGGGGCGGCGTTGCTGGGCCCCGAGGCGGTCGGCGCCAACCCGGACCTACCCCGGCAGGTGCAGCGGGTGGCCCGGGAGCATCCGCCAGCGGAGTGGCCGACCCGGGTCGGCGACGTGCTCGACGCGGAGGCAGCGCAGTGGCTCAGCCGGCTGGCCGGCGTACCGCTGGACGGCGGGCCCGCCATCCAGCTCCGGCAGGCAGCCGCCGCGTTGGCGCAGCACCGTTCCCCGGCCGATCCGGCCGCCGAAAGCCCGACCAGCCCGGCGACCGTGCCGGCTACCTCGGAGAGTGGTTGGTGACCAGAGCCGTCGACCAGGTGCTTGCGCAGCTGCGAACCGACGCCCGGTTCGATGCCAGCATGCTGGCCATCCGGATCAATGCGCTGGACCGGTTCCGGCGCGCCACGTCGCTGCACCTGCCCCCCGATTGGCTGGAGCCGGCGCAGCAGGTCTCCGTCCGGGCCAGCGAACGGCTGGCGCTGTCCCGGCTGCACACGGTCGTGGCGATCGCCGGGCCGACCGGAAGTGGCAAGTCGACCATGTTCAACGCGCTGGCAGGCATGACCATCTCCCCGGTCGGGGTCCGCCGCCCCACCACCAGCGGGGTGTACGCGTGTGTCTGGGGCTCGCCGACCGACGCCGCGCCGGTGCTGGACTGGGTCGGGGTGCCGCCGTCGAAACGATTCACCCGCGAGAGCCCGCTCGACGCCGACGACCAGGCCGGCCTGCGCGGGCTGGTGCTGCTCGACCTGCCCGACTTCGACTCGATCGAGCGGGACCACGCCGCCGAGGTCGAGCGGCTGCTAGCCCGGGTCGACCTGGTGATCTGGGTGGTCGACCCACAGAAGTACGCCGACCAGAGCCTGCACGAGCAGCAGCTCCCCGCGATGCGGACACACCAGGACGTCATGGTGATGGCGCTCAACCAGACCGATCTGCTCGCCGCCGACGAGACCGAGCAGGTGCTGGCGGACCTGCGGAAGTTGCTCGTGGACGGTGGCCTCGCCGACGTGCCGGCGCTCGCGACCTCCGCGGTCACCGGGCCGGCCGGGCTGATGGAGCTGCGTTCCCGGCTGGGTCGCGCGGTCACCGCGAAACGCGCGGCGCTGCGGCGGCTCTCCGCCGACCTGGATGAGGTCGTGGCCGGGCTCGCCGACCTGGTCGGCCCGGAGGTGCCGGCCGAGATCGCCCCGGATCGGGAGCTGATCGATGGACTCGCCGCAGCCGCCGGTCTACCCGCGATCACCGAGGCGGTCGCCTGGTCGTACCGGCGCCGGGCCAGCGCCGCCACCGCATGGCCGGTGCCGCGGACACAACCCGGGCCGCCGGTGCTGGCCCCACCCCAGCAGGCCACCCAACGTGCCGCCCTCAGCCTCGCTGCCCGGGCGTTCGCCGCTCGCGCCGCTGACCAGTTGCCGCCGCCCTGGCCGGCGGCGGTCACCGACGCGGCCCGGTCCCGGCTGGAGTCGTTGCCGGCGGCGTTGGCCGGCGCGGTCGCGGTGACCGTGGCCGGTCATCAGACCCGGACTCCCTGGTGGTGGCGGCTGATCGGGGGAGCACAGTGGCTCGCCGCCGGAGCCGCCGCGGTGGGGCTCTGCTGGCTGCTGGTCGGCTGGGTGCTGCGGGTGGTGGCGCTGCCGGTCACCCAGCCCCGGATCGGGCTGATCCTGCTCGTTGGGGGCCTGGGACTGGGGTTGTTGCTGGCGGCGGTGAGCCAGCCGTTGATCTGGTGGGCGGCCCGGGCCGCCCAGTCGCGGGTAGCGGCCGACCTGCGTTCGGTGCTGGCCGAGGTGGCCCGAGAATACTTGGTCTCGCCAGCCCAGGAGGTGCGCCGCGCCTACACCGAGGCCCGGTCAGCGCTGCGCACCGCCGCCGGCGAACGCGGTTGACCGAGGGCGGCGGAGTGGTCGTCCGTCGACCCGGCCCGACGGCCGGCTAGGGTCAGACCATGTCACAAACGCCGTACGACGCCGTGCTTCAGGCCGCGCGCGGGCTACCGGAGGTGGAGACCGCCCTGGCCGCGGAGATGCTGGGCGCGAGCCTGCTCGGCAGCGTCTATGCGATCGCCGACGGTGAGCGCGCCGACGCGGTACGGGAGTTCGTCGGTGGCTTCCTGACCCACACCGCCCGCCGCCGGACCCCGGCTGCCCGGGCAACCCGTAGCGTCTTCGCGGCGCTGGTGCCGCAGGCGGCCGGGGCGGGTCGGGTCCGACCCGGCCCGAACCCGCCGCCGTGGGCAGCCCAGTTGGGCAAGGTCCGGCTGTTGGAAACCTGGGCGTACGGCGATGTCTACGGTGACCAGACCAGCTACCTGGCGACCTTCGCCTATGACGAGCCCGGGGCCGGCGGTGGCGAGCACGCGCTGGTGATCCTGGTCGACCACAACATCGGCATCGTGAAAGATCTGTTCGTCGGCGAGCCCGCGGACAAACTGTTGGACGAGGTACGCCGCGCCGCCGACAGCGACGATCTGGTCTGGCTCAAATCGGTCCCGCCGGCGGTGATGCGGACCCAGGTGGAGTTCCGGCTGGAGATCACCGACAACTTGTCCACATTGCCCGATGGTGGGTCGCTGGCTACCGACCGGCTGCTCGCCAGCGCCCGGCTGGCGACGTTTCCGCAGGCGAGTAACGGTGTCTCCGGGACCGCGCCGTTCGGGCTTTCGGGCTTCGCCGACCTCGATCCGGCGGAGTTGCTGGCTGGGTTTCTCGCCGCCGAGCCGGGCCGGTCGCTCACCGGCGACGGCGGACCCGGCGACGAGGCGGTGCGCTACTCAGTACAGCTGATCCTCGACTTCGTCCGGGACTCGCCGGAGCATGACCCGCTGCGCTGGAGCCCCGCGGTGGCGGGCCTGTTCCTGCTGGACTGGGTCCACCGCCGGGCGGTGCTCAACGAGGACGACGTGGCGGCACTGCCGCAGGTGCTGCGGGCGTGGGTCGCCTGGTCCGCGCGGCAACGCGAGCTGCCGGCCGCGGCGGCCGCCGCCACCGATGAGGCGATCGAGATGATGACTCCGGAGTTCGTCCGGCTGCACGGCGCCGCCCAACCCACCGACCCGCCTTCCTCGATCATCCCCCGCCCCCGCTAACCCTCTCCCACGCGCGATCATGGACCTAGGTACCTGGTCGGCGGGAAATCCGGTGCCGAACCCCATGATCGTTCCGGGTGATTAACACTTCGAACCCTCGCCGCCGGTACGGCATCCTGGATGGGTGGACGACGGACTGGAGATCGTTACCGGTGTGACGCTGCCCGCCCGGGAGCTACGCTGGCGCTTCAGTCGTGCCAGTGGGCCAGGTGGTCAGGGGGTCAACACCACGGACTCGCGGGTTGAACTGAGCTTCGACCTGGCGCGCAGTGGGGCGTTGCCCGATCAGCTGCGGGACCGCGCCCTGCGCCGGCTGGCCGGCCGGCTGGTCGACGGGGTGGTGACCGTGGTCGCCGCTGAACATCGTTCGCAGCTGATGAACCGGCGGGCGGCGGCTGGCCGGCTGGTGGAGCTGTTGGCTGCGGCGGTGGCGCCGCCGGCGCGGCCCCGTCGCCCTACCCGACCGTCGAAGGGCGCGGTGGAGCGGCGGCTGACCGCGAAGCGCCGACGCTCCGAGCGGAAACGGGATCGCCGGCCGCCACTATAGAGCCGGTGCCAGCATGGTTGGGCAGGGAGGGATCTTGCGTCCTGGAATGTCCGACATAACCGGACGCAAGATCCCTCCCCAGCCAACCAAGGTATGCATGAGGCTAGCGGTAGACGACCAGCCGGAGTCAGCGGAGTTTGCGTGAGACCGAGCTGACCAGCCGTTCCAACTCGGAGCCGAACGGGTTGTCGTGGACCAGGTAGGTCCAGGTGGCGCTGGGGCGGAGCAAGTTCACGTTGGCCGGCTCCCACCCTTCGGTGATGTCAGCCTCGGCGAAGGTCTCCAGGATTCGGCTCTCGATCTCTTCCCGCAGCTCGTTGAAGGCGGGCACCGCTGCCCGGTGGAACTCGTCCAAGGGGTCGAGCCGGCCGAGCGCCCGAAGGTGGACGCCTTCCCGGATCTCGGCGAGGTAGGCGAGGTGGTCCGACCAGGACCGGTCGAGGTGGTGCAGCGCGATCAGGCGGGCGGCCTGCGCGACGGTCTCTGCCCGCTGCTCAGCCGCGGCCCCGTCGTCTGCCGCCTCGTCGTCGGCCGCAGTCTCGTCGTCCTCGGCCCCGTCAGTGGCCTCGGCCGCTGGCGAAACGTCCGACGAAACGTCCGACGAAGCGTCCGATGAACCCTTGGGCGAAGGCGCCGCATCCGCGTCGGTGTCAGCGTCCGACGAAGCGTCCGCGTCCGCGTCCGCATCCGCGTCCGCATCCGCATCCGCATCCGCATCCGCGTCGGCGTCGGCGTCGGCGTCCGCTTCCGCGCGGCCCGGGTGCAGCGCCTCGTCGTACGCCTCGGGGAGCCGTTCCTTGATCAGCTCGACTGCGGCGTCGGTCGTCAGCAGCTCCTCGCGCCAGGCCGCCAGGTCCTTGCGCTGTTGTTCGATCACCACGTTGTAGCGCCAGGTGTTGCGGTGGATCTCGAAGTTGACGCCCTCCGACACCCGCTGGGCGTGCTCGACCGCCCACACCACGTCCTGGTCGTCGATCAGCCCGTCGGCGTGCATCCGCGGCGAGGGCGGGATCATGTCGGCGGCGTGCCGGATCACCAGGTTGTCTTCCAGGCTGACGAAGAAGGCCGAGCCACCCGGATCGCCCTGCCGGCCGGCGCGGCCCCGCAACTGGTCGTCCACCCGGCGGCTGTCGTGCCGGCCGCTGCCGATGACGTACAGGCCGCCGAGTTCCGAGACCTCGTCGTACTCGCTCTGGTCGCTGCCGCCGAGCCGGATGTCGACGCCGCGGCCCGCCATCTGGGTAGAGACGGTGACCTGGCCCTTGGCCCCTGCCTCCGCGATGATCGCCGCCTCCTCGGCGTCGTTCTTGGCGTTGAGCACGACGCACTCGACGTCCCGGGCGCGGAGCGCGGCGGCGAGCGACTCCGACTCCTTGACGTCCTGGGTGCCGATCAGCACCGGACGCCCGTCGGCGTGGCAGGAGACGATCTCGGTGACCAGCGCCTCGTCGCGCTCCTCCCGACTGGCGTACAGCCGGTCCGGTTCGTCGGAGCGGATCAGCGGCTGGTGGCGCGGGATGACCGCGACCTCCAGCTTGAAGAATTCGCGCAGCTGGTCGCCGACCAGGACAGCGGTCGCGGTCATGCCGCAGACGTGCTGGTAGAGGCTGAGGTACGACTCGACGGTGATGGTGCCGAGGACCTCGCCCTCGGCGGTGGCGTCCAGACCTTCCTTCGCCTCGACCGCCGCCTGTAGGCCGTCGGGCCAGCGGCGGCGCTGCGCGACCCGGCCGCGGAACTCGTCGACCAGCTCGACCTTGCCGTCCCGGACGATGTAGTCGACGTCGCGCCGGACCAGGGCGTGGGCGTGCAGGGCGACGTTTACCGCGAAGAGTTGTTGCGCGTTCTCTTCGGCGTAGAGGTCGATATCGCCGAGGGTCTGCTCCACCGCGGCGGTGCCGGCGGCGGTCAGAGCAACGCTGCGGCCGTCGTCGGCGACCTCGTAGTCGACCTCCGGCCGCAGCCCGCGGACGAGGGCGGTGGCGGCGTGCAGCGGGTCGAGCTCGGAGGTGACCGACCCGGCGAGTACGAGCGGGACCCGGGCCTCGTCGATCAGGATCGAGTCCGCCTCGTCGACGATGGCGGTGGCCAGGTGTGGCTTGACCCGGTCGGTGACGTCGGTGACGAGCTGGTCGCGCAGGTAGTCGAAGCCGGCCTCGCTGACCGAGACATAGGTGACGTCTTTGCCGTACGCTTCCCGGCGCTCTTCCCGGGTGCAGTTTTCGGTGACCCAGCCGACCGAGATGCCGAGTAGCCGGTACACCGGAGCCATCCATTCGGCGTCGCGGCGGGCGAGGTAGTCGTTGACGGTGAGCACGTGGACAGGGCCGTTGCCGCGGCGCACGTGCCCGTAACCGGCGATGCAGGCGACCAGGGTCTTGCCCTCGCCGGTGGCCATCTCGGTGACGTGCCCGGCCAGCAGTGCCAGCACCCCGAGCACCTGCTCGTCGAAGGCGCGTTCGCCGAGCGCCCGGTGGGCGGCTTCGCGGCCGATGGCGCAGATCTCGGTCGGGTCGGTGGCTTCGGTGGCGGCCCGGGTCAGTTCGTCGTCGTCGAGCGCGGCCAGCTCTTCACCGCGCGCCTCTACCGCCGGCAGTTGGGCGCTGAGCGGGGCAAGATCCACCGTCGTCCCGGGTCGCTCCAGGAACCGCCGGAACCGGGCCTTGAGTCGATGCGAGAGGCTCATGTGGGGAACCCTACTCGGCCGGGCCCGACCACACTACGCCCGCGCCGCGGCTGTTGCCATGATCAGCCGCGTGATCTTATTCGGCCAACTGAATTGTTATAGACGCATTCACATCCTTTGCGGCAATTGGTAGGCTGGTCCGCGTCGTGGGAGCCAGCTACGACGAGGTTTGTTGTTGATCCACCCGCCAACGGGGCTCAGCGCGGGTGAAGCATCTCGCTTACCTCCATGGAAGGACACAATCGTGACGAGAATGCGTAGAGTCGCCGCGACCCTCGCCGCCGCCACCGTCGCGCTCGGTGCCGGTCTGCTGGTCAACCCCACTCCTGCGGCCGCCCACGGAGCGACCATGTTCCCTGGTAGCCGGCAGTACCTCTGCTGGGAGGATGGCATGCAGGATGATGGTCAGATATCCCCGACCAACCCGGCCTGCGCCGCGGCGGTGCAGCAGAGCGGCACCACTCCGCTGTACAACTGGTTCGGCAATCTCAACTCGCAGAACAACGGCGGGACCGTGGGGTCGATCCCGGACGGCACCATCTGTAGCGGTGGTAACCAGGGGCCGTACGACTTCTCGCCGTACAGCGACATGCGTGACGACTGGCCGCGGACCAACCTGAACGCCGGTCAGACGTACGAGTTCACGCACAACAACTGGGCCCACCACCCCGGCAACTTCGATGTCTACGTCACCCAACAGGGCTGGGACCAGAGTGAACTGCGCTGGGCGGACCTGGAGCTGATCCACACCGAGTGGGATCCGCCGCAGCAGGGTGACACCGGCGGCCTCGGTTACTACTACTGGGACGTGACCCTGCCCGCCGACCGCAGTGGCTACCACATGATCTTCGTCCACTGGGTGCGTTCGGACAGCCCGGAGGACTTCTTCAGCTGCTCGGACGTGGTCCTGTCCTGATCGACAGCGGTCGGCCCGGCCAGTAGGTCGGGCCGGCCGCGTACTTTTTGGGAGCGATCCCAGCGGAGCCATTCCCATCGGGGCGTGACTCCGGTAATGTGCGGTGCAGTCGCGGGGAGCCAGCTGCGGCGAGGGTGAATTTGTCTATGTCGGACGGGCGGGTCCGACGCGACAACCTTCGTTACCTCTCCCCGAAAGGACACCTCTGTGAAACTACTGCGTAGGGGTCTCGCGATCGCGGGCGCCGCGGCGATCGCCATCGCCGGTGGCCTGCTGG
Source organism: Natronosporangium hydrolyticum (assembly GCF_016925615.1). NCBI lineage: Bacteria > Bacillati > Actinomycetota > Actinomycetes > Micromonosporales > Micromonosporaceae > Natronosporangium > Natronosporangium hydrolyticum. The sequence continues at coordinate 234,197 of NZ_CP070499.1, forward strand.
TCAACCCGAGCCCCGCCAGCGCCCACGGCGCGACCGTCTTCCCCGGCAGCCGGCAATACTTCTGTTGGCTGGACGGGGTGAGTGACAGCGGGCAGATCTTGCCGAGCAACCCGGCCTGCCAAGACGCCGTGGCCGACAGCGGCGTCACCCCGCTGTACAACTGGTTCGGCAACCTGCACCCGTCCAACAACGGTGGCACGGTCGGGTCGATCCCGGATGGTCGGATCTGCGACGGCGGTGACGCCGGGCCGTACGACTTCTCGCCGTACAACGCCCCGCGGACCGACTGGCCCCGGACCCACTTGACGGCGGGTGCGAGCTACCAGATCCAGCACAACAACTGGGCGCACCACCCTGGCCACTTCGATGTCTACTTGACCCAGGACGGATACAACCCCAACTCCCCGCTCTCCTGGGACGACCTGGAGCTGATCCACACCGAGCAGGACCCGCCGCAGAGCGGTGGCCCGGGTGGGTTGGAGTACTACTACTGGGACATGGCCTTCCCGTCGAACCGCAGCGGCCTGCACCTGATGTTCATCCACTGGGTGCGGTCGGACAGCCCGGAGGACTTCTTCAGCTGCTCCGATGTGATCTTCGATGGCGGTAACGGTGAGGTCTCCGGCCTCGACGGTGACCCGGGCGACCCGGGCCCGGGCGAGCCGATCGACGAGACCGAGCCGCCGACCCAGCCGGGTCCGGCGCTCGTCTCCACCGTCACGTCGACTAGCGCCAGCCTGAGCTGGGGCGCCTCGGACGGCTACGTGACCGCGTACGAGCTGGTGAACACCGCTGGTGGGAGCAACGAGGTGCTGGCCGAGGTGACCGGCACCCCGCCGGCCACCTCGACCGCGTTGACCGACCTGTCGCCGGACACCAGCTACGCGATCGCGGTGCGGGCGCGTAACGACGTCACCGGTGATGTGTCGTCGTTGACCGAGTCGGCGCCGTTCACCACCCCGAGCGATGACGATGACCCGGGCCCGGGTGAGCCGGCGGGCGACTGCGACGTGGCCTACGACGTCACCAACGACTGGGGCAGCGGCTTCCAGGCCGAGGTGACGGTCACCAACCAGAGCGACTCGGCGATCAACGGCTGGGAGCTGACCTGGACCTTCGATGGTGGCCAGGACATCATCCAGCTGTGGAACGGCGTGGACAGCCAGAGCGGTTCGTCGGTGAGCGTCAGCAACGCCACCTGGAACGGCAACCTCTCCGCCAATGGCGGCAGCGCCAGCTTCGGCTTCCTGGCCAACAACAGCGGTGGTACGCCGAGCGACTTCGCGCTCAACGGCACGGCCTGCTCGGTGAGCTGAGCCGATCCCCGCGACCCGGCCCCGGTGTGGTGGCTCGACCACCGCACTGGGGCCGGATCTTGTCTCGGCACCGAGCCTGACCCCTGGGTATGAGGCCGGGGATCACCCGGTGGTAGCACGCGGGTGGTGCGTCGCAGTGCCTAGGCTGGTGCGGTGGTAGAAGCAGCGCAGTCCACCGGGCGGCGGCGGGCCTGGCCGGTCCGGGCTGCCCGGGCGGTGACCCGGCCGTTCACCGGGGCGCTGGTGACCGGGGTCGCCGACCCGCCCTCGCCGCCGCCGGTCTGGCGTACCCCGCCAGCGTTGCAACACCTGACCCGGTATGTGCGGACCCGCACGATCGACGTGGTCGTGTTGCTGGAGATACTGACCGCGATCGCGGTATTCGCGGGCACCAACGCGGCGCTGGTGAGCGCCGATTATCGGGCCGGCGCCCCGATGACCGACCCCGAGCTGCTGGTCATCGCCTCGTTCGCGGCTGCGGTGCCGCTGTTGTTGCGGGAGTGGTGGCCGCTCGCGGCGTGGCGGGTGGCGGTGCCAGCGATCTTCTTCGCCGCGGTGGTCTACCGGGATGCCCGTGGTGCCGAGTTCGGCGACGGGGTCAACCCGGTTCCCGTTGGCGGGGTGCTCACCTACCTGCTGATTCTCTACTCGGTCGGAGTCCGGTGCGAGCGCCGGGTCAGCGTCGGCGTCTGGCTGGTGTCGGTGTTGGGGTTGTGGATCCTGCACCCGGACCCGATCCTGTTCCTCGGCGCAATCATGATGGGCGCTGCCCTGATCTACGGCTACAACGTGCGGGTCCGCCGGGCGGCGCAGCGGCAGGTGGTGGAGGAGGAGCTGCGGACCGAGGACGCGCGGGCGGCGCAGGCGGTGCTGGAGGAGCGGGCACGGATCGCGCGGGAACTGCACGATGTGGTCGCCCACCACATGTCGGTGATCGCGATCCAGGCCGAGGCCGCGCCGATCAAGGCGCCGGACGATCCGGCGGCGCTGCGCACCGAGCTGGCCGGCATCCGCGCCACCGCGCTGGAGGCGCTCACCGAGCTGCGGCGGGTGCTGGGGGTGCTGCGGCAGCGGGATGACACCCCGGACACCGCACCGCAGCCGGACCTCGCCGAGATCGACGAGCTGCTGGCCGGGTTCCGGGCCGCGGGGTTGCCGATCACGGTGACCACCAGCGGCCGGCCGCCGGCGAGCCTGCGCGGGGTGGGGCTCTCCGCCTACCGGCTGCTGCAGGAGTCGTTGAGCAACGCGCTCCAGCACGCGCCGGGAGCACCGGTACGGGTCGGGGTGGACTACGGCCGGGAGCAGTTGACGTTGCGGGTGGAGAACGACCCGCCGCCGGCGGGCGGGGACCGGTCGCCGCGGGAGCGCCGCGGCCAGGGCATCACCGGTATGCGGGAGCGGGTCAGCGCCTGGGGTGGCACGCTCACCATCGGGCCGACCACGGCGGGCGGGTTCTCGGTCGTCGCTATGCTGCCGTTGGCCGACCCGTCGACCGAGGAGCCGCGATGACTATCCGGGTGCTCATCGCCGACGACCAGGGGATGGTCCGGACCGGGTTCAGCATCTTCCTCAGCGCGCAGCCGGATATCGAGGTGGTGGGGGAGGCCGCCGACGGGGCCGAGGCGGTGCGCAAAAGCGCCGAGCTGCGGCCCGATGTGATTTTGATGGATGTCCGGATGCCGGTGATGGATGGCTTGGCCGCCACTCGGGAGATCCTGCGTAGCGACGCTGTGGATCCTGCCGAGGCGCCGAAGATCCTGGTGCTGACCACCTTCGACCTCGACGACTATGTCTACGAAGCGCTGCGGGCCGGCGCCAGCGGTTTCCTGCTCAAGGATGCTTCCGCGGTCCAGCTCGCCGAGGCGGTTCGGGTGGTGGCGCGGGGCGACGCGCTGTTGGCGCCGGGCGTGACCAAGCGGCTGATCAGCGAGTTCGCCCGGCTGGGGGCGCCCCGGTCGCCGAACCGGGCCAGTCTCGGCGAGCTCACCGAGCGGGAGACCGAGGTGCTCTCGCTGGTCGCGCAGGGCCTGTCGAACGGCGAGATCGCCGCCCAGCTGGTGCTGTCGGAGCAGACCATCAAGACCCACATCGGCCGGATCCTGGCCAAGTTGGGGCTGCGGGACCGCCCCCAGGCGATCGTCTACGCCTTCGAGACCGGCCTGATCACCCTGCGGTAGCACGGCGAGGTTCCGATCGGCGGGTGACGTCGACTACCCCCGATGCTTTCTAGCGTCGGTGGCATGTGGAGATTGCTTCGACGAACGTCCGCGGCGACGCTGACCGTCACGTTGCTGGCCGGCCTGGTAGGTCCGGTGGCGCCGGCGGTGGCCTACCCGGCGCCGCCCCCGTTTCCGGCGGTGACCGGAGAGAATCTGCCCGCTCGTTACGTCGCCACGGGTACGGCGGTGGGTGAGGCGCTCGCAGTGGCCGAGGCGGCCGGGGACGCCGACCGGGCCGCGACGCTGACCGGGTTGGCCGGGTGGGACCTGCTGGAGTTCGACGCCCGCGGCGACGGGCGGGCGGTGGCGGTGGTGGGCGATCTGGCCGCTGCGGAACGGATCGCGGTGCTGGTGCCGGGGGCACACACCACCCTGGACAGCTTCGCCGCCGGCAGCGGGCCCGGGGGCGGTGCGCAGGCGTTGGCCGCCCAGGCGCGCCAGCTCGCCCCCGAGACCCCGGTGGCGGTGGTGGCGTGGCTGGGGTACGGCCCGCCGCAGGGGTTGAGCCCGGACGTGCTCACCGCGCAGCTCGCCCACGACGCGGTGCCGGGGCTGCGCCGCACCATGGACCTGCTGGACCAGGTGAACCAGGAAGCCCCGGTGAGCCTGCTGTGCCACAGCTACGGCTCGGTGCTGTGCGCCGCGGCCGTGCCGGCGCTGGCTGAGGCGGAGTTGGCAGTGGCGGAGCTGGTCCTCTACGGCAGCCCCGGGGTGGGTGCTGATTCGGTGGCCGAGCTGGGGACGTCGGCGCGGGTGTGGGCCGGCCGCAGCGACCGGGACTGGATCCGGTTCGTGCCGTCGGTGCGGCTGGCCGGGGTCGGGTTCGGCCGCGACCCGGTGTCGCCGGAGTTCGGGGCAGACCGGTTCGACGGTGGTGGGGCGAGCCACGGCGACTACCACCGGCCCGGTGGGGTGGCGCTGCACAGCCTGGCGTTGATCGTGCTCGGCAGGGGCGAGCCGGTGGTGGCGGATGCGTGAGTCAGAGTCCGGGCCGCGCCCGCTGAGCTTCGCCGGCAGCGTCGTCGCCGTCCTCACCGGTTGCGCCTCATTGACCCCCTCGCTGCTGCCCCGGGACTGGCTGCTGCAGGGCATCCTGAGTGGACTCCTACTGGGGATCGGCTACGGAGCGGGGGCCGCCATCGGTGCGCTGGTGCGCCGGGGCCGGCCGTCGCTGCCCCGCCCCGGTGCCCGTACCTGGTGGGTGACGGCGGCGTCCGCGGTCGTCGTGCTGTCGCTGTCGCTGTGGCTGGCCGGCGGGTGGCAGCGCGAGCTGCGGCAACTGACCGGCATGACCGATGTGGACTGGCGGCCGGTGCCGGTGGTGCTGGTGGCCGGCGGTCTCGGCGGGCTGCTGCTCCTGGTGGCCCGGCTGCTCCGGCTGCTGGCGCGTGAGCTCGCCGGAACGCTGCGGCGGCCGGCCCGGATCGTCGCCCGGACCGGGCTGCTGCTGCCGCCGCGGGGGCGGTTCGCGGTCCGGACCGCGCCGGTGCTCGCCGGCCTGCTCGCCACGCTGCTCGCCGCCGACGGGTCCGGGGTCGCCGCGGTCGGCGCGGTGGAGCTGCGCGAGCACCGGGCGGCGTGGGCGAGTAGCGCCCCGGTCGAACTCACCCGTCCGAATTCGTGGTTGCGTTCCGGTGGCCCCGGTTCGCAGGTGGCGTGGGAGACGCTCGCCGGTCCCGGGCAGGAGTTCGTGACCGGGGCGGTCACCACCGCCGACCTCGCCGGCTTCGCCGCCTTCCGGGGAGTGGACGGTCCGGTCCGGAAGCCGATCCGTATCTATGTCGGTCGCGACTCCGCCCCCGACCCGGCCGCCCGGGCCCAACTGGTGGTCGATGAGCTGGTGCGGACCGGCGCGTCCGACCGGCAGGTGGTGGCGGTGGTGGTCACCACCGGCACCGGCTGGGTCAACCCGGTCGCGGCGGAAACCGTGGAGTACCTGTACGGGGGCGACACCGCGGTGGTGGCGGTGCAGTATTCGGAGCTGCCGAGCTGGTTGTCGTTCCTGACCGAGCGCAGGGCGGTGGCCGAGTCAGCCGCCGCGACCATCACGGCGGTGCGGCGGTGGCTCGACCAGCAACCGGCGGCGAGCCGTCCGCAGCTGGTCGTCTACGGCGAGAGTCTCGGTGCCTACGGCACCGAGAGCGCCTTCGGCGAGCTGACCAACTTGCTCGACACGGTCGACGCCGCGCTGCTCGCCGGCGGTCCGCACACCAGCCCGATCCGGGCCCAGGTGGTGGCGGAGCGGGAACCGGCCAGCCCGGTCTGGCGGCCTGACCTCGCCGCCGACGTCCCGGTGCGGTTCCTGCCCGACGGCGCGGCCGGCGCGACCGGGGCCCGGGTGGGTTATCTGCAGAACCTCACCGACCCGGTGGTGTGGTGGCGGCCGAGCCTGCTCTACCAGCGGCCAGAGTGGCTGAGTCAGCCGCGCCATCCAGACCGCCCAGCCGCCGCGCACTGGCTGCCGGTGGTGACGTTCTGGCAGGTCACCGTCGACCTTCTACGCTCCACTGAGCCACCCGACGGGTACGGCCACAGCTACCGGGCCAGCGTCGTGGACGGTTGGGTCACGGTGCTGGATCCACCGGGCTGGGGGGACGCGGACACCGAACGGTTACGGGCACAGGTCGGTTGACCGGCGCCCGGCGGACTACGCTGGCGGCTATGGAACGGGCGCATCTGGACTCCGCTCTTGCCCTGCACCGCCAGCTGCCGGAGACCGGGAACCTGGGCTGGTCGCCCTACTCGGTCGCGGCGGCGCTCGGCCTGGCCGCGGCCGGGGCCCGCGGCGCCACCCGGGACGAGCTGGCCCGGGCGCTCGCCGGTGGCGAGTCGTTGCCGGCGCTCGCCGAGCAGCTGGCGGCCTCCGCGACGCTGCCAGATGCCGAGGTGGCGGTCGCCAACTCGCTCTGGCTGGACCAGCGGCTGCGGTGCCGAGACGACTACCAGCGGCAGGTCACCGGCCAGCCCGGCGGCGCGGTGCACGGTGCGGACTTCCGGCACCACCCGGACGACGCCCGGCGGGAGATCAACGACGACGTCGAGCAGACCACCCGCGGGCTGATCCGGGAGCTGCTCCAGCCGGGCATGCTCAGCCGGGACACCGCCGCGGTGATCGTCAACGCCCTCTACCTGAAGATCGCCTGGCTGACCGCCTTTGCGGAGTCGGCCACCAAGCCGGCGCCGTTCCACGCCCCGGAGGGCGTCCGCGAGGTTCCGACGATGCGGCTGCAGGAGCGCGTGCCGTACGCCGCCGCCGACGGCTGGCGCCTGGCGAGCTTGCCCACCGCCAGCACGGTGGCGGTGGACATCCTGCTGCCACCGGCCGGGGCCGACCCGGCACCGCCGCCACCGGAGCTGGTGCTGGCGCTGCAACGGTCGGCCAAGTCGTCCAAGCTGGAGCTGGCCCTGCCCCGGTTCCGGGTCGAGAGCGCGGCGGTCCTCAATGACCCGCTCCGGGCGCTGGGGGTGGTGACCGGGTTCCAGCCGGGCCGGGCCGACTTCACCGGCGTCACTGAAGACGAGCGGATCTTCCTCGATCTGGTGCTGCACAAGGCGGTGGTGAAGGTCGACGAGGAGGGGTTCGAGGGGGCGGCGGCGACCGCGGTGGTGATGCGGACCGTGTCGATGGATCTCAGCACGCCGGTGCCGTTCCACGTGGATCGGCCGTTCCTGGTGCTGGTGCGGCACCGCCGCACTGGCGCGATCTACTTCCTGGCCCGGGTGGTCTCCCCCCACTGGCCGGAGTAGTCACCTTACGCCGGTCGGTAGGAGTGGACGCGGTGGTCGATTATTGTAGTTGACCTGAATTCAGGTCATAAGGAGATGTGTCAGGTGCGGTAGACCTTGACGGTGCCGACGGTGGTGTCGAGCCGCAGTCGGAGCACCGGTGCGTCGGCCGCGGTGTGGGGGTGGTTCTCCTCGATCCGGCGGCCGCCCACGGTAGAGGTCCCGGAGATCTCCACCCGCCAGCGGTCCGGCAGCCACACCTTGATGGTGCCGACCCGGGCCCGTACCAGCACCTCCGCCCCGTCGGTGGGCAGCTCGGCGCCGACGAGGTCGAGTTTGATCGCGCCGACGGTGGTGGTGATCGCGGCCCGAGCGGGCACCAGCCACCGGCCGCCGCGCTTCACCGCGCCCACCGGTGTGTGTTCGACGACGGCCGGCTCGACGCCGACCGGGAGGGGCGGCAGATCGTGGACGACCGTGGCAAGCTCAGCCGGGGTGGTGGCGCGGTAGACCGCGGCGGTGCGGTCGCTGAATCCGTCCAGCGTGAGGCGGCCCGCCTCGACGGCCGCAGTGAGCTGGTCCAGCGCCGTCTGGCGTTGTTGCGATGTCGGTTGTTGAACCATGGCGCCCCTTCCGGTCGGGAGGCCGGCGCTGGCGGGCGTCATTGGTACTGCTCCAGGGCCTGCGTCGGGGTAATGCCCTCGGTGTGAAAGGCGTGCCAGAGCGGCATGCCGGGCAGGGTGCCGGCCTCGATCTCCTCGATCAGTGAGTCCAGCCAGGTCAACTCGGCGCGCAACAACGCCAGCTCGTACTCGGTCTCGATCAGGAAGAGCCGGGGCACCGTAACCGAGATCTCGTCGAGCTTCTCCTGATCGGTGGCGATGCGGGTGCGTAGCGCGTCCATCCGGCTGCGCAGCAGCGCCACCACCTCGTCGGGCGGCAGGACGCCGGCGAGTGACAGCCCCGTGACGAGCCGCGGGTACTCCTTCTCGGGGACGCCGAGCAGCTCCCGGAGCCAGTCGACGAGCTCCGCCTGGCCGGATTCGGTGATCGCGTAGACGGTCCGCTCTGGGCGGCGCCCCTCCCGGACTGTCTCGGTGGCCTGGATGTAGCCGTGTTTCTCCAGGTTCTCCACGACGGTGTAGAGGGAGCCCCACTTGATCGGCATGCTGTTGTGCTTGCCCCGCTCCCGGTTGACCATGGCTAACTCGTACGGATGCATGGGTCGTTCCCGCAGCGACGCGAGCACCGCGAGCGCCAGCGGGTTGCTGACCTTGCGGCGCTTCGTCATTGGACCTCCTTCCGTAGCGGTTATGCTCGACCCCGGATATCCGGACGCGTGTAGACATTCGCCCACGAATATACGCCCCCCCCCTGTCCCGGAGCGTCAAGTCGTCCTACCCGAAGGCGCCGCCGGACGGTCAATCCGGGAGTAATGTGGTCATTCATGATCCAGGGGCCGCGATTGCTGCCCCGGAGATGGCTCAGCGTGCTAATGGTGGCCGCGCTGCTGCTCGCGGGCTGTGCCGGACCGGGGCGCTCGCAGGTGACGCTGCGGGTCGCCGCCGCGTCCGACCTGCAGTACGCCCTGGGCGCCGTGGCCGAGGGCTTCACCGCCGACCGGTCCGGGGTCAAGGTGGAGGTGTCGTACGGCTCCTCCGGCGAGCTGTATCAGCAGCTCACCGACGGTGCGGAGTACGAGGTCTTCCTCGCCGCCGACATCGCGTACGCGCAGCGGCTGGTCGACGACGGGGAGGCGCCCGAGACCGACCTGTTCCGCTATGCCCAGGGCCGGCTGGCGCTCTGGGCCGGCGACCAGTCACCGGTCGACCCCACGCGGGGTATGGCGGCGCTGCGCGACGCCGAGCGGGTGGCGATCGCGGACCCCGCCGACAGCCCTTACGGACGGGCCGCCGAGGCGGCGCTACGCAACGCCGGGCTGTACGACGAACTTGACGGCCGGCTGCTGCTCGGCGACAGCGTCGGGCAGGCGGCCGACCTGGTCGCGGAGGGGGAGGCTGACGCCGGGTTGATCGCGCTGGCCCAGGTGGCAGCCGGCCCGCGGCGGGATGTGGGGCAGTGGCGGGAGGTGCCGGCGCGCTACTACCAGCTGTTGGACCAGGGCGGGGTGGTTCCGCTGGCGGCGGCACACCCGGCGGTGGCCCGATCATTCCGGGACTACCTGATCAGCCCGGACGGCCAGCAGATCCTGCAGCGGTACGGGTTCGGCCCGCCGGCAGACTGACCCCCCTAACGGCCGATCATGGACCTAGGTACATGAACCCCGCTGAATTCGGTCCCTAACCCCATGATCACGCGTCGGGTTAGGAGTACCGGCCAGGTAGCGGGAGAATCAGCGGATGCGATTCGGAATCCTGGGCCCCACCCAGGTGTGGCTCGACCGCGGGGAGGTCCCGGCACTGGGCGGCCGGCGGCTCCGCGCGCTACTGGTCCGGCTGCTGCTCGACGCCGGCCGGCTGGTCACCACCGAACGCCTGATCGACGACCTCTACGGGGCCGAGCCCCCGGCCGGCGCGGCGAACGCCCTCCAGTCGCAGGTGTCGCGGCTGCGGCGGGTCCTCGGCGACGACCCGCCGGTCGAGTCGCCGCCCGCCGGCTACCGGCTGGCGGTGGCCTCGGAGCTGGTCGACGCGCACCAGTTTCAGCGGCTCACCGATGCCGGTCGACGCGCCGTCGCCGCCGGTGAGTACGCAGCGGCGGCCGCCGGGCTGGCGGAGGCGCTGGCGCTGTGGCGGGGACCCGCGCTCGCCGACGTCGCCGACGCCCCGTTCGCCCCGGCGTGGGTGGCGCACCTCGACGAGCAGCGTCACACCGCGGTCGAGCAGCGGATCGAGGCCCGGCTGCAGTTGGGCGAGGCCGAGGAGGTGCTGCCGGAGCTGCGCCGGTTGCTCGCCGACGAGCCCGCGCGGGAACGACTGTGGGCACAACTGCTGCGGGCGCTCGCCGCGACCGGGCAGCCGGCCGAGGCGCTGGCCACCTTCGAGGCCGCCCGCCGTACCCTCGCCGACCAGTACGGCGTCGATCCGTCGCCGCAGCTGCGGGAGGTGCATCGGGCGATCCTGCGGGGAGACGCCGAGGTGCTGGGGCCGGCGGCCCCGAGCGAGACCCCACCGGCGGGCCTGCCGAAGCGCAGCGAACCGCCGCTGCCGGCCCCGCTGACCAGCTTCGTCGGCCGGGACGCTGAGCTGGCGCAGCTCGCCACGCTGTTGGCTACTTCTCGGCTGGTCACGGTCACCGGACCGGGCGGCGTAGGGAAGACCCGGCTCGCCCTGAGCGCGGCCGGGGCCGCGCTCGCCGACGGACCTACCCGGCTGGTGGAGCTGGCGCCGGTCAGCGGCGGCGGCGAGGTGGCCGGGGCGGTGCTGGCCGCGCTCGGGCTGCGGGAGAGCGGTCTGCGCGGGCTGGCCGGGAGCTCGGCTAGCTCGGTGGCCCCGGAGGACCCGGTGGCGCGGCTGATAACTGCCCTGCAAGAGCAGCCGATGCTGCTGGTGCTGGACAACTGCGAGCAGGTGATCGAGGCGGTCGCGGCGCTCAGCGCGCGGCTGTTGAGCGCCTGTGGCCAGCTGCGGATCCTCGCCACCAGCCGGGAGCCGCTCGGCATCACCGGGGAGGCGTTGCTGCCGCTGGGTGGGCTGGCCCTGCCGCCGGCCGACGCCGCCACGGCGGCCGATTCGCCAGCGGTACGCCTGTTGCTGGACCGGGCCGCCGATGTGGCGCCGGGGTCGGCGATCCCCCCTGCGGTGGCCGCGACGATCTGCCGCACCCTGGACGGGTTGCCGCTGGCGATCGAGCTCGCCGCTGCCCGGCTCCGGTCCCTGACCTACACCGAGGTTGCGGAGCGGCTCGACGACCGGTTCCGGTTGCTGTCCCGGGGGGATCGCACCGTCGAGCCCCGGCATCAGACCCTCCGCGGGGTGGTGGAGTGGAGCTGGGACCTGCTGCGGGAACCCGAACAGGTGCTGGCGAGGCGGCTAGCGGTCTTCGCCGGCGGTGCCACCATCGATGCCGTGGAGCGGGTCGCCGCCGGGTCGGGCGAGGATTCGCTGGAGCTGCTTACCAGCCTGGTGGACAAGTCGATTGTGGAACGCTTCGGGGATCGTTACCGGATGCTGGAGACGATCCGGGCCTACGGTGCCGAGCGGCTGCTCGCGGCCGGGGAGCAGGAGCAGCTGCGGCGGGCCCATGCGGGGTACTACTTGGAGTTGGCGCGCACCGCCGACCCGTACCTGCGCACCGCCGACCAGCTGGAGTGGCTGGCCCGGCTCGACGCGGAGCGGGACAATCTGCACACCGCGCTGCGCAACGCCACCGGCGCCGGCGACCTCGCCACCGCCCTGGGGTTGTGCTCGGCGCTGGCGATGTACTGGTGGCTTCGGGGTCTGCTAGGCGAGGCGGCCCGGCTCGCCCAGGAGCTGTCCGCGGCGATCGGTCCGGCGCCGGCGGAGCCACCGAGCGATGGCCACCCCGCCGCCGACCTGCCGGAGGAGTACGCCGTCTGCGTCCTGATCGCGGCGGCCGGCAGCAGGCAGCGTCCGACGGTCTCGGCGGCCTACTGGTCCGCAGAGGCGCTGGCGGTCCGGACGAGGCGACCGTTTCGTCAGCCCTTCCTCTACTACCTCAGCGCGATGGCCGCTGGGCCGCCTCGGGGCGAGCCGGCGGAGCTGGTCGAGCTGATCACCGCGCACTTCGAACTCGCCAGCGAGCCGTGGATCCGCGGGCTCAGTCCGCTCGGGATCGCGATAGTGCAGGCCTGGCGGCGGGAGTGGGCGCAGGCGGCGAAGCTGTTAGCCGAAGCCGGCGCGATCTTCAGCGAGTTGGGTGAACGGTGGGGCATGTTGGTGACCCTGGCCAATCAGGCTGAGCTGGCGCGGTATCGGGGGGAGCCCGCCGCCGGCATCGCCGACCTGGACGAGGCGCTGCGGCTCGCCGGTGAACTCGACTCCATCGTGGATATGGCCGACGTGTTGCGGGTGCGAGGGGAAAACCGGCGGGCCGCCGGAGACCTGACCGGCGCCGCCGCCGACCTGCGTCGGGCGGCCGAGCTGGCGGCGCGGGCGGGCGCGCCGGAGCTGGTGGCGAGCGCCCGGGTCGGCGAGGCCGTCGTCGCCCTCGACCGGGGCGACGTGGCGCTGGGGCGCGAGCTGGCGGAGCAGGCGTTGGCGGCGTGCCCCACCGGCGGCTTCGCTGGCGAGGCGACCCGGTCGGGGATTCTGGTGGTGCTCGGCGCGATCGCCGCCCGGCAGCAACGGCCCGCCCAGGCCCGCGAGTACTGGGCCGCGGCGCTGCGTTCGCCGGTGCCAGCGTTAGGAGAGCTCGCCAGCGCGGCGCTCGACCAGGCGCTGGCCGATGGCGACCCGGCACGGGCAGCCCGGGTCCTCGGCGCGGCCTCGGTGCTCGCGCGCGACGGATTCACCCAGGGGTGGCCGGGGCCGGGGCGGACGGCGGTGGTCGTGGAGCGGCTGGGGCGGGAGCGGTTCGCGGAGCTGTACGAGGCGGTCGCCGCACTCCCCCCGGAGGCTGCGCGCCGGGTCCTGCTCGGCGAGTAGCCGCCCCGCCGGGCGCCCGTGCCCACCCGGTCAGCGAACGGTGCGGAGCCGGTCAGCGGTGGGCGTCACCGTTGCGGCATGAATCGAGACGATGATGTGGTCGTCGCCGAGCAGCTGCGCAAGCGGTACGGCGATGTTCATGCGCTAGCCGGGTTGGATCTGCGGGTCCCGCCCGGCATGGTCTACGGGCTGTTGGGCCCGAATGGGGCGGGCAAGACCACCGCGGTCCGAGCGCTGTCGACCCTGCTGCGTCCGGACCAGGGCCGGGCGCGGGTGGCGGGCTACGACCTGCTGCGCCAGCCGCACCAGGTACGCGAGCGGATCGCGTTGACCGGCCAGTACGCGGCGGTGGACGAGATCCTCAGCGGCCGGCAGAATCTGATCCTGTTCGGACGGCTGAACCGGCTCTCGGCGCGGCAGGCTAAGCAGCGCGCCGACGAGCTGCTGGGGCGGTTCGACCTTACGGCGGCGGCGGGCCGGGCGGCCGGGCAGTACTCCGGCGGCATGCGCCGGCGGCTGGACCTGGCGGTCAGCCTGATCCGCCGGCCGCAGCTGCTGTTCCTGGACGAGCCGACCACCGGCCTGGATCCACGCAGCCGCAACCAGGTGTGGGAAGCGGTCCGGTCGCTGGTCACCGCGGGTACCACGGTGCTGCTGACCACGCAGTACCTGGAGGAGGCGGACCAGCTCGCGGCCCGGTTGGCGGTGATCGACTCCGGTCGGGTGGTGGCCGAGGGGACGCCGGACGAGCTCAAGTCACGGATCGGGGGTGACCGGCTGGAGGTGGTCGTCCACGACCGGGAGCAGCTCGATCTCGCCGCCGGGATCCTCGGCCGGATCTGCGGCGCGGCACCGGAGCTCGATCCCGAGACCCGCCGGCTCAGCGCGCCGGTCGCGGACCGGATCGGGGCGCTCACCGCGGCCGTCCGGTCGCTCTCCGAGGCGCAGGTCGCGGTGGTGGACATCGGGCTGCGTCGACCCACTCTCGACGAGGCGTTTTTGCAGCTCACTGGGGCTCCGCAGCGAACCGGGCAGGAGGTGCCGGCATGACCGCGACGGTGGTGGACGGCTGGGTGATGGGCCGGCGGTACGTGTCCCATGTGATCCGGGATCCGGCGGAGCTGGCGGTCTACTTCAGCCTGCCGATCATCTTCGTGCTGGTGTTCGGCTACGTGTTCGGCAGCGCGATGATGGTGCCCGGCGGCGGTGACTACCGGGAGTTCCTGTTGCCCGGGGTGTTCGCGATGACCATGCTCTACGGCCTGGGGGCGACCGCCAGCGGGATGGCGCTGGACGCCAGCCGGGGCGTCATCGACCGGTTCCGGTCGTTGCCGGTGGCCCGCTCGGCGCTGGTGGTCGGTCGTTGCCTGGCCGATCTGGTGCGGGCGCTGCTGGAGCTGTCAGTGCTGGTGGTGTGCGGACTGCTGGTGGGCTGGCAGTGGCGGAACAGCCTCGGTGACGCGGTCGCGGCGGTGGGGCTGTTGCTGCTGCTGCGGACCGCGCTCAGCTGGGTGGGGATCTATCTCGGGCTGCTGGTGCGTAACCCGGACACGGTCGGGGTGATCGTCTTTCCGCTGGCGTTCCCGGTCACCGCCGTGTCGAGCATCTTCGTGGCCCCGGAGTTGTTGCCGCGCTGGCTCGGGGTGGTCGCGGAGTGGAATCCGCTCTCGGCCACCGCGGCGGCCACCCGGGAACTGTTCGGCAATCCGGGCCTGCCCGCCTCCGAGTCGTGGCCGGCGCAGCATCCGGTGCTGCTCGCGGTGCTCTGGCCGCTGCTGTTGATAGCGATCTTCGCCCCGCTGGCGGTGCGCCGGTACCAGCGGCTCAGCCGCTGAGCTGAGTCAGCAGCGGGCGCCCGCGCCGGCCGGTCACCGAGCCGTCGGCATAAGGGCGCCCGCTGTGGGGTACCGGGGAGACCATGGAGCATACGTATCGAGTAACCGAGATCGTCGGCACCTCCCCGGAGTCGATCACCCACGCCGTACGCAACGGTCTCGATCGGGCCGGGCAGACCTTGCGTAACCTCGACTGGTTCGAGGTTACGGAGATCCGCGGGCATATCGAGGACGGGGAGATCGGCCACTTTCAGGTCGGCCTAAAGGTCGGATTCCGGCTGGACGACACGGACGGTTCCGGCGGCGGCTGAGCCGCCGGTCGGCTCGACAACCCCAGCATTGCCGCCGCCGGGAAGGTGGTTGCCGGCCGGCCGGTGAAGGTCGCCGCGGCGACTGGCCGGGCCGGAGTGGAGCCTGCGTCGAGACGTACTGGCGCCGATCGGGCAGACTGCTGTCATGAGCGTGATCCTTCGTACCGTGGCGGTCAGTGACCGCGGCAAGGCCCGTGAGAACAACGAGGACGCGGTCCACGCCGGGCCCAACCTGGTCGCCGTCGCCGACGGGGTCGGTGGTGGGCCCTCCGGCGAGGTCGCCAGCGAGATCGTCATCCGGACCCTGGCCGAGTTGGATCAGGATCCGCGTCCGGAGCGCCCCGCCGAGGCGCTACGGGCGGCGGTAGCCGCCGCGAATCAGGGGATCCGGGACGCGATCGAGGCCGACCCCAACCTCGCCGGCATGGGCACCACCCTGACGGCGATGCTCGCCGACGGCGACGGCCTGGATCTGGTGCACGTCGGAGACTCCCGGGCGTACGCGTGGCGGGGCGGGCAGCTTACGCAGTTGACCCGTGACGACACCTATGTGCAGGGGCTGGTCGACCAGGGGTTGATCTCGCCGGCGGAGGCGCGGGCCCACCCGCAGCGGGCGCTGGTGACCCAGGCGGTGCACGGCGCGGGGATCAACCCGTCGTTCGCGGTGGTGACCCCCCGGCCGGGCGACCGCTACCTGCTCTGCAGCGACGGGCTCAGCGACTACGTCGACGACGGGGCGATCGCGCATACGCTGGCCGAGCAGAACGAGTTGGCGAGCTGCGCGCAGCAGCTGATCGACCTCGCCCTGGCGGCCGGCGCGCCCGACAACGTCAGCGTCATCCTGGCCGACGTCACCGAGGTCTGACCGGCGCCGTGGGGGCGCCCGGCCGCTCTCGGCTACTCGCCGCGCTGGTCGGGTTCGGCCTGGTCCTGGTCGCCCTCAACCTCCGGACCCCGGTGACCAGCCTCGGGGCGCTGCTGACTGAGGTGAGCGAAGAGGTAGGGCTCTCACCGGCGCTGGCCGGCGTGGCCACCATGCTGCCGACGATCAGCTTCGGCCTGGTCGGCGGGGCAGCCCCCTGGCTGGTGCGGCGCTACCCGCCCGCCCGGATCCTGACCATCGCGATGGTGGTTCTCGCGGCCGGGACGGCGGCCCGGGCCAGCACCGATTCTGCCGCGGTCTTCCTGGCCTGTAGCGCGCTCGCGCTGGCCGGCATCGCGATCTCGAACGTGCTGTTACCGATGCTGGTCAAGCTCTACTTTCCGACCCGGATCGGGATGCTCACCGGGGCGTACACGATGTCGATGATCCTGGGCAACACGGCCGCAGCCGGAGCATCCGTGCCGGTGGCGGAGGTTACCGGGTCGTGGCGGGTTGGCATCGGCGTGTGGGCCCTGCTGGCGCTGGTGGCCGCGGTGGCGTGGCTGCCGGCGGCGTGGCGGGACCGGACCCCGCGGCGGCGGCCCAGCCCCGAGTACGCCGCCCGGCCGGGCGGGCGGTCCGATGTGTCGCGCCCGGGCCGTCCCGCGCCGGTGCGGACCAGGCTCGGCTGGCTGATGGCTATCCACTTCGGCGCGCAGGCGCTCAACGGTTACGCGATCATGGGTTGGCTGGCGGTGCTGTTCCGGGACGCCGGCTACTCGCCGGCCGCGGCAGGGCTGGCGGTGGCGGCGGTGACGCTGCTCGGGATCCCGCTCGCGTTCGTCATCCCGACGGTGGCCGCAGCGGTCAAGGACCTGCGCCCGGTGGTGCTGGTGCTCGCCGCCGCGAGCGTGGCGGGGTACACGGGGTTGGCGGTGAGCCCGGCGAGCCCGGCGCTGCTGTGGCTGGGCCTGCTCGCGGTCGGTCAGGCGGCGTTCCCGTTCGCGCTGACGTTGATCGGCCTTCGGTCGCGGACCCCGGTGGGGACGGTCTCGCTCTCCGCCTTTACCCAGAGCGCCGGCTACCTTGTCGCCGGTTTCGGGCCGTTGCTGGTTGGCGTACTCTATGGAGTGACCGGCGGGTGGGTGGCGCCACTGGGGTTCCTGATCGCCACCATCCTGATCCAGGCGGTCGCCGGCCTCGCTATCGCCCGCCCTCGATATTTTGAAGACGAGATCGACTCGCCGGGCATCGACGCCGCGGGTGAAGAATCCAGAGCGGAGCTGAGGCGATGATGGGCACCGGGGCCACCCTGGTGACGGCGGCCGAGGTCGCCGCCGCCGCCGCGACGCTCGCCGACGTGGCGGTCACGACTCCGCTGCTGCCGAGCCCATGGTCGCCCGAGTTGTGGCTGAAGCCGGAGAATCTGCAACCCACCGGATCCTTCAAAATCCGCGGTGCCTACGTCGCGATCTCCCGGCTCTCCGCAGCGCAGCGGGGTGCCGGAGTGGTCACCCACTCGTCGGGCAACCATGCCCAGGCGGTGGCGTACGCGGCCCGCGTGTTCGACGCCCCGGCGACGGTGGTGATGCCCGACGTCGCCAGCCCGCACAAGATCGAGGCGACCCGCCAGCTCGGCGCCGAGGTGGTGCTGGTGCCGCCGGCCGAGCGTTCCCGGCGCGCCGAGCAGCTCGCGGTCGAGCATGGGCTGTCGATGATTCCGCCCTACGACCACGCCGACGTGATCGCCGGCCAGGGCACCGTCGGTGGGGAGATCGCCGATGCCGACGCCGAGGTGTCGACGGTGCTGGTGCCGGTCGGCGGGGGCGGGCTGGCGGCCGGCGTGGCGACCGCGTTGGCGGCGCGGCTGCCGCGGGCCCACGTGATCGGCGTCGAGCCGGCGCTCGCCGCGGACGCGCAAGAGTCGCTGGCCGCCGGGGAGCTGCGGCCGTGGCCGGCCGAGCGCACCTACCAGACCGTCGCGGACGGCCTGCGAACCCAGCTTTCGGAGCTGACGCTGGCCCACCTCACCGCCCGGCTCGCCGGCATCCTGACCGTCACGGAGGAGGAGATCCTCGAGACCACCGGGGCGTTGCTGACCGAGGCACGGTTGGTGGTGGAGCCCAGCGGGGCGGTGTCGGCGGCGGCCTGGCGGCACCGTCGCGGGGAGCTACCGGCCGGGCGGACCGTAGCGGTGATCACCGGTGGCAACCTGGGCCCGGCGCGGTTGGCAGAGCTGGCCACGGCCGCGGCCTGAGCCGCGGCCGCCGCCCCCGGCTGGGGCCGGCGTCAGCTGGGCGGGGGCTCGCGGGCCGGCTGCGGACGCCCTTCCCACTTGGTGGAGAGCGCGACTGTGGTGCGGGTCCGGGCCACGCCGCGGATCCGGTTCAGCCGCACGATCAGCTGCTCCAGCTCGGCCATGGTGCCGACCCGTACCTTCAGCAGGAACGACTCTTCGCCGGCGAGGAAGTAGCAGGACTCCACCTCCGGCAGCTCCCGCAGGGCCGCGACGACGTCGTCGATCTCGGTGTCGCTCTGCTGGACGATGCCGATCAGCGCGGTGACGCCGAGGCCGATCGTCTCCGGAGGGACGTCGGCGTGGTAGCCCTGCAGCACCCCGGCCGTCTCCAGCTTGCCCACCCGTTCGTGGACCGAGGGTGGCGTCAGGCCGACCTGCCGGGCGAGTTCGGCGTAGGAGAGCCGGGCGTTGCCACGGAGCAGGTCGACGATGCGGCGGTCGGTAGCGTCCATCTCTCTGCCGACCCTAGTCGGTCCGTGTCCGATTGGGCGCTACCTGGCCCAGGCGGCGGTCTGACCGAAAATCGTGATCACCTCCGCCCGATGGTCAACTTCGCTGGTCCGTTTGGGCCGTATTTGGCCCGGGCGGAGCGGGTTTTGCCGAACCAACCCTGCCCCGTGTAGTCTGGGGCAAAATATGAGTATGGCTCGCAAAGGCTCCGGGGATCGAACTGCCTTAGCCATGCATGTCTCTCAAATGGGGGACATGTCTCGCTGTCGGTGATGTATGCATTTATCGCGACAGTGAAACCTGGGGTCTCGGCGACTTCCACGACGCGAGGAGGGGACGTGGACACGGGAGATCGTCTGCTAACGCCGGGCGAGGTGGCCGCACTGTTCCGCGTCGACCCGAAGACGGTTACCCGCTGGGCGGCCGCCGGGCGGATCGGCAGCATCCGGACGCCCGGAGGACACCGGCGGTTCCGCGAGTCTGAGGTTCGGGCGCTACTCGAGGGAGAGCTGGAGAAGTTGGGCGAGACCCGCTGAGCGCAGCGGGCGATCGGGGCGCGGCGTGACTCAGCGCGCCTCGCCCAGCGCACCGGCCCAGCGCCGGTAGAGCGTGTGTGGGACCGCCAGCGCATCCAGCACCTTCCCCGCCACGAAGTCGATCAACTGCTGCGCTGATGCCTGCGCGCCGGCTCCGTAGAAGCCCGGGCTCGCCGGCAGCACCACTGCGCCAGCGTCGAGCAGCTCCACCAGATGCAGCAGGTGACTGCGGGTCACCGGCGTCTCGCGCGGCACCACCACCACCGGCCGGCGCTCCTTGAGATTCACCTCCGCGGCGCGCTGCAACAGATCCTTAGAGAGCCCGATCGCGATACCCGCGCAGGCGGCGGTGCTCGCTGGCACCACCACCATGCCGCGGGCCTGGTAGGAACCGGAGGACGGGCCGGCGGCGAGATCCCCGGCCGGCCAGTAGCGCAGATCCGCCTCCCCCAGGTCGCGCCCCAGCCAACCGGCCAGATCGTCCCGCCAATGGCCGTCCCGGAACGGCTGACCGGTCTCGTCGAGCAGCGTCAGCCGGGCCGCCCGCGAAACCACCAGATCCACCGGCACCCCGGCGTCGAGCAGGCCGGCGAGCACCGCCGCCGCGTACGGTGTGCCGGATGCGCCGGAGACCCCCACTACCCACGGCCGGCGCGGCTCGCTGGTCATCTTGGCCCCTTGGTCATCCCGGCTCGCCCGGTCATCGCAGGCCACCCCGCAGCACCAGGTCCAGCAGCGCGAACCCGAACAGGGCGATGCCGACGAAGCCGTTGGCTGTGAAGAAGGCGCGGTTGACCCGGGACAGGTCGTCCGGGCGCACGATCGAGTGCTGATACGCGAACGCGGCGGCGGTGAGCGCCAGGCCGACCCACCAGGGCCAGCCGAACCCGACCGCGAAGCCGAACCCGGCGAAGCAGCCGAAGGCGAGCACGTGGGCGCCGACTGCGGCGCGCAGCGCGAACCGTACCCCGTACCGGGCTGGGACGCTGCGTACCCCGATCGTCCGGTCCACCTCGGCGTCCTGGCAGGCGTAGATCAGGTCGAACCCGCCGATCCACAGCCCGACCGCGATCGCCAGCAGCCAGGCCGGCCCCGAGCCGGCGAAGGTGCCGGTCACCGCCAGCCAGGCCCCCATCGGCGCGACCGCCTGCGCCACCGCGAGCACCGCGTGGGGCCAGTCGGTGAACCGTTTGGCGTACGAGTAGAGCACCAGCGGCATCACCGCCACCGGCGCGAGCACGGTGACCAGCGGGTTCAGCAGCACCGCCGCGGTCAGGAAGACGATCAGCGCGACCGCGGCGCCGAGCCAGGCGGTACGCAGACTCACCGCGCCGGTCACCAGCTCGCGCCCGGCGGTCCGCGGGTTCCGGGCGTCGATGTGCCGGTCGATGATCCGGTTGGCCGCCATCGCGAAGGTGCGGGCCCCCACCATCGCCACGGTGATCAGCAGCAGCTCCCGCCAGGCCAGGCCGAGGCCGGTGACGGCCATCGCGGTCAGCGCCGAGAGGTACGCGAACGGTAGCGCGAAGACGCTGTGCTCGATCGCGACCAGCCGGAGGAACGCCCGCACGGACCCTTCCTGCGGCCGATCATGGGGCCCCGCCGCTTCCGGCCGATCATGGGGTTTGGTACCGGAATCTGCCCCGTTCATGTCCTTAAGTCCATGATCATCGCGAGGGGTTTGGGGGGTGGTCACAAGCCGTACTCCCGCCAGCGGCGGTCGACCTTCGCCACCACCTCCGGCGACATCACCGCCTCCTCCGGCCAGCCCCGCGAATACCCCTCGGTGGGGAGCTTCCGGGTCGCGTCGATACCCGCCTTACCGCCCCAGAACTGCTGGTACGAGGCGTGGTCCAGGTGGTCGACCGGCCCCTCGGTGAGTAGCAGGTCCCGGGCGTAGTCGACGTTGCCGAACGCCCGCCAGGCGACCTCGTTGTAGTCGTGGACGTCGCAATCGTCGTCCACCACCACGATCAGCTTCGACAGCGACAACAGGTGGGCGCCCCAGATCGCGTTCATGACCTTCTGGGCGTGCTTCGGGTACCGCTTCCGGATCGAGACGATCACGCAGTTGTGGAACACGCCCGGCTCCGGCATCGAGTAGTCGACGATGTCTGGGATCAACAGCCGCAGCAGCGGCAGGAAGATCCGCTCAGTGGCGTGCCCGAGCGGGCCGTCCTCCTGCGGCGGCTTCGAGGTCACGATCGAGTGGTAGACCGGGTCCCGCTGGGTGGTGATGGCCTGCACATGCAGCACCGGGAAGTCCTCCACCGGCGTGTAGAAGCCGGTGTGGTCGCCGAACGGGCCCTCCGGGGCACGCTCACCCGGCTCCACGTACCCCTCCAGCACCACCTGGGCGTGCGCCGGCACCCGCAGCGGCACCGTTTTGCAGTCCACCAGCTCCACCCGCTCCCCCCGGAGGAATCCGGCGAACAGGTATTCATCGATGTCACCGGGGAGCGGGGCAGAGGCTGCGTACGAGACCACCGGGTCGCAGCCGAACGCGATCGCCACCGGCAACCGCTGGCCGAGCCGTTCGGCGACCGCGTGGTGGGCGGTCGAGTCCTTATGGATCTGCCAGTGCATCCCCAGCGTGTTCGGCGAGTGCTGCTGCAACCGGTAAAGCCCCAGGTTGCGCTTGCCGGTCTCCGGGTGGGCGGTGTGAGTCAGCCCGTAGTTGTGGAAGATGCCGCCATCGCCAGGCCAGGTCTGCAGGCCGGGTAGCCGGTTCAGGTCCACCTCGGTGTCCTTGTAGATCACCTCTTGGCAGGGGGCCGACTTCACCCGCTTCGGCGGCACCGACTTGAGCTGCATCACCTTGCCCAGGCCTTCGCGGATGCCCGACCAACCCACCGGCAGCTCCGGCTTGGCCAACGCCCCGATCCGGTCCCCGATCTCGTCGACGCTCTCGACTCCCAGCGCCAGCGCCATCCGGCGTTGGGAGCCGAACAGGTTGATCGCTACCGGCATGTCGCCGCGGGTGGGCCGCTCGAAGAGCAGTGCCGGCCCCTGGTTGCGAACCGTCCGAGTGACGATCTCGCTGATCTCCAGCGTGGGATCGACCGGTGCCCGGACCCGGTGCAGCTCACCGGCGGCCTCCAGGGCAGCGAGGAAGTCTTTCAGGTCGTGGTACGGGAACGTCGGCACACCCATGCTGCCAGTCTGCCGGCCGAAGCTGGTGGCTGGCCGGTGGGGGTGGCTGGCAGACTGCCCGGATGGAGATCCACCACCCCCTCGCTGACGGACTGGTCCTGCGTACCGCCGGCCCCGCGGACCTCGACCAGATCGCGGCGCTGCTGACCGACCGGGGCGACCAGGTGGACGCGGTCGACCATCGACTGATCGTCTCCGACCCGGAGGTGGGGTGGGAGGCGTGCGCGGTGGTGGTCGACGGCGATCGGGTCGTCTCCACCGCCTCGCTGCTCGACGAGGTGCTGTGGTTGGCGGGCCAGCCGATCCCCGCCGGGCAGGTGGAGCTGGTCGCCACCGCTCGAGACTATGAGGGGCGCGGGCTGGTCCGGGCGCTCATGGGGTGGGCCCACGAGTGCTCCGCCGCCCGCGGCCACCTCGCCCAGATCATGATCGGCATCCCGTACTTCTATCGGCAGTTCGGCTACTCGTACGCCATCCCACTGGCCACCGGGCGGCCGCTCACCGCCGCGCCGCCGGCCGCCCCCGGCCACCAGGTGCACGAGGCGACGGCGGCGGAGATCCCGGCGATGGCGGCGCTGCAGGAGGCTGCGCAGGCCGGGGCGCAGCTGCGAATGCCACACTCGCCGAGCTCCTGGCGCTGGCTGGTGGCGCACGACGCGACCCAGCAGTGGCTGGTGACCCGGGACGGGGCGCCGGTGGCGACCGGCCGGACCGGCGTGGGCAGCGCGGGGGTACGCCTCGCCGAGCTCGCCGCCACCGACTCCGCGTCGGCGTACGCGCTGGTGGCGCACGCAGCGT
This sequence comes from Natronosporangium hydrolyticum, assembly GCF_016925615.1. Lineage (NCBI taxonomy): Bacteria > Bacillati > Actinomycetota > Actinomycetes > Micromonosporales > Micromonosporaceae > Natronosporangium > Natronosporangium hydrolyticum. The sequence continues at coordinate 257,272 of NZ_CP070499.1, forward strand.
CGCTGGCTCGGGAGCCGGCGGATCCGCCGCCGGTCCGGGTGTACGAGCGGCCGGGCACGGTCGGCGACGCAGCGCTCGCCGGCTACCTGGGGCCGGTCGCGGACCAGCCGCAGCGGTACTACGCCCGGGTGCCGGACCCGGCGGCGCTGCTGGCCCAGCTACGCCCGGTGCTCTCAGCGCGGCTCGCTGGCAGCGAGTTCGCCGAGGCCAGCGGCGAGTTGGTGCTCTCGTTCTACCGCAGCCACCTGCGGTTGCCGTACCAGGCGGGCACGGTGGGCGCGCCGATCCTGGGCGGCACCATGCAGTGGGTAGGTTCGGACGGCGCCGCGGTGCCACCGGACCTGCTGCCGTCGTTGCTGTTCGGGACTGACGGGTTTGCCGGGCTCGCCCGGATCCACCCGGACGTGTCGGCCGGTGCCCACGCGGCAGGGCTGATGGCGGTGCTCTTCCCCCCGGTGCACGGCGACCTGCTCAGCTACTACCTGCCCTAGCCTCGGCCGACCAGGTCCGGACCTTGATCATCACGTAGCTCCGCCGGCCAGCCGTGTCCGTAATGCCCCCTTCTCGTGGCGGTGCGGCCGGGTTGGGGTGTCGACCCGAAGATCCAAAGCCCGGCGGCTGTACGACACGCGGCGGACCGTACAGCCGCGGGGTAGTTGATCAACTCAGCAGGGTGCTCGGAACGACCTGCCGCGCCTGAGTGGCCCCGCTTGGTCGGTTGGGTGGTGATCCACTACGGCGACAAAACGGGTTTAGCCTGGCAAAGCAGGCACCACTCAACCCACCAAGAAAGCCAAGCCCGCTGGCGCGGGCACGTGGGACGAGCTGCCCGGAGCCGACTTGTGGCGCCGGTCCTCTCGGCCGCCGGCTGACTCGCGCCGGGATCGCGTTCGACGGAAGTCTGTACCAGGTCTGCCCGCCGATCTTGCAGCCGACAGCCCGGCCGATGGCGTATGCGTAAGCAAAGCAAACGCCTCCGCAGCGTGGCCGCGGCCAGGCGCGGACGACGAACTCCTCGACGGTGCCGGGCAACGCTGCTTGAGGCGGGGCGGGCGGAGTCAGTCGCGGCGGTTACGGCGCAGCAGCCACCAGGCGACCGTTAACCCCGCGGCGACCGCCAGCACACAGCCGCAGGCGGCGAGTAGCGAACCGCTGCCAGGGTCGAGGTAGGCGTACAAAGAGGGCCTCCACGTCGGTCGATGATGGGGCCGATGACCGTACCAACCGGCCCGGGGGTGTCGCTGACCGTAGTACGGTCAGGGGGTGGGGTCTTTCGAGATCGGCGCTGGGCCGGTCGTAATGGGGGTGCTCAACGTCACCCCGGACTCGTTCTCCGATGGTGGCCGCTTCCTCGACCGCGCCGACGCGGTGGCGCACGCCACGGAGCTGTGGCAACAGGGCGCCGACGTGATCGATGTCGGCGGCGAGTCGACCCGGCCGGGCGCTGACCGGGTGGACGCGGCGACCGAGACCGCCCGGGTGCTGCCGGTGATCCGGGACCTCGCCGCCGCTGGGGTGCCGATGAGCGTCGACACCAGTCGGGCGGAGGTGGCGGCGGCGGCGCTGTCGGCCGGCGTCTCGGTGGTCAACGACGTCTCCGGGGGGCTCGCCGACCCGGCGATGGTGAAGGTGGTCGCCGACGCCGGCTGCCCGTACGTGATCATGCATTGGCGGGGCCACTCCCGCCGGATGGCGGAGCTGGCGAGGTACGACGACGTGGTCGCCGAGGTCTGCGCCGAGCTGCGGGAGCGGGTCGACGACGCGCTCACCGCGGGGATCGCCGCCGACAAGATCATTCTTGATCCGGGGCTCGGCTTCGCTAAGACCGCCGCCCACAACTGGGCGCTCACCCAGCGGCTGTCCGAGGTGCTGGCGCTGGGGTTTCCGGTGCTGATCGGGACCAGCCGCAAGCGTTACCTCGGGGAGCTGCTCGCCGACCCGTCCGGGTCTCCCCGGCCGGAGCTGGACCGGGAGGCCGCGGTCGTCGCCACCTCCCTGCTGGCGGTGGCGGCGGGCGCCTGGGGGGTGCGGGTCCACGAGGTTCGCGGAATCCGGGACGCGCTCGCGGTGTGGCACGCCTCCGGCCGACCGCGGATCGGGGGCAGCTGATGGACCGGATTCACCTGACCGGGCTGCGGGTTCCCGGGCGGCACGGGGTCTACGACTCCGAGCGGGAGCGGGGGCAGGACTTCGTGGTCGACGCGGTGCTGGAGCTGGACCTGTCGCCGGCGGCCGCCTCCGACGAGGTCGCCGACACGGTCGACTACGGCCACCTCGCCGACCAGCTCGCCGAGGTGGTGGCCGGCCCGCCGGTGCGACTGTTGGAGACGTTGGCGACCCGGTTGTGCGCGGTCTGCCTCGCCGACCACCGGGTGCTGGCGGTCACGATCACGGTGCACAAGCCCGCCGCACCGATCGGCCACGCGTTCCGGGATGTGTCGGTGACCCGCCGGGTGGCCCGGCCGGGTCGGCCGGGTCGGCCGGAGCACCCAGCGTGACCCGGGCAGTGCTGTCGCTGGGGAGCAACCTCGGCGACCGGTACGCCGAGCTGTGTGCCGCGGTCGCCGCGCTCGACGACGAGCTACTGGTCGCCTCCGGGGTGTACGAGACTCCGCCGTGGCCGCCCGGTGAGCAGGTGCCGCCGTACCTCAACGCCGCCGTGCTCGTCTGCGACCAGGGCGACGACCCTTACCACTGGTTGCGGCGGGCGCGGGAGCTGGAGGCGGCCGCTGGACGTACCCGGTCGGAGGCCCGACCGCCCGGTGCCCCGCACGAGCCGCGACCGCTCGATGTCGACGTGGTGATGGTGTGGGGCGCGGACGACCAGCCGGTGGTCGCGAACGAACCGGAGTTCACGTTGCCCCATCCCCGGGCCCATCTGCGCGCGTTTGTGCTGCGGCCGTGGCTGGACATTCAGCCCTACGCGGCGTTGCCTGGGCACGGGTGGGTGACCGATCTGATGCGGACCGAGCCGGTCGCCGGAGAGGTTACGCAGCTGAGTCCGCGACCGGAACTACCGCTACAGTCGGGGGCATGAGCGAGCGCCCGCCCGCCCTGCGGCCGACCCAGCCGGCCACCCTCGTGGTTGCGGCCCTGGCGGCCGCCGCGGTGGCCTGGCTGCTGATCAGCAATTTCTATCAACAGCTGCCGCCGATGGTCTGGCCGCCGGTGATCCTGATCGGCGGGATCGCGCTGCTGGAGGCCGGCGCCGCCCGCAGTCTCTGGGAACGGATCCACGGGCGGGGTGGTCTGCTCGCGACCCGCCCCCGTGGTGGTGCCCCGGTGGGTCGCGATGGGCGGCCCCGGGAGCCGATGGATCCGTTGGTGGTGGTGCGGTTCGCGGTGCTCGCGAAAGCCTCCTCAGTAGGCGGTGCGATCTTCATCGGGCTGTACGCGGGTTTTCTGCCCTGGTTGGCGATCGAGTCCGGCCGGCTCACGGGCGCCCGCGCTGACCTGCCGGCCACGGTAGGTGGCTTGGTCGTGTCGGTCGCGCTGGTGGCGGCGGCGTTGTGGCTGGAGCGGGCGTGCCGAGTGCCGGACCATGACGGCGAACCACCGGAGCCTGGTGGCCGACCGGAAGATCCAACTGACTCCTAGTAGGACCTGCGCTACGCTGCGATGTTCTTCACTCCGGGGGGTACCCTGAGATCCCCGGGGCGGGTACGGTGCGTGCCGTGACGGCCGAGCCTGACGGCCCGATTTGGACAGCAGTGGAGGCGTACCATGGCGTACGACGACCGGCGGTACGGGCGGCGTGAGATGGAGCCCGGTGACGAGGCTGAGTTAACCCCCCGGGGCTACCCACACCAGGCCGGTTACCACGATCAGGGAGCGGGCCGGCGCGGTGGCACCGGCGCCCACCGGGTGATCGATACCCCGGGCGCGGTCGCCACCGTCGATCCCGACGAGGAAGAGACCACGGTCGTCACGTCTGCCGAGGCCCCGGAGGTGTTCGAGACCCGCGGTGGGGTCGAGCCGGGTCGGGACCGGCTCGGCGTCCACCTGGTCTGGGAGTTCCTGCTCATCTTGGGCGTCGCTGGTCTGGTCTACCTGCTCCACCAGGCCCAGCCGGAGGCCCTGCGCGGCGGCGAGTTGGCGGAACTGCTGGTGACCGCCGCCGGCTTCGGGCTGCTCGCCCTCGCCGCTGGCGTGACCCTGCGGGCCGGCGCCCCCAACCTGGCGATCGGCCCGGTCGCGGCCGCCGCCGGCGCCTACTTCGCCGATCGCGGCGGCGACGGCGTGGCGATCTCGACAATCTTCACGCTCGGTGTCGCGATCATCTTCGGGTTGCTGGTGGCGGCGCTGGTGGTGCTGTTTCATGTGCCGGGCTGGGCGGCCACGCTCGCCGCTGCCGGCGCCGTGGTGATCTGGCTGCAGCTGCAGCCGCCGACGATTCCGCTGACCGGCGCGTTCGACCCCACCAACCAGGCCGCGTACCTGTTCGCCGTGGTCGCGGCGCTCGGCATCCTCGGCGGGTTGCTGGGGACGGTCCGCTCGGTTCGGCAGGCGGTGGGTCGCTTCCGGCCGGTCGCCGACCCGGCGGCGCGGCGCGGCGGCCCGGCGGCGATGGTGACTGCCGGGGCGCTGATCCTGTCGATGACCTTCGCGGCGGTGGCCGGCGTCATCCTGGTCGCCGGGGCGGGTCAGCCCGCCCAGGGCAGCGTCGGGGTGAACTGGTTCACCTGGACGGTGATCGGGATCGGCGTGGCGCTGGCCGGCGGCACCAGCGCGTATGGCCGCCGGGGCGGCGTGCTGGGCACCATCCTCGCGGTGGTGGCGTTGGTGCTTTTCGACCGGTACCAGGCCGCCCAGGATTGGCAGATCGCGCTGCTGGCGACCGGGCTCGGCGCGGTGGTGCTGGGGTTGGCGGTGACCCGGCTGGTGGAACGGTTCGGCCGGGCGCCGGGGGAGGCGGATGAGCTGGCCTGGTCCGAGGCGTCGGCGGAGCCGGGCGGGGTGGGTCGCGGCGGCAACGTCGAGCCGCCGCCGGAGCAAGCTACCGCGGTGGACGAGTGGCGTGGCCCGGCCGGGGTGGCCGGCCCCGCCGACGAGGGCTGGCGGGCCGCCCGCGGGCCCGCGAGCCGTGCGGAGCGGGCCGGGTGGCCGGCGATGTCGTCGGCGACTGAGCCGGAGGCGTCCGCCGTCGATTCCTGGTCGTCCACCCTGCCGGCACGGCCCGCGCCGACCCGGCCGACGTGGGAAGACGACCGCTGGGGTCGTTGATCAGCGCCGATAAGCCCGATCCCGGGGGCTGGCCGAGCCATGGTGAGCCGCTTCACGTGCCGCCGCCACGATCCGGGCGGTCGCCAGCCGTTTCCAACCGGTAGAACTCTCGGTAGCCTCTATACCCATGCCGGACGGAGACGCTGACGACAATGCGCGTAGCCGGCTGCCCAACTACCTGTTCTGGGGTGGGGTCGGGGTCGCGCCGCTCGCCGGGCTGCTCATGTTGCTGGGCAGCTTCCGGATCGGCGGCTTTCTCGGGATGACCGCGGTGGTGCTGATCGCGGCGTCGATGGCGATGCGTCCAGACGTCGCTACGGTGCGCCTCCGGATCGAGGAGACCCTGCTTGAGGAGGTCGATGTCGCGCGCGAGGAGCTGCGCGGCGAGATCGGCACCTCGGCCCGGGCCACGCACCAGATGGTGGGCGAACGGATCGGCGCGCTGCAGCAGACAGTGGACTCACTGCGGGCGGAACGGGGTGCGCCACCGCCGGGCCCGGCGGCCGCCTCGGCGGCGGTGCCGCCGCCGCAGGCCGCCGCGCCACCCGGTCACTCGGCGATGCCGGCGCCGCGCGGCGCGCCGCTGGGCCGGGCCGCCGCCGGCGCGGCTCCGGTCTCTGGGCCGGTTCGTTCTGCCGCACCGGTGCCGAACGGCTACGCCAACGGCGCGGCGAACGGTGCGGCCCGGGTCAACGGCGCCGCCCCGGTCAACGGCTCGCCTCGGGCGATCGGGGCCGGCCATGCGGATCCGCCGCCGGAACCTCGTCGGGGTGCGGCACCGGAGGGTCGAGCTGCGGCCGGTCGGCCGGTCTCTTCCGGTGGTGGTTACGGGGCCGGGCGTCGGCGTGGCTACCAGCCGGAGAGCGGCGGCGACGAATGGTCCACCGTGGTGCCGCAGAGCGCAGTCCCGGAGCCGCCGGTGGATTCCTGGTCGGATCGGGCGTCCCGTGACAAGTACGCCGCGGCGCCATATGGCGAGCCAAAATTCGGTGGGCCCCAGTACGGTGAATCCCAGTACGGTGAATCCCAGTACGGCGAGTCCCAGTACGGCGAATCCCAGTACGGTGAGTCGCCATATGCTGACCAGCAGCACGGTGGCCAGTGGCCGGTCTCGCCCTCGCCGACTGGCCGGGGGCGCTCCCGGCGGCGGGACGACGACGGTGGCCCGGCGGCGGACCGGTCGGGCGGCCGGTGGGCGGCCACCCGGGACGACGACAGCCCCGGCGACCCCCGGGCCGGCGACCCCCGGGCCGGCGAGCGCCGGGGCGGCCGGCGCGGCGAGCCTGCCGGTGACGAGCGTTGGAGCGGTTCCCGGTGGGACGAGGGCGGCTATGGGCAGCGCCGCTACGACGGGCCGTTCTCCGACGACGACGGCGGCGGCCACCGGCACCGCGGCGGCAGCGTCAGCGGCCCCGGTTACGGCGGCAGCGTCAGCTCGCCCGGCTACGGCGGGACGGGTTCGCCAGGGTATGACAGCGTCAGCGGCCCCGGGTACGGCAGCGTGAGCTCGCCCGGCTACGGCGGTGGTTCGCCCGGTTACGGCGGTGGGTCGCCCGGCTATGGCGGGGGTTCGGCGGAACGACCGGACTACAGCCGGCGGGCCCTCCCGGCGGCCAGCAGCGAACCTTCCTGGAACGACAGCTGGGAGGAGCCGGAGCGGCCGAGCGGCGGCCGCCGGCACCGGGAGGATCGCGACGACGAGTACGGGGGGTCACGGCGGCAGTTCGACTTCGGCCGCTCCGACGAGCGGTGGCGCTAACCCCGCGGCGCTGCTACTTGTCGACGTCGCCCACGACGAAGAACATCGAGCCGAGGATGGCGATCAGGTCCGGCACCAGGCTGCCGGGGATCACCGTCGCCAACGCTTGCACGTTGGCGAAGGAAGCGGTGCGCAGCTTCATCCGCCACGGCGTCTTCTCGCCGCGGGAGACCAGGTAGTAGCCGTTGACCCCGAGCGGGTTCTCCGTCCACGCGTAGGTCTGCCCCTCGGGCGCCTTGACCACCTTCGGCAGCCGCACGTTCACCGGCCCGGTGAGCTGGTCGACCCGGTCCAGGCACTGCTGCGCCAGGTCCAACGAGACGTAGACCTGGTCGAGCAGCACCTCGAACCGGGCGTGGCAGTCGCCGCTGGCGCGGGTGACCACCGGCACCGACAGCTCGCCGTAGGCCAGGTACGGCTCGTCGCGCCGCAGGTCGAAGTCGAGCCCGCTGGCCCGCGCGACCGGCCCCGACGCGCCGTACCCGGCGGCCTGTTCGGCGGTGAGCACCCCCACCCCGGAGGTCCGGGCCAGGAAGATGTCGTTGCGGCGGATCAGCTGGTCCAGCTGCGGCAACCGGCGCCGGACTTCGTCGATCGCGACCCGGGCGCGGCCGGTCCAGCCAGCCGGCACCTCCTCTTTGAGTCCGCCGACCCGGTTGAACATGTAGTGCATCCGGCCACCGCTGGCCTCTTCCAGCACCGATTGCAGCGTCTCCCGTTCCCGGAAGGCATAGAACATCGGCGTGATCGCGCCGATCTCCAGCGGGTAGGAGCCGAGGAACATCAGGTGGTTGAGGACCCGGTTCAGCTCGGCGAGCGCGGTGCGGAGCCAGGTGGCGCGTTCCGGCACCTCCAGCCCCAGCATCCGCTCCACCGCCAGCGCCACGCCGAGTTCGCTGGCGAAGGCCGAGAGCCAGTCGTGCCGGTTTGCCAGCACCATGATCTGCCGGTAGTCCCGGACCTCGAACAGCTTCTCGGCGCCCCGGTGCATGTAGCCGATGATGGGTTCACAGGAGACCACCCGCTCCCCGTCCACGGTGAGCGCCAGCCGCAGCACGCCGTGGGTGGAGGGGTGCTGCGGGCCGATGTTGAGCACCATGTCGGCGGTCTCCAGCCCGGCGCCGGTGCCGACGGTGAGCTCCCGCAGTCCTGCCTCGCTGCTCATGTCAGCCATCCTGTCACGTCGGCGCGGTCCGGCAGGGCCACCGGCTGCAGCAGCCAGTAGTGGCCGCCGAGCCCGGTCGGGTCGGTGAGTTCGGCGGCGGCGCCGGCCGCCGCGAGCCGGCGCAGGTACTCGCCCGGGTCGCGGGTCGCCAGCTCGTGCGGGGGGCGGGCGCCGCTGATCCCCAGGGCGGTGAGCGCCTGCGACTGCCGGACCAGCATCGACGGTTGCTGCCGGAGCGTGCTGCCGGAGGCTGCCGGACGGGCGGCTGCCGCGGCCTCGCCGGCGTGGCGTACCGCGTCGATGGCGACGTGGGCGGTGAGGTCACGGGTGCCGTCCGGGATCGGGTCGACCTGGCGACCGGCCTGGTATCCGGCGAGGCTGCCGAAGGGCGGCCGGTTCGCCGCCTCGTGGCCGTAGTCGACCGCCAATGCCGCCCCCCGGTCGATCGCCGCCACCGCCGCCGCCCAGGCTTGGTCGCGGGGGTGCCCGAGCTCGGCGCGGCTGCCGGGGACGGTCAGCGGCCACCACCGCGCCAGCCAGGCGGCGTCTGCGCCGGCCACCGGGTCGCCGAGGGTCTCGTCGCCGGTTGCTGGGTCGACCAGCACCCGCCGCGGCACGCCCCGATCATCCAGTTCCGCCACGTCCACGGGTACTTCCGCCACGTCCACGGGTACTTCCGCCACGTCTACGGGTACGTTGTCCAGCCACTCGGTGCCCAGCAGTAGCCCGGTGATCGAGGCCGGCAGCGAGGTGGACCAGGCGTAGGTCGGTGAGGTCGGCTCGCCGGCGGGCGCCAGCTCCACCGCGGTTGCCCGCAGCCGCGCCCTGAGTCCGGCTGGGACGGCGGCGGCCAGCGCGGTCAACAGCTCACCGCGGCCGGCCCCGACATCGACCACCTCGATCGGGTCCGGCCGGCCGAGCGCCTCGTCGAGCCGCTCCAACAGCCGTGCCAGGGCCGCTGCGAAGAGCGGTGAGGCATGTGCCGAGGTGCGGAAGTGCCCGGCTGGTCCGGGGCCGGGGCGGACAAAGAAACCCTCCGGGCCGTAGAGCGCCCCGGCCATCGCCTCCTGCCAGCCCAGCCGCCGATCCACCGGCCCAGCCTACGACCCGGCCGGCGACGGCAGTGGGCCCAGTATTTCGGGGGCCCAGCATTCGGTGGGCCCAGGACGTCAGTGGGCCCAGGACGTCAGTGGGCCCAGGAATCGGCGAGCGGGTGGGTGGTGGGGTCGCCGTCGAGCGCCACGATCCGGTTGTCGGCGTCGACGTGGACCACCTTCGGTTCGTAGCTGCGGGCGGTGGCGTCGTCGAGCTGCGCGTACGAGATCAGGATCACCAGGTCGCCCGGGTGGACCAGGTGCGCCGCGGCGCCGTTGATCCCGATCACTCCGGTGCCCCGCTCGCCCGGGATCACGTACGTCTCCAGCCGGGCGCCGTTGGTGATGTCGACGATCGCCACCTGTTCGCCGGGTAGCAGGTCGGCCGCCTCGAGCAGGTCGACGTCGACCGTCACCGAGCCGATGTAGTGCAGGTCGGCCTCGGTCACCGTGGCCCGGTGAATCTTGGATTTCAGCATCGTCCGGAGCATTACTCGTCACCTCGCGGCAGCAGGATCTCAATATTGTCGATCAGTCGGGTGCTCCCCACCCAGGCCGCGATCAGCAGCCGGGCGACGCCATCGGCGGGGACCGGCGCGAGCGGTGCCAGCGCCGTACCGACCGGCTCGGCCAGCGGCCGCAGGTCGGGGTCGGTGAGTGCGAGGTAATCCAGTTTCACCTCGGGGGTGGCCGAGAGCGTCTGGGTGGCGGCCGTGAGCACCTGTTCGGGTGAAGCGCCGCGGGCGGCGGCGTCGGCCCCGGCCCGCAGCGTCGCCGGCACCCCGGCGGCGGCGCGGCGCTGTGCCGGGGAGAGGTAGCGGTTGCGGCTGGACAAGGCCAGCCCGTCGGGTTCCCGCACCGTCGGCACGCTTACCACCTCGACCGGGAGGTCGAGGTCGCGCGCCATCGCCCGGATCAGCGACAACTGCTGGTAGTCCTTCTCGCCGAAGCAGGCCACCGCCGGCCGGGTCGCCTGTAGGAGTTTGTAGACGACGGTCAGCACCCCGGCGAAGTGACCAGGCCGGCTCGCCCCCTCGAGCACCGTGCCCCACGGCCCTGGGTCGACGCGAACGAGTGGTTCACCGTGCGGGTACATCTCGTCGGGGGCCGGGGTGAAGGCGAGATCGACGCCGGCCGCCCGGCAGCGGGCCAGGTCCGACTCGAGGGTCCGGGGATACCGCTGGAAGTCTTCGCCGGGGCCGAACTGCAATGGGTTGACGAAGACGGTGGCGATCACGGTGCCGGCCCCGGCCCGGTCGCGGGCGGCGTGCAGCAGCGCGTCGTGCCCCTCGTGCAGGGCGCCCATGGTCATCACCACGGCGACCGGATCGGCCGCGGTGGCCCGGGCGGCGGCCAGCTGCGCCCGGGTGTCGAGCCGGAGTGGGGAGGTCATCGCCGCCCCTCCCGCGGCCCGGTGGCGGCCTCGGCCGGCGGCGCGGGGGTGGCCGCGAGCGCGGTGAGCAGGGGTTCCGCCGCCTCGACCGGCAGCTGACCGGCGGCGAGCGCCCGGTCGGCGGTGCGGCGGGCCAGCTCCCGGTAGGCGGTGAGGGAGGCCGGTGCCGACTCCCGCAGGGCGGCCAGGTGACGGCTGATGGTGCCGGCGTCGCCGCGGGCGACCGGGCCGGTCAGCGCGGCGTCGCCGACCTGCAGGACATTGTCGAGAGCGGCGCGCAGCAGCGGTCCGAGTAGGCGCTGCGGCTGCGCCACGCCCGCCGACCGCAGCTGGTCGGCGGCCTCGTTGACCAGTGTGACCAGGTGGTTGGCGCCGTGGGCGAGGCCGGCGTGGTAGAGCGGTCGGGCGGCCTCGGCGACCCATTCGGGCACCCCGCCGAGGTCGGCGACGAGCCGGGTTGCGAACGGCCGCAGCGGCTCCGGGGCGGTGACTCCGTACCCGATCCCGGGGAGCCGGTCGAGGTCTCGGTGTTCGCCCTGCCAGGCCCCGGTGAAGGTCATCGCCGGGTGGAGCGCCACCGGGTGGGCGCCGCGGACGGTGACCGGGTGTAGCACCGCCAGCCCGTGCGCGCCGGAGGTGTGGGCCACCACCTGCCCGACGGGCGGGTTCGGCAGCTGGCCCACCACGGCGGCGAGCGCGTCGTCGGGTACGGCGAGCAGCAGCAGGTCGGTGGCGGCGAGCGCCACCTCGGCGGCCGGTCGGGTGGGGGTACCGGGCAGGTTGCCGCTGGCCCGGTCGGGCTGGGAGCTGGGGGTGATCGCCGCGATGAGATGGCCGGCCTGGTGGAGCGCCGCGCCGAGGGCGGTTCCCACCCGGCCGGCGCCGATGACGCCGATGGTCAGCCGGGCGGTGGGCCGCGGGGGCGGCGGAGATTGCGGGGCGCGCGTCGATGCGCTCATGGCGGATCCAGTCCTCGCTCGCGTGGTACCGGTCCCCTCAAGTATCGGTGGGAAGTCCCAGAGGTTAGCAACCAGTTGTGAGCAATTCCTCTGCGGTGGCGGGGGTCGCGTATGCTCCGCCACGAGACGGATGGGGCGCTTGAGGCCGGGGAGGACACGTGCGCGGGCGGAAGACAGCGGCGGCGGTGGTGGGCACCGGCGTGATGGGGCTGCTCCTTACGGGCTGCTCGCTGCCGGACGGCATCGACGGTGATCTTACCAGTAGTTGGTCGGAGCTGGCCGAACCGGTCGGTTTCGTGCCCGATGCGGCGGTCTGCCACGACGCGGAGTACGACGAGCGCGGGTCGCTCGCGGATTATCAGCCGGTCGACTGCGCGGATCCGCACCTTACCGAGACGGTGTATGTCGGAGAGTTCACCGACTCCGCCGGGGAGCGGACCAACCCGCCCTCGGCCGGGTCGTCGGATTGGCGTTCGGCGTACCGGTCGTGTGATGACGGCGCGGCGGATTATCTCGGCGCCGACTTCCGGTACGCCCGGCTGTGGTTGGGCGTCACTGTGCCCACCGAGGAGGCGTGGGCCGGCGGCGCCCGGTGGTTCCGGTGCGAGGTGGCTTCCCTGGAAGACCGGGACCGAACCCGCTCCGGCAGCCTGGCGGGAGCCTTGAGCGGGGATTCGGAGCTGCGGCTGGGGTGCTTCGAGGTCGGCCTCGGCGACGATGACCAGTCGATCGAGTCGATGGATCCAGTGCCCTGTGATGAACCACACCATGCCGAGTTCGTCGGGGTCTGGGAAGCGCCGGACGTGCCGTACCTGGACGGTCGGGAGGGCGACTCGGCGGAGCAGGTGCACCGGGGGTGTCGCGAACAGGTGGCGGAGTACGTCGACGTGCCGGTCGATGGTGATCTGCAGTTCCGGACCGGCACGATCGCCGACTGGATGGAAGAAGAAGACTGGGACAACGGCGACCGGAAGTTCCGGTGCTACCTGTGGCTGAACGGTGAGGAGCTGGAGGATTCGCTGGCCGACGGTGGCGATTCGGCGCTACCGGTGCGCTAGCCCGGTCGTGAAGCGATCGGCCTTACGGTGCGTTAGTCCGGTTGCGGAGCGTGACCTGACTCACTCCTTATCGGGGCAATTTCCCCCGAATCACGGCAAATAACGTCAGTTCCGTGCGAGGTACCTCCTATGCTCGCAGACCATGACCCCCGGACCCCCAGGGAGCTGACGTCATGGACAAACTCGCCCGAAGATGGCTCGCCGCCGCCGGCGGCGCGGTCCTGTTCCTGCTCGCCGCCTGCGGCGACGACCTACCCGCCGGCGTGGACGGCGACCTGACCAACGACTGGGGCGCGCTCGGCGAGCCGATCGCCTTCGCGCCCGGCAGCGAGGAGTGCCACGCCCGGCCGTACCAGCCGGTCGCCCCGCTCACCGAGTACGAGCCGGTGGAGTGCGACGAGCCGCACCTGGTGCAGACGGTTCACGTCGGCAGCTTCGACGACGACGCATTTGACGACGACGCCTTCGACGAGGGCGAGGCCGGACTGGCCGCGCCGCCGGATGCCGACAGCACCGCGCACCGGACCGCGTTCAGCGTGTGCGAGGAGCACGCCGCCGAGTTCCTCGGTGCGGACCACCGGCACGGCCGGCTCTGGCTGGGAGTGGCGTTGCCAGCGGAGGCCGCCTGGGAGGGCGGCGCCCGGTGGTTCCGCTGCGATGTGATGGAGGTCTCGTCCGTCTACGGGGAGCCGGTGGAGCGGACCGGTTCGCTCGCGGGCTCGCTCGGCGGCGACGACGCCGACCCCGAGCTACGGCTCGGCTGCTACCAGGTCGAGGTTGACGACGGCGCGGTAGCCGCGATGGATCCAGTCAGCTGCGACGAACCCCATGACGCCGAGTTCGTCGGGGTCTACCGGGCCGACGGCGGCGACTACCCCGACCCGAGCGACGACAGCGCCGAAGATCAGGTTTATGAGGGCTGCCGCGAGCAGGTGGCGGGCTACGTCGACGTCCCGGTCGACGATGACCTGGTGTTCCGCACCGGCACGGTGGCCGACTGGATGAGCGAGTCGGACTGGCAGGGCGGGGACCGTGGATTCCGTTGCTATCTGTGGCTGCCCGAGGAGGAGTTGACCGAGTCGCTGGCCGGGGCCGGTGAGGACGCGCTGCCGGTCCAGACGGAGTGACGCCGCAGACTCGGCGGCACCCGGAGCGGCCCGACCGTCCGGGTTGGGGTTGACTGACGAGATGCCCGAGCCGCCGCTCCCGGACCCGCCACCCCTGCCGGCGCTGCCCCACCGGCTGCGCGCCCCCGCCCCCGGCTGGGTCGAGCCCACCGATGTCGCCGTCGTCGGCTCCGGCATCGCCGGTCTCACCACCGCCCTCTACCTCCGGGAGGCGGGGCTGCATGTGACCGTGGTGACCAAGGTCAACGTGGCCGACGGATCGACCCGCTGGGCGCAGGGCGGCATCGCCGCGGTGCTGGATCCGCGCGACAGCCCGCGCGACCACGCCACCGACACGCTCACCGCCGGCGCCGGCCTGTGCGACCCGGCCGCGGTCGAGGCGCTCGTCACCGAGGGCCCGGCCCGGCTGCGGGAGCTGATCCGGTTCGGCGCGGACTTCGACCGGCATCCGGACGGGGCGCTGATGCTGACCCGGGAAGGCGGGCACCGGGCCGACCGGGTGGTCCACGCCGGCGGCGACGCCACCGGCGCGGAGGTGCAGCGGGCGCTGGAGGCGGTGGTCCGGGCCGATCCGTGGATCCGGCTGATCGAACACGCGCTGGTGGTCGACCTGTTGACCACCAGCGCCGGTGAGGTGTGTGGCCTCACCTTGCACGTGCTGGGTGAGGGGAGCGAGGACGGGGTGGGGGCGGTCCACGCCCGGGCCGTGGTCCTGGCCACCGGCGGGGTCGGTCAGATCTTCGCCGCCACCACCAACCCGGCCGTCTCCACCGGCGACGGGGTGGCGTTGGCGCTACGGGCCGGCGCCGCCGTCACCGATCTGGAGTTCATCCAGTTTCACCCGACCGCGCTGTACGTGCCGGGGGTCGCGCCGGGGGCCCGGCCGCTGGTCTCCGAGGCGCTCCGCGGCGAGGGTGCCTACCTGCTCGACCAGGACGGCAAGCGGTTCCTGCTCGGCCAGCACGAGTTGGCCGAGTTGGCCCCGCGGGACGTGGTGGCGAAGGCGAGTTGGCGGTCGATGCAGGCGGCCGGCGCCGACCATGTCTTCCTCGACGCCCGTCACCTGGGCGGCGAGTTCCTGGCCCGCCGGTTTCCGACGATCGTCGCGGCCTGTGCCGCCGCCGGGATCGACCCGGGGCGGGAGCTGGTCCCGGTCGCGCCGGCGGCGCACTACGCCAGCGGCGGCATCCAGACCGATCTGCACGGTCGCAGCTCCGTCCCCGGGCTGTACGCGTGTGGGGAGGTGGCGTGCACCGGCGTCCACGGTGCGAACCGGCTCGCCTCGAACTCGCTGTTGGAAGGGTTGGTGTTCGCCCGCCGGATCGCGACCGACATCCTGGCCCGGTCGCCCGGCGAGCAGCCGCCGGCCACGCCGCCCGCTGAGCAGGCGCCGGACCGGCCGCCCGCTGGCCCGTCGGTCCCGGACCCACTGCCCGCCCCCGCCCGGATGGCGGCGGAACGGAGCCGGCTGCAGGCGGCGATGAACGCCGGCGCCGGCGTTCTACGCAGTGCCGACTCGCTGGCCAGCGCCGCGGCCGAGCTGCGGGCGCTGGCCAGCGAGTCGGACCTCGGGCAGGTCCGCGGCACCGACGGATGGGAGCTGACCAACCTGGTAACGGTCGCGAGCGCGTTGATCGCCGCGGCCTACACCCGGCAGGAGAGCCGCGGGTGCCACTGGCGGGCCGATCGGCCCGATCCGGACCCGGCCTGGCGTGGTCACCTCGCCGGGGTGCTCGCGCCGGGCGGGACGATCTCGCAGACATGGGAGGAGCGGACATGATGGGGATCACCGCCACCACGGTGGACGCGTTGGTGCGGGGCGGGTTGGATCCGACCGTGGTTAGCCGGGTGATCGAGACCGCGCTGGCGGAGGACCTCGGACCGGACGGAGTGGACGTCACGAGCTTCGCCACCGTGCCGAAGGAGCAGGTGGACACCGCGGACCTGGTCGCCCGCGCCGACGGGGTGGTCGCCGGGATCGCGGTCGCCGCCGCCGCCTTCGAGCTGGTCGAGGCTGGCGCGCGACTGTCCCCGCAGGTGGTCGACGGGGTCCGGGTAGGTCGCGGGGACCGGGTCGCCGAGGTGACCGGCCCCACCCGAGGGTTGCTCACCGCGGAGCGGACCGCGCTGAATCTGCTGTGCCGACTCTCCGGCGTGGCCACCCACACCCGGGCGTGGGCCGACGCGATCGCCGGCAGCAAGGCGCAGGTGATCGACACCCGCAAGACCACTCCGGGGCTGCGAGCGTTGGAGAAGTACGCGGTCCGGGTCGGTGGGGGCGCCAACAAACGGATGGGGCTCTACGACGTCGCGCTGATCAAAGACAACCACATCCTCGCCGCGGGTGGGGTGGCTCCGGCGGTGGGCCGGGTCCACGCCACCTACCCGAATGTGCCGTTGCAGGTCGAGGTCACGACCGTCGCCCAGGCGCAGGAGGCGGTGTCGGCCGGCGCCCGGTTCCTGCTCTGCGACAACCTGACTCCGGAGCAGCTGCGCGAGCTGGTGGCGGCGGTCGGCGACCAGGCCGAGCTGGAGGCCACCGGCGGGCTGACCCTGCCGCAGGCGCGGGAGTACGCCGACACCGGGGTGGATTACCTTTCGGTGGGGGCGTTGACCCATTCGTCGCCCGTACTCGACATCGCGATGGACGTGCGAGGCCAGTAATGCTGCTATGTATCGACGTCGGTAATACGAATATGGTGCTCGCCACCTTCGACGAGGGCAAGGTGGTGCACTCCTGGCGGGTGAAGACCGACGCCCACGCCACCGCCGACGAGCTCGGCCTGATGTTCCGAGGGCTGCTCGCCAGCGACGGTGTGGAGATCACCGGGGTGGCGGCGTGCTCCACGGTGCCCGCGCTGCTGCGGTCGCTGCGGTCGATGCTCGGGCGCTACTACCGGGGCATCCCGGCGGTGGTGGTGGAGCCCGGCACCCGTACCGGGGTGCCGTTGGCGATCGACAACCCCAAGGAGGTGGGCGCCGACCGGGTGGTCAACACGCTGGCGGCGTACACCCTCTACGGCGGGCCGGCGGTGGTGGTGGACTTCGGCACCTCCACCAACTTCGACGTGGTCTCGGCCCGGGGTGAGTTCCTGGGCGGGGTGATCGCACCGGGGATCGAGATCTCGGTGGAGGCGCTCGCGTCCCGGGCGGCCCAGCTGCGCAAAGTGGAGCTGGTGAAACCGCCCCGGGTGGTGGGGAAGAACACCGTCGAATGTCTGCAAGCGGGTGTGGTGTACGGGTTCGCCGGCCAGGTCGACGCTATCGTGCAAGCGATCGCGACCGAGCTGGGCGGGCTCACCGCGGTGGTCGCGACCGGTGGCCTGGCCCCGGTGGTGCTGAGCGAGTGCACCACCGTCACCCACCACGAGCCCACCCTCACCCTGCTCGGTCTGCAACTCATCTACGCCCGTAACGTTCGAGAGGAACCACACCGTGAGTCAAGCGACGTCGCCGACCGGCTCGACGGAGCCGACCGACCAGGCTGATCCCGAGGGCACCGATCTGCCCGAGCAGCTGCGGGTACGCCGGGAGAAGCGCGCACGCCTCGCTGAGGTCGGCCGGGAACCCTACCCGGTCACGTTCTCGCGGACCGCCACCCTCGCCGAGATCCGGGCCCGGTTTCCGGAGCTGCCGCCGGATCACCGCACCGGCGAGCAGGTCGGTGTCACCGGTCGGGTGATCTTCATCCGGAATACCGGCAAGCTGTGCTTCGCGACGTTGCGCGACGGGGACGGCACGGAGCTGCAGGCCATGCTCTCGCTGGCGAATGTGGGCGAGCGGGCGTTGGAGGAGTGGAAGCAGCTGGTCGACATCGGCGACCTGGTGGGCATCCGGGGCGAGGTGATCACGAGCCGGCGGGGGGAGCTGTCGGTCTTCGCCGACGACTGGACCATGACCGCGAAGGCGCTGCGGCCGCTGCCGGTGGCGCATCGTCCGATGTCCGAGGAGAGCCGGGTCCGGCAGCGGTACGTCGACATGATTATGCGTCCCGCGGCCCGGGAGACCGCCCGGGCGCGTCCGGCGGTGGTGCGGGCGATTCGGGAGTTTCTGCATCAGCGGGACTACATCGAGGTGGAGACGCCGGTCCTGCAACTGCTGCACGGTGGCGCCGCCGCCCGCCCGTTCGTTACGCATAGCAATGCGCAGGATGTCGATCTGTATCTGCGAATCGCCACCGAGTTGTTCCTTAAGCGGAGCGTGGTCGGCGGGATCGACCGGGTCTTCGAAATCGGTCAGGTCTTCCGTAACGAGGGGATGGACTCCACGCATTCGCCCGAGTACACGATGCTCGAGCTGTACCAGGCGTACGCAGACTATGACACGATGGCGGTGCTTACCCGGGAGTTGGTGCAGGCGGCCGCCTTCGCATTGACTAACTCCGATGTGGTCACGCTCGCCGACGGCAGCGAGTTCGACCTGGGTGGGCAATGGCGGGAGGTCACGCTCTTCGGTTCCCTCAGTGATGCGTTGGGGGAGGAGGTCACGGTCGCGACTTCGATGGCCCGGCTGGTCGAGTTCGCCGAGAAGGTGGGCCTGGCGGTCGACGCGAAGTGGGGCCCGGGCAAGTTGGCCGAGGAGCTCTTCGAGCGGTTGGTGGCACCGGAGCTGATCGCTCCCACCTTCGTCCGCGACTATCCCGAGGAGACCTCGCCGCTGACCCGGGCGCATCGCGAACAGCCGGGACTCACCGAAAAGTGGGACCTGTACGTTCGGGGTTTCGAGCTCGCCACCGCCTACTCCGAGCTGGTCGATCCGGTGGTGCAGCGGGAACGGCTGCTGGCGCAGGCCCGGCAGGCCGCCCGCGGCGACGAGGAGGCGATGCACCTCGACGAGGACTTCCTGCGTGCGATGGAGTACGGAATGCCGCCGCTGGGAGGTATGGGAATAGGAATCGACCGGCTGATGATGGCGCTGACCGGCCTGGGTATTCGCGAGACAATCCTGTTCCCCTTGGTTCGGCCCGAGTAGCGCTCGACCGTTCCGCTCGTTGATTTTTGCGGCGAGCAGGTGGTAGGCATAATGGTGGGGCCGGGGTATCGTTTCGGGAACACGATGTGCCCATGGGGGCAGGAAGGACATCGGCCAGTGGCGAAGCAGACCATTACAAAACTTATCGACGACCTGGACAAGGGGGAGGCTGACGAGACGGTCAAGTTCGGCCTCGATGGTGTCCTCTACGAGATCGATCTGTCGTCGAAGAACGCAGCGAAGCTGCGGGATGCGCTGGGTCCGTACGTAAAGGCGGGGACCAGGGTCCGGGTCGCCACGGCGACCGCGCCGCCGCGGCGGCGCGGTGGGGTGCCGGCGACCACCGATCGGGCGCAGAACAAGGCCATTCGCGAGTGGGCCAAGAGCAAAAACCGGAAGATCTCAGATCGTGGCCGGATTCCGGAAGAGATCGTCGCCGAGTACCACGCGAGCGCCGGCCGCTGATCGTCGTTGGCGAGACGCCCCCATTCGCCGGTGCCGCCGGGCCGCGCTCCTCGGAGGCGCCGTCGGCACCGGCGATGATGCTCCGGCTGGCCCGGTTCAGAGTTTCGCTCTACGCGTAGCGCCGCCGCTAGCTGGGTGATTTGTCCGGATATATGGCACTTTAGGGTGTTGTCGTGACGCGTTCGTCACGGCGATGGCGGACTGACACCCCGCAGTTCAGCGATAGAGTTGTGCGCAAGAGCCCTGCACGTGAGGAGCACGAGGGAATGTTCGAGCGGTTCACCGACCGAGCCCGACGGGTTGTCGTCCTGGCCCAAGAAGAGGCCCGGATGCTCAACCACAACTACATCGGCACCGAGCACATCCTGCTCGGCCTCATCCACGAGGGCGAGGGCGTCGCGGCGAAGGCTCTGGAGAGCCTCGGCATCTCGTTGGAAGGCGTGCGCCAGCAGGTCGAGGAGATCATCGGCCAGGGGCAGCAGGCTCCCAGCGGGCACATTCCGTTCACCCCCCGCGCCAAAAAGGTCCTGGAGCTGTCGCTGCGTGAAGCGTTGCAGCTGGGGCACAACTACATCGGCACCGAGCACATCCTGCTCGGCCTGATCCGGGAAGGCGAGGGCGTGGCCGCCCAGGTGCTGGTCAAGCTCGGCGCCGACCTGAACCGGGTCCGCCAGCAGGTGATCCAGCTGCTCTCCGGCTACCAGGGCAAGGAGCCCGCGGCGGCCGGTGCCGGCAGCGGCAGCGAGGCGGCGCCGTCGACGTCGTTGGTGCTGGACCAGTTCGGCCGCAACCTGACCCAGGCCGCCCGGGAAGGCAAGCTCGACCCGGTGATCGGCCGCGAGAGCGAGATCGAGCGGGTCATGCAGGTGCTGTCCCGCCGGACGAAAAACAACCCGGTGCTGATCGGCGAGCCCGGCGTCGGCAAGACCGCCGTGGTGGAGGGGCTGAGCCAGCGCATCGTCAAGGGCGAAGTGCCGGAGACCCTGAAAGACAAGCACCTCTACACGCTGGATCTCGGCGCCCTGGTGGCCGGCTCCCGGTACCGCGGTGACTTCGAGGAGCGCCTGAAGAAGGTGCTCAAGGAGATCCGCACCCGCGGCGACATCATCCTCTTCATCGATGAGATCCACACGCTGGTCGGGGCCGGTGCCGCCGAGGGCGCGATCGACGCTGCCTCGATCCTTAAGCCGATGCTGGCCCGCGGCGAACTGCAGACGATCGGCGCGACCACCCTTGACGAGTACCGCAAGTATCTGGAGAAGGACGCCGCACTGGAGCGGCGGTTCCAGCCGATCCAGGTGGGTGAGCCGTCGCTGGCCCACACCATCGAGATCCTGAAGGGGCTGCGGGACCGCTACGAGGCCCACCACCGGGTGTCGATCACCGACGCCGCGTTGGTGTCGGCCGCGAGCCTCGCCGACCGGTACATCTCCGACCGCTACCTGCCAGACAAGGCGATCGACCTGATCGACGAGGCTGGCGCCCGGATGCGGATCCGCCGGATGACCGCGCCGCCGGACCTGCGGGAGTTCGACGACCGGATCGCCACGGCGCGCCGTGACAAGGAGACGGCGATCGACTCCCAGGACTTCGAGCGGGCCGCGCAGTTGCGCGACACCGAGAAGCAGCTGATCGCCCAGCGGGCGCAGCGGGAGAAGGAGTGGAGGGCCGGTGACCTGGACGTCGTGACCGAGGTCGACGACGAGCAGATCGCTGAGGTGCTGGCGCACTGGACCGGCATCCCGGTCTACAAGCTCACCGAGGAGGAGACCTCCCGGCTGCTGCACATGGAGGAAGAGCTACACAAGCGGATCGCCGGTCAGGACGACGCGGTGAAGGCGGTCGCCCAAGCGATCCGCCGGACCCGGGCCGGCCTGAAGGACCCGAAGCGCCCCTCCGGCTCGTTCATCTTCGCCGGCCCGTCCGGGGTCGGGAAGACCGAGCTCTCGAAGGCGCTGGCGGAGTTCCTCTTCGGCTCCGAAGAGGCGCTGATCCAGCTGGACATGTCCGAGTTCCACGACCGCTACACGGTCTCCCGGCTGGTCGGCGCACCGCCCGGGTATGTCGGGTACGACGAGGGTGGCCAGCTCACCGAGAAGGTGCGGCGGCGGCCGTTCTCGGTCGTCCTCTTCGACGAGATCGAGAAGGCGCACCCGGACGTGTTCAACACGTTGCTGCAGATCCTGGAAGACGGGCGGCTCACCGATGGGCAGGGCCGGATCGTCGACTTCAAGAACACCGTGATCATCCTGACCACCAACCTGGGTACCCGGGACGTGGCCAAGGCGGTCTCGATGGGCTTCCAGGCGCAGGAGGATTCCGACAGCAACTACGAGCGGATGAAGCAGAAGGTCAACGATGAGCTCAAGCAGTCGTTCCGGCCGGAGTTCCTCAACCGGATCGACGACACCATCGTCTTCCACCAGCTCACCGAGGATCAGATCCTCCGCATCGTCGACATGATGGTGTCTCGGATCGAGACTCAGCTGCGCAACAAGGACATGGGCTTGGAGCTGACCGACGACGCCAAGCGCTTCCTGGCCAAGAAGGGCTGGGATCCGGTGATGGGGGCGCGGCCGCTGCGTCGGACCATCCAGCGTGAGGTGGAGGACGCGCTCTCGGAGAAGATCCTCTTCAACGAGGTCCGTCCCGGCCAGGTGATCAAGGTGGAGTGCGAGGGTGACCCGAGCGACATCGAGACCACCAAGCTGGTCTTCGCGGGGACCGAGCGGCCGCTGCCGGATGTGCCGCAGCTGATCACCGCCGAGACCGAGTAACCAACGGTTGCGAAAGTAACCAACCGTCAGCGACGAGGGCCGCCGCCCGACCCAGCCGGGTCGGGCGGCGGTTTCGTCGTCGCCGAGCCGGCGAGACCGTACCGGTTGTCCGGATGCCGCTCCACCAGCCCGTCGTCGAGCAGCGTGGCGAGCGCCCGTTCGCGTTGGCTGGCGTCCGGCCAGACCACATCCAGCTCCGCCCGCGGCACCGGCCCCGGCGCCTCCCGCAGCACCGCCAGCAGCTCCCCGCGTACCTGCCGGTCGGTGCCGGCGTAGCGCTGCGGGCGGCGGCTCGGGGCCGTCGGCAACGGTTCGCCGCCGGCCCGCCAGGCGCAGCGGGAGCCGAGCGGACACGCCCCACACTGCGGGCTGCGGGCGGTGCAGAGCAGGGCCCCCAGCTCCATGAAGGCCGCGCTCGCCGCCGCGGCGTCGGCCGGCTCCGCGGGCAGCAGGGCCTCGGTGGCGGCCAGGTCCGCCCCGGTGGTGGTCTGGCCACCGTCGGGTCGCCCGGCGACCACCCGCGCCACTAGCCGCCGGACATTGGTGTCCACCACCGGGTGGCGTTGCCGGTAGGCGAAGGCCGCCACCGCCCGCGCGGTGTAGGCGCCCACGCCGGGCAGGTCGAGCAGCTCCGCCAGGTCGTCGGGGACCTGGCCGCCGTGCCGGGCCACCAGGGCGGTCGCGCACCCGTGTAGCCGCAGCGCGCGTCGCGGATAGCCCAGCCGCCCCCACATCCGGATCGCCTCGCCGGGTTCGTCGGCGGCCAACGCCGCCGGCTCCGGCCACCGGTCGAGCCACTGCCGCCACACCGGCAGCACCCGGGCCACCGGTGTCTGTTGCAACATCACCTCGGAGACCAGGACCGGCCAGCCACCGATGCCGGGAGCCCGCCAGGGCAGGTCCCGCGCGTGCCGCGCGTACCAGGCAACGGCCGCCTCCGCCAGATCCACCACGCCCGCATCGTACGAGTCGGGGGGGACGACGAAACGGGCCGGCCCAAACAGGCGTAGCGCTGATCATCGCGGCTGGGCGCATGAAAGACTTGCTTGCGATGAATGAGCTCGCGATCACAGTGCTCGGGCACGACCGGCCCGGTATCGTCGCCGATGTCGCGGGAACCCTCGCTGAGCTGGGGGTCAACCTGACCGACTCGACGATGACCCGACTGCGGGGTCACTTCGCCATGACCCTGATCTGCACCGGTGAGGTGCCGGCGGAGACCGTCGAGGCGGCGCTGTTGCCGATGTGCGCCGACGGGACGCTGCTGGCGACGGTGCGGGAGGTGCTGCCCGAGGCCGAGACGCCGCAGCCGGGTACGCCGTATCTGGTGAGCTTGCACGGGGCCGACCGGTTGGGGATCGTCTCCTCGGTCACCCAGGCGCTGGCGCGGGCCGGCGGCAACATCACCGACCTCTCGACCCGGCTCGTGGGTCCGCTCTATGTGCTGGTCGCCGAGGTCGACCTACCCGCCGCGGCGGTCGAATCGGTCACTGACGAACTCTCCGCCATCGCCGCCGAGCTCGGCGTCGAGGTGACGATCCGCCCCGGTGAGATGGACATCTTATGAGGTGGCCGGCGTGAGCCTGGCGGAGCAGACCCGCGCCGCGACCGCCGGAGTCATCGGCGCGCTGCGGCCGGTGGTGGCGGCGCCGGACGCAGTGCTCAGCCAGCCGGGCAAGGCGGTCGATCCGGCCAGCACCGAGATCGTGCAGTTGGTGGCCGACCTGTTGGTGACGATGCGCTCTTCCCCCGGCTGTGTGGGGCTGGCGGCGCCGCAGGTAGGACTCGGGCTGCGGGTGTTTGTGGTGGATGTCACCGGCCACCCCAAAGCGGCTAACTGCCAGGGCCCGTTCGCGCTCTGTAACGCCGAGGTGGCGGCGGCGAGCCGGTGGCGGCCCGGCCGGGAGGGCTGCATGTCGGTGCCCGAGCTGACCGGCGACGTAAAACGGGCCACCCGGGTGACCGTGACTGGGCAGCTGCCCGGCACGGGTGAGCAGGTGAGCGTCGTGAGCGACGCGTTCGAGGCGCGGGCGTTGCAGCACGAGATCGACCACTGTAATGGACTGTTGTTCCTGGACCGGGTGGCCGGTGCGCACGCCGTTCACCCGCGCAAGGTGTATCTGTAGGGCGCCCCGGGCCGACCAGCGAGCGGAAGCTCACCGGTAAGGTACGTCCTCGGCGGCGCGTCGTGGCCGCACTGCTCGGAGATCTCGATACCGTGAAGGGCCATGCGACTGACGGTTGGTCCCCTCCCTCCCGCCGTCTACTGGCGGCGGCGGGCGCTCGTGCTCGGGGCCATTTTGTTGGTCCTCTTTCTAGTGGCGCAGGCCTGTATGGCGGCGTCGGCCTCACAGGACGGCGACACCGCGGCTCCGACGCCCACTTCGACCTCGTCCCCGCCGGGCCAGCCATCGCCGCCCGGCTCGCCGGCGCCGGATGACCCGACCGGCGATCCGACCGACCCGGAAGCCACTGAGGACGCGGACGCGGACCCGGAGCCGTCCGGCCTGGCCGAGGACGACCTGGGGGAGGCCGGCTGCACCGACGACGAGCTGCTGGTGGTGGCCGAGGCGGAGCCGACCACGGTCGGTTCCGGCGAGGCGACGACGTTTACCATCAGATACCAGAACAGCTCCGATCGGGCCTGCCAACGTGACATCGGCGATGGTCGCCGGGAGCTGTTTCTGCGCGCCGGCCCGGGCAGCCCGCCACTGTGGTCGTCCCGGGACTGCCAGGATCTGCGCGGTAGCAACGTCCAGGAGCTGGCCCCGGGGATCGAGAACGAGCACTTCATCGCCTGGCAGGGGCGCGGCAGCGAGGCCTGCGACGGGGCGGCCGCCGCGGGCGATCCGCTGCCGCCGGGCGACTATCAGCTGATCGCCCGGGTCGGGACCGCCCATAGTGAGCCGGTCACGATCACCGTGAGCGGGTAGTCCTGCGCCGGGCGTCGGTCCGGTCGGTTAGCGTGCCGGCGTGAGCACCGCGAAGTCGAAGTCGAAGAGCCGGCCGGGGCGCCCCGGGTATCAGTGTGATGTCTGCGGGCACCAGCCGGCGAAGTGGGTGGGGCGCTGTCCGGAGTGCGGTGAGTGGGGTTCGGTGGTGGAGCGAGCCCCGGCGCCCACGATGCCGGGTGCCGGCGGACCGCTGGCGATGCGGACCCCGCTGCAGCCGGCGCAGCCGATCGCGACATATAGCGTGACCCCGGCCCGCGCCCGCCCCACCGGGGTCGGCGAGCTCGACCGGGTCCTCGGCGGCGGAGTGGTGCCCGGCAGTGTGGTGCTGCTCGCCGGCGAACCAGGGGTGGGCAAGTCGACGCTGTTGCTGGAGGTGGCGCAGCAGTGGGCGGCCTCGCCGGAGGCCGACCCGTCGCTGGTGATCTCAGCGGAGGAGTCGGTAGGTCAGGTGCGGCTGCGCGCGGAGCGGATCGGCGCGCTGCACGAGCGGCTCTACCTCGCCGCCGAGACCGACCTCTCGGCGGTGCTGGGGCAGCTGGATCTGATCAAACCGGGCCTGCTGGTGCTCGACTCGGTGCAGACCGTCGGCGCGCCCGACCTGGACGGGGTGCCGGGCGGAGTGACCCAGGTGCGGGCGGTGACCGCCGCGCTGGTGGCGGTGGCGAAGGAACGCGGGGTGTCGGTGATCCTGGTCGGCCACGTCACCAAGGACGGCAACGTGGCCGGCCCGCGGGTGTTGGAGCACCTGGTCGACGTGGTGCTCCACTTCGAAGGGGACAAGCACGCCGCGCTGCGGATGGTACGGGGGTTGAAGAACCGGTTCGGGGCGGCCGACGAGGTCGGCTGCTTCGAGATGCACGAGGGCGGCATCACCAGCTTGCCGGACCCGTCCGGACTGTTCCTGAACCGGCATCCGGAGCCGGTGCCGGGGACCTGTGTGACGGTGGCGATGGAGGGGCGGCGGGCGCTCGTCACCGAGGTGCAGGCGTTGATCGGGGCGGCGGTGCCGGGTTCGCCGCGGCGTACCGTGAGCGGGCTGGATCCGGCCCGCCTGGCGATGGTGCTGGCGGTGGTGCAGCGGTGCCGGCCGCAGATCAAACTGCACGACCATGAGGTCTTCGCCGCCACCGTCGGCGGCATCCGGGTGGTGGAGCCCGCCGCCGACCTGGCGTGCGCGTTGGCGGTCGCGTCGGGCGCGCTGAATTTGGGGGTCGCCGCGGATTTGGTGGCGATCGGGGAGGTCGGGTTGACCGGCGAGGTGCGGCCGGTGAGCGCGGTGCCCCGCCGGCTGGCGGAAGCGGCCCGGTTGGGTTTCCGGCACGCGCTGGTCCCGGTGGGCGGGGCCGGCCCCGGCAGCGCGCCCCCGCCCGGCCTGGACGTGCAAGAGGTCGGGAACCTGACTGACGCGATGCGGGCCGCCGCAACCGTCTCTGCCCGCTAACTCCGTCCCGCCGCTGCCATCCGCCACCCTAGGTCGTTGATCAACTCGCCTTTCGCCGGCTTGGTGGGTTGAGTGGTGCCTGGTTCGCCGGTTGGATCCGTATATCGCCCTAGTGGATCACCACTCAACCGACCAAGCGGCGCCTGCGCCGGTCGAGCGCCGGCGTCTCGCGGCCGTGTGGCCGGGTCGGATCGTCGAGCTGAAGATCCCATGCCCTACAGCTGTACGACACGCGGCGGACCGGACAGCTGTAGGGTAGTTGATCAGCCAGCGCAGGCGTATGCGACTCTGCTGGTCAATTAAGACAAGCCTGCGCCCTGGCGAGACGTTCTGCTGCGACTAGGTGGGGTCCGGTGTGGACAATGCCCGGGTTGCCACTCGACCCACCGGGTGAATTGAGCGGCGCCCCTGCCAACCCCGACATGGTTGGGCAGGGAGGGATCTTGCGTACGGAAAAGTCGGATATTCCGGCGTACAAGATCCCTCCCTGCCCAACCATGTCGGAAATGCTGTGGTCTCGCAGCAGCGCGGCGGCCGGGTTGGGGTGTCGAGCTGAAGATCCAATGAGTGGGCCGCGGCCAGGACACCAGTTCAGCGGCTCCGGTAGCCGCCTTCTGCGCTGCTCCAGGCCTTCCTCAACTAACCAGCAGAGTCCTATGCGTAAGCAAAGCAAAGGCGCCGGCAACACCACCCGAGCTGCCACGATGTCAGATGATCAAGCGCGTTCGGTCCAGCAGACTCGGTTAGCCGGGGAAGCCCGTGAGCCGGATCCGCTGCGGCGCCCAGGCGGCGAGTTCGCGAAGCCGTTGGTCGGGTTCCCCGGTGAAGTCGTCCACCCGCAACGCGAGCTGGTATCTGCCGCGTACCCCAGCGTTCAGGGTGCGGAGCACCGCCTGGTCGCACCATCGGGGGATATCGCCGGCGGCCCCGGGCAGGCGGCGGACCAGCAGCACCGGTTCGTCGCCGGGCCCGGCGGTAGCGGCCAGTTCGGCCACCGCGCTCCACGGCAGCAGCAGGGTACGGAGGCTGCCGGGGCGGACCTGCAACGCGTAGTGGTCGGCCCGCAGCCGGGGCCGCCGCAGCAGCGCCGCGGTGAGTGGCAGCAGCCCGGCGGCGAGCAGCGTGATGGCGACCGGTGGCGCGAGCGCCAACGGGTTGGGTGCGCCGTCGGGCAGCCGGCGCGGCTCTGCGCCGAAGAGCAGCACGGTCCCGGCAGCTACCGTGGCCGCGGCGAACAGGTACCAGCCGAGCCGCCAGAGCGCCCGCCGCGGGAACCGGCGGCGCCATGTCAACGCTGCAGCTTGGGCCATCGCCGTGGCGTCCTTCCCCGCCCGCGTGCTGCGTGCGCGTGCCTCGCTGAGCCGCCCCCCGCCCGCCTGACCAGTGCCGGGATGGACCTTAGCGGGCACGGGCCGGCCCACACCAGCACCGTACGGCCGACGGTCTCTAGACTGAGCGGGTGGCGACCCACCGTGACCCCGGCAGGACGGCCGGGACCATCATGGCCGTCGCGGGTGTCGACGGCGATCCGCTGCGCGCCAACCTGGCGTTGATGGCGCCGGGTACGGCGCTGCGGGACGGCCTGGAACGGATCCTGCGGGGCCGGACCGGCGCCTTGATCGTGCTCGGCTACGACGATGTCGTGGAGTCGATGTGCACCGGCGGCTTCCCGTTGGACGTCGAGTTCTCGGCGACCAGTCTCCGCGAGTTATGCAAGATGGACGGCGGAATCGTGCTCTCCAGCGAGGGAACCCGGATCATCAAGGCCGGTGTGCACCTTATGCCGGATCCGAACATCCCCACCAACGAGTCCGGCACCCGGCACCGCACCGCCGAGCGGGTCGCCCGGCAGAGCGGCTTCCCGGTGATCTCGGTGAGCCAGTCCATGCATCTGATCGGGCTTTACCTGAATGGCCAACGGCATGTGCTCGACGACTCCGCCGCGATCATGTCCCGGGCCAACCAGGCGCTCGCCACCCTCGAACGCTACAAAGTGCGGCTCGACGAGGTCAGCGGCACCCTCTCCGCCCTGGAGATCGAGGATCTGGTGACCCTCCGGGACGCGGCGACCGTCGTGCAGCGGCTGGAGATGGTGCGCCGGATCGCCGATGAGATCGCCGGGTACGTGGTCGAGTTGGGGGTCGACGGCCGGTTGCTGGCGTTGCAGCTCGATGAGCTGATGGCCGGGGTCGACGCCGACCGGACCCTGGTGGTGCGCGACTACCTGCCGATGGATCAACCGGAGCGGACCAGTCAGGAGGCGCTGCAGGATCTGGACCTGCTCTCCGCCACCGACCTGATCGATCTGGTGTCGGTGGCGAAGGCGCTGGGCTACCCGGCTACCGCAGAGGCGCTCGACGCCTCGGTCAGCCCGCGCGGTTTCCGGCTGCTGGCGAAGGTGCCCCGGCTACCCGGTTCGGTGGTCGAGCGGCTGGTTCGCCACTTCAGCAGCCTGCAACGACTGTTGGGCGCCACCGTGGAGGACCTGCAGGCGGTGGGTGGTGTCGGCGAGACCCGCGCCAGGGGGGTCCGGGAGGGCCTCTCCCGCCTCGCCGAGGCGTCGATCCTCGAACGCTACGTCTAGCACCGCTACGTCTAGCGGCGATGAATGACCAGGGCCGGCTCCGAGCGCTGGCTTAGTGCCCGTGCCCGACATCGAGGTGCTCGCCGCGCTCCTCGGGCTGCAACGGCGGCGCGACCGGCGCCATCAGCGAGAGTTCGGCGCCGTTGTCGAAGGTCAGGGTGAGCGGGACGACCGCCGCCAGGCCCAACTCCTCGGTGAGGCCGGTCAGCTCGAAGGTCACGTCGATGAAGCCCTCCGGCCCCAGCGCGACCTCCTGCGAGGCGGCCGCCGGGTCGGTCGGCGCCGGGTCGGCGATCGCCGGATCCTCCGGGTCGGGCCGTGGCAGGGTCACCGTGACCGCGTCTCGGACCGTCACCTCCTGCGCCGCTGGCGAGCTGACCGAGGTCAGCTGAACCGGCTCCATGGTCTCGTTGATCAGCGCCATCCGGACCGGTGCGTTCTCGCCCACGGCGTAGCCCTCGGGGGCGAACTCGATGATCACGTTGCGCGCCGAGACACCCTCGTCGCTGACGTTGACGCCGGGCACCGACGGGCGGTCCTGTGCGGTCGCGGCGTTCTGCGTGGCACCGCAGCCGACCAGCGCCAACCCAAGCAGACCACTCGTCGCGGCCACCGCCACTCTGCGCGTCCCGGCAACCCTGCGCATCACGTCGAACCTCCCGCCCAGCGTCTGATCCGCCTAAGGGTAGCGTGGCCGTCGATCACCGCTGGCGGCGGCTAACCCGGCTGGTTCAACAGCAGCAGCAGCACATTTACCAGGGCCACCACCAGGAACGCCCGGAACAAGCCGGTCGGCCGGTGGCCCCGCTGGCGGGCGCGGGTCGCCGACCACCAGCCCGCGCAGACCGCTGCCACGGCGGTGGCCAACCCCGCCATCGCCCACCAGGCCGGCGGCCCTGCCGGGCCGAACCCGAGCACACCGGCGGCGGCGAGCAGCAGCCCGCTGGCCGCGATGCCGCTGCCGGTAGCGCCAAGCCGGTGCGGTGCCCCGTACACCCCGGTGGCAGCGTCGTCGGCGAGGTCAGGCAGGGCGTTGGCGAAGTGGGCGCCGGCGCCGAGTAGGGCGCCGGCCGCCAGCAGCCAGCCGGGTGGGGTGGCCGAGGCCGCGAGTACCACGAAGGC
Organism: Natronosporangium hydrolyticum; assembly: GCF_016925615.1. Classification (NCBI taxonomy): domain Bacteria; kingdom Bacillati; phylum Actinomycetota; class Actinomycetes; order Micromonosporales; family Micromonosporaceae; genus Natronosporangium; species Natronosporangium hydrolyticum. The sequence continues at coordinate 287,364 of NZ_CP070499.1, forward strand.
CGGCAGCGCCGCGAACGACACCGCGTAGGGCAAGGGTGAGAAGACCGTGGCCTTCAACGGCCAGTCGTACGCCAGCGCCGACAGCAGCCCGGTCACCGCCACCACCGCCGCCGCGGGGCCGGTGGCCAGGGCCAACAGCACCGTGGCGACCCCTGCGCCGGCGGCCGCCACCGCCACCGTACGGCGGCGGACCTGACCGGCGACGATCGGCTTGTCGGTGCGCCCGACCGCCGCGTCCCGCTCGGCGTCGAGGGCGTCGTTGGTCCAGCCGACCGCGAGTTGGCTCGCCGCGACGGTCGCGACCACCAGTGCCGCGGTGGCGGGGCGGTGGCCGACCGCGAACGCGAGTAGCCCCGCGACCGCGGTCACCGCCGCCGTCGGCTCTGGGTGGGTGGCCCGTGCCAGCGCGACAATCACGCCCGAAGTCAACACGGTGGGGCGACCGCGGCCGCTGTCGCGTCCCCGGCGTTGTTGTTCCGGATCGTGCTCCGGCTGCGTCACTCTGGCTGTTCGCACCATTTCATGCCATTCTCAGGAGATGCCCGCGCTCGTACGGCCTCGCAACGACGTCCGGTTGTACGACGATCTGGCGGCGGAGTGGTGGCGGCCGGGCGGCGCGTTCGCGATGTTGCACTGGTTGGCCCGGGCCCGCGCCGCGCTGGTGCCGCCGGCGGACCGGGCGGGTGCGGTGCTGGTGGACGTGGGCTGTGGCGCCGGTGTACTCGCCCCGCACCTGGCCGGCAAGGGCTACCGCCACATCGGGGTGGACCTGACCCGCTCGGCGCTGCGTCAGGCGGCTGAGCACGGCGTGACCGTGGTGCAGGGCGACGCCACCGCGCTGCCGCTGCCGGACCGCTGCGCCGACGTGGTGAGCGCGGGGGAGCTGCTGGAGCACGTCCCGGACCTGCCGGGGGCGGTCCGCGAGGCGTGCCGGATTCTGCGCCCGGGCGGCCTGCTCGTCGCCGACACGCTGAACGCCACCCGGATCGCCCGGCTGGTCGCGGTGACCGTGGGCGAACGGATCCCGGGCGGCGCACCCCCGGGCATCCACGACCCGGCCCTGTTCGTGCCGCCTGCCCGGCTGATCGCCGAGTGCGCCCGGCATGACGTGCCGATCACCGTCCGCGGGGTACGACCGGCGGTCGGGGCGATGGTGCGGTGGCTGCTGACCCGCCGGGGTGAGGTGCCGATCGTGCCGACCCGCTCCACCGCGGTGCTCTACCAGGCGTGGGGCGTTCGCAACCGCCCTCCGGACGAGTCCAGGCCGACCCCTGAAGGAGAGACGTGACTGATCTGGTGGCGACCGCGGCGCGGCTGGCGCCGCGGTTCGCCGGGCGGGCGGCGGCGCACGACGACGCCGGCGATTTCCCGACCGCCGACTTCGATGACCTGCGGCAGGCCGGGCTGCTGGGGGTGCTGGTCCCGCCGCGGCTGGGGGGTGTCGGGGCCGGTTTCGCCGAGTACGCAGCGGTGGCCTACGAACTCGCACAGGGCAACGGTGCGACCGCCCTGGTCTTCAACATGCACGCCTCGGTGACCGGGGCGATGGCGGCGGTGGACGACGGGCTCGCCGAGGCGTTGGGGATCCCACCGGCGGCGCTGGCGGCCCGCGACACGCTGCTCCGCGCCGCCGCCGACGGTGCGTTCTACGCCGTGGCGATGAGCGAACGGGGCGCCGGTTCCCGGCTGTCGCAGCTGGCGACGATCTACGAACCGGTGCCCGGTGGGTTCCGGATCACCGGCGCGAAGACCTTCGTATCCGGCGCCGGCTACGCCGACGGCTACCTGGTGGCGGCGCGACACGCGGATGATCAGCAGGTCGTGTCGCAGTTTCTGGTGCCGGCCGACGCGGCCGGGCTGTCCGTCGAACGGAGCTGGGACTCGCTAGGGATGCGCGCGACCCGCTCCGATGATCTGCACCTGGCGGTCACGGTCCCGGCCAGCGCGCTGCTCGGCGGAGTGGAGGGGCTGGCGCTGGCGGTGGCCCAGCTGGCCCCGCACTGGCTGGTCGCCAGCTACGCGGCGGTCTACGTGGGAGTAGCTCAGGCCGCTGTGACCGCCGCCGCGGCGCACGTCTCCGAGCGGGGGTTGGGCCGGCTGCCGGCGGTCCGGGCCCGGCTCGGGCGGGCCGATGCCGCGGTCGCCGCCGCCCATCAGGTGGTCCGGGAGGCGGCGCGCCGGGTCGACGCAGCCCCGGGTGATCCCGAGACCAACCGGTGGGTGTGGCGGGCGAAGCTGCTCGCGGGTACGACGGCGAGCGAGGTGACCGCCTCGCTGCTGGAGGCCGCCGGCACCTCGGCCAGCCGCCGGGGCCATCCGCTGGAACGGCTGTTCCGGGACGCCCGCTGCGGGTCGCTGCAGCCTGCGACCTCAGATGTCTGCGCCGACTGGCTGGGGGTGGCGGTGCTCGGCGGCGACCCAGACGCAGATGCGGCCGCGCCGAGATGGTAGCGGTGATCGCCGGGGCCGGCCGCGGATTGCCGCCGCCGATCCGGCAGGACGAGATCTGGTCGGGCTACTTCGCCGCCCACTACCAGGGGCCGGCCCGCGCGCTGGCGCAACGGATCTTCGCCAACGCCGGGGTGGTCACCCGGCACGCCGCGGTCAGCCCGTTGCTGGAGGACGTCTCGCAGTGGCCGACTGCCCGGCGGATGGAGCGGTACCTGGTAGAGGCGATGCCGCTGGCGAAAGAGGCGGCCGGGGCCGCGCTCGCCGACGCCGGGCTGCCAGCGGGCGAGCTGGGGCTGCTGGCGGTGTGCTCGTGCACCGGGTACGCCACTCCGGGGCTGGATATCCTGCTCGCCCGGGATCTGGGGTTGGCGGCCGACTGTCGGCGGCTGTTCGTCGGCCACATGGGGTGCTACGCGGCGCTGCCGGGGCTCTCGGCGGTCGCGGACGCGGTCACGGTCCACCAGCGGCCGGCGTTGCTGCTCTGCACCGAACTGGCCAGTCTGCATGTGCAGGCGCCGACGGTGGAGACCGGCCAGATCGTCGCGCACGCGCTCTTCTCCGACGCGGCGGCGGCGGTGGTGGTGACCCCGGGCAGCGGCGGATACGAGGTGGTACGGGTCGCCTCGCTGACCGATCCGGCCACCGCCGACCACATGACCTGGGATGTCACCGATCTCGGGTTTCGGATGGGGCTTTCACCCCGGGTGCCCGAGGTGCTGGCCAGCCACGTGGGCGGCTTCGTTACCGAGCTGCTGGCGGGCGCCGGCATCGGGCTGGACCAGGTCGACGGGTGGGCGGTGCATCCGGGCGGTCCGCACATCCTGGATGTGGTCGAACGGGAACTTGCCCTGCCGGGTGAGGCGCTCGCCGACTCCCGCGGGGTGCTCGCCGACCACGGCAACTGCTCGTCACCGACGGTGCTGCTGATTCTCGAACGGCTGCGCAAGCTCGGCCGGCGCACCGTGGTGGCGATGGCGTTCGGGCCGGGTCTGACCCTCTACGCGGCGGTGCTCCACCACCGCCCGCCCACCCACCCGCTTACCCCGCCGATCATGAGCTAGGTGGCAGACACGCCCGGCGTGTCGGGTCAACACGCTCATGATCGGCGGGGTCAGGAGCCGAGGTTGGTCAGCTCGGCCTGGTATTGGGCGACCGAGGTGGCCGCGGGCACGGTGTCCCGGATCTGCCCCGAGGCGTCGACCAGGATGACGGTGGCCGCGTCGCTGGGCGGCGGCAGCGAAAGCTCGGCCCGCGCGGCACCGGAAGGATCGGCGAGTCGTAGTGGCTGCGGATCGCCGGGGGCGAGCCCGGTGGGGACCGGCGGCGCCGAGTGGCCCACCAGCACCACCCGCACCCCGGCCGGGGCGGCGGCCGCCGTGGCGGAGACCAACTGCTGGCAGTCGCACTCTTCGACCAGCATCAGCACCATCGGGGTCTGTGCCTGCAGGATCACCTGGCGGCCGGTGGCGTCCGGCAGCGTCAGCGGTGGGAGCGCGGCCGAGTCGACGGCCGGGGTGCCGACGCCGTTGCGGTCGTCAGGCAGGGTGCTCGCCCCCGACCAGGCCATCGCGAAGAGGCTGATCAACGTGATCACCACCGCGACCGACATGATCAGTAGCGGGGTGCTGATCGAGGGTTGGCGCGGCTCCGGGTCGTCGCCGGACGGGTCGTCGGCTGGCTCGGCTGGCGGGCGCCGGCGGCCGGTCAGCCGCTCCTCGGCGAGTTCGGCGCGGAGCTGCTCGGCCTCGGCCGACAACTCAGACGCGTCGTCGGGGACCTCTCCCCAGCCGGTCGGCAGCTCCGGTAGGTCCGGGTCGCGCGGCCGGTCGCCCTCAGGCGGCATCTCGCCGCCGTTGCCGCCCTGGTGTGTGGCCATCGTCTCGAGCTCCTCGGCGCGAATCCCGATCCACCGTGTCCCGGAATGTGCCTCTCCCACCACTGTCGCGCATCCGTCGCCGGAGCGCCACAGCTATCCGTACCAGAGATCCGTATCCTTGCGGTGCGCTCCGAAACCGGATCGGTGTCGAGTGGTGCGGCAACCGCCGATCTTATGGGCATCCGACGATATAATGGGAAAAAGGCGTCCTACGACGGTTTCGGGTCAGTGCCCCGCGGATCCGGTTGCGGCGGGTTCCCGGCGCGAGCCGCTGAGCTGCGGGAATGGCCTCGCCCGGGGTGGAGCGCGGGGATCGAGACGTGTTACCCTTGACACAGCGAAAGGGGTTTCGAACCTATGGTTTTCAGTGTCGGCGAGACCGTTGTCTACCCCCACCACGGGGCCGCACTCATCGAGGCAATCGAGACCCGGGTCGTCAAGGGCGAGGAGAAACAGTACCTCGTCCTGCGGGTCGCCCAAGGTGACTTGACGGTGCGGGTCCCCGCGGAGAACGCCGAGATCGTCGGGGTGCGCGAAGTTGTCGGTGAGGAAGGCCTCACGAAAGTCTTCGATGTGCTTCGGGCTCCGCACACTGAGGAGCCGACCAACTGGTCGCGGCGCTACAAGGCGAACCTTGAGAAGCTCGCCTCCGGTAATCCCATGAAGGTCGCCGAGGTCGTCCGCGACCTTTGGCGTCGGGAGCGCGAGCGAGGGCTGTCCGCGGGTGAGAAGCGGATGCTCTCCAAGGCCCGGGACATCCTCGTGGGTGAAGTCGCCCTCTGTGAGCAGAGCAGCAAGGATGAGGCGGAGATTCTGCTGGACAAGGTCCTTACCGAGTCCTGACTGCGGCGTCCATGACGTCGATCACTCCTTCGAGTTGGCGGTGACGTGACCACGCTGCGCGCCGAGCGGCGTGGTGACGTTGCTGTGTTGATACCCGCTGGCGGAGCCGGGGTCCGGCTGGGGCCGGGCGGGCCGAAGGCGCTCCGCCCGCTCGCTGGCGAACCACTGCTTGTCCACGCGGTCCGCCGCGTCTTTGCCGCCGGTGATGTGGGTTGGGTCGTGGTCGCCGCCCCGGCCGGCGCCGAATCTGCCGTCGCCGAGCTGCTGGGTCCGCTCTCCCCGGAACCTGACCGGCTCCGGGTGGTCACCGGCGGGGCGCAGCGGCAGCACTCGGTCGCCGCCGCGCTCGCCGCCGTTCCGGCCGGTCCGCAGATCATTCTGGTGCATGACGCGGCGCGGGCCCTGACCCCGCCCGATCTGGTGACCCGGGTCGCCGCCGCGGTACGCGACGGTCACCGCGCCGTGATTCCAGTGCTGCCGGTGGTCGACACCGTCGTCGAGGTCACCGCCGCCGGTCGGGTGGCGGGAAACCCGGACCGGTCGGCCCTCCGGGCGGTGCAGACCCCGCAGGGGTTCGCGCGGGCCACCCTGGAGGCGGCCCACGCGGGGGCCGTCGGAGACGCCGCGACCGACGATGCCGGGTTGGTCAGCCAGCTCGGCATCGAGGTGCATACGGTGCCCGGTTCGGCGTACGCGATGAAAATCACCACCCCGTACGATCTGACGGTGGCGACCGCCCTGGTGGCGACCGCTGCCGTGCCGGACGCCTAAGCTGCCGGGCATGCAGCTGCCGCAGGTCGGTGTCGGCACCGATGTCCACCAGTTCGATCCGCAGCAGCCCTGCTGGGTGGCTGGGCTGCACTGGCCCGACGTCCCAGGGCTGGCCGGGCACTCCGACGGCGATGTCGCCGCCCACGCCGCCTGCGACGCGCTGCTTTCCGCCGCCGGCCTGGGTGATGTGGGCGCGGTCTTCGGCACCGGCCGGCCCGAATGGGCGGGAGCGTCCGGCATTTCGCTGCTTACGGAGGCGGCGCGGCTGGTGCGCGCGGCGGGTTACCAGATCGGCAACGTCTCCATCCAGGTGATCGGGGTGTCGCCGAAGATCGGGCCGCGGCGGGCCGAGGCGCAGCAGGTGTTGACCGCGGCGGTGGGTGCGCCGGTCACCGTCTCCGGCACCACCACGGACGGGCTGGGGTTGACTGGTCGCGGGGAAGGGTTGGCCGGGGTGGCGGTCGCGCTGGTCGCTGCCGCAGCCGGCGAGCCTGGCCGGCACCGGTAGGGTCGGCGGCGTGGCGGACTCCTCCTACCTGCACCGCGCCGAGCTGCTCGCGGACCTCGGACACTGCGAGGAGGCGGCCGAGGAGCTGGCGGCGGCCGAGCCTGACGACGCGTCAGCGCAGACGCTGCTGGCGCGGCTGCGTCTCTACGCTGGTGAGCTGCGGCCGGCGCTGGCCGCCGCGGAGGCAGCGGTGCAGGCTGCCCCGCAGGACCTGGCGGCGTTGACCGTCTATGGCCGGGCGTTGGCCGCGCTGGGCCGGGTCGATGACGCCGCGGCGCAGGCGGAACGGTTGTTGAAGCGGGGCCGGGGCGAGGCGGCAGCGGCCACCGGCGCCGCCGCGATCCTGGCCAGTGTGCGGGTGGGGCAGGTGGCGCTCGACGCGGCTTGGGAGGGGGTGCGGCTGGCCCCGGAGCAGCCGTTGGGCCATGTGGTGCTGGGGGTGGTCGCGGCCGAGCTCGGTCTGACCGAGATCGCCGAACGGGCGTACGAAGAGGCGCGGGCGCTGGAGCCGGCGTTGCCGGAGGTGCCGCCGGAGGCGGGGTTGGCCCGGTTGGAGTGCCGCGGCTACGCCGTCCGGTTGGCGCGACTGATCGGCGCTGAGACGCCACCGGGGACGGAGCAAGCGGGCTCCGGGCCGGGGCCGGCGCCGCGCCGGCATCCCCGCCCGGAGCGCTCGAGTCGCCGCGGCCCGGGTGCGGCTGGCTCGGCCGCCTCCGGCGAGGAGCAGCCGCCCGGCGCGGCCCGGTCGATCTGGTCGCAGTTTCTCAGCGGGTCGGGGCGGTCCCCGGCCGCTGATTCCGGCGGCGAGGTCGGTGACGGCGATTCGGCGGCTGAGGTGTCGGTGCTGGCCCGGCTGCTGGGTCGTGGGGCGCTCTACGCGCTGCTCGCCGCCCTGTTCGTAGCGTGGGCGCATGTGACCACCGACGCGGCCCCGGTGGTGGCGGTGGTGGTCGCTGGTGCCGGCCTCGCGGCGTTGGTGCTGGCCCGCCGACGGCTGCCGGAGCCGCTGCGTCATGAACTCGCCGCCCGGTTGCAGGCGGACCGGTCGTTGCTGCTGCCCACCTGGGCGCTCTACGCGGTGCCGGTGTTGCTGCTGCTCTACAGCCTCTTCGTGGAGGTGTGGCTGGTGGTGGCCGCGGTGGCGGCGGCGGTGGTGGCGTTCTGGAGTGCCCGCGCCCGGCGCTAGCGCCGGGACCAGGTCCAGGCGTACTCTTCGTCGGCCACAGCGAGGGCCGGTTCGCAGAGGTCGAGTGGCCGGAACGTGTCCACCATGACCGCCAGCTCGTCGAAGCGTTCGGCGCCGATCGAGCGCTCCGCCGCGCCGGGCTGCGGGCCGTGGGTGAACCCGCCCGGGTGCAGCGAGATCGAACCCTGCCCGATGCCGGAGCCGCGCCGCGCCTCGTAGTCGCCGCCGGCGTAGAAGAGCACCTCGTCGGAGTCGACGTTGTGGTGGTTGTAGGGGACCGGGACCGCCAGTGGGTGGTAGTCGACCTTGCGGGGCACGAACGAGCAGATCACGAAGTTCGGCCCCTGGAAGGTCTGGTGCGCCGGCGGTGGCTGGTGGATCCGGCCGGTGATCGGCTCGAAGTCGTGGATCGAGAACGCCCACGGGTAGAGGCACCCGTCCCAGCCGACCACGTCGAAGGGGTGGTGGGCGAAGACGTGCCGGGTCCAGGCGGTGCCGCCGCGTACCCGGTGCTGCACGTACACCTCGACGTCGGAGCCGTCCACCAGCAGCGGGGCGGTCGGGCCGCGGAGATCGCGTTCGCAGTACGGCGCGTGCTCCAGGAACTGCCCGCGGACGGAGAGATACCGCTTGGGTGGTCCGATATGGCCGGTCGCCTCGACGGTGAGCAGCCGGACCGGGCCGTCGACCGGCACCAGCCGGTAGATGACCGAGGTCGGGATGATCACGTAGTCGCCGGCGGTCAACTCGAGGACGCCGAAGCTAGATTCCAGCCGGGCGCTGCCGTCCTCCAGGTAGAGGCACTCGTCGCCGATCGCGTTGCGGTAGAGCGGGGACGGGCGGTCGGCCACTACGTAGGAGATCCGGCAGTCGTCGTTGGCGAGCAGCGGTTGCCGGTCGAGCACCGGGTCGCCGCCGGTGTCCAGCTTGTGGGTGCGCAGGTGCCGCGGCGTCAGCGGCTGGTTCGGGGTCCGCGACCAGGTGGCGGGCTGGTAGGGGGTGGCGGCGACGATCGCGGTGGGGAGGTGCCGGTGGTACAGCAGGGAGGAGTCTGAAGAGAAGCCCTCCTGGCCCATCAGCTCCTCGGCGTAGAGCGACCCGTCTGGCTGCCGGAACTGGGTGTGGCGCTTGGGTGGCACCTCACCGACCGAGCGGTAGAACGGCATAACAAGACCCCTTTGTCCCATCTGCACGTGCCGGTCCTTGATCGGGCCGGCTTGTCGCCTGCGCTCAGACTCTTATAGGTTCAGGAGTTGTGTCAACTGATCGCCGCGTACCCAGTCTCTTCGCACGGATGATCGACGATGCTGCGGTCTTCCCGCCGGGGAACGCGCCGCTGCCGGACGCCCTGACCGGCCACGCCGAGCACCGTGCGGCGTGGTATTCAGAGCTGGTCGGGCCGCTGCTGCTGCCGGTCTCGGTGCTCGGTGAGCTGCCGGGCCCGCCACCGCCCCGGCTGGGAGTGATCGGCGACACCGGACTCGCTGGGCTGCCGGCGGCGGTCGCCGCCGCCAATGGGCGGTGGAGCCAGCTGGAGATCCCGGTCGCGAAGCGTGGCGAGGACCCGCAGCCCGGCCTGCGGCAACTCTTCGGCGCCGCCGCCGAACTCGCCACCCGGATCGACATCTACGTGGAACTTCCGCTCACCTGGGGGTTGATCGGGGCGCTCGACACGGTCGCGGCCGAACGGGCGGCCGGCGCGCGGGTCGCGCCGAAGTTCCGCACCGGCGGCCTGGCGGCCGAGTTGTTCCCCACGCCGGTCGAGCTCGCCGCGGTGATCTGCGCCTGCCGCGACCGTGATCTGCCCTACAAGCTGACCGCGGGCCTCCATCACGCGCTGCGCCACACCGACCCGGAGACCGGTTTCACCCACCACGGCTTCCTGAATGTGCTCGCCGCCGACCTGGCCGCCGCGGACGGCGTGGAGGTGGCCGAGGTTGCGGAGCTGTTGGCGAGCACCGATCCGCGGCCGGTGCTGGCGACGATCGAAGGCCGGCTCGCCGAGTCCCGCCCCCGCTGGGTGGGGTACGGCTCCTGCCGGATCGACGAGCCGCTCGCGGACCTGATCTCGCTGGGGCTGCTGCCCCGCGCCGGGAGTGAGTCGTAAGGGCGACGACCCGTCCGAGCCGACGAACCATCAACAGAGGAGGGTCGCGTGGCGACGATCGAAGGCACCCCAGGGTACGGCCGGGACCATCTCCCGTACGGGGTGGTGCTGGTGGCCGGGGCTCCGACGCCGGCGGTGCGGATCGGTGACCAGGCGCTGGATCTGGCGGCGGCGGAGGCGGCCGGGCTGGTCGACGCGGGTGGCGTGCTGCGCTCCGCCACCACGCTAAACCCGTTGCTGGCGGCCGGGCCGGCGGTGTGGCGGCGGGTGCGGGCACGGTTGCTGGAGCTGTTCAGTGACCCGGCCGCCGACGCGACGCTGGAGGAGTTGCTGCACCCGCTGGCGCAGGTGGAGCCGGTGCTGCCGATCGCGGTCGGCGACTATGTGGACTTCTACTCGTCGGAGCACCACGCCAGCAATGTCGGCCGGATCTTCCGACCCGACCAGGAACCGCTGCTGCCGAACTGGCGGCATCTGCCGATCGGTTACCACGGCCGGGCCGGCACGGTGGTGGTCTCCGGTACGCCGATCGTCCGGCCGTCGGGTCAGCGCAAGCCGCCGAGCCAGGAGTCGCCCAGCTTCGGCCCGTCGGCCCGGCTCGACATCGAGGCGGAGGTCGGGTTCGTAGTGGGGGCGCCGAGCCCACTCGGCGCCCCGGTGCCGGTGGACCGGTTCGCCGACCACGTCTTCGGGGTGGTGCTGGTCAACGACTGGTCCGCCCGGGACCTGCAAGCCTGGGAGTACCAACCGCTGGGGCCGTTCCTCGGTAAGTCATTCGCCACCTCGGTCGGTGCCTGGATCACCCCGCTGGCGGCGCTGTCGGAGGCGTGGACCGACGCGCCAACGCAGGACCCGCCGGCGCTGGACTACCTCCGGGAGTCCGATCGGCGGGGTCTCGACCTTTCGCTGACCGTCCGGTGGAACGACACGGTGGTCACCTCCCCGCCGTTCGCCGGCATGTACTGGACGCCGGCGCAGCAGTTGGCGCACCTGACCGTCAACGGCGCCTCGCTGCGCACCGGCGACCTCTACGCCTCCGGCACGGTCTCCGGGCCGCGACGGGACCAGGTGGGCTCGTTTCTGGAGTTGAGCTGGGGCGGCGCCGAGCCGGTGACGCTCGCCGACGGGTCGGAGCGGACCTTCCTCGCCGACGGCGACACCGTCACGATCGAGGCGACGGCGCCGGCCAGCGGCGGGGGCCGGATCACCCTCGCCGAGGTCACCGGCGCGGTGACTCCGGCCCGATCTGGCTGAGGGCTCGGTCCCCGCCGAACCATGGTCGCCCCGGCTACCGGCCGGCGCGCAACAGCTCCACCAGGCTCGCGAAGCTGTCGTCGCCGTGGCCGTCGGCGGTCCGCCGGTCCAGCAGCGCCCGCAAGGGTGCGTGCACCGCTGGGTCGACGCCCCGCCGAACGCTCGCCTCGATCAGGTTCGCCACCGCGGCACGGTTCATCGCCACCGGGGAGACCCCGTCGCCGTACTGCTGGGCCTCGACCTCTCCGGCCAGCTCCGGTAGGAATGCCAGCATGCCGTGCAGCCACCTGGTGGCCAACGGGAGAAACTGGGCCGGGGGGACCTGCACCGTGTCCAGTATCGCCAGGCTGTGGAGGAACCCGATGAGGGTGGCGTAGCCGGTGCCGAGCAGCGCCAGGTCCCACAGCTCCGCCACCGCGGGGTCCTCGCCCAGGTAATGGCTGCTGGCCAACACGTCCAGGGTTGCCCGGTGTGCGTCGAAGCCGGCCGCGGCTCCGCTGTAGAGGAAGAATCCGTCCTGAGTTCCGACGGTCTGCGGCACCGCCAGCATCGCCCCGTCGAGGTAGTCGGCGCCGCGGCTGGTGACCCACTCGGCCAGCTCCCGGGCCTCCTCCGGGGTGCCGGTGGTCAGGTTGACCACGGTACGGTCGGCCAGTGCGTCGGGGTGGGCGGCGAGCAAAGCCCGGACGGCGGCGTAGTCCCCGAGCGAGATGATCGCCACCGGGCTGGCCCGGAGCGCGTCGGCCACCGACTCGGCGCGGACGGCTCCGCTGGCGACCAGCGCGTCGGCCTTGGCCAGGGTGCGGTTCCAGACCGTGGTCCGCCGGCCGGCGGTGAGCAGGGCGCTGGCCATCGCGGCGCCCATCTTTCCGAGGCCGATCACGGAGACGTCGGTGTAAGTGTCTGCTGTGGCTGTGGTGTTGGTCATGCCGGTTAAGCTAGACCTTGACGTCGGCGTCAAAGTCCAGCTGCGGTGACGGAGGCCACATGCTGATCGGGGAGCTCGCCCGGCGCGCCGGAGTAAGTGAGCGGGCGCTGCGGTATTACGAGGAGCAGCAGCTCCTCCGGCCTGCCCGACGGTCCACCGGCTACCGGGAGTACAAAGACTCCGATGTCGCCACCGTCCGCCACATTCGGACCCTGCTCGGCGCGGGGCTGAGTACCGCCACCATCGCCGAGGTGTTGCCGTGCATGGTGGCCGACGGTGAGCAGCTGATACCGGGATGTCCGGAGCTCGACCCGGTGCTTCGGACCGACCGGGACCGGCTCACCTCCGCAATCGAGGATCTCCAGTCCGCCCGCGACGTCCTGGACGCCATCATCGCCCGCGCCCCCCAGCCCGAACCAGCCACCCCTTCCCTGTAGAACTCCGCTCAATGATCGACTTCGGGATGCGGAAATGAGCACGTTAGCGACTGCGCTTAAGAATCTCCTTCTCCTGCTGCGCCATAGTCGATACTTCGGCATGGGCGTGGCCCTTACCGCGGCGTTTGTTGTGGTCGCGGGTGGCCTCGTGGCACAGGCAACCGCGGAGGTCCGCGACCAGGGCGAAGCGACATCGATAATGCGGACTATCGAAGTCCGTTCCGGGGGTCAGGGCGAACCCATGCCGCTAACCGAAGCACGGATCGATGAGCTTGCAAGCATCCCGGGCGTAACGCACGTGCGTCCGTGGGTGCGGGTCGGCACCCTGATCGTCGAGGCGGACGTAGCGGCGGCTGATGCTGGCAAGGCCGGAACGCTTTGGGCGACACCATACATGGGAGTTGGTCAGCCACCGGTCATCCATGCCGAGCGGCAGCAATTGCTTCCGCTGCAAGATGACGAGGCGATCCTTCCGGCCAGAGCGCAGGGGGCGAGTATGGTTCCCCTATTGGGCGAGCGAGTCGTCGTTGAGTACACGCAACGGACGTCGGTCGACACTGGCGAGGCTCGGCACGTCGAGCTGCATGTCGTAGGGCTCTACGATGAGGCGGTTGACGGGAGAGACGGGCCGGCGGCGATGTATATCAGCGAGTCGGCAGCGGTGGAGATGGCTGCGGCAGCCGAAGGAATCCAGTCGGATGACTTCTACAGCGGGCTCGGCTTTCCGAGGGTCATCGTGGAGGTGGAAGCAGCCGCAGCGGTTCCAGATGCGCAACGCAGAATGAGCGAACTCGGCTACGCTGCGGCCAGTGCGCAGTCGCTCGTGGACCGATTGCCCGTGGCGATGCGGCTGCTCGACCTCCTGGCCAGGGTTCTGACCGGTGCGCTGTTACTTTCGTGCGTGATCGCTGGTCTGACCATCGGGGCAGGCCTGATCCGGTCGCGCTGGCGGGATATTGCCAGGCGCAAGGCGGTCGGCGCCACTAACGGCCGGATCGCTCGATTACTGGGGGTGGAGCTCGGCCTCTTCGGGTTGCTGGCAGGAGCGGCAGGGGTCGGCTTCGGACTTGCGGTCTCTACCGGCCTGCAGCTTTGGCTCGGAGGTGGCAACCTGTTCGGTGCCCAACTGGCGGCAGGCGTTTTCTCTCCTGCTATATGGGTCTTGGTGGGGTTGGCTCTCGCCCCTTCCGCGGCAATGCTCATCGGTGCTCTGCTGCCGCTGGCGCGGGTCTCGGTCGTGCCAGCGGAGGAGGCGATACGTACCTCAGCTGGGTAGGTATCACGGCGGCGACGGCTTCGGCGGCAGTGAAGTCGACGGCGACCAGGATGCGGGTGGTGGACCCCGGCGGCGGTTCGTCCCCGGTTTCAGCTGCGGCCGAGCTCTAGTGCTGCTCGGTGTCGTCCGACGTAAGGGCGCCATTCCTACATCCTGCCGGTGGCTTGCCGGTGGGGACGACAGAACGCCAGCCAGCCCCTCTTACGGGGGTTAGATTCTGGACATTGCTCAGCTTTCTGCAATCGTCTTATGTGGGGGAGGTTGGCGTGTTCAGAAACGTTCTCACAAAGGTGGGAGCCGGATTGTCCGTGGCCGCAATGGGTCTGTTGATGAGTGCCCCATCGGCGACGGTGGCCGGTGAACCGCCGGGCTCGTTCAAGCACATCAAGGAGTCCGGCTTCATCACCGGGGTATTCGGAATAGATCTCACCCTTGAGCCGTTCATCACCGTCTTCCAGGTCTGCTCGACACCACAGAAGGCGCCAGTGGCGACCCTCCGGCCGGCGACGATCGATGAGCCGATCACGATCCCGCTGGAGCTGGTCTACCCGGGCGCCGACCAGATCCTCCAACAGCTGGCGCTCCTCGACCACGGAGCGTCGAAGAAGTTCGGCGGCTTCAAGCAGGGGGAGTTCTTCGTCTATATCGGAACCCTGACCAATGGCGGACCGCCGCCCGACGAGGTGGTGCCGCTGCAGCAGGAGAATGAAGGGTTGCTCCTGATCCTGGAGGGCAGCTGCGCGACCGGCTCGCTGTTCATCCCCTTCGCAGAGCCACCACCACCGGTGCTCTAGCCGCCGATCGGGTGCGCCCTCCCGGCCGGGCAGGGTCAGGCGTACCCCCCGGCGGTCGGCCCAGCCGGCTGGGTCCCGGGCTCCAGCGCCCGCAGCAAGTGGTGCATCCCCGATGAGGGATTGTCGTGGGGGAAGTTCGTGCCATCCTTCGCATGCCGCTCTTCCAGCTTCGCTGCCCGCGCTGCCGCCATTTTGCGCAACGGCAAGTAGAACCCGCTGTCAATGCTCTTGGCGGATCGGCCGTCGAGTTTACGGCTCAACCGCTCGGCCTCTGCGGTTGCTACTTGCTTGGTGAACTCTTGGTGATGGAGGACAAGCCAGAGTTCGAAGCACGGGTTCGAGATGGCCAGCCTGATGCCTCGTGCCTCCGCTAGCTGCCGGGCCTCGGCGAGGTTCGGATGATTCCTCGGCCACTCCACGTCGAAGACACACCAGCACGCATCGACTTCGGGGTCCTCGAGCCGGTCGGCGGCCATCTGGACCAGGGTCAACGGCACTCCCTGCCTCGGATGGAGTTCAAGATTCAAGGCGGTGTCTCGAACCACCTCGGGAAGTCGTTTTAGTCCTCTGATGTAATCCGGTTCGGAGTTTTTGCCTTCGCAAAAGACCACAACCGTGCGGAGTTCGGGGCGGCGGGCGGTGGCGCGTCTGAGCGGTTTCGTGTCTCGGCGGCGTCTCATCGTTGCTTAGCCGATCAATCCGAGAGCCCGAAAGAACTCGGTTTGGTCGACCTGGGGAAGGCCTCCGAACCTGCCATGCAAGTAGGCGTTTTCCAGGTTCTGGGACTTGCGAACCCGCTCACCGGCGAAGTCGGCGAGCGCGCCGAGCCGGGTGGCGCCGTCGCGTCGTTTCTCTGTGAGCCAGACCTCGTCGCGGTTCAAGTGGTTGAGCAGGCTGGTGTCGTGAGATGTAAAGACCAGCTGGGCGCCGTACGGATTGGTGACCGTGCTGCGGAAGATCCGCAGCAGCTCCGCCGATAGCGTCGGATGCAAGCTGGCGTCCAGTTCGTCGACGACGATGATCGATCCTGTCTGCAGCGCAGTCAATACCGGTCCGATCAGTCCGAACCAGGTCCTGGTCCCCTCCGATTCCGCCGAGAAGTCGAGTGGAGTCGGACCATCGCCGGAGCTGTGGACCAGCCGTAACCGGCGCTGGGTACGAGTCTCGCCGGAACTCGCGAGGAGCACCTCCTGCTCGTCGATCACGACATCCTCGATACCGAGATCAGCAATCCGCAGTAGCGCCAGTGCCTGTTCGCGGCTGCTCAGCGCGGGCCACTTAGTGCCCTGGCCCTCGACGGAGAAGAGTGACGGTTGATCGGTGTCGGGGCCGTCGAACAACCGCGTGGTGCTGACCGTGCCCAGCGCACGCGGCCTCGATCTGCCACCGCGGTTGGCGAATGCGCCCGCTCGTGGTCGCTGTGGTGTCTGGCCCATGACTTGGATTCGAAGGATGTCTCGAGCGAAAGTCGACACCAGTGGCTCATCGAAGCGTCGGGCGACCGATAGCGCCAAGGCTCGTTGGGTGAGGAGGTCACGAGTGCCGGACAGGCCACCGAGACCGCGTTGTAGTTTCAGTTCGGAACCTTCGCGTTCGAAGACCCGACGTCGTTTCTTCTCCGGGTAGTGGAAGAGGCCCTCGTACAAGACCCGGTCTGGGTTGAGTTCCAGGACGTACTCGAAGCGCACTCCGTCGACGGTGGCCTCAAGGACGAACGCGCTGGACTCCGTCGGTCCGGCGCCGAAGGCGAACGGTTCCAAGGGGATGTCGTCCTCCCAGAACCGGAGCGAATCCTCAACGGCGTTGCGGAGCCAGGCCAGGGCGCCGACCACGTTCGACTTTCCGGAGGCGTTGGGGCCGTACACCGCAGCTAACGTCAGCAGGCTGGCGCCGAGGCGGGGTGCCTCCCGGGCCGCCTCCCGGTCCCGGTCGACCGCCACCATCGACAGCTCGACCCCTTCGGCGAGCGACCGGTAGTTGCTGGCCTCGAACCTGATCAGCACGGACTCAGGCTATCGCACGGTAGAGGCGTCGACACACACAAAACTTCGTAGATTCTTGACGAAAACTGCGCTCATCTCGCACGGGGGGCGTCGCCACCGGGCCGGGTTGCCTGCCGGTGGGTGGTGGCGTAGCGAGGAGCGGCTAGCTGGCGGTGGCGGTTGGGGTGCTGTTCGGCGTCCCGGTCGGCGACGTGGTCGTGGGCGGGGTGGTGGGGGGCGGGGTCGGGCTGGGTGGTGGCGTGGTCGGCGGCGGGGTGTCCGGCGGTGTCGTGGTTGGCGGCGGGGTGTCCGGCGGTGTCGTGGTCGGTGGCCGGGTGGTCGGCGTCGGCGAGGTCGGCGGTGGTGACGTCGTCGGCGGTGAGGTGGACGGCGGTGAGGTGGACGGCGGGCCAGACGTTGGTGGAGTCGAGGGCGGCAGCGTCGGGCTCGGGCCACCAGTTGGGCTCGGCGCAGTGGGGCGCGGCGGGGTGGGGCGCGGTGGGGTGGGGCTCGGTGGGTCCTCCGCCGGGACCGCACCGACCGGCCGGGTGGCGCCGAAGAACCGGGACCACCACACCGGTGAGACCTTCACCACCTCATTCCGGTTCGGGGCGTGGACCATCTGCCCGTCGCCCACGTACATGCCGACGTGGTGGATGGACTGCCAGTTCGGCGCGGAGCTGAAGAAGACCAGGTCGCCCGGGAGCAGGCCGCGCTGGGCGGCCGCCGCCGAGCGGGTCACCACCCGGTCGCTGGTGCCGTTGTACTGGTCGGCGGCGACTCGGGGGAGGGAGTGGCCGGCGTGTCGGTAGGCGGCCCAGACCAGGCCGCTGCAGTCGAACCGGTCCGGCCCTTGGGCGCCCCATTGGTACGGCTTGCCTAGTTGGCCGAGCGCGAAGCTGACCGCCCGGAGCGCGTCCGGGTGCGCCTCGAAGCCGTCGACCGGCTGTGAGTCGGGGAACCGGTCGCTGGCGCCGGCCTGCTCGGAGGCCTCCCGTTGCCGCTCCTGCTGGGCTAGCGCGGCGAGGTTGCGCTGGTGCAGGTCGTCGAGTTCGAGTTGCAGGTCGGACAGCTCGGTCGCAAGGTCGTCGAAGAGGTCGCCGAGGTTGGCTTCGGCGTCCTGGGCGGCGGCGAAGAGTTCGATCGCCGCCTGCTCGGCCTCGCGGGCTTCGACCAACTCGCGGGCGGCGGTGCGGACACCGAGCGGGGCGGCCACCGGCAGCGGCGCGTGGGCCGAGAGGCCCGGCAGCTTCCGCAGGTATTGGGGGGTGGGGAGGGCCGCGGCGCCCCGGAACGACTCGCCGACCAGCGTGTCGACGGCCTCCTGTGCGGCGTCCCGGGTGTCCACTGCTTCGGCGAGCTGGATCTCGGCGTACTCGACCGCGGACTGGGCCGGTTCGAGCTCCGGGCTGATCGTCTCCAGTTGCAGGGTCAGCGCCTCGATCTCGAGCTCCAGCTCGGCGATTTCGGCGGCGAGTGGGCCGTCGACCAGTCGGTCGGGCGTGATCGGGGTCGCCAGGCCACCGTCCGGCATCGGGACTTCACCGGCGGCCCGGGGCGGTTCGCCGCCGTCGGGGACCTGGCTGCGGTCGGCGTGGCCAGGGGCGGCCAGCGTCCCCACGAGCGCTAGACTCAGCACAGTGGAGAGCGCGAGGTGCGCCAGCGGTCGCGTGGCGCGCGCGGGTGTGCCCATCGTCCTACCGCCCCGTCCGGGATGGCCGCGCCGGGGTGAGCGCGGTCCTCTCTCTATTTACCGCATCGGCGCTACCGTGTCGATGCGTGACGGTGGAGCATCACACCCGCGACCATTGCACAAACCGGACGGAAGATAGCTTACTGGGATGAATAGCGCCGGCTGGGGCCGGTTAAGCTGGCGGCATGGCAGTCACCCTGGAACCAGCGCGTAAGCAGGAGCTCGAGGCGAAGGTCATGGCCGGCGAGCGGCTCACCCGCGCGGACGGGATCGACCTCTACGAGTGTGACGATCTCACCTGGCTGGGGCGGTTGGCGCACCACCGCCGTACCGAGCGCAGCGGTGACCGGGTGATGTACAACGTCAATCGGCACCTCAACCTGACCAATGTGTGCAGTGCATCTTGCGCCTACTGCTCTTTCCAGCGTAAACCGGGCGAAAAGGCCGCCTACACCATGCGGGTGGAGGAGGCGGTCGCCAAGGCGGTGGAGATGCGCGACGAGCAGCTCACCGAGCTGCACATCGTCAACGGCCTGCACCCCACGCTGCCGTGGAAGTACTACCCCCGGGTGCTGCGGGAGCTCAAGGCGGCGCTGCCGGAGGTGAGCCTCAAAGCTTTCACCGCGACCGAGGTCCAGTGGTTCGAAAAGATCTCCGGCCTGCCCGCCGAGGAGATCCTCGACGAGCTGATGGACGCCGGGTTGGCGTCGCTGACCGGCGGCGGCGCCGAGATCTTCGACTGGGAGGTCCGGCAGCACATCGTCGACCACGACACACACTGGGAAGACTGGTCCCGGATCCACCGGCTGGCGCATGCCAAGGGCATGCGGACCCCGGCCACCATGCTCTACGGCCACATCGAGGAGCCGCGGCACCGGGTCGACCATGTGTTGCGCCTGCGTGAGCTGCAGGACGAGACCGGTGGTTTCGTGGTCTTCATCCCGCTGCGCTACCAGCACGACTTCCATGACTCGGCAGACGGCGTGGTCCGCAACCGGCTGCAGGCGCGCACCACGATGGCGTCGCCCGCCGAGTCGCTGAAGACGTTCGCGGTCTCCCGGCTGTTGTTCGACAACGTGCCGCACGTCAAGTGTTTCTGGGTCATGCACGGGCTGTCGGTCGCGCAACTGTCGCTCAACTTCGGCGTGGATGATCTGGACGGTTCGGTGGTCGAATACAAGATCACCCACGACGCCGACGAGTACGGCACACCGTCCACGATGCACCGTGACGACCTGCTGCACCTGATCTGGGACGCCGGGTTCCAGCCGGTGGAACGCAACACCCGGTACGAGATCGTGCGGGAGTACGACCCGGCGCCGTCGCTGGCGGAGCGGCGGGCCGAGCCGCAGGCGGTCACGTTCTGAGCGCACCCCGCCGGTAGGCGGAAAGCCCCGCGGGTCGCGCATGCCGACCGCCCAGGTCGGGTACGGGACGTAGGTTGGTGCGCGGTCGGGGGGTCGAGTGATGCCAGAGTTGCCCGATGTCGAGGGGTACCGCCGAACCTTGGCGGAGCACGGCACTGGTCACCGGATCCAGCAGGTCGAGGTGCTCGACCCAGGCGTGCTGCGCGACACCGACCCGGCCGAGCTGGCCTCGACCCTGGCCGGTCAACAGCTGCGGCGGCCGGACCGGCACGGCAAGTGGCTGCTGGCGCACACCGACGGACCTACCGTGCTGCTGCACTTCGGGATGACCGGGGAGCTGCGGTGGATGCGGTCGGACGAGCCGCGGCACCGGCATGACCGGGTGGTGTTTCGGCTCGACGACGGGGCGGCGGAGCTTCGCTACCGGGACATGCGCAAACTGCAAGGACTGCGATTGGCGCATGGGCCCGGTGAGGTCGAACAGGAGTTGGCCGAGCTCGGGCCGGACGCGTTGGGGATCGAGCGGGACGAGTTCTTGACGATGCTGCAGCAGCGGCGCGGCGCGATCAAGCCGGCGCTGGTCGACCAGAGCCGGATCGCCGGGCTCGGCAATCTGCTCGCCGATGAGATCCTGTGGCGGGCGCGGGTGCATCCCACCACCCCGGCCCGGCAGCTCACCGACGCGCAGCGGCGCCGGCTCTACGACCAGCTGCGGCGGGTGTTGGCGCGAGCGGTGCCGGCGGGCCGGGTGCCGCCGCTGCCATCCTGGCTCACCGGAGTGCGGGATCAGCAGCATCCGCACTGTCCGCGATGCGGAGCCGAACTCTCCCGTACGACGGTCGGCGGGCGCAGCACCGTGTGGTGCCCGCACTGCCAAGCTTCCGATTAGTCGCACCGACCGAGGGGGCTGGGGGCGCTCACCTCGCTGGCGGCGCCGGCAGGATGCGCCAGCGACACCCGGTTGTCACCGAGTTATTACTATGCGATAGTCATCGATATTCAGGTGCGTCTCGGTCCATGGCCAACGCCCGCTTCCCAAACCGGTTGCCGGTTGATCGCAAGGAGAGGCGAATGTCGACTAACGCCAGCCCATCCTCACTGCTCACGGCGCCCAGCGCCGGCCCGTCGCTGGTCACCCTCCAGTCCTTAGCGGCGGCCGTCGACGCGCTTCCCCGTACCGGCCAGGAGCTGGTCGCCGGCAACCTCGACTTCATTACCCGACTCGGGGAGCCCGGCGCGATGGTCGACCGGTTGCGGGCCCTGCTCGCCGACCCCGCGGCCCTGGCCGAGGTCGCCGGGCGCTCCTACCACCACGTCAACCATTTCGACAAGGTGGTCCTCGTCGACTCCGCAGCCGGGTACCGGCTGACGCTGCACATCTGGGATCCGCCGTACTCAGCCGCTGAAGTCCGGGAGGAGCTGGTGCACGACCACCGGTTCAGCTTCTGGTCGCACATCCTCACCGGTGAGTTGCGCTCCGAATACTATGTACCGGTCGATGCCGGTGAGGGGACCACCTATCAACGGTTCCGCTATCTGCGGGAGCCGGCCAGCGGGGTCGAGGGCGGCAGGTTCGGTGAGTTCTACCAGCATGCTGGTGCGGTGAACCTGCGGGAGGCGGCGCCGACGGTCGACCCCGCCGGGCACTCCTATTATCTCCACAACAAGCGGATCCACCGGGTGCTCCTGCCGGAGCGGACGCTGACCGCCACAGTGGTGCTACGGGGGCCGCGGGAACGGGAGACGTCGAATGTCTACAGCACCGTCTATCCGGAACACGATGTGTTGTCCCGCAACGTTACTTTCGGCGCCGGCGAGCTGGCGGCAAAGTTGGCGAACCTCGCGGCCGCGATGGCGTCGACCCGGCGGTGACCGAGCGGATCAGGCGGCGTCCCGATGCACCGTCTCGGGCGAGAAAGCTGGCAGGCACACGGCTACATATTCGGCGCCGCCCTCGTAGGGCGTGTGGTAACGAACCCACTCGCCGGCGGTCACCAGGACCGCCTCGCCCGCCTTGACCTCGAGCTGGCCGCCGTCGTGCTCGACCACCAGCACACCACGTAGGACCAGCGACCACTCGTCGAACTCCGGCCGTTGCCCCGGCTCCCGCCACCCGGTTGGGCTGGTCATTCGGGCGATGCTGACCGCCTCGGTGCCGGTGTTTACCCGCCCGGCGAACTCCTCGATCGTCTTAGGTGGTGAACCGGCGGCTTCGACCCTGGTCGGTCGCTGGATGTGTGCAGGCATCAAGCGAGACTAGCCGATCCGTCCACCAACCGTGACGGCTACCTCACCACATTGACTGTGGTGGTTCGCTGTGGAACCGTTGCCCAGTGCCGCTGCGCTCCCGCCTCGGGCTGCTTGCCCAGCATGACTTTCGCCAACTCTTCGCCTCGACCACGGTCAGCCAGATCGGCCTGCAGATCACCCAACTGGCGATGTCGCTGGTGGCGATCGACCAGCTCGGTGCCGGTGAGTTCGAGGCCGGGCTGCTGATAACCGTCCAGTTCTCCGCCTTCCTCCTGATGGGGTTACCCGCCGGGGCGTTGGTGGATCGGCTGCGGCGACGCAGCGTCCTGATCGCCAGTGACCTGGGTCGAGCGGTGCTGCTGGTCTCCGTGCCGGTGGCGTGGTGGGCCGAGCTGCTGACGATCTGGCACCTCTACCTGGTCGCCTTCGGCTATGGCGCGATGACCGTCTTCTTCGACGCCGCCTACCAGAGCTACCTGCCCCACCTGGTCGGCCGCCGCGGCCTGGTCGAGGGCAACGCCAAACTGGAGGCGGTGCGCGCGGTGTCGCAGACGGCCGGGCCGGGGCTGGCAGGGCAGCTGGTCCGGCTCCTGGGGGCGCCGGTGGCGCTGTTCGTCGACGCGTTGACGATGGCGGCGTCGGTGCTCTTCTATGCCCGCATCCGCAGCCGTGAGCAGCGTCCGGCCCGGCAACCCGGCGCCCGGCTGCGCCGGGAGATCGCTGAGGGCCTGCGGTTCGTGTTCGGGCAACCATTGCTACGAGCGATCGTGATGTGCACCGGCACGTTCAACCTCTTCTTCGCGCTCTACACGGCGATGCTGATCTTCTTCCTGCGGCGAGACCTGGAGATCGGCCCCGGCGCCATCGGGCTGGTCCTGTCGATCTTCAGCCTCGGTGGCCTGCTCGGCGCCGTCTTCGCCCGCCGGTTCGCCAGCTGGGTCGGCCAGGGCCGGGCGATCTGGATGTCGACGGCGTTCGGGACCCCGTTCCTGCTGCTGATGCCGTTCGCCGAGGTGGGCTGGCGGCTGTGGTTGGCGGCCGCCGCCAGCGCCGTCGCCGCCGCCGGCGGGGTGATCTACAAGGTGACCCAGGTCAGCTTCCGGCAGGCGCTCACCCCCGACCACCTGCTGGGGCGGATGAACGCTACCGTCCGGTTCCTGGTGTGGGGGGCGATGCCGGTCGGTGGGCTGCTCGGCGCCGTGCTGGGGGACCGGTTCGGCGCCCGGGTCGCGGTGGGGGTCGCGGTGGTCGGCATGTGTTCGGCGTTCCTGCCGGTGTTCCTGTCCGGGTTGCGGAGCATGCGCACGCTGCCGGTCGAGCCGGTCGGTGTTGACCGGCCGTCACCGGATCCGGATGTTCGCGTAGGCTAACGAGCCGTTATGGCTGACCGGTCCGATCGTTTCCCCCGCCGCGACGATGACGGGCGGGTGGTCGGGCTGACCGACCTGCTGGCGTTGACCGCGGCCGGGCTGATCACCTGCTTCGCAGTGGTGCTGCTGGTCGATGCCTCCGGCGCGGCGATCGGGTGGGGCGAGTTCGGCCAGGCGAGCGGCTGGCTGACCTTGGTGCTGCCGGCGTGGCTGTTCATCATTGAGGAGCTGCGGGCCTGGCAGGCGGTGCGGGGCCGGCTGGCGGTGGTGATCTCCGGTGGCCTGGTCGCGATGGCGGTGGGGCTGCTGATCGCCGGAGTGGCCCCCGGGCCACCGCTGATCTCCAGCGGGGTGGGGGCGGCGGCGGCCGCGTTCGCGTACGCGGTCTACTGGTTCTATGGCATCCGGTGGCTGGCTCGCCGGGAAGGGAGTCTGCAATGAGCCCACTGTTGAAGTACACGCTGGGGCGGATCGGGCTGTTCGCGGCGGCGTTCCTGGTGCTCTACCCGATTCCGCAGCTCGACCTGCTGCTGAAGTTGCTGCTCGCGCTGCTGATCTCGTTCCCGTTGTCGTGGTTCCTGCTGCGCGGCTACCGCGATCAGGTCTCGATGCGGCTGGTCGACAAGCTGGAGCAGCGCAAGGAGCAGAAGGAGCAGCTGCGGTCGGCGCTGGCGGGCGAGGACGAATCGCCGCCGAGCTCCGACGGTGACCAGCCCAAGCGGTGACCAGCCCAAGCGGTGACCAGCTCAGGCGGTGACCACCCGGAGGCCAGCAGCGGTGAACCCGGCCACCAGCGTCGGGTCCGCCCCGGCATCGGTCACCAACGTCTCGATCTGATCGGTGGCGCAGATCTGGGCGAACGCCTGCCCGTCCAGCTTGGAAGAGTCCGCAATGATCGCGACCCGGCGGGCCCGCTGCACCATCAGCCGGTTCATCGCCGCCTCGCCCTCGTGGTGGGCGGCGGCACCCAACCCGACGTTGATCGCGTCGACGCCGAGCAGCACCAGGTCGAGGTTCACCTCCGCCAGCAGCGCCGCCCCGAGCGGTCCCACCAGCTCGTACGACTGCGGCCGCACCACGCCACCGGCGACCACCACCTTCATCCGGGAACCCACCAGCAGCTCGTTGGCGATGTTCAGGGCGTTGGTGACCACGGTGAGCTGGACCCCGCCGCGGTCGCTGGTGAGTTCCGGCCGTGCCGCGAGCGCCCGGGCGACCTCGGTGGTGGTGGTGCCGCCGTTCAACCCCACCACCATGCCGGGTGAGACCAGGGCGGCGGCGGCCTCGCCGATCCGCCGTTTCTCACTGGAGTGCCGGGCGGTCTTGTAGCGCAGCGGCAGGTCGTAGGCGACGCCGTTGGCCGCTGCCCCACCCCGGGTCCTCGTGATCAACTGTTGTTCGGCGAGCTGCTCGAAGTCCCGGCGGATGGTCGCCTCGGAGACCCGCAGCGCCTCCGCCGCCTCCGCCACCGTCAGCTGCCCGCGCTGCGACAACAACTCCACCAGCGCGTTCCAGCGCGCGTACCGGTCCACCCTGCCATCATCCCGGGGGCGGGCCGGCGACGCGGACCGGCACCACGAGTGGACCGTGTTCACCCGGAAGGACCCGGACCCGGGCGCGGTAGTGCGTCGCCAGCAGCTGCTCGGTCAGCACCGAGCCGGGTGGCCCGTCCGCCGCCACCAGCCCCTCGGCGAGCAGGACTAGCCGGTCGGCGTACTCCCCTGCGATCGAGAGGTCGTGCATGGTCGCGACCACCGTGAGCCCGTCGCGTCGCCGCAGCTCATCCACTAACTCCAGGACATCCTGCTGGTGGCCGATGTCGAGGGCGCTGGTGGGCTCGTCGAGCAGCAGCACCGTCGGCTCCTGCGCCAGCGCCCGGGCGAGGAAGACCCGCTGCCGTTCACCGCCGGAGAGGGTGGCCAGCGGCCGGCCGGCGAAACCGGCCAGGTCCAGCCGGTCGAGGACCGCATGGGCAGCGGCCACATCCGTGGCCGATTCGCTGCCCAACATCGGGATGTACGGGGTCCGGCCGAGTAGCACATAGTCGAGCACCTGCATGCCGGGCGGCACCACCGGGCTCTGCGCCACCGTGGCGACCAACTGGGCCCGCCGGCGGCGTGACAGCGCTCCGAGTTCGGTGCCGGCGAGCCGGATCGCCCCGGTGTACGGGGTGAGGCCGCTGATCGCGCGCAACAGTGTGGACTTCCCGGCACCGTTCGGGCCGATCACGGTGACCCATTCACCGGCCGCCACGGTAAGGTCCACGCCGTGCAGGATCGGCGTCTTCTCCAACGCCACCCGCAGGTCGGCGATGTCGACGGCGGCGGCGCTCACACCGACACCCGCCGGGTGGTGCGCAGGACCAGGATGAAGAACGGCGCGCCGAGGAACGCGGTCACCACCCCGATCGGGATCTCCCGGGGGGCGTCCACGGTCCGGGCGGCCAGGTCGGCCAGCGCCAGGAACGCCCCGCCGAACAGCATCGACAGCGGCAGGATCAACCGGTACGAGGAGCCGACGAGCAGCCGGACGATGTGCGGCACGATGATCCCGACGAAGCCGATCAGCCCGGAGACCGAGACCGCCGCGGCGGTGCCGAGCGAGGCGGCGGCGAGCAGGATGTAGCGGGTGGCCTGCGGGTGCAGCCCGAGCCCGGCGGCCTCGTCGTCGCCGACCGACAGCACGTCGAGCTCCCGGCGCAGCAGCAGGATGACGATCGTCACCAGCACCGCGTACGGCAGCAGCAGCCGCACGTCGTGCCAGGTGGCGCCGGCGAGCCGGCCGAGCAGCCAGGAGTAGACCTCCCGGATCACGTCGATGTGGCGCTGCAACAGATAGGTCTGGAGCGCGGCGAGGAAGGCGGAGACGGCCACCCCGGCCAGGATCAGGGTCGCGGGTGACCGGTCCCGCCCTCCGGCCACCCCTAACAGGTAGGTCAACGCCACGGCGCCGAGCGCCCCGACGAAGGCCGCGAGCGGGACGGTGACCGGCAGATTGCCGGTGGTGGTGGCGCCGCGGAGGGCCACCACCATGGTGACGCCGAGGCCGGCGCCGGCGGCGACCCCGAGCAGGTACGGTTCGGCCAACGGGTTGCGGAACGCCCCCTGGTAGGCGCCGCCGGAGAGCGCCAGCATCGCTCCGACCAGCAGGCCGAGGACGACCCGGGGCATCCGGATCTGGGTGACGATGGCGGCTTCCCGCTCGTTGAGTCCAGACTCGACAGAGATGCCGGGGAGGGTGTTGAGCACTTCGAGCGCCACCCCCACCGGCGGTAGCCGGACGGCGCCGAAGGCGAGCCCGGCGACCGCCGCGACCAGCACGGCGGCGAGCCCGGCCAGGGTCCACCACAGCAGTCGCAGCGGTCGGTTGGGGGAAGCTGCCCCGGCCGTTGCCGGGGCAGCTTCGGGCGGCGGCACTACGGCACCTGGGTCACCGCGTCGACCACGGTCTCCAGCAGGTCCACGATCCGCGGCCCCCAGCGGGACGCGATGTCGCTGTCCAGTTCGACGATCTGCCCGGCCTGGACCGCCTCGATGTCTGCCCAACCATCCCGCTGCGTCACCACGTCCGCGTCCACTCCGTACGCGGTGTTCGCGAGGAAGATCAGGTCGGGGTTGGCGTCGACGATCGACTCCACCCCGAGTTGGGTCACCGCCGCCTCGTCGTCGGCTATGTTCTCCAGCTGAGCCATGCTGAGCAGCTCGCCTACCCAACTGTGCGAGGTGTAGGTGTACCGCTCGGAATCGATCTCGAAGTAATACGTCAGGGGCTCGTCGCGGGGCGGCACTTGAGACACCAGTTCAGCTAGGTCATCGGACATCCGGTCGACCAGCTCGGTCGCCTGGTCGATGTGGCCGGTGAGTAGTCCGACATCGGTGATCTGTTCAAAGATGCCCCCGATGGACTGTTCGTCGTCTGGGACGAGGTAGGTCGGGACCCCGATCGCATCCAGCCCGTCACTGAGCCCATCTGGGTCGTAGGAGATCAGGACGAGGTCAGGGTCGTAGGACGCGATCGCCTCGACATTGGGGGTAAATCCGGAGAGGTCCGTTGTGGGTGCTTCCGGGGGGTAGGTGGAAAACTCGTCGACCGCAACTACCTGATCGCCGGCGTCGATCGCGAACAGGATCTCGGTCACCGCAGGGGCGAGGGAGATGATACGGGTGGGTTGTTCGTCAAGCGTGAGGTCACCCAGAGTGATCGGGAAGTTCTCGTTCTCCGGGGGTGGGGAGTCGTCGGGTTCGGATTCAGCTCCACAGCCGGCTAGCAACAGCCCGGTCGTCGCAGAGAGCGCCAGTAGTGGCTTGAATCGCATCGTTCCTCCTGTCGGTCGAGGCAGGGCCTCTGTCGACGGGAGGCCGAGGTAGCGATCCGGCCCGTCGCGAGGCGCCCTTCCTCGAGAGCGCTGGTCCGCGGCCACTACCGCAGGCGACCTGGCTTCACCCTGACGGGCGTCACAGTTGCGGGACAGCGCCGGAGTCGCACCGGCTTCGCTGCGTAGCGGCCGCTCTGACCCTAGCCCAGCGCGCCAGGAGGACAAAAACGCGTGATCTTGAAAATAATGTATACTTTTTGCAAAGGTCCATACGTAAAAAGGATACTTTTTATGAAGGCTGGATCCATACAGCTCCAGTTGGCCGCTACCAACCCGTGGTGGCGCTCTGCGGGCTGGGTCGAGGGTGATCTACAGCTCCAAGAGGCTGCCACGGCGCCCTTCCGCTACCGGTCGGGCGCGTTGCGGGATCTGCAGGTTGGCGGGCTCTATCTGCTCCGTGGGCCGCGTCGTGCCGGGAAGAGTACTGAGATCAAGCATGCGATAGCGGATCTCATCGAGGCTGGAGTCGAGCCCCGACGGATCGTGCACGCGCCCGTGGACGGATGGCGGGCCAGCGACCTCCGTACCTTGATCACGAGCGCGGCGGACACCTTCTTGAGTGGGGTGATCGAGCCGAGGTACTGGTTCCTCGACGAGATCAGCAGCGTGTCGGGAGACTGGCCTAACGCCCTCAAGTACTTGCGGGACAACGATCCGACATTCGCCCGCGACACCGTCGTGCTGACCGGCTCTTCTGCCGCGCGACTGCACGAGGTCCGGAAGGCGTTGGCGGGTCGACGCGGTGAGGTGACTCGTACCGACCGGACGCTGTTGCCGATGCGATTCGGTGACTTCGTCGCGGCCGCTGGGGTGAGCCTTCCGGCGGTCACGGCACTGCCCGCGGCGGGGCTGCGGGACCCGATTGCTCGCGCCCAGGTCGACCAGTTGTTGCCTTTCTTGCCCGAATTGGTCCGGTTGTGGGAGAGCTATCTACGGGTCGGCGGGTTTCCCCAGGCGGTGCGTGCGTGGCGCCAGACCGGGGACGTTGCCGCTCCGCTCGTGGATGCGCTGTGGGACGTGGTGTACGGAGACGCGATCGAACGAGCCAGATTCTCCGCCCCGCAGGCAGCTCTCCTGCTGGACCGCCTCGCTCGTGGTATCGGGTCGCCCGTGAACGTGGCGGACCTGGCGCGGGACCTGGATTCAGCGCACGGCACCGTCAGACAACGGCTGGCCGATCTCGCAGAGAGCTTCTTGACCTGGCCGTGTCATCTTGAGCACCAGCTTGCGCCGAAGCTGTCGGCACAGTCGAAGTGGTACTTCGTCGATCCGCTCTTGGCGCGGCTGGCCGGCCTCCGGGGGTACGGCACCGAGCCGGACCATACGCAGCTCGCGGAGCAACAGGTCGGGTTGGCGCTGCTGCGCAGTGCCGATACTGCGGGGTTGGGTGACCCGGCCGACCACGACGCCGTGCTCTACCACCGCAGCAGCACCCGCACTGAGATCGATTTTGTGGGGAGGGGGCTGGGTGGGGTGGCGATCGAGAGTAAGTACGCCGACTCGGCGGTCGGGCGGGACGCCCAGACGCTCGCCGCCTCCCGGTGGTCGGGGGTGATCACCAGTCGGTCGGTGACCCGCTTCGGTGACGAGGTTGATGTCCTGCCGGCCCCCATGGTGGTGCTGTTGCTCGGCGGTTGATCCGCGGTCCGGTCGGCGGCAGCTGGCTGAACGGGTGACGCATACTCGTTATGCATACCGAGTATGCTTCCCTCGTTGTTGCCACACCACCGGGAAGGACCCTCATGACCGCCGTGATCGAGATACGCGGCCTGCAGAAGACCTATCGGCGCTGGCGAGGCTCAGCCCATCACGCCGTGGCCGGGTTCGACATGACCGTCGAGGCCGGTGAAGTCCACGGCTTCCTGGGGCCGAACGGCTCCGGCAAGACCACCACGCTGCGTACCCTGCTGGGCCTGATCGCCGCCGACGGCGGCGAACTGCGGCTGCTCGGCCGGCCAGTGCCGGGCGCGTTGCCCGAGGTGGCGCGAGAGGTCGGGGCGATCGTCGAGAGCCCGAACTTCTTCGGCAACTTCACCGCCCACGACACCCTCTCGTTGCTCGCCACCGCCGGCGACGTCCCGCAGTCGCGGGTGCCGGAGGTGGTGGAGCTGGTCGGGCTGACCGGCCGGGAAGGCGACCGGGTCAAGACCTACTCGCTCGGCATGAAGCAGCGGCTCGCCGTCGCCTCTGCGCTGCTCAAGCAGCCGAAGCTGCTGATCCTCGACGAGCCCGCGAACGGGCTCGACCCGGCCGGGATCCGGGAGATGCGCGACCTGCTGCGCAACCTCGCCGCCAACGGGATGACGGTGCTGCTCTCCAGCCACATCCTCGGCGAGGTGCAGCAGATCTGTGACTCGGTCACGATCATCGCCAACGGGCGGCGGGTCGCCGCCGGGCCGGTCTCGGACGTGCTGGCCGAGCACGCCACCGCCGAGGTACGCGTCCGCACCGAGTCGATCGAGCAGCACCAGGCAGCCGCCGACATTCTGCGGCAGGCCGGGGCGTCGGTCACCCTCGCCGCCGACCACCTGCTGGTGCACGCGGTCGAGCGGCCGGCCTGGATCACCCGCACGCTGGCCCTACACGAGGTGTACGTCGCCGAGTTGGCCCCGATCACCGTCGACCTGGAGTCGGTGTTCCTGGAGCTCACCGGGGTGGGCGCGGAGGGCCGGCCCCGAAACGTCGACCAGCCGGCGCCGGCCGTCGCGGTTGCCGCTACCACCGAAGGGGTGAACTGATGAGTCTGGTCCGAGCGGAGTTGCGACGACTCTTCAAACGGCGCCTCGCGCTCTGGATGCTGATCCTGGTGCTGGGGTTGTTCGCCACTGTGGCGGTGGTCATGGCCAGCACCCACTACTCGCCCGGGCCGGAGGCGCTGGCCCGCGCGCAGGCTTCTGCGGCGGAGGAGTTCGAGCAGCAGCAGGAGTGGATCGAGCGGGACATCGCCCAGTGCGAGGAGGCCGCCGAAGCAGGCGACGCAGGGCCGAGAAACTGGCCGGACGACTGCGAGCAGATTCACGATTGGTACGCCTCCGAGGAGCAGATGGTCGACTGGTTCATGCCGCCGACCTTCGAATTCCGGGAAGACTTCGGAAGCATGATCACGGTGTTCGCGGTGATGATGGCCATGTTTGCGTTCACCGTCGGTGCCTCCTTTGTGGGCGCGGAGTGGCGCACCGGGGGCATGATGAACCTGCTCCTCTGGCGGCCGCGCCGGCTCTCGGTGCTGGGCGGGAAGTTGGTGGCGCTGGGCGGCGTGCTGGCCGGGCTGACGGTTCTGCTTGGCGGGCTGTGGACCGGCGGGTTCTGGCTGATCGCGATGTTCCGCGGCGTCACCGACACCATGACCAGCGGCGCTTGGCAATCAGTGGGCCTGAGTGGTCTCCGCGCGTTGGCGCTGGTGCTCGTCGCCGGCGTGATCGGGTTCAGCCTGGCCTCACTGGGGCGGCACACCGCGGCGGCGTTGGGGACCGCGACCGCGGCGGTGGTGGTCGGGATCGCCGGCGTCAGCATGGTCGCAGGTGTGGTGTTGGAGCTGCAGTTCTGGCAGCGGTGGATGTGGACGACCTATCTCCAGGCGTGGCTTGACGGATCGGTGCTGATCACCGACTGGGGCGGCGGCTGCGTCGGGTTCGACGACGATGGCTCCTGCGTCCAACCCACGCTCGAGATCGGCTGGCAGCTCTCCGGGCTCGGGATCGCGGTCGTGGTAGCGCTGGTGCTGGGCGCCGCGCTGTGGCGGATGCGGCGCCGCGACGTAACCTGAGTGGTATGACCGCCACCGTCCCCTCCCGGCCTGAGCTGGGTGAGTCCGAGCTTGGTGAGCAGGCACGGGCGATCCTCGCCTTCGAACGGAGATGGTGGCGGCATGCCGGCGCCAAGGAGCAGGCGATCCGCGACACTTTCGGGCTCTCCGCCACCCGTTACTACCAACTGCTCAACCGGCTGCTGGACGAGCCGGCCGCGCTGGCCCACGATCCGGTGCTGGTGGGTCGGCTCCGGCGGCTACGTTCTTCCCGCACCCGAGCCCGCACGCGGTAGGTTTCACCCATGCGGGTGTGGGTGCCATACGAAGACCTGGTCGAGCAGCTGCCGGAGCCGCTGCGCGTGGACGTGTACGACGGGACGGGCGAGCCGCCGCCG
The DNA here is from genome assembly GCF_016925615.1 of Natronosporangium hydrolyticum. Classification (NCBI taxonomy): domain Bacteria; kingdom Bacillati; phylum Actinomycetota; class Actinomycetes; order Micromonosporales; family Micromonosporaceae; genus Natronosporangium; species Natronosporangium hydrolyticum. The sequence goes on from NZ_CP070499.1 coordinate 318,975, forward strand.
ACCGCGGACGAGGTGTCGCTCTACGTCGCCCCGTACACCTTCGAGCAGGGTCCGCTGGAGCTGATCGGGCAGCTGCCCAAGTTGCGGGTGGTGCAGACCCTCACCGCCGGGTACGAGCACGTCCTGCCGTACCTGCCGGAGGGGGTGGCGCTGTGCAACGCGGGCCGGCTGCACGACGCCAGCACCGCGGAGCTGGCGGTGACGCTGATGCTGGCGTCGCTGCGGGGGGTGCCGGATTTCGTACGCGGGCAGGACGCCGGCCAGTGGCGGCACGAGCGGCGGCGGTCGTTGGCGGATCGGACCGTGCTCATCGTCGGGTACGGCGGCATCGGCTCGGCGGTGGAGCGGCGGCTCGACGGGTTCGAGGTGCAGGTGACCCGGGTGGCGCGGCGGGAGCGTAAGGGAGTGGCCGAGTTCTCGGCGTTGCCGGAGCTGCTGCCGCAGGCCGATGTCGTGGTGATCTGTGTGCCGTTGACCGAGCAGACCCGGGGCATAGTCGACGCTGAGTTTCTGCGGCTGATGCCGGATGGTGCGCTGCTGGTGAATGTGGCTCGGGGCGGGGTGGTCGACACCGACGCGCTGGTGGCTGAGGTCGGCGCCGGCCGACTGACGGCGGCGCTCGACGTCACCGACCCGGAGCCGCTACCGGCCGGTCATCCGCTGTGGACCGCTCCTGGGGTGCTGCTCAGCCCGCACGTCGGCGGCAACTCGACGGCGTTCGAGCCGCGCGCGCGGGAGCTGATCCGGGGCCAGTTGGAGCGGTACGCCCGCGGCGAGCGGCTCTTGCACAAGGTGGTGCCCGCCGGCGTTGAGCCGGATCTGGACTGAACCGGCGGGTTGCGCCGCTCCGGTTGATGATCTTGGTGGTGAGGGCCGGCCAAGACCGTAGCGAATCGCCTACGAGACCTGCGAGCACAAACGGAGCAGAGCCAGGTTGGCCCGACCTGCTTCCCGGCGGCGAAACGACCAGCTGCCAACACCAGATCGGCTCGCCACACTCCGGCTTGGTGGGTTGAGTGGCGCCTGATTTGCCAGCTATGACACGTTTTGTCACCCTAGTGGATCACCACTCAGCCCACCAAGGGGGCCGGCGCGGCGAGCCGGAGCGCGCCACCGACACTGCTCCGTTTGTGCTCGCAGCTCTCGTAGGCCACGTAACGGGGCCCTGACCCCTCCCGTTCTTAAGCCAAGATCCATCCGGCCACCGCCGGGGCCATCGCCGCAGCCGCAGCCGCAGCCGCAGCCGCAGCCGCAGCCGCAGCCGCATCCGGAGCGGCAGCCGGGGCCGCAGCCGGTACGGGGCCGGCGGCACCCGGTTAGCTGGCGCGGGAGTGCTGGTCGGCGTAGGCGGCCAGGTGCGCGACCTGGGCCGGGTCCAGCGACGCCCGGACTCGTTGCCGGGCGGTCTCGACGTGCTCGGCGGTGACCGTCGAGGCGGTCATCGACTCGCGCATCGCAGAGAGACCGGCCTCCCGGATCAGCGCAGCGCAGTCGGCGGCGGAGAAGCCGTCGAGCTGGTCGGCCAGGTCGGCGAGGTCGACATCGTCGGCGAGCGGGACGTCCCGGGACGCTGCCCGCAGGATCTCGGTGCGGGCCTCGGCGTCCGGCGGTGGCACGTAGACCAGCCGCTCCAACCGGCCCGGGCGCAGCAGCGCGGGGTCGACCAGGTCCGGTCGGTTGGTGGCGCCGATTACCACTACGTTGCGCAGCGCCTCGACGCCGTCGAGTTCAGTGAGCAGTGCCGCCACCACCCGGTCGGTGGTGCCGCCGTCGCTTGCCTGCCCCCGGACCGGGGCGAGCGCGTCCACCTCGTCGAGGAAGACCAGCGTGGGTGCGGCCTCCCGGGCCCGGCGGAACAGCTCCCGGACCGCCCGTTCGCTCTCGCCCACCCATTTGGTGAGCAGCTCCGCACCCTTGACCGAGAGCACGTTCGCCTTGCCGGTGCCGGCGATCGCTTTGACCAGAAAGGTCTTTCCGCACCCTGGTGGGCCGTAGAGCAGCACCCCTCGCGGCGGTTGCACCCCCAGCCGGGCGAAGGTGTCGGGGTAGGTCAGCGGCCACAGCACCGTCTCGGTGAGCGCCTCCTTCACCTCCGCCAGATCGCCGACCTCGTCCAGGGTGATCTGGTCGAGCTCCAACGAGGCTTCGGCCATCGAGGAGGGACTGATCACCGACCGGGCGGCCTCGAAGTCGGCCATCGTGACCTCGGGGTTGGCCGCGTCCCGCTGCCGGCGGGCGGCGCGCACCGCCGCCTCCCGGGCCAGCGCCCGCAGGTCTGCCGCGACGAACCCGGGGGTGAGGGCGGCCAGCTCGGCGAGGCTCACCTCCTCGTGCAGCGGCATCGGGCGGGTGAGGACCGCCAGTTGCTCGGCGCGCAGCGCGGTGTCCGGCAGCGGCACCGCGAGCTGGAGCGAGAGCAGATCCGGCGCGCGCAGGCCGGGGTCCAGCCCCTCCGGGTGGGCGGTGGTGCACACCACCGCGGCAGCGCCGCTGCCGGTCAGCTCCCGGATGCGCTGTCGCAACACGGTGCCTAGCGGACCGGGCTGCTCCCGGGGTGCCAGCGCCTCCACATCGGTGATCAGCAGCACCCGAGGCCGGTCTCCGCTGGCCGCCTCGCGCAGCCGGGCAGCGGCAGCGTCGTTCGTCGACGCCGCCAACTCCGGCGCCCACACCTCGGTGACCGGCACGCCGACCTGAGCGGCGACCGCCTTGACCAGGGTCGCTTTGCCGGAGCCGGCCGGCCCGGCGACCAACACCCCGAGATTGACGCTGGTGCCGAGCTTGTCCAGCACCTCAGAGTGCTGGAAACCGAGGTCGAGCAGCTCAGCCAACTCGTGCGCCTGAGCGCGCAGACCCGGCAGATCCTCGACCTTCGGCGGAGGCTCGGGTGGCCGCGCCGCGGAAGACTCGGCCGGGGAAGGTGGTGCGGTGGTCGTGGCGGTGGCCGGGGCAGCGGACATCGCAGCTGCGCCACTGGAGCCGACCGAGCCGCCGGAGCCGGGGTGGGGGTGGGTGGCGGGTCCGTGTTGCCAGCCGACGGCGGTGTCGGTAGCGACCACGCACACCGGCTGCGGGCCCACCGCCTCGACGGTGAGCAGCGCGGTGGTCCAGGCGTAGCCGACCAGATTCTGCAGGCTCTTGCGAGCGGCGCCGACCGCCGCCTGGGCATCCGGGTTCGGGTGGTGCTCCAGTGGCAGCAGCGAAACGTTGTCGCCAGCCGTGATCGCTTTGCCCAGCAGCGCCAGCCGCAACAGCTCCGGGGAGACCGCTGCCACGACCTCGGCCGGACCGCTGAGCACCACCTCGGTCGCGGGCGTCCGCGCCACCGGGTGCAGCGTTACGGTGCCACCGTCGCGGGTGCCCAGGTTGCCCAACACCAGGTCGTCGGCGTAGAGGAGCCGGCCGCCGGTGCCCGCCTCGGCGGGTGCCACCAGCGCCGCGGTCTCCCGCCGGCCGGTCAGCCGAACCGGGTCACCGGGGCGCAGGCCCAGTTCAGAGAGGACCGGCCGGGGCAGCCGGACGACGCCCCGCCGGGCATCCAGCGCGGCCTGCCGCAGGCTGACCGTGAACTGCTCGCCGGTGGCCGGTTCGGTCGCCGGTCGTTGTTCGCTACCGCCCGTTCCCGTCACGTCTGCGAGCGTAGAGCACCCCGCTGGGCTCCGGCCCAGCACGCTGGTCACCGGGTCCGACACCCCCGGTTATCGTGGTAGGCAGTGGACGAGGGGACGAGAAACCTACCTACCCCGCAGTTGGTGGGGCGGGAGCACCCGCTGGCGGTGCTCACGGCGGAGCTGCAGCGCACCCTGACCAGCCACGGTGGGCTCACCCTACTCACGGGTGAGCCCGGCATCGGCAAGACCAGGCTGGCGGGCGAGCTGGTCGAGCAGGCCCGGGCCCAGGGGGCGTTGGTGGCCAGCGGGTCGGCGTGGGAGGCGGAGGGCGCCCCCGGTTTCTGGCCGTGGGTGCAGGTGCTGCGGAGCCTGCGCCGCGACGCGAGCGACCTGGCGTGGGGCGGCGCCTGGCGGGCCGCCGGTGAGCCGCTGGCGCATCTGCTCGGCGAGGCGGTCGGGACCGACCTCAGCGAGGCCGCCGGGGAGGCCGCTTTCGCGGTCAGCGATGCGGTGACCACGCTGCTGGTCACGTTGTCCCGCGACCGTCCGGTGGTGGTGTTCCTCGACGATCTGCACTGGGCCGACGCCGCCTCGGTAAAGCTGCTCGAATTCGTCGCGAACCATACCTGGTTTGAGCGGGTGCTGGTGGTCGCCGGCTACCGCGACGTCGAGGTCGAACGGGCGGACCACCCGCTGCAGCCGCTGTTCGCCGGATTGACGCGCCGGGCGACCATGGTCACGTTGGCCGGACTCACCGTCGACCAGACCGCTGCGGTGTTCGCCGGCGCCACCGGCCAACGCCCAGACCCGCAGGCGGCGGCGTTGTTGCACCGGCGCACCGGCGGCAACCCGTTCTTCGTCGAGCAGGCGGCGCGGCTGCGCGCCAGCGGCGGCCAGCTTGACGCGATGACTCCGCAGATCGGGGAGGCGCTGGAGTCTCGGCTGCGATATGTGTCGCCGTCCGTCCGGGATGTGCTCACCGCCGCCGCGGTGATCGGGCGTGAGTTCGAGCCGACGCTGCTCTCCGCCGCCGCTGGTTGTCCGCCGACGGAGCTGGCGCCACTGCTGGCCGAGGCGGAGGCGGCGCGCCTGGTGACCCGGTTGCCGCCGCCCGCCACCGAGCGGTACGCGTTTGTGCATGACCTGATCCGGGAGTCCCGCTATGCGGCGTTGCCGGAGTCGCAGCGACGAAAGCGGCACGCTGCGGTGGCGCAGGTGCTGCGGGAGTTGCCGGAGGCCGCCCGGCGTCCCCGGTTGAGTAGCCTGGCTCACCACGCCTATCTCGCGGTGCCGGAGATCGCGCCGGAGGAGGCGGTTGCGCATCTGCTCGCCGCCGCCGACAACGCCTGTGAGCGGATGGCCGGTGAGGAGGTGGTCCGCCACTACCGCCGGGCGCTGGAGCTGACCCCGGCCGGGGAGGCGCGGCGGCGGGCGACCGTCGCGCTGGAGCTGGCGGGTTTCCAGGCGGCCGTCGGCGATGTCACCGGCGCCCGGCAGAGCTTCGAGGCGGTGACCGCGCTTGCCAGGGAGTTGGCCGACCCGGAGCTGCTGGCGCAGGCCGCGCTCGGCTGGCATGAGCTGGGGCGGCCGGTCGATACTGGCCGGGCTGAGATCGAGTTGATGGACGAGGCGGCCGCGGCGTTGGTCGCCACCGACGCGCCGGCGAGTCGGCCGCTGCTCGCGCGGGTGTTGGCGGCCGCGGGGCGGGCCCGGGTGCACGCCCCCGCCGAGCTGGCGCACGCGCAGGAGCTGACTGAGCGGGCGTTGCGGGTGGCGCGGGAGACCGGCGACCCGGCGGCGCTCGGCTTCGCGTTGCTGGCGCGCCACGACGCCAGCTGGCGGCCGGGCACCGCCGACCAGCGACGCGAGCTGGTCGCCGAGATGCAGGCGGTAGCCGAGCAGCACGGTGATGAAGACCTGGCGTTGCAGGCGCGGCTGCTGGAGATGGCGGCGCTGCTGGAACAGGGCGATCCGGCCGCACTGAGCGTCCACGCCGCGTTCGTGACCCGGGCCCAGCGGTCCAGCCTCCGGCGGTGGCATTACCACGCCCAGTCCCGGCAGGGGATGATCGCGACGCTCACCGGTGCGTTCGAGGCTGCCCGGGTGGGCATCGACTGCTCGTACGCACTGGCCATGGAGCTGGGGGAGGCGGACGCGGACTCGCAGTGGCGCGAGCAGCGGTGGCAGCTGGCGTTGCTGGCGGGCGACTTCGACGAGGCCGACCGGGTGATGGCCACCGGGTATGAACCGGGCTACTCCGAGCTGGTCCGGGCGTTGATCGGGGTCGCGCGTGGCGACCCTGATCCGGTCGGGTGGCGGATCCCGTCGGTGCTGGCCCTCGCCGAGGAAGCGCCGCCGATGTTCGTGGGGAATTTCCACCGGCCGCAGGCTCAGTTCGCTGCCGCCTCCGGTGATCCAGAGCTGTGCCAACAGGCCCGGGCGGCGCTGGCGCCGTACCGGGGGCTGTGGCTGGTGGTGGCCGGCGGCAGCCTGGTGCTGGGCCCGTACGCCTACTGGCTGGCCCGGCTGGACGCGGCAGAGCGCCGCTGGGCCGATGCCGTCGCCGGTTTCGACGCCGCCCGGGCGGCGGCAGAGCGGCTGCATGCCCGGCCGTGGGCGGTCGAGGCGAAACTTGAGCTGGCTCGGGCGCTGCGGGGGCGGGGCGGCGCCGGCGACCGGGAGCGGGCCGCCGGGCTGTTGCCGGAGGTGACCGCGGAGGCCGAACAGCTGGGGATGCGGCACATCCCGGAGCTGGCCGCGGCGGAGTCGGCGCGGCTGGCTGACGAGTCGGGCGGGCCACGCTGGGGGCAGGTTATCGAGGCCGCCGCGGTCGAGTCGGGGGGCGACTCGGCGACGTCGACGTTGGAGTCGCCGGCCGCCGAGTTCCGGTACGACGGTCGGGTGTGGGTGCTCAGCTTCGCCGGCCGGACAGTGCATCTGCCTGCCGCCAAGGGCTTGAATGATCTGCGGGTGTTGCTGGGCCGGCCCGGCGTGGACGTGCCCGCCACCGAGCTGCTGAATCCGGCCGGTGGCGAGCAGGTGCAGGCGACCGGCCGGCTCGGTGCCGACCTGGTGCTCGACGAACGGGCGAAGCTGGAATATCGGCGCCGCCTGGAGCAGCTCGATGAGGAGATCGACCGGGCCGCCCAGCGCGCCGATGACCAGCGCGCGGCCGAGCTCGACCAGGAGCGGGCCGCGCTGATCGAGCAGCTGCGGACCGCTGCCGGGCTGGGCGGGCGGCCACGGCGCCTCGGTGACCAGGGGGAGCGGGCGCGCAAGACGGTGACCGCCCGGATCCGGGACACGCTGCGGCGGCTTGATCAGCACCATCCGGAGCTGGCCGAGCATCTCCGCGCCTCGATCTCCACCGGGGTGACCTGCCGGTATCAGCCCGCCCGGCGGGTTGGCTGGCGATTCTCGTGAGCGGTGCGCAACGCTGACCTAGCGACGCCAGCTTCGATCTCGCGCCTCCTCGGTAAGAGCAACCAGAGGAGGTACCGAGATGGTCGACAACGCCCAACGAGTGGAGAGCGAGCCGGTCCGGGTCGCGGTGATCATCGGCAGCACCCGGGAGGGTCGGGTCGGTGAGCCGATCGCCAAGTGGTTCGCCCGGATGGCGCAGGAGCGGCCCGGGTTCGACATCGACCTGGTGGATCTGGCCGAGGCGCAGCTGCCGGTGGTGCTACCGGACACGGACGAGAATCTGCCGGCGGCGGTGACCGAGCTGTCGGCCCGGCTGGCGGCGGCGGACGGCTTCGTGGTGGTGACCCCCGAGTACAACCACAGCTTCCCGGCATCATTGAAGAACGCCATCGACTGGTTCTACGACGAATGGCAGGCCAAGCCGGTGGGGTTCGTCTCCTACGGCGGCCGGGCGCAGGGGATCCGGGCGGTGGAGCAGCTCCGGCAGGTATTCGGCGAGCTGCACGCCCCGACTATGCGAAACAATCTCTCGTTTGATCTGGGCGGAGGTGACCTGGACGCCGACGGCCTGCCGGTCTCGTCGACGCAGTCGCAGCGAGCGGTCGGCGATCTGCTCGACCAGTTGGCGTGGTGGGCCCGGGCGCTGCGGGTAGCCCGCGCCCAGACGCCCTATCCGAGCCCGTCGTCGGAGTGAGACCTGGCCGGTGGTCCGGCAACCGGCTGGCGGGACCGGCGCTCGACCGTCGAAGATAGCGGCGTGATCGAGACGATGGCGGGTGCGGAGCGGCTCACCCTGCGGCCTTGGCGGCTCACCGACGCCGACGCGATCCGGGCAGCCTTCGCGCCGCCGGAGATGTCCCGCCAGACCAGCGAGCCGGTCGACTCGGAGTCGGCCGCGCGGCGGTGGCTGCACCGCCGGGAGCAGCAGTGGCAGGAGGGCTCGGCGTACAGCTGGGCGGTGGCCGGGCGGTCCGGCGAGGTGGTGGGCCAGGTGGCGGTCTCCGCGCTGGATCGCCGGAATGAGACCGGTTGGGTTTCCTACTGGACCGTGCCAGCGGCCCGCGGCCGGGGAGTGGCGGCCGCTGCGGTCCGCGCGGCCGCCCAGTGGGCCTTCGACCGGGCCGGACTGTTCCGGCTGGAGTTGGGCCACCGCACCGACAACCCCGCCTCCTGCCGGGTGGCGACTGCGGCCGGGTTCCTGGTGGAGGGTTTGGAGCGGCAGAAGCTCTGTTACGAGGGGCAGCGGTTCGACGTGGAGCTGCACGCCCGACTGGCCACCGATCCGGGAGCCTGAGCGCCACCTGTGCCCAGCAGCCGGAGGGACGCCGCCAGGACGTAGCGTGACGGTATGTCAGCTGTCGCGAGTCGGTTGCGGGGGTGGCGACCGGCCTGGAGCCGGCGCCGGCTGGTCGTCGCTGGCTCTACCCGTCGCCGGCTGCTTGTCGCCGGCCTGGTCGCCGGGTTGTTGGTGGGGTTGGTGGGCTGGGCGGTGTGGCCGGAGCAGGTCGGCTACACCAGCCGCGAGGAGGTGCTGACGGTCCAGTCAGGGCCGGACGGTGCCACCCCGGTGACCCTCGACACCACCTTCTATCTGCCGGATGGTGCTTCCGCCGCCGACCCGGTGCCGTCGGTGCTGCTGGCGCACGGGTTCGGCGGCACTAAGGAGAGCGTGGTCGCCGACGCGGAAGAGTTGGTCGACCAGGGGTACGCCGTGTTGGCGTGGACCGCGCGAGGCTTCGGTGACAGCGGCGGGCAGATCCACCTCAACCACCCCGACTATGAGGTCCGGGACGCGCAGGGGTTGCTGGATTGGCTGGCCGAGCAGCCGGAGGTGCGCACCGACGGCCCCGACAACCCCCGGGTCGGGGTGGTGGGCGGCTCGTACGGCGGGGCGCTGGCGCTACTGTTGGCCGCCGCCGACCACCGGGTGGACGCGATCGTGCCGTCGATCACCTGGCATGACCTGGCGGAGGCGTTTCTGCCGGAGGCGACCGGCGGAGACCCCACCGAGGGGGTGTTCAAGCAGGCGTGGGCCGGGATCTTCTTCGGCGCCGTCGGCGAGGCACCGGCGGCGCCGGCCGAAGCGGGGCCGGAGCAGGAGGGCTCGGACGACCCGGGCGAGCCGGGTGGCGCACCGCCGCTGCCGGACGAGCCGGCGCCGGCGGACCCGATCGACCCGGGCGGGGTGGAGCCCGGGGTGCCCGGCGGCGATCCGCTGTGTGCCCGGTTCGCCGACGACCTGTGCCGTGCGTACCTGGAGGTGGCGGTCGAGGGGCGGGCCAGCGCCGAGGCGGTGGCCCGGCTGCGGGAGTCCAGCCCGGCCGGGGTGGTCGACCAGATCACCGCGCCGACGCTGCTGATCCAGGGTGGTGCCGACAGCCTCTTCCCGCTGGCCGAGGCCGACGCCAACGCCCGTGCCATCGCCGCCGCCGGCACCCCGGTGCAGGTGGCCTGGTTTCTGGGTGGCCACGACGGCGGCGCCGGCCCAGCCGCAGACGAGCAGCGGCTGCGGGAGCTGACCGGGCAGTGGCTGGATTACTACGTCGCGGGCGAGGGGGAGCCGCCGGGCGACGACTTCACCTGGTCGCGGGCGGCTGGGTTCACCGCCGACCGGGGGGTGGCGACCACCGCGTACCGGGCTGACGCGTACCCGGGGTTGGCCGGGACCGACGCCACCGAGATCGCGGTGGCCGGTCCGGCGCAGCCGGTCGCCCGCCCGCCGGGCGGGCAACCGGCCGCGGTCTCGTCGTTGCCGGCCGCCGGCGGGTTAGCCTCCTTTGTGGCCGGAGCCGTCACCGACCTGCCGGGGCAGCACGCCCGGTTCAGCTCGGAGCCGCTGCCGGAGCCGGTGGCGGTGGCGGGGGCGCCGACCGTGCCGCTGCGGGTGGCCTCGCCGACCGGGGAGGCGGTGCTCTTCGTCAAGCTCTACGACGTGGCGCCGGACGGCAGCGCGACCCTGCCCGGCGGGCTGGTCGCGCCGGTCCGGTTGACCGGGCTGCCGGCGGACATCGCCGACGCGGAGCCGGTGACGGTGCAGTTGCCGGCGATCGCCCGCGAATTGCCGGCCGGCCACACGCTGCGGCTCAGCGTCGCCACCACCGACCAGGCGTACACCGTCCCGGCGGAACCGGCGGTCTTCGAGGTGGCGGCGGCCGGCCCGGTGACCGTGCCGACGGTGGCGGCCGAGCCGATCCCGAGCCCGGCGGCGATCTGGCGGTGGGTGCTGGCCGGGTTGGTGGCGACTCTGGCGCTGGGGATCGCGGCGGTGGTGGTGCTGGCGCGCCGTCGTCGTCGCCGCGCCGACCGGTCGGTGACCGCCGAAGACGCCGGGGTTCCGCTGGTGGTGCGGGGGCTCCGCAAGGCGTACGCGGATGGGTTCGTGGCGGTGTCCCGGGTGGATCTGCGGGTCGAGCCGGAGCAGGTGGTGGGGCTGCTGGGGCCGAACGGGGCCGGCAAGACGACGACCCTGCGGGTGTTGTTGGGGCTGACCCGACCTACCGAGGGTGAGGTGCGGGTCTTTGGCCATCGGTTGGCGCCCGGCGCGCCGGTGCTCTCCCGGGTGGGGGCGCTGGTGGAGGGGCCGGGCTTCCTGCCACATCTGTCTGGATTGGACAACCTGACGAGCTACTGGCGGGCGACCGGCCGACCGGCCGCCGATGCCCGGTTCGACGAGGTGTTGGCGATCGCCGGCCTCGGCGATGCGGTGCACCGCCGGGTCCGCACCTACAGCCACGGCATGAAGCAGCGGTTGGCGGTGGCGCAGGCGATGCTGGGCATGCCACGGCTGCTGCTGCTGGACGAACCGACCGATGGCCTGGATCCGCCGCAGATCGCCGGGATGCGTCGGGTGTTGCACAGCTACGCCACCGACGGCCGGGCGGTGCTGGTCTCCTCGCATCTGCTGGCCGAAGTGGAGCAGACCTGCACCCATGTGGTGGTGATGCACCGCGGTGAGGTGGTGGCGAGCGGGCCGGTGGCCGATGTGGTCGGTGACTCGCCCACTACCACCTTCGAGGTGTCGGATCCCGGGGCGGCGCAGGCGGTGCTCGCCGAGCTACCCGGGGTGCGGACGGCGACCCGCAACGAGGACGGTCTGGTGGCCGACCTCGACGGGGTGTCCCGGGCCACGGCGGTGGCGGCGCTGGTCAACGCCGGGATCGGCGTGGAGCGGGTGGTGCCGCGTCGGCGGTTGGAGGACGCGTTCCTCGCCCTGGTCGGCGAGGACACGACCGGGAGCGGGGACCGATGACCGATGTTGCGGAGCAGACCGGGGCGGCGGCCGGCTACCGGCCGGGCCGGACGCTGAGGGTGGCGGCGGAGTGGCGCCGGCAGGCGCGCCGGCGCCGGACTCAGCTGCTGCTGGCGTTCATGGTGGCGCTGCCGCTGATCATCCTGGCCGCGTTTGAGATCGGTGGGGACGAGGGGGACGAGGAGCCGGGTGCGCCCGCCGGGGCGTTCGGCAGCCTGGTGGATCTGGCCACCAGCGGCGGCCTCAACTTCGCCCTCTTCACGATCGCGGTCTCGGCCGGGTTCTTGATGGTTGTGGTGGTGGCGCTGTGCTTCGGCGATTCGGTGTCGAGCGAGGCGAGCTGGGGGTCGTTGCGGTATCTGCTGGCGGCCCCGGTGCCCCGGTCGCGGCTGTTGGCGGTGAAGCTGGTGGTGGCGGCGGGCTACAGCGCGCTGGCGATCGGGGTGCTCGCCGGTACGGCGCTGCTGGCGGGGACGTTGCGGTACGGCTGGCAGCCGTTGCGCAGCGGCCTGGCGGCGGAGCTGGCGCCGGCCGAGGGGTTCGGCCGGCTGCTGCTGGTGCTCGGCTATATCGCGGTGACGCTGCTGGTGACCGCGGCGTTGGCGTTTCTGCTCTCGGTCTACACCGACGCGCCGCTGGGCGCGGTCGGTGGGGCGGTGTTGCTCTACATCTTGTCGAGCATCCTGGATCAGATCACCGCGCTGGGTGGGCTGCGGACGGTGCTGCCGACGCATTACACGGACGCCTGGCTGGGGCTGTTGGCGACGCCGGTGCAGTGGGACGACGCGGTGTCGGGCGCGATCTCGGCGTTGCTCTACGCGACCGGGTTCGCGGCGCTGGCCTGGTGGCGGTTCACCACCCGCGACATCGTCTCCTAACGAGTTGATCATGGACCTTGGTCCATGATTCGGGACTGCTGGCGTCCCTAACCCCATGATCATCTCGTGGGTGGCTAGACTGGCGGCACAAGTGAATAGCACTCATCCAGAGGGGTTGAGGGATACGGCCCGACGACACCCCGGCAACCACCGCGCAGGACTCGACGGCGAGGCCCCGCACGGCAGGTGCCAACTCCGGCCCGCGATCCGCGCGGGGAAGATGAGAGGAAGGCCTCGCATGACTGTCGCCACGCCAGCCCCCACCGCTGACTTCACCGGCTCGCCCGCCCGCGTCCTGGTCTGTCGCGGCTGCGGCACCGAATACCCGCTCGCGGCCCAGCACGCCTGTTGGGAATGTTTCGGCCCGCTGGAGATCGGCTACGACCCGGCCGCGCTGGCCCAGGTCACCCGGGAGCAGATCGCCGCTGGCCCGCCCAACATCTGGCGGTACGCCGGGCTGCTGCCGGCCGGTCTCGACCCGGCCGACCGGGTCTCGCTCGACCCGGGGTTCACCCCACTGGTACGCGCCGACGCGCTCGCCGCCGAGCTGGGCCTGCGGGCTCCGGTGTGGGTGAAGGACGACTCGGCGAACCCGACCCACTCGTTCAAGGACCGGGTGGTCTCGGTGGCGTTGACCGCCGCCAAGCGGCTCGGGTTCACCCGCTTCGCCTGCGCCTCCACCGGCAACCTGGCGAACTCGGTCGCCGCCCACGCCGCCCGCGCCGGGGTGCCGTCGATGGTCTTCATCCCCGCCGATCTGGAGGCGGGCAAGGTGGTGACCACCGCCGTCTACGGCGGCGACCTGGTGGCGATCGACGGCTCGTACGACGATGTCAACCGGCTCTGCAGCGAACTCGTGGAGACCGAGGAGTTCGAGGACACCGCCTTCGTCAACGTGAACGTGCGGCCGTACTACGCCGAGGGTTCCCGCACCCTCGGCTTCGAGGTGGCGGAGCAGCTCGGCTGGCGGATCCCGGAGCAGGTGGTGATCCCGATGGCGAGCGGCGAGCTGCTGACCAAGATCGACAAGGCGTTCAGTGAGCTGGTGGAGGCTGGGCTGGTGGAGCCGCCGGCCGGTGGTTGGCGGGTCTTCGGCGCGCAGTCGGCCGGCTGCAACCCGATCGTGACCGCGCTGGCGGCCGGGGTGGACGAGGTCACGCCGGTCAAGCCCACCGGCATCGCCAAGTCACTCAACATCGGTGACCCGGCCGCCGGCCCGTACGCGTTGGCGGCGGTGCGGCGCACCGGCGGCTGGATGGCGGAGGCGGACGATGACGAGATTCGGGAGGGGATCCGGGCGCTGGCCCGCACCACCGGGATCTTCGCCGAGACCGCCGGCGGGGTGACGGTGGCGGCGTTGCGCACGCTGGTCAAGGAGGGTCGGCTCGACCCGGCGGCGGAGACGGTGGTCTTCAACACCGGCGACGGCCTGAAGACGCTCGACGCGGTCGCCGGGCTGGTCGGGCCGACCTACCGGGTGAAGCCGTCGTTGAAGGGTTTGCGGGCAGCCGGTGTGATGGGCTGATTTCCGGCTCTTCGGCGGACACATCGCCCATCCGTTAGTAGGAGCTGACATCGGCGATGGGTGACCAGAAGGTCCTCACATCGTGAGAAACACCCGTGAGACGTCTTGACGTAACAGCCCGCTACAGCGGAGGATGCTTTTGCGGGAGGACGCATCGCCGCGGACCCGGACAGAGCTTTGGCGACAAACTCCCCCGGATGCCTCCGCGCCCCCGGTGCGAATGCGCCGTGCGAGCGTCCTCCCGACCAATCTCTTCCGCGCCCCGCCGGGGGTGGCCTCTGCCCGCCGTTGGTCGGAAAACCAGGTGCGGAAGCCAGCCGAGGGGCAGACAGTGGAGCGATGCAACCCGAGATCTCTCCGCTCGACCCGGCCGACCAGCCCACGGTCGACGCGATCCAACAGCTGCGGGTGGCGGTCGAGGCGGTCACCGTGCCGGACTTCCCGCCGCCGTGTCCGGTGGAGTTTCGCGCCTCGCTGACCCACCAGGTGAGTTTCCACCGCACCGAGCGATATGTGGCCCGGCTCGATGGCGTGCCGGCGGGCTATCTGACGATCGGCCTGCCGCAGCGCGAGAATCAGGAGGGCGCGTCGGTCGGGCTCGCCGTCCACCCGGACCATCGCCGGCGCGGCGTCGGTCGCGCCCTGCACGCGCACCTGATCCAGCGGCTGGCCGAGCTCGGCCGGAAGCGCTATTACGCCGACACGGTGGCGAGCCTGCCGGACGGGCCGGAGCGGCTGGTCGCCGGGGCCGAGTTCGCCACCGCGATGGGTGCGAAGGCGGCGTTGCCGGAGGTGCGCCGCCGCCTCGACCTGACCACCGTGCCGGAGCAGGTGTGGCGGGAGCTGGGTGCGTCGGCCCGGTCGGCCGCCGCCGGCTACCAGGTGGTCACCTGGCAGGACCGGACCCCGGACGAGTACGCCGCCGACGCCGGCTACCTGGACGGGCGGCTGATCTCCGACGCCCCGACCGGGGATCTGGTGTTGGACGCGCCGGTGATCGATGTCTCCCGGCTCCGGGAGAAGGAAGCCATGCTCGCGGCGTACCAGCTGCGGAGCTACTCGGCCGGGGCGGTGCACGAGCAGACCGGTCGGCTGGTGGCGCTGACCACGATCGGCCGGCAACACAATGCGCCCTGGCATGCCTGGCAGTGGATCACGCTGGTGGATCCGGAGCACCGGGGTCACCGGCTCGGCGCGCTGGTCAAGGTGGCGAATCTGCAGTTCGCGTTGGCGCATGAGCCGCAGCTGCGGGTGGTCGACACCTGGAACGCGGCGGTGAACGAGCACATGATCTCGATCAACGAGGCGATGGGGTTCCGGCCGGTGGACCGGTGGGTGAGCTGGCAGCAGGAGGTCTGACCGGTCACTGCCGGCCGGCGTCGGGGTGGATCGCCACGAACATCGAGTAGGGCCGCCCCTCCGGCCGGCGGGGCTGCGACGCGAGTTGCTCCAGCCACTCGGCGAGCTGGGCCGTCAGCTGCTCGTACTCGGCCTCGGTGAGTCGTAGCCCCAGTCGCGACGCGACGATGTCGGAGCGGTCGGGGACCTGCGCGACTTCGGCCAGGAACGCTTCGATCATGAAGGTCGCCGGCGCGCCGAACCGGTCCTGCTCTTCCCGGACGTCGAGGGTCCAGGACTTGCCGGTCGCCAGGTAGGGGACCTCGCGGGCGCCGCGGCGGCCGCGGCGGGCCGGTTGCGGGTCGAGGAAGCCGGTCGCTACCAGCTGCCGTACGTGGTGCAGTGCGGTGCCGGGGTTGAGGTCGAGCCGTTCGGCGATCTCCCGGTTGGTCAGCGGCTGGTCGAGGCAGGCACGCAGGATCCGTAGCCGCAGTCCGGAGGCGAGCGCCTTCGCCTCGGCCTCGGTGGCGGGTCGCCGGGAGCTGGCCATGGTTGCCGACCTTACCGGAGGCGGTGGGCACAGTGATTGACTTTTCCCAACCACTCGGCCACGATAACCGACGTGCGTACGCCATCCCTCGGGCTACTCGCTGATCCGGACTATCGACGGCTCTTCGCCTCGACCTCGGTCAGCCAGTTCGGTTTCCAGATCACCCAACTCGCGCTTCCGCTGGTGGCGATCATGGCGCTGGCGGCGAGCCCGTTCCAGGTCGGCCTGCTGACCGCGCTGAGCACCGCCTCGTTCCTGTTGCTCGGCCTGCCGGCCGGGGCGTGGGTGGACCGGTGGCGGCGGCGGACCGTGCTGATCGTCGGTGACCTGGGGCGGGCGGTGGTGCTGATCACCGTGCCGGTGGCCTGGTGGGCCGGGGTGCTGACGATGAGCCAGCTCTATGTGGTCGCGTTCCTGCTCGGCACCTTTACGGTCTTCTTCGATGTCGCGTACCAGAGCTACCTGCCCCACCTGGTGGGCCGGCCCAACCTGGTGGAGGGTAACTCCAAACTGGAGTCAGTTCGGGCGCTCGCCCAGCTGGGCGGCCCTGCGCTGGCCGGGCAGCTGATCCGGTGGCTCACCGCGCCGGTGGCGCTGCTGCTCGACGCGGTGGCGATGGCGGCCTCGGCGATCTTCGTGGCCCGGATCCGCAAGCCCGAGCCGAAGCCGGCGCCGCGGCCCGACGCCCACCTGCTACGGGAGATCGGCGAAGGGCTCCGGTTCGTGCTCGGGCACCGGCTCCTGCGGCCGATCGCGGCGACCACCGGCACCGCCAACCTGTTCGGCGCCGCCGCGATGGCGGTGACGCTGTTGTTCCTGGAGCGGGAGCTGGGCCTCAACGCCGGCACGATCGGGCTGGTGATCACCGTGGCGAGCGGCGGCGGGCTGCTCGGGGCGATCTACGCCCGCCGGCTCGCCGGCCGGTTCGGCCAGGGGCCGACGATCTGGGCGGCGATCGCGTTCACGGCGCCCTTCCAGCTGCTGATGCCGCTGGTCGCGGCGCCGGGGTGGCGGCTGTGGGTGGCGGCCGCGGGCGGGTTCGTCGCCTCGTTCGGGGTGGTGGTCTACAACGTCACCCAGGTGAGCTTCCGGCAGTCGATCACCCCCGATGCGTTGCTCGGCCGGATGAACGCGACCATCCGGTTTCTGGTCTGGGGGACGCTGCCGATCGGCGGGCTGCTCGGCGGCGTACTGGGCGAGCTGCTGGGCATCCGTGGCGCGCTGCTGGCGGCGACCGTCGCCAGCTGCTTCGCCTTCCTGCCCGCGTTCTGTTCGCCGCTGCGCGGTATGCGCCGGTTGCCGGAGCCCGACGATCCGGTCACGGTGGACGCCGTGAGCTGAGGGACGTAACGGCTGCGGGGCGCCCCCTCCGCAAACCGGGGGTGGACCGGGCATGATGCGGTTATGACGGAGAACCCGCTATACACCAAGCATGCCGAGACCCTGGCTCGGGCGCTGACCGCGATCGCCGAGCGGGACTACTGGTCCCACTACCCCGAGTCGCCGAGCCCCAAGGTGTACGGTGAGCACGCCGCAACTGAGGGTAAGGCCGCGTTCGAGGCTTACCTGGGCAAACCATTCCCCTTGGACCAGCCCGGCGACCGGGTCGCCACCGAACAGAGCCCGTTCGGTATCCCGCTGGAGATCAAATACCCCCACACCGACCCCGAGACGCTGATCACCGCCGCGACCGCTGCGCTGCCGGGGTGGCGGGATGCCGGCCCGGATGCCCGCGCCGGTGTCTGCCTGGAGATCCTGGACCGGCTGCACCAACACGTCTTCGAGCTCGCCAACGCCGTTCACGCGACCAGCGGTCAGGCGTTCGTGATGGCTTTCCAGGCGGGTGGCCCGCACGCCCTCGACCGGGGTCTGGAGGCGGTCGCGTACGCGTACGCGGAGCAGACGCGGCACCCGGCGACCGCGGTCTGGAGCAAGCCCGGTAAGGGTGCCCCGCTGCGGATGGCTAAGACCTTCCACGTGGTGCCGCGCGGGGTGGCGCTGGTGGTCTGCTGCAACACCTTCCCGACCTGGAACTCGTACCCGGGGCTCTTCGCCTCGCTCGCCACCGGTAACCCGGTGATCGTCAAGCCGCACCCGGGCGCGGTGCTGCCGCTGGCGGTGACCGTCCGGTACGCCCGGGAGGTGCTTGCCGAGGCCGGGTTCGACCCGAATCTGGTGCAGCTGGCGGCGGAGGCGACCAACGAGGGTCTGGCCTCCACCTTGGCGACCCGCCCGGAGGTCAAGATCATCGACTTCACGGGCTCCACCGCGTACGGGGACTGGCTGGAGGCGAACGCCCGGCAGGCGGTGGTCTACACCGAGAAGGCCGGCGTCAACACCGTCATCGTCGACTCCACCGACGACTTCGACGGCATGTGCCGCAACCTCGCCTTCTCGCTCAGCCTCTACAGCGGCCAGATGTGCACCACCCCGCAGAACATCCTGGTGCCGGCCGGTGGGATCGATACCGACCAGGGCCGCAAGTCCTTCGACGAGGTGGCGACCGGGATCGGCGAAGCGGTGCACAAGCTGGCGGTGGTCGACCCGGCCAAGGGCGTGGAGATCATCGGGGCGATCGCGAACCAGGCGAACCAGCAGCGGATCGACCAGGCCCGCGCCGCCGGCGAGGTGGTCCTGGACTCGATCGAGCTGACCCACCCGACGTACCCGGCGGCGGTGGTGCGCTCGCCGCTGCTGCTCAAGCAGCGCGGCGACGCCGAGCAGGTGTACGGCGAGGAGTGGTTCGGGCCGATCTCCTTCCTGGTCGCCACCGACTCCACCGAGGCGAGTCTGGCGGTGTTCCAGCGCGTGGTGGGCGCCCGTGGCGCCCTGACCGCCGCCGTCTACAGCACCGACGAGCAGGTGCTCGCCGAGGCGGAGCGCGCGGCGGTGGCGGTCGGCGTCAACCTCTCATGCAACCTGACCGGCGGGGTCTTCGTGAACCAGTCGGCGGCCTTCTCCGACTTTCACGCCACCGGCGCCAATCCGGCGGCGAACGCGGCGCTCACCGACGGGGCGTACGTGGCGAACCGGTTCCGGGTGGTGCAGTCTCGCCGGCACCTTGCTGCGGAGTGAAATCCCCTCGGCTAACCGGTGGTTAACACTGCTTATAGCCGCTTATGAGGCTTTTTTCCGCAGCCGAGTTGGCCGATGGAGCGTGCACCGTTCGGAGGGTTGGGGTAGCGTGCGGATCTGATCGTCTCAACGACAACAGACGGTTCCGGTAGTACCGAAGTAAGGGAAGCAGCGTGGCACAGGGCACGGTTAAGTGGTTCAACAGCGAGAAGGGCTACGGCTTCATCGCCGTAGACGGCGGCGAGGACGTCTTCGTCCACTTCTCGGCGATCGAGATGGATGGCTACAAGGCCCTCGACGACGGCCAGCGGGTCGAGTTCGAGGTGGTGCAGGGCCAGAAGGGTCCGCAGGCAGAGCGGGTGCGGCTGGTCGGGTAGCGTTCCGATCGCTTCATACGTAACCAGCAGGGGCGTCGACGGCCGTCGGCGCCCCTGCTGCCGGTCCGGGTGCGGCGTGGCGAGGGTCCGACGCCCGATGAGGCGACTGCTAGCCTGCTGATCTCATGAGCCCCCCTCCCTCGCACCCGGACCCTTACGACCCCACCTCCTACGGCCACCCGGCCGGCGGGCCGCCGGATCCGCTGGTGCCCGCCCCGGCGGGCGGGCTCGCGGCGTTGCTTGAGCGGCTGGTCGCGACCCTGCGCCGCAGCGGCCGGAGCCTGCTCTGGATCATGCTCCTCACCTTCGCGTTGCCGCAGGTGGTGTGGACCGCGTTGCTGGACTCGATCAGCGACGGCACGCTGCCGTACGGCAGTACGGTCGCGGTCGACCCGGAGACCGCTGAAGCCGAGCCGTTCGCGCCGCTCGAGGAGATGTTCGGCGCGGTCAGTGGCGAAGGCTGGCTGATGATCGTGGCGGCCACGGTGGGGGTCGCGGCATTCGCCGCGCTCGGCTGGGCCGCCTCGGTGTGGGCGGTCACCCAGGCCGCTGCCGGGCTGCCGGTGACGGTGGCCGAGGCGCTGCCGGCGGGGATGCGGCGGATGCTGCCGATGCTCGGCTGGTACCTGGTCTACGGGCTGCTGATCGCGGTCGGGTTGGTGTTGTGCGTGCTGCCCGGCCTGTACCTCGCCGCCGCGGCGGCGCTGTTTGGATTCGTGGTGGTCTACGAACGAGGCCGCAACCCGATCGCCCGCTCGTTCCAGCTGGTGCATCAGGGGCTGGGGGCTGGGCTGGCCCGGGTGGCGTTGCTGTTCACCTTTATGCTGCTCGCCTCCTGCCTGCTGGGCGGGGTGACCGCGCTGTTGGGGCTGGGCACCGCCGAGACCACCACCGGCCGGATCGCCGGCAGCGCGGTCGATTCGCTGCTGACGCTGCCGCTGAGCATCGTGCTGCTGGTCGGGTTGCTGCTGACCTACGCGCAGTCCCGGGCGAGGTTGGAGCCGCTGACCACGGTGGTGCTGTGGAACGAGGCGAACCCGCCGGAGCCGACCGCGCCGGGCTACCCCACCGACCCGGCGGGTGGGCCGGCGCCGTCGAGCTGACCGGCTGGGCTCGGCGGATGTCCGATGTGGGAAGCGACACCGCACCGGTTACCCGGGGATCAGCTTGCACTCGCCCCATGAGAGTGCTAAACAAGGTACTAGCACTCGCTCCCTGTGAGTGCCAGCAACAGGTCGGGGCGGTAGGGCCCATGGTTGTGTCGTCGGCGCCATCGGTGCTGGTCGGCCAGCTTGGGCCGGTCGTCGCGGGCTATCCGGCCCGGCCGGCGAGCCTGACTTCGGTCGGGTTCGAAGGTGCGTAAGCACGCAGCGCGTGCGGGCTCAGTTGGGCCCCGCGTGCCGCGGGCGTCCAGGAGGACATCGGCCGCGGCGGCGTCGAGCAGTGCGAGACGCCGCGGTCACGGGGCCGTTATCGAAAGGACAGGAGCCGAATGGCCAAGATGATCGCGTTCGACGAGGAGGCGCGCCGCGGCCTAGAGCGGGGCATGAACCACCTCGCCGACGCCGTGAAGGTGACGTTGGGGCCCAAGGGTCGCAACGTCGTCCTCGAAAAGAAGTGGGGTGCGCCCACCATCACCAACGATGGGGTCAGCATCGCCAAGGAGATCGAGCTGGAGGAGCCGTACGAGAAGATCGGCGCCGAGCTCGTCAAAGAGGTCGCGAAGAAGACCGACGACGTCGCCGGTGACGGCACCACCACCGCAACCGTGCTCGCCCAGGCCCTGGTCCGGGAAGGGCTGCGCAACGTGGCCGCCGGCGCCAACCCGATGGCCCTGAAGCGGGGCATCGAGTCCGCCGTGGCCAACGTCGCCGAAGAGCTGGCCAAGCTCGCCAAGGACGTCGAGACCAAGGAGCAGATCGCCTCGGTGGCGTCGATCTCCGCGGGCGACGAGAGCGTCGGCGAGATCATCGCCGAGGCGATGGACAAGGTCGGCAAGGAAGGCGTCATCACCGTCGAGGAGAGCAACACCTTCGGGCTCGAGCTGGAGCTCACCGAGGGTATGCGCTTCGACAAGGGCTACATTTCGCCCTACTTCGTCACCGACACCGAGCGGATGGAAGCGGTCCTCGAGGACCCGTACATCCTGATCGCGAACAGCAAGATCTCCGCGGTCAAGGACCTGCTGCCGGTGCTGGAGAAGGTCATGCAGGCCGGCAAGCCGCTGCTGATCATCGCTGAGGACCTGGAGGGCGAGGCGCTCGCCACGCTGGTCGTCAACAAGATCCGCGGCACCTTCAAGTCGGTCTCGGTGAAGGCCCCCGGCTTCGGGGACCGCCGCAAGGCCATGCTGCAGGACATCGCCATCCTCACCGGTGGCCAGGTCATCAGCGAGGAGGTCGGGCTCAAGCTGGAGTCGGTCGGCCTCGAGATGCTGGGCCGGGCCCGCAAGGTGCAGGTCACCAAGGACGAGACCACCATCGTCGACGGTGCCGGCGACGCCGACCAGATCGACGGCCGGGTGAACCAGATCCGCGCCGAGATCGAGAACAGCGACTCCGACTACGACCGCGAGAAGCTGCAGGAGCGGCTGGCCAAGCTGGCCGGCGGCGTCGCGGTCATCAAGATCGGTGCCGCCACCGAGGTCGAGCTCAAGGAGCGCAAGCACCGGGTCGAGGACGCGGTACGCGCGGCCAAGGCCGGCGTCGAGGAGGGCATGGTCCCCGGCGGTGGGGTCGCGCTGGTGCAGGCCGGCAAGACCGCCTTCGACAAGCTCGAACTCGCCGGTGACGAGGCGACCGGTGCGCAGCTGGTGAAGTTCGCGCTGGACGCCCCGCTGCGGCAGATCGCGGTCAACGCCGGCCTCGAGGGCGGCGTGATCGTGGAGCGGGTCCGCAACCTCGAGGTGGGTCACGGCCTCAACGCCGCCACCGGTGAGTACGTGGACATGCTCGGCTCGGGCATCACCGACCCGGCGAAGGTGACCCGGTCGGCGCTGCAGAACGCCGCGTCGATCGCCGCCCTGTTCCTGACCACCGAAGCGGTGGTCGCGGACAAGCCGGAGAAGGACAAGGCCCCGGCGGGTGCGCCCGACGCCGGCGGGATGGACTTCTAAGCAGTCCAGCCCCGCTTTTTCCGCGCCGATCATGAGCCAGTTGACAGACTCGCCCGGCGAGTCCGTCGACCAGCTCATGATCGGCGCGGAATGGCGTGCGGCTACGGTTGACGGGTGCGTGACCCGGAGACCTCCCGATTCGCCGCTGGCCGGCTGAGCCCGGCCCGGCGAAAGACTGATCTGGACCGGCTACGGTCCGAGACCTTCGACGTGCTGGTGATCGGCGGCGGTGTCACCGGCGCCGGCGCCGCAGTCGACGCCGCCGCGCGTGGCCTGTCGGTCGCGCTGGTAGAGGCCCGTGACTTGGCGGCCGGCACCTCCTCCCGATCCACCAAGCTCATTCACGGCGGGCTGCGCTACCTCGAACAAGCCGAGTTCCCGCTGGTCCACGAAGCGCTCGCGGAGCGGGAACTGCTGGCCGGCCGGCTCGCCCCCCATCTGGTCCGGCCGGTGCCGATCCTGCTGCCACTACCAGCCAAAGCCTGGCCGGTCCGGGCCGGCCTGCGCGCCTACTACGGGGCCGGGGTCGCGCTCTACGACGCCTTCGCCGGGCTGGTCGGGCAGGGACGGGTGGTGCCGAAGCACCGGCACCTGTCCCGGGCCGCCACCCGCCGACTCTTCCCCAGCCTGCGGCCGGACGCCACCGGCGGCGCCATCCGCTTCTACGACGGCCAGGTCGACGACGCCCGGCTGGTCGTGACGCTCGCCCGGACCGCAGCCAGCCTCGGCGCCGCGGTGGTGACCAGCACCCGGGTGACCGACCTGCGCGACGACGGGGAGCAGATCACCGGCGCCCGGGTGCGGGAGCTGGAGAGCGGCGAGGAGATCGATGTCCGCGCCCGGGTGGTGGTCGCGGCGACCGGAGTGTGGAGCGACGATCTCACCAAGATGCTGCCCCGGGCCCGGCCTGGGCTGCGGGTGAGGGCGAGCAAGGGCGTCCATCTGATGGTCTCCCGGTCGGCGATCTCCGGCGAGGTGGGGCTGCTGCTGCGGACGCCCAGCTCGGTGCTGTTCGCGCTGCCGTGGGGTGGCCACTGGCTGATCGGCACCACCGACACCGACTGGGAGCTGGACCGGGCCCACCCGGCCGCCTCCGCGCACGACATCGGGTACCTGCTCAATCAGCTCAACCAGGTGCTGGACCGGCCGCTGACCGAGGCCGACATCGAAGGCGTGTACGCCGGGCTGCGACCGCTGCTGGCCGGCGAGGACGAGGCGACCTCGGCGCTCTCCCGAGAGCACGCCGTGGTGGCGCCGATGCCGGGGCTGCTGCTGGTGGCCGGCGGCAAGCTGACCACCTACCGGGTGATGGCCGCGGATGTGGTGGACATCGCGGCGCAGCAGCTCGGGGTGGCCCGGCGGTCGAGCACCGCCCGGCTGCCGTTGCTCGGCGCCGACGGCTACGCCGCGATGTGGTGGGACCGGGCGGCGCTGGCGGCCCGGTTCGGCGTACCGGTGGGCGTGGTGGAGCACCTGCTGGAGCGTTACGGCACGCTGACCCCGGAGGTGCTGGCGATCGCGGCCGCGGATAAGGAGCTGGCGGCGCCGCTGACTGGTGCCCCGGAGTATCTGGCCGCGGAGATCGTCTACGCGGCGCGGACGGAGGCGGTGGTGCACCTGGAGGATGCGCTGACCCGCCGGACCCGGATCTCGATCGAGACCCCGCATCGGGGCGAGGCGACCGCCCGGCACGCGGCGCAGCTGCTCGGCGCCGAGCTCGGATGGTCGGAAGCGCAGGTCGAGCGGGAGATCGCGCACTACCTGACCCGGGTGGCCGCGGAGCGGGAGTCGCAGCGGATGCCCGACGACCAGACCGCCGACGCGGCCCGGCTGGGCGCGCCCGACCTGCGCGGGCCGGACCAGCCGGTCGGCGAGGGGTGATCGGTCACCCGGGCGGCGGCACCACCTTGCCCGGGTTGAGCAGATTGTCAGGGTCGAGCGCGTGTTTGATGGCCTGATGCACCCGGCCGCCGACCGGGCCTAGCTCCTGCGCCAACCACTGCCGCTTGAGCAGGCCCACGCCATGCTCGCCGGTGCTGGTGCCGCCCACCGACAGTGCCAGCTCCATGATCTCGTCGAAGACCGCCTGACCCCGGGCGACGCTGTCCGGGTCGGCCCGGTCGACCACGATGTTGGGGTGGAGGTTCCCGTCACCGGCGTGGGCGATCACCCCGACCATAGTCTGCCGCGCCGCGGCGATCCGGGCGATCCCGTCCAGCACCTCCGCCAACGCGGTCCGGGGGACGGCGATGTCGTCGACGATCACGCCGCCGTTACCGCCCGGGAATGCCTTGGCCGCGGCGTGCTCGATGCTGTGGTATGCGAGCCGCCGGGCCGCGAGTAGCGCCTGTGCCTCGGTGGCGTCGGTGGCTGCGTACACCTCGGCGGCGCCGGCCTGCTGGCAGAGCTGCTCCACGATGGCGAGGTCGGCGGCGGCGCTCGCCCCGGTGTCCACCGCCACCAGCAGCAGCGCGGCCGCGTCGGTGCGCAGCCCCATCGGCTGGTACGCCTCGATCGCCGCCAGGTGGGTCTGGTCGACCAGCTCCAGCAGGCTCGGGGTGGTGCCGGCGGCGGTGAGCGCGGCGACCGCCGCCCCGGCGGCTGCGGTGGTGTCGAAGACCGCGACCAGGGTCAGCGACTCGGCCGGCGCCGGCTTCAGCCCCAGGGTGATCTCGGTGATCACCCCGAGGGTGCCCTCGGAGCCGACGAAGAGCCGGGTCAGGTCGTAGCCGGCGACTCCTTTCGGGGTACGGCGGCCGGTGCGCAGCACCTCGCCGCCGGCGAGCACCACCTCCAGGCCCAGGACGTACTCGCTGGTGACGCCGTACTTGACGCAGCACATGCCGCCGGCGTTGGTGGCGACGTTGCCGCCGATGGTCGACGACTCCCAGGAGCCGGGGTCGGGCGGGAACCGGAGCCGGTGGGGCGCGAGCGCCTGTGCGAGGGCGGCGTTGACCACCCCGGGCTGCACGACCGCCAGCCGGTTGAGCGGATCGATCTCGAGGATCTGGTCCATGTTGGTGAGCGAGAGCACCAGTGCGCCGTCGCCGGCGTTGGCGCCGCCGGCCAGGCCGGTGCGGGCGCCCTGCGGCACCACCGGCACGCCGTACTGGCCGGCGAGCGTGATGGTGGTCGCCACCTGCTCGGTGGTGGTCGGGCGGACCACCGCGGCGGGCAGGCCAGCGGGGCAGAGCCCGGCCTCGTCGCGTTGGTGGCTGCGCCGGAGGTCCGGATCGGTGAGCACGGCGCCGGGCGGCAGCGCCCCGGTCAGCGCGTCGATGAGAGTGCTGCTCCCCATCCGGCCACCCTACCCCCAGTGTTGATCATGGAGTTTGGGTGCCAAATCCGGGCTGATCATGTGCCTTGGTTCATGATCGGTGCGGTGGGGTCGTAGGCTCGGGGCGTGAGTGCGCAGCCAGACCCCCCGGTTCCGCCGCCGACCCCGCCGTATACGCAGTCCCGGCGGCGATCGGTACGCCGCGGACTGGTCCTCGGCCTGGCCATCTTCGTGATCGCCGGCTCGGCGATCACGACGCTGAGCATCATCGGCTGGAACATCGGCGTAGACGCCCTGATCGTCGGGCTGATCGCCGCGATCATCCCGGTGCCGGTGCTGATCCTGGCCTTCCTATGGCTCGACCGCTACGAACCAGAACCGGTCCGCTACCTCCTTTTCTGCTTTGGTTGGGGAGCCTTCGTCGCCACCGCCGTGGCGCTCGGCGTCAACACCCTGTTCGCGTACATCTTCACCGGCGCCGGCCTGCCCGAAGAACTCGTCGCGGTGCTGGTCGCACCGGTCATCGAAGAGATCGGCAAGTTCGCCGCACCGGTCCTGCTGCTGCTCTTCCGGCGGCGAGCGATCTCCGGCATCACCGACGGCATCGTCTACTGCGGCCTCTCCGCCGTCGGGTTCGCCATGGTGGAGAACATCCTCTACCTGGGCGGGGTGGGCTACCGCTCCGGCATGGACGAATTCGGCCCCGCCACCGGCGTGTTCATGCTCATCGTGATCTTCGTGTCGCGGATCTTCATGTCCGGCTTCGCGCACCCGCTCTTCACCGCCGCCGCCGGCATCGGGCTCGGGATCGCCGCCCGCAGCACCTCCACCGCGGTTCGCTGGCTGGCCCCGCTGGCCGGGCTGCTGGTGGCGATGCTGCTGCACGCCGCCTGGAACCTGATGGCGGTCGGCGCCGGCGCCACCGGCCAACCGGCGCTCTTCCTCTACGGCTACCTGGCGGTCATGGTGCCGATCTTCCTCAGCATGATCGGCCTGGCGCTGTGGATCCGCACCCGGGAGGGCCAGGTCACGCAACGCACCCTGCCGGACTACGTCCGCGCCGGCTGGCTGTCGCCGCCCGAGGTCGCTTCGCTGAAGAATCTCGCGGCCCGGCACAGCGCCCGCCGCTGGGCCCGTCGGGTCGCCGGTGACGAGGGCGCAAAGGCGATGCGACGGTTTCAGTACGCCGCGACCCGGCTGGCGCTGCTGCGCGATGGGGTGCGCCGGGGCCTGGACACCACACCCACCGCTGAGGCGCGAACCGCCGCCGAGGAACACGCCCTGCTCTCGGAGATCGCCGCCGCCCGCGGGGTCTATGTCGGCCGGGACACGGCGGTGCCGTCGGCGCGGTGGGACGGCCACGGCTACACGATCATCTTCCCGGATGGGGAGACCCGGCGGGTCGAACCGCCGCCCGAGCCGGTGATGCCGCTGCCGATGCTGCTGCCGACTCACCCGATGGGGTACGGCGCACCGGGCTATCCGCCGGCCGGGGGATACCCCGGGCACTCCGGCTACCCCGGCTACCCGGGACACTTCGGGCACCCTGGCTACTCCGGACACTCCGGATATCCGGGCCATTCTGGATACCCGGGCCACTCCGGTTACCCTCCCGCCGGACACCAGCAACCGTGGTACCCGCAACCGGGCTATCAGCAGCCTGGGCACCCTCCCGCGGGTTACCAGCCTGGGTACCCCCCGCCGGGCCAGCCGTACCCGGGGCAGCAGCACCCGGGCCAGCCGTACCCGGGGTACGGGCAGTCGGGCCAGCCGTACCAGGGCCACGGGCAGTCGGGGCCGTCGTACGGCGGCCAGCCGTCCGACCCGCCCGACGCTGGCGGCGGGCCGGGGTCAGACCAGTCGTCCCGCCCTAGTGACCCCGAAGAACCGGATCAGAGGTAGAGGCCGGTGGCGTCCGGCTGTACCCGCTGGGCGGCTACCGCGTGGACATCCCGCTCCCGGAGCAGGATGTACTCCTGCCCGTGCAGCTCCACCTCGGAGCGGTCCTCGGGGTCGAACAACACCCGGTCCCCGGTGACGATCGCGCGGACGTGGGGTCCCACCCCGACCACGGTCGCCCACGCCAGCCGCCGCCCCATCGAGGCGGTGGCCGGGATGACGATGCCGGCGGTGGAGCGGCGTTCCCCTTCGGCGCCCTCGACCCGGACCAGGACCCGGTCGTGGAGCAGGCGGATTGGCAGACCCGTATCGGTTTCAGGTGCGGCGGTCACGGTCCAGACGGTACCGGGTAGCCGACGTTGACTACCGTAGGGAGTCCTGGGCGAAACGAGGGGGGTGGCAGTGGGCCGGTTCGAACAGGCGCGGCAGAACATCCGTAGGGCCTATGAGACGGGCCGCGAGAGCGTACGCGCGGCCCGGCAGCGGGCGGAGCAGCCGAACGACGAGCCGCTGATGCGGATGGCGCACCAGCCAGCATTACCGGAGCACGCGACCGCGCCGGGCGCGCAGGGGCCGGTGAGCGAGGAGTCGGCGGCCGGGCCGCCGGCGCCGCCCGGCCCGGAGCCGCCGCCGACTGTCGAGGAGGCGGTGCCGCGTAGCCTGCGGATCGCCGGGGCCTGGTCGTGGCGGTTGATCGTGGTCTCCGCGGTCGCGTACGCGCTGTTGTGGATCGCCAACCAGTACCTCCTGCTGGTGGCGCCGCTCATGATCGGCCTGTTGCTGGCCGGGCTGTTGATGCCGGCCCAGCGCGGGCTGGTGAAGCTCCATGTACACCGGTCGCTCGCGGCGCTGCTGGTGGTGGTCGCCGGCCTGGCCGCGGTCGGCGGGACCCTCTACCTGGTGGTGAACGCGTTCATCGCGGGTCTGCCCGGCATGATCTCCGAGGTCGAGTCGGGGATCGGTGAGTTCCAGGACTGGCTGGAGAACGGGCCGGTCGGGCTCACCGAGGACAATCTCGAAGATCTGGTCACCCAGGCCCAGGATTGGATCAACGAGAACACCCAGCAGCTGACCGACGTCGGCCTGGCCGCGGTCACCGGGACCGTCCAGTTCCTGACCGGCATGGTGCTGACCCTGGTCATCACGTTCTTCTTCCTGCGGGACGGCGGCCGGATCTGGCGGTTCATGATCAGCATGTTGCCGCCGCCAGCGCGGGCCCCCATGGCGTACGCCGGCGAAGGCGGTTGGCGAGCGCTCGGCGGCTACGTCCGGGCGACGGTGATGGTGGCGTTCGTGGACGCGCTCGGGATCGGCCTCGGGCTGTATATCTTGGACCTGACCATGGGGATGCCGTTCGTGCTGCCACTGGCGGCGCTGGTGTTCCTCGGCGGGTTCGTGCCGATCGTCGGGGCCTTCGTCTCCGGTGGGGTGGCGGTGCTGGTGGCGCTGATCAGCCCGCCCGGCACCGAAGGGCTGATCAAGGGTCTGATCGTGCTCGGCATCGTGGTGCTGGTGCAGCAGCTGGAGAGCAACGTGCTGCAGCCGTTCATCGTCAGCAAGATGGTGCGGATCCATCCGCTCGCGGTGATCATCGCGGTGACCGCCGGTATTCTGCTCGCCGGCATCATGGGCGCGCTGGTGGCGGTGCCGATCGTGGCGGTGCTGAACGCGGTGGTCCGTCGGCTCAACTCCTACCGGGACGAACGGTTCCGCCGGGAAGCTGAGCCGGGCGCGCCACCGGGTCCGGCGCAGGATCCGCCGCCGCGGGTCGTTACCGAGTCGAGCGGCTGACCGGGCCGCGCTGGCCCGGCTACCCGGCGAGCCGGGTCAGCGCCCCGGTCACCACCGCTGGATCGGTGGTATACCAGAACGGCGGCAGCGACTTGCGCAGGTAGGAGCCGTAGCCGCGGGCGGTGTGCAGTCTCGAATCCAGCACCGCCACCACTCCCCGGTCGGCACCGGTGCGGACCAGCCGGCCGGCGCCCTGTGCGAGCCGGACCGCGGCGATCGGGACGCTGACCGAGGCGAACCCGGAGCCGCCGGCGGCGTCCACGGCGGCGGACCGGGCGGCGGCGAGCGGCTCGTCCGGTCGGGGGAATGGCAACCGGTCGATGACCACGAGCTGGCAGGCGTCGCCGGGCACGTCCACTCCCTGCCAGAGCGACATGACGCCCAGCAGGCAGCTGTCGGGGTCTTCCCGGAAGCGGCGGACCAGCAGCGGCAGCGACTCCTCACCCTGCAGCAGGACCTCCAGCTTGGTGCGGCTGCGCAGCACCTCGGCGGCCCGCTCCGCCGCCCGGCGGGACGAGAAGAGCCCCAACGTCCGGCCGCCGAGGGCGGTGACCAGCCGGACCAGCTCCTCGGCCGAGGCCTCGGGTAGCCCGGACTCCTTTGGTCGGGGCAGGTGCGCCGCGACGTAGAGGATGCCCTGCTTCGGATAGTCGAACGGGGAACCGACGTCGAGGCCCCGCCAGGGCAGGGCGCCCGCACCGGAACCGGCGCCGGCATCGGCCGGCCCGGTGCCGGGGGCGAGCCCGAGCGTCCGGGCGACGGTGTCGAAGGCGCCGCCGAGCGCCAGCGTCGCCGAGGTGGCGACCACCACCCGGTCCTCGAACAGATGCGTGGTGAGCGTGCCGGCGACCGACAGCGGCGCCACCACCAGGGCGGGCTGCCGCCGCCCGCCGCCGAACCCGGTGGGCTTCTCCACCCAGGCCACATCCGCGTCGTCGGCGGCGATGAGCCGCTGCGCGGTGCTGGACAGCTCCTCCAGCGCGGCCCGGGCGGGCTGCTTGCCGACCGCCTCCGGGTCGTCGGACTTGACCTCGCCGATCGCGGTGAGCGCGGCCCGGGTCGCCGCGTCCACCAGCGTGCACGCCTCGTGCAGCGGCGCCGGCAGTGGGCCCGCCAGCCGCCCGACCGGGGCCTCACCCAAGCCGACCGTGAGCGCGTCCCCGGCGGTCACCAACGCCTCGTAGATCTCCGGCTCGAGCAGGGTCCGGCACCGCCGCGCCCCCCGGTCGACCGCCTCGGCGGTCAACTCGGCCTGCGCGGCGGAGGAGACTCGGTCGGCGAGCTCATGCGCCTCGTCGACCACCAGGAGCTTGTGCGGGGGGACGATGTGCCGGCCGGCGAGCATGTCCACCGCGAGCAGACTGTGGTTGGTGACCACCAGGTCCGCCGCCCGGGCCCGCTCTCGCGAGAGCTCGGCGAAGCACTCGGCGCCCCAGGGACACTTGGCGGCGCCGACACACTCCCGCGCCGGCATCGAAACTTGGCGCCAGGCGGTCTCGTCGACCCCCGGGTCGAGCTCGTCCCGGTCGCCGGTGCTGGTCTCCATGGCCCAGTCGCGGATCCGTTCGATCTGCTTGCCGAGCCGGCCGGACTCGCCGATCCACTTCGGCTCGCCGCCCGCGCCGCCGGCGTCGAAGAGCGCGTCGGCCGGCTCCTCCTCGGTGGAGCCGTCCAGTTTGGCCAGGCACAGGTAGTGGTGGCGGCCCTTGAGCACCGCGAAGCTGGGGCGCCGCCCGAGCACCGGCTGCGCCGCCGCCACCAGCCGGGGAAGGTCGTGGTCCACCAGCTGCGACTGCAACGCCAGGGTCGCGGTGGAGATCACCACCGGCCCGTCCACCAGCAGCGAGGGGACCAGGTAAGCCAGGGACTTGCCGGTGCCGGTGCCCGCCTGCACCAGCAGATGCTCCTTGCGCTCCACCGCACCGGCGACCGCGGCGGCCATCAGCTGCTGGCCGGGCCGGGTGGTGCCCCCTGGCACGGCCGAGACCGCGGCGGTCAGCAGCGCGTCGAGCTGTTCGGAGTGCTCCAGAGCGGGCAGATCGTCGGCGCTGACGGTGGGCGGGGCGGTCACCGCCACACCGTACCCGGTAGCGGGGCGGTGCCGGCAGTTGTCCACACCCCCGCCGGTTGTCCACAGGCCGCCGGTTGTCCACAGGCCGGAGTCGGCTGGTTTGCGGTGAGGCTGCCCGGTGCGGACAGTGGCGGCATGCGACGCGGGGAGGAACAATGGTGGTCACCATGTCTGTCGTGCCGGTGGAGTCAGCGGGTCGGGCGTTCACGCGCGCCGACCTGGCGGATATGCCCGACGACGGTCGGCGCCGGGAGCTGGTCGACGGGGTGCTCATCGTGAGCGCCGCCCCGGGCCGGCTGCATCAGCGGGCGGTCGGGCGGCTGTACCGCCTGCTGGACGACGCCTGCTCCGCCGAGCACGAGGTGCTGATGGCGCCGTTCGCCGTGACTCTGGCCGACGACACCGAGCTGCACCCCGACGTGCTGGTCGCCCGCGTCGACGAGCTTACCGACGGTGGGCTGCCGAGCGCGCCAGCGCTGGCGGTGGAGGTGCTCTCGCCCAGCACCAAGCTGATCGACCTCAACGTCAAGCGCGACCGTTTCCGTCGCGCCGGCACCCCGGCGTTCTGGGTGGTGGACCCGCTCGCCCGCCCGGCGGAGGCGCGCCTGATCGCCTGGCGGCTCACTGCTGACGGGAGCTATCGGCAGGTCGCGGACGTCTCGGGCGATGAGCCGTTCGAGGCGGTGGCCCCGTTCCCGGTCCGGGTCGTGCCTTCGGAGCTCGTCTGGCACCCCCCGGTAACGTAGCCACCGTGGCAGAGGTCGTGCGGGTGCGGTACCGGAAGTATGACGGCACAGCGCACCGGGACTACCCGGCGCGCCGGCTCGCCGACGACGAGCACGGCACCTGGCTCGGCGTGGATGCGGGCACCGCGTCGATCTACCATGGCCGACCGTCGGTCGAGCAGATCCCGTTCGTGTTGCTGGTTCCCCGGCAGCGATGGTGGACGGCGATGTTCAACCCACCGCCGCGGACCAGCGAGGTCTACTGTGACATCACCAGCCCGGCGGAGTGGACCGGCGACGACCTGGTCGACCTGATCGATCTCGACCTGGATGTGGTGCGCCGGCGCGGCTCGGGCCTGGTGGAGCTGCGCGACGAGGAGGAGTTCGCCGCCCACCGGGAGAGCTTCGGCTACCCGGCGGAGGTGGTCGCCCCGGCCCGCGCGGCCGCGACCTGGCTGGGCTCCGCCCTCGGCGACGGCACCCAGCCGTTCGCCACCGGCTACCTGCCCTTCCTGGCCCAGGTCGACGGGGGCTAGCAGGCGGTCGGCACGCCGGTCACCGCCAGTCCGGCAGCTGCCAGCCGGCGCCCGGCCGGGGAGCCGGCACCCGGCTCAGCTTGGCCGGGTTCAGCTGGTTGAAGACGCCGGTGACCCGGCCGTCGGCGATCGCGAACGACATGGTCACCCGCGCTCGGGCACCGCTGATCTGGGTTTCGGCGACAAACCCGAGCCCGCCATTGATCAGCACCGACTCGGCGTCGACGTCCGCGTAGTAGCGCCGGAACAGGCCCGCGAGGAAGCGGGCCACCGGCAGCGCCCCGACCACCGGCCGGGCCGCCGCCGGGATCACCCCACCGCCGTCGCCGATCGCCACTGCGTCCGGCGCCAGCACCGCTACCAGGCCGTCGATGTCGCCGGCCTGCGCCGCGGTGACGAACGCGGTCACCACCCGCCGCTGTTCGGCCAGGTCGGCGGTGTGCCGGGGGGTGGCCGGGGCGGCGACCGCGCGCCGGGCGCGGGAGGCGAGCTGCCGGGCCGCCGCCGGGCTGGTGGCGAGCAAAGTGGCGATCTCGTCGAAGGGCACCGCGAACACGTCGTGTAGCACGAACGCTACCCGCTGCTCCGGGGAGAGCCGCTCCAGCACCACCAGCAGCGCATAGCTGACCTGGTCGGTCTGCGTCACCAGCTCCGCCGGGTCGCTGACCCGGTCCGTGCCGGCTCCGGGGCCGGGCAGCTTGGTCACCACCGGCTCCGGCAGCCACTGACCCACGTACGCCTCCCGGCGTACCCGGGCGGAGCGGAGCTGGTCCAGGCAGATGCGGGCGGTGACGGTGGTGAGCCAGGCCAGCGGGTTGTCGAGCTCGGCGCCGTCCCGCAGGGTCGCGTCCCACCGCAGCCACGCCTCCTGGACCGCGTCTTCGGCGTCGGCCCAGCTGCCGAAGATCCGGTACGCGACCCCGAGCAGGTGCTGACGGTGGCGCTCGAAGTCGAACGAGGCCGGGGTCATGACCCCATGATGGCCGATCTGCGGGATGATCGAGGGCATGGGTGCGGATCTTCGACGGCTGCTGCGGGCCGGTCCGGGCGGGGTCGAGCTCGCCGCGGTCGACCCGCGGAGCCGCCCCGGCCTAACGGCTGAGCAGGGCAAACAGTGGGCTCGTGAGCGGCGCTCGGAGCTGGGCCGGGAGTTGGCGCGGCAACAGGAGATGCTCTTCGCCAGCGCGAAGACGGCGGCGCCCGGGTCGGCTGCGGCCCGGCGGCGGGTGCTGCTGGTGTTGCAGGGCATGGACTGTTCCGGGAAGGGCGGGACGGTCCGGCGGGTGGTGGGGGCGATGAACCCGATCGGGCTGCGGGTGACCGCGTTCGGGCCGCCCACCGAGCAGGAGCGGGAGCGGCATTTCCTGTGGCGGGTGGCGCGGGCGTTGCCGTCCGCTGGTCAGGTCGGGGTGTTCGACCGGTCCCACTATGAGGATGTGCTGATCGCCCGGGTGCGCCAGCTGGTGCCGGAGTCGGTCTGGCGGGGGCGGTACGACGAGATCAACCAGTGGGAATCGGAGCTGGTCGCCGGCGGTGTGACGATCGTGAAGGTGATGCTGCACCTGTCCTACCGCGAGCAGACCGAACGGTTGGCGGCGAGGCTCGCCAATCCGGCGAAACATTGGAAGCTCGACCCGTCCGACCTCGATGAACGTACCCGTTGGGGCGACTACCAGGAGGCGTACGCCGAGCTGTTGGCGCGGTGCAGCACTGACGCCGCGCCGTGGTATGTGGTCCCGGCGGACCGAAAGTGGTATAGGGACTGGGCGGTGACCGAGCTGTTGCTGGCGACCTGCCGGGACCTCGGGTTGCGCTATCCGCCGGCCACTGTCGACGTGGCGGAGTTCCAGCGCCGGCTGGCGGCCACGGCGCAGTGGGGGACCGGGCCAGGTAAGGGATAGGTTGGCATGGTGAGATGGCGTCGCTACCGGCCGGACGATGGGTTCTACGAGCTGTTCACCCGCTCGGCGCAGAACCTGGTGACCGGTGCGCACCTGCTAGCTGAGCTGGCGCTGCCCGGGGTCGATGTGCAGTCCGTCAGCGAGCGGCTGGTGGAGCTGGAGCACGACAGCGACCAGATCGCGCACGAGATCTACAACAAGATCAATTCGACCCGTCGGCCGCCGCTGGACCGGGCCGACATCTACCGCCTCGGTTCCACGCTGGACGATGTGATGGACCATCTCGAGGCGGCCGGCACCCTGGTCTACCTCTACGGCCTGACCAAGCTGCCGGCGTTGCCGCGCGAGATCCACGAGCTGGTGGACGCGCTCACCCAGCAGGCCGAGCTGACCGCGGCGGCGATGCCGCGGCTGCGCACCATGCGGGAGCTGCGCGAGTACTGGATAGAGTGCAATCGCTTGGAGAACGAAGGCGATCGGGCCTACCGGATGCTGCTGGTGCGGCTGTTCTCCGGTGAGTACGACGCGCTGACGGTGTTGAAGATGAAGGAGGTCGCCGATGAGCTGGAGGCGGCCTGCGACGCCTTCGAACACGTCGCCAACATCGTCGAGACGATCGCGGTCAAGCGGGCCTGACGGCCCGGCTGAGGCAGACTGGTGCGCATGAGTAACGAAGCGTGGAGCGCAGTTGACGAGTACCTGAGCGACCTGCTGGTCCCGGCGGAGCCGGTGCTGACCGACGGGCTGGCCGCCAGCCGGGCGGCCGGGCTGCCGGCGATCGAGGTCGCGCCCAATCAGGGCAAACTGCTGATGTTGCTGGCTCAGATCCAGGGCGCCACCCGGGTGCTGGAGCTGGGCACGCTCGGTGGCTACAGCACTACCTGGCTGGCCCGCGGGGTGGGTGCCGCCGGTCGGGTGGTGACGCTGGAGGCCGCCCCGGAGCACGCCGAGGTGGCTCGGCAGAACCTCGACCGCGCCGATCTGGCCGACCGGGTGGAGATCCGGGTCGGGGCGGCGCTGACGACGTTGGCGGCGATGGTCCAGGCCGGGGAGCCGCCGTTCGACCTGATCTTCATCGACGCCGACAAGGCCAACTACCCGCAGTATCTAGAGTGGACGATGCGGTTGACCCGGCCGGGCAGCGTGATCGTGGCCGACAACGTGGTCCGGCAGGGGCGGATCCTCGATGCGGCCAGCGACGACGAAAATGTCCGCGGCGCCCGGGACTTCCTGGCCCGGGTCGCGGCCGAGCCCAGGCTGTCCGCGACCACACTGCAGACCGTCGGCGTAAAGGGGTGGGACGGGCTCACCATCGCCCGGGTCACCGGCTGACCGGCGGTCCGCACCGCGGGGCACCCCACCGCCGTCGATATGACTAAACCGGCATGGTTGACAACTTGTAGTGACCGGGCGATTGCTGCTGCACTTGACCTATCCGCGGGTCCACCCTCGACCCGTCACCCCCGGAGGTCACCATGCAGCTTCCCACCCCCCGACTCCTGAGTGTCCCCATCCGGCGTCGGCTGGCCGGCCTGGTCGCCGTCGTCCTCACCGCCACCGGCGCCCTGGCCGCCACCCCCGCCGGGGCCAGCCCCGCCGACGAGACCGCCGACCCGGGCACCGCCCAGTATCTGGTGACCGGCCCGCAGACCTTCGACGATGTCGACGCGGTCGCCGCCACCGGCGCGGCGGTCGACGAGGTCGATCGGGGCAAGGTCTTCGTCACCGCCACCCCGGCGGAAGTGCAGGCGATCCGGGCCCTCGGCTTCGCACCGGAACGGGTGCCGTCCGTTACCCCGGCACCCGGCTACCCGGAGAACTACCCGCCCGGTTACGGCAACTACCACACCTATGCCGAACTGAACTCGGTCGTCGACGACCTGGTCGCCGCCCACCCCACGATCGCGCAACGGCACAGCTACGGCACCTCCCACGAGGGGCGGGACCTGATCGCGATGAAGATCTCCAGCCCGGTGGGCCAGGACCTGGGCAAGCCCGAGGTGCTGCTCAGCGCGGGCATGCACGCCCGCGAACACCTGACCGTGGAGATGGCGATCTATCTGATGCGGATGTTCACCGAAGAGTACGGGGTGGACCCGCAGATCACCGACCTGGTGGACAACCGGGTCATCTGGATCATGCCGCAGGTCAACCCGGACGGCGGCGAGTGGGACATCGCCACCGGGTCGTTCCGGTCCTGGCGGAAGAACCGGCAACCTAATCCGGGCACCTCCGCCGTCGGCACCGACCTCAACCGCAACTTCGGCCACCAGTGGGGCGGCAGCGGCTCCTCCGGCTCACCCAGCTCGGCGACGTACCGCGGCTCGGCGCCCTTCTCCGCCCCCGAGGCAGAGGCCTACCGGCAGTTCGTACTCAGCCGGATCGTCGACGGCGAGCAGCGGATCACCATGAACATCGACTTCCACACCTACTCCGAGCTGGTGCTCTGGCCGTACGGCTACACCAGCGCGAGCCTGGCGCCCGGCCTGAACGCGGACGCCCGGGACACCTTCCAGGCCATCGGCGCGGAGATGGCGGGCAGCAACGGCTACCAGCCGATGCAGGCCTCACAGCTCTACGTCGCCTCCGGGGTCAGCATCGACTGGATGTGGGCCAACCAGGGCATCTTCGCTTACACCTTCGAGATGTTTCCGGCCAGCGCCAGCGGTGGTGGCTTCTACCCACCCGACAGCGTCATTCCGGCCGAGACTGCGCGCAACCGGGACGCGGTACTGCTGCTGACCGAGTACGCCGACTGTCCCTGGCGGGCGATCAACAAGGAGGACGAGTACTGCGACTCGGGTAACGGCGGTGGGGGTCAGGTGCTCTTCGCCGACGACTTCACCACCAGCACCGGCTGGACCCGCGACCCGGCCGGCACCGACACCGCCACTGCTGGCCAGTGGGAGCGGGCGGCGCCGCAGGCGACCAGCTGGAACGGCCTGCCGCTGCAGCTGGGGACCCCGGTCGCCGGCGGCCAGATGCTGGTCACCGGGGCCGCCGCGGGCAACAGCCCCGGCGACCACGATGTCGACGACGGGGTGACCACCACCCGCTCGCCGGTGATCTCGCTGCCGGCGCAGGGCGCGGCGACCCTGACCTTCTCGTGGTACCTGGCGCACCTCAACAACTCTGGCCCGGACGACTACTTCCGGGTGAGCGTCCAGCACAACGGCGGCACGACCGTGGTGCTGAACCAGGCGGGCGCGGCGACCAACCGGCCGGCGGCCTGGTCGCAGGCGACGGTCGACCTGTCCGCGTACGCGGGGCAGAACATCCGGATTCTGGTCCAGGCGGCGGATGAGGGCGCGCCAAGCCTGGTCGAGGCCGGCTTCGACAACATCCAGGTCACCGTCTCCTAACCGCCCGCCGTCTTCCGCGCTGCGCTTACCCGCGCTGATCATGGACTTAGGTACATGAACAGGCCCCGTTCATGTACCTAAGTCCATGATCAACACGAGGGTGCCCGCGGGCGGAGCACCGGTCGGAGCCAGCTTCTGCGGCGACGGCCGTGGCGCTGGCCGTGCCGCGATCGTTGTCTTCCGGGGTGGCGCGGCAAGTGCGGCACCAGACCGGGCAGGGGCTGACATGACCATCGCGGTGACCGGCGCCACCGGGCAGCTGGGCCGGCGGGTCGTCGCCGCGCTGCTGGCCCAGGGCGTACCCGCCGACGGGATCGTCGCCGCAGTACGGGATCCGGCGCGGGCGGCCGAGTTCGCCGAGCATGGGGTGCAGGTCCGGCAGGCGGACTACGACCGGCCGGAGACGCTCGCCACCGCGTTCGCGGATGTCCGGCGGCTGCTACTGATCTCCGCTAACGATCCGAGCCGGCGGATGACCCAACATCTGCACGTCGTCAGTGCGGCCGTCGACCACGCAGTGGAGCTCTTCGCGTACACCAGTGCCTTGCACGCCCAGCGCAACCCGATGCTGATCGCGGCCGACCACCGCGCCACCGAGTTGCTGATCGCCGAGTCCGGGCTGCGGCACGTGGTGTTGCGCAACGGCTGGTACACCGAGAACTACACGCAGAACCTGGCCGAGGTGACCTCCTCCGGGGTCCTGCCCGGCTGCGCCCGCGACGGCGAGATCGCCGCCGCTCCCCGCGCCGACTACGCCGCGGCAGCGGCGGCGGTGCTGACCGACCCGCCGGCCGACGACACAATCTACGAGCTGGGCGGCGACGAACCGTTCACGATGGCGCAGCTCGCCGACGAGATCGGCCGGCAGGCCGGCAGCCAGGTCGTCTACCAGGATCTGCCGGTCCGGGAATACGTCGCGACCCTGGCGGGCCAGGGGATGCCGGAGCCGCAGGCGATGCTGATCGCCGACTCGGACCTGAACGTGGCCCGCGGCTACCTCACCACCGACAGCGGCGATCTGCGCCGGTTGCTGGGGCGACCGACCACCCCGCTGGCCGAGGTCCTCGCCGCCGCTCAGATGGTTCAAGGTCAAGGTGAGTAACTGGTCGTGGGGCAGCCAGATCTTCACCTTGACCTTGCAGCCCACCAACGGCGGAAGTCGGGGAGCCCGGCACCGTATGATCAAGCCGGCCAGGGCGCCCGGGCCGGTGGGCGCCGCCGACCGGGAGGAGCGCTCGCGGCGTGCGGTTACATGTGGGTTGCGCGATGTGGACACACAAGTCGTGGCACGGTCGCTACGTCGCCCATCCGCTGCCCTCGACCGAGCGGCTGCAGGCGTACGCCAGCTGGTGCAACGCGGTCGAGGGCAACACCACGTTCTACGCGACACCCAGCCGGGAGACCGTGGTCACCTGGGCGCGGCAGACCGACCCGGAGTTCCGGTTCGTCGTCAAGCTGCCGAAGGCCATCACCCACGAACGGCGGCTCACCGATGTCGAAGCCGAGTTAGCCACCTTCCTGGCCGCGATCGAACCGCTCGGCCCGCGTACTCACGCGTTGTGGATTCAGCTCCCGGGCTCGTTCGCCCCCGGCGACGTTCCGGCGCTGGCCGGCTTCCTGCGCCGGCTGCCCAGCAACTACCGGTACGCGGTGGAGGTCCGCCACCGCGACTTCTTCGTCGAACCGCGCGCCGCCCAGCTGCTGGAACGGGCGCTCGCGGCCACGTCGACGGAGTGGATCCCGTTCGACACCACGGTGTTCTTCGCCCAGCCGCCGACGAGTGACGAGGAGCGGGAGGCCTGGACGAAGAAGCCGCGGCTGCCGCTGCGGGCGGATGCGCTGACCGACCGGCCGGTCGTCCGGTACCTCGGCCGCGACGATGCGACCGCGACGGTCGAGGGTTGGCAGCGGTGGGTCGCGGTGGTGGCCGGGTGGTTGCGTGAGGGCCGCTCGCCGACTGTCTTCATCCACACCCCGGACAACGCCGAGGCCCCGGAGCTGGCCCGCCGCTTCTACGACGAGGTCCGCGCCCGGGTACCCGAACTGGACCCGCTCCCCGAGCCGCTCCCCGCCCACCCCGCCACCCTCTTCTAACCGGGCCACTTCCGGGCTTGATCATGGACCTAGGTACATGGTCCGGGGCAATTCAGGTCCCTAACCCCATGGTCAACCGGCGCGAGTGGGTGCCGATCGTGCCATCATCAGCGCCATGTCACGCCATGCAGGAACCAGGAGTTCGAGCCGGGGCGCCGCCGCCTTCGGTGAGTTCCTCGGCCCCTGGCCGGAGTCGGTGCCGCTTGCGCCCGAACGCCTGGAGCAGGTGGACTGCGGTCGCTACGTGCGGGAGAAGGTCAGCTACGCGGTGACTGCCGAGCACCGGGTCTCGGCCTACATCTGCGTTCCCAAGGGCGCTCCCGGGCCGGTGCCCGCGGTCTTCTGCCACCATCAGCACGCCGCGCGCTTCGACCTTGGCAAGAGCGAGGTGGTGGGCCTGGCAGGCGACCCAGACCAGGCGTACGCCCACGAATTGGCAGCAGCGGGTTTCATCACCATCGCCCCCGACGCCATCGGCTTCGAGGAGCGGAACTGGAGCCCGGACCGTTCCGCCAACGTCTCGTGGTTCGAGTCGGCCACCCGCCTGGTGCAGGGGCAGACGTTACTCACCGCGTGCCTGCACGACATCTCGGTCGGGATCGACTACCTGATGTCGCGGGCGGATGTGGACCCGCAGCGGGTCGGGTTCATCGGTCACTCGTACGGCGGGCGGATGGCGCTGTGGGCTCCGGCCTTCGACCACCGCATCATTGCCGCGGTGTCCCACTGTGGATGCATCCCGTTTCGTGACTCGTACACCCATGACACGGGTCTGCAAGCGGAGTTCGTGATCCCGGGCTTCGCCGCGGCGAACGATCTCGAGGACGTGATCGCCCAGTTTGGCGAATCCGCAGCATTGCTCATCTCTGCGGGCACGGCGGACAAGTGGAGCCGCAGCGCGGTGGAGCTGTTTACCAGCGCGAGGGAAACCCTCGGCGACCGGGTTGAGTTCGCACACTACGACGCGGGGCATGTCTTCACGCCGGAGATGCGCGCCCGTGCCTACGCATTTCTGCGAGCCCACACCAAGAGTTGATCATGGACCTAGGTACATGGTCCGGGGCAATTCAGGTCCCTAACCCCATGATCAACGCCAGGGGGAACGCCAGGGGGAACGCCAGGGGAGCAGGTGGGCGAGGAGCAGCTTGATGAGTAGCACCGGGGCGAACCAGGCCAGTGCGGTCGGAATGTCGGCCAGCGCAGTCAGCACCGTGACCCCGAGTACGGTGGCGGCGAACCCGACCGGCCGCCGCAGCTCCGACGGCGCGACGAGCACCAGGACCGCGCCCGCGACCGCCACCGCGTACACCGCCGTGGCCGCCGTCCACCCGAACCCGGGCACGGTCGCCGCGAGCAGGAACGGCTGACCGTGGGCGGCGACGAACCCGAGCTGGTGGGTGCGGGTGCGGCCGGGCCGGTGCCACCACCGCTGCGCCGACCCGGTGGCGTTGGCGACCGCCCCGCCCACCGCGTCGACCGCCACCAGCGTGATCACCAGCAGCGCCAGCGCCGGTAGACCGGCCGTCGCCGCCAACGCCAGCGCGAGGCCGCCGCCGGCGACCGCTGCGAGGTAGGTGATGGCGCGTTCGCCGCCGGTCGCTTGTGGGGCGACCAGGAAGGCGTCGATCCGGGCGAGGCCGGCCGGGGCGGGGGAGGCCGGGGCCGTCACTTCGGTGCGTTCCGGAGTCCGTGCTGGCACAGGTCGATCAGCGGGTCGGCCAGCTCATCGATCGGCAGCTGCGGGTCGACCAGCCATTGCAGCAGGCAGCCTTCCACTGCCCCGACCACCACCGCCGCGTACGCCTCAGTGGCGGGGGTCCGGAGGTCGCCGCCGGCCGCGGCCTGCTGGAGCAGGTCGGTGACGGTGGCGCGGTAATCCTGGTAGACGGTGGCGATCTCAAGCCGTGGCAGGTTTTGGATGCCGGCGGCCCAGAAGTCGACCAACAGTCGGGTCCGCTGCGGGTCGCTCGACACGAGTGCGAGCACCGACCGGATCAGCGTCTCCAGTCGGGTCAGCGGGGCGCCGGGGTCGGCGGCGGCCGCGGCCAGGATCTCGCGGGAGCGTTCCGCGTAGGCGGCGAAGGCGGCTGTCAGGATCGCCTCGCGGCTGTCGAAGTAGAGGTAGACGCTGCCTTTGGCGACGCCTGCCGCGGCGGCGATCTCGTCCACCCTGGTCGCGGCGAACCCCTTCTCCGCGAAGACCTGCACGGCCGCGGCGAGGATCTGCTCCCGCCGGGCTGCCCGGTCCACCTGTCTCGGCATCGGTCGGCTCCTTTATGACTGACTGGTCAGTCAACAATATGCGGGTGAGACCGGATATCGCAAGCCGGGCCGGCAGTTGGCCTGACATCACCAGCGCCCGGCGCGGACAACTCGGTAGCGAGCCCGGGCTGCGAAGACCCGCACCTGCGGAAACTGTCGGCGGTACGCTGACGGAGTGTGGGAGATGGCAAGGGACGAGGCGATCGCGTTTCTCGCCGCCGGCACGCGTACGGGGAAGCTGGCGACCGCTTCACCGTCCGGCAACCCCCACGTGGCGCCGGTGTGGTTTCTGGTCGACGGCGAAGAGTTGGTCTTCGTCACCGGCAACGACAGCCGCAAGGGGCGTCACCTCCGCGCCAACCCGCGGGCGGCCCTCGCTGTCGACGGCGAGGCTTTCCCCTACACCTTTGTCACCGTCCGAGGCCCGGTACGGGTGACGCTCAGCCCCGCCGACCTGCTCGACTGGAACACCCGGATCGCCGAGCGTTACGTGCCCGCGGACCGGGTCGACGAGTACGGAGCGCGCAACACCGGGCCGGACGAGCTGCTCTGCCGGCTGCGGATGGAGCGCGTCGTAGCCGTGGCCGAGATCGCCGACTAGCCCCCGGGCGGGGCCGAGGGCCCGGGCGGGGGCCGGCGTACGCTTTCGGGGTGAGTGAGTCTCACCAGGCCCGCGTGGTCAAGTACGGCGATGTGTCGACCGCGTTGGCGCTGCTCGACGATCGCCAGCTTGGTCGGCTCGTGGCCGCGGCCCCAGCGACCGGGTCCGGTGTC
This sequence comes from Natronosporangium hydrolyticum, assembly GCF_016925615.1. NCBI lineage: Bacteria > Bacillati > Actinomycetota > Actinomycetes > Micromonosporales > Micromonosporaceae > Natronosporangium > Natronosporangium hydrolyticum. Next base: position 361,808 of record NZ_CP070499.1, read on the forward strand.
GGCGGCACCTCGGCGTTGCTGGAGATCGCCGGCGCCCCGGTCTTCGTGAAGCGGATCCCGTTGACCGACCTGGAGCGCGACCCGGACCACATTATGTCCACTGCGAACCTGTTCGGCCTGCCCAACTGCTGCCACTACGGGGTTGTGGCCCACGCCAGCGGTGGCTTCGGCGCCTGGCGGGAGGTCGCGGCGAGCGCCATGACCACAAACTGGGTGCTCGCCAAGCGATCCGAGGCTTTCCCCCTGCTCTACCACTGGCGGGTGCTGCCGGGGGCGGCGCCGCTCTCCGAGGAGCTCGCCGACATCGACCGGGTCGTCGCGTACTGGCACGGCTCGGCGGCGGTGCGGCGGCGGCTGGAGGCCCTCGGCCAGGCGTCGGCGAGCGTGGTGCTGTTTCTGGAGCACGTCCCGCACCGTCTGGACAGCTGGCTGGCCGACCGACTCGCTGGCGGCCCCGACGCCGTTGCGGCCGCCTGTGCCATGGTGGCGCGATCTCTGCGCGCCGACGTCGGCTTCATGAACGCCAACGGCCTGCTGCACTTCGACGCCCACTTCCGCAACGTCCTGACCGACGGAGACCGGCTCTACCTCGCCGATTTCGGCCTGGCGAACTCGCCCCACTTCGATCTGTCCGATGCCGAGCGTGACTTCCTCGCCCGGAACACCGACCACGATTCGTGTTACGCGGTGAGAGAGCTGCTCAACTGGATGGTCGCCAACATAGTCGGGATCCCCGAGCCCGCCGAACGCTACGACTACCTCCGCCGGTGTGCCAAGGGAGCCAGCCCCACCGGTGTCCCCGAACCGGTCGCCGAGCTGATCAGCCGGCATGCGCCGGCCGTGGCCATCTTGAACGACTTCTACTGGAACCTGTTCGGGGAGAGCCGGGAAACCCCGTACCCAGCTCAGGAGATCGCGCAGGCGATGGCGTAATGGCGCCGGCGGCCTACGGTCCCTGGCAGCCGCTCGACCTGCCGTCTGCCGTCCACTGTTTCGCCGCGGCCCGGTTTCGTTGGTGGATCAGCGGCGGTCACGCGCTCGATCTGCACCTTGGGCGGAGTTGGCGACAGCACGAAGACACCGATGTCGGAGTGGTGCGCACCGACCTTCCCCAGCTTTACGACTTCTTGACCGGCTGGGACGTCCATATTGCAGCCGCTGGGGTGCTTACCCCGTGGCGGGGTGAGCCACTGCAGCTCGACCAGCACCAGAACAACCTGTGGTGTCGCCGCGCACCGGACGGGCCGTGGATTCTCGACATCACCATCGGCGAAGGCTCGGACCAGCACTGGATCTATCGCAGGGACCAGTCGGTCCAGGTGCCCTGGGAAACGGCCGTGTTGACGACCACCGACGGCGTCCCGTACCTGGCTCCGGAGTTGCAGCTGCTCTACAAGAGCAAGGGCCTGCGGGCGAAGGACGAGGCGGACGCAGCCGAGGTCATTCCCTACCTTGACGGTCGGCAGCGCGATCTCCTCGAGGGAGAGCTGGCCGCCGACCATCCGTGGCAGCGCCGACTTAGCCGACTTAGCTGAGGGACACGGGTGTGCGGCGCTGGTTCAGTGGCGCCGGGTGGCGCGTACGACGACGTCGTTGAGGGGGACCTCGGCGCCGCCGGGGCCGACAAGCGTCCGGTGAAGCTCCTCGGCGGTGACGACCTGCCAGGCTGCCGCGTCCAGCCGCCTGGTGATGGCCGCGGCGGTAGCCGACGCCGCTGCGGGCGGATGATGCCCGGCCCCCTGGCCGTGCCCGTGGCCCTGACCGTGGCCCTGACCGTGCCCGTGGCCGCGGCCGTGGCCGCGGCCGTGGCCGTCATCGGTGGCCGCGGTGTGCAGGTGACCGACGATCAGCAGGGTCCCGCCGGGCGCCACCCATCCGGCGATCCGGTCGTAGAACTCCAGCTGCGGCATCGCCGGGTGGGCGTAGAAGGTGGTGACCAGGTCGAACCGCGTGCCCGGATCCCAGACGCTCAGATCCGCCTCGACCCACTGGATACGCTCGGACGCGCCGCTGGCCGCCGCGCGTTCGGCGGCGCGGGCGAGCGCCTGCGCCGAGATGTCGGCCGCGGTCACCTGCCAACCGCGCAGGGCCAGCCAGCTCGCCTCGGCGGCGGTGCCGCAGCCGGCGTCCAGGGCTGTGCCCGGCACCAGGTGGCTGAGCTCACGGTCGAGGTACGGGTTCGGTGGGTTCCCGCCCATGGACCCTGAGCGGTCGGCGTTCGCCTGTTGCCAGTGCTGCTCCCAGTACTCCTTGCCGAACTCGGATGCCATCCGTTGCCCCTTCCGATTCGTCTGGTCAGCTGCAGCGATGGTGACGAGGGCGGACCCAAACTGGCAAATCCTGTTGCCGAATAGCAACTGCGGGCCCGGGAGGGCTGTCGGCTACCGCCGCTGCCACGGTCGATCAGAATGCTGGCCAGCAACTCGTCGGGCAGTGGCGCCCGCAGTGCCTGGTGAAGCTGCGATCGGCTCACCACGTGCGCCGTCCCGACCGTCTGCGCTGCCTGAGCTGCGTCGGCGACCAGCAGCGGCCGTCCCCGCCAGTCCCGTAACCCGCCGCTGACCGCGAACCATGACCGCCCCGCCGGAGAGCGCGAAGCCACGAGACGACGTGAGCGCCGATCGCAGGAGGGCCCGGCCGCACGGTAGCACTTGTGCTACCGTGGCGGGATGGGCGAAGTGGGGCTCCGGGAGATGCGGCAAAACGCGAGCGAGCTGGTACGCCGCGCCCAGGCTGGTGAGCAGGTCACCATTACCGTGGCAGGCCGCCCCGCGGCGACGCTCGGCCCGGTCGGCACCCGGGCATGGCGACGTTGGGACGACATCGCCGACATCTACGCGCAGCCGGTTGACGAGCAGTGGGCGCACGATCGCGACCTGGTCGACCACACCGTCGATGATCCGTGGCGGGGACGGTGAGCCGTGGCGTCCTCGACACTAGTGTCCTGATCGCCAATGATGTCACCCCGATCCCGGGGGAGCTGGCAATCAGTATCGCCAGCATCGCCGAGCTGAAGTTCGGGGTCCTCGTCGCCAAGGACGACCAGACCCGTGCGGCGAGGTTGTCCCGGCTGAGCGCCATCGAGCGGCGCTTCGACCCGTTGCCCGTCGATGACGCGGTGGCTGACAGCTATGCGCGCCTAGCCTCGCTGGTGGTGGCGGCCGGACGGCAGCCACGTGCCCGGGTCATGGATCTGCTGATCGCCGCGACCGCCCACGCCCACGGCGCCACGATCTATACCCGAAACGGCGCTGACCTCGCCGGACTCGAAGATTTCGTAACGATCGCATCGATATAGGCGACGGTTCCTGGCGTTTCGGGTCGTAGCGAGGCCGAGCCTGGATCGGCGTACCCGCAGGTAGGTGGGGTGGCGCCGCACGAGCTCGTTCCCTGACGATTCGTACCGTACCGGTGGTTCTCGACCCCGGAGGGCCCGTTAGCGTGGATGGTCCCGTTGCCCGCCGGATGCCCTCTGGCAGGATGGCGTTCACGCTTTCGTCACGTGATATTGGGGTGGCCCGTCCGTGGGATTCGATCTTGTCAACGGTCTCGCCGGGCGCAGCATGGTGCTGGACGGGGTGATGCTCTTCGCCGCCGGCCCGTTGATCTACATGCTCTTCGCCGCCTGCGGGCTGCTGGTCCTGCTCGCAATGCGCGACCGCGACCGGATCGGCAACCTGTGGCTGCTGGGTCAGGTCGGCGGGTCGCTGATGGTGGCCTTTGTGATCGGCCGGGTGATCCGGATGATCGGGGTCCACGAACGACCCTTCCAGAGTCGGGAGGTCACCCAGCTGGTCGATCACGATCCAGGGGTGTCGTTCCCCAGTAACCACGCCACGGCGGCGCTCGCGGTGGCCCTGGTGATCTGGGTCTTCGTCTCGGTCCGCTGGGGCGTGGTGCTGATGGTGCCGGCGGTCGTGGTGGCGTTCTCGCGGGTCTACGTCGGTGTCCACTGGCCCAGCGACATCATCAGCGCGGCGGTGGTCGTCGGCTTCTCGGTAGCGGCGGTCTGGTGGGCCGCCCGGCTGCTGCGGCGGCGACTGGAGCCCGAGCCGGACCTCGAAGCCGAGCAGCCGCACTACTGGGTCGACGATCGCGCCGCTGCCGACTACGGACCCGCGGAGCGTGGTTGGCCTGGCTACGGCGACCACGAGTATGACCGCCGCGGCTACCGGGAGGAGTACCAGCACCACCGGGCATACCAGCACCAGGACTACGCGGACCAGGACTACGCGGACCAGGGTTACGGGAACCGGGGCTATCCGGCCCGCGGCTATCCGGAGCGGGGCTATCCGGAGCGGGGCTATCCGGATCAGGGCTACGAGCAGGACACGGTGATGCTTCCGGCGGTCAGCGAGGAGACGGCGGTGATCCCCCGGGTACGGCCGGGTGCCCAGGGAGGCCAGGCGCGGGAAGTCTCCGGTCCGGGCGGCGGCTACAGCCCGGGCGGCTACGGTCCGCAGCGTCGCCCGCCGCGCCCGCCTCGTCGGCGCCCGGACGAACGACCGCGCCGCGATTCCTGGTGACCGACCGGGCGCCGCCACGGTGCGGTCTCCGGTGGCGGCTACGAACCTCGTGAAACGGGCGAGGAACGCGGGTCCTGCTTGGACGGCACGGTGGGGAACCTCACCCCGGTGAGGTCTTCGGAGACGGCCCACAGCCGCTGCTGGATGGCTGCCTCGTACGACTGCGGGCTGGAGGTGACCAGCCGAGGGTGGCCCATGATCTCGTAGCGTCCGCCGGGACCGTAGTACTGGCCGCCGAGCACGGCGGGGTCGGTGGCGGCGCGGAGCGTCGGCAGCGCGCCCATCGCCGGCGACTGGGTGATCAGTGGCGTTAGCCAGCCGATCGGAAGCCGGATGGCCGGGGGGAGGTTGCGGAGGAGTTCGGTGCTGGACACGCCCGGGTGCGCGGCCACCGCGACAGTGGTGCCGAACGTGGCGAGTCGGCGCTGCAGCTCGTAGGTGAACATCAGGTTGGCCAGTTTGGACTGACCATAGGCGGCGACCCGGCTGTAAGACCGCTCCCATTGCAGGTCGTCGAAGTGGATCGCGGCCCGGATGCGGTGACCGGTGCTGCTCACCGTCACCACGCGGGAGCCGGACACCGGCAGCATCAGGTCCAGCAGCAGCCCGGTGAGCGCGAAGTGGCCGAGATGGTTGGTGCCGAACTGCGCCTCGAAGCCGTCCCGGGTGGTCTGCCTCGGTGTGTACATCACGCCGGCGTTGTTGATCAGCAGGTCGATCCGGTCGAGCCGGGACCGCAGCGCTGCGGCCGCGGCCCGGACGGAGTCGAGCGAGGCCAGGTCCAGCGCCTGCACGGTCACGTCGCCGGTCATGCGGGCCGCGGCCTGCTCGCCCTTCTCGACGTTGCGTACGGCGAGCACCACGGACGCCCCGCGCTCGGCGAGCGCCTTGGCGGTCTCGTACCCCAGTCCGGTGTTGGCCCCGGTGACCACGGCCACCCGCCCGCGCTGGTCCGGAATCTTCGCCGTCGTCCACTTCTCGGCCATGTCAGGCTCCCCACTAGCTAGCGTACCGAAGGTATCTTGTGCCTACCACGCTAAGGTACTCGCGGTACGTTGTCAACGTACCGCAGGTATCTAAGTTAAGCTGGCGATCGTGACTTTCCAGCGGGCACGGACCGAAGAGCAGCGGGAGATCCGCCGACGGGCGATCCTCGACGCGGCGTCGGCGATGCTCGACGAGATGCCCGTGGCCGCAGTCACCCTGAACGAGCTCAGCCGCCGGGTAGGCCTGGCGAAGCCGAACGTGCTGCGCTACTTCGAGTCTCGCGAGGCGGTGCTGCTGGAACTGCTGGACCGTTTCCTGCAGGAGTGGCTGGCGGAACTGGCAGGCGAGTTGGCGGCCGGCATCGATGAGAACCTACCCATGGCCGAGCGGGCGGCAACGCTGGCCGAGATCCTCAGCCGCTCACTCTCCGGCCGGGCAGTGCTGTGCGACCTGTTCGGTGCGCAGGGCAGCGTCCTGGAACACAACGTCTCCGTCGAGGTCGTGACGCGCTACAAGCGCGCCTCCCTGGAACGACTGGCAACCATGACCGCCCTGATCCAGAAGTACCTGCCGGAGCTGGGGGAGGAGGCGACACTGTTCAGCCTGCAGACCATGGTCATGGCCGGCGCGCTGTCGGCATACAGCACACCCCCACCCAGCCTCCAGGCGGCCTACGAGGCCGACCCCGGCCTGGCCCGCTTCCACTTCGAGCTGAAAGACTCCTTGCGGATGGCTCTGAGCGCAGCCCTCTTGGGCGTGCTGCCCCGCCGATGACTGTGCTGTACCGGGCGGGTGGTCCAGGCGTCGGCGATCATGTTCGACTCGTGCGGTTGGATGTGGCCACAAGGCGGGGCGCGGTCGGCCATCTTGGTGGGTTGAGTGGTGATCAACCAGGGCGACAAAATGAATCAGTCGGGCAAATCGGGCACCATTCACCCCACCAAGTTGAGCGAGGCGACCTGCTGGACGAGTTGAGCGGCGCCCAACCTCGCCCCAACCCCGACCTAGTTGGGCAGCGGGGGATCTTGCGCCCCGACAAGTCGGGCGTACACCGACCTCGTGCACCTGCCAGACCTGCCGGAACTCCTCGCTCTGGGCGAGTAGGAGCTCCGCGAGCCGCGCGGCCCGGGAGTCGGGACCCCGGAGGGCGGCGACCTCCCGAAGGCCGGAGGCGAACAGCCGGCTCACGCTCCACGGACCCTCCGGTCCGGGTAACCTCGGCGGCCCACCGGTCGCTCACCAGCTCTTCCCGCCGCTGCGCAGCGTCGAGGACGCGACGCGCGTCTGGCAGCTGTCCGAACTCCCCAGAATCCGACGCGGTGGTCATCGCCACCGTCCAGGTGGTCGACGCGGGCACCGTCCTGACCGGTGACAAGCAGTGGCAGAAGGTCGATTCGCGGGTGAGGCTCATTGCCGCGCGGTAAGAGCGCAGCAACATGAGCGCAGCAACATGGGGGACAAGTAGACCGGCGGATACCGACCACGGGACCGGCGGCCCGGCAGTGTCGGATCCGGAGCGAGGCGTTCGTAGAACAGGTGAGAGGCCACCGGGACAAGGAGGAGACATGTCCGAGTACTTGATCTATTTCAACCAGCAGTGGGTGGGCGACCACACCGAGGAGTGGTTCCGCGGGCGTGGGCCGCTCGTCATGGCGGTCGTGGACGAGATGAAGGCTGCCGGCGTGTATGTGTTCGCGGGAGGGCTGGAGGAGGAAGACGGCCCGGTCTACAGCGCCGACCCGACCAGTGGCTCGGTGATGATCACCGACGGGCCATACGTCGAGACCAAGGAGTTCCTGGGCGGGTTCGCCGTGGTGGACGTGGCCGACGACGAGGCCGCCAAGATGTGGGCCGGCAAGATCGCGGAAGCCTGCGGCTGGCCCCATGAGGTTCGACGATTCAAGCCGCAACCCAGAACGCAGTGATCAGGTCGGGCGGCCGAGGCAACGACAGGCCGATGCCCTCGACCGCTGAGTGGACGCCCAGTCGCCGGCACCCGGCGGATTGCGCCTAACCCGGGTCGCGCCCAGCGCCTTGCAGGCGGTGGACTGTGGCAGCCAGCCGGCTGAGCACCTCCGTTTCGGTTGCTCCGGTGGCCGCGGCGAGCTCGATGGCCAGTAGCCGGGAGACCGTAGCGAGCCCGACGATCACCTCGGATGGGTCCGGTTCATCGTGCAACGCCTGCTGGAGCGCTGTGTCGGATTCGCGATCCTCGGCCGCCCAGGTGGTAACCACGCGTAGGCCGGACCGCAGGCAGCGGAACTGTGTCGGGGAGAGCCAGGAGCCGGCCTCGCTGCTCATGGTCGTCAGCTCGGTCGAGGTCAGGCGATGGAGGCCTGGTAGATGGACTCGATCGAGGCATCGAGGGTGCGGTCGAACTCCTCGTCACTCTGCTGCGCCGTCAACCCGTCCAGCAGGGCCCGACTGAAGCTGGCGATGAGGTTTGGGTTGCGAGACAGGCGCGCGTTGGCCTCATCCCGGCTGTAGCCGCCGGAGAGAGCGACGACACGGGCAACCGCGGGGTGGGCGGCGAGATCGGTGTAGAACCCGTCGACTGACGGAATAGTGAGTTTGAGGGCGATCTTCCGATCACCGAGCGCGTCTAGCCGCTCCATGATCGCCGCCTGCAACAACACTTCGGCCTCGGCCTTGTCCGGGGCCTTGATGTCGACCTCGGGCTCCACGATCGGCACCAGGTCCGCTGCGAGAACGCGCTCGGCGATCTCGAACTGCTGGGCGACGATCCGATCGATCCCGGTTGCGTTCGCTGAGTGGATGACCGACCGCTCCTTCGTGCCGAACACGCCCGCTGCTCGGGCGCGGCTGAGCAGCTCATCGAGAGCCGGGATCTCCCGCATCAACTGGACGCCGTCCTGCTCGTCCTGCATGCCCTTGTCGATCTTCAGGAAGGGGACGATGCCCTTGTCCTTCCAGAGGTAGTCGACGAATCCGTGCCCGTCGAGCTGGCGATCGAGGGTGCCTTCGAACAGGATCGCGCCCAGAACACGGTCGGAGGTGAAGGCCCGGCTGGTGACGACGCGGACCCGCGCGGCATGTATCAGGTCGAACATCTCCGCCTCGGATGAGTACTGGGACTCGTCGATCCCGTACAGCCGTAGCGCCTTCGGCGTGCTGCCGCCGCTCTGATCCAGCGCGGCGATGAACCCGCGCCCGGTCTCGAGTCGGGTGAGTTGCTCCTGATTAGGCACGGTGTGTCCTCTCGCGGCGGCGATCCGATCGCCGCCAGTGTAGTAGAAAACGGTTTTCATTGCAGTCTGTGATGTCGAGTTGAGGTGCTGCTACCGTGATACTTCGTCCTTGAGCGCGGCGGCCGGCTTGAAGCCGGGAACTCTGCGGGCGGCGATCTCCATGGTCTCGCCGGTCTGCGGGTTGCGCCCGATGCGGGCGGGCCGGTCTCTCACCTCGAACGTGCCGAATCCCGGGATCGCGACCTTCTCGCCGTCGGCGAGGGCGTCACTGATCGCCCCCACCATCGCGTCGAGCGCCGACTCGGCCACGGTCTTGGTCAAGCCGGCCTTCGCGGCAACGGTCTCGACAAGTGTGCGCTTGTTCATGCGATTCCCTCCTGAGAACTGATCGTGTGATCTTGGTGCCTTACCCGGGTCGCGCCTGTCAGCCCTTGCCGGGATGCGGTCGTGCGGAGGGGAGGTGAGGACGTGCGGATCCTGCGGCTATCGCTGATGAACTCGATTTCCGGTTGAGCGGATGAGGCTCAGCGCACATCGCTCGGGTCGAGCAGGCCGCGTTGCACGGCGCGGACGAGGCGACGGGGAACGCGATAGGTCATGCCGCCGACCTGGACGGGTACGAGGTCGACCGGCGCCGCTTTCCAGTTGGCGCGGCGGTGGCGGGTGTTGCTGCGAGACATGCGCCGCTTGGGGACAGCCATCGGGAACTCCTTCGGAACTGACAGTTACAGGTCAGGCGACTTGGGCGATCGGTCCGAGCCAGGGTTCCAGCCCATCCCATGGCTCGTTCCACACTCGGCCGCGGGTCGCCAGCTCCTCATCGGTGAGCAGGCACCGGTGGAAAGCGTGAACTATCTCGGCGGCCCCGTCGTCGAGACCGACAACGGTGATGCGGGTCACCGGCTGACCGCGGTCCCATGTCTGGCCGGACCCGATACTTGCCTGGCCGCCGGCGCCGTCCCAAACACAGACAGCGTCGGGCCGGGTGGGCAACCAGAAGCAGCCCCGGGAGCGACGGGGCCCGCCGCCGAGGTTCACTACCTCTTCCTGGAGCCGGACGGGGTGGAACGACCGGTCGGATTGCAAGTCAAGCCGCCAGACGCCGCTTGAGTCGAGCGGCGGGAGGGGGCCGCGTCGCACGTTCGACACCCAGTGCTCGGCCGATTCGTGGTGGCGGGTCCCCGTCGTTAGGGCAACGGCGTCGAGCGCTGACGGTTCAGTGACCACCGGCACCCGTGGCCGGGCCAGCGCCCGGACGAGGGCCGCCTCGTCCGGATCGGGTTCGCAGGTGAGGCTGACCATGTCGGCATACTCGACCATGGCGCTGGCCACCTCGGCGACGCCGCGCCGGTCGTCTTCGGCCGTGGCGAGACCCCGCTCATCGAGCAGGTCGTCGCCGAGCAGGTCGTCAACGACCGTGGTGCCGTCAAGCGCGGTGACGACGGCGGCGATGGCGACATGGGGGGCGTTGCGTGGAGCCCAGCACGCGACCCGGCAGACCTGGACGGCTTCAGCAGCGATCGGCAGGCAGGCGATGATGCCTTTCCAGTGCCCCTGGGCGGCGAGCCGTTCAAGGGTGGGCACGATGTCTTCACGGATTGCGCACGAAACGCAGGCGTGAGCGAGGTTGATCTCCTCGTGCTCGATGATGCCCGTCAGGTCGCTGACAACGCGGGTGAGCACCTGCCGTCCGACGTCGATGATGTGGCGCACTGAGACGGCTTGCGGCAGTCCGAGCTGAAGCGACATGGAAGTCGCCAACATCGCACTTTCCTGCACGCCGCTGACCAGGATCACCGGAACTCGGCGCCGGGAGCGACGCGGGCGGACCTTGTCCGTCATGCGGATGCTCCGCAGCCGTTCCCGACGTCGCGGGAACGCCCGCTCCACGACCGGCCTAGCCCCGGACCTGCGGATATCCACGGGGTAGGAGGCCCGACTGCCCAGCTGATGACAAGGTCGTCAGGGCGACAGCGGACTTGCTTCACGGTGAGCTCCATAACGAGGTGACGATAACGGTTTTCATTGTACTCAGAGTCGCGGCGCGCCGGGGCCAAGCTCCCGGTGACGTAGCCTGCCGACCCGCGTGCAACGAGCGGACCTGGACGGATACCTGGACAACGTCGTGCGTCGATGGCCTACTCGAAGATCCTCGACGCAACCAATCAGCAAACACCGCTCGGCCGACCCCTAGCCGGTTGGTGGGCCGAACCACCCGCAATCCGAACCGCCTGCCGGGAGTCGGCGGTCCGGCGGTCCGAGATCGGCGCCGCCCCGGCCGCAGCGATGACAAGCCTTCGGCCCGGTCGAGGGCACCAGCAAGGTCTGGTCACCGGAGCGGGAGTCGAACCCGCTCCTGGTGCGTATGTGCCGCTCACGTCCCCCTTGAGCCGTGAGCGCATCCGCAACGAGGGTGACGATACTGGCGTGGGTAGCCCTCGTTGACTGGCTCGAATTCTGACCGGTCGCTAGAATGGCTGCCATGGAGACCATCCCGATCACCGAGGCCAAAGCCCGGATCGCCGAGCTTGCTGACCGAGTAGCCCGGGAACACGATCACTTCACGATCACCCGCAACGGCCGCGCCGACGTGCTCCTGATCTCCGTGGCCGAGTACGAGTCGATGCGGGAGACCCTCGACCTGCTCTCCGACAACGAGGCCCTCGCCGACCTACGCCAGTCGCGGGAGGACTTCGCCGTCGGCGACACCTTCTCAGCCGACGAGGTCGTCGCCGAACTGGATCGGCGACGCCACCGGGCTGCCTGATGCCGGCAGACCCCGCGGCTGAAGACAAGCAGAGCCCGTACACGGTGATCTACTCCCGGCAGGCTCGCCGCAACCTGCACGAGGAACTGCCGCTGGAGGTCGCGGTCGCGGCCACCGAAACAATCCGGCGCGCGATCGCTGGCAACCCTTACCGGGTGGGCAAGCCGCTGGACGAGCCGTTCGACGGCTACCACTCGGCCCGCCGGGGCACCTACCGCATCAGCTACCGGATCAACGAGCCCAAACGCGTTGTGGAGATCCACTCCATCCGGCATCGCCGCAACGTCTACCGCGCCTAGCAATGGCTGAGGGTGGGCCGAACTACCCAGCATCCGAACCGGATGCCCGTCGTCCGGGGAGCTGGCCTGTCGCGCTCCGGCCAGTGAGGTAGGTCAGCCGTGAGTGCTGGCTCCGGGGGCGGCCACTGGCATGCCGAGGGAGTGGGCGACCTCGTACATTCGTTTGTCGTAGGTGACCAACACGTCGAGCGCGTCTTCGAGGATCTGCGCGCTGGCTATGTGGACGGCGTCGAGCGTGCGGACGCCGGTGGGCAGGCGCGCGGCGGCGTCGCGGACCTCCTCGGTCACGAGGATCTCGGTCAACCCGGCGACCAGGTCGGCCATGGCGCTCGGGTAATTGCCAAGCTGATCGAGGGTGCGGACCGTCTCGACGAACCCGAGCGTGGATGTCCCCATCGGCATGGTCGGTTTCGCAGCCAGGAAGTCCCTGAGCTCGCGTGCGTGTGTGCGGCCAGCGATCAAGGTGATGATGGCCGAGGCGTCCAGGTAGATCAACGATCGTCCTCCGCGCGGCTGGCCAGCAGCGTCTCCAGCGGGTCAGTCTCTGGGGGCGTCTCATAGCGCGGAAGCGAGTCGAGGTCGTCGGTGGTGGTCGCCTTGAGCCGGAGCAGCCCCTTTGCGACCAGCGAGGCGTACCGGTCCAGCACGCCAGCGGCGGGCAGGAGCACGGCGATGACGCTGCCGTGCCGAGTTACCTGGATCGTCTCCCCGCGCTCGACCCGCGCGAACATCGCGCTCGGGTTATACGAGAACTCACGCACCGACACTGCACTCATGATCAGCCCCCTGTGCCTACAACGGTGCCATTGTACCTACGATTCGCTCGCCTGACCCCCTCCATGCCATGGAGGTGCGCTACCAGCTGCGCCACGGCCCCACGCGCCCGCTGCAGCTAGGCACCGCGCCATCGTGAACGTAGAAATGGACGACCTGACCCTGACACCGACACCGCCTTGTTGCCCTGGATCGCGACCTGATCCGTGCTAAATCGCGATCGCAAGGTGTGTTATCTTGTGGTTGACAGCTGTGCTAGATCCGGATCGGGGTCCTTGATGAGCGCCTACCTTGCTCGCTTTCTCGACTCGGAGCTTCGCGAGGTAATGGCTTCCCACCCCGCCGCTCTCGTCGTCGGCCCGCGCGCCTGCGGCAAGACGACCACGACCCGGCGTCACTCGGGCTCGGTCCTGCGCCTGGATGTCCCCGCGCAGGCTGCCGTGGTAGCGGCCGACCCCGACGCCGCACTTCGCGGACTTGACGAGCCCGTCCTGATCGATGAGTGGCAGCTGGTGCCGGAGGTTCTCGGCGCAGTCAAGCGGACCGTGGACGACGATCCCAGGCCAGGGCGATTCGTGCTGACCGGATCATCGCAAGCCGACCTCACGACGTCAGGATGGCCCGCGACCGGACGGATCGTCCGGCTGACGATGTTTCCACTCGTCGGCCGGGAACGCCACGGCGATCCGACCTCGGCATCTCTGGTCGACCGGATCCTGAGCGACGGTACGGACGTATTCGGCAATCCGACATCTAGCTGGGACCTGCACAACTACGTGGACGAAGCGCTCACGAGTGGCTGGCCCGAGGCGCTACGGGTGTCGGGCGATCGGGCACGCGACCGATGGCTGACCGGTTACGTCGATCATCTCGTTACCCGGGAAGCACCCTCGCTCGGCGTCATGCGCGACCCCGGCCGCATGCGGAAATATCTCCATGTGCTCGCCGCCAATACGGGTGGCGTTCCGACCCACAAGTTGCTCTACGACGCAGTCGGTATCGACCGCAGCACCGCTGTCAACTACGACAACCTGCTCGACAGCCTCATGATCACTCAACGAGTCCCGGCCTGGGCCGGCAACTTCATGGACCGTGCGGTACGTCTACCCAAGCGTTACCTCATCGACCCGGGATTACTCGCCCCGCTCCTGCGCGTCGATCACCGCCGAACTCTTCGCGACAGCGATCTCCTGGGCCGGATCCTTGACACGCTGGTTGCCGCGCAGTTCCGCGCCGAGTGCGCCATCAGCATTGTCGGCGCCGACATGTACCACCTACGCGACGCCAACGGCCGCCACGAAATCGACCTGCTCATCGAGGCACGCGACGGCCAGGTCATCGCGATTGAAATCAAAGCGACAGCCGCCCCTTCCCGGACGGACGCCCGCCATCTGGAATGGCTACGCGAACGGCTCGGCGCAAGGCTCGCCCTGGGACTTCTCGTCCACAGCGGACCACGAGTCTTCGGATTGAGCGAGCGGATCCTCGCCGTCCCGATCGCCAGCCTGTGGTCGAGTTGACGCGGGCATCACTCGTCGAACCATCCACCAGCGGAGAGCCGAGGACTCGCGGCCGACCAGCATGCCGGTCGTCGCCCAACTCGCGACCACCGGCGCTCAAGTGGGCCGAACTACCCAGAATCCGAACCACATCCTGACGGTGCGGGCTGCGCCGATCATGACCCACGCCAGCCGCCGGTAAGTCAAAGCGCTAGTCGAAAGAAACGAAATGCGCTACGCTGGCTGCGGATACAGGCGACTGAAGGCGGGGAACATGAGTACCAGCGCCGCGCGACCTGAGACCTAAGCCTGCAACGGGACTTTCTCCTCTCGTTGGCGATCGAGGGCCTGTATCGCCCAGTGTGGAGTGTCGTCATCCTCGACGAGCTTGAATACCATGAGGCCGCGAAGCTGATCAAGCGCGGCGAGACGGCGAATCAGGCTGCTGAGCGTGCCCAGCGTCTGACCACGCAGATGCGCACGGCGTTTAATGATGCCGAGGTTCACGGCTGGGAAGGGCTGGAGGGGACCTACGGCCTGCCCGATGAGGATGACGAACACGTCGTGGCAGCGGCAGTAGTCGCCGGTGCCGGCGCGATCATCACATTTAGTTTCCGCGACTTCCCACCGAGCAGGCTCCCCGCGATCGCCCCTGCGGAGTTCGCCGCCAGCACCGTCTCACTCGACCCGGTCCGGGCGCAGGCCGCGGTCGGAGCCATCGCCGCACGCTCAGGCCGGTGGGGGACTCGGCTGACAGAGGACGAGATAATCGACACCCTCGCAACCCGCTACGGCATGACCCAAGCGGTCGATGCCCTCCGGAGGGCATGTTGACGGTGGCGGGTCGCCTGGTGGTTCGAGCAAACTGAGAAAGTGGGCCGCCAGGGACTCGAACCCCGAACCTACCGGTTAAAAGCCGGCAGCTCTGCCTATTGAGCTAGCGGCCCAGCAGATGCCAGGCTACCGGGCGGATCCGGTCGGTGGGCATCAGCCCTCCCACCAGACGTTGCGCTGGGGAGTCGGCGGGACGGCGTAGGCGGCCAAGGGGGCGGCGATGCCGAGGCCTTTCCCCCGAGCTGGTGCCTGGTTCGGTGCTGGCGTGACCCACGGCAGGTTAGCCTCACGTTATGAGCTCTATAACAGGATTTGTCCGGCGGATCGGGCGTGGGGTTCGGCGCCGCGGGCAACTCCGCTGGCAGCTCCACCGGCAGCGGCGGATCGAATCGCTGGCTCGTCGCGGCTCTCCGGAGCTGGCGGCGTTGGTGGCGCGGGTGGTGGACGAGAAGCTGGCGGACCTGGCCGGCCAGCTCGCGGCCGCCGAAGAGCAGCTGCGGGCGGCGCGGCGCCGGGCCGATGACGCCCACCGGCTCGCGGTCGCCAGCTCCCGCGCGGCCGAGCAGCTGTCGCAGGCCGAGATCGAGCTGTGGCAGGCGATCGACCGGGTCGAGCTGCGCGCCGTACAGCACGGGTGACCGGTGCGGATCCGTTGGCAGCCGGCCGGCTCCGACTGGACGCTGCGGCTGCGTCTGGACCCGGACGAGTCGCTCGCCGGCACTGGTCAGGGGCGGGCGGCGATCCAGCTGGTCACCAATAGTTGCACGGTACGGCTGCCGGGGCCGATCGGCGAGCCGCATCCGGATCTGCTCGCCGCCGCCGCGCTGCTGGTGACCTGGCCGTGGGTGGGTCGGCAGTTCGTGGTCGACCGGCCGGTCTCGGCGGCGTTCGCGGCGGTGCTCGCCGACACCTTCACGATCGAGGTCCGGCCGGTCGACGATCGCCTGCCTACGCGTACTCCGGGTGACCGGGTGGGGGTCTCGTACAGCAGCGGGGTGGACTCGATCGCGCTCACCGAGCTGGTCGGCCCGGCGGCGCCGCTGATCCATTTTCAGCGGGTGTCGCACCCGCGGGTGCCGGACCGGGCCACGCATATCCGGTCCGATCAGCTGGCGCTGCTGGCCCGCCGGGCCGGCGAGCGCGGCCGGGAGGTCTGGGTTGTCGAGTCCGACCTGGAGTTCCTGTGCCTGCCGTGGCCGCAGTTTCCGACCTGGCCGGCGGTGGCGGTCGGCGCGGTGCTGCTCGCCGACGAGCTGCGGCTGGCCGCGCTCGGCTTCGGCAGCGTGCTGGAGTCGGTCTACCTGCGCGGTGGGCGGGCCTACCGGGGGCCGGGGGCGGGCCCGTGGGCGGCGGTGCTGTCGGCGGTGGGGTTGCCGTTGTGCCGTCCGACCGCCGGGCTGACCGAGGTGGGGACGTTGTTGCTGACCCGCGGCGGAGAGCTGGCGGGGTTGGCCCAGTCCTGTCTGCTCGGGATGGCTGGCCGCCCCTGCCAAGGATGCGTCAAGTGTGTCCGCAAGGAGCTGCTGACCGCCGCGTTGGAGCGGCGACCGGTAGCGCCCGAGATCCGCCGCCGGCTCACCCCGGGCGACCCGGCCGCCAAGGATTTCGAGGGTCCGCCACCGTTGCACATGCAGAACATCACCGAGTACGTGGTGGCCCGGGTGCCCGGGCTCGCCGGCACGGTGGTGGGCGCGCTCGCGACGCGGATGAGCGTCTCCGAGTCGGCCACCGCTTGGAACGAACGGTTCTATCCGCCGGCGCTCGCCGATGAGGTGCCGCAACGGTGGCGGGCTGAGTGCACCCGCCGGCTGCGGGGCCGGATCGAACCGATGGCGGCGCCGGAGATCCGTACGGTCGAGACCTTCGACGGGGCGCAGCGGCTCCGCTGAGGTCCGGCTTCAGCTCCGGTGGCGGCAGTGGCCGGCGTAGCATCGCGGGCATGGAGCCGACCGAGTCGGCGTGGCATCGCAGCGTCGCCGAGCTACTCCACCGGGGTCACCTGGTGGAGGTGAGCAGCCTGGTGGACTTCGTCAACGAGATCTGCGCGTCGCTGCACGTGGAGGTCACCGTCTACCTGGTCGATCGGGAGCAGGAGAGCCTGCGGGCGTTGCCCCAGGCGGGTCGGGCCCGGCCGGAGCCGCAGGGGATCGACGCCACCGTGGCGGGGCGGGCGTTCGCCCTGTTGCAACCGTTGTCGCCGCCGGGGCAGCCGGACCGGTTGTGGGTGCCGATGCTCGACGGCGCGGACCGGATCGGGGTGGTGGAGTTTCAGCTGCCGCCGGGGCGTTCCGGGGAGGACCTGGAAACCCGCGAGTACGCGGCGACGTTCACCTCTGCGATCTCGTACCTGGTGGTGGCGAAGGCGTCCTACGGGGACACGATCCGCCGGGCGCGGCGGTCGCGGCCGATGTCCACGGCAGGTGAGCTGCTCTGGCGGGCGCTGCCGCCGTTGACCTTCGCCACCCCGGGGTTGAGTCTGGCGGCCGCGTTGGAGCCGGCGTACGAGGTGGGCGGCGACGCGTTCGACTATGCGGTGGACCACGGGGTGTTGCGGACCGGGATCTTCGACGCGGTCGGCCATGGCCTGGACGCGGTGCTCACCAGCACGCTGACGCTCGGTGCGACAAGGGCGGCGCGGGCTGCTGGGCTGGATCTCCGGGCTCAGGCGCAGGCCGCCGACGAGGCGTTGACTAGTCAGTTCGAGGGGCCCCGCTACACCACCGCGATCCTGGCCGAGCTGGACAAGGAGACCGGCGTGGTGCGGTACCTGAACGCCGGTCACCCGCCGGCCGTGCTGGTGCGCCGTGGCCGGGCGGTGGCGGCGCTGGATGCGACGCGGCGGACTCCGCTGGGGGTGGCGGGTGAATCCAAGGTGTCCGAGCATGAGCTGCAACCGGGAGACCGGTTGCTCTGTTACACCGACGGGATCACCGAGGCCCGCGACGACGAGGGCGAGTTCTTCGGGTTTGAGCGGCTGTTGGACCTGGTCGAGCGGCATGGGGCGGCAGCGCTGCCGGCGCAGGAGACGTTGCGTCGGCTGATCCGGGCGGTGATGGATTACCAGCATCAGCAGCTGCAGGACGACGCCACCCTCATGATCGTCGAGTGGAATCCTGAGCCTACCGCATAGTTTGCCCGGTTTACCCAGAGTCATCCGGGAGCTGTCATGACGCATGGTTACGCCGTCACACCAGCGAGGGGTCGAGTTGTCACTCGGCCATGCCCGGGATGGTCGCTGTTCACCCTTCGTTCACCAGCTGCGCGGTCGCTGGCTACCTCCGGTCCCTAGCGTTCCGGCGGGTAGCGGGTTACCGCTTCCCGAATCCGTGGTGAACAGGAGGCTTGCCTGAGGTGACCCGCACCGCGCGTGCGCGCCACATGCTCCGGGTGGTCGTCGTCGGGGTACTCACGGCCGCGCTGATCTCCGCGTTGACCGCCTGCGCCCCCGGCCACGGCCGGTTGGAGGGGGCCGGCGCCACCTTCCCCACGCCGCTTTACCAGGACTGGATCCACAGCTACGCGGTCGGGGTCGACGACGACCTCACCATCGACTATCAGAGCATCGGCTCCGGCGGCGGGATTACCCAGTTCATGGAGGGCACGGTGCACTGGGGGACCTCCGAGCGGTACCTGCGCGACAGCGACCTCGACGAAGCCGAGCAGGCCCGGGGCTGCCCGGCGATCCAGGTGCCGATCACCTTTGGGGCGGTGGTGATCGCCTTCGCCGACGACCAGCTCGACGGGCTGGTGCTGGACGCGGCGGCGATCTCCGGGATCTTCCGGCGGACCATCACCAACTTCCAGGATGCGCAGATCCGGCAGCTGAACCCGGACCGGGAGCTGCCGGACCGGGAGATCATCCCGGTGCACCGCTCGGACGGATCCGGCACCACCTCGGTCTTCACCACCTGGCTCACCGACGAGGACCAGACGTGGGCCGACGACCTGGGCGCCGGCATCGAGGTCGCCTGGCCGGCCGGCACCGTCGGCGGGCCCGGCAACGAGGGGGTCACCGCCAACATCGCCCAGAACCCGGGCGGGATCGGGTACGTGAACCAGTCGTACGCCGAGGTGCTGGATCTGCCCCGGGCCACGGTGGTGAACGCGGACGGCAACCCCGCCTACCCAGACGAGGAGACGGTCACCGCCGGGTTGGCGGAGCTTTCGATCCCGGACGATTTCCAATTCGACATCCTGGGTATCGGCGGTGAGGGGTACCCGATCGTCGGGACCGTCTGGAACTTCTACTGGGAGTGCGGCTACGCCGGCGACACCGCCGCGGATCTGCGCGAATTCTGGCGTTGGGCGATCGAGCACGGCGATGAGGCGGTGGTCGAGCTGGGCTACGCGCCGCTGGATCCGGAGCTGAAACAGCGGGTGCTGGCCGCGATCGACCGGATCGGGGTGCGCGACGCGCCGACCGACGGAGGTGGCCAGTGACGCTCTCCCCACCTCCCGTGCGCGGCCAGCTGCGCGGCACTTCCCGGGGCCGGCTCGCCGACCCGTTCTTCAAGGCGCTGATGACCACCTCCGGCGTACTGGTGCTGGCGCTGCTCGCCTTCATGATCATCCGCACCACCGCCGACTCCTGGCCGATCTTCGCCAAGGAGGGGCTCGGGTTCTTCACCGGCACCGAGTGGCGCGCCGGGCAGACCCGGGACCTGCCGGAGATCCACGGCACCTACGGCGCCTGGCCGTTCATGTACGGCACCCTGGTCACCGCCGCGATCGCGCTGGCGATCGCGTTGCCGGTGGCGGTCGCGGTAGCGGTCTACATCACCCAGCTCTCGCCGCGCCGGCTGCGGGGCCCGCTGTCGTACGCGGTGGAGACGCTCGCCGCCGTCCCCTCCATCGTGTACGGGTTGTGGGGGTTGCTCTTCTTCCTGCCGGTGGTGATGCGGCCGCTGATGGAGCTGCTGAACCGCTGGTTCGGGGCGTTCTTCCTGTTCGAGGGGCCGGTCTTCGGGTTGAGCTACTTCGCCGCCGGGGTGGTGCTGGCGATCATGATCTTGCCGATCATGACCGCGATCATTCGGGAGGTCTTCGCCGCCGCCCCCGGCGCCGAGTTGCAGGCCGCCTACGGCCTCGGCGCCACTCAGTGGGAAGTGATCCGCAAGGTGCTGCTGCCGCGCAGCTACTCAGGCATCGTCGGCGGTGCCATGCTCGGGCTGGGCCGAGCGATCGGCGAAACAGTGGCGGTGGCGATGCTGGTCGGCGGCTCGCAGCGGATGGGCTACAGCCTCTTCTTCGCCGGGGACACCATGGCCGCCCACATCTTCAACACCTTCCAGGACGCCCTGCCGGAGACCGTGCTGGGGCTGATGGCGATCGGCGTCGCGCTCTTCGTGTTCACCTTCATCGTCAACGTGCTCGCCCGGCTGCTGGTGTGGCGGGCCGGTCGCAACCTGGGAGACGCCGCGGTATGAGTACCCCGACGCTGACCGCAGCCAGCCCGCCCGACCCGGCGGCGCCCACGGGCCGGCGCAGCCTGCGCCAGATCGACCCGCGTACCAAGCGGCGGGCGGCCACCAGCGCCGCGATGAAGGGCCTGCTCACGGCGGTGATGGCGGCGGCCTGCGTACCGTTGCTGTTGATCCTCTACGTGGTCGCCGAACGCGGCTGGCACGTGATCAACCTGCACTTTTTCACCCAGGACACGCTGCCGTTCCGGCTGGAGGGCGGCGGCTTCCGGCAGGGGTTCGTCGGCTCATTCCTGATCATGGCGTTGGCGATCCCGATGGCGGTCGGGTTCGGCATCGCCGCCGCCGTCTACCTGGTCGAGTACGGCAAGGGCAAGAAGCTCGCGGTGCTGGTGCGGTTCGTGACCGACGTGATGACCGGCGTGCCGTCGATCTTCGTGGGGCTGTTCGTCTACGCGGTGCTGGTGATCGGCACCGTCCGGATCGGTTTCGGCACCCTGCCCGCGGCCGTAGCGATCGCGATCGTGATGCTGCCGATCGTGGTCCGCTCCAGCGAAGAGATGCTCAAGCTCGTCCCCGACCATCTGCGCAGCGCCTCGCTCGGGCTGGGGGCGCGACGCTGGCAGACCACCACCAAGGTGGTGTTGCCGGCGGCGGCGCCCGGCCTCGCCACCGGCTCCATGCTGGCGATCGCCCGCGGCGCCGGCGAGACCGCGCCGCTGATCCTCACCGGGCTCGGCTCGTTCACCATGACCGTCTATCTCGTGGGGGAGCGGCAGGCGTCGCTGCCCCAGCTGATCCACCAGAACGCGGTGCAGCCGTTCCCGCCCGGCATCGACCGGGCGTGGGGCGGCGCGCTCTGCCTGGTCCTGATCACCCTGCTCTTCACCGTGGTGGCCCGCACCATCAGCGCGCGCTTCTCCGCTCGACGGGAAGGAATGTAGCCATGGCTGACCAGATCGTCGGTACCGAACGGCCCCGAGTGGCGACGCCACACCGGTTGGTGGTGCCCCGGGAAGAACCCGCCGGGGAGAGCCCCGCGGTCCGCGGCGAGACCGTTTTCGACCTGCGCGACGTGAACGTCTTCTACGGCGCCTTCAAGGCGGTCCGGGACGTCAGCTTCGAGGTCGCCGAGCACGAGATTACGGCGTTGATCGGGCCGTCGGGGTGTGGCAAGTCGACGTTGTTGCGGTCGTTGAACCGGATGAACGATCTGATTCCGGGGGCCCGGGTCGAGGGTACGGTGGCGTACCACGGCGAGAACATCTACGACGCGGAGATCGACCCGGTGGAGGTGC
Source organism: Natronosporangium hydrolyticum (assembly GCF_016925615.1). NCBI lineage: Bacteria > Bacillati > Actinomycetota > Actinomycetes > Micromonosporales > Micromonosporaceae > Natronosporangium > Natronosporangium hydrolyticum. The sequence continues at coordinate 383,421 of NZ_CP070499.1, forward strand.
GGCGGCGGATCGGGATGGTGTTCCAGAAGCCGAACCCGTTCCCGAAGTCCATCTTCGACAATGTGGCGTTCGGTCCCCGGCTCAATGGCGTGCGCGGCAGCACCCTGGACGACGTGGTGGAGCAGGCGTTGCGCAACGCCGCGCTGTGGGACGAGGTCAAGGCGAAGCTGAAGCAGTCCGGGTTGAGCCTGTCGGGTGGGCAGCAGCAGCGGTTGTGTATCGCCCGGGCGATCGCGGTGGAGCCGGAGGTGGTGTTGATGGACGAGCCGTGTTCGGCGCTGGACCCGATCGCCACCGCCCGGATCGAGGATCTGATGCAGCAGATCAAAGACAAGTACACGATCGTGATCGTGACCCACAACATGCAGCAGGCGGCCCGGATCAGCGACCGGACGGCATTCTTCAGCACCGAGGTGAACCCGGAGTCGGACACCCGGACCGGGCTGCTGGTGGAGTTCGACGAGACCTCCCAGATCTTCTCGAACCCGAACGACGAGCGTACCGAGAACTACGTCACCGGCCGCTTCGGCTAACCCCCTGCTCCCCGCCGAGTTGATCATGGACCTAGGTACATGGTCCGAGCGGTTTCGTGCCCCAAACCCCATGATCAACTCAGGGGGTGGGCGGCGTTCATGTAAGCGTCATCCTGCAGTGGGCACCTCGCCACGCTCGCGCGGCCGCCTGTTCGGCCTTCGTTCATCTATGACGCGAGTGGCGGCTACCTCGGACTCGTAGCGTCCACCCCGACAGGCCGGTTGCGGCTGCGCGGGCCTGGGCACACCATCCTTTACGAGAGAGGCCTTCCGAGGTGAATCGCAACCTGTTCAAGCGGGCGATGGCGGGCGGGGCCGCCGCCGTGCTCGCAGTGTCACTGGCCGCCTGCGCCAGCGACGACGACGCGGGCGACCCCACCAGCCCCGGTTCCGGCGACAACGGCGGTAACGGGCTCTCCGGCGACATTGTGGGCGCCGGCGCCACCTTCCCGACGCCACTGTGGACCACCTTCATCGCCGAGTACGGAGATGTCGAGCCCGGGGTCCGGATCAACTATCAGAGCGTCGGCTCCGGGGCGGGCATCACCCAGTTCCTGGAGCAGACCGTCGACTTCGGCTCGTCCGAGCGGTACCTCGAGGATGAGGAGCTGGCCGACGCCGAGGCCGACCGCGGCTGCCCGGCCTTCCAGGTGCCGGTGGTCTACGGCTCGGTGGTGATCGCGTTCAATGACGAGTCGCTGGACGGGCTCACCCTGGACGCGGAGATCATCGCCCGGATCTACGACCGGCAGATCACCAACTACAACGACCCGGCCATCGCCGAGCTGAACCCCGACTTCGACCTGCCGGACCAGGAGATCATCCCGGTGCACCGGTCGGACGGCTCCGGGACCACCAATGTGTTCACTCTCTACCTCGAGGACGAGGTGGACTTCTGGGCCGACGAGTACGGCGCCGGCACCGAGGTCGACTGGGCCTCGGGCACCATCGGCGGCGAGGGCAACGAGGGGGTCTCCGCCGGGATCACCCAGAACGCGGGCGGGTTCGGGTACGTGAACCAGTCGTACGCGATCGAGCTGGGGCTGCCGCAGGCGCAGTTGATCAACGCCGACGGCAACGAGATCTACCCCACGCTGGAGGCGACCAGCGCCGGGCTGGACGGGCTGGAGATCCCGGATTCCTACCAGTTCTCGATCCTGGGCATCGGCGGCGAAGGCTACCCGATCACCGGCGCGGTCTGGAACTTCTTCTACGAGTGCGGGTACGACGACAACAAGGCCGAGCTGCTGCAGGAGTTCTGGAGCTGGGCGCTGCAGGACGGTAACGAGTACGCGACCGAGCTCGGCTACGCCCCGCTGGGCGACGCGGTCAGGGACCGGGTGCTGAGCGAGCTCGACCGGATCGGCCAGCAGGACTAGCCCACCGGCTCCCCGGAGGTTCTCGCCCGCCGATCATGAGCTGGTTAGCCGACCCGCTCGGCGAGTCTGCTGACTAGTTCATGATCGGCCGGCGGGGCCGGGGCACCGGTCGATCACGGCAAGGAGAGCAGAGAGTTGACACCCGCCCCGAACGGCATCCGCTCGCAACTGCGGGGCTCGGCCCGCAACCGGCTCGGCGACCCGATCTTCCGGTGGTTCGTGACCACCGCCGGGGTTCTGGTGTTGCTGATCCTGGGCGTGATGATCCTGCGCACCACGGCCGACGCCTGGCCGATCTTCCAGAAGGAAGGATTCTTCGGCTTCCTCTTCGGTGAGCAGTGGACCGCCGGTCATACCCGCAGCAACGATCCGGCCGAGATGGAAGGCACCTATGGTGCCTTGCCGTTCATCTACGGCACGCTGGTCACGTCGATCATCGCGCTGGTGCTGGCGCTGCCGCTGTCGATCGCGGTCGCGCTCTACATCACCCAGCTGGCGCCACGCCGCCTGCGCAACCCCCTCTCGTACTGGGTGGAGACGCTGGCTGCCATCCCGTCGATCGTGTACGGGCTGTGGGGGCTGCTCTGGTTCGTCCCGGTGATCCTGCGGCCGTATGTGCTGGAACCGATGCACGAATGGTTCGGCAACACCTTCCTCTTCGAAGGTCCGGTGGTCAGCGTCAACTACCTCTCGGCCGGTGTGGTGTTGGCGATCATGATTCTGCCGATCATGACCGCGATCATCCGGGAGGTCTTCGCCGCCGCCCCCACCGATGAGATGCACGCCGCCTACGGCCTCGGCGCCACTCGCTGGGAGGTGATCCGCAAGGTGCTGATCCCGCGCAGCTTCTCGGGGATCGTCGGCGGGTCGATGCTCGGGCTGGGCCGAGCGGTCGGCGAGACGATCGCGGTTGCGATGCTGATCGGCGGCTCCCAGCGGATGGGCGCCAGCCTGCTCTTCGGCGGCGACTCGATGGCGGCCCACATCGCCACCACCTTCGCCGACGCCTGGCCCGAGACCGTACTCGGCCTGATGGCGATCGGGGTCGCGCTCTTTGTCTTCACCCTCACCATCAACGTGCTGGCCCGCCTGCTCGTCTGGCGGCTCGGCCGGATCACAGGAGACGCTGCCGTATGACCGATCTGTTGACCCCGCCGAGCGCGCCGGCGCCGGCCGAGCAGCGGCCGAGTCTGCGCCATATCAGCCCCCGTACTCGCAACCGGAAACTGGTCAACTCCGTCGTCAACGTGCTGTTGACGATTGCCATCGTCATCGCCTGTATCCCGCTGCTGCTGATCCTCTATGTGGTCCTGCAGCGAGGGGTCGGCGCGATCGCGATCGAGTTCTTTACCAGCGACCAGGGGCCGTTCCAGCGGGAGGGCGGCGGCTTCCGCCACGGGTTCTTCGGCACCTTCTACATCATGGTGATCGCGATCCCGCTCGCAGTGATTATGGGCGTCGCGACCTCGGTCTATCTGGTGGAGTACGGCAAGGGCGGGAAGCTGGCCAGCGCGGTTCGGTTCGTCACCGACGTGATGACCGGCGTGCCGAGCATCTTCGTCGGTCTGGTCGTCTACGCGACCCTGATCCGGGGCACCGGTCTGGGGCTCGGATTCGGCACCTTCGTCGCCGGAATTGCGATCGCGCTGATCATGCTGCCGATCGTGGTGCGTTCCTGCGAGGAGATGCTGAAGCTGGTGCCGGACAGCGTTCGTAACGCCTCGGCCGGGCTGGGCGCCCGGAAGTGGCAGACCACCACCCGGGTGGTGCTACCGGCGGCTGCACCGGGCCTGGCCACCGGGTCGATGCTGGCGGTGGCGCGCGGGGCCGGCGAGACCGCGCCGCTGCTGTTGACCGCGCTCGGTTCGCTCTACATGGTGACCGCTTTCCAGGGTGAGGCACAGACCTCGTTGCCGCAGCTGATCTACCAGCACGCCCGGCAGCCATTCCCACCCGGGCTGGAGAAGGCGTGGGGCGGGGCGCTGTGCCTGGTCGCGATCACACTGATCTTTACCGTGATCGCCCGCACGGTGGGCGCCCGGTTCGCCGCCCGCCGGGAAGGAATGTGACCGATGAGCGACGACCTGTCAGTGGAGCGTTCGGACCAGTCGGCCGAGGCCGCAGAGACATCGAAGGAGCGAGCAATGGCTGACGCCAGCGTAGCCGAGACCACGAGCACGAACCCGTTGCATCTGCACGACATCGTCCGCGACGCCGACCAGGATCCGCCTGCGCACCAGCGTGAGCTGGTCTTCGACCTGCACGGTGTGAACGTCTTCTACGGCGCCTTCAAGGCGGTCCGGGACGTCAGCTTCGATGTGGCCAAGCACGAGATTACGGCGTTGATCGGGCCGTCGGGGTGTGGCAAGTCGACGTTGTTGCGGTCGTTGAACCGGATGAACGATCTGATTCCAGGGGCCCGGGTCGAGGGTACGGTGGCGTACCACGGCGAGAACATCTACGACGCGGAGATCGATCCGGTGGAGGTGCGGCGGCGGATCGGGATGGTGTTCCAGAAGCCGAACCCGTTCCCGAAGTCCATCTTCGACAATGTGGCGTTCGGTCCCCGGCTCAACGGGGTACGCGGGTCGGCGCTGGAGGGCATCGTCGAGCAGGCACTCAAGGGTGCGGCGCTGTGGGACGAGGTGAAGGGCAAGCTTAAAGAGTCCGGGTTGAGCCTGTCGGGTGGGCAGCAGCAGCGGCTGTGTATCGCCCGGGCGATCGCGGTGGAGCCGGAGGTGGTGTTGATGGACGAGCCGTGTTCGGCGCTGGACCCGATCGCCACCGCCCGGATCGAGGATCTGATGCAGCAGATCAAAGACAAGTACACGATCGTGATCGTGACCCACAACATGCAGCAGGCGGCCCGGATCAGTGACCGGACGGCATTCTTCGTCACCGAGGTGAACCCGGAGTCGGACACCCGGACCGGGCTGCTGGTCGAGTACGACGAGACCTCGAAGATCTTCTCCAACCCGAGTGACGAGCGCACCGAGAACTACGTCACCGGCCGGTTCGGATAGGGCATGGCGCCGGTGGGGATCGCCAATCCGTCCCGGCACTTCCACGGCGAGCTGGAGCAGCTACGGCTGCAGGTGGAGCTGATGGGGCTGCGGGTGGACGAGAACCTGGCCCGGATGGGGCAGGTGCTGCGTACCGGGGATGTCTCGCTGATCGCGCCGGCGCTGGTGGCCGACGACGAGATCGACGCCATGAACGTGTCGCTCACCGAGCGCTGCTACCAGTTGTTGACGCTGGAGTCGCCGGTCGCCACCGATCTGCGATTCATCGTCTCGGTGCTGCGGATTACCGGGGAGCTGGAGCGGGTGGGGGACCTGAGCCTGCGGGTCACCAAGCTCGCCGAGGAGGTGCCGCTGCTGCGCTCGGCGGGCAGCATCTGGGAGTCACTGCTGAATCTGGTGGCCGGCGCGGTGGAGCAGTACCGTACCGCGCTGGCCGCCTGGTCGGCGCAGGATCTGGCGGGAGCGACTGCGCTCGCCACCCGGCAGCACACGCTGGAGCACCATTACGAGCAGCTGGTGCATGATCTGCGTCAGTACGACGGGCCGGAGGCGGCCCGGCTGGCGATGGGGATCATGGCGGCGGGACGGGCGGCGGACCGGATCGCCGACCACGCCGCGATCATCGGTGCCAGACTGCGGTACCTCATCACCGGCGAACCCCGCCACCTCGCCGCCGAAGTCCGCTAACCCCCACCCCTCCGGGTTGATCATGGACTTAGGTTCATGATGGGGCACGAAATCGGTCCCAAACCCCATGATCAACCCCAGTGGGGGGCGGGCGGCGGTACACTGCGGACCATGGACAGATCTCCCCCGTTGGCGTCGACGCCGCCGATGGGGTGGAACAGTTGGGATTGCTTCGGCACCTCGGTCACTGAGGATGAGGTACGCGGTAACGCATTGGTGATGGCCGATCGACTCGCCGATGTCGGATGGGAATATGTCGTCGTCGACATCCAGTGGTATGAGCCGTCCGCGCGCGCCGGTGGCTACCGCCCCCACGCCGACCTGGTGCTGGACGAGGTCGGCCGGCCGCTGCCCGCGCCGAACCGTTTCCCGTCGGCCGCCGGCGGTCTGGGTTTCCGCCCGCTCGCCGACTACGTCCACAGCCTCGGGCTCAAGTTCGGGGTGCATGTGCTGCGCGGCATCCCCCGGCCCGCGGTGGAGGCGCGGGTTCCGGTGTTGGGCACCGAGGTCACCGCCGCCGAGGTCGCCGACCGGCGCGCCACCAGCACCTGGATCACCGACAACTTCGGGCTCGACCACCGGCACCCGGGTGCCCAGGCCTACTACGACTCGCTGCTTGCGCTCTTCGCCGAGTGGGGGGTCGACTACGTCAAGGCGGACGACATGATCGCGCCGTACTGGGCGGCCGACGTCGAGGCGTTCGCCCTCGCCATCGAGCGCTGTGGCCGGCCGATGGTGCTCAGCCTCTCGCCGGGCACGGATCTGCCGGTCGGCCGGGCCGAGCATCTGGCCAAACATGCCCAGCTGTGGCGGATCTCCGGCGACCTCTGGGACCGCTGGGAAGATGTCGCCGCCCAGTTCGACCGGCTCGCCGCCTGGGCGCCGTACGCCGGGCCGGAGGCGTGGCCGGACGCCGACATGTTGCCGCTGGGCCGGATCGGGATCCGGGCCGAAGTGGGCGAGGCGCGCGAGACCCGGCTGACGGTGCCGGAGCAGGTCACCATGCTCAGCCTCTGGTCGATCGCGCGCTCGCCGTTGATGCTCGGCTGCGACCTGACCAGCACCGACCCGTCGACGTTGACGCTGCTGACCAACCCGGAGGTGGTGACGGTGCTGCGCGAGGGCAGCGGCGCCCGGGAGGTTTACCGGGCGGGCAGCACGATCGCCTGGACCGCCACCGCGCCCCGGGGGCATTATCTGGCGGTGTTCCACACCGGCCCGGCGGCAGCGGAGGTGTGCATCCCCTGGGCGGAGCTGGGGATCTCCCGGCCGGCAAGGCTGCGGGACCTGTGGCAGCGGCGGGATCTGCCGGTGGCTGACCCGCTGCGGCTCACGCTGGACCGGCACGGCGCCGCGCTGCTGCGTTGCGAGCCAAGCTGACCTGGGCTGACCCTGGGCCGACCAGGGGCTGACCCTGGGCCGACCAGGGGCTGACCTGGGTTTGGGCGGGGGCGGGCGTGGTCGGCGGTGGGCCGCTCCGGTTGGCGCCACTGCCCCGCCATCGGCCACGCTGCTAAGGTCGGGACAGGGCCGTGACTGGCGTGAGCGGATGGGGTCAACCATCAGGAAGCGGCCCTGGTCGTTGTGACCTCGTGCCGCGCGCCTGGGCCTTGACCGTATTGGCAAGGAGAGGGGCAACGTGACCGATTCCGCCAACCCTGAGTCCACCGCCTTCACGAGCGCGCTCGACGTGGTGGCGACCGTAGAGCCCCGGATCGCCGACGCGATCCGGCAGGAGCTGACCGACCAGCGGGAGTCACTGAAGCTGATCGCCAGCGAGAACTACGCCTCGCCGGCGGTGCTGGCGGCGATGGGCAACTGGCTGTCCGACAAGTACGCCGAGGGCACCGTCGGTCGCCGGTTCTACGCCGGCTGCCGCAACGTCGACACCGTCGAGTCGATCGCCGCCGAGCATGCCCGGGAGTTGTTCGGGGCGCCGCACGCGTACGTGCAGCCACACTCCGGGATCGACGCGAACCTGGTGGCGTTCTGGGCGATTCTGGCGCACCGGGTGGAGGCGCCGGCGCTGGCGAAGGCGCAGGCGAAGCACGTCAATGACCTGTCTGAGGCCGATTGGGAGCAGCTTCGCCAGGAGTTGGGCAACCAGCGCGCGCTCGGGATGTCGCTGGACGCCGGTGGCCACTTGACGCACGGTTTCCGCCCCAACATCTCCGGCAAGATGTTCGAGCAGCGCAGCTACGGCGTCGATCCGGCGACCGGGCTGGTCGACTACGCGGCGCTGCGGGAGTTGGCCCGCGAGTTCCGGCCGTTGGTGATCGTCGCCGGCTACTCCGCGTACCCCCGTTTGATCAACTTTGCCACGATGCGCGACATTGCCGACGAGGTCGGCGCGACGCTGATGGTGGATATGGCTCACTTTGCCGGTCTGGTGGCGGGCAAGGTGCTGACCGGCGATTACGACCCGGTGCCGCACGCCCAGATCGTCACCACCACCACCCACAAGTCGCTGCGCGGCCCGCGCGGCGGGCTGGTGTTGTGCCAGGAAGAGCTGGCCAGTGAGGTCGATCGGGGTTGCCCGATGGTGCTGGGCGGCCCGCTGTCGCACGTGATGGCCGCGAAGGCGGTGGCGTTGGCGGAGGCGCGCCAGCCCGGCTTCCAGCAGTACGCCCGGCAGATCGTCGACAACTCCCGGGCGCTCGCCGACGGGCTGCAGCGGCGGGGCGCGACTATCGTCACCGGGGGCACCGACAACCATCTGGTGCTGTTGGACGTCGGCGGCTACGGGGTCACCGGGCGGCAGGCGGAGAATGCGCTGCTCGACTCGGGCGTGGTCACCAACCGCAACTCGATCCCGAAGGATCCGAACGGTGCCTGGTACACCTCCGGCATCCGGCTGGGGACCCCGGCGCTGACCAGCCGCGGCCTCGGGGTGGCGGAGATGGACGAGGTGGCGGATCTGATCCACACCGTGCTGAGCCAGACCAGCCCGGCCGCCACCGCCGACGGCGGGGCGTCGAAGGCGAAGCACCGGCTGGACGACGCGGTCGCCAGCAAGGTCGCCGCCCGGGCCGCCGAGCTGATGGCGGCGCACCCGCTCTATCCGCAGGTGGACTTGTCGGCCAGCGCCTGACTTTGGCGCTGCCGGGATGAGCCGCAGTCACGTCTGCCCGGATGCGACCCGCATCCGGGCAGACGTCACTGCGCGCCAGCCGACTTACGGATCAGGTGGGCAGATGTGCCAGTGGTTGTCCGGCACCGCCACGCCACGACCGGCTTGGGCCATCTTGGTCAGTAGCTCGAACGCCTCCGGGCAGGACAGTAGTTGCCTTTCGTAGCAGGTCCGCAGTATCTCCGGTGTATCTATGACCTGAAGCCCTCGCCGCAAGGCCATGTCGTACGCCGCCCGATCGTCGGTGGCGATCGAGGCGCTGACTTCCACGTGTTGTACATGATGGAGCATCTGAGCCTCGCCCAGGTGCTCGAAAGGCCGCGTCGGCGCCCCGCCGAGCGCCCGACGGACCCGGTCGATCTGCTGAAGAGTGTCGTTGTCGTCGCTGTCGATGGGGTCTCCGAGCCAGGTCACGCCCTGTAACAGTCGCAGGTGAGGTCGTTGGGCGGCGCCTCGCCGGATCTCCCACTCAACGGCGGTGGTCCAGCCGCACCGGCCCGAGTAGCACACTTCGAGGAGGTCCAACCGCGCGACGACCGCGAAGTTTTCTAGAGTGCAGGTGTCGAACAAGACGCGACCTGAAGTGGTCACAACTCGTAACCGTGGTGCTGCGTGTCAGCGGCGGGCGCGCCGGGGAATCGTGGCGGGCTCAACTCGCCCAGCAGCAATTCGACGTCCGTGTCCAGGACTTGAGCTACCACCCGAATGCCGATCTCTCCGGCGTGATAGGCGGCCATTACCCGTTTCAACAGCCCACCCGGTGCTCGCCGGTCGTTGCGGGCCTGAAGGTCGTCAACCCGACCCGGGCGTAACGTCACCTGCGAATACATAGATCGGACGCGGTCCCGGCCGGCGGCGTCGACGATGTTGAGGTTGTGGAGGCGGAACGCGAACGCGTCGAGGCTGACTCGGAACCGCCCGAGAAGGTCGCTGACCACGGCCGCTGTGATAGCTCGGCCGGTGATTGCCTGCTCGATCGCTTCCGCCGGCATCAGAAAGGCTGCGGCGAAAGCGTTCGCGCGCCTCTCTTCTGGGGTCCGCTCGCCGAACACGTTCTCATCGAGCGTGAAGGTGGCGCCGTCACCGCAGGCGAGGTGGCAGATCTCGTGCGCGATGGTGAAGCGTTGCCGGGTGGCGGCCACTCCGGTCGAGACCAGGGCCAGACGAAGCCGTCCGTCACTGAGCGCAAGACCATCGAGGCCGACGGGCAAGGCCGTCATGCAGACATCGATACCGAATGCCCGTTCCGCCCAGGCAGCGAGCTGATCTGCCCCCTGCGGCAGGTCGGCTGCGCCCACGGCCGCCTGCTGGCGCATGGTCGCCGCGAGCCTCTCCCCCTGCCGGACAGGGTCACCCGTGGCCGGCGGTACCTCCAGCCGGAGCGGCGAGGTCTCGGGATAGCCCAGCTCGTTGAGCAGCCGGTCCACCTCGCGGAGTTGCTCCGCCCAAGCCATCGCCTTCTCCACCGCCGGACTCGCCACAACCTGGAGCCGGGCCGCGAAGGCAGGCGGAGAGACGGCCATGTCGTCGTCGGCCAACAGCGCGTCGGTCGATTGGCCTAGCGCTTCAGCGATCAGTGCCACTTCGAGCGACTTCAACCCTCGGCGTCCCATGAGCGCTTTGTTCAAGGCTGTCGGATCCATCTCTGCGGCGTTGGCCAACTCAACCTGGGTCAGGCCTGCCGCTCGCATTGCTTCCCGAATGCGAGCGCTCAACCTCTCAGTACTGAGTGCCATAGGGTTACCCTAGCAGCGAGATTGCTAAAATCGCAATAAGCGCCAGGGTGCCATTGCTGCCGGCGACGGTCACCTCGTCTTGCCAGATGGGATACCTTCCGTGGCTCAGAGGACGAGTCGAGGGCTACCGTCTGCGTCATGCTCCACTCGGGGCAGGATCGCGGTGGCGGCGTCCCGGTCGGCGGCGCCGGCGAGCACCGCCTCCACCGAGCCGTAGGCGGCGAGCTCGCCGAGGGTGACCGCGGTCGGCGGCAGCATCAGGATTTCGCCCGTGTCGGCCCGGGCCACCGCATCGGCCGGCCGGACCCACTCGGTGTGGTCCGCCTCGCCGGAGACGTCGGCGGGCGCGACCCCGGCGGGCAGCGGAGTCACGAAGAAGTAGGTGTCGTAGCGGCGGGGCTCGAACTCCGGGGTGATCCACCGGGTCCACGGGAGTAGTTCGTCCGGGTCGACCGTCACCCCGGTTTCTTCGGCGACCTCCCGGACCGCCGCCCGGACCACCGCCGCCGCTTCCGGCTCGGGTCGACCCAGCCGGCCTGCCCAGGGGCCGGCCAGCGGCGGACCGTCCGCGTCCGCCGGGTCGACCGAGCCGCCGGGAAACGCGTACATGCCGGAGGCGAACGCCATGCTGGTGGTCCGGCGCAGCATGTAGACCTGCAGACCCGGGGAGGCCGGTCGCAGCAGCAGCACGGTGGCGGCGAGCCGGGGCTCGGCCGGCGCCGCTCCGGACGCGGTGAACTGGGCAGCCTGCGCCGCTAGCCGGGTGAGCAGGTCAGGTGGGGTGGCCGGGCCGGCGGTCCGGTCAGTCGACATGCAGCACCACCGCGATGCCCTGGCCGACGCCGATGCAGGCGGCGGCGACCCCGTAGCCGCCGCCGCGGCGTCGCAGCTCCCGGCAGGTGTCGACGATGACCCGGGGCGCCGAGGCGCCCAACGGGTGGCCGATCGCGAGCGCGCCGCCGTTCGGGTTGACCCGTTCGTGGTCGATCGGGGCGCCGACCGCGTCGGGTAGTTCGTGCAGGCAGGAAAGGACCATCGCGGCGAACGCCTCGTTGATCTCCCAGACGTCGATGTCGGCGGGGCGCAGGTCGGCGCGGGCGAGGGCGCGGGCGATGGCCGGGACCGGGGCGACCGAGAACCGCTGTGGCTCCACCGCCACCACCGCGCTGGTGACCACTCGACCCAGCGGCGCCACCCCGAGCTCGGAGGCGAGTTCGATCGGCCCCACCAGGGTCGCGATCGAGCCGTCGTTGAGCGGCGACGAGTTGCCGGCGGTGACCGCGCCGTCGCGGCTGAACGCGGGCTTCAGCCCGGCGAGCGCCTCGATCGAGGTCCCTGGGCGGATCGATTCGTCCCGGGTGACCTCGCCGACCGGCAGCGCGTAGCCGTCGTGGAGGCCTTTCTCCCAGGCCTGGGCCGCCCGTTCGTGGGAGCGCAGCGCCCATTCGTCCTGTGCGCTCCGGCCGATGCCGTATTCGGCGGCGACCGCCTCCGCGCACGCCCCCAGCGAGGCGGTCCACTGTGCTGGGAATTTGGGGTTGACCATCCGCCAGCCCAGCTGGGTGGGCAGCAGCTCCAGCGAGGTGGGGAAGGCGGTGTCCGGGCGGGCCATGACGAACGGCGCCCGGCTCATGCTCTCCATCCCGCCGGCGACCACCACGTCGGCGTCGCCGGCGCGGACCGCCCGGGTGGCCTGGATGATCGCCTCGGCGCCGGAGCCGCAGAGCCGGTTGACGGTCACGCCGGGGACGGTGGTGGGTAGGTCGGCGAGCAGCACCGCCATCCGGGCGACGTTGCGGTTGTCTTCGCCGGCGCCGTTGCTGTCGCCGAGGATGACGTCGTCGATCTCGGCCGGGTCGAGGCTCGGGTGGCGGTCGAGCAGCGCCCGCAGCGGCAACGCGGCGAGGTCGTCCGCGCGCACCTGCGACAGACCCCCTTTGTGCTTGCCGAAGGGGGTACGGACCGCATCGATGAGGTAGGCGTCCACTCCGTGAGCGTACGCGGATGGTGGGGTCACCGGGTAGCCTGAGGCGTCATGAGCGACCGACCCGTACGGTGGGGCATTCTCGCCACCGGCAGCATTGCCCGCACGTTCGTCGAGGATCTGCAGACCATGCCGGACGCCGAGGTGGTGGCGGTGGGGTCGCGGACGCAGGCGGCGGCGGATGAGTTCGCGCAGCGGCATCAGATCCCCCGGGCGTACGGGGACTGGGCGTCACTCGCCGCCGATGAGCAGGTCGACGTGGTGTATGTGGCGACTCCGCACGCGGCCCACTACGAGGCGGCGAAGCTCTGCCTGACCGCTGGCCGGGCGGTGTTGTGCGAGAAGCCGGTTACGCTCAGTCGCCAGGCCGCCGCCGAGTTGGTCGCGCTCGCCCGCGAGGCTGGGGTCTTCTTCATGGAGGCGATGTGGACCCGGTGCAACCCGGTGATCCGGCGCGTCGCGGAGCGGCTGGCCGACGGGGCGATCGGTGAGGTGACCGCGGTCCACGCCGACTTCGGCCTCCCGGGCCCGGTGCCGCCGGAGCACCGGCTGCGGGATCCGGCGCTCGGCGGCGGGGCGCTGCTCGACCTGGGGATCTATCCGCTTACCCTGGCGCACCTGGTGCTGGGGACGCCGGCGACGATCAGCGCTCAGGCTTCGCTCACCCCGGAGGGGGTGGATCAGCAGACTGGTCTGCTGCTGGGCTACGACTCGGGCGCTATCGCGGCGTTGACCTGTGGTTTTATCGGCGGCACCCGGATCGGCGGGTCGATCACCGGTCGGCATGGCCGGATCGAGCTGGAGCCGCTCTTCTTCCGCCCGGAGCGGGCGGTGCTGCACCCGACGGGCGGCGGTTCGCCGGAGCCGATCGAGGCGCCGCTAGTGGGTAACGGATACGTGCCGCAAGCCGCCGAGGTGCACCGCTGTCTACGCGCCGGGCTCACCGAGAGTCCGCTGGTGCCGCACGAGACGACCCTGGCGATGATGTCCATCATGGATACGGTGCGGCAGCAGATCGGAGTCGCCTACCCGGGCGAGCCGGCGGCGACCGATCCAGTGGTGCCGAGGCAGCGGTCGGGTTCCCCGGCGCCGGCCGCGGCCCCGGACGCGGACGCCGCCGGCTGAGGCGGTCGTCCGCGCCGGACTGGCGGGGCGGCATCAGCCCTGTTGCGCCTCGAGTTGGGCGCGGAGCCGTGCTTCGCGTTCGCGGAGCTCGGTGGTGAATTCGTCCCCGAAGTCCTCGGCCTCGAAGACTGGCCGGATCTCCACCTCGCCGTCGGGGAACGGGATCCGCTTGGCCCATTCGATCGCCTCCGCGAGCGAGCTGACCTGCCATAGCCAGAAGCCGGCGATCAGCTCCTTGGTCTCGGTGAACGGACCGTCGCGGATGGTGCGGTCCCGGCCGCTGTAGCGCAGCCGGACGCCACGGTCGCTGGGGTGCAACCCTTCACCGGCCAGGATCACCCCGGCTTCGGCCAGTTGCTCGTTGTAGGAGCTCATGTCGGCCAGCTCCGCCTCGGTGGGCAGCACTCCGGCCTCAGAATCCTCGGAGGCCTTCACTAGCACCATCACTCGCATTCTTCTCTCCTCTGGTGAGTAGATGTCGGCACTGGGCGGTTGCCAGCGTCACTTACTCGTCGCCGGGGCGGGCGGGTTTTCGACGTGCTCGTGGAGAATTCTGGCGGTCGGGGGGTGATCTGGGCCACGATTGAGTTGAGGGGGTGGCCCGGCGGGGGTGCGCCCGGGCGCTCGGGCCTCCCGGCGGACGCAGACGGGGGTGAGCGCGATGACGGCGATGAAGAGCTGGGCGGTCGAGGTCGAGATCAGCGAGCACGACGACGAACGCCGGACCCAGGCGGAGGCGCGGTTGCGGACCGGCAAGGGGGTTGAGCTACGGGGCGTCGGAGTCGCCTGGCGGAACCCGACCGATCTTGAGGTGCCGGAGATCGGCGACGAACTCGCGGCGGCGCGGGCGTTGAGCGACCTCGCCGGCAAGCTCCGGGAGACCGCGGCGGACGACATCGGGCAGATGACGCACGAGCGGGTCTGGCTCGGCGGCTGACGGCCGAGTGGCGCCGTGGCCTTTCCGGCCTCCGCGGCGCGGGACTTTCGCCCCGTCGAGGGGGGACGTGCGGCGTCGCCGGATAGTGACCGGTGGCTCTGACCCGCTGGTGGCTCGGCTAGTTAGCGTCGATTCAGCCCGGCGACCAGAGGCTGAGGGCCCCGAGACGCTTGCCGGCGACGAGAGGCTGAGGTTAAGACGATGCGTACCTGGCTGGTAGACGACGTGATGACTACCGGCGTAGCCACCGTGACCGCGGATACTCCCTATCGGGAGATCGCCGACACGCTGGTTGCCCGGCGGGTAAGTGCGGTACCGGTGCTCGATGCCGAGGGCCGAGTGGTGGGGGTGGTCTCCGCCACCGACCTTATGTATAAAGTGGAGTATGGTGGCGCCGAGGAGGGCCATCACCATCATCTCCTGGCCGGTCCGCGGCAACGGCAGGCGCGGACGAAGGCGCGGGGCGGGGTGGCCCGGCAGTTGATGTCGACGCCCGCGGTCACCATCGGTGCTGGCGCCAGCTTGTCGGTGGCGGCCCGGCTGATGGATACCGAGTCGGTGAAACGATTGCCGGTCACCGACTCGGACGGCCGGTTGGTCGGCGTCGTCGCCCGCTCCGACCTGCTGCGGGTCTACCTGCGGCCGGACGCGGAGATCGAGCGGGATGTCGCCGAGGAGGTGCTGCGCCGGACCCTGTGGGTGGAGCCGGACACGATCCGGGTCCGTTCCCGAAACGGGGTGGTCACGCTCACCGGCCGGGTGGACCGATTCTCCACCCAGCAACTGGCGGTGAAGCTGACCAGCGCGGTGCCGGGGGTGGTCGAGGTGGTGGACCGGCTCGGCTTCGACTTCGACGACCGCCGGGTGGCAGCGCCGCCGGTCTATGCGGCGGGCCCGTTCGGTCATCCGTGATCCGGCTCCACCCGGAGGGTGCCGTCCCCGTCGACCAGCACCCGACTCCCGTACGGGCGGCTGAGCTGGTCCAGGGTCGCGGCGAGCAGCGTCGTCTCCGCAACGGTGGTCGGCGCCAGCTGGAGTCGCCGCATCCGCAGCGGCGCCATGCTGAGGCCTCGCAGCTCGCCGGTGGCGACGGCGAACCGGGCAAAGTAGAGCAGCCGTAGGTCGGGCCGGAAACGCTCGTACCCGGTGATCCCCTCGTAGTCGTCGATGAGGTCGCCGCAGCCGTAGAGGATCGGGCGCCCCCGGTAGAACTCGATCGGGCGGAAATGATGCGACGAGTGGCCGTGCACCAGATCTACGCCGCCGTCGATCAGGCGGTGCGCGAAGGCTGTCTGAGCGGCCGGGACCTCGTACCCCCAGTTTGCGCCCCAGTGGACAGAGGCGACCGTGATGTCACCCGGCCGGGCCGCCGCCCGCAGCTGGTCGGCGACGGCGCCGGCGGTGGTGGTCGACAGGTCGGGCAGCAGATTGACGCCGGGCCGGCCGGCCGTCGCCGCCCAGTGCCGGGGTACCCCGGCGGTGCCGCTGCCGTAGCCGGCGACGATGACCCGACAGGCGCCCCCGGCGACCGGGATGGCCGCGGGCGCGGCGGCGGTGGCGGCGTCAACGCCGGCCCCGACGGGGGTGAGGCCCACCGAAGCGAGCGCGTCGAGCGTGTCGAGCAGGCCGACGGGGCCGAAGTCCAGGGTGTGGTTGTTCGCCAGGATGCAGGCGTCCGGTCGGGCGATGCGGATGACGTCGATGTTCGCCGGGGACATCCGGTAGTGCACCGCTTTGCCGGGCTCGGGTGCGCCGCGGCTGGTGATGCTGGTCTCCAGGTTGATGATGCGGACCGCTGGTTCGGCCGCGGCGAGCCGGTCTAGCACCTCTCCCCAGGGCCAGCTCGGGTCGGCGGGGCGCGGGGCCGGCCCGTGGGCGGTCTCGGCGAGCGCGAGGTAGGTGCGGGCGTCGGTGACGTAGCCTTCCCACAGCTGCGGGTCGCCCGGATGGGGCAGTAGCTGGTCGACGCCGCGCCCGGTCATGACATCACCGGTGAGACACAGAGTCAGGTCACCGTGGCGGGCAGTCACTTCTCCACGGTACGCCGAGCCGACGTTTGGAACGCATCAAGTTCTTAGCGGAGTTGATACGGCATTGTTAACTGGGTGGTCCACCGGTTATCCGCCCGGTGGGCCCACCACTGGCGGGGGCGGGTGTCAGACTCCGTCAGAGTGCGGTCTCCTTCAGTGCCGCAATTGGTGGGGCCCAGGGTCAGCACCCCCGGGCCCCACCCACGGCGCGCTCGTTTGGTTCTCCTCAAGCTCGCCGCTGAGGTGTACCGCTCATCCTCGCCTCAGCGTCTCGGCCGTGGCGGGTCATGGCCGGGGCGGCCGGCCAGCCATCTCGTCGACCTATCCCAGATGAGGTGGCTCTGAGAGAGATGCGAGAGACGACGATGCGGAGACGATGGTTCAGCCTGGCGGTGGCGGCGGGTGCCGGCACCGCGCTGGTGCTGGCCGGGTGCGCGGCCGAGTCGAGCGATACTGACGCCGCGCCTGGCTTCGAAGACTGTGTGGAGAACCCCAACGAGTGCAACACCGCCGACCGCGCCGACGGCGGCACCATGGTCTGGGCCCTGGATCAGGCCCCCGACGGCTACTTCCCGTGGTCTTCCGAGGGTGGCTCGGTCTACACGCTGCAGGCCATCCACGGGATTCTGCCCTACTTCGGGCAGTTCATGCCTGATGGCGAGTACGACTACAACATGGACGTCCTCGCCGCCGAGCCGGAGCTGCTCAGCGAAGACCCGTTCGTGGTCGAGTTCCAGCTCGACGAGGCGGCCGAGTGGAACGACGGCACCCCGATCAGCGCTGACGACGTGCGGATCACCTGGATGATGAGCACCAGCGAGGGCGAGGGCCACTGCGAAGGCTGCCGCCCGCGGGCCACCGGCAACTTCGACGTGATCGAAGACGTGTCGGGCTCGGAGGACGGCAAGACCGTCACCATCACCTACAAGGACGGGATCGCCGTCCCGGAGTGGTTCTCGTTCGGTAGCGCCCACAACATCATCGGTGGGATCGCGCCGGCGCACGTCGCCGAGCAGCAGGGCTGGGACATCGACACCCCGTCCGACCTCGGTGAGTACTTCGAGTACCTGAATGACAACCCGGCCGAGTTCTCCGGCGGCCCCTACCTGCTCGAGTCGTTCGACATCGACACCCAGGTGGTGAAGGTGCCGAACCCGAACTGGTACGGCGAGGTGCAGCCGACCCTGGACCGGCTGGTGATGCGGTTCCTGACCGATGAGGACACCTGGCTGCCGGCGCTGCAGAACGACGAGCTGCACGGCGGGTCGCCCGCCGGCTTCGCCGAGGACGTGGTCCGGCAGGTGCGGGACATGGAGGGCGTCCGGGTGCACATCCAGCCCGGGCCGTCCTGGGAGCACCTTGACCTGAACCTGGACAACCAGTGGCTGGGTGAGCACCAGGAGCTGCGGGAGGCGATCTTCGTCGCGGTCGACGCCGAGGACATCGCGGACCGGAACTTCGCCGCCATCTTCCCCGACTACCAGTTGCGTACCAACCATGTGCACAGCGAGGACAGCGAGTTCCACGTCGACCATCTTGAGGGCACCGGGCAGGGCACCGGCGACGTCGAGATGGCGCGGGAGATCCTGGAGGCCGCCGGCTTCGAGGGCATGGACGAGGGCCCGGGTGGGTTGACCTACGACGGCGAGACCGTGGGGCCGTTCCGGCTGCGCTCCACCTCGGCGCCGGCGCGGGCCACCGCCCAGCAGCTGATCCAGGGCTACCTGGCGGAGATCGGCATCGAGGCCAACATCGAGCCGACCGACGACCTCGGTGGCACCCTGGTCGCCCAGGACTACGACCTCATGCAGTACGGCTGGAGCGGTAGCCCGCTCTTCACCGGCATCGGCAGCCAGTACTGGGAGACCGGCAGCAGCTCGAACTACGGCAACTACAGCAACGACGAGGTGGACGCGCTGATCGAGCAGGAGCAGCAGGCACCCACGCTGGAGGAGTCGGCGGCGCTGCACGACCAGATGATGGAGCTGGTCGTGGACGACGCATACGTGCTGCCGCTCTACGACTCGCCGGTGTATGTGTTCGTCTCGGAGGACTACGCCAACGTCCGCGACAACACGAACACCAGCCTCCGGGCGATGTATGAGCACCACTATTGGGGCGAAGCTGCCCAGTAGGGCAGAATAACTCCTGGCTAGCGGGGGTCTGGTGCGGGACGGTAAGGTCCCGCACCGGACCCCTGTGTCTTGGGGAGGCAGCCCTGTGAACCACCGCCCGAGCCCCGCGCCGCTACCGCGGCGGGCCTCGGGGAGGTGAGAAGGAGAACGAACACACGATGCGAAGAAGACTGGCAGGAGTGGTGGCGGCGAGTGCCGCGACCGCATTGGTCCTGGTCGGCTGCGGTGCCGGCGAGGAGAGTGACAGCCAAGCTGGGAGCGGTTTCGAGGACTGCGTCGAGAACCCCAACGAGTGCAACAGTGGCGACACGCAGGAGGGCGGCGAGCTCACCTGGATCCTGGACGCCACCCCGGACGCGTACTTCCCCTGGTCGCCGGAGGGCGGCTCGGTCTACACGTTGCAGGCCATCCATGGCATTCTCCCCTATTTCGGGCAGTACCTGCCGGATGGTGAGTACGAGTACAACATGGACGTGCTCGCGGATGAGCCGGCGCTGATCAGCGAGGACCCGTTCATCACCGAGTGGCAGCTCAACGAGGACGCGGTCTGGAACGACGGCACCCCGATCAGCGCCGACGACGTGCGAATTCTGTGGATGATGAGCACCAGCGAGGACGAGGGCCACTGCGAAGGCTGCCGCCCCCGCTCCTCCGGTTCCTTCGACATCATCGAGGACGTCGAGGGCTCGGACGACGGCAAGACCGTCACCATCACCTACAAGGAGGGCGTCTCCGTCCCGGAGTGGTTCGCCTTCGGTAGCGTCCACGGCATCATCGGTGGGCTCGCGCCGGCGCACATCGCCGAACAGCAGGGCTGGGACATCGACACCCCGTCCGACCTGGGTGAGTACTTCGAGTACCTGAACGACAACGTGCCGGAGTTCTCCGGCGGGCCGTACCTGATCGAGTCGTTCGACCTCGAGAACCAGATCGTCATGGTCCCGAACCCCGAGTGGTGGGGCGAGCCGGTCAACCTCGACCGGGTCGTCAAGCGGTTCATCTCGGCTGAGGACACCTGGGTGCCGGCGCTGAACAACGACGAGATCCACGGTGGTTCCCCGTCCACCTGGCCGGAGGACGTGATCCGGCAGCTGCTGGACCAGCAGGGTGTCCGGGTGCACATGCAGCCGGGGCCGAGCTGGGCGCACGTCGACATGAACATGGACAACGAGTGGCTCGGTGAGCACCAGGCCCTGCGGCAGGCGATCTTCACCGCGATCGACTCCGAGGACATCGCCCAGCGGGTCTTCGGCTCCCTGTTCCCGGACGTGACCGTGCGGACCAACCACATCCACGGGCCGGACAGCGAGTTCCACGTCGACCACCTGGAGGGCACCGGGTACGGCACCGGTGACATCGAGGCGGCCCGGCAGCTGCTCGCCGACGCCGGCTTCGAGGGCATGGAGGACGGTGCTGGTGAGCTCAGCCTCGACGGCGAGCCGGTCGGCCCGCTGCGGCTGCGTTCGGGTGAGAGCCCGGCGCTGACCACCTCCACCGAGCTACAGCAGGCGGCGCTGGCCGAGATCGGCCTGGAGATCCAGATCCAGACCACCGACAACCTCGGCGGCACCCTGGGCAGCCAGGACTACGACCTGATGCAGTTCGGCTGGAGCGGCAGCCCGCTCTTCACCGGCGCTGGCGGCCAGTTCTGGGAGACCGGTGGCGGCAGCAACTTCGGCGGCTACAGCAACGACGAGGTCGACGCGCTGGTCGAGCAGGAGCGGCAGGCCACCACCCTGGAAGAGTCGGCGGCGCTGCACGACCAGATGATGGAGCTGGTGGTCGAGGACGCCTACGTGCTGCCGCTCTACGACACCCCGGTGTTCATCTTCGTCACCGAGGACTACGTCAATGTCCGCGACAACACCAACAGCAGCCTCCGGGGCATGGCTTCGCAGCCCGGTTGGGGGCTCGCGGCCGAGCAGTAATCGCCCGGCGGTAACTCCGGCGCATCCGCGCTGACCAGGTCGGCCCCGGTCCCGGTAGGGACCGGGGCCGACCCTTCGCTATCGGGTCGCTCAGCCAGCGGGTTGTTCGTCCAACTCGGCGGCGTAGGCCGCCACCAGCTCCGAGAGCCGGTAGCGCGGCTCGGCGGTGGCGTCGCTGTCCACCGGGTCCAGCAGGGCCGCCGCCACCAGCTCCTCGACCAGCAGGTCGCCGTCGCGTACGCCGGTCAACGCGGCCGCGGTGCTGGCAGAGAAGTGGCGGGTACCCAGCGGCGCCAACCGTCCCAACGCCCCGCGCGCCCGGGTGTCCAGGCTCAGATGGGTCTGGACCAACTCCGGGCGGACCGCCAGATCACCCACTGACAACTCATCCAGCCGGCGGCCCGGCTCCCGCAGCCGGGCGGCGAAGCGCTCCAGCCGCCACTCCGGATGGGCGGAGAGCCGCGCGGCCGCGATCTGCAGCGCCAACGGTGAACGGGCGCACGCGGCGCAGATCTCCGCAGCCGCGTCCGGCTCCGCCGCGACCCGACCGGCCCCGGCGAGCTTGCCCAGCAGCGTCAGCGCCGCCGCGTGGTCGAGCGGATCCAGCCGGACATGCGCCGCGTCCGGCAACCCGCCGAGCCGGCGGCGACCGGTGACCACCACCGCGGCGCTGCCGGTCCCGGGCAGCAACGGCCGCAGCTGGGCGGCGGAGGCGGCGTCGTCCAGCACCACCAGCACCCGCCGATCGGCCAACCGAGCCCGCAGCGTCGCCGTCCGTTGCGGCAGCCCCGCTGGCACCGCGGCCGGCGCCAGGCCCGAGGCGATCAGCAGCTCCTCGATCACGTCCGCCGGCTTCGCCGGGTCGGTGACCCCGCCCAGCTGGATGAACCACTGACCGTCCGGGAACCGGTCTCGCAGCTGATGCGCCACATGTACCGCCAGTGCGCTCTTACCGACCCCTGGGGCCCCGTTGATCGCGACCACGCCCACCGCGGTGCGCTCCGGGTCCGGGTCCAACCCGGCCACCAGCTCCTTGGTCAGCTGCTCGCGCCCCACGAAGTGCCATATGTCGGGCGGAAGCTGGCAAAGCGCTGCGAACGGGGCGCCGGCTGGCTCAGGCGCCGACCCGAGCTCGTCGGCGCCCGCCGGCGCCGGCTCGAACGGCTGCGCCATCGGCGCCGGAGGGCTGGGCGCAGCGAGCGGCGGCGGGGGCAACAGCTCCGGGTCCCGCCGCAGCACCCGCTCATGCAGCCGGCGTAGCTCGGTACCGGGCTCGTCGCCCAGCTCATCGACCATCCGGCGGCGCAGGTCGCCGTAGACCGTCAGCGCCTCGGCGTGCCGGCCAGCCCGGTGCAACGCCACCATCAGCTGCGCCGCGAGCGATTCGGTCAGCGGATACGCCGCCAGCGTCTCTGAGAGCGGGCCGATCACCTGCTCGTGCTCGCCGAGCCGCAGCTCTGCCTCGAAACGCTCGGTCAGCAACGCCAGCCGTTCATGCTCCAGCCCGGTGCGGACCCGCTCTGCCCAGTCGCCGCTGATCCCGGTCAGCGGCGGGCCGGACCACAGCTCGCCGGCGCTTCGCAGCAGCTCGACCGCGCGTCGCCGGGCGGCTGGGTCGCCCGTACCGGCGGCCGCCCGGGCCTGGGTCACCAGCTGGCGGGAACGGTGCAGGTCGATCTCGTCGGGGGCGAGCTCCAGCTGGTAGCCGCCAGCGCGGCGACGCAGTAGGGACTGCCCGGCGGCCGCGCCGTCGGTCGCCTCGGCCAGCAGCGAACGCAACCGGGACACGTAGGTGTAGAGCACCGTCCGGACATTGCGGGGCACCTGATCGCCCCAGACCCGCTCAATCAGCGTCTCCATCGGCACGGTCTGCCGCGGCGTCATCGCCAACACGGTGAACACGCAGCGTTGCCGCGGCCCGCCCAGGTCGACCCGACCGGCCGAACTCCCGAGCTCGACTGAGCCCAACAGTCGTACCCGCACGCCGATCACCCCCCGTCACTGGCCGACCTGCAGACCCTTCGATAGTGAAGGCGCGTGAGGAGACCCAAAAGGTTGGCGACACCCGGAAGATCGCGATTCTCATCACTCTCCCGCGTCGCGCTACGGTCTAGGAGGCCGGGGGAGAGCGACAAGGAGGTCGGAGCATGAGTGGCACGCCGGGCGGCGCAGCGTGGCGTTACCCCGAGACGGAGCGCGATCAGGTGGTGGAGACCCAGCACGGGGTCGAGGTGCCGGACCCGTACCGGTGGCTCGAAGACCCGTACGCTGAGCGCACCAAACGGTGGGTGGACGCGCAGAATCAGCTCACCGGGGACTACCTCGCCGGCCTCGACTCCCGCCCCTACTTCAGCGAACGGCTCGACTCGCTGCTCAGCGCCCCCCGGGCCGGCACCCCTCGGCAGCGCGGGGGCCGCTACCTGCGCTCCTACAACGACGGCACCGCGCAGCTGGACACCGTGTACGTCGCGGAGAGCCTGCCGGAGCTGCTCGCCGGTGGCCGGACCCTGGTAGACCCCGCGGAGTTCGACCCGGGCGGCCGGGTGTCGGTCACGCAGATCTCCGTCAGCCCGGACGGGCGCTGGGCCGCCTACGGCCTCAGCGACGGCGGCAGCGACTGGGTGCAGTGGCGGGTCCGCGACATCGCCACCGGCGAGGACACCACCGACCGGGTATCCCACGCGAAGTTCTCCGGCGCCGAGTGGCTGCCCGACTCGGCGAGCTTCCTCTACTGGGCGTACCCCGACCACGCCGAAACCACCGGCGCCGACGCCACCGCGCTCGGCACCGGCCGGCTGCTGCGCCACCGGCTCGGCACCGACCAGGCCGACGACGAGGTCGTCTCCTACCGGCCCGAGGCGCCGCGGGAACGAGCCGCCGCCGAGATCACCGAGGACGGTCGCTGGCTGGTCCTGACCTTCGTCGAGGGCACGGCCCGCAAGACCTGGGTGGCGGTCCGGCAGATCGGCGCCGACGGCCAACTCGGTCCGGCGTTGCCGGTGGTGCCGGAGCCCGAGGCGCTCTACACCTACGCCGGCAGCGACGAGGATCAGCTCTACCTGCGGACCGACGCGGACGCGGCGCGCGGTCGGCTGCTGGTGGTGGACCTGGCGGCGGTGGCGGCCGGCGACGATCCGGCGAGCGCCCGCCGGCAGCTGGTCGCCGAGCGGGACGAGGTCCTTACCGCCGTCCGCCGGGCCGGCGACGGGTTCCTCGCCTGCTACCTCGACGACGCGCAGGACCGGATCTACCGGCTGAGCCTGGCCGGCGAACGGCTCGGCGAGGTGCTGCTGCCCGGCCCACTATCGCTGGTGAGCTGGTCGGCCCACCCGGGCGAGGACGAAGCGTTCCTGGGCATCACCTCCTTCCTCGACGAGCACCGCAGCTACCGGCTGGCGGTCGGCTCCGGCGAAGTGACCCCGCTGCCGATCGGCCCGGTCCCGGCCACCGGCGGGTCGACCCCCGCCGCGACCGGGGAGACGCTGGTCGGCGACGGGGTCGGCGGGCCGACCGTCACCGAGCGGCGGCGCGCACCCAGCGCCGACGGCACCCTCGTGCCCTACACCATGGTCCGTCGCGCCGACGCGCCAGTGGGCACCCCGCTGCCCACCCTGCTCTACGGGTACGGCGGCTTCAACATCCCGGTGACCCCGTCGTACCGGCCGATCTGGCCGGCCTGGATCGAGGCGGGCGGCGCGGTCGTTGTGGCGAACCTGCGCGGCGGCGGCGAGTTCGGCCGGGAGTGGTATGAGGCCGGCACCAGGGAGCGCAAACAGAACGTCTTCGACGACTTCGTGGCGGTCGCCGAGGATCTCTGCGCCACCGGGGTGACCACCCCGGGGCAGCTGGCCTTGCACGGGCGCAGCAACGGTGGCCTGCTGGTCGGCGCGGTGATGACGCAGCGGCCCGAGCTGGCCGCGGTGGCGCTGCCGATGGTGGGTGTGCTGGACATGTTGCGGTTCCACAAGTTCACCATCGGGTGGGCGTGGATCTCCGACTACGGCGACCCGGATGATCCAGCCGACTTCGAGATCCTCCGCACCTACTCGCCGCTGCACCGGCTGACCGAGCAGGTGAGCTACCCAGCGACCTTAGTGATCACAGGGGACCATGACGACCGGGTGGTCCCGGCCCACAGCCACAAGTTCACCGCCACCCTGCAGCGGGTCCACGCCGGATCGGCGCCGGTGCTCACCCGGATCGAGACCGCCACCGGCCACGGCGGTGGCAAACCGCGGTGGGCGATCGTCGCCGAGGCCGCCGACATGCTCGCCTTCGCGGCCGAGCACACCGGGCTGCGGCCCGGCAAGTGGCCGGAGTGACCTAGTCGCCGCAGGCGCGTCGATGGGCTGCGCTCGACGCGCCTGCGGCAGCGTGTCATCATGGTTACTCCATGCCGGACAAAGGGGATTCGCGTGACCATTGAAGAGTCGGCGCCGCCCGGGGTGGACATTAGCCACCCCAGCGTCGCCCGTGTCTACGACCACATGCTCGGCGGCAAGGACAACTTCGCGGTCGACCGCCAGGCCGGCGAGATGGCGTTGCAGATCACCCCGGACGGACCAGCCGCGGCCAGAGTCAACCGGCTCTTCCTCCGCCGGGTGGTGCGTCACCTGGTCGAGGAGGCGGGGATCCGACAGTTCCTCGACCTCGGCTCCGGGCTGCCCACCCAGGGCAATGTGCACGAGATCGCGCACCAGTTCGATCCGACCGCCCGAGTGATCTATGTCGACCATGACCCGATGGTGCTGGCGCACAGCCAGGCGTTGCTGACCGACACCGAAACCACCGCCGTCGTCCAGGCCGACGTGCGCGAACCAGCAGAGCTGCTCGCGCACCCGGAGGTTCGTCGGTTCATCGACTTCGACGAGCCGGTCGGGCTGCTGCTGATGGCGATCCTGCATCACGTCGGCGACGACGAGGACCCGGCGGGGATCGCGGCGACCTTCCGGAAGTCGCTGGCCAGCGGGAGCTACCTGGCGATCAGCCACTTCCACAACCCGGGCGCGGAGCACCCGGAAGCGGCCGCCAAGGCGGTCGAGGTGGAGCGGGTCTTCAACCAGACCATGGGCACCGGCCGGTGGCGTACCCGCGCCGAGATCCTGAGCTACTTCGGAGACTTCACGCTGCTAGCCCCCGGGGTGGTGCCGCTGGCCGAATGGCGTCCAGAGGGGACGATCGACTCCGGGCAGACCGACACCTACTACACCTTCGTGGGTGGGCTCGCCCGTAAACCCTGACCGTGGGCGCCGGCCGTCGGCGGTCCCCCGCGGTCGTTGTCGGCCGCGGGCGTCGCCACCGGCAGCCGCAGCTCAGTCGCGTTCGGCGTCGCGCTCAGCGTCGCAGTCGGCGAGCAGGCGGTGCAGGATGTCCGGAGTGTTGGCGAGCGGCTCTGCCTCGATGCAGAGCCGCTCCATCGCCGCCACATACTGCTCCACATCGTCGCGCTTGTCGAGGTAGAGGGCGCTGGTCAGCTGCTCCAGGTAGATAATGTCGGGAAGTTCGCGCTCAGGGAAGCGCAGCACCGAAAAGGCCCCGCCCGCGGCGGCGTGACCACCAGCCCGGAACGGCACCACCTGCAGCCGGATATTCGGCCGCTTGGTCACCTCGATCAATTCCAGCAACTGGTCCCGCATGACCCCGGCGCCGCCGATCGGCCGTCGCAGCGCAGCCTCGTCGACGACCGCCCAGAGGTGCGGCGGGTCGTGCCGGGCGAGAATCCGCTTCCGCTCCATCCGGAGCCCGACCCGCCGCTCCACCTCGTCACGCGGGGCGTGACCGTAGCCGATCTGAATCACTGCGCGGGCGTAGTCGGCGGTCTGTAGCAGGCCGGGCACGAACTGGACCTCGTAGGTGCGGATCCGGCTGGCGGCCGCCTCCAACCCCAGGTACGGCTGATACCAGTCGGGCAGCAGATCGTTGTAGCGGTGCCACCAACCGGGCCGGTTGGCCTCCTTGACCAGTTGCAGCAGCACGTTGCGCTGCTCTTCGTCGGTGACTCCGTAGAGGGTCAGCAGATCGGCCACATCGCGTTCCTTGAAGCTGACCCGGCCCAGCTCCATCCGGCTGATCTTCGATTCGGAGCCGCGGATCTCCCAACCCGCGGCGGCCCGGGTGACCCCACTGCCTTCACGGAGCCGTCGTAACTGGGCACCCAGTAGCATGCGGAGTGCAGTCGGCCCTGCACTGTCGGAATGCGCCGTTGTCACCTGCCGACCTCCGGACCGTCCTGTTCGCCGCGAGACCTAAGCATGCCATGTCGCAGCGGCCCGGAGATACCTCGCGGCGTGATCTCCGGTGACGCGGCAGGCCGCGTCACCGGAGCGTGATCGACCGCTAGCTCAGGAGATGGTCGAAGTCACCGTCGCGCACCCCACCCAGGAAGGCGTCGATCTCGGCCGGCGTGTAGACCAGCACCGGTCCATCGGGGTGCCGGGAGTTGCGGACGGCGACCCCGCCCCCGTCGGGCAGCGCAGCGAGCTCGACACAGTTGCCGCTCGGGTTGCTGCGTCGACTCTTCTGCCACGCCAGTGGCGGCAGGTCGGCGGTGTTGAGGCTGCTCGCAGGCTCGTGACCAGGGATTTCGGTCATGGCTGTCACCTTTCTCCGAGGACGCACGCGGGCGTCGGTGCGATGCACGT
This sequence comes from Natronosporangium hydrolyticum, assembly GCF_016925615.1. NCBI lineage: Bacteria > Bacillati > Actinomycetota > Actinomycetes > Micromonosporales > Micromonosporaceae > Natronosporangium > Natronosporangium hydrolyticum. The sequence goes on from NZ_CP070499.1 coordinate 410,689, forward strand.
GCATCTGTGCTTGCATCCGCACGGTACGGGCGAAATAGTACCGTACCGAGCGACCCGTCAAGATCACCGTGGTTAGGGTGGAACCGGTCAGGCAACCTCAATCGTTATGTTGCGGCCCCTCGGGGTCCGTCGGTCACCCGCCGCCAGCCCCCTGTACAATCGTCAGAGCTCGCGCCTGTAGCTCAACGGATAGAGCACTTGACTACGGATCAAGAGGTTGGGGGTTCGAATCCCTCCAGGCGTGCCACCTCTACCAGGAAAAACGCCAGGGGCAGCCGATCATGGCCGCCCCTGACAGCTTTCGGTGACAGCAACGGTCACCCGTCGTCGTCCTCCTGGTCTTCGCCGTCCAGCAGCTCGCCGAGCTGATCCAGTGCCTCGCGCTTGTCATCCAAGGTCACGTGCGCGTACACGTTCATGGTCATCTCTAGCGTGGAGTGCCCGACGATCTCCATCACGGTCCGGGGCGGCACCCCCAGCGCCAGCAGCACCGATACGCAGCCATGCCGGAAGTCGTGTAGCCGCACCAGCGGCAGCCCCGCCCGCTGCACCGCGGTCTGCACCATCCGGGTGCAGTTGCGCGGGTCGATCGGGGTACCTATCGGCGTGGTGAAGACGAAACCGAGATCGGGCCATCGAGGGCCGAGCGCCTTCCGTTCCACCTCCTGCGACGCCTGATGGTCACGCAGCGCCCGCACGACGAATCCCGGCAACGGCACGACGCGGGCCGATCGGCGAGTCTTCGTCGGGAGGGTCACCAAGGCCCCGTCAACCCGCTGTAGGCCCCGCTGGATACGGAGCACCCCGGCAGCCAGGTCGACATCCTCCCATCGGAGGCCGAGTATCTCGCTGCGCCGCATACCCAGGACCGCCACCACGACGAAGAGGGCGTACAGCCGATGTTCCTTGACCGCGCCGAGCAGAGTCCGGATTTCCGAGACGTTCAGCGGCTCTCGTTCCGTCTTAATCGGCCGAGGAGCCCGCACCAACTTCGCGACGTTGCGCGGAATCATCTCCTCTCGAACCGCATCCTCCAGCGCGGCCCGAAGGGTCGAATGCGCATACTGAGCAGTTCGCTCTCCCACTCCGTCCCGGGATAGCTCCGCCAGGAAACCCCGCACATCCCGAGCAGTCAACGAGCCGAGCTTCTTCCGGCCGAGCCGAGGGGTCAGGTATCGGCTGATGGAGTTGCGGTATCCGTACAGTGTCGAAGCCCGAACCCGAGGCGCCGCGACCTGGTCGAGCCACTCCGACAGGTACTCCGCCAGCGACAGACCGGCCGGAGCGACCGGCGTACCCGACTTGACGTTTTGGCGGAGCTTGACCAATTGCTCCTCGACCGCTTCCGGAGAAGCTCCATACACGTAGCGCCGCCGCCGGGTACCGAAACGATCCGGCACGTAGTAGGCGGCCGTCCAGCGCCCGTCGCTACGTTGGTAGATCGATCCCTCGCCGTTCGCCCGCCGGCCACGCTTCGAGGTGCTCAAGCTCCCACCTCCACCGATTCCAGTCGCGAAACGTATTCGCGGACGGCCGCTACCGGGATGCGACGAGAACCGCCAGACTTGACCGACCGAAGCTCACCGAGCCGGATCAGCTCGAAGACCTTCCAGCGGCTCATGCTCAGGATCTGTGCAGCTTGCTCTGGCCGCAGCAGCAACGGCGGGAGTTGGCCAGCCGGAAGCTCCCACATCCGTGGGTCGATCTTCGTCCTTGCATCCATAGTGTTCATCCCTCCTGAGATTCCGTGAGCGAGCCGTTCGGGGTCAGACCTTCAGGCGGAGCGTTGGCCTGCCGTCTTGCCTGGTCGAGCTGGACGCGTTGCTGGATGCGTTCGGAGACCGCGCGGAGGAGTCGTTGGCCGATCGGCGGTAGGTCAGGGTCGCCGGGTCGGGCGAGTTCCCAGGCGTAGCGGGTCGCCCGCGTGCCGCCGCCGGTGTCGTCGGCCTGGTCGTCGGTGGACAGGCCAAGCAGCGCCCGCACCCACGCCCGGTTGTCGGCCCGGTGATCCTTCAAGGTCTTGCCGGACCACTGCCGAGAGACGAGCACGCGCCGGCCGCCGAGGCCGAGGGTGGCCCGTTGGTGGACCCGTCCCCGGCAGCGGCCCGGGGCGAGCTTCGCGTGTGCCCGGTCCGGTTGGATGCCGTAGAGCAGCCAGTTGGAGCATCGGGGCGAGCACGGGGTGACCCGTAGCTGTGCGTGGAACCGTTCCAGATGTGCCCGTTGCCGGTCGGTGGTGGCCTGGTGGCAGTCGGCGGCTTGTTTGGTCAGGTACTTGGTGATGTAGCGGACGCAGCGGTCGGAGTCGGCCGAGCCGGCGGTGACGCCCTGGGCGTGGACCTGGACCCCGAACCGGGCCACATGCACCGGCTGCGCGTCCGGGTCGTTGTCGACCTGGTCGAGCGCCTCACCCCAGGTTTGCAACGGGCGCCCGGTGTCCGGGTCGACGTATCCGCCGGTGGGTTCGTCCCAGACCGGCGGGTGGTCGGGGCGGTAGCGCAGCTCGTCGACGGGCGGCCACCACACCTGGTGATAGGTGGCGGCGGCGACCTGCCGCAGCAGCGCCCGGGAGATGGTGCCCCGGATCGCGAAGTGCGCATGAGGCGCCAGCCGCCGTTGCGGCTCGACGCTCCCGGCGTATTGGACGTTCCAGCCGACCGCGCGGCGTAGGTTCTGCCAGAACCGGTCGAGCAGCCGCGGGAAGTGGACCGCATCCCACGCCGCCGCCCGGTAGTCGTAGCTGTTCGGGTCGGCCGGTGTGCCGTCACCGAGGACCCGCCCGTACGAGGGCAGGGTGAGGGTAAGAAACAGCGATGGCCGGTAGGTCTTGCCGTCGGGTGCCTGGTATTGCTGCCCGATGGTGCGCGACTGGACCGGCCGCCGAGGTAGGTCGGGCGCGTCCTGCCGCCGCCGGGTCGAGCGGACCCGACGATCCCCGGCGGATTCGTCCGGCGCCCGGTGGGAGGGTTCGGCTTGCCCACGTAGCCCGGTCGCCGTGATCTCTTCGTCAAGTTCGGCGATGGCGGCATCTATGTCGGCGAGCTCCGCGGCGCGGGTGTCCGGGTCGCTGGGCCGCAGCATGATCTGTGCCCGCTCAAATTCCAGGTGTGCCCGCAGGACCACCAGGCCCTGCTGCTCGTCGGTGGGACGCTCCGGGACGGGTAGCGGCTCCTCGGCCCGGTGCCACCCTTCGCGGATCTGTTGTTGCCGCAGCCGCCGGGCGCGGGTGGCGCAGGGTTTGCACTTGTCTTCGCGGGTGGCGCCGCAGGGTAGGTCAACCAGCTCCGTCGTACCGGTTTCCAGGTCGGTGCGGCGCAGGCTCACCGGCCGTGCGCATACCCCGTGCTCGGCCGCTAGGTCCTTGAGTATGTCTACTGTGCGGGGTAGCCGGAGACGGGCCGCCCGCGACCCCGGACGCTCCACCGGCCCGGCGGCTACCGGCTGGTTGGTCGGCATGGTCAGGGGCAGGGTGTCCGGGGTCGGGGCGGCAGTGGTCACGCTGATTCCTCCGTTACCGGGTCGACGGTGGCTGGAGCTTCGTGTTCGGGTGGGTTGATCGGCGCGAGCACGGTGCGAAGCTGGTCAACCTCCACACCGCTGAGCGCAATGACGGTCTCTTTCGGACCCTGGGCGAGGGTGAGCCACGCCGACACCACCGGATAGCCGGGCGGCTCCCACAGCGTGTGTCGGCCCAGCCGGGGCGGAATCTGAATCCTGACTCCGTCAACGGTGGCTGTGTGGTGTTCCCGGGTGGCGCCGGCAGCCAGCCGCAGCAGGTCCGGGGACACACCGAGCACTTCGGCGAGCCACCCGAGCCAGAACTCGGTAGGCATGCGCTCCTGTCGCTCCCAGCGGGACACGTCATGTCGGGTCAGGGTCGGATGGCGCGACACGTCGCACAGCCGCTCCGCCAGGGTCCGTTGGCTGTAGCCGCGCTCTTGACGTAGCCGAGCCAGCAGCGGCCCGAGTTGGTCGGGGTCGTATATTTCATTCACGGTCAGGAACCTCGGTTTCCTGGTCGAGGCCCCCGGTTGGCGTTGCACCGCCCGCCGGGGGCCGCCTGCTTTTCGCTGCCTGACCAGCCCGAACCGGTGGACTGGTCAGGACGTCCTCTCTTCCGGGGATGCGGGTGCGGCTACCGGCCTACTGGTCGGCGATGGCCAGGCAAGAGCGCCGCAGCCGTTCCAGGTCGCGGCCGCACCGATCCAGCGCCGGCTTCCCGCTCGGGGCGGTTCATCGGGTCACCTCCCGAGTCAGCGTCGGCACCGAGGCGCCACCGTTGCTGCCGTTGTGACTGGTGAACAGGGTCACCGGCTCCGGCTCTGGCTCGACCGGGGTCGGCTGGTCGGGCAGGGTCGCGGGTCGGTGGCGCTGCACGGTGCGTTCCGACAGGCCGAGCCGGGCAGCGATCTCGGCATCGCTGGCCGCAGGTGTGTCCGTCACGGCTTTGCCGACCCGTTGCGCGGCAGTGGGCCGCCGCCTGGTCGTGGTCCGCTTCTTCTTCCCACCAGCAGCCGCCGGCTTGCTGGCCGCCACCGTCTCCGCCGAGGTGACCGCAGCGTGCGCGGGAGTCGGCTCGGCCGCAGCAGGTTGCGGCTGGTCGGCCGGTTTCGTGTCGTCAGGTGTCGACACGGGACGACCGCTACGGGTCACCACCTCGACCGAGAGCAGGAACGCCACCGGCGCCGCCAACGCCACCAGCCGCGCGGTCACGGTCGGCTCGGCCGAGGCGACGTTAGCCGCCAACGTCGCCGCTACCCCGGTGATCACCGCCAGTCGCGCCGCCATGCGTGGCCGCCGACCCAGCCGACCATCTTCGATCAACGCCATGGCCCCGACCACGATCAGCCCGTCAATGGCGATCGGCAGACTGTAGGCCACCCAGGTCCGCTCACCAGCGCCGATGGCCACCGAGGCGATATGGGAGAAGCTCGCCGCCCCGGCCACCGCGGCAACCATCACCGCAGCCGTACGGGCCGCTACCCGAGTCCACAACGTCGCCCGATCCTTGCTAGCCCTGCTCATGCCGCCAACCCCCAACCGTCCTGACGCGGACCAGGCCCACGACGCCCAGAACCAGGCCCAGGCCGAGGCCGGGGCTTCGGTGGGGATGAGGTGGTGGTGTGCCCGTCGATGACGTTGCCGCTGGTGTAGCCGCCGGCTAGGTCGCGGATGTCGTCATCGTTCAGGTAGGAGAAGCGCACCCGCGCCGGGGTCGGGTCGCCATCGAGGACCACAAAGCCGACACCGGGTAGGGCTTGCGGGATCTGGTCGCACACCGCACCCCGGTCGCGCATACCGTCACCCAGCACCAGATCCACTTGGGAGGATTCGGCCAGCCGCAGCCCGATCCGGGTGGGGAACAGGTCCCGAAACGGCAGCACCTCTTTACGCGGGTCCTGCAACGCGGCCAGCACATGCACTCCGACCGCCCGACCCTGGGTGAGCAGCAGCCCGAGGGCTGCCCGGATGCGTTCTTTGAGCTTGCGGTCTGCCAGGTACGCCGTTAGCGCGGCTAGCTCGTCGACGACCAGCACGATCAACGGTTCATCCGTGGTGGGGGTGTGCTGGCGGGTGTGACCCCGCAACCGCGCCGCCCGCTGCTTCGCAACCTCAACGGCCTGGTCGAGCAGGTCGGCCATAGCCGCGTAGTCCTCGCAGGCGAACTTGGCAAACAGCGGCAGCCCGGGGCCGAGTTCCATGCCGCCTTTCGGGTCGAAGCCCCACAGCTGCACGTGCCCCGACCGGATCCCGCCAGCAAGCGAGCGGACGAACGACCAGATCACCGAGCCTTTACCGGCACCGGTCGCCCCGGCCACCAGCACCTGAGTCCCGAACAAGCCCAGCTCATACGGCAACCCGTCTTCACGCACACCCAGCGGCAGCGCCCGAAAATCCGGCGTCGAGGCGACCGGCAACACTGGCACCACCCCGGCCAGCGGGTCCCGCCGCACCATCGTCAGATAAACCAACCCGGGCTTGCGATGCGGACGCACCCGCACCCCCACCACCCCGAACGTGTGCGCGAACCGCTCCGAGACCTTGGCGAAGTCTTCCGGGATCTGCCCGGTGACCATCCGCACCAGCAGCACATCCAGCCCACGACGGGCGGCGACCTTCTTCACCTCCGGCAGCAACTCACGGCCGTTGAACCGCACCACCAGCCCGGCAGTGGACATCGCCGACCACCACTTCCGCCGATAGGTAAACCGGCGCCACTTCGACAGCAGCCGCAGCCAGCACCACTTGTCGAACGAGCCCCGGTCGATGCTGTACCAGGCCACCAGCCCACCAGCCACCACGATCAGGGCGGCGACCGGACCCAGCCACCCGAACCGCCACCACAACCCCGCCAGCGCCAACACCGGGGCGGAGATCCACCACCAGCGCACCAACACGACCACGGCCAGGGTCAAGGTTTTGAGGCACCACCAGATCGCCATCAGCCACAGCGGCACCCGCACCACCGGGGTACGGACCATCACCGGACGTTGCAGCATCATCGGCGGCACGTCGGGCACCCGATCCCCGCGCACTACCCCCACAAACGGACGCGGCATCACCGACCACCCCCCGCCACCACGGGCAGACGGCAGCCGCCGGCACGGTCGAACTGGAACGGCCGACGTGCCCGCGAGCGGCCATACGCCTCGATCGCGGCACCCGCCACACTGCCCGGGTACACCCGAGCGTCGACCACCGACGCCAGCACCACCGCCGCGTGATGGATACATCCGGCCACCACGGCGCCGGCACGGTCGACCACCCGCACCGCATCAACCGGGCCGTCACACGGCGACGAGTCCTCGGGATGCGCCGCCGCACACCCCACCACCGGGCGGGGCATCACCGGCCACCCCCGCACACATCCGCCGTCAACCCGACGTGGGTGATCAGCCGCAGCAGCAACCCGCAGGGCAGCTGCCCTACGTAGTCGCGGTAGCAGGTGCCCGAGTCGCCGACCCAGTCCTCTACCCGCACGTTGTCCAGCAGCGGCAGCACTCCCGCTACTTCGTTGGGTCGGACCCCGCTCACTTCAAGTTCGGCGCCTGCGTCGGAGAACCCGCGCGGGTCGCGTAGCGCCCGCCACACCAGCTGCGCGACGACGGCGCCCGATTCGGCTTCGCCTTGCACCGGGACACGGGCAGCATCCAGTACCGTGGACATGACCAGCTCCTTTCAGGGATGTTGGGCACGCGGTCGGGTCTGGTCTCTTGCCGGAGGAAAGACCCGCCCGCGCTAACTCACTGGGTTCAGGCAGCAGCGGCCGCGGTGGCCTTGCTGCGACCGCTGCTCTCGGGCGCCGACATGGAATCGGCCCGGACCGACCACGCCAGCCGCGCCCGGCACCGATCGGTACAGCGCTTCTGCGAGTTCACGTACGGGGTCAGCGTCACCCCGGCGAACTCCACCGCCGGTGGGTAGCCCGGCACCGTCGGCTCCGGCGGCACCGGCTGATGATCAGCAGCAACCTTGACCTTGACCTCTTTCGACTCACCGAACCGGCCCGACTCCGGGTCCAGGTCCAACACGCGGACCTGCCACAGCCGCCTGCCGGACTCCTTGTCGCGAGCCTGGTCGTCAGCGCCTTTGGCGTCGAAGTCCTTCACCGGCTCCACACCCAGGCACAACGCGCCGTACGGAAACACGTACTCGAACGGAACCGGAACCTTCATCGTCATCGGGACCATGCTCAACCTCCAACACGTCTTACGTCTTGCGTGTCACGAACCATAGCTCAGGAACCGGTTCGGACGCAAGACGTAAGACGTATTTCTGTGCGCGAGGGTGGCCCCCCGGCATGGCCCCCTGCCGAAGAGGCCCGATGCACTAGGGTCTCCGTAAGACGTACTACGAGCGAGGGGGCCGGGATGACGGACGTGGAGGCGCCGCGACCCAAGTACGCGCAGATCGCGGAGATGCTCCGAAGTCGGATCAAGCGAGGTGACTACCCTCCCGGCTCGAACCTGCCCAGCGAGGATCATCTAGCCCGGGAGCTGGGCGTCTCGCGGGTCACCGTGAACCGTGCGGTGAGCGTGCTCCGGGCCGCCGGGGACGTCACGGTAAAGCGGGGTAGCGGGACAGTGGTCCGCTCACTACCGAAGATCGTCCGTGACGCCGAGGCCCGCTACGCCGCGCGGGACGAAGGCACCGGCGCCGGTGAAGTGGAGGCCCGCAAACTCAACCTTCGGCCGAGGACCGACTACCTGGAAATCGGGCAAACCGCCGCGCCCGCCGAGGTCGCCCAAGCCCTGGACATCGCCGAAGGTCAGCCCGTCCTCGTACGTCGACGCGTCCTCTACGCCAACGACGAGCCGACCCAGATGGCCGACTCGTACTACCCGTGGGAGCTAGTCAAAGACAGCGCGGAACTTCTCCAGCCTGAGGCAGGCGTCGGTGGGTCCCTGACCCGCCTCGCCGAACTCGGCTACCCCCCGGTGCGCTTCGCCGAAGACATCGACGTACGGCTACCCACCCCGGAAGAACACCAGGTCCTTCAGATCGAGGCCACGCAACCGGTCTTCCGAATTTGGCGGGTTACCTACAGCCACGACCGGCGACCCATCGAGATCTGCGATCATGTCATGCCCGGACACCTCTGGACCCTCCATTACGGCTGGAGAGACGAGGCCAGCAACACCCGCCGGGACCAGTGATGCAGGTCTGTTACGCGTCCGAGGCCGCGCCCGACGCCACCGCCAATCAAGATCACGCGATCCACGCCGGCCCGCTGGTCGCAGTCTTCGACGGCGCATCGGTCCCACCGGGCATGGACACCGGCTGCATTCACGGCACCTCCTGGTACGTCACCCGCCTGGCCGAAAACCTGGCCACCGTGACCACACCCGACCTCAGCCTGCCCGAGATCCTGGCCGAGGCAATCCGCGCCGTACGCGAAGACCACGGCGAACAATGCGACCTCGACCACCCCGGCACCCCCACCGCCGCTGTGGGCATCATCCGCGACCAGGGCGAACACCTCGACTACCTCATACTCTGCGACATCGCCCTAGTAGTCGACCGCGACGACAACAGCTCCCAGTTCCTCACTGACGAACGTTTCGGCGCCGCCGTGGCCGACCTGCGCGACTACGCCCGCGCCCACCAAACGACTTTCGGCAGCGACGACCACGCCGCGCTCCTGCGGCACATCACCAGCATGCGCCTGCAACGGATCAACCGACCCGGCGGCTACTGGGTAGCCGGAGCACAACCCGGGGCCGCCCACCACGCCATCACCGGGAAACTCCCCCTCTCCGGTGTAGACAGGGTCCGCCGCGCCGCCCTGCTCACCGACGGCGCAGCCGACGCAGTCACCCGATACCAGCTGCACACCTGGCCGACCCTGCTCGACACCCTCACCACCCACGGACCCGCCGAACTTATCCGGCAGGTCCGCGCCGCCGAGCTATCCGACGACACCGGCGACGGCCAGGCCCGCTACAAGCGCCACGACGACGCAACCGCCGTACTGTGCCAATTCCACCCCCAGGAGCAGCCATGAGCAGCGCCCCGCGCCACTCAGTCAGCGTCGCCGCAGCAGTCATCAACAACGACGGACACGCGCTAGTCATCCGCCGCCGCGACACCGACGCATGGCAGCTACCCGGCGGCATCCTCGAACTCGGCGAAACCCTCCACGAAGGAGTACGCCGGGAAGTCCTGGAAGAGACGGGCGTCGTAGTGGAGCCCACCCGACTCACCGGCGTCTACAAGAACATGCGCCTAGGCGTAGTAGCGCTCGTGTTCCACGCACACCCCATCGCAGGCAGCCCGCAACCCACCGACGAAGCCGCCGCAGTCGAGTGGTGGCCCATCGAACGCATCACCGCAACCATGAACGAAGCGTTCGCCATCCGCCTCAGCGACGCATTCCGCGACGAGCAGGCACCGGCCGTGCGAGCCCACGACGGCACCCACCTACTCGACCCGGACCCGCGCCCCGCAGACGAGCACGGGCGAACCTAACCACCCCGACGCCGTACCGGCCCAAGCGGCCAACCAGCACACCCAACGGCCAGGCGCCAACCCTCCACGCTGCACAGAGCCAGGGAGCAGTCATGCCCGGAAACACCCCGCATACGGCTATTGCCCGATCGTCGGCCGCCCACGCCTACGGCAGTCCCAGCCCTCGCCCACGACAAGCCGCAGCCACCACGCCGCCGTACAGCCTCGCCCAAGTCCTCGGCGAAACAGGGCCGCTCCTGCTCGACTTCGACGGCCCGGTGTGCGCACTGTACGCCGCAGTGCCCGCCGCCACCGTCGCCGAACGGCTGTGCCAGGCCCTCACCGACCACGGTTTTACTCTCCCCAGACACATCGCCGATGAGCCCGACGCTCTCGCAGTTCTCCGCCACACCGTCACCTTTGGTAACCCGAAGCTGACCGCAAGAGTGGATGATGAACTACGGCGAGCCGAGCGACACGCCATCGACAGCGCCGCCCCCACCCGGTACGCGCGGGAGATTATCGTCGCCGCGCACCACGCAGGCCGACCGTTGGCCATTGTCAGCAACAACGCCGAATCCGCCATCAGGGCATACCTGACCGCGCACCGGCTAGCCCGCTACATAGACCACATCGTCGGCCGCCCCCACGGCGACCCCGGCGGGATGAAACCCAACCCCGCGCCCGTACACGCCGCCCTAACTGCCCTCGCAGCCCAACCCAGCGAATGCGCCCTAATCGGCGACTCCACCAGCGACATCACCGCCGGGCACGCCGCCGGAGTCCGCACCATCGGCTACGCCAACAAACCCGGCAAATACCGGCGCCTCACCGCAGCCGGAGCCGACGCCGTAGCCGATGGCGCCCCAGACTTCGCCCACCTCGCCCGGCTACTGCACAACGAAGCCGACCCCATCTAGCGACACCCGCCCAGACGACATGCCGCACAACGGGACGACCATGCCTAGCGGCGCCCGGAATGCGGCTAATGCGCCATTCTTGGAGGCAAGCGTGAGCAGCTACGACGGCCCGACCCTGCGCGCTATCCGCGAAAGCATGCAAGTCCCTCTACGACGCGTCGCCCGCCAAGCCGGCATGTCCCATGGCCACCTCAGCAAAGTTGAACGCGGCGAGCACGGCCGCCCTATCACGCCTACCGTGCTGGCCGCCTACGAGAAAGTCACCGGGGTCTCCCTGGCCGAGGCCGCCGCCGCCATCGCCGAACAACGAGAAAACGTCGTCGGTCTTCGCCGCCGCAGCTGGCGACCCGGCCAGCTCACCGACATGCGCCGCCTCGCGTTCAACGCCGCAGTCGGAGCCATCGCCATCGGAGGCCAGATCGGCGAACCCCTCGGCCGACTCATAGACACCACCGGCCGACCGGTATCACCCATCGCCCCCGATCCGTGCGACGTCGACCAGCTCACCCAGGTCGGCGAGCTTCTCACCACCCTGGACACGCGCTACGGCGGAGCCATGACCAGCCAGCTGGCAAAGACCATCCTGCGCTGGGCCATCCCCATGATCGAACCCGCCAGCATGTACGACCCCGACCACCAGCCCCTCCACAACGCGCTAGGCATCATCACCGCCCGGGCTGCATGGTCAGCTGTCGACACCGGCAGCCACGAAGCCGCCCGCAGCCTGTTCCGCCTCGCCCTGTTCTGCGCCGTCCGCGCAGGTGACCCCCACCTACGCGCCCACGTCATCGCCGACGCCGCAGCCCACCACAACCACCTCGGCTACTACGCCGACGCGCTCGACCTGATCCGCATCGTCGAAGGAGACGAACGAGTAGCCGCCCCGGTCCGCCGGCTGCTCCACAGCGTCAAGGCCCGCGCCTACGCCGCCGCAGGGGAAACCAACAGCTGCCGTAGACACCTCATACTCGCCCAGCAGGCGCACCAAGAACCCGCACCGCTCGACCCGCCCTGGGTCAAGACCTTGCGCAACCCCGCCCACCTCTACGCAGCAGCCGGCCACGCCCTGGCCGACCTCACCCAACACGACAGCACTGCCGAAACCCACGCAGCAGCGGTAGAACACCTCACCGGAGCTATCAGCCTCTACGCCACTAGCGAGCACGCCCGCGCACTCGGACTCTGCCGAGCCCGCCTCGCCGCCCTCCACCTCACTACCGGCAACCTCGACTCCGGTGAAGAAGCCGCCCGCCAAGCCCTCCCCAACCTCGCCAACGTCCGCTCAGCCCGCCTCGCCCGCGCGCTCGGCGCCGTACGCCGCGCAGCAGCCCAACATCCTGACCACGAACCCATGGCCACCCTCACTACCGACATAGACGCCGCCCTGACCACCCTCGAACAGCCCTACAGCGGATGAGCCCTCACCAGCCCTGATGCAGGAGCCAGCGCTACGAGCAGCAAGCGTTGCCGAATTAGCCTCTACAGGATCAAGGCGCCGCGCTTCGCGCGGCGCACCGGGCGCGCTCGGGGACGCACTGCGGGCGGCGCTTCGCGCCGTCCTCGCGCGTCCCGGCACACCGCACTCAACACGGGATCCGATCAGAGCAGGCAGCCGGTTACGGCCGTGACGATCGCCGAGGGTGGCCGGCCGCCTTCCAAGTCGGGGCGATCGCTGCCGCGCCGCTCCGCGGCTTGCCACCGTGATCATCGGCGGGTGCTGTCGGGTCTGTAGCTGGTATGGGTGGTGCGGTTGTGTCGGGTTGCCGACGGTCTGGTACGTCTATCGGCACGCCGTGGTAGACCGTGCATGGATGTACGGCTTGGAGGTGGTAGTCGTGGACGTTGGAGTCCTAGTAGGTGCGGTGGTGCCGTATCTGTGTGCGTTGGCGGGCCGGTACGGATCCGCTGTGCTGGAGCGGGCGGTACAGGAAGGTACCGAGGCTGGCGCTGATGCCACGTTTGGGTTGGGGCGCCGCTTGCTGCGTCGGTTGCTTTCCCCCGAGGTACCGGCGCGGGATGCGATCGAGGAGGCGGTGGCTGACCTGGGGGCGCATCCTGACGACGAGGACTTCCAACGCGCTGTTCGGGCGCAGTTGAAGAAGGCGTTGGCTAATGATGAGCAGTTGCGCTCCGACCTGGCCGAACTGCTGGGTGGGGCTGGTGGTGTGAGTGTAGCGGCGGTCGGTGAGCGGTCAGTGGCCGCCCAGACGATCAGCGGGGTCGTGGTCACCGGCGACGACGCCAAGATCAAGCGGTGAGCGGACCGTACGCCAGCGGGGACCGGGCGGTAGCCGCCGAGCAAATCTCCGGCACTGTCGCCACAGGCGACTATCCGCAGTTCATCCAGAATGCACAGTTTATTCAGCTGCCGGCCGGAGGGCTGCCAGCCCCAGACCAGGTGTCCGGCGCGGGTGTGTGGAATGTGACCCGCCGCCCCTCCCAGGTGTTCGTCGGCCGCAAGAACGACCTGGAGCAGCTTGCCCGCACCCTCGACGCGGGGGGTGCGGGTTTGGTCGGGCAGAGCGTGGCCGGACTCGGTGGAGTCGGCAAAACCGAACTGGCCCTCCACCACGCCCATAAGCGCCGAGGAAGCTACACCACGGTGTGGTGGATCACCGCGGATGGCCCGGACAGTGTCACCGCCGGGTTGGCGTCGTTGGCGCGCCGGCTGGCCCCCGCCGTGTTCGCGCTCAACGATGAGCAGGCCGAGCAGTGGGCCACGGCCTGGCTGCAGCACAACGACGGGTGGCTGCTGGTACTGGACAACGTCGACGATCCCGCCCATGTGGAACCGCTGATCGGGATGCTCGACGGTGGGCACGTTCTGGTTACTACCCGCCGGGATGTGGACTGGTCCCGGCACGGGCTGGTGTCGATCCGCCTCGGCGTGCTCACTGCGAAGGATGCGGAGACGATGCTGGTCGAGCGCACCGGCCAGCATGACACCGCAGCCGCCAGGGCAATCGCGGCCGAGCTGGGGCGCCTGCCCCTGGCCTTGGAGCAGGCCGCCGCTTACATCAACCACCACCGGTTGACTCTGGCCAGTTACCGCGCTCGGCTGGCCGAACAGCCAGCGCAGATGCACGCAAGCGTGGCGCCCGGCCACGACGGCCAACGCGCGATCACCCGAGTGTGGGACATCACCCTTGCCGCGTTGCGTTACTCCACCGCGGTCGAGGTACTCGGGGTGCTGGCGTGGCTCGCCCCCGACGACGTGCCTCGCGAGCTGGTTACCTTGCTCACCGGCGACGCCATCGCCGCCGACCGGGCGTTGGGGCTGCTGGCCTCCTACAGCATGATCACATTGACTGACGGTTTCGTCGGTGTCCACCGGCTGGTGCAGGCCGTCCTGCGAAGCAACGAAACGGCAGGCGACGATGCGGCACCAGCGGCCCGGTGCAACCAAGCAGTGAGGCTGCTTGCCGAGGCGATCCCCACCGATCCGCAGAATGACCCCGAGGGGTGGCCGGGCTGGCGACGGTTGCTGCCGCACATCACCGCACTGGCCGAACACAGCCCGAACAGTGTGGAAAGCGCCGAACTGGGCCGCCTTCTAAACCAAACTGTGGTCTTCGAATCGGGCCAAGGGCTGCACCACCAAGCCTTGGCGCACGCCACCCAAGCGTTGGCCATTACCGAGGCTGCCTACGGCTCCGAACATCCCGATGTGGCGACCGTCTTGGGGAACCTGGCCTCCAGCTACTCCGATCTGGGCCGGCCGGGCGAGGCGGTACCGCTGAAGCAGCGGGCGTTGGCCATTACCGAGGCTGCCTACGGCCCCGAACACCCCGATGTGGCAATCCGGTTGGGGAACCTGGCCGCCAGCTACTTCGATCTGGGCCGGCCGGGCGAGGCGGTACCGCTGTGCGAGCGGGCGTTGGCCATTACCGAGGCTGCCTACGGCCCCGAACACCCCACCGTGGCAATCCGGTTGGGGAACCTGGCCGCCAGCTACTCCGATCTGGGCCGGTCGGGCGAGGCGGTACCGCTGAAGCAGCGGGCGTTGGCCATTACCGAGGCTGCCTACGGCCCCGAACACCCCGATGTGGCAATCCGGTTGGGGAACCTGGCCGCCAGCTACTCCGCTCTGGGCCGGCCGGGCGAGGCGGTACCGCTGTGCGAGCGGGCGTTGGCCATTACCGAGGCTGCCTACGGCCCCGAACATCCCGATGTGGCGACCGTCTTGGGGAACCTGGCCTCCAGCTACTCCGCTCTGGGCCGGCCGGGCGAGGCGGTACCGCTGGAGCAGCGGGCGTTGGCCATTACCGAGGCTGCCTACGGCCCCGAACACCCCGATGTGGCAATCCGGTTGGGGAACCTGGCCGCCAGCTACTCCGATCTGGGCCGGCCGGGCGAGGCGGTACCGCTGGAGCAGCGGGCGTTGGCCATTACCGAGGCTGCCTACGGCCCCGAACACCCCGATGTGGCAATCCGGTTGGGGAACCTGGCCGCCAGCTACTCCGCTCTGGGCCGGCCGGGCGAGGCGGTACCGCTGTGCGAGCGGGCGTTGGCCATTACCGAGGCTGCCTACGGCCCCGAACACCCCACCGTGGCAATCCGGTTGGGGAACCTGGCCGCCAGCTACTCCGATCTGGGCCGGCCGGGCGAGGCGGTACCGCTGAAGCAGCGGGCGTTGGCCATTACCGAGGCTGCCTACGGCCCCGAACACCCCGATGTGGCAATCCGGTTGGGGAACCTGGCCGCCAGCTACTTCGATCTGGGTCGGTCGGGCGAGGCGGTACCGCTGTGCGAGCGGGCGTTGGCCATTACCGAGGCTGCCTACGGCCCCGAACACCCCACCGTGGCAATCCGGTTGGGGAACCTGGCCGCCAGCTACTCCGCTCTGGGCCGGTCGGGCGAGGCGGTACCGCTGAAGCAGCGGGCGTTGGCCATTACCGAGGCTGCCTACGGCCCCGAACACCCCGATGTGGCAATCCGGTTGGGGAACCTGGCCGCCAGCTACTCCGATCTGGGCCGGCCGGCCGAAGCGGTGCCACTCTGTCGGCAAGCCGTCGCCATCGCGGAACAAAGCCTCCCGGAAGGTCACCCCACGTTGACCTCACTACGCGGCTTCCTCAAAGCGCTGCTTAAGCCCGGTATCGAGTCCTGATCAAGTGAGTACAGAACCGGCACAAATGGGACCAGCATGCATGTGAGGCGTAGGAGCGCAGGCAGCATAGAAGCAGGAAACTAGCGGAGCTGCGCGGTGTGGGACTGCCACGAGCAGCAGGCCGCGCACTACGCGGCAGCCTCTGGCGCCGTTGCCATGCCGTGGCGGCTTTCGGGACGAAGCGCGCAGGACGGTTGGGGCCAATCGCGGCGAGGCCAGGCAGCCCGCCGCCGCTGACAGCAGCAACTGACAGCAACGCCGCCCGACCGAGGCGGACGAGGCCAACCAAGACACACCTCCTCATCAGCCGGAAACGACCCCACCGAATGGAACCAGCCGCGCCGGCCGCGGCTACGGATCAAGAGGTTGGGGGTTCGAATCCCTCCAGGCGTGCCAAAAAGTCGCCCTGACCAGCAGTGATGCAGGTCAGGGCGTTGGTATTTGTCTATGGGATTCTGAACCACCCCCGAAAACCCCCGCAAACCACGGTCGGCGATCAGGTTCCGCGCTGGGCGCTGCCCGGGCCGCTACCTATTCGGTCGACCTCCGGGGTGGTCTGGGGGGATCGGTGCGCGCGCTGCTCGGTCGGCGCTGAGCTGTTCGATCGCCCTGTCCGGACTCGACTGCGGACACATCAGCCCAACCGGCTGGACCCGCCCCTTTCCAGGACAGATCACCTCCGGCTTCCGCGCCGCCGCCGGCACCGTCATCCTGGTCATCTGCCACGCGAGCCTCGGCAGGGCGCCTTACAGCTGCGACATCGGCGGCACCCCGAAGTTTCCGGCTGCGGCTGGTACCTCGACATCCTCCACCCCGGAGGTGTCGTCACCCGCTACTGCCACCTACTCACCCCACCAGTAGAGGTCGACGACCAGGTCACCGCCGGCCAGCCCATCGGGCAAGTCGGCTCCTCTGGCAACTCCTCCGGGCCACGAAGCGCACTGCGATGCTCGATCTGCGCTTCTACGCGACGGCATCTCGGGCATCCTCTACCCGCCAGCGGCCCAACTGCGTTTGCGCTGTGGGCCAGTTACCCTAGGGGTAACCGGCTGGATCTTGTCTAGGAGTATAGCGTGGCACACGCCTATCGAGGCTTTGCGCTAGCTGCCGCCCTATCCGCATCGCTGGTTCTGATCGTTGCATGCACTTCAGGCTCCGATGAAGCTTGGATTGTGGGGGAAGACCCGAGAGCAGTAGTTCACGACGGAGAATCGTTTCCGGTGCTTGACACTTCGACAGAAGTCGAAATAGCGTATGACGAAGTAACCGCTTGCATCTCTGTCAACATCGACGGGAGGTCGGTAGTTCCGCTCTGGCCAGAAGGGGTTCAGCCTAGCAGTATTGATGGAGAATCAGGGGTTGAAGTTCCAGGTTTCGGATTTCTCGCGGACGGCAGCTCGGCGGAGGTGCATGGTTCAGTCTCCGACGCACTCGACGCTTCTGAATATCAGGCAGCTATGGATTGCTGGCCAGATGGTCGCCAAGCAATTGTGATTGGCAGCGTAATTTCCCACCAATAGTGTCGTCGCTTCAGCTGATGGGGCACGAAAAGGCCCCGTGCGCATCGTCAGGAGTGGCAACTAGGGTAAGCCTAGGGAGATTTCTCCGGCTTCTCGCTTCGAACGGAGCCTCCACCCCGGCCTCCGACCGTTTCATAAGGCGCCAACACCCGCGTAGGCATCTGAAAGCGACGTTGCGCGGGATCACCTACTCCCGAACCACATCTTCAAGGCGCCGTGCGAAGTGTGGCGCACTGGGCGCGCTTGGGGTTGCACTGCGGGTGGCACTTCGCGCCTTCCTCGCTCGCCCGGCGCGCCGCACTCAAGGCGGGGGCCATGGATCGGAGTTGGCAGCGGCTAACGGCCTGCCCAGGGAAACCTCGTCGGCATCGGCTGTGTAGACAGCTCGACCATTAACGGGATTGTCGGAGTTGTTCGCCGAAACCACATCTGGCGTTTGCGCACCTTGATCCTGTAGACGTGGCCCTCTCGATCTTGCCGGGACCCGGCGGACCTTGGGGCTTGACCGTTGTCGGCGCGCGTGCGCGGGTCAGCAACGTGCGGCCGGCGCGTCCCCTAGTGGCGCTGCCGGGGCAGGGGGGAAGCCCCGATGCGGACTATCCCGCGTGGAACGCAGTCTTGGGACGTCCAACCGCCTGTGCGGGACCGATTCTAGGAGACGCTATGACCCACGTTGAGGAAACGCCGCTGATCAGGGAGAAGCACAAGGCTGTGTGGTGGAAGGCGGCCGCAGTCGCCACCAGCACCGTGCTGGCAGGAGTGCTGGGGATGGCCGCTCCCGCCGCGGCCGCCCCTGCCGCGCAGCAAAGCTCCATCGCAAGTCCGACCATTACTTTCGTCTACGGATCTAGTGCCACTGACGCCAATCTGTGGAAGGGGGTGGATCTGAGCTGCACCGGCGCATTCCTCGGTGGCGGCGGCTATGTGTCCGGTCCCGAATCGCAGAACGCGGGACTGAGCCAGATCGCCCCTGGTTCGAGAGGTGGGGCGGCGCTCGATGACCCCCGCTCGATGCGGGTCAGCGCTACCGCGGCACCCGATACGACGCCTGCCAACTGGACGCTCCACGCCTACGGCATCTGCGCCCACGGCCTGCCTGGCGTGGAGTACCAGCGTGACTATGTTTCGGCGGCGGGATCGGGACGTGGCCCGTTGACAGCGTTGGCCAGCTGCAGCCCGGGCAAGAGCCTAGTCGGCATGGGCGGGCAGGCTTTCGCCATCCCCGAGCAGGTACGACTCAGCACCGTCGCCCCTGGCAACGGTGTAGTCATCGCCCGAGTGACGCCACAGCCCAACCCGACCGCCTCGTGGGCGGTGCAGGCCATCGCTGTCTGCGCCAACCACAACGCCGCCGAGATCGTCAGCGGGAGCACCGGCGTCGACAACCGGGCCGTGAAGAATGCGACGGCTCATTGCCCCGCGGGCCAAGGCCCCACCGGCGCCGGGTTCGGACACACCTGGGAGGCGGGCAACCTGGTGCAGTCCATGCTGATTCCCACGTCGGACCGGCTGGTGGGAGTCACCAGGACCGATACCCGCCCCGTAACCGGCAACTGGGGGGCCGGTGTCTACGCCCTCTGCCTGCCGACCTAGAAACTGTGCCAATCCGACCTGAGTGAGCGTACGCGTTCCTTGACTGGAGGTAACCCTACGCTGGTGGGAGCCCTCGTCGCCGATGCGACGAGGGCTCTTAGCAGGTCTCCTCGATCCGCGCCGCGGCGCCTAGATCGAGTTTGAACCCGGTGTGGGAGGGGACAAAGCCGAGTCGCTCGTAGAAGTTGACGCCACCCGTACGCCCTCCAACTGGGCCCGCCAGGCGCCCCCGCGCGACAACCCGGGTATGTATGTGAGCTGCAGGGTCGCCACGATCTCGCCGGCGATCTCGCCGACGGCCAGCAGGGCGACGATGGCCGAAATGTCGGCCCTCGTGGCGGTCCGGATCGCGAGGTCCATCTTCGTAGCAGATCACAGCGGCCGGCGCTCGGGCGGCACGGGTCATCAGGCGCACATTGTTTTGTGGTTGGCCGAGCTATGGTGAGAGGTGCTCGGGCATCGATCCAAAGCCCCCCCAACCCCGCTGAAGGGCAACGCATGTCACAGATCTCTGCGCCGGCCAAGGTTGATTTCTACTTCGATCCGGCCTGTCCGTTCGCCTGGATCACCTCTCGCTGGATTCTTGAGGTGCAGCGGCACCGGGAGCTGGAGCTGCGGTTCCGGGTGATGAGCCTCTATGTCCTCAACGAGGGTCGTGACCTGCCGGATGAGTACCGTGACCTGGTAGACCAGACGCTGGGGCCGGTGCGGGTGTTGGTCGCCGCCGCGCAGGCGCACGGCGAAGCGGTCCTCGGCGACCTTTACACCGCGATGGGCACTCGCATCCATAATCAGGGCGAGCAGGACTTCACGACGGTGGTGAAGTCGGCGCTGGTCGAGGTGGGGCTGCCGAGTGAGTTGTCGGCCTCGGCGGAGACCGACGTTTATGACGAGGAGCTGCGTCGCAGCCACCACGAGGGCATGGACCCGGTGGGGGAGGATGTCGGCACCCCCACCATCCACATCGACGGTGTGGCCTACTTCGGGCCGGTGTTGACCGCCATTCCGCGTGGCGACGATGCGGTCGCCATCTTCGACGCGGCGTTGGCGATGGCCCGCTACCCGCACTTCTTTGAGCTCAAGCGGACCCGGACCGGGGAGCTGAGCTTCGACTGAGCCGACCGGATGCGGCTCAGTCGAAGCCGTTGCCGGTCACCGCACCGCGGTCGCGTCCACTTCGAAAAGCATTCCGGGCAGCGCCAGTGAGGCGACCCCTAGCAGGGTCTGGGCGGGTGGCCGGTCCCCCCATAGCCGTTGCACGTGCTCCACGATGACGGCGAGCTTGGCCGGTTCGTGGTCGACGATGTAGGTCCGGAGCTGCGCCACATCGGACAGCTCGAGCCCGGCAGCGGCGATCGCGGTGGCGAGGTTCGCGAAGGCTTGAGCCACCTGCCCGGCGAAGTCGGTGGCGACCAGTTCGCCGGTGGGGCCGGCGGCGTACTGGCCGGCGATGAGGGCGATCTCAGTGCCGGTGGATCGGGCGATGTGACTGTACCCGAACCCGGTGGGGTCGTGCAGCTGCGCGGGGTTGACGATGGTGACGGACATAGTGGACTCCTTACGGTTGGTTGCGGGGAACAGTGGCGCGGGCGAAGACCGCGACCGCGGTGAGCGCGAGCGCGCCGCCGAGCCACAGGCCACCGGTGGTGGCGACCTGGTCGACGGCGACGCCGCCGAAGATGACCGTAGTGGCGAGCCCGACCTGCCGGGCAGGGACCAGCCGGAGCGCGAGCCCACCGGCGATTGCCCAGAAGCCCCGACGCCGACGCCGATCAACAGCCGCGCGGTGACCAGCACGGCGAAGTGTGGTGCCAGCGCGGAGCCCAGGTTGGCGACGGTGACCAGGCCGAGCAGCGCGGCGAGCAGCAGCCGCCGGTCGACGGTCGCGGCGCAGACCGCGACCACCGCCGGCCAACCGCCACGAGGCGAGCGTCGTAGCTGGTCAGTGGTCCGCTCGTCAGTGTCGGCCATACCAATTCTTGATGATAAGTGTCCAGAATTATCGCCGTCGTCGGCGATGCGGGAGCGCGTAGACATGGCCTTAACCAGCGGCTTCGTGAAACCAGCGGCGGACCCGATCCGGCAGGCCCGGTCGGGCCCTGGAAACCGCGACAGTCAGGTCGTCGAGGTTCTGGCCGGCGAGCTCCCGGCGCCAGGCCAGCTCTGCGCGCTGCATCGCCGCGTGGATCAGACACGGATCGCGGTAGAGCTCGGGTGATCCGGCGAGCGGGCCCTGTTGCCGGATCTCGGTGCACCGGAACACCTCGGTCGACCCCTCGATGGCGGTTACGACGTCCAGCAGGGTGATCCGCTCCGGGGCTTGGGCGAGCCGGAATCCGCCGCGTGGCCCGGGCGTGGAGGTGAGGATCTCGGCCCGGGCCAGCGGTTGCAGCTGCTTGTTGAGGTAAGCGGGGGGAAGTTCATGGAACGCTGCCAGTCGGGTGGCGGTGACCGCTCGGTCAGGTCCCACCCAGGCCAGGTTGAGGCAGCAGTGCAGAGCCCATTCGACTCCCTCGGTCATCCGCATTCCTGGATAGTAGCTATCCAGGATTACCTCGAACTCAGGGGGGTGGTGTCACCTCAGTTCTGATGACTCACAGTTTTTGCCTAATCTCTCTGGGTAAACTGCGGTTCT
Organism: Natronosporangium hydrolyticum; assembly: GCF_016925615.1. Lineage (NCBI taxonomy): Bacteria > Bacillati > Actinomycetota > Actinomycetes > Micromonosporales > Micromonosporaceae > Natronosporangium > Natronosporangium hydrolyticum. The sequence continues at coordinate 432,415 of NZ_CP070499.1, forward strand.
GGTTCGGTGGGTACGGCTTGCAAAGTTGCCCATCGAACTGACCTGACGACCGACAGCCGGGAGGACCAATGGGCAACCGCTCACGCCTGGCGCTCGGCCTCGCCGGCGGCTACCTGCTCGGGCGGTACCGCAAGACCAGATGGCTGCTCGCGGTTGCGGCGTTGGTCGCCAGCAAGCGGCTCGGCGAGGCCGCGCTGGCGCGGGGAGGCGACGAAGGCGGCGAAGGCGGCGGCTCCTCACCGGAGCTGAAGAAGCTCGCGGATCAAGGCCGGGAAACGGCGGCTTCGCTGCTCGCAAACCAGATGCGCGGCCTCTCCTCCCGGATCCACAGCAAGACCGAGTCGCTGCAGCAGAGCTCTGCCGAATCGACCGAGTCCCCGGCCGAGCCATCGGCACAGGAAGCCGGCGGGCAGGACGAGGAAGCCGGCGGGCAGGACGAAGAAGCCGCCGAGCAGGAGGAGGAAGCCGCCGAGCAACCGAAGGATCAGGCGACCTCCGAGACGCAGCCCGAGTCGTCGGCGCCGTCGAACAGTAAGGGATCCACAAAAGGAGGGACGCCGGCCCGGCGGTCGGGTGGCTCGCGGGGCGGCGGCGCCGCGAGCGGGGAGCGGGCGCAGGTAAGCGGGCGTCCGGACGGTCTGGGCGCGGCCCGGCGACGGAGGTGATCCCATGGCGGACCAGCAGAGCCCAGAATCCGGCGGCGGCTCGATCATGAGCCAGTTGCCGACCGACGAACTCAAGCAGGAGTTGCGGGAGCTGCTCAAGGCGGTGGCTAAGCGAGCCGTGAGCTCGCTGACCAACCGGGTCGGCGGCGGCGTCACCGAGAAGCTCGGGCTCGATGGCGCCGCCGCTGACGGAATCGCCGGCGCCGGAGCTCAGGCGGTCAAGAAGGCCGGCGGTGCCGCGGTCAAGAAGGCCGGCGGCAAGGTCGTCGAAGGAGTCCAGAAAGCAGGCTCGGCAGTAGGCGGGGGCGGGGGCGGCGGCGGTGGCTCCGGCGGCGGTGCCGGCAAGGTGACCAACATCGTCGAGCAGATCGATGTCGGTGTGCCGATCAACGTCGCCTACGACCAGTGGACCCGGTTCACCGACTTTCCCAGCTTTATGAAGAAGGTCGAGAACGTCGAACAGGAATCAGACACCGAGCTGAAGTGGCGGGGTCGGGTGCTCTGGTCCAGCCGTGACTGGAAGTCGACGATCCTTGACCAGATCCCCGACGAGCGCATCATCTGGCGCTCTGAGGGAGCCAAGGGGTACGTCGACGGGGCGGTCACCTTCCATGAGTTGAGCCCCACCCTCACCCGGATCTTGCTCGTCCTCGAGTACTACCCGAACGGGTTCTTCGAGAAGACCGGCAACCTCTGGCGGGCCCAGGGGCGTCGGGTCCGGCTGGAGCTTAAGCACTTCCGCCGGCACGTGATGACCCAGACCATCCTGCACCCGGACGAGGTGGAGGGGTGGCGCGGCGAGATCCACGACAGCGAGGTGCAGTCACAGTCGGACGAGGAGGAGTCCGGCGGCGAGGAGTCCGGCGGCGAGGAGAACGGCGGCGAAGAGAACGGCGGCGAGGAGAACGGCGGCGAGGAGAACAACGAGGAGAACGGCGGCGAGCAAGCCGGCGGTGAGCAAGCCAGCGAGGAGGCCGGTGAAGACCGGCCCGCCAACAACAAGCGAAGGCGGTGACCGGAATGACGGTGGTGGCGCGAGGCGGCGACTACATCGATCGGCCGCGGTCCAGCGGCCTGGCCGACGTTATCGACCTGATCCTCGACAAGGGACTAGTAATCGATGCTTTCGTGCGGGTTTCGCTGCTCGGCCTCGAGCTGCTCACCATCGACGCTCGGATCGTTATTGCCAGTGTGGACACCTACCTGCGATTCGCCGAAGCGGTCGACCGGGTGGTGCTGGAGCCGGCCTCCACCACCGGACTGCCGGAGATCGTCGGCGGCGGGTTGCAGGGCGGCGCCAAAAAGAAGGCGCAGGGGGTGGCGAAGGGGGCCAAGGAGAGCGTCAAGGACACCCTCGGGATCGGCGGCGGCGACGACGAAGATGAGGACGAGGGCGATGAGGAGCAGGAGCCGGCGAACAACCAGCAGCGGAAGGGCGGAAGTCGATGACCGCCGCCGGCTCCGCTAGCCACCTCTACGGTGTGGTCTGGGCAGATGCCGCCGACGGAGCGCTGGCCGGCCTGCCCGGGGACGCTGTCCTCGTGCCATACCAGCGGCTCGCCGCAATTACCCGCCCCACCCCGGCTAAACCGGACCGCCGGCTGCGCCCGCAACTGCTCGGGTACACCGCCACCCTGGATTCGCTCGCCCGGCACACGCCGGTCCTTCCGGTACGCTTCGGCACCACGTTCGCGACGACCGACGATGTGATCACCGAGTTTCTGGCGCCGGGGCACGACGCGTACGCCTCGGCTCTCACCTCGTTGGCCACCCGCAACCAGTTCACCGTGCGGGCGCGGTATCGCGGCGACGCGCCGGTGCGGGAGGTGCTCGCCGAGCAGCCGGCGACCCGGGCGCTGCACCAGCGGGTGCGGCACGCCCCCCGCAGCAAGGGCGCCGACCAGGCCGCCCGGGTACGGCTCGGGGAACAAGTCGCGCAAGCGGTGGGCGCGAAACGGTCGGCCGACATCGACACGCTCACCCAATGGCTGCGCCCGTACCAGGTGCTGGGCTCGGTCAGCCCCGCCAGGTCGGTCGAAGGCGACCGGATCGCGGACGTGGCGTGTCTAGTGGAACGAGCCCGGGCAGCCGAGTTCGAGGCTGCCGTCGCCGAGCTGGGGGCGCACTGGCGAGGCCGGGCCCGGCTGCGACTACTCGGACCGATGGCGCCGTACGACTTCGCGGCCGGGCTAGTCAACGGTGAGTACACACTAGACGAAGCTGGCGATGGTCGGGCACCTCGGTGGCCGGTCAGCAGCGGCAGACCGGCGGCGAAGCCGGTCGGAGAGGGGTGAGGGCATGGGCCTGTTCACCGGGTTGTTGACGCTGCCGCTGGCTCCGGTCCGAGGCGTGGTGTGGCTGGGCGAGCAGGTTCAGCGGCAGGCGGAGCACGATCACGGTACCGCGAAGTCGGTTTCTCAACGGCTGGCGGAGATCGAGGCGGCGTGGGAGGCCGGCGAGATCTCCGACGAGTACCGGGTGGAACTTGAGACCGAGGCGGTGGACGACCTGCTCGCCGACGACGCCGACGACGACGAGGACTGGTGAAATGGCGGAGCAGACGACGGAAGGGGTCAGCGCCCGGGAAGCGGCGCGGCAAGCGGTCTCGTACATCGACGAGATGACCGGTCAGCAACCGGAGGTGGTCAGCGGAGTCGAGCCGGACGAAAGCGGCTGGCTGATTACTGTGGAGCTGTTGGAGCTGTCACGGATCCCCGATACCTGTGATGTGCTCGGGTGTTACCAAGTGGCGGTGGGGTCCGACGGCGAACCGTACGCGTACCGGCGGCTGCGCCGTTACCACCGGGGCCAGGTCGACGAGGACCGGCTATGACCGAACCGACGCCGAGCCGCCCTCCCGGCGGCTGGCTCGGGCCGGGGCACGCCGCGCTCGCCCGTCCGGATCCGTCGAACCTCGCCGACGTACTGGAACGGGTCCTGGACAAGGGGATCGTCATCGCCGGCGACATCAAGGTGGACCTGGTCGATGTGGAGCTGTTGACGATCCGGGTCCGGCTGCTTATCGCCTCAGTGGACCGAGCCCGCGAGATGGGCATCGACTGGTGGGAGAACGACCCGATGCTCTCCTCCCGGGCCCGGGCGCTCGAGACCGGAGCCGACGATGAGTGACCAGGCGAGCTGGGTCTACGCGGTGCTGCCCGGCGAAACGTCCGCGCTGCCCACCGGTCTGACCGGCGTGATGGCCGAACCACCGCGGCTGGTTCGGGACAGCGGGCTCGCTGCGGTGGTCGGCTCGGTCCCGGCGGCGGAGGTGACCGAGGCGCGGCTGGCCGAGCGGCTCGCCGACGCGGACTGGCTGGAACAGGTGGTCCGGGCGCACCACGAGGTGGTCAGCACCTGCTTTGCCCGGCAGCCAACGGTGCCGTTCCGGCTCGCCACCGTCTACCACAACGATGGTCGGGTGGCCGAGCTGCTGCGGGATCAGTCCGCCAGGTTGCGGGAGGCGCTCGACACCGTCACCGGCCGGGCGGAGTGGGGGGTGCAGGCCTCCCCGGTGGCGCCGGACCCCGGCGACGAGGCGGGGCCCGGCGACGACGGGGCGCACCCGCCGGCCGAGCGCTCCGGCACCGAGTATCTGCTCCACCGGCGGGCCCGGCGGGCGCGGCAGCAGCAGGCCCGAGCCGACGCGGCCGTCGCCGCGCAACAGCTTGATGCGGCGCTGCTCCCGTTCGCGATGGCGATCCACCGGTCGCCGCCCCCGACCCGGTCGCCCGACGGCCAGCCGGAGCCGGTGGTGCTGAACTCGGCCTATCTGGTCGACGACGACCATGCCAAGGAGTTCGCCGACACCGTACACAGCGCCGTAGCCGGGCTGCCGCAGCTGCGGGTCCGGATGACCGGGCCGTGGCCGGCGTACTCGTTCGTCACCGTCGCCGGGGGTGGTGAATGAACCACCAGCGGGTCGAACGGCACACCACCGAGACGGTGCTGGTGACCAGGCGCGCCGAACCGACCGAGTCGGGTGCGGTGTTCGCAGCTGAACCGGTGGCGCTGGTCGATCTGCTCGACCGGGTGCTGGCGCGCGGTGTGGTGGTGGCCGGCGAGGTCACGCTCTCGATCGCCGGCGTGGACCTGGTGCAGGTTTCGCTGCGGGCGTTGATCACCTCGGTGCGGCCGGATCTGTACCGGGGTGGTGGGGATGGGTGAGGGGCCGGAGCTGCCGGGTCGGGTGGGTCTGCCGGGTCGGGTGGGTTTGCCGGCCGGGATGGTCTTCCCGGAGCGGATGGAGCTGTCGGAGCCGGCGCCCGAGCGGGGCCTGGCCCAGTTGGTGCTCACGGTGGTGGAGCTGCTGCGGCAGCTGATGGAGCGGCAGGCGCTGCGGCGACTGGAGTACGGCGATCTTAGGGCGGAGCAGGTGGAGCGGCTGGGCGCCACGTTGATGGCGTTGGAGGCGCACATGGTGACGTTGCGGGAGCACTTCGGGCTCGACGCGGAGGATCTGAACATCGATCTCGGCCCGCTGGGGCCGCTGCTCCCCCGCGACTAGCCCGGGCCATGATCAACTCGACAATTGTCGGATCAAGTCCAGTACGTCTACCTCGTACTCACGCCACTCACGATCCATCTGGAAGCCGAGCTCCGAGTTGACGTCCGACATCGGGTCGTTCTCCGGGGCGTTCCACGTCTGCACCTCAGTGAGCTGCGGCTCGGCCCGGCTGAGCTCCTGCAACATCCGGGCCTTGACCGCACGTTCCAGGCCCAGCCCGCGGTGATCCGGGACCACGATCGTGTCGTACTGGTCGGCGCGGGCGGGGTGCTGGCTGGGGATCACCACCTCGGTCAGCGCGGCCACCTCCCCGCTCGGCTCATGCAGCGCGAGCACCAGGTACGGGCGCATGCCGCGCCGGTTCAGCGTGGTCAGGCTCTCGGCGAGCCGCTGTGCGTCGTACGAGCTGGGGCGCAGATCGAGCTCGTCGCCCTCCTGCCGGGACGCCTTGGCGGAGGCGTAGGGCTCGAGCAGCGCCTCGGGGAGGCCGCCCGGGTGGAACTCGATCCGGTAGTCGTCGGGCACCGACCGGGCCATCGTCGCCAACGCGGCGTGGTCGACCTCGGCCAGCCGAAGCACGCCGCGCAGCTCGACGTAGACGCAGCGGAACCCGATCGACTCCCAGAACTTGATCGCGGGGGTGCCGCCGACCGCCTCCACCCCGATCGAGGCGAGACCTTCGTCATACGCCCGCCGCGCCGCCGCCGCGACTAGCGCGTGGCCAACCCCATGGGTACGCGCGGACGGGTGGACGAGCACCTCCAGCACCCCGATGTCGCCGAGTAGGAGCAGGTTCGCGTGGCCCAGCGCGCGGGGCGGGGAGCCGGGTTCGTCCGCGGTTGTGAGCCAGCACAGTCGCCGCTCACCAGGCATAGTTTCGCCGAGGTAGGCGCGCATGGCGCCGGGCTGCCACAGCGGATCCTCCGGGAGGTCCGCGGCGAGCACATCGTTGAGTGCGGTGATCACAGCATCGATCTCCGCCTCCGGCGCCGTCGCCGGGTCCCATTCACGTACCACCACCACGAGTACAGCTTGCCCTGCCGGAGGGCGGGACGGAAGGGCGTACTCGGGGGAATTGCGCGACAGCGGCCCGTACTGGCGATCATGGGGTTAGGTACGCCGCAGCCCGCCAATCATGTACCTAGGTCCATGATCAACTCTTAGGGGCGGCTGAGTTGGCCGTATTCGTTGGCTGCGTTGAAGACTGCGTCGGCGTAGACGGACACGTTGTTGTACGAGTGGATCGCCGCCCACCAGTCGGCGGGGACGGTCAGATCGCGGTCACCCCGACACAGGTAGTTCGCGGCGGCGAGCGCCGCGTCGTGGATGTTGTGCACGTCCGCGACGCCGTCGCCGTCGGCGTCGACCGCCTCCAGCTGCCAGGTCTCGGGAATGAACTGCATCGGGCCGACCGCCCGGTCGTACACCTCGTCGCCGTCGAGTTCGCCGCCGTCGGTGTCGGGGATGAGCATCCGGCCGCCCTCGCCGTCGAGCGGGTCACCGTAGATCGGGGGGATGGCCCGGCCGTCCGGCAGCAGCGAGCTGTCGCCGCTGTGCCCGTGGTTGGACTCGACCCGACCGATCGCGGCGAGCGTAGTCCAGCTCAGGTTGCACTCCGGGGTGGTGTGGGCGACGACGAGTTCGGCGTAGCCGTAGGCGAGGACCGCCACCATCGGGATGCCGGTGCGTTCGGCGACCTGCTGGCCCCAGTCGCGCAGTCCGTCAGACGGGTTGCCGGGGAGGCTGAGCTCCGGGTCGATGATCGGCGGCACCGGCCCGGGTGGGCGGGTGCCGCTCGGGGTCGGCGTCGGTGCGACGGTCGGGTCACCCGCGCCGCTGGTGGCGGAGGTGCCGGTGGCGGGTACGACGGCGCCGCCGCCGAGCCCGCCGGCGAGCAGCATCGCCCCGATCAGCGTGGCGGGGAGCGCGAAGCGGCCGGTGGGGCGGCGGGCCCAGGCGCGGAAGCTGCGGACCGCCCGGCCGGGCAGCAGCCGCGCCGCGTGGAAGCTCCGGACCAGGTGGCCGCGCGCCACCAACGCCAGCGGGGCGGTGGCGCGGGCGGCTCGGTGGGAGCGGATGCCTGGCGCGGCGGCGGGCACGGCTGGCCGGAGCGGGGTGGTCGCCAGGTCGGTAGCGGGCAGGTCGGTGGTAGCGAGGTCGGTAGCGGCCAGGTCGGTGGTGGCCAGCTCCGGCTCGCTGGTCACGGTCAGCTCGCTGGCGACCAGCGCCGGCTCGCCGAAGCCCTCGCCGAAGCCTTCGGGGTAGCCCTCGTCGAGCGGCCGTTGCAGGTCGTCCCGGGGCGTCGGTGCCGGATCGGTCACGGCATCGAGTATTCCCCACGTTTGCTACCCCGCCTACCCCACCGGCCACAGGCGTTACTCGCCCGCGGGTACCGACAAATCGGCCAGATTGCATAGTTGGTGTCACCGCCTCGGCGGGCGGGCGGGGAGGGTGCGGCCGGGGCTATGCTGTCAGGCATGCCCCGGTACGAATTCCGGTGTCGACCTTGTGGCGGCACGTTCGAGGTCGACCGGCCCATGCACGCGGCCGGTGCGCCGGCCGCGTGCCCACGGGGCCATACCGATACGGTCAAGCTGCTCTCCACCGTGTCGCTGGCCGGTCGGGCCGGCGGGGCGGGCGGGGCGCCCCCGGCGGCAGCTGGTGGGTGCTGCGGCGGTGGCTGCGGCTGCGGCTAACCCGATCAGGCCGCGGGAAGTGTCCGCATGGGCCAATTCACCGTACGGCCGACCTCGTTATCTTACTCAGAGTGCATCCGTATTCGCTGCCAGAGATCACTGGCGGGCGCCGTCGGACGCGGCTCGTCCGAGTCTGGCCTGATCGCAACCGGTGATCGTCGGGCCCGGCGCGGCGGCACTACTGAATAGCCGCTTTCCCACTATGTGGAGGGTGCTCGTGACGGCGCGGACCAACTTGCCGAGCGGGCTGGTCACGTTCCTGATCACGGACATCGAAGGGTCCACCCGGCTGGCGCAGCTACTCGGCCCCGACTATGGACCGGTGTTGGCGGCCCATCGGCGGTTGCTCCGCTCCGCCCTGCGCACCGACGGGGGCGTGGAGCTGTTCGCCGAGGGCGACTCGTTCTTCTTCGCTTTCCCGGACGCGGCCACCGCACTCAGCTCCTGCCGTGCCGCGCAGCACACGCTCACCGGCCATTCATGGCCGCACGACCAGGCGCAGCCCAAGGTTCGGATGGGGCTGCACAGCGGTTACGCCCGCCCGTCGAACGGCGAGTACGCCAGCCCGGAGGTGCACCGGGCGGCCCGGATCGCCGCCGCCGCCCACGGAGGGCAGGTGCTCTGCTCTGCCGCCACCGCGGGCCACGCAGTTGGGCTGGAGCCGGACGCGTGGCTGCGGGATCTCGGGCTCTACCGGTTGCGGGGCTTCGACGGCCGGGAGCGCCTGTTCCAGCTGGTCGCGCCCGGTCTTGACCAGGGGTTTCCGTCGCCGCGTACGGAGCGCGCCGCCGCCCACAATCTGCCGGCGCCGATCACTTCCTTCGTCGGTCGCCACGCCGAGCGGTCGCAGGTGGCCGCGCTGCTCGATCAGCACCGGCTGGTCACGGTCGCCGGCGCGGGCGGCGCCGGCAAGACCCGGTTGGCCAATGTGGTCGCCGCCGACCAGCTGAGCCGCTACCCCGACGGGGTGTGGTTCGCGGACCTCGCGGCGGTGACCGACCCTCGGCTGGTGGCGGTGGCGGTCGCCAGCGCGCTCGGGCTGCGCCCCGAACCGGGCCGGCCGATGCTGCGCACCCTCGCCGAGTACGTCGCGCAACGACGGATGCTGCTGGTGCTCGACACCTGCGACGCCCAGATCGTGGCGGCCGCGGCGGTGGCGACGGCGATCCTGGGGGCCAGCGCCGGTACCCGGCTGTTGGCGACCAGCCGGGAACCGTTGGGCATCCCGGGTGAGCTGGTGTGGCGGATCCCGCCGTTGTCGACGGCCCAGACCGGCGACGGCCAGCCCGGGGACGCCGTCGCCCTGCTCGCGGAACGGACCGTGGCCGCCCGGGGCGGGGCGCCGGTCCCCGCGGCGGAGCTGCCGGAGCTGGCCCGGGTCGCCGCCCGCCTCGCCGGGCTGCCGTTGGCGATCGAGTTGGCCGCCGGCCGGCTGCGAGTGCTCGGCGCCGGCCAGCTCGCCGACCGGGTCGAGGCGGAGGCGGCGGGTCCGCCGGGCGACCTGCTGGCCACCATCGATGCCGGTCCGCCGGGGTGGAGTTCCGGGACGCGGCCGGTGGCCCTGCCCACGGCGTCGCCGGCTTTCCGGCACACCACATTGGAGGCGGCGGTGGGCTGGTCCTACCGTACGTTGGCGCCTCAGCACGCCCGCCTGCTGCGCGGATTGTCGGTCTTCGCCGGGCCGGTGGATCTGGCGACCGCCGAATGGTTACTCGGGGGCGACCCGCTTCCGGCGTTGACGGTGTTGGTCGACAAGTCGCTGCTGCACGCGGACGGGCCGCCGGCCGGTGACGGCGAGGCCGGGCCCGGCTTCAGCTACCGGATGCTCGACCCGATCCGCGCCTTCGTCGCCCGGGAACTCGCCAGCGCCGGTGAGGAGACAGCCGCCCACCAGCGCCACGTCAACTGGCTGGTGGCGCGCCTGCGGCGCGGAGTGCGCGACCCGCACGGGCAGCCGGTCACCCTGTCGCTGCACCACATCGACCGGTACGCGGACGAGATCCGGGCGGCGCTGCACTTCTGCGTCACCGGCGGCGCCGCCAGCGACGGGCTGCGGCTGGCCCGGATGCTGGACCTGTGGTGGCGGGAGCGGGGCCTGGCCCGGGAGGGGCGGCTGTGGCTGTTCCGGCTCTACGGGCGGCTCGCCGAGACGGAGGAGGAGCTGGGCGACCGGCTGCTCGCCGAGGCTTACCACGTCCATTCGCTGCTGGCCGGCGCCGACGGCGAGTACGCCGAGCAGCACCGGTACGCCCAGCAGGCGGAGGAGACCGCCCGCCGGGTGGGCGACGCCGGGCTGCTGGCCCGGGTGCTCGCCACCCGGGCCTGGTCGCTGATGGATCTGTCTCGTCCGGCCGAGGCGGAGCAGGTGTGCCGGGAACTCATCGACTGGTCGGCGGAGCGGGGCGTGCCGGCGGACGCGCTGTTCGCGGTGACCTGCCTGGTGCAGCTGCTGTGGCGGCGGTCGGCGCTGGCGGAGGCGGCGGCGCTGCTCAGCCGGGCGCGCCCGTTCGAGCAGGCCCGGCCGGATGTGCGGGGCCGGCGGGCGATCGACCATCTGCTCGGGGTGGTCGCGCTCTCCCGCGGGGACCTGGTCGCCGCCCACGACCATCTGGTGGTGGCGCTGCGTTCCCGGATGGCGTACGGCTTCCACACCAGGGCGTGCGAGACGCTGGCGGCGATGGCTGCCCGGTGTGGCCTGGGCGGCGACCCGGTGACCGCGGCCCGGCTCTTCGGCGCCGTCCACACCCACCGGGCGCGGCTGCGCTCCCCGCATGGCGGTTTCGCCGGCTACTGGACCAGCCTGGCGACGGCGGTGCGGGCCAGCCTCGGCGACGACCGGTTCGACGCCGCCTACGGCGCTGGCGCGGCGATGACGCTGAGTCAGGCGGTGGCGGTCGCGCTCGAGGTCGATCAGGAGGTCGCAGACCTGGACCCGGCATGATCGACGCCGGGCCCTGCTTACCGGCGGTGTTCGTTCTAGAGTAAACAGTTATGTCGACCTTGGCAGATGACAGCATCGTGCTCGCGCACCGGCGCTGGCTGATGGCTCCTCGGGTGACGAAGGTGCTGCTCGGGCTGGCGGGGCTTGCCGCCGCCGGGGTGGTGCTCGCCGGTGCGGTGCCGGCCCAGCCAACCCTGGCGTTCACCGCGGGCTGGACCCTGGCCACGGTGCTGCTGATCATCGGTGGCGGCTGGCTAGCCTTCGACGGCGCGACCGAGCTGCTCCGCTGTCGGCGGCTGCGCCGGCTGCCGCGCCCGTCGATCCGGCTGGACGCCACCGGGCTGCACTATCGGGACGGCGACGAGTCCGGCGCGGTCAGCGTCTCGGTGCCCTGGTCGGAGGTGCGTGGTTGCGCGGTCCGGCCGGGTTTCGGCGGCAACCGCTTCCTGTGCTTCGACGTGCCGGGTCGTTACCCCGAGCCGGCGGTGGCGGAGATCGGTGACGTCATCGTCGACCCCGACGCGGTACGCGCCCGGGCGTACGGATGGTCGATGACGGTGTGCCCGGAGCCGTTGTCGGCGGCCGAGCGGAACATGCTGATCACGGCTTATGTGTTCGGCACCCCGTTCGCGGTGGATCTTTCCACCTGCCGAGGAGTGGACACCGCCCGAATTGGCCGGGCGGTGTTCGGCTGGACCGGGGGCCGGTGCCGGCCACCGGCCTGGTGACCGGTGGCCCGCCGCTGCGCACGCTGAGGGTCCGCGCTCGACCTAGTTGATGGTCCAGGTGTCGCCGGCGGCGAGCAGGTTGGTCAGCTGCTCCTCGGGGGTCTGGCCGACCGAGGCGGCCCGCTCCCGGGCCTCCGCGAGCTGCTGCTGCACCAGCTGGTCGTAGGTTTCCCGCGGCACCTGCCGGAACACCCCGATCGGCGTGTGCCGCAGGTCCAGGTCGGGCAGCCGGGTCAGCGCGAACGCGTACGCCGGCTCGGCGACCCCGGCGTCGTGGGTGACGATCTGCGCCGGGGCGACCTCGCTGGTGTCGCGCACCTGGAGGCCGAAACCGTTGGGTGAGGGGACCACGCAGTGCTGCCCGTCGGCGCCGAAGGTGATCGGCTGGCCGTGCTCCAGCCGGATCAGGTAGTCGTCGCGGCTGGCGGGATCTTTCAGCGGCTCGAACGCGTTGTCGTTGAAGATGTTGCAGTTCTGGTAGATCTCGACGAACGCCGACCCCTCGTGCTCGGCGGCGGCCCGCAGCACCGACTGCAGGTGCTTGCGGTCGGAGTCGATGGTGCGGGCGACGAAGGTGGCCTCCGCCCCCAGCGCCAGCGAGAGCGGGTTGAACGGTGAGTCTGCCGAGCCCACCGGGGTCGACTTGGTGACCTTGCCGAGCTCACTGGTGGGGGAGTACTGCCCCTTGGTCAGGCCGTAGATCCGGTTGTTGAACAGCAGGATCTTGAGGTTGACGTTGCGGCGCAGCGCGTGGATCAGGTGGTTGCCGCCGATCGAGAGCGCGTCGCCGTCACCGGTGACCACCCACACCGACAGGTCGGGCCGGCTCGCCGACAGGCCGGTGGCGATCGCCGGGGCCCGGCCGTGGATGGAGTGCATCCCGTAGGTGTCCATGTAGTACGGGAAGCGGGAGGAGCAGCCGATGCCGGAGACGAAGACGATCCGCTCTTTCGGGATGCCCAGCTCGGGCATGAACGACTGGACCGCGGCGAGGATCGCGTAGTCCCCGCAGCCGGGGCACCAGCGGACCTCCTGGTCGGACTTGAAGTCTTTGGTGGTCAGCTTGACCGGGACCGGGTTAGACATCCTTGACCACGTCCTCCAGCATGCTCTCCAGTTCGGAGGCGGTGAACGGCAGGCCGCGAACCTTGTTGTAAGGGATCGCGTCGATCAGATACCGGGAGCGGATGACCGTCGCCAGCTGCCCCAGGTTCAGCTCCGGGATGACCACCTTGCGGTAGCGACCGAGCACCTCGCCGAGGTTCGGCGGCAGCGGCGCCAGGTGGCGCAGGTGGGCCTGAGCGACGTTCATGCCACGTCGCCGGAGTCGGCGGCAGGCTGCGCCGATCGGGCCGTAGGTCGACCCCCAGCCGAGCACCAGCACCGGCGCGTCGCCGGTCGGGTCGTCGACCTCGACATCGGCGACCTGGATGGCTTCGATCCGGGCCGCCCGGGTGCGGACCATGAAGTCGTGGTTCGCCGGATCGTAGGAGATGTCGCCGGTGCGGTCGGCTTTCTCCAGGCCGCCGATCCGGTGCTCCAGCCCGGGGGTGCCCGGCACCGCCCACGGCCGGGCCAGCGTCTCCGGGTCGCGAAGATACGGCAGGAAGGTGCCGTCGTCGCTGTTCGGGCCGGTGGCGAACTCGACCCGGAGGTCGGGCAGCTCAGCGACCTCCGGCAGCAGCCACGGCTCGGAGCCGTTGGCGAGGTAGCCGTCGGAGAGCAGGATCACCGGGGTCCGGTAGGTCATGGCGATCCGGGCGGCCTCCAGCGCGGCGTCGAAACAGTCCGACGGGGACCGGGGGGCGACCACCGCCACCGGCGCCTCACCGTGCCGGCCGAAGAGCGCCATCTGCAGGTCGGCCTGCTCGGTCTTGGTCGGCAACCCGGTCGACGGGCCGGCCCGCTGCACGTCGATCACGAGCAGCGGCAGCTCCAACGCGACCGCCAGCGAGATCGTCTCGCTCTTCAGCGCCACCCCCGGGCCGGAGGTGGTGGTGACCCCGAGCGACCCGCCGTACGAGGCGCCGAGCGCCGCACCGACCGCGGCGATCTCGTCCTCGGCCTGCATCGTGGTGATCCCGAACCGCTTGTGCTTGCTCAGCTCGTGCAGGATGTCGCTGGCCGGGGTGATCGGGTAGGCGCCGAGGAAGACCGGCCGCTGCGACCGGACCGCCGCGGCGACGATCCCCAGCGCCAGCGCCACGTTGCCGGTGATGTTGCGGTAGTGGCCGGCCGGCATGGTGGCGGGCTTCACTTCATACCGCACCGAGAAGTCCTCGGTCGTCTCGCCGTAGTTCCAGCCGGCCTTGAACGCGGCCGAGTTGGCGGCGGCCAGGTCCGGCCGGCTGGCGAACTTTTTCGCCAGGAAGTCGAGGGTCGACTCATACGGCCGGGAGTAGAGCCAGGACAGCAGGCCGAGGGCGAACATGTTTTTGGCCCGCTCGGCGTCCTTCTTCGAGATCTCGTGATCGGCGAGCGCCGCCACGGTGAGGCTGGTCAGCCCCACCTCGTGGACCGCATACCCGGAGAGCGAGCCATCCTCCAGCGGGCTGACCGAGTAGCCGACCTTGCTGAGGTTGCGCTTGCTGAACTCGTCGGTGTTGACGATGATGTCGGCGCCGCGCGGCAGGTCACCCAGGTTGGCCTTGAGCGCGGCCGGGTTCATCGCGACCAGCACATTCGGGGCGTCACCGGGGGTGAGGATGTCGGTGTCGGCGAAGTGCAGCTGGAAGCTGGAGACCCCGGGCAGGGTGCCGGCGGGGGCGCGGATCTCCGCGGGGAAGTTGGGCAGGGTCGAGATGTCGTTGCCGAGCTGGGCGGTCTCGGAGGTGAACCGGTCGCCGGTTAGCTGCATACCGTCACCGGAGTCGCCGGCGAAACGGATGACCACTCGATCCAGCTGACGGACCTGCTTGGTCACGGTGCGATGACCTCCTTGGCGGCGCGGGCGGGTCTGCGCCGTGGGCTACTACCACCGGAGAGCCTACGCCCTCCGGGGGGCGTGGCGGCTCACGGAAGCCCGCCCCTCGGGACAGGACGGCCGGATGTGGCCCATTTCACCGCCGGTCGCGGGTCGCGAACGCCAGCCAGTCCCGCAGCCGCTGGGTGGCCGCCGGGTCGACCCGCCGCGCGGAGCAGGTGCGCGAGCGCAGCCCGGTTCACACTGCGGTCCTGCCGCGGTCCGTTGGCAGGGCCGCCGAGGCGCGGCCGAAGGCGCGCAGTGCGGTGTGCCGTTCCGCTGTGGTCAACACTCCCGCGAAGGGGGAGTTCTGACGCAACTCCACCGCAACCGGATCCCGGGAGGTGAGTACGTCCAGCACTGCTGTCGGTCCCTGCTCCAACACCTCGGACCACTTGTTGAACCACGGTTCCGGTCGTCGGTCGCCATGCGCCTTGCGGAGACGGTCGAGACGGTCTCGAGCGTCGGCGATCAACCGCTCAGGGGCGAGCGCGAACTTGCCGGCTACAGCCCGGTGGAGCCACAGGGACCGCTCCTGGTCGCGGGTCAGCGTTGCCGGTGTCGTAGCACCAACAAAACGCCGTAACCACCAAAAACACAAACTCGGTCGCGCTACCCGACCGCGGGTCACCGGTTGAGCCAAGCGCGGTACGCGTCGGAGGTGAACTCCCGGCCGAGGAAGTCGCGCACCAGCTCGGCGGCGGGCGCCGAACCGCCGGGCGCCAGCACCGCGGCGCGGTACCTGCCGGCGGTCGCCGGGTCGCGGAGCGCAGCCGGGTCGAACGCGGTGAACATGTCCTTCGCGATCACCAGCGACCACATGTACGTGTAGTAGGTGGCCGAGTAGCCGGTGAGGTGCCCGAACGACAGGTGGAGCCAGGCATCGGCCACCGGCTCGTACGGGCCGTGGCGTCGCTCGGTCTCCCGCTCTACCGCCAACGGTTCCAGCGTGGCCGGGTCCCGGCGGTGCAGCTCCAGGCTCAGCGCCGCGTAGAACATCTGCTGCGAGACGTAGAGCCCTTGGCCGAACTCGTCGGCGGCGCGCAGCTGCTCGGCCAGCTCCGGCGGGATCGGTTCGCCGGTCTCGTGGTGGTGGGCGAAGCGGGCCAGCGTCGCCGGGTCCCGCATCCACTCCTCCAGCAGCTGGGAGGGGGCCTCGATGAAGTCGCGTTCGGTGCGTACCCCGGAGACGCCGGCCCAGCGCTGGCCGCCGCCGAAGATGTGGTGCAGCAGGTGGCCGAACTCGTGGAAGAAGGTCCGCACATCGGCGGGTTCGAGCAGCGCCGGCTGCTCGCCCGGGCGGGGGAAGTTGCAGACCAGTGCGCACTCCGGCAGCCGCCGGTCGGCGACGCCGGAGACCAGGTGGTACATCGCGGCGTGGCTGAACTTGTCCGGCCGGGGGTGCATGTCCAGGAAGATCCGGCCCAGCAGCTGCTCGCCTTCGTGGATGTCGTAGACCGCCACCTCCGGGTGCCAGACCGGGACGTCCGGCCGCGGTTCGAACGAGATCCCGAACAGCTCGGTGCAGAGCGCCAGCAGCCCCGCTTTCACCCGCTCGTACTCGAAGTACGGCCGTACCGCCTGGGTGTCGAGCTGGTAGTGCTCGGCCTTCACCTGCTCGGTGAGGTACCGGCCGTCCCAGGCGGCGACCGACTCGGCGGTCGGGTCGGCTCGCCGCTTCTGCACGAGCAGCGCCTGGTAGTCGCGGCGCATCCGGTCGCGGACGGCGGCGGAGATCTGCTCGATGAAGTCGGCGGCGGCCGGCTCGCTGCCGATCATCTTGTCTTCGGTGGCGTAGTCGGCCCAGTTCGGGTAGCCGAGCAGGGTGGCGAACTCGTGCCGGCGGGCGAGCAGGTCGGCGAGGACCGCGATGTTTGCCGGGTAGCCCCGCTGCCGCCAGGCGGTGAGCAACGCCCGGCGGGCCTCGGGGTCGCGCGAGTAGGTGAGGAACGGCACTACATCCGGGTTGTCGGTGGTGACGGTGGTGTAGCCGGCGGCGTCGACCGGGTGTGCGGCGACCCAGTCGGCGGGCAGGCCGGCGAGGGCGGCGGCGGGCACCGGCACCGTGCGGGTGTCAGAGTCGATGTTGCGGGAGAAGGTCTGTGCGAGCCCGACCATCTCCTCCTGGAGTTGGCGGAGCCGGGCCCGGGTCTGGTCGTCGCGGTCGACCCCGGCGCGTCGAAAGTCACGGAGGGTCTTGCCGAGCCAGTGTCGGGTGGCCGGGTCGACGCCGGCCGCCTCCGACACATCCACACCGGACAGGCTGTCGTACACCCGGCGGTCGAGCGAGATGTCGGTGCTGACCTTGGCCAGCTCCTGTTCGGCGGTCTCGGCCGCGGCCCGGATCGCCGGATCCGGATGCACCTTGCTGATCAGCTGGACCTGGCCGCGGGCGTCGGTGAGCGCGGCGGTCGCCTCGTCGTAGACCCGCAGCAGCTCCAGCCCCGCGAGCGCGCCAGCGGTGAGCTGCGCGATGCCTTCCCGGGCGGTGGCGATGGCGGTCGCCGCGGTGGCGGTGACCGCCTCTGGTGCGCCGGCCGCGACGTGGGGCGCGGCCCGGAGTTCGGCGCTGGTGATGGCGTTCGCAGACATAGATCCGGATGTTACCGGTACGTACTGCGATCTGGGGTCTCTCCGCCGGGTTGGGCGGTTTCCCGTACGTCGATCGGCGCTTCCGTGCCGGCTGAGCGGATCAGTCTTCGGTTCGCCACTGGGCGGGGCCCGGCACAAGTCCTACTGTTTCTAGACATGCCAGGATTAGAGATGTCTCAGCTCCGGCGTTGGTGGCCCGTCGGTCTGGTCGCGGCCGCGCTCGCGCTGGTGCTGGCGGTGGGTACGGCGGTCGCCTTCGCCGGCGGCGGTGACCGGGGCGGCCGAGCTGGCGCCGACCCGGCAGCCCAAACCGCCACCGGGCACGCCGCCCCCGGCGCGGTCGGTGCCCGCACCCTGGTGCTCTACGACGATTCGCCCCACGGTGAGCTGTACGCGACCCAGACCGCGAACCTGGTCTCCCACTTTGGAGCGTGGACCGCCAAGCCGGTCGACGACTACACCGCCGGGGAGCACGCCGACTACACCGCAATGGTGTATCTGGGGACCAGCTACGACGCGCCGCTCTCCGAGCCGTTCCTGGCCGATGTTCGCGACGGCCAGACCCCGGTGCTGTGGGTGCGGGACAACATCTGGCAACTGCTGGCGAGTACTCCCGACTTCACCGCCGAGTACGGGGTTTCCTGGGCCGGGTTCGACACCAGTGCGGTCGACGAGGTGCGTTACCAGGGGGCGCGGCTGACCCGGGACACGGTCAACGAGTCCGGCCTCGGCGAGCTGGACGTGCTCGACGAAGACCAGGTCGAGGTGCTCGCCAGCGCGGTCCGGCCGGACGGTTCCCGGCTGCCGTGGGCGCTGCGCACCGGGGAGCTGACCTACGTCAGCGAGATCCCGTTCATGTACGTCAACCGCGACGACCGGTACCTCGCCTTCACCGACCTGCTCTTCGACCTGCTCGCCCCGGAGACACCGGAGCGGCACCGGGCGCTGGTGCGGCTGGAGGATGTTGGGCCGACCGACGATCCCGAGCAGCTGCGGGAGATCGTCGACTACCTGGCCGAGGAGGAGGTGCCGTTCTCGGTGGCGGTCTTCCCGGTCTTCTCCGACCCGCAGGGGGTGGAGGGCGAGCCCGGCACCGTCCGGCTCACCGATCGGCCGGAGCTGGTGGCGGAGCTGCGGCACGCCGTAGACCAGGGCGGAACCCTGTTGATGCACGGCTACACCCACCAGTACGAGGACGTGTCGAACCCGTACAACGGCCTGAGCGGGGCGGACTTCGAGTTCTTCCGGGCGCACGTGGACGAGCAGGACCACGTCCAGCTGGATGGGCCGGCGGCCGGCGACTCTCCGGAGTGGACCCGGGAGCGGCTCGCCGCCGGGCTGGCCGAGTTCGACGCCGCCGGGTTGCCCCGGCCTACCATCTTCGAGTTCCCGCACTACGCCGCCGGACCCAACGCCTACGCCGAGGTGGCGGAGCGGTTCGCCGCCCGGTACGACCGGGGCATGTACTTCCCCGGCCTGCTCAGCGGTCGGGAGATCGATGACCAGGCCGGCACCGGCCAGTTCGTGCCGTATCCGGTGCGCGACGTCTACGGCTCGGTGGTGGTGCCGGAGAATCTCGGCGAGATAACCGAGACCGGCTTCAACCAGCACCCGGCCACCCTGCCCGCCGACCTGCTCGCCAGCGCCGAGCGCAACCTGGTGGTACGCGACGGGGTGGCGAGCTTCTTCTACCACCCCTACCTCGGCCTGGACCACCTGGAAGAGCTAGTCACCGGGGTACGGGAGCTGGGCTACGAGTTCGCCGCGGCCGAGGAACTCCAGCATGGCCGGTCCTGAGGTGGGCCACCCCGAGTAGCTCGGCCACCGCCTGTTCGGTCCGCACCGACGCCTTGCCGTCGCCGTACGGGCTGCCGCCGGCGACCATCGCGGCCCGGCGCGACGGGTGATGCAGCAGCGGCTCCGCGGCGGCCAGGATCCGGTCCCGGTCGGTGCCGACCAGCGCCGCGCAGCCCGCGTCGACCGATTCCATCCGCTCGGTGACGTCCCGCAGCACCAGCGCGGGCACCCCGAACGACGGCGCCTCCTCCTGGATGCCGCCGGAGTCGGTGAGCACCAGGTAAGCCTCCGAGAGCAGCCGCATCAACTCGCCGTACGGCAGGGGTTCGGTCACCAGCGCCCGATCGGTACCGGACAGTCCAGCGTCGACCTGCGCGCGTACCGCGGGGTTGGGGTGGCTGGGCAGCACCACCCGCAGGTCCGGATGGCGGGCGAGCATCGCCCGCACAGCGGCGAGAATCTGCTCCAGCGGGGCGCCCCAGGATTCCCGGCGGTGGACGGTGACCAGCAGCAGCCGGGCCCGCCCGCCAGCGGCCAGCGCCGACCAGTCGGCCAGCGTCTGGTCTGTGAACGGCGCCCGCCGTCGGGCCACGCTCTGAGCGGCGTCGACCACGGTGTTGCCGGTCACCATGATCTGCTCCGGGGGGATCCCCTCGGCGCGCAGGTTCGCCGCGGCCGTCGGCGTAGGCGCCAGGTGCAGCCGGGCGAGGGCGGCGACCAGCCGCCGGTTCCCCTCTTCCGGGAACGGGGAGTCGAGGTCGCCGGAGCGTAGCCCAGCCTCTAGATGTACCACCGGAACCCGCTGCCAGAAACCGGCGAGCGCCCCGGCGAGGGTGGTCGTGGTATCGCCCTGCACCACCACCGCCGCTGGCTGATGCGCCGACAGGTGGGCCTCCAACGACTGGATCAGGCCGGCGAGCAGCTCCGGCTGGCTGCCGGTGGTGCGGTGCAGGGGCAGTGACGCGTCGGGCCGGTCGCCGAAGGCGGCGA
Organism: Natronosporangium hydrolyticum; assembly: GCF_016925615.1. Lineage (NCBI taxonomy): Bacteria > Bacillati > Actinomycetota > Actinomycetes > Micromonosporales > Micromonosporaceae > Natronosporangium > Natronosporangium hydrolyticum. Next base: position 452,293 of record NZ_CP070499.1, read on the forward strand.
GCGCCTGACCGACCATAGTGGGGTGTTGGCCGCTGGCGACCAGCACCGGGGTAAGTCGGCCCGCGGCGCGCAGCTGCTCGGCCACCGGCGCGAGTTTGATCGCCTCGGGTCGGGTGCCCGCGATCAGGTGTACTTCAAGGGTCATGACCGGATCTCCGGGGTGGTAGCGGGGGGTGAGGGGAGTGGGCAGCGGGCGGTCAGGTCAACTCCGGCACCGCCTCCGGAATCCGCTCGGTCTTCGCCCAGCCGCGTCGGCCACTGACCTGCCGGGCCACCGCCCGCCAGGTGCTGACCAGCCCGAGCAGCAGCAACGCCGGATAGACCAGGCCACCGAGCAGGCAACGGCTGAGCGCCTCGTCGCGCAGCCGGAACCGGTGCAGCACCGCCCACAACAGACCGGGCAACACCATCACCGACAACCAGATCGCGACCACTATGCCGAGCACTACGCCGCCGGAGAGGACGGCGCCGCCATTGGCCGCCCGGATGGTGGTGACGGTCCAGAAGCCGCCTACGACGATCGCGCCGAGCGCGTTGAACCACGGCGCCAGTAGGTAGTACGCCATCTCCACAAAGGTGTGATTGGGGATCTGCCGGGCGCCGAAGAGCCGGCCGAGGTACGGCAGGCACTGCAAGTTGCCCTGTGCCCACCGGGTCCGCTGCCGCAGCAGCCGGCGGGCGTCCACCACCGCCTGCTGGACCACCGCGGCGCGCCAGACGTAGCGGACGCGCACCCGCGCCAGGTGGAGTCGCAGCCCGAGCTCCAGATCCTCGACCAGGCAACCGGACCAGGGTTGGTCGCCGAGGGCGAGCAGGGCGGAGAGCCGGATGAACTGGCCGTTGCCGCCGAGGCCGACCGAGCCGACCCGGTCGCGGAGCACCTGGCTGGCGTCGGCCACCGAGCCGAACTCCAGATCCTGGGCCATGCCGAGCAGCCGGTCCCGGTTGTGGATCCGCACCCGTACCTGGACCGCGCCCACCGCCGGCTCGCGCAGCGCGTCGCCGACCTCAACCAGCAGGTTGTCGGTGCCGCGCCCGTCGCCGTCGATCACCCCGACCGCGACCCGGGTCGGGTCGGTGCCGGCCTCGGCGACCCGCTGCCGGATCAGCTGGTAAGCGGCGTTCAACGCGGCGCCCTTGCCCTGCCGGGCCACCGGCGGCTCGCGGCGCAGCACGTGCAGCCGCTCGTGGCCGATCCCGGCGAGTACCGCCGGGGTGCCGTCATCGGAGCCGTCGTCGACGACCAGCACCTCGACCCGGGCGCCGGGCGCCGGCAGCGCGAGCGCGGCCGCGACGGTCCGGGCGACCACCCGCTCCTCGTTCAGGCACGGGATGACGATCCAGTAACTGACCGGGTGGGCGCGCTGGCCGGCTGGGAACTCCGGGGGGCGGCGGCCGCGGCGGGCGTGTCTGCCCGCCGCGGCCGCCGTGGTGGTGGCATATCCAGCGAGGACGGCGTTGAAGAGCGGCCAGATGAGTAGGACCGCGAGGCCGACCACCAATGCGGACACGGGGGAACGGTCCGGCTACTTACTGTTGCTGTTGTCGCTGCGACGGTTGCGGGCGGCCCGCATCAGCAGCACGCCGCTGGCGAGCGCGCCGGCGCCCAGGAGCACTATGCCCAGGGTGCCGCTGCCGGTCAAGGGTAACGAGGCGGCGGCCCCGGCGGCAGGGGTGAGCACGCGTGCTTGTGACATGACACACCATCCACTTTTATTTCAGGCTTGTCGGACTTGGTGACTTTAGAGGCGTTGGAGCTGCCGTCGCTACTGTCCCGGATGGATAACGCCTGGTCAGGCGCCAGACTTCGGCCGCGCAGGGGTCGCCGGTCACCGGATATGCGGACACCAGACCCCCACACACCACCCATCCCGGCCGATCATGGACTTAGGTGCATGATCGGGCCCCGATCATGCACCTAAGTCCATGATCAGCCCGAAAATGGTTGGTAGCGGTAGCCGATGCCGCGTACCGACTGCAGCGGCGACTCAGCCGGCTCCTGCCAGCCGAGCTTGCGCCGCAGCCGCAGCAGCGCGAACTTGACCTTCGCCGCCCCGAGTCCGGTCGGGTCGTCCCACGCCAGCTGCAACAGCTGCTCCGGGCTCAGCACCAGGCCGGCGTGCCGGACTAGCGCCAGCAACAGCCGGAACTCGATCGGCGTCAACGCCACCTCGTCCCCCTCGACCACCACCCGATGCCGTACCGGGTCCACCCGCAGCACCCCATCGTCGTACACCTCTGCCGTCCACCTGGGATCTCTTCGCGTCGCGCGCCGCAGCAGCGCCTCGATCCTGGCCAACAGCTCCTGGCGACCGAACGGCTTGGTGAGGTAGTCGTCGGCGCCGGCCCGCAACCCCCGGACCTTCTCGGCCTCCTGGTCGACCGCCGAGAGCACCATCACCGGCACGTCGCTGACCTCCCGGAGCCGGGTCAACAGCTGCCAGCCGTCCAGCTCCGGCAGGGCCAGGTCCAGGATGACCAGGTCCGGCCGCTGGTCGTACGCGGTACGCAGGCCGGAGCGGCCATCGGCCCGGTGGGTGACGTCGTGCCCGGCGCGGGTGAGTAGGAGCTGCAGCATCTCCGCGACGCCCGGGTCGTCCTCCACCAGCAGCAAGTTACCCACAGAGACTCCTCGACGACTAGGGGTAAGTATGACTGCAAGTGGTAGTCGGCTGCACCCAAACGGCAACCAAAGTGCTCCGGAGTCGCTTCGAGGCCGGACCATCCTGGGATCCATGCGCGTGTCCAGCCTCGCCCACATCCCGGCGCCGGATGGGGCGCCCCCGACGGACTGGTCGACGATCGACGTGTTCGCGGTCGACGCCGTACCGCTCGCCACGGAGGGGCTCGCGTACCTCGCCCGGCGTACTCCGCAGCTGCGGCTGGTGGGGGCGGTCGCCACGGTGGCGCAGGCCCGGGTGCAGTTGCCGGCACTGACCGGCACCGTGATCACCATCGGTGACACCACCCCGGGCGTTGCCGACCTGTTGGCGGAGCTGCGGGCCAGCCGGCCGGAGGCGGGGCTGGTGGTGGTCTCACACCGGCCGGGGCGGGAGCGTTCCCTGTGGGCCCGGCGGGCGGGGGCGAGCGCATTCGTCGGTTCGGACACGACGGCGACGACGCTGGTAGCCGCGATCCGGTACGCCGGTCGTCCGCCGGCGCCGTTCCGGTCGTTCGGCGCCGACGTCGGTCGGGTGGCGACCCGGCCGCGGACGGTGGAGTTCGAGACCCTCAGCGACCGGGAGCAACAGGTGCTGCGGCTGGTGCGGGACGGCCGGAGCCACGCCGAGATCGGGGTCGCGCTCGGCATCCGGCTGGGGACGGTACGTACCTACGTGAACCGGATCTACGCCAAGCTAAACGTTCGGAACCGGGCGCAGGCGCTGGTCGCGGCGTTCGGCGGCAACCCGGAGTTGGGTGGCCCGGAGTTGGGTGGCCCGGAGTTGGGCGGCTCCGAACTCCGGGCGGAGTTCCCGGTGCCGGTGCCGAGGGGTGTGGCAGTTTCCCGGGCACGGTGAGCGATATCCGGTCCCGCCATCTGCGGGACCGGGCTTACTGCCCGGGGCCGAACAGCTCGGCCTTGCGTGCTCGCCACTCTACTGTGTACTGGGCGAGCCGTTCCCGGAAGAACCGGAAGTATTCGCTGGTCTCGCGGAGGCGACGGCCACCCGGAGTCTCCGGCCCGAGCAGCGCTACCCCCTCGTCGGCGAGATGCTCGAACGGCGTCACCATCTGCGCCCGCTGGGTTGTGATCATGCCCCAGAGGTCGTCGTCGTAGACCCGGTAGGTGTCCACCCGGCTGCCCGGCTCGCGCTCCTTGCCGAGCAGGCGCATCTGGGTGAGTCGGCGCACCGCGCCGGAGATCGCGGCCGGGCTCACCTGGAGCGCGGTCGCCAGCTCGGCCGCGGTGTAGCGCTCGGCGTCATCGCAGAGGACGTACGCGAACACCCGGGCCGGCATCCGGGGTAGACCTACGTCGGTGAGCGCCAGGGCGAACCGTTCGACATAGCGGAGCAGTTCGGTGCGATGGCGGTCGGGGTCGCCCGCTGGGCCGGTGGCGCCGGGGCGGCCCTCGGTGCTGAGGTCGCTGGATGTCGGCAAATGATCTCCTCCTTCTAGGCCCGACTATACAAGCTTTAGCAGATTTTGAGCTTTCACAAACATGTGAAAAGAGTGATACGCTCGCGAGCATGACTACTGCGATCTCAGTCTCCGGGTTGGTGAAGACGTTCGGAGCCACCCGCGCTCTCGACGGGCTCGACCTCACCGTCGCCACCGGCGAGGTGCACGGGTTCCTCGGCCCCAACGGGGCTGGCAAATCCACCACCATCCGGGTCCTGCTGGGGCTGCTTCGGGCCGACTCCGGCACTACGGTCCTGCTCGGCGGCGACCCGTGGCGCGACGCGGTCCCGCTGCACCGCCGACTCGCCTACGTCCCCGGCGACGTGGAGCTGTGGCCCAACCTCACCGGCGGCGAGGCGATCGACCTGCTCGGGCGGCTCCGCGGCGGCTTGGACAGGTCACGCCGGGCCGAACTGGTGGAGCGGTTCGACCTCGACCCCACCAAAAAGGGCAGGACCTATTCGAAGGGCAACCGGCAGAAGGTGGCGCTGATCGCGGCGCTCGCCTCCGACGTGGAGCTGCTGATCATGGATGAGCCGACCGCTGGGCTGGACCCGCTGATGGAGGTGGTGTTTCAGGAGTTCATCGGGCGGGCCAAGACCGAGGGCAAGACCGTGCTGCTCTCCAGCCACATCCTGGCGCAGGTCGAGAAGCTCTGCGACCGGGTCAGCATCATCCGGCAGGGCAAGGTGGTCGAGTCCGGCACGCTCTCCGAGCTGCGGCACCTGACCCGCACCACCATCGAAGCGGAGACGACCCAGCCGGTGAACACCCTGGCGGAGCTGCCCGGCATCCACGACCTCACCATCACCGACGGGCGGATCCGATTCGCCGTCGACGGTGAGCAGCTCGACCGCGCGGTCCGGGAGTTGAGCGGCGCCGGCCTGCGCAGCCTGGTCAGCCACCCGCCGACCCTGGAGGAGCTGATGCTGCGGCACTACGGTGACGAGCTGGCCGGCGCGGGCAACGGCAACGGCAACGGCGCCGCGAAGGACTCCCGATGAGCACGGCCGCCGACACTCGTCCGCGGGCGCACCGGGTGGACCCACCCCAGCGCGGCGGCCAGCAGACGCTCGCCGGCACCGGCGCGCTCATCCGCTTCATCCTGCGGCGGGACCGGATCAAGCTGCCGGCCTGGCTGCTCGGCATCACCGTGATGCTGGCCTACTACACGGCGCTGCTGCCGACGGTCTACGAGGGCGACGAGGAGATGCAGAGCCTGGCGTCGTTCATGACCGGTCCGGTCGGGGCGCTGATCTCCGGGCCAGGCTACGGCGCCGACCAGCTCAACCTGGAGCGGCTGATCGTCGGGGTCTACGGCATCTACTTCCTGCTGCTGGCGGCGCTGATGAACATGCTGCTGGTCTCCCGGCACACCCGGGTCGACGAGCAGCACGGCCGCACCGAACTGCTGCGCGCCACCGTGGTCGGCCGGCACGCTCCGCTCACCGCGGTGCTGACCGTGGCGGTCGCGGCGAACGCGCTGCTGGCGCTGCTGCTCACCGGGGTCATGGTCGGCAACGACTTCGACGCCGGGCAGAGTCTGCTCTTCGGCGCCGGGGTCGGCGCGGCCGGACTGCTGTTCGCCGGCGTGACCGCGCTCACGGTCCAGATCACCGAGTACTCCCGCGCCGCCACGGGCCTGGCGGGGGCGGTGCTCGGTGTGGCATGGGTAATCCGGGCCGCCGGCGACATGCTGGCACAGCACGGCAGCGCGCTCTCCTGGTTCTCGCCGCTGGCCTGGGTGCAGCAAACCCGGCCGTACGTGGACGGGCGCTGGTGGCCACTGCTGCTGGTGGTCGGGTTGACGGCGGTGGTGACGGCGGTGGCGTACGCGCTGGCGAGCCGGCGGGATGTCGGCGCCGGCCTGCTCGCGGCCCGCCGGGGGAGCCCGAGCGCGGCGGCGTGGCTCGCCTCACCGCTGGCGTTCGCGTTCCGGCTGCACCGGGCCAGCCTGATCGGCTGGGGCATCGCGTTGGGGCTGGCGGGGCTGCTCTGGGGATGGATCACCGAACCCATGATCGACACGTACGAGGGCATGGGCGACGACATCCTCGCGATCTTCGGTGGCGACGCCAGCAACATCATCGACGGGTACCTGAGCGTGATGGCGCTGGTCACAGCGCTGCTCGTCGGCGTGTTCGTAATCCTCGGGGTGCAGACGCTGCGGGTCGAGGAGACCAAGGGCCGGGCCGAGCCGGTGCTGGCGACCGCCATCAGCCGCTGGTCCTGGGCCGGCAGCCACCTGGTGGTGTTGGCCCTCGGGGTGATCGGGCTGCTGCTGCTGGCCGGCATCACCACCGGGATCGGCGCGGCGGCATCGCTCGGCGACGCCGGCTACGCCTGGGAGGTCACGCTCGCGCACCTGGCGCACACCCCGGCGGTGCTGTTGCTACTCGGGATCGCGGCACTGCTGTTCGGGGCGGTGCCCAAGGCGATCGGGGCGGTTTGGGCGGTGTTGGGCTACGGGATGCTGATTGGCTTCTTCGGTCCGCTCATGGACCCGCCGCAGTGGGCCTACGACATCTCGCCGTTCGAGCATGTCGCCCGGGCACCGCTGGACGACCTCACGGTGTCGCCGATCCTTGCCCTCACCGGGGTCGCGGTGGTGCTGCTCGCGGCAGGGCTGGCCGGCTTCCGGCGACGGGACCTCGAAACCAAGTAGCCCCCCGGGGGGGCCGATCATGAGCTAGCCCCCGGGGGGGGCCGATCATGAGCTAGTGAGCAGACACGCCCGGCGTGTCGGGTCAACTAGCTCATGATCGGCCCGGGCTATGGGCCGTTCAAGTAGGTCCGGTGAAGTTCGGCGAGGATCGTCGGGCGCTCCCGGCCGGAGCACTCCGCTGCCTCGTCAAGCAGCATGCTGGCGAGCGCCGCCGTTCCCAACAGCAACTCGGCGACCGCCTGTGGCGGGTCCGACTGCTCAGCCCGGTCCAGCAACAGCCGCTGCATGGTCTGCCAGAACAGCTCCGGGTCGGTCGGCCCGGCCGCGTACGCGGTGGTGAGCTCGATCGCCGCCGGCAGGACCGTTGCGACCGTGCGGTCCGGCTCCGGACTCACCCGCCGGCCGCCTGACCGCCGGCCGCCTGAGCCGCGACCGCCGCCGCGTACCGGGCCGCCACATCCGGCCAGTTGACGACCTCCCACATCGCCGCCACAAAATCTGGCCGTACGTTGCGGTACTGCAGGTAGTAGGCGTGTTCCCAGGCGTCGAAGGCGAGCAGCGGCACCGACCCGACCCCGACGTTGCCGTGGTGGTCGTAGACCTGTTCCACGATCAGCCGTCGGGCGGCCGGCTCGTACGACAGCACTCCCCAACCGGAGCCCTGCACCAGGGTGGTGGCGGCCGACATCTGCCCATGGAACCGCTCGAACGAGCCGAAGTGCTCGGTGATCGCCTCGGCAAGGTCGCCGTCCGGGCGACCGCCCCCGCCCGGGGACATGTTCTGCCAGTACAGCGTATGCAGGACATGGCCGGAGACGTTGAAGGCGAGGGTCTTCTCCAGCCCCACGATGCTGGTGAAGTCGCCCTGGTCGCGCGCCTCGGCGATCCGGTCCAGGGTGTCGTTGGCCCCCTTCACGTACGCGGCGTGGTGCTTGTCGTGGTGTAGCTCCATGATCTGCCCGTTGATGTGCGGCTCCAGCGAGCCGTAGTCGTAGGGCAGGTCCGGCAACGTGTAGACGCTCATACTCTCCTGCAATCGAGTAGTAATTGCCAGCTGTTTGCAATAGTGACCATACCTGCCGGTCCCCGCTCCGCTGCGCCGATCATGAGCTTGTTGACAAACCCGTCCGGTGTGTCGGTCAACAAGCTCATGATCGGCGCTGAAGTCGCGTGCCCCGCTCGGCTCGACCCCGCCGGACCGGGTAGAAATGGGCCGGTGAGCGACGGTCCGGAGGCAACGAGCGTGCGGCAGCGAGCCGAGGCGGTGCTGCGGCAGCTGGCGGGCGAGTCGGCGCAGCTGCGCGCCGACCAGTGGCGGGCGATCGAGGCGTTGGTGGTGGAGCAGCGGCGGGTGCTGTGCGTGCAGCGCACCGGTTGGGGCAAGTCCGCGGTCTACTTCGTCGCCACGGCGCTGCTGCGAGGCCCTGACGCCCCGTCCCCCGCCGGCCCGACGGTGATCATCTCGCCGCTGCTGGCGTTGATGCGTAACCAGGTGGCGGCGGCCGAGCGGGCCGGTATCCACGCCCGCACCATCAACTCCGCCAACCCGGAGGAGTGGGACGAGATCGCCGCCGCGGTCCACGCCGGCGCGGTCGACGTGCTGCTGATCTCACCGGAGCGGTTGAACAACCCTGACTTCCGGGAGTCGGTGCTGCCCAAGCTCGCCGCCACCACCGGCCTGCTGGTGGTCGACGAGGCGCACTGCGTCTCCGACTGGGGCCACGACTTCCGGCCCGACTATCGCCGGCTGCGGTCGTTTCTCGCCGGCCTCACCCCAGGTACGCCGGTGTTGGCGACTACCGCCACCGCGAACGCCCGGGTGGTGACCGATGTCGCCGAGCAGCTCGATCCGGCTGGTGAGGCGATGGTGTTGCGCGGCACCCTGGATCGGGAGTCGCTGCGGTTGGCGGTTCACGAGCTGCCCAGCCCGGCGCACCGGTTGGCCTGGCTCGCCGAGCAGCTCGACGCGCTGCCCGGCTCCGGGATCATTTACACCCTGACCGTGGCCGCCGCCGCCGAGACCGCGGCCTTCCTGCGCGGCCGCGGGTACGAGGTCGCCGAGTACAGCGGCCGGACCGAGGATGCCGACCGGCGGGCGGCCGAGTCGGATCTGCTGGCGAACCGGCTCAAGGCGCTGGTCGCCACCTCCGCGCTGGGGATGGGTTTCGACAAGCCGGATCTCGGGTTCGTCATCCATCTTGGCGCGCCACCGTCCCCGATCGCGTACTACCAGCAGGTGGGCCGCGCCGGCCGGGCGGTCGAGTCGGCGCGGGTGCTGTTGCTGCCCGGCCCGGAGGACGCGGCGATCTGGCGATACTTCGCTTCACTGGCGTTCCCGGCGGAGGAGCAGGTACGCGCCGTGTTGGCAGCACTGTCCGAAGCAGACCATCCGCTGTCGACGGCAGCGTTGGAGCCGCGGGTTGAGCTACGCCGGGCCCGACTGGAGCTGATGCTGAAGGTGCTCGATGTGGACGGTGCAGTGCGCCGGGTCCGCGGCGGCTGGGAAGCGACCGGCGCGCAGTGGCGCTACGACCACGAGCGGTATCAGCAGCTCAGCCGGGCCCGCCGGGTCGAGCAGGATGCGATGCGGGAGTACGTGGCGACCGCCGGGTGCCGGATGGAGTATCTGCGCCGGTGCCTGGACGACCCGTACGCGGAGGCGTGCGGTCGCTGCGACCGCTGCACCGGTGACGCCCCGCCGGCCGAGGTCTCGGCGGCGGCGCTCACCGCCGCCGAGGCGTACCTGGGGCAGGCCGGGGTTGCGGTAGCGCCCCGGAAGATGTGGCCGACCGGCCTTCCGGCCGCCGGGGTGCCGCTGCGCGGCAAGATCCCAGCGCAGGAGCAGGCCGAGACCGGTCGGGTGGTGGGCCGGCTCTCCGACCTCGGCTGGGGCGGTCCGCTGCGGGAGCTGTTGGCCGACGGTGCCCCGGACCAGCCCGCCCCCGCGCAGCTGCTGGCGGCGGTGGTGGAGGTTCTGAAAGCATGGGCGCACGGCGACGACCGGTGGCCGCAGCGGCCGGTGGCGGTGGTCGCGCTCGGTTCGCAGCAGCGGCCCAAGCTGGTGCAGAGCGTAGCCGGGCACGTCGCGGAGGTGGGCCGGTTGCCGTTGCTCGGCACCGTGCCACCAGGCGGGTCGGGCGGCGGCCGCGCCAACAGCGCCCAACGGGTACGAGCACTGCACGGCTCGTTCATCGTGCCGCCGGCGGTGGCGGGCGCGTTCGCCGAGCACCCGGGCCCGGTGTTGCTTGTGGACGACTACATCGACTCGGGCTGGACCATGGCGCTGGTCGCGCGGGAGCTGCGCGCCGCCGGCGCCACCGCGGTGTTGCCGCTGGCGCTCGCCGTCACTGGCTGACCGGGCCGGTCACTCCGGCGCCCGGCCGCCGGCGATCATGTCGATGACCGCCTCGGTGGTCAGCGCGTAGGGCTTCAGGATCACGTCGACATCGGTCCCTTCCAGACGTCCCGCATCCCGGTCGGTCAGCGCCACCATCGCCACCCGGCCGGCGTACTCGTGTTGCCGCAGCGCATGCAGCAGGGCGAGGTTGCTGTCGGTGGTGGGGATGGTGCTGATCACCCAGCGGGAGCGGTCCAGCGGCAACGACTCCAGGAAGTCGAGGTCTTCGGCGCTGCCGAACACGGTGGTGATGCCCTGCCGGTTGAAGGCGGCGACCCGGTCGGGGTCGAAGTCGACGGCGAGCACCGGCGTGCCTGCGTCGGTAAGCCGGGCGGCGATGTGCCGACCGAAGCGTCCCAGGCCATAGAGGATGACCTCGGCGGGCAGCTCGGCGGGCGGGGTGGGGTGCGGGCGCAGGTTGCGGCGTTGGAACCGGGACAGCCACGGCTCCAGCCGCTGGTAGATCGCGTCGGAGTTGAGGATCAGGTAGGTCGAGCCGCCGATTGTGATCAGCCCTACGACGGTGATCAGGCTGACCGTCGCCTGGTCGATGTGGCCCAGACTCAATCCCAATGCGGCCAGGATCAGCGAGAATTCGCTGATCTGGGCGACGGTGAGCCCGGCCTTGAACGCCACCCGCGACGAGTAGCCCATCAACCCCATGATCACCAGCACGATCAGCGGGTTGCCGACAAGAACGAAGATCGAGAAGACCGCCGCCTCGACGAGTTGCCGGCCGGCGTCCACGAACTCCAGCTGCGCCCCGAGGCTGAGGAAGAAAAAGAGCAGCAGGAAGTCGCGCAGGCTCACCAACCGGGCGCCGACCGCCTCCCGGAACGGGGTGGAGGCGAGCGCGACCCCGGCCAGGAAGGCTCCCACCTCGGTGCTGAAACCCAGCCAGTGAGTTATGGCGGCCGCGAGCACCGCCCACGCCACCGCGAAGAGCACCAGCAGCTCCTGCGATCGGGCCACCAGCTGCAGCAGCCGCGGCAGCACGTACCGCGCCATGATCACGAAGGCGGCGAGCAGCCCGAGCCCTTTCCCGATCGTCAGGGCGATGTCGATCCCGACGTGGTCCCCCGCTGGCTGCCCGAAGGCGGTCAGTGCGATCATGACCAGGACCACCACCAGGTCCTGCACGATCAGGAACCCGACCGCGATCCGGCCGTGCAGCTGATCGAGTTCGCGCTTGTCCGAGAGCAGCTTGACGATGATGATCGTGGACGAGAAGGTCAGCGCGACCGCCACGTAGAGCGCGGTGACGTGACTCATGCCTAGTGCCAGGGCGATCCCGTACCCCACCGCGGAGGTGAACGCCACCTGGCCGAGTCCGGTGGCGAGCGCGACCGGGCCGGTGGTGCGGATCAGGTGCAGGTCGAGGCGCAGGCCGACCAGGAACAGCAGGATCGCGATCCCGACCTCGGCGAGCAGTTCGATCTGGTCCACCCCGGTGACCCAGCCGGTGCCGACCGGACCGACCAGGATGCCGACACCGATGAACGCGACGATCAAGGGCTGCTTGAGCCGGTTCGCCACCAGGCCGGCGACGGCGGCGACCGCCAGGATCGCTGCTAGCAGGCCGAACTCGTGGTCCAGCACCCTGCCACCCCCGCCCTCGCCCTGCGCGGCCTGCACTTTCGTGATCACTCTAGCGACTGGCCAGTGCCAGCAGCGGGATCGCCGTGGCCTCCCCGCCCACGGTGCCGCTGCCGCTGCCGCTGGCGGCGACGCGGTGCAAGTTGTCTCGCGCACACGATCACGACCGCACAAGACTTGCTCGCACCGCCGGCCGGGAGTTTCTCGGGTTCGTCTCTCGTCTGCCCCGACTTGGTGGGCTGAGTGGCGCCTGGTTTGTCAGCGTGAACCGTTTTGTCGTCCTAGTGGATCACCATTCAACCCACCAAGAAATACATGCCCGCTGGCGCGGGCACCCGCCGGTGGACGAGAGTGGGCATATGGCCGATTTGTGTTGTTCGGGCGACCAGGCAAGGGGCCGGGCCGAGCATCGCGGCGCCGCCGACGCTGCTCCGTTTGTGCTCGCAGCTCTCGTAGGCCGCGTATCGGGGCCCCAACCGACCGCCCACTCCAAGATCAAGACTCTGCCGCTCGTCCAGCCAGTGTCGGCGTACAGGTGTGCAGAGCTGCAGCACCCTCCTGACTGCGGAGCGGCAAGATGATCAAGCACCCGCTATCGGTGGCGGCTGCCGTTGCCCAGTGTCATGATCTGCGACATGGAGTTCGCAGAGGTGATTCGTCGTCGGCGCATGGTGCGGCACTACGCCGACCGTCCGCTGAGCCCGGAGCTCATCGAGAAGATTCTGGCCAGTGCGGTGCGCGCACCCTCAGCCGGGTTTTCGCAGGGGTGGGCTTTTCTGGCGCTGACCGATGCGGCCGACCGGGCCAGGTTCTGGCCGTTTGTCCCCACTCGGGTGGCCCAGACCCCCACTATGCAGCACGCTCCGCTGGTCGTGGTCCCGCTCGCGCACAAGGCTACGTACCTTGCCCGGTACGCCGAGGCCGACAAGGGCTGGACCGATCGGGCCGAAGCGCGCTGGCCGGTGCCGTACTGGTATATCGACACCGGCATGGCCGCGCTGATGATGCTGCTGACCGCGGTCGATGAGGATCTGGGCGGCTGCTTCTTCGGCATCATGCCGGCGGCGGGCGAGGATTTCGATCCCACGGTCGAGGTGCCGGCGCACACCGCCGCCTTCAAGGCCGAGTTCGCGATTCCTGACGAGTACGAGCCGATCGGCGCCCTCTGCGTCGGCTACCGGGCGGACGGCCTGGAGCCGCAGAGTTCGGCCGTGGCGGAGCGCCGGCGGGGCCTCGACTCGGTAGTCCATCGAGGACAGTGGGGGAGGTTACGCGGCTGAGCCGACGCCCCAACTTATCGGGCGGGGGCGTCGTCGACCCGTTCGGCGAGGAAGGGCTCGGGGTCGACCGCGTTCGCCGAGACCGGCGGCACGAACAGCCTGCCCTGCTGCACCTCGAAGTGCAGGTGTGGCCCGGAGGAGTTGCCGGAGGAACCGACGTAGCCCAGCAGGTCCCCGGTCTCGACCGCGTCCCCCACCTCGACCTCGGGCTGCTCCAGGAGGTGACAGTAGAGGGTCGCGACCCGGTCGGCGTGGAGTACCTTCACATACCAGCCGCAGCCGCGCACCTCCCAGCTGCCGTCCTGGTCGCAGCTGTACGGCTCGCCGTGCAGGCTCGCTTGGCAGTCCGCGATCGACACCACCCCGGCGGAGGCGGCGAAGATCGGCGTGCCGGGGTCGGCGGCGATGTCGATGCCGTGGTGGTCGGGGCGGGACTCGCTGCGGAACTCGGAGGTGACCGGGGCGTCGACCGGCCACACCCAGGGCGCGTCCGGTGGGCAACGCTGGTCGTCGCAGGTAACCCCGCCGAACGCCTCGATCACCGGGTTGAGCAGGGTGCGCGGACCGAATCCGGGGACCACCGCCATCGCCAGCACCAGAGCGGTGGCCGCAACCCCGACGGTCACCAACACCGCGAGCGACTTCTTCACGCCCCCACGGTACGACGCGTACACAAGCGGGCGCCCCGCTGCAGGCTCAAGCCTGCGGCGGGGCGCCCTCCTGGCGACAGGATTTCAGCTCATGCGGACCCTGCTCAGTTGCCCAGCGGCGGGTACGCGTTGTCCATCAGCTCCTGGAACTGAGCCTGGAACCAGTGGCCGGAGATCGGCGCGTCCCCGATCGCACCCGACATGCTGTTGCCGTTGCGCTCGTTGCCTTCGTAGGCCGGGTCGCACATTTCGTCGAAGCCCTTGCCCTCGTCGTTCTCGATGTACTCGGAGGACCCGTCGGACTCACCCGGAGGCTTGATCCAGACGTAGGCGTCGATGCCGGAGACCGGCTCCACGGTCAGCCGCTCGCCGAGACCGGCACCGGCCTGGTTGCACCAGTTGCCCTTGTGGATGCGCCGGTCGACCCGGCTCTCCTCGACGAACTGGTTCAGCTCGGTGGCGCTGCTGGCCGCGGTCGGACGGTCCGGGCCGCCCCAGCCGTTGCGGGCGGTGTCGATCAGCATCCCGATGTTCGAGTCGACGCCGTCGCAGACGCTGACCAGCTCCTGGCGGAAGTCCTGGGCGAAGCGCCGCTCCGAGTTGTAGTCGTTCCAGTCCACCCAGTCCGACTGCCGGATCAGCTGGCCGTCGGGGGCGTTGCCGAAGGTGTCGATGAACGGCTCCTCCAGCGCGGAGTAGTTGGCGGTGTTGGTGATCAGGCCCGCCAGGTGACCCGGCTCAGCGCCACCGGCGTTCAGCGAGTCACAGATGATGTTGGCGCTGGGGGTGAAGTTGCTGTCCCAGCCGATCCAGCCGTGGTGCGCGGCGTCGATGTACGGGTACACGTTGTCGATCGAGCCGAGCTGCCCGGTGGCGTACCCGACCCCTTCGACGTAGTTGCCGTTGGCGAGCATGGTGTCGCACATCTCGGTGGCGCCCGGCTCGCCGCCGGTGTTGGTCACCAGGTTCGGCAGCGAGTCGATCTCGATCACCGCGACGATCCGCAGGTCCCGGAAGCGCTCCTGCGCGATGATGTCGGTGATGACATCGATGTACTCTTCTTTGTACCGGTCGATCTCTTCCGGCCCAAGCTCACCGTTGGAGGCGAGCGCCGCGCAGTCACGGCCGGGCAGGTTGTAGATCACAACCTGGAAGACCATCGGGGTGTCGCCGGACTTCTGGTCGAGCGCCTGGTCCAGGTGGTCCTCAAGACCGGTGGTGTTCTCGCCGGCCGAGCCGGATTCGATCGCCGCGATCCGGTCCAGCCAGACACCGGTCGGGTGGTTGTAGACCTCCGCCGGGGCGCCACCGGCCTGGGCGGCCGCGGACCAGTCCGGGTTCACGTAGACATCGGCGCCGACGTACGGGTTGGCGACCCGGTCACCGGGGTCGCCCGGCTCCTGGCCGCCGTTGCCCGGGTCGTCGCCGTTGCCGTTGTCGTCATCGTCATCGTCGTCGTCACCGTTGCCCGGCTGGCCGGTGCACTCCACGCCGTTCAGGAAGAACGTGGTGGGGGCCTCGTTGGAGCTACCGTACGAGCCGTTGAACCCGATGCTGATCGAGCCGTCGGCGGGGATGCTGGCGTTCCACGACTCGTTGCTGGCGGTGACCTCCGACCCGGATTGCGACCAGACCGCGGTCCAACCATTGGTGACCTGCTGGTCGCCGGGGAAGTTGAAGGTGAGGTTCCAGCCGTTGATCGCGCTGCCGAGGTTGTTGATGGTGATGTCGGCGCCGAAGCCGCCGCCACCGTCCCATGCGGTGTTGTAGTCGACGGTGCAGTTTGTCTGCGCCTGGGCCGGCGCGGCCGGTCCGGCGATCAGGCCACCGGCGACGAGCGCAGTGGCGCTCGTCAGCGCGACGGCGCGCCGCCGGCCGGTAGAACTCAGGGGGAATTTCATGGTGAGCAATCTCCTTGGGGCCAACTGCCGGAGTCCGTAGCAGCTCCGGGCTGGGAGGGATCGGTCCTAGCGTGACCGGCATCGGAACGCCGTCCGGTGTGTGTCACCGGTGCCCTCGGCGCCCGACTGGGGTTGGGTTGGCTCCCTGGCGGGTTACGGCATTGTTGCATGGGAGCGCTTCCAAAGGCAACCCTCGGGAAGCCAACGGCGTGCCCGACGCCGGTCACGACTGCCGTCTTACCTGCTAGTGGAGCTGGCAGGCGAGGCCGGCGGCGTCGCCGGCATCGCCGTTGCCGAGCAGGCCGAAGCTGGTGGCGGCGCCCGGGCTCAGCGATCCGTTCCAGGCTTCGTTGGTCACGCTCACCTCCGAGCCGGACTGACTGTGGATGCCGCCCCAGAGTTGGTCGACCACCTGACCATCGGGGAAGGTCCAGCTGACTGTCCAACCGCTACCGGCGCTGTCGCCGCTGTTGGTGACGCTCACATCGGCCTGGAAGCCGCCTTGCCAGTCGCTGACCACCTGGTACTCGGCGATACAGCCGCCGGTCGGCGGCGTGGTCGGCGGTGTGGTGGGCGGTGTGGTCGGTGGTGTGGTGGGCGGGGTGGTCGGCGGGGTGGTCGGCGGGAAGCGCACCACCTGGTCGTCGGCGGGGGTCGGGGTCGCCCGGCCGTCCCGGTTGCTGGTGGCGATCCACAGCCAACCGTCCGGACCCACGGTCACCGTCCGCAGCCGGCCGTACTCGCCAGAGAGGACCGCGGTCGGCTCGCCGGGGCCGCTGCCGGCCAGCGGCACCGTCCACAGTTGCCGGCCGCGTAGCGACGCTACGAACAGGTGGTCGTCGGCGACCGCGACGCCGCTCGGGGAGGCCTCCGCCGGAGCCCAGATCAGTGCCGGGTCGATCAGCTGCGAGTCCGGCGGCTGGCAGGGGCCCTCGCAGATCGGCCAGCCGTAGTTGCCGCCGGGCTCGATCAGGTTTACCTCGTCCCACAGGTCCTCACCGAACTCGCTCGCCCACAGTCGACCTTGGCTGTCCCAGGCCATCCCTTGGACGTTCCGCAGCCCGTACGCGTAGATCGGCGAGCCGGGGAACGGATTGTCGGCTGGGACGTCTCCCTCGGGGGTGACCCGCAGGATCGCCCCGGCCAGGTTGTCGAGGTCCTGGGAGAGGTCAGGGTCACCGGCGTCGCCGGTGGCCACGTAGAGCATCCCGTCCGGGCCGAACTCGATCCGGCCACCGTGGTGGATGAACGCACCGCGGGGGATCCCGGTGAGCACCGGCTGCGCCGACTGCGGATTGTCGACCGGGAAGCGTACGACCCGGTTGTCGGTCGTGGTGGTGTGGTACGCGTACACCCAGTTGTCGTCGCCGGGTGCCCGGGCCAGGCCGAGCAGCCCGCCCTCGCCGGCGGTGTCGACGCCGGGCAGGGTGGCCACCGGTTGCGCCGGCTGTCCAGGGGCGACCCGGACGAGTTGGGCGTCGTCGCGTTCGGCGACCAGCGCCGATCCGTCCGGCAGGAAGGTGGTCCCCCATGGCACCTCCAGCCCGGTGGCGACCACGTCAGGTTGGGTGAAGTCGAAGCCGGCCACCTGGGCGGCGGCCGGTTGGGGCGCGAGGAGTCCGGTGGCGACCGCGCCGCCGGTAGCGACCACGGTGGCGACGCCGGTCGCCAGGGCCCGGCGCCACCTCGTACTCCGGTGGGGTTGCTGGCTGCTGATCACGAGCATGCCTCTCTGTCGAGTGGACGCCCGGACCGTCGAGGCCGTTGGTAGTTGAGCCCGGCGCGAGGCCGGGCCGTTGCCCTATTACCGCCGTCGGCCTCCGCCGGCCAGGGCGGTGGGTCGTGGCTCGCGCGCGGCTCCCCGGGAATCCTCTCCGCTGTCGTGGATCATGTCAACGTTGGTCGTCGATATCGTGGGATCGGCCGTTGACAATTGGGCTACTCCCTGTCACGCTGGACACTGGCTGGGAGCGCTCCCACGCTCCCGGCCTGGGCAGCTCAGCGCAGCAGCCGCAGCCCCGGTCAGCTGAGCTGTGACCCCTCCTGAGACGGTCCGTCGGGCGCCGGCTTCGGCGCCCGACGGACCGTCCGCCCGACCCCCACTGCGACCACCGCCAATGCTGCTCAGCACCGCGCGCTTCGGCGTGGCACGATCGCGCCATGGGACTGGTGCCACTGCTGTGGCGGGCGCTGGCGGTGTTCCGGGTCGCCGCCCTCGGGTACGCCCTGCTGCTGATCGCCCGCGACGCCGGCGACTACGCCCGCCCCGCCGCCGCCTGGTGGCTGGCGGTCGTCATGGTCGGCTGGACCGCGCTGGTCACCTTCCTATACACCGCCCCTTCGCGGCGCCGATGGCCGCTGCTCGGCGCCGACCTGGCGGTGGCGGTGGCGATCCTCACCCTCAGCCCGTGGGTGATCGGCCCGCAGGACCAGGCGGACACGCTGCCGGCGGTGTGGGTGGCGGCACCGGTCGTGGCCTGGGCGGTACGCGGCGGCTGGCGCACCGGCGCGGCCGCCGCTGTGATCGTCGCCGCGGCGGACATCGCCATCCGCGCCGACGGCGCCACCATCCCGCAGACCACCATCAACGCCACCGTGCTGCTGCTCTTCGTCGGCTTCATCACCGGGTACGTGGCGACCCTGGCCGGTCGGGCCGAGCAACAGTTGCAGGCGGCGGCCGAACGGGAGGCGGCGACCCGGGAGCGGGAACGGCTCGCCCGCAGTATCCACGACTCGGTGTTGCAGACCTTGGCGCTGGTGCAACGTCGAGGCGTCGAGTTGGGCGGGGAGGCGGCGCAGCTCGGCACGCTCGCCGGGGCCCAGGAAGCCACCCTGCGGGCGTTGCTCTCCGATCCGCCCCGGCCCCCGGGGGCCCCGGCTTCCGGGCGTTCGGCTTCCGGGCGTTCGGCGGAGCCGCCGGCCGACCCGGCAGGGGCGATCATGGAGCTGCAGGCCGAACTTCGGGCCCGGTACGCCGGGCCGCACACCACCATCTCCGGCCCGGCCGAGCCGGTGCCGCTGCCGGCCGCCACGGCGACCGAACTCGTCGCCGCGGTCGGCGCCGCGCTCGACAACGTCCGAATCCACTGCGGCCCGGACACCCCCACCTGGCTGCTGGTAGAAGCAGAGCCGCGGCAGGTCACGGTCACCATCCGCGACGACGGTCCGGGCATCCCGGCCGGGCGGCTGGCGCAGGCGGCTGCGCAAGGCCGGCTCGGCGTGGCCCAATCGATCGAAGGGCGGCTCCGGGAACTCGGCGGCAGCGCAGTGATCACCTCTGAGCCGGGGCAGGGCACCGAGGTAGAGCTGCGGCTGCCGCTAACCTGACCAGATGGCAGGCGCGGAGAGCCCAGCGGAGCAGCCGATCCGGGTGATGGTGGTGGACGACCACCCGATGTGGCGCGACGGGGTGGCGCGCGACCTCACCGAGGCGGGATACGAGGTCGTGGCCACCTTCGGCGAAGGCGCCCAGGCGGTCCGGGTGGCGGCGGCGGTCCGGCCGCAGGTGGTCGTGCTCGACCTGCACCTGCCCGACCTCACCGGCCCCGAGGTGATCGCCGGCCTGGCCGAGACCGCCCCCCAGGCGCGGGTGCTGATCCTGTCGGCGAGTGAGGAGCAGGCGGACGTGCTGGCGGCGGTCACCGCCGGCGCGACCGGTTACCTGGTCAAGTCGGCGGGGCGGGAAGACTTTCTGGCGGCGGTCGAGCGGACCGCCGCCGGCGAAGCGGTCTTCACGCCGGGCCTGGCCGGGCTGGTGCTGGGGGAGTACCGGCGGCTCGCGGCGGCGCCCACGGACTCGTCGGGTGCCGGTCCGGCGCCGAGCCTGACCGAGCGGGAGACCGAGGTGCTCCGGCAGGTGGCGAAGGGGCTGTCGTATAAGCAGGTCGCGCAGCGGCTCGGGGTCTCGCACCGGACGGTGCAGAATCACGTCCAGAACACGCTGGGCAAGCTACAACTGCACAATCGGGTACAACTCACCCGGTACGCGATCGAACAGGGCCTCGACACCTGACCGCCCTCCCGCCCTCCCGGCCGATCATGAGCGGCGCGGATGGGGGTCGTCGAGCCGGAGGGTCATGAAGACACTGTTCGGGTCGAGCTGGTAGTCGCCGAATGGCCCGCACGCCTGGAAGCCGCGGCGGGCGTAGAGCCGCCGGGCCGGGGCGAAGAAGTCCTGGCTGCCGGTCTCCAGGTAGAGCGCCTGGTAGCCGCGTACGCCGGCTTCGGTGATCAGGTGGTCGAGTAGCGCGGTGCCGACGCCGCGCCCCCGCGCTGCGGTCGCGGTACGCATCGACTTGATCTCTCCGGCGGTGGGGCTGAGCGCCTTGAGTGCGCCGCAGCCGAGTAGCAGGTCGCCGTCCCGGGCGGTCCACATGGTCACGGCCGGCTCAGTGAGACCGGTCAAGTCGAGCGCATGGACGCTCTCCAGCGGTGAGGTCGCGTGCATGTCGACGAGGTGATCACTAATCAGCTGACGTAGGTCGTCGCGGCTGAGGTCTTCGACTTCGATTCGCAGCACGGGGTGATTATCCCCGACTCACCCCCTGCGCCGATCATGAGCGTGTTGACCGACACACCGAGCGTGTCGGTCAATACGCTCATGATCGACCCGGAAGAGCGCTCATGATCGGCCCGAGAAAGCGGGGGCGGTATCGCTGAGGGCGAAACCACGGCGGATCGGGAAACAACTGCGCCGGGCGCACGGTTGACCCTAGTCAGTTGAGCCACGTGGGCTCAACCTCCCCGAGACGAGTGAGGGTGTGACTGACAGTGACTGAAGCGCGAGCCACCCTGACCCTGCCGGTGCTGCCGCTGGATGAACTGGTGGCGCTGCCCGGCATGGTGGTTCCCATCCCGCTGGACGATGCCGAGGCCCGGTCCGCGATCGAGGCTGCCCGCGCCGCTCGGGCCGAGGACGACCAGTCCGCGCAGATCCTGCTCGTGCCCCGGGTCGACGGCAAGTACGCCGGGTCCGGCGCGCTCGGCGTGATCGAGCAGGTCGGCCGATTCCCCGGTGGCGAGCGGGGCGCGGTGATCCGGGCGACCGCCCGGGTCTCGATCGGCGCCGGCACCACCGGCCCGGGCGCGGCCCTGTGGGTCGAGGCCGACCGAGTGGCTGAGCAGGCCGAGGACGACCCGAGTCTGCCTGAGTTGACCCGCGACTACCGCGCCGTGTTGACCACGATGCTGCAGCAGCGCGGCGCCTGGCAGATGATCGACTCGCTGCGGCAGGTGGCGGATGCGGCAGCGTTGGCAGACCTGGCCGGGTACGCGTCGTACCTGACCCGGGAGCAGAAGGTCTGGCTGCTGGAGACGCCGGAAGTGCCGGCGCGGCTGACGAAGCTGGTCGAGTGGACCCGGGCGCACCTGGCCGAGCTGGAGGTGGCCGAGAGCATCAACCAGGACGTCAAGGAGGGCATGGAGCGGCAGCAGAAGGAGTTCCTGCTGCGGCAGCAGCTCGCCGCGATCCGTAAGGAGTTGGCGGAGCTCTCCGGCGATCCCGCCTCCGAGGAGCAGGATTACCGGGCCCGGGTGGAGGCCGCTGAGCTGCCCGAGCACGTCCGCAAGGCGGCTCTGTCCGAGGTGGACAAGTTGGAGCGGACCTCGGACCAGTCGCCCGAGGTCGGGTGGATCCGCACCTGGCTGGATACCGTGCTCGACCTACCCTGGCAGGAACGTTCCGAGGACGCGTACGACATCCCGGGGGCGCGGGCGGTGCTGGAGGCCGACCACGCCGGGCTGGCGGACGTGAAGGAGCGGATCATCGAGTACCTGGCGGTGCGTAAGCGCCGCGAGGAGCGCGGTCTCGGCGTCGTGGGCGGTCGCCGCAGCGGTGCCGTGTTGGCGCTGGTCGGCCCGCCGGGGGTCGGTAAGACCTCGTTGGGTGAGTCGGTGGCCCGGGCGATGGGCCGCTCGTTCGCCCGGGTGGCGCTCGGCGGTGTCCGGGACGAGGCCGAGATCCGTGGCCACCGGCGTACCTACGTCGGGGCGTTGCCCGGTCGGATCGTCCGGGCGGTCAGTGACGCCGGCACGATGAACCCGGTGATCCTGCTCGACGAGGTGGACAAGCTGGGCGCCGACTATCGCGGCGACCCGACCGCGGCGCTGCTGGAGGTGCTGGATCCGGCCCAGAACCACACCTTCCGTGACCACTATCTCGATGTCGAGCTGGACCTCTCCGATGTGGTCTTTCTGGCCACCGCGAACGTGCTGGAGATGATCCCGGCGCCGCTGCTGGACCGGATGGAGCTGGTGCAGCTGGACGGGTACACCGAGGACGAGAAGGTCACTATCGCCCAGCGGCATCTGTTGCCGCGGCAGCTGGAGCGCGCCGGGCTGACCGCCGACGAGGTGCAGGTCGACGACTCCGCGCTGCGGTTGCTGGCCCGCGAGTACACCCGCGAGGCGGGGGTGCGGGAGCTGGAGCGTTCGGTGGCCCGGGTGCTGCGTAAGACCGCGGCGAAGCTGGCGGTCGAGGAGATCCCGGTGCCGGTCTCGGTCGGCGCCGAAGCGCTGCGGCCGCTGCTGGGTCGGCCGAAGCACACTCCGGAGACTGCGGAGCGCACCGCGCTGCCCGGGGTGGCGACCGGGCTGGCGGTCACCGGCGTCGGTGGTGACGTGCTCTTCGTGGAGGCGTCGTTGGCCGATCCGGAGACTGGACCCACCGACATCACGCTCACCGGCCAGCTCGGCGACGTGATGAAGGAGTCGGCGCGGATCGCGCTGTCCTATCTGCGTTCGCACGGCGTGGAGCTGGAGCTGCCGGTCGGTGACCTGGCCGCGCGGGGGGTCCACATCCACGTGCCGGCCGGGGCGATCCCGAAGGACGGGCCCAGCGCCGGGGTCACCATGACCACCGCGCTGGCGTCGCTGCTATCCGGGCGGCCGGCGCGGGCTGAGGTCGGCATGACCGGTGAGGTGTCGTTGACCGGTCGGGTGCTGCCGATCGGTGGGGTGAAGCAGAAGGTGCTCGCCGCGCATCGGGCAGGTCTGACCACTGTGCTGCTGCCGCAGCGTAACGAGCCGGATCTGGATGAGGTGCCGGCGGAGGTCCGGGAGGAGCTCACCATCCACCTGGTGAGCGACGTCCGGCAGGTGCTGGAGTTGGCGCTGGAGCCCGCCCGCGCCGCCCTGGCGGCGGCCTAACCGGCACCGGGCCGCACCCGGCCGCGCCGGGCCGCACCCGGCAACGACGCCCGGCCCGTCAGTCCAGAGCGGACTGGCGGGCCGGCGCCGCGGCGTAGGCCCGGATGATCGGGTTGATCTGGTACCGGCCGTCCGGCGTACGCTGCAGCAGGCTGCGCGCGACCAGAGTGGATAGGGCGCTCCGGGTGGTCGCCGGGTCGAGGCCGGTGACCGGTGCGGCCGTCGACTGGGCAAGGTCGGTTCGGGCGAGGCTCACCTCCCGCAGCACTAGCGCCGCGTGCGCCGGCAGACCGTGGCAGGCGCTGGCGAGCGCGCGGCGGAGTGGCCCGGGACGGTCCGGGTCGGGACCGTCGAGCAGACTCAGCGGGTCCTCGGCGTCGACCAGCGCCGCGAGGTAGTCCACAATCGGCAGATCCGGTTGGTCTGCCAGCCGGGCGCCGGCCGCGTGCAGCGCGACCGGCAGGCCACCGCAGCGGTGGGTCAGCTCGGCTGCCGCCACCGGCTCCGCGGCCACCCGCCCGGCGCCGATGATCCCGCCGAGGAGATCCCGCGCCGGTTCGGCAGCCAGCGGCTCGACCGACAACCGGCGGGCGCCGTCGTGGGCGACCAGTCCGTTGAGCCGGCACCGGCTGGTCACCAGGACGAGGCAGTCGCCGCCCGGCAACAGTGGCCGGACCTGACCCGGTTCGGTGGCGTTGTCCAGTAGCACCAGCATCCGTCGCCGGTGGAGCAGGGTACGGTACCGGGCGGCAAGCGAGTCCACATCGGCGTTTTCGGGTTCCGGGGCGCCGGCCAGGCCGCTGAGGAGCTGGGCGAGGATGGTGCCGACTGGGATCGGCGCCCCGTGCCGATCGGCCAGATCGGCGTAGAGCTGGCCATCCGGGTAGCGGCTGGTGAGTCGGTGGGCGGCGTGCTGGGCCAGTGCGCTCTTACCGACGCCGGGCGGGCCGGTGAGCGCCACCAGGACGCGCGCACCGCCGCGGCGGTTCACCCTGGCGTGACGCGCGATTTCGGTGAGTTCCCGCTCTCGACCGAGGAGCTTCGCCGGCCCGGGTGGCAGCTGTGGCGCCCGCGGCGGGTCCGGCCGCGCCGGCAAGCCCGGGGAGGGGGGCGACCCCAGCGACCCTGGCGACCCCGGGGAGGGCGGGGGCACTGGCCGGTGCCGGCCCCGCCGGTGATCATGAACTCGGTCGCGGGCGGTGGCGAGCATGCCCTGCTCGGCTGGCCCGGCGCCGAGCAGCTGCACCAGCGCGTCGAACCGGTCGGTCGGGGGGAGAGTCTTTCCGGTGAGGTAGTCGGCTACCACCGTGTGGCTCCAGCCGGCCCGTTCGCCGAGCTCCCGGTAGGTGAGTTCGGCGCCGCCGCGGCGTCGCGCCTCGCGGCGACGCAGCGCGCGCAGCAGGCGGGCCAGGTCGGGCAGTGTCCGCACGGTGGCGGCGATCGGGTGGAGTCCGGCGGAGTGCGGACGGTGGGCCGAGCCTGTGGTCGAGGATCCAGTCACACCGGCGCCCTTCACTCGTCGTATTGAGTTCGGGTCGGACAGTAGCGACGCTGGCGGTGGTCCGCAACTGGCCTGGTCGCACCCACCCTCGGTGCCGTCGCCGTGCAAGGCCGTACGGCCGTGTCTAACCATGTCCGTAATCCGTGGTGGTCGATCCGCTCTGGTTACTACCGTCCGGACAGCGACGCGGGCGAGCGCCCGCCGCACGGGGGGTCGACGTACACATGGGAGGAACTGTGGCCAGACATCGGACCACAACAACCACGCTGTTCCGGGCAGCGATGGTGACGGTCGCCGCGACTGCGCTCGCGGTGACCAGCGGCGCCGCCGCCAACGCGCAGCAGGTCACCGGCGGTACGGCACCGGCCGGCAATCAGGTGGCGCCGAATCAGGACCGGTCGGCGGAGGTCGGCGAAGCCACCCTGCTGGCGGCGCTGCAGCGGGACCTGGACCTGACCGAGGCGCAGGCGCAGCGGCTGATGGCGACTCAGGACACGGTGGTCGCCACCGACGCCGAGCTGCAGGAGGAGCTCGGCGAAGCCTATGTCGAGTCCCGGTTCGACGCGGCGAGCGGCACCCTGACGGTGGCGGTGACTGACGCGGCCGCCGCCGAGACGGTAACGGTGGCCGGCGCCGAGGCCGAGGTGGTGGGTGACCGGCTCGCCGAGCTCACCGGGATCACCGACGAGCTGGACGCGCTCGCCGAGTCCGACCCGGCGGCGGTCGCCGGCATCGTCTCGTGGAGCGTTGATCTCGCCGCCGACCAGGTGGTCGTGACCGTGCTGGCGGACCAGGCGGCCGAGACGGCGGCGGTGACCGGCCAGTTCGGCAGCGCGGTGCAGGTCGAGACGACCGAGGCGGCGCCGTCGCTCACCCAGGATCTGCCCTACCTGGATGGCGGCCTCGCCTACAACACCGCTGCCGGCGGTTGCTCCACCGGGTTCAACCTGAGCCAGGGCTATGTGCTCACGGCCGGGCACTGCCACACGGTGGGGCTGACCGCCAGCGCCTTCGGCCAGACCATCGGGCCGGTCGCGCACCGTAACTTCCCGGGCGCGGACTACGCCGCGATCCGGGTGACCAACTCGTACTGGATCCAGGGCCCCTGGGTGTGGCTCTATCCCGGGTTCTTCACCATCGTCGGTAACGCAAGCCCGACCTCGGGTACGGCGGTGTGCAGCTCAGGGCGGACCACCGGCCTGACCTGCGGCACCGTGACCGGCACCGGGGAGTCGGTGAACTTCGGCGGCACCGTGGTGAACAACCTGATCCGGCACTCGGCGTGTGTCCGCCAGGGTGACTCGGGCGGTCCGACCTTCACCACCAACGGGTTCGCGGTCGGGACCAACACCGGGGCGCAGCTGATCGGTGGCAACTGCACCAACCCGCCGGTCTCGTGGTCGTACCCGACGACCACCTCGCTCGCGGCGTACCAGTCGCTCTACGGCGCCTCCCTGCTGACCGGCTAACCCCACCCCCCTTGCGGGTTGATCATGGACCTAGGTACATGAACCGGGCCGATTTCGGTCCCGTACCCCATGATCAACCCGCGAGGGCGGGGCGGGGTGTTCGACCGTGTTCAACGGTGTCCAAGATTGCCTGCGCTCGATCGATGAATTCTTTAGCGTCTATCGGCGACGCGCCGAGCGGTTCGCGCACGGGGGGTCGACTGTGTGCAGGAGGAGAACTAGTGACACGAAACCGGGCAACACCCAAGCCCATGGTGGTACGGGGGGCGGTGGCCACCCTGGCGGTGGCGGCGCTCGCCGTCGCCGGCGCCACCCCCGCCGCGGCACACCAGCCGGCGGAGCGCCCCACCGGTGACCTCGCCGGTGGTCTCCACACCGATCAGTACATCACCGGCCAGTTCGCGGGCGACCAGTCGGCCGCCGACGGCCAGGTCGACCAGTCAGTCCTGACCGCGCTGGAGCGGGACCTTGATCTGAGCGCCGACGAGGTCGAGCAGCTGCTCACCGACCTGGAAGGGGTCGACGAGCTGGCCGCGGAGCTCGCCGAAGAGCTGGGCCAGGCGTACGGCGGCTCCTGGTTCGACCACGAGACCGGCTCGTTCACCGTCGCGGTCACCGAGGCCGGCCCGGCCGCCGCCCTCGCGTCGGCGGAGGTCACCACCGAACGGGTCGGCCACAGCCTCCAGCGGCTGGAGTCGATCACCGCGGAGCTCGACGAGCTGCTCGAGGCCGACCCGGCCGCGCTGGCGGATGTCTACTCGTGGCGGATCGAGGTCGCCGACAACCAGGTGGTGGTCACCACCGCCGCCGGGCAGGCCGATGCGGTGAGCGGGCTGGTCGCCGACTACGGCGACGCGGTCCGGGTGACGGAGAGCAGCTACGCGCCGCAGGTCGCGCAGAGCGCGCTGCACGGCGGCACCGCGTACAACGGCTGCTCGGTCGGGTTCAACCTGGTCGCCGGTGGCACCGGCTACTTCCTCACGGCCGGCCACTGTGGCGGCACCGGTCAGCAGACCTCGCAGAACGGGGTCAACATCGGACCGTTTGTGGAGTCCTGGTTCCCCGGTGAGGACGACGCCTTGGTGCGGGTGGACAACGCCGGCGCCTGGACGCAGGGCCCGACCGTCTGGACCTACTCCGGGACCGTCACCATCAACGGCTGGACCGACGCCGCGGTGGGCACCCCGATCTGCACCTCCGGGCGTACCACCGGGCTCACCTGCGGGGTCATCACCGCCAAGAACGAGACCGTCAACTACGCGGAGGGCGCCGTGTTCGGGATGACCCGGCACAACGCCTGCGTGGAGCCGGGCGACTCCGGCGGCCCGAACTGGAACACCGTCGGCGGTAACTACGCCGAGGGGGTGACCAGCGGCGCCCAGATGATCGGCGGTCAGTGCCTGGAGCGGTTCGGAATGGCGAACGTCTCCTGGTACTACCCGATCTCTGATTCGCTGCCCTACTACGCGGGCGGCTGGGGAGTCTCCCTGATGACCGGCTGACCTCCTGGCAGCTGGGACGGGCCGGCCGGTGCCGATGCGGCACCGGCCGGCCGCGGCAGTTTTCGGCGGCGGTCGACCGATCCCTGGCGCATGATTGAGGGGTGAGGGTCGAGGTCGACCTGTTGGGCCGGTTCGAGGTGCGGCTGGCCGGCCGGCCGGTGCCGGCCCAGCAGTGGCCCCGCCGGCACGCTGCTTCGATGGTGAAGTTGCTGGCGTTGGCGCCGCGCCGGCGACTGCACCGCGAGCAGGTGCTCGACGCGCTGTGGCCGGAGACGCCGCCGGCCGCCGCCGGTCCCCGACTGCACAAGGCGGCCCACTTCGCCCGCCGGGTGTTGGGGCCGCAGAGCGTGGTGTTGCAGCAGGAACAGGTGTTGCTGTTTCCGGAGGCCGAGGTCAGCGTCGACGCCGTGCGCTTCGATGACCTCGCCGCGGCGGCGTTGCGGCGGCGGGACCCGGCCGAGGCCGAGGCGGCGCTCGCCGCGTACCCGGGTGAGCTACTGCCGGAGGACCGGTACGAGGCGTGGGCGGCCTCGGAACGGGACCGGCTGGCGTTGGCCTACCGGGATCTGCTGCGGCTGGCGGGGCGGTGGCAGGAGTTGGCGGAGCTGGACCCGACCGACGAGGCGGCCCAGTTGACGCTGATGCGGCAGCTGCTGGCGCGGGGGGACCGGCGGGCGGCGCTGCGGCAGTTCGAGCGGCTGGACCGGGAGCTGCATCGGGAGCTGGGGGTCGGGCCGGGGCCGGAGGTGTTGGCGCTGCGCGACGAGCTCGTGGCCGGGTCGCCCGAGCCACCGGAGCAGGTGCCGGCGCCGGCCACGCTGGTCGGCCGGGAGGCCGAGCTGGCCCGGGTGGGGCGGCTTATCGACGAGGCGGCGCAGGGGCGGGTACGGGCGGCGTTTGTCGCGGGGCCGCCGGGGGTGGGCAAGTCGGCGCTGCTGGCGGCGGCCCGGGAGGTGGCCGCGCGGCGGCAGTGGCGCACCGGCGCCGGCACCGCCGCCACAGTGGAGGGCGCGTGGCCGTACGCGCCGGTGTTGGAGGCGCTGGCGGACCTGTGCCGGCGGCACCCGGCGCTGCTGGACGGGTTGGCGGACCGGTACCGGGAGGAGATCGACCGGGCGTTGGCGGGCCGGGAGCTGGACTGGTCGGGGGAGGGCGGCCATCAGCGGCTCTACCTGGCCGCCGCCGAGCTGACCCGGCTGGCGGCGGGGGCGGGTGGTGGCGGCGCGCTGCTGATCCTCGACGATCTGCACGAGGCGGACGAGGCGAGCCTGCGGCTGCTGCACTATCTGGTGCGAAGCTGCGGCGAAGAGCGGCTGGCGTTGCTGCTCGGCCATCGGCGGGCCCCGGTCACCGACGCTTTCGAGGAGGTGCGGGCCAGCCTGCTGCGGCGGCACTACGCAGTCGATCTGCCGCTGTCGCCGCTGACCCGCGAGGCGGCGGTGGAGCTGGCGCAGCGGTCCCGGCCGGCGCCGAGTGAGTCCGCGACACCAACTGGTTCCCCGACGCTGGCTGAGTCCATGCTCGACGATATCTGGCAGATCTCCGGCGGGATCCCGTTCACCGTGGTGGAGTTGGCTCGGGCCGGGGCGCCGGAGCCGGGTGCGGCGACCGGACAGCCCCCAGGGGAGGCACCGCTGCGGATGCTATCGCCGGCGATCCGGACGGTGCTGGAGCAGGTTGCGGCGGTCGGGGTCAGCTTCGACACCGACGAGTTCCTGGCGCTGGCCGGGGTGCCGGAGGAGACCGCCTTCGACCATCTCGACGCGGCGTTGGCGGCGCTGGTGATCGAGCGCACCGGGCCCGGCTACCGGTTCCGGCACCCGCTGATCCGGGAGGCGTTGTTGGCCGAGGTGCCCCCGCACCGGCAGCGGGCCCGGCATCGGGCCTGCGCACTGCGGCTCGCCGAACTCGGCGCCTCCCCCGCCCGGATCGGTCAGCATCTGCTGCTCGCCGGGGAGCCGGCTGCGGCGGTCCCGTACGCGTTGCGGGCGGCCGAGACCGCCGCGGCGGTCGGCGCCTACCCGGACGCGCTACGGCTGGTCGACTCGGTGCGCGGTCACGGCACCGACGAGGAGCGGCCCCGGCTGGCCGCGCTGCGCGCCGATCTACTCGCGGCGAAGGGAGACCCGGCGGCGGTGCCGGCCTATCGGGAGGCGGTCGAGTTGGCCGACGAGACCGGCCAGCGAGAGCTCCGGGCCCGGCTGGGCCGGATGGCGGTGCTGACCGGAGATCTGCCCACCGCGGCGGCGGCGCTCGACGGGCTCGACCTCGACGGCGACGCCACCGACGCCACTATCCTGCTGGCGCGCGGCAATCTCGCGTACTTCCAGGGCGAGTTGGCGCAGGCGTGGCGCGCGACCGACGACGCGTACCGGTTGGTGGCCCGCGGCGGCGATGACTGGCAGGTGCTGGACCTGCTCACCCTGCAGGGGCTGCTCGCCCACCACCGGGGTGAGTTCCTGCACCGGCTGCGTCGCGACCTGCAGCGCACCCGCGACGACCCGGGGTTGGCGACCGCGGTCTTCGACTCGCAACTGTGCGTCGTCGAGATCATGCTGTACGGGCCGATGAGCTTCACCGAAGTGATCGAGTTCGCCAACGATCTGCGGGCGACGGCGCAGCGGGCGGGCGCGTTGCGGGCGG
Source organism: Natronosporangium hydrolyticum (assembly GCF_016925615.1). Taxonomy (NCBI): domain Bacteria; kingdom Bacillati; phylum Actinomycetota; class Actinomycetes; order Micromonosporales; family Micromonosporaceae; genus Natronosporangium; species Natronosporangium hydrolyticum. Next base: position 482,165 of record NZ_CP070499.1, read on the forward strand.
TGGCGTTCGCGACCGCGTTGATCGGGGAGGCGGCGCTGCTCGGTGGCGAGCTTGCGCTCGCCGAACGGGAGTTGACCGAGGCGGTGGAGCTGCACCGGGACATCGCCGCGCCGGCCGGGGAGGCGCATTCGCTGCAACGACTGGCGGAGGTACGGCTGGCCCAGGGGGACCGGGCGGAGGCGAACCGGTTGCTGCGGCGGGCGTTGCCGTTGGCCCGGTGGTCGCTGCTGGCGCTGCACCTGTTGCCGCGGATCCACGGCACGATGGTGCGGGCAGCGGCGGACCCGGCCGAGGCGCGCACCGTGGTGGCGCAGGCGACTGAGGCGAACGGGCAGCTGGACTCGTGCGTGTTCTGCGACGTGATGTTCGCGGTGCCGGCGGCGGTCGCCTGCGCCGACGTGGGAGAGCTGGACGCGGCGCGGAGCTTCCTCGCCACCGCCGAGCGGACGCTGGCGCAGTGGGAGGGCACCGCCTGGCACGCCATGGTGTCGGAGGCCCGGGCGCACCTGGCGGCGGCGACCGGTGAGGCGGACGAGGCGGCCCGGCTGTTGGCCGAGGCGGCGGATGGGTTCGAGGCGGCTGGTCAGCCGCGGGACGCGGCTCGGTGCCGCGACCGGCCGGCGGCACCAGCGGGCCATTAACAGCAGCAGTGCCTTCGGCGCCGGGCTGCCGTGGCCGAGCCCGGTCGCCGCCCAACTGCTCCAGGCGCCCCAGGGCTGGTCGGGGACGAGACCGGCGGCGTCGGCGGTGAGCCCGAGCAGCAGCGGCAGCAGCTCTAGCAACAGCGGGAGCAGGGCCAGCGCCGGGCGCCGGTACCGGGACTTCGACCCTGTGATCATCGGTTCCGCCTCCCCTGCGCCCTCGGTGTTCGTGCTGGCAACGAGTCGAGCGTCGCCGGCCGGCCTTCCCGACGGCTGCCCGGCGCCTTCCCCAGGCCGACCGGCGCCTAGGGGCGGCGGCGCTTAGGGGCGGCGGCGAGTTGCACCAGCAGCGCGCCGGCGGCGGCCACCGAGAGCCCGGTCAGCTCCTTCACCCCGAGCGGTTCGCCCAGGAAGAGCCAGGAGAGCACCGCGATCTGGATCAGCATGGTGTTCATGACCACGCTGGATTCGGTGGCCGACAGGGTGCGCTGGGTGACGTTCCAGAGGGTGAAGGCGAACGCGGTGTTCACCACCGCCAGCCAGGCCACGATCAGCCACCCGGTGCCGCTGATCGCCGGCATTCCTTGGCTGCCGACTCCCGCGACCAGCAGCGCCAGCGCGCCGATCGGCATGGTCAGCGCGGTTACGGTGAGCGGGCTGATGGTGTGGGACCGGTTGACCGAGCGGCCCAGCAGCACCGCCCCGGCGTTGGCGAGCACGCCGATCACCGCCACGGTCAGGCCGAAGCGCTGGTCGCCGGGGAAGTGGGCCGGGTAGAGGAAGATCGCCGTACCGGTGAGGAAGCCGCCGACGCCGGCCCATTGCCGTGCCGTCGGCCGTTCGCCGAGCAGCCCGATGCCGGCGAGCGCCACCAGCACCGGGGTGAAGCTCAACAGCAGGCTGGTGGTCTGCGCCGGCAGGTGGGCGAGTGCGACAAACTGGGCGCCCTGGGTGAGGGTGTAGAGGACCAGGCCTAGCGCCGCCAACCGCAGCCAGTCGGTACGCGTGAGGGTGCGCAGGTCGGCCCGGACCCGCCGGTGCAGCAGCAGGAACGGCAGTAGGCAGCCAGCGGCCAGGCTGTAGCGCAGCCCGGCGAAGGTGAGTGCGGGGATCTCGTCGAGACCGTGTTTGATCAGCACCCAGGAGCTGGCCCACAGCACGGTGACCAGCAACGCCTGCAGTACGGCGCGGGGGTGGGACGGGGACACGAAGGCACCTCCGAGGGGTAGTCAGCGCACAGTGGTGTGCGCCGACCTATCCCCTCGAGGCTTTTCTCCGATGAGGTGCGGGCCGGAGCGGGCTCCGGCTTTCTGTGGCGCTCGGACCAGGCCCGCGGCCCCGGTCGCTCCGGGAGCGGCGGCGGAACCCTAGCCACCCGTCAGTCGGCTTACCCGATGGATGCTACCGGCCCGGGACCGCGGGATGAGCCTGGACCGGATCAAGAGCGGGCTGGACGACCTGCTCGCCGGGGCGCTCGGGTAGCGGGAGGGCCTTCAACCGGTCAGCTATCATTCCCGTGCCGTTCAGATGAGCGAGCCGATCCTGCGTTCGGCCGGGAGGAGAGGCGAAGCGATGGCGCTGCTGGCCCGCACGGTCAACACTCCGCTCGCGATCGAGGTGCGGCGGGGAGCCGTGGCCGAGCTTGGGGCGATCCTGTCCGACCGCCGGATCTCCGGTCGGGGTGAGGTCGCGGTGGTGGTCGGCCCGGCGCAGGGCGAGGCCGTGGCCGAGCTGGTCGGCCCGCAGCTGCGCTCCGCCGACCTGTTCACGGTCGAAGGCGGCACGCTCGCCGCGGCCCAGGAGCTCGGCTCGAAGCTGCGACAGCGCTCGTACGACGCGGTGGTGGGCATCGGCGGGGGCAAGACCATCGACGTGGCGAAGTGGGCGGCGGCCCAGTACGGCACCCCGATGGTGAGCGTCGCCACCAGTCTCGCCCACGACGGGCTCGCCTCGCCGGTCGCCTCGCTGGACAACGACGGTGGCCGCGGCTCGTACGGAGTGCATATCCCGATCGCCGTGGTGGTGGACCTGGACTTCGTCGTCGCCGCACCGCTGCCGCAGCTCCGGGCCGGCGTCGGCGACCTGGTCAGCAACCTCAACGCGGTGGCCGACTGGCGGTTGGCGCAGCAGCACCGGGCGGAGCCGGTCGACGGGTTGGCGGTGATGATGGCCGCGGTGGGCGCGGAGGCGGTGCTGCGCCACCCGGGCGAGCTGACCGATCTCGGCTTCCTGACGCTGCTCGCCGAGTCGCTGATCGGCAGCGGGCTGGCGATGGCGGTATGCGGCTCGTCGCGGCCCAGCTCCGGCGGCTGCCACGAGATCTCGCACGCGATGGATCTGCTCTTCCCGGGGACGGCGGCCCACGGCGAGCAGGTGGCGCTGGGCGCGCTCTTCTGCACCTTCCTGCGTCGGGACCTGGCCGAGGTTGGTGACCCGCCGGACTTCACCGAGCTGCTCGCCTGCCTGCTCAAGCATGGCCTGCCGACCCGCCCGGCCGACCTGGGGCTGACCCGGGAGCAGTTCGTCGAAGCCGTCCTGGCCGCGCCCGCGACCCGACCGGACCGCTACACCATCCTGGAGCACCTCGACCTGGACCGGGCCGCGGTCGTCAACCGGGTCGCCGCCTTCGAGGCGGTCGTCCGCGGCTGAGCCGCCCCGGCGACCCCTTCCGCCCCGGCAGATCTGAATCCGGCGGTACGGCAGATTTGAAACGAAGGGCACGGCAGATTTGAAGTGGTACCCTCGGCAGATCTGAAACGAACGACCCGGCAGATCTGAAATGGGCCGGCGGCCAGCTGGGGCAACCCGGCGTGCGGGAGGTTCGATGGGTGAGTTGGTTGCTCGGTCCGCGACCGACCAACTCGTCGAGTTGACCCGCGTCTTCCGGGTGGTCATCGTCAACGGCCCGCGGCAAGCGGGCAAGACCACGGTGCTGAATCTCTACCGCGATGCTCGCGGGGGCGAGTATCGCTCCCTCGACTCCGCCGCGACGTTGGCCAGCGCCACTGGTGACCCGGAGGCTTTCGTGGGCGCGGGTGGTCGACCGTTGATAATCGATGAAGTTCAACACGGTGGTGATCGGTTGTTGCGGGCTGTCAAGCAGGTGGTGGACACGGCGCCGACGCCGGGGCAGTTCATCCTCTCAGGGTCGACCCGATTCCTTACCGTGCCGACGTTGTCGGAGTCGCTCGCCGGTCGGGCGGTCTTTGTTGATCTGTGGCCCTTGAGCATGGCAGAACGTTCGGGCCGGGTCGGCGCGGACTTTCTGGAGCGGCTGTTCACCGAACCCGGCAGCCTGATCAGCGCCGCCTCCCCCTGGCAACGAGCCGACTACCTGGAATCCCTATGCCGGGGCGGCTACCCTGAACCGATAAAGATCGATTCCGCTAGTGCTCGGCGAAGCTGGTTCAACGGCTACGTGCGGACCGTGACCTCGCGTGACATTCAGGAGTTCGCGCAGCTCTCCGACGGCCGGTCGCTGACCCGGCTGCTGTCGCTCGCCGCAGCCCGCTCCGGGGGGTTGCTCGTCTACGAGGATCTTGCCCGTGGTCTGGGGGTCAGCGGGCATACTGCCCGCACCTACCTCTCATATCTTGAGACGGTCTTTCTCTCCGCGACGGTCCCGGCGTGGGCCACGAACGCCTCGCTACGGGTGACGAAGACTCCCAAGTTGTTCCTCACCGATAGCGGTCTCGCCGCCCACCTGCTACGGGTCACCCCGGAGCTGTTACAGCCGCCGGGGCATCCGGCGTTGGGTGGGCTGGTGGAGACCTTTGTCTATACCGAGCTGCTCAAGGCGCAGGCGCGTACCGATGGTGCCTTCGAGATCAGCCATCTGCGGGACCGGGACGGGCGAGAGGTCGACTTCGTCTGTGAAGGGCCCGACGGCAAGGTCGTGGCGATCGAGGTCAAGTCCTCGACGTCGCCGCGCCCGGATGCGGACCGGCACCTTCGGTGGCTCCGGGACAAGCTAGGTGACCGGTTCGTCGCCGGGGTGGTGCTCTACCTCGGCGAGCACAGCTACTCCTTGGGTGACCGGATCATGCTGCTGCCAGTGTCAGCGATCTGGGAGCACGGCGTACTGAACTGATCTCGCGTTGCTGACGTGGTCGAGCCGAGTCAGATCACGGCGCCGCGGGGTGCCACCTCGACCGCGGCTACGCCCCGGCCGTAGAGCACCATCAGCCGGCCACCGTGCTCGGCGCGGAGCACCCCGTAGTCCTGCGCCAGGGTGTCCAGCGCCCGCTCGGTCACCTCGTCGGAGCTGCCGGCGTCCGGGTCCTCGTAGGTGACGTCGAGGCGCTCGCCACCGATGAGTCGTACCCGCAGCACGATCTTGGCCATTGATTCCAGCCTAGCCCAGTCTGACCGGAAACGCTGCGGTAGCGTTCCTGAGCGCAACTGTGAAGTCGAGGAGGTTCCGTGTCGACGACCCCGACCGTGTACGTGGGGATGAGCGCAGATCTTATCCACCCCGGGCACATCAACGTGCTGAACCAGGCGGCGAAGCTCGGGGAGGTGACGATCGGGCTGCTCACCGACGCGGCGATCGCCAGCTACAAGCGGCTGCCGCACATGACGTACGAGCAGCGGCGCGCGGTGGTGGAGAACCTGAAGGGCGTCACCCGGGTGGTCGCTCAGGAGACGCTGGATTATGTGCCGAACCTGGAGCAGTTGCGGCCGGACTACGTGGTGCACGGCGACGACTGGCGCAGCGGGGTGCAGCAGCAGACCCGGCAGCGGGTGATCGAGGCGCTCGCCCGCTGGGGTGGGCAGCTGGTCGAGGTCCCTTACACCGAAGGCATCTCGTCCACTCAGTTGAACCAGTCGGTGAAGCAGATCGGCACCACGCCCAGTGTGCGGCTCAGTCGGCTGCGGCGGCTGCTGGAGCACAAGCCGGTGGTACGGGTGATGGAGGCGCACAGCGGCCTCACTGGCCTGATCGTGGAGAACACCGCGGTGTCGGTCGAGGGCCGGACGCTGGAGTTCGATGGGATGTGGTCGAGCTCGTTGACCGACTCCATGGCCCGGGGCAAGCCGGACATCGAGGCGGTGGACATCTCCTCCCGGCTGCAGATGGTCAATGAGCTTTTCGAGGTGACCACCAAGCCGCTGATCTTCGACGGCGACACGGGTGGCAAGCCGGAGCACTTCACCTTCACCGTCCGGTCGTTGGAGCGGCTGGGCGCCTCGGCGGTGATCATCGAGGATAAAGAGGGGCTGAAGCGGAATTCGCTCTTCGGCACCGAGGTCGCCCAGACCCAGTCGACGATTGAAGACTTCTGTGCCCGGCTGGCGATCGGGAAGCGAGCGCAGATCACCAACGACTTCATGATCATCGCGCGGATCGAGAGTCTGATCCTGGAACAGGGCATGGACGACGCGGTCCGGCGAGCCGAGGCGTACATCGACGCGGGCGCCGACGGCATCATGATCCACAGCAAGCGGAAGAGTCCGGAAGAGGTCTTCGAGTTCTGCGACCGGTACGGCAAGCTGCCCCGTCGGGTGCCGCTGGTCGCCGTGCCCACCAGCTATCACCAGGTCACCGAGGCGGAGCTGGCCGACCGGGGCGTCAACCTGGTGATCTACGCCAACCATCTGCTGCGGGCGGCGTACCCGCAGATGGTGAAGGTGGCGCAGACGATCCTGGCGAACGGTCGGGCACTGGAGGCCGACCCGTACCTGGCGCCGATCGACGAAGCGCTCGCGATCATCCCGGAGAACCAGCAATGATCGACCCGGCCCGGTTCCTGGCCGACCTCTCCGCGCACGGCGTCTCGTTCTACACCGGGGTGCCCGACAGCCTGCTGAAACACCTCAACACCGAGATCATGCAGACGTTGCCGCCGGAGCAGCACGTGATCGCCGCGAACGAGGGCGCGGCGGTGGGGATCGCGCTCGGCCACTACCTGCGTACCGGCGCGCCGGCCGCGGTCTACCTGCAAAACTCAGGGTTCGGGAACCTGGTCAACCCGTTGCTGTCGCTGGCCGACCCGGCGGTGTACGGCGTGCCGATGGTGCTGGTCATCGGCTGGCGGGGGCAGCCGGGGGTGCCGGACGAGCCGCAGCATGTGACGCAGGGGCGGGTGATGACGGCGCTGCTGGACGCGATGGAGCTGCCCTGGTCGGTGCTGCCGACCGAGCCCGGGGCCGCCACCGAGGCGGTCGCCGACGCGGTGCGGTCAGCCGTGGCCCGCAGCGGCCCCAGTGTGCTGCTGGTCGAGAAGAACACCTTCACCGCTCCCGCCGCCCTTCCGGCCGATCATGAGCGGGTTGACGGACCCACCGGGCGTGTCGACGAACCCGCTCATGATCGTCGGGTCTCCCGGGAGGAGGCGCTGACCGGGCTGGTCGCCGCGGTCGGCGCCGGACCGGTGATCGTCGCCACCACCGGCATGCTCTCCCGGGAACTCTTCGAACTACGGGCGCGCACCGGAGCCGACGGCGACACCGACTTCCTCACCGTCGGCGGCATGGGGCACGCCTGCTCGATCGCGCTCGGGGTGGCGATGCGGGAACCCACCCGGGAAGTGTGGTGCTTCGACGGCGACGGGGCGTTGCTGATGCACCTCGGGAGCCTGGCGGTGATCGCCCAACAGGCGCCGCCCCGACTGTTCCATGTTGTCTTCAACAACGGGGTGCACGACAGCGTCGGCGGCCAGCCGACCGCGATCGACGTGGTCGATGTGGCGGCCGCGGCGCGCGGCCTCGGCTACCGGCACGCCGAGCCGGTGACTGAGCCGGGCGACGTGCCCGCGGCGGTGGCACGGATGCGGGCCACTGGCGGTCCGTCCCTTCTGGAACTCAGAGTACGCCCCGGCAGCCGGCCCGACCTCGGCCGGCCAACCCGGACCCCGGCGCAGAGCCGGGACGCGTTCATGGCCGCGCTCGCAGGGCAGCGGTGAGCCGAATGCCCGAGCACCAGCCCAGGCGCGCCGATGTCCGGTACGGCGACGGTCTGATCCTGACAGTGCCGGAGCTCGTGGCCGAGTTCGACGCCCGCCGGGTGCTGCTGGTCTGCGGCCGCAGCTCGTTCCAGACCTCCGGCGCCGCGGCGATGCTGCCCGCGCTGGCCGGGGCGGCGGAGCTGCGCCGGTGGAGCGACTTCTCCCCGAACCCGGACGTGGCCGAGCTGGCCCGCGGTTTGGCGGTGGTCGCCGAGTTTCAGCCGGATCTGGTGCTCGGCATCGGCGGCGGCAGCGCCCTCGACCTGGCCAAGCTGCTGGTGAGCTTCCCGCCCGGGACCGGCGGTGACCAGCTGGCCGAGCGGGTGCGCGCGGGTCGGGCTGAATCATGGCGGCGCCCGCGGCTGGTGCTGGCGCCCACCACCAGCGGCTCCGGCAGCGAAGCCACCCACTTCTCGGTAGTCTACATCGGAGCAGAGAAGTTCTCGGTGGCGTCACCGGCGATGCGGGCCGACGTAGTGGTGCTCGACCCGACCCTGAGCCGCACCGGAACGCCGTACCAGCGGGCGACCTCCGGCATCGACGCGGTGGCGCAGGCGATCGAGAGCCTGTGGGCGGTGGCCGGCACCCCGGCCAGCCGGCGCTGGGCCAGCCACGCGCTGGGGCTGCTGCTGCCGGCGATCGAGAACTTTGTGGTCGAGGCCGAACCGGGGGCCGCCTCCAGCCGCGCGATGACGATCGGCAGTCACCTGGCGGGGCGGGCGATCGACACCTCCCGCACCACCGCCGCCCACGCCCTGTCGTACGGGATCACCCAACGGTACGGCGTGAGTCACGGCCACGCGGTGGCGCTGACCCTGGGCGGGTTCCTCGCCGAGCACAGCGACCCGGCGCCGGCACGGCTGCGGGCGGAGGTCACCCCCGGCGCGCACGCCGCGGTGATGGCCGAGATCCAGACCCGGCTCGGCGCCACCGACGGCGTCACCGCGCAACAACGGTGGCGGGAGCTGATGCGCCAGCTCGGGCTGAATCCGAGTCTCACCGCCGCCGGGGTCGCCACTGACGCCGAGCGGGCAGCCTTGGTCGACTCGGTCAACGTGGAGCGACTAGGCAACAACCCGGTCACCTTCACCGAGGTCGAGTTGGGGCGGCTGCTCGCCGACCTCGACTGACGTAGCATCGGCCGATGGACCTGGGAAGCCTGCTGTGGGCGTTGCCGACCGTCTTCATCGCGGCGTTCCTCGCGGTGCTGCTGGAGAATGCCCGGGAACGGTTCCGTACCCGGAAATGGGTGATTCGCAACCTTCGCGAGATGGCCGCGAGCCTTACGGATATCGCGGTGGACCGGATGGACGAGAAGGTGGCGGCGCTCGAGCAGTGGCTGGCCGCGGACACGCCCGAGCTGGACGAGGCGGTCTGGCAACGGGCGCACATGCTGGTCGCCTCGGCCGCCCCGGAACTGTCGCCGCTGCTGCGTAGCGACGCCGCCACCTCGGTCTCGGTGAAGGTGTTCCAGTCGGTGTACCGGCTGGAGTCGGTAGCGGCCGAGCTGACGCTGGTGGAAGGGTTGTTGCACGAGTCTTTTGTGCGGGACGTGCTGCCGCTGTGGTATGAGCGGCGGGCACCGTTGCAAGGCGCGGATGCCCGCCGGGTCAGGGCCTTCCGCGACATCCTGCTCGAGTATCAGCGGCAGTTGGCAAAGGTTCGAGCGGTGCTGCAGGAGTTCCAACAGGCGGTCGCCCGACTGTAACGGCTGTCGTTCGGCAACTGTCCACTTCACGACGTTGACTGTGCACAGTGCTGCGGGCTACGGTGCGTAGGCGCGGGGAGCTGGTCAGGCTGGGAGGGCGGGACATGTCGGGTTTGGTGCGTTGGTGGAGTAGCTCGGGCGGCCGTGGCTGGACAGCGAAGGCGGCCGTCGCCGGCCTGGTCGCAGGGGTGGCGCTCGCGGTGCCGACGCCCGCGGTCGCGGTGCCGAGCGAACCACCCGCGCCGGCCCCGCCAGCAGTGGAGCGCGTGCCGGAGGGGGTGACCCTCCCCCTGTGGTGGCCTTATCCACCGGATCAGCTCGCCATCGACTCGGACTGTTACGACGCCTGCGCCGACCCGGCGGTGGTCCGGTCACCGCGACCGTGGCTGGCCGCCCGGGTGCGCGACTCGCGCGGAGCACCGCTGCGCGCCGACTTCCAAGTGCGCGACGGTACGGGGTCGGTGGTGGCGGCGGGGTCGGACTCGCAGGTGCCATCTGGGGCGACTGCCCGGTGGCGGCCGCCGGCGGACCTGGCCACCGACGAGACCTACAGCTTCCGGGTGCGGGCGGTCAACTGGCCATGGGCGAGCGCCTGGTCAGCCCCGTTCACCTTCACCGTGGTGACCGCCACCCCGGCCACCCCGCTCGTCACCTCGACCGACTACCCACCGGCGGATACCGGCATCTGGAGCGGTGGGCCGGGCCAGCCCGGCGAGTTCTTGTTCGACCCCGCCGGGGCGAGTGATGTCGTTGCGTTCACCTACCGGTGGCTGTCGGGTGAGGGGGAAACCGTCGAGGTGGACCCGGGAGAGTCGGCCACCGTCGAGCTAGCTCCGCCTGGTGACCTGCAGCAGGTGCTCCAGGTGCGGTCGATCAACCAGGCCGGCGGCATCTCCGACTGGTTCACGTACTCGTTCCTGGTGCGCCCGGTCCCCAACGAGCTGCTTCACTGGCGGTTCGACGAGGGAGAGGGCGCGACGGCGACGCCGGTGAGCGGCGGATCGGCTCACGCTGGCACGCTGCACGACGGGGTGAGCTGGGTCCCGTCCGGCATCAACCCCGGTGACCCGGCAGCGACGGGGACCGCCCTGGCCTTCGACGGCGAGACCGGATTCGTCAGCGCCCCACCCGCGGTGGTTACCGACGGCGCCACCGGCTGGACGGTTGCAGCGTGGGTCTCCCCGGAGGCCCGCACCGACCGGCACACCGTGCTGGCCCAGGGCGGCACCACCCAGAGTGCGGTGCAGCTGCAGTACCGACCCGAGGCCAACCAGGATGCGGGCGGGGTGTGCCTGGTGGTTGCACATGCGGACGCCACTGACGTTGACGAGACGCTGGTGTGTGCGCCGGCCGATCAGGTCCCGGTGGGTGAGTGGTCTCACGTGGCGGCGGTCCACGACCCGATGACCGGACAGCTTGAGTTGTGGGTGGACGGTGGTCCATTCAACGGCGAGTGGCCGGCCGGGTGGAGCGGCTCGGCGACGGCCCCGCAGGCGTGGTCAGCCGACGGTGACCTGCAGCTCGGTCGAGGCCTCCAGGACGGCGCCCACGGCGATTACTGGCAGGGCCGGGTCGACGAGCTCCGCATCTACCAGCGGCCGTTGAGCGGGTCCGAGTTGACGTTCCTCTTCCTGCAGTGCCGCTACGGCGACTGCCCGGCGTGAGCCTGCCCGGTGGAGTTTGACGACACATCCGGGAAGGATGGCTATTACCCGCGGGATTTGGGCCGGCTCGTCGGGGCGGTCGACGTCCCAGCGGCGGGAGAACGGACCTGCTGTTCAAGGGCTACATACTCACCGTTGTGGCCCACAACAGTGAGGATGTAGCCACCCGTACGAAGGCCCCTTCCAGTACGGCGCTTGAACGGTGGCAGATGGGGGCTCCTGAGCCGATGCCGGCCGTCGCGGGAGGGCGCCCTCGCGGGTTCGTGGTAAGGCTGGCCATACCATCACACATCAACACGGTATCGCTGCCCTGATGGCGATGGCCATCACCGCTGCACTCTACGAAGGCTTCGTCGCAGTGCCCGGGTAACCGTTGGCAGTCGCCGCGCAGCTCTATTCGCCTGGGGCCAGACGCTGGCGTTCCATGAGACGTTGCTCGCGCGGGTGTAGCGCGGGCCCTGTTGTGGCCGTGCTCGTGACGTTCGAATAGAGCTGCCCGGCCAGGCCCACCAGAGGAACGTTCACCGGGTCCTCGGCCGGGATGAGGGCGGAGCGAGGAGCCCGGTGAACGTGCCTGGCTGGTGTCCTAGTTGGCGCAGATGGCGATGCTGACCGGTGCCCAGGGGGCGGGTGGCGTGCCATCACCGGTCTCGGCCACCGTGGTCAGGGCGCCGCTGAGGTTGCCGATCGGCGCCTGCTGGGTCAGCGTGAGATGGCCCGGTGCCGCGTTTCCGGCGCCGCCGAGACCGTGCAACACCGTCCCACGTGGACAAGCTACGGTCGCGATCGAGGCGCCGTTGCCGCCGCTATGCATGACGCGGACCAGGCCGGGCAGCGGGTCGGCGCAGGTCGCATAGACGGTCAGTTGCCACGCTCCGGAGTAGCTGTCGTCGACCCGGTAGGCGCTGCCGTTCATGTGCGTCAGATCTGAGTGGGGGAGGATGAGCTGGAGCGCGACCCCGGCCGGGGGCGCGCCGTCCGAGCCGGCGAGGTAGGCACCAGCCCCGATGAGCCGTTGGCCACGGGGGCAGTCGACGGTGTGGCCGCGCCACCACTGGAAGCTCATCGGCCCGGTCACCGAATGGATGGTGATGCTGTAGCTGCGTGGTGCGCAGATCGCGTAGGCGATCAGTGACCAGTCGCCGGCGTACTCCTGGGTGCCGGTGGTGGCGGTGGCCTCGAAGCTGCCGCCCAGTGGCCGGAGGCCGGTCAGCCGGACCTCGCCGGCGGGCGCGCCGGAGATGCTGCCACCGCCGTCGATCACCACCAGGCCGTCGGGGCACGGCGCCACCGCTACCTTGGTGGGCTCCGGGCCGGCCGGCGACCCCGACTGGACCAGTTGGATGCCGGGGATGGCCGCCGCCGGGGCACCGGCGACGACCACGGCGGCGCTGACGGTCGCCGCGACCGTGAGGATGGCCACGGCGAACCGTCGGGCAGGGAATGTACCCATGATCTGCTCCTTTCCGAGCACTGTCGGTAGTAGGAGCCGCTGGCACGGGGCGCGCCAACAGTTTTTGGGTACGGTTCGGCGATGGCAGATGACATCGGTTGCAGCCCCGAGCCCGCTGACCTGGCGCAGTGGAGCCTGCACTGCTACTGCCCGCACGCCCGGCAGACCCCGCACGCGTTGGTCCGCACCGGTGACCTGGGCCGGTTGCTCTACGCGGCCCGGGCCGGCGCCAGCGTGCCGGAGCTGCGGTCGCGGGGGATCGAGGTGAGCGAGCCGGAGCTGGCGCAGCTGGTCGAGTTCGATCTGGTCGCCGTGGTCGGTGATCAGGTTCGTACGACCTTCCCGGTGCTGGGGGCCGAGACCATGACGGCGATGCGGGCCAGCCTGCGGCAGCGCGGTGCGCAGCTGGCCGAGCGGATCACCCCGGCGGTCGCCGACCTCCGCGCTGAGCTGGCCGGGCGGGGGCAGGCCGGCAGCGGGTACGCGATGGTCTTCGGCCACGCGCTCGACGGTCTGCTATGGACCAGGTTGCGCGCGGTCGGGGCGGTGCCGGAGACCACCCTGACTCCGCAACGCCCGTGGTGGAACGGCGCCTTCTGGGCGATCTATCCGGGGCGCGCCGCCTCCGCCGGCACCAACTTCCTCGACTGCGGTGCCGGCACGCTGGTGTCGGTCTGGACCGACGATACGGTCCGGGACCTGACCGCGCTCGCCACCGCACCCGGGGTACGCGAGGAGGTGGCCGGCCTGCTGGCCGGAATGACCGAATCAGGGGCGGTCGGCTCCGGGCAGGCCGGGTCCGGGGTGGTGACCGACGGCCAGGGCCGGCAGTGGCGACTGCGGTCGCCGGACGGCCGGCCGGCGATCCCGGTGGTCGGCGGCGGGGGTCCGCTGGACAGCATCGCCGGCCGGATCGCGGCGACCGTCGCCGATGCCCTCGCCGGCGATGAGCTGGCCGTCGCCCGGGAGTTGGTCGGCGCGGAGCCTAGCGTGTCGACAGTGGTCGTCGCCCACGAGCTGATCTGGGAGATCACCGAGTCGCTGCTCGCCGCCGGGGCGCTCGCCGGCCCGCCCGCGCAGCAGGGAGAGCGGACGCCGGAGACGCTGATCGACCTGCTCTATGTGACGACCGGCGAGTTCTGAGAGTCAGCGCTCCGGCCGGTCTGCCTCGCGGGCGCGCCGCCTCCCCTCGTGCATGGCCTGCACCCGGCCGATCGGGATCGCCTCACCCTCCTCGATCAGGTCCCGGGGCAGCTGCTGCGGGCCGGGCAGGGCGGCTGCCCACGGGTCGTGGTCGGCGAGCAACCCCGCCGCGGTGCGTACCGTGAAGTCGGCCGGTGTCACCTCGGCCAGGTCGGCCCACGGCACCGGGAACGACACCGGCGTACCGGGGCGGATCCGTGGGCTGTAGGCGGCGACCACGGTGGCGCCGCCGGCCCGGCCGGCGTCGAGGAAGACCTTGCCTTCGCGCTCTTCCAGCAGGTACGCGGTGGTGGCGAGCGCCGGGTCGAGCCGTTCCGCGCGTGCCGCTAACGCCCGGGTCGCCGCCGCCACGGTGTCGACCGGCGCCGGGGCGGCGACCGGCACGTAGACATGGAGCCCTTTGGCGCCGCTGGTCTTCACCGCGCCATCCAGGCCGGCGTCGGTGAGCACCTGGCGGACCAGCGCCGCGGCCGTCACCGCCTGGGCGAACCCGCCTGGCCCGGGCGGGTCGAGGTCGAGCACCAGATAAGGCTGCTGATCTGGTGCTTCGACGGTGACCAGCGTCGGGTGGTACTCGACCGCCCGCTGGTTGGCGAACCAGAGCAGCCCTCGCCGGTCGTCGCAGAGCGCGTAGCGGACCTCCCGACGCGACGACTCCGCCCACATCGACACGCTTCGTAGCCACGCTGGCGCGTACTTGGGGAGGTTTTTCTGCATGAATGGTGGCTGCCCGGGGCGGGCCCGGATCACCGACAGCGGCCGGTCCCGCAGCTGCGGCAACAGCCGGTCAGCCACCGCGTCGAGGTAGTCGACGAGCTCGCGTTTGCTGACGCCCGCGTCCTCGAACAACGGCTGGTCGAGGTTGGTCAACCGGACTCCGGCCCGCTCCTCGTCGGCCTGCGTTGGCTTGGCCACCGACCCTCCTGACCGTTCGCCTACCGTTGGCACCATCATGGCAGTTGGGTCGGACCGAGGGAGGACGAAACGTGCGGCGCAGATTCCAGCAGGTCGACGTCTTCGGCAGCGAACCGTTCGCAGGCAACCCGGTGGCGGTGGTGCTCGACGGCGACGGGCTGTCGACCGAGCAGATGCAGAGCTTCACCCGGTGGACGAACCTCTCCGAGGCGACGTTCGTGCTGCCGCCGACGACGCCGGGGGCCGACTACCGGGTGCGGATCTTCACGTTGAGCGGGGAGTTGCCGTTCGCCGGCCATCCTACTTTGGGCACCTGCCATGCCTGGCTCGCCGCCGGGGGTTCGCCGCGGGAGCCGGAGACGGTGGTCCAGGAGTGCGGAGTTGGCCTGGTGTCGATCCGGCGGGATGCGGGTTCGCTCGCGTTCGCGGCGCCGCCGCTGCGCCGGTCCGGTCCGGTCGACCCGGCGCTCACCGGTCAGTTGGCGGCGGTGCTGGGGATCGACGTGGCTGAGATCGTGGCGGCCGAGTGGGTGGATAACGGGCCGGGCTGGGTGGGGGTGCTGCTCGCCGACGCCGAGTCGGTGTTGCGGTTGCAGCCCGACTTCCGCCGGTACGACGGCGACGAGAAGCTCCACGTCGGGGTGGTCGGGCCGTACCCGGCCGGCGCCGAGTGCGCGTTCGAGCTGCGGGCGCTGCTCGGCGGCGCCCAGGGGCAGATGATCGAGGACCCGGTGACCGGCAGTCTGAACGCGTCGGTGGCGCAGTGGCTGCTCGGCAGCGGTCGGGCCAGCGCACCGTACGTCGCCAGTCAGGGGACCCGGCTAGCGCGCCGGGGGCGAGTGTGGGTCGACCGGGACGAGGACGGGACGGTGTGGGTCGGCGGCGCCACGGTCAGCCCGATCGTCGGGGAGATCGAGTTTCCCGCCTGAGCCCAAGCTCGAGATCAAGGTGAGCCACTGGCTGCTACAGCAGCCAGTGGCTCACCTTGATCTCGAGTGGGGGTGGGGGTGCGGGCTACTCGTCGACCCGGACCGGGTCGCCGGCCTCATCCAGCACCGGCAGGCCCCGCTCATCCGTCAGCAGGCCACCGGTGACCGAGTTGTCCTGCCAGGGCTCGTTGTTCCAGAACGGGTCTGGCCGCTCTGCGAGCACCTCGAAGGCGAGATGCTCGGTGGCGACCTGGCCATACCGGTCCACACTGGTCACCTCGGCGACGTGGACGCCGAGCGGCAGGTCGGTCGGGAGCTGCACCCGCCACACGTGGCTCGACTTCTCGGCGATGTAGCTCGCGGCGACGCTCTGCGGGTTGCCGGGCCCCCGCTGGTTGCCGCGGGTCTGCTGCCATCCCTGGTTCCGCTCCTCGCCCGATTCGCTGACGAAGGCGTAACGGGCGGTCTGCATCTGGCGGACCACCGAGTACGGGTCGGAGTAGTCAACTCCGAACCGCACCGCTTCCCCTTCGCCATCCTGGGTACGGGTCAGCGGAAGCGGCTCGCCGTCGTTGATCCGTACCGTGATCTCGGAGTCCCGGGTGCTGTTCCACACGTTGGCGGTGAGGTAGACCCCCTCGTCGAGGTCGGCGGGGGTGAAGAGTTTGGTGTCGGCGAGGTCGTTGATGTTGACCGGCGGCACCCCGTCCCGGGAGTTCGGGTTCGCCGCGGTCCACTCCCGCAGGGTGGTGAACCAATCGCGATACTGCGGGGTGTTGAACGACACCCACATCTGCCGGTCGGTGCTGTGCCCCGAGGCGTAGTACGCCTCGGTCTAGTCGCTGCCGGAGAAGTGGAACATCATGTAGCCGCGCGGTTCCCCGAGCCGGCCGAGTGACATCGGCACCCCGTCCCAGTCGAGGTCGCCGGAGTACCACGACCCGGAGGGGGCGCCGTGGGTGGGCGCTATCCATAGAGGGATCGAAAACCAACGCTCTGACCGGGGATCGGCCACGGTGTGGCGAGTAAGGGAAGGTGGGTGGGCAAAAGATTGAACGATGGCGATGGCGTACCGATGGTGCGTCGTGTCACACCTACCCTCCGTGGCCGACTGGGCGGCCGGTGTCGTTCATCCGGTCGTTGTGTGCTAGATAACTCCGGTTTCCCCGGGCGAATCGGTTTCGGTCACAGGTTTCGGGGTTACAGTCCTGCGGCATGGCGGGTGACGCACAACCTCCACGTATCGACCGCAGTCGACCCCAGCAGCGCGCCTACGCGCGGCAGGCGCGGGCCGACGTGCTCGTCGGCCGGATGTACGGCCGGGTGATGCCGGCGCGGCTCCGGAAGTATCTGCGACGCTCCACCACGCCGCAGATTCGGCAGGCAGTCCGGGACACCATCGGGCGGGTGGTCACGGCCGGTTCCAGTGCGGCCGAACCGGTCCGCTCGGCGCCGCTGCTGCTGCGCAAGCGGAGCAGCTCGGTCGGCCGGGGGGCCACCATCGTCAGGTGGCGAAAGCGCGCGATGCTCGCCACCGTCGTCAGCGACCTGACCCCGGTGCAGGCGGCCCGGCGCAACCTGGCGACAGTCCGTGAGTGTCTCGACGCGGCCGGCATCCCCTACTTCCTGGTCCGGGGTTCGGAGGCGATCCGGTTCCGGGTGGCGGTGCCGGCGTCCCGGCGGGAGGCGACCGGGCGGGCGCTCACCCGGGCGCTGGCGAGCCGGGCGCTCTACCTCCAGCGGATCGAGCACGGTGGGGAGCCCCGGCTGGCCACCGCCCATTCGATCCGGGCCGCGGTCAACGACGACTACCTGCGGGTGATGCAGTTCTTCACCGACCCGGCCCACTGCCTGATCCTGGGCAACGGGTTCGGCTGCGAGATCGAGTTCTGGCGGGAGGAGACCGAGGGCGACCAGCCCGGCCAACCCGGCGAGGGGGCCGCGGGCGACCGGGTGCTGCTGGCGCCCCGGGCGAACCTGTGCAGCGACGCCGTCCGGGTGGCAGAGCCGGCGGTCGCCGTCCCCGAGTCTGTGCTCACCCCGTTTACGCCGCGGCACCGGGGCGAGGTGCCGAGTTACCCGAGCCGGGCCGCGTTCGCCGAGCCGATCTACTCCGACGTCACCTTCCCGATCGATGTCGTCTACACCTGGGTCGACGGCGAGGACCCGAGCTGGCAGCAGCGCCGCGCCGCGGTGGCGGGCACCGCCTACCACCGGTTCGCCGCCAACTCGGCCCGGTTCATCAGCCACGACGAGCTGCGTTACTCGCTACGCTCGGTCTGGCTGAACATGCCCTGGGTGCGCACCATCTATCTGGTCACCGACCAGCAGGTGCCGCACTGGTTGGACACCGAGGCGCCCGGCATCCGGGTGGTCGACCATCGGGAGATCTTCGCCGACCCGAGCGTGCTGCCGACCTTCAACTCCCACGCCATCGAGACCCAGCTGCATCACATCCCGGGGTTGTCGGAACACTTTCTCTACCTCAACGACGATGTGTGCATCGGTGCGCCGGTGGTGCCGGAGCTGTTCTTCCTCGCCAACGGCGCCAGCAAGTTCTTCAAATCGCCGGCGCTGGTGCCGATGGGCAAGCCGGACCCGGAAGACATCCCGTCGTCGGTCGCGGGCAAAAACAACCGGCGGCTGGTGGAGCAACAGTTCGGCACGCTGCTGACCCACAAGATGAAGCACGTCCCGCACGCCCTGCGGCGTAGCGTGCTCAGCGAGATCGAGCAGGAGTTCGCGGCGGATCATCGGCGGACGGCGGCCAGCCGGTTCCGGCACGACACCGACATCTCGGTGACCTCGTCCCTTCACCACTATTACGCCTTCCACACCGGGCGTGCGCTGCCCGGCGACATCCGGTATTCGTACTTCGACCTGGCGATCGCCGAGACCGCCAGTCGGCTACGTGGTCTGCTGGCGCGCCGCGACCGGCAGGTTTTCTGCCTCAACGACACCACCACCGAGGACGGGGACGGCACTTCGCAACGTGGCCTGGTGCTGCCCTTCCTGGAGACCTATTTTCCGCTGCCCAGCCCCTTCGAGCGGGCCGACGCCGCTGGCACCTGAGGTTCCTGCCACGGCTAGCCGGGCCTGTGCGACGAAACCCTCGGCGTAGCGATCGGGCGGGAAGTCGCCGAGATAATGGGTGCGAGCTGCCCGCCGCGCGTCGGCGAGCAGGTCCTTCCCGACCAGGTCCTTCCCGAGCAGGGAGGCCACCGCGTCGGTTAGGTTGCTGGCGTCGGGCTGGATCACGTAGGCGGCCGAGGCGAGCGGGAAGGTCCGCACAAATTCTGCCCCCTCGCCGAGCATGTCGGTGATGGCGAACGGTTTGCCGGTGTAGAGGAAGTCCGAGGCGACGCTCGAGACATCGGAGACCATGGCGTGGCTGGCGTCGATGCATTCGAAGAGGCTGAGTTCGGTCGACGCTGCCGCGCCCCACAGGTGGCTGCGGCCGGTACGGTCCCGGTCGGCTGCGAGTAGCTGTTCGATCCGGTGGAGCAGCACCGCAGACCCGCGGTCCCGGGTGGCGAAGGGGTGGTGACGCAGGATCACCGTAGCCCCGTGGCGAAGCAGCTCCTGGACGATCTGTTCGCCGATCGGCAACGAGCAGTAGTTGACGTCGTTGTAGAGCCCGATCCAGGTCGGAGCGTAGAGCACGGTGGGCTCGGGCGGGGTGGTGTCGCCCGGCTCGACGACGGTGAGGCTCTCCACCTGTGGCCGGCCGACGATCCGGAACTTCTCCGCCGGGATCTGCACTCCGTTCGCGGCGTACCGGTCGATAGCGGCCTGGCCGGCCACGAAGATCTGGTCAAACATGGCGGTGACCGGGTTGAAGCTCGGCGCCTTGTCGCTGTCACCGTGCAGCAGCTGAATATGCTGCAGTTCAGCGAACCGGACACAGTGGCTGTTTTTCATGCCGTTGTTGACGTAGAAGGCGGCCCGGACACTTGGCACTAGCGCGGCGTCCAGCGCGGCCAATGACGGGCACACCACCACCGGTGCGGTCGTCGCGGCGCTTATAGCCTTCCGCGCGTGCCCTTCGCGGAGCACGACGAAGTAGGGCTCGCCGATCCGTTCCAGATAGGGCAGCCACATCTGGGCTTGGTACTCCATCCCCGGCGGGGCGCTGAAGTAGAGAATGAACCTCGGGTTGAGCTGTGTCAACGCCTCCCGCAGCCGGAGCAGGTCGGCGCCGCGGTTTCGGCGTCGCCGGTCCCAGGCGTCGGCGAAGAGCATGCCTGAGCCGACCAGCGCGGCCACCGTGAGCACCGGTGGCAGCCAGGCCAGCGGCGACCACAGCCCAGCTAGACCAACGGACACGATCAGCGCGGTGGTCAGGCCCCACACGCACTTCGCGACCGACCGGGGGTCGAGTCGCGGCTCGGCGAGGGGCAGCCCAGTCGCCCGGTAGCGCGGGCCGGCAATATCGCGTAACGGCGCCTCAGTCAACAGCAGCCCCAGCAACACCGCCCCTGACAGCGCCGTCAGTAGACCGGGCATGGCCGTGCCGTAGGCGGCGGCGAGCGAACCGGCCGCCACCACCGCACGCGGTCCGATGTGGCGGCCGAGCGGATCCCGAAAGGTCACCCAGCCGCTGACGAGTAGGGACGCCCAGCCGGCGGCCAACCCGGGCCCCGCGGTGGGCAGCAGGAGCAGCAGCGCGAACGAGGTCAGGGCGAGCACGGTCGGCCCCAGGGTACGGAGGGCGCGCCGGGCAAGTCGGCGGTCGAACGGGGTGCCCATCTGCCTCACATCCGAACGACGAGGTTCTGGCTGTCGACGTAGCGACCGACATCCGAGGCGAGCATCTCCAGCACCGCGGCGACATCTTCGGGCTGCATGATCGTGTGCGGGTCCTCTTCGGGCGCCAGGGTGCGGCGCAGATCGGTCGCGCACCGTCCAGGTGAGATGCACACCACCCGGGTGCCGTGGATCGCCAGCTCTTCCCGCATCACCTCGGTCATGGCGATAAGGGCCGCCTTCGATGAGGAGTATGTGAGCCAGCCCGGCCGGCCGGTCATCCCGGCGGTAGAGGCGATGTTGACGATGAGTTCGGCTTGGTTGCCGGCGTGCAGCAACTCCTGCACGATCGTGAACGGCGCGTAAAGGTTGATGCCGATGGTGCGCTCGAAGTCCGCGAACGAGGTTTGATGCAGCGCCGCCGGCGCGGTGAACCCGGCGTTGTTGACCAGGATGTCGATGCTGCCGTGCCGATAGACCAGGTCTTTGATCATCCCGACGATTTGGGCCCGGTCCCCGAGGTCCACCGGGTACGGACGGAGCTGTTTCTTCAGGTGGTTGGACTGCTCCAGGTAGTCGATGGCCTCGGTGAAGCGGGCCGATTCCCGAGCCACCAGCACCAGGCTTCCGATGTCGTTGTCGGCGGCGAGGAACCGGGCAGCGGTGGCGAGCCCGATCCCCCGGGAAGATCCGGTGATCATGATGGTCTTACTCACTGCGGGCCTCCCGGCTCAGCAGGTGGGTCGCCAGCGCGACATCGGTGGGGGTGGTTACCTTGAAGTTGCGGTCGTCGCCGTCGATGAATTCGACGGGATACCCGGCCACGCTGCAGAGGGTGGCGTCTTCGGTGAAGGTGCGCTGTGCCGTTTCGGCGTAGCGGTGGGCCGCAACCAGGCTCTGCTTGGCGAACCGCTGCGGCAGTTGGACGTTGCGCAGGGTGGACCGGTCCAGTGCCCCGGTCACGCGGCGGGTCTGCGGGTCTACCGGCGCGACGGTGAACGGGATCGGCAGCATGTAGCTGACGTTCTCGGCGGGGTGGGCGATTAGCCGGTCGAAGTCGGCGGTGCTGACCAGCGGCCGGGCGGACTCGTGGATGACGACCTGGTCAGCCTGGCAGTGGGGCAGCATCCTGGCTACCGACTCGTGCCGGGTACGGCCAGCGGGTACGTAGCTGACCGGGGTGGCGATCGAGAAGTCGATGACGATCTTCTCGATCTCGTCGCGCCAGCCGTCCGGGTAGTTCAACACGATCTGCTCGATGGCGGCGCACCGGTCGGCGGCCACCAGGGCGTAGACGAGAATCGGGATGCCGTTGACATGGACCAGCTGTTTCGGGCGTCCGGCCGCCACCCGGGCGCCGACGCCGCCGTTCAGCAGCAACAAACTGTGCACGCTCACTCCAACCGGCGGGGGATGGTTCCGGTGGTGCGGTCAGCGCGCGACGGCGACGTGCGTGCGGCGTTCAGGTGGCCAAGGGGCGCCCGTCAGGTGTCCGGCAGCTGAACCGCAGCGGAAGCGTACGATGCGAATGTTTCCCGCTTGGATCGATTTGGTGACGAGCGGTGAAGCCCGGTGTGGCGCGACCGGAGAGCCGGGAGGCTACTTCGCGGTGGTGGCGGTGCGGCGCTGGGTGGAGGAGATCCCGGCGGTGTAGGGCAGGAACACGCACGAGACTCCGACGTCGCTGAGCCGCTTGCGGTAGTCCTCATACTTCTCGTTGCCGTACCAGTCGTCGCCGACCACCCACACGTCGAAGCCGATCCGTTCCCAGGCGTCGTACTTGTCGGTGGTGAGCTGCGGGATCGCGAGATCGACGCCGCGGATCGCCCGGACGATCTCCAGGCGCTCCTCGAACGGCACCGTGGGGCGGACCTGCTTGTAGTGCTCGACGAGCTCATCCGTGCTCACGGCGACGATCAAGGTCTCGCCCAGCGCTCGGGCGTTCTCGATCATGCGCAGGTGGCCGCGGTGGAACAGGTCGAAGGTGCCGCAGGTGTAGACGACTGGTCGCTTCACGTCAGACTCGATCCCGGGGGGTTGGGGGTTGCCTGAAGGTTTACCGGTAGGTTACCGGACGGCGGCTCGGCGCAGCACGCGCCGGTAGAGTGCGGATTCATATTGATCAGCGACGTGGGCTCGGGCGTCGCCGCAGGAGGAGGACCGGCGATGGTGCGTGGCACGGTGGTGTCCAGGCTCAAGGCGTCGCGGCGGCCAGGTCTGTGGGTGGCGGTGGCGCAGGCCGGTCGGGTGGCGCGGGCCGTCAGCCGTCGTCGCCGCACCCGCTGGTCGTATCGGGTGGGTTACGCCCTGGAGCGGGCCGGGCGGTACGACCAGGCATGGCAGGCGTACGCCGCGGCGGCGGGCCCGGGTGGGCTGCCCGCCCGCCCCGAGCCGCTCGACCCGGTGGCGGTGGAGACCGCCCGGCTGTTGGCGGTCCGGCGGGTCCGGGCGGCGCCCGCTGGCCGGCTCTTCGGCGACCTGTGGCAGCGGCGCGGGCGGATCATCCCGGTGGTGCCGCGGGCGCAGCGGCGGCGGTGGGAGCAGTCGGCCGGCGACCACGCCGCGACGCTGCATCTGCTCTACGCCCGGCATCGGGAGCACTATCTGCCGCGTTACTTCGGGCGTGCGCAGCGTTACACGATGCCGCGGAGCCGGGTCGCCCGCGCGTGGCGCTGGTATGTCGGCGACGTCGCGGTCCAGTCGTGGCAGCTGCTGCGCCGAAACGGCCGCTACGTCCGACGTACGGCGGGTGTGCCGGTGCGCCGGCAGCTGCGGGAGATGGTGTGGCTGTCGCTGCGGCTACCGTCGATGCCGGAGAACTACTACAAATATGAGCTCTACCGCCCCGAGCACCGCGCCGCAGCCGACGGCTACCTGCATGGGCACGAGAACTCCCCGGTGCTCTACGAGGCGCTCGCCGACACCGCCGGGTTGCTGGAGGCGGCGCCGCTGACCGACAAGGTGGCGTTCGCCGCCCGGGCGGTGGAGCATCGGCTCGCGGTGGTGCCGACGCTCGCGGTGTTGCGGGACGGTGAGATCGCCGAGGTGCCGGGCGAGTTGCCGGCCACCGACCTGTTCGTCAAACCGTTGTCGGGTAAGGGCGGGCGCGGCGTTGGGAAGTGGCGTTACTACGTCGACACCGACAGTTTTCGCAGTGGCGGCGAGGCGGTGCCGCGGGCGCGGCTGCTGCAGGTCCTGGCCGATCGGTCGGTGGGCGAGTCGCATCTGGTGCAGCCGTGCCTGGCGAACCATCCCGACCTGGCCGACCTGGCGCTGGGGGCGGTGGTGACCTGCCGGCTGATCACCATCACGGACGAGACCGGCCGGCCGGAGCCGGTGATCGCGACCTTCCGGATGCCGGCGGTCGCGGACGCGATCGTGGACAACATGCACCGGGGCGGGATCGCCGCCCCGGTGGAGATCGAAACCGGTGTGCTCGGCGCCGCCTCCGACTACGCGATCGCCGGGCCCGCCGTACGCCATCGCCGGCACCCGGCCTCGGACGGCGCGATCGAGGGCCGGAAGCTGCCACTGTGGGACGAAGTGGTGGCGTTGGCGATCGCCGCCCACGAACGGTTCCACCCGCGACTGCTGGTGGGCTGGGACATCAGCATCGGCCCCGACGGGCCGATCCTGTTGGAGGGCAACGAACGCCCGGGGGTCGGCGGCCTGCAACGGCTGCACAACGTCGCGCTGGGGCGGCACCGGTTCGGCGAGTTGCTCGCCCACCACCTGCTCCAGCGGCTCGGCGACCCGCGGGAGCCGGCCCGGTGAGGCCGGTGGTCCGCCGGCTGCGGGCCGGCTGGCGACGGCGGGAACGGGTGGTGCCGGTGGTGCTGCCAGCGACCCGGCGGCGGTGGCGCCGCGCCGCCGCGACCGACCCGGCGGCGCAGCTCCACCTGCTCTACGCCCGGCGCCGGCACGAGGTCCTGCCCCGCTACTTCGCCAAGTTTGATGCCTATCCGCCGCCGCGTACCGGAGTGACCCGGGCGTGGCGCTGGTACATCAGCGACGTACTCATCCAGGGGTTGCGAGTGTGGCGGCGACACAGCGGCCGGATTCGGCGCGAGGCCGGCGTGCCGCGGGGAAGGCAGCTGCGGGAGCTACTGTGGACGGCGGTGAGGCTGCCGTCGGTGCCGGACAACTACTACACCTTTGAGCTGTTCCGGCCGGAGCAGCGGGCGCGGGCCGACGCCTTCCTGCACCGCCACGAGACCAAAGGTGCGCTCTATGAGCTACTCGCCGGGGCGCCCGATGTGGAGCAGGCGGCACCGCTGAACGACAAGGTCGCCTTCGCCGCCCACGCCACCGCGGCGCAGCTGCCGGTGGTGCCGACGCTCGCGGTCGTCGGCGGGGGAGCCGAGCCCGGACCGGAGCAGCCGTTGCCCGCCACCGACCTGTTTATCAAGCCGCTCGCAGGCAAGGGCGGGCGCGGCGCACAACGCTGGCGCTACCAGCCGGATGCCGACGCCTTTTCCCGGGACGGGCAGGTGGTGCCGCGCTCGTCGCTGCTGTCATCGTTGGCCGGGGTGGCCACGGCGACGCCGCTGCTGGTCCAGCCCTGCCTGACCAGCCATCCCGAGCTGTCGGATCTGGCGTTGGGTGCGGTAGCGACCGCCCGGGTGATCACCATTCTTGACGAATCGGACGAACCCGAGCCGGTGATCGCGATCTTCCGGATGCCGGCGGTCGCGGACGCGATCGTGGACAACATGCATCGGGGCGGGATCGCCGCCCCGATCGACATCGACTCCGGCGAGCTGGGCCCCGCCTCCGGCTACACCACCACCCGCTACCTGCGCCACCCGGTGACCGACGGCGCGATCGCGGGTCGCAAGCTGCCCCGGTGGGACGAGGTGCGGCAGCTGGTGATGGCGGCACACCGGGCGTTCCGGCCGCGGGTGCTGGTCGGATGGGACGTCACCATCGGCCCCGACGGGCCGATGCTGATCGAAGGCAACGAGCAGCCCGGCGTCGACGGCCTACAACGACTCCACGGTACGCCGTTGGGCAACCACCGGTTCGGCCAACTGCTCGCCGGCCAGCTTAGTGGAGGAGGGGACGGGAGGACCTAGGACTATACCGACTCGCGACCTGTAGAGTACCGAATGCTTATGCAAAGTGTCTCGGGTTAGGGCGCAGGTCGGCTGGGAAGGAGTCCCTGGGTGCGTGCGCGGTCGCGGTTGGTTGACAGGCTCAAAGCTTCGCGGCGTCCTGGCGTCTGGTTGGGTCTGGCCTGGCTGTGCTACCAAATAAGAGTACCGGGCTATCGGCGAGCGGTATGGGTTTATAGGTCAGGATATGCCATGGAGCGTGCTGGCCGGACAGAAGTCGCGATGGCCCGCTACGCCGCCGTACAGGAGATGCTGCGCGGTACAAGATCTGCGCCGGAAGCTGTCCCGACGGATCCGGATGAGGCAGCTATCGCTCCTGATGGTGCGTATACCCCGATCGAGCTGGCCCGGGTATCGACCATTCGACTGCTGCGTCGCAAAGGCCGTCGGTATCGTGCCCGCCGAAAAAGGGCCTTCCGGCGGCAGGGGCACGTCATTCCGGTGATCACCCCGGGTTGTCGTCGTCGGTGGTCGAAGGCGGCGCCCCAAGATTGGGGGGCACGCCTCCATTGGCTGTACACCACCCAGCGCGAGGAATGGCTGCCACGGTTTTACAGCAGGCGGGTAGCGACTGCGCGACCCCCAGGTCGTATCAAGCGTCTATGGCGCTGGTACTTCTCAGAACTAGTCGTGCAATCGGTAAAAGTTCTGCGAGCCAATGCTAAGGCGGTTCGTGCGGCGACGGGTGTGCCTGTCCGTAGGCAGCTACGGCAGTTGTTGTGGCTATCACTTACTTTGCCTGCTAGGCCGGAAGATTACTACAAATACGATTTCTACCGTCCAGAGCAGCGAGCGCGGGCGGACGAGTACCTGCACAGCCACGAGAATTCGCCGATATTTTGCACCATGCTGTTGGAGTTGAGCGACCCGCAGCGGTCAGTGCCGATCGGTGATAAGGCCGCTTTCGCGGCGCGCGCGCAGGGCGCCGGCCTCGCCGTAGTATCGACGTTGGCGGTCGTCACCGCCGGTGAGATCAAGACCTTTGCTGAGCTACCGCGGGCCGACCTGTTCGTCAAACTCCTCGACGGGAGGCACGGCAAGAAGGCGGAGAAGTGGTTCTACCTTCCCGAGCATGATGCCTACGAGCGGCATGGTGGCAAACAGCAGGTTGGCCGAGCGTCGTTCCTCGAATCGCTAGCGGCGGCCTCGGCTAATAAATCGATCATTGTCCAGCCCTGCCTAACCAATCATCCGGACATTGCGGACATAGCTCTCGACGCTGTCGCGACATGCCGTCTCATAACAATCGTCAACGAACATGGCGAACCGGAGCCGATCATCGCCACCTTCCGGATGCCCGCGCTCCGGGACACCTTCGTCGACAACATGCATCGCGGCGGGCTTGCGGCTCCTGTCGACATCAAGACCGGGACGCTCGGAGCGGCCACCGACTACGCCACGGCCGGGCCGGGTATCCGCCACGAAACCCACCCGGCGACCGGGGCGGCCATAGCAGGCAGCCAACTGCCGGGGTGGCAGGATGTTCTAGAGCTGGCACGCGCCGCACACCATTGCTTTAGCCCGCGCATCCTCATAGGGTGGGACATCAGTATCGGGCCGCACCGGCCGATCATCATCGAAGGCAACGAGTATCCGGGGGTGGGCGGGTTGCAGCGTTTGCACAACCAGCCGCTGGGGTCGCACAGATTCGGTCAGTTGCTGGTGCATCACCTGTTGGACAACCGCAGGTCACTCCCAGCGGTTCCGGAACCACCCAACTAGGCGGCAGGGCGTGTAGTAGTGCCTGCGGACATAGCCGACGAGATACTCGCCAAATACGAGGCAGAGCTGGGAAGCCTCAGTAAGTACACTCGACGCCACTTCTCGCAGCGGATGTACCGAATAACGGGGGATCCAAAGTATATCCCCGCCAACCGGGAGTACGCGAAGAGCTTGGCCCCCCAACTACGGCGGGACTTTGCTGGACTCGCCGACCCGCAGTACCCGCTACAGCGAAGCCGAGAGCGGATCGCCAGGCGCGCGGCTGGTGATCTGGGCTCATCCGCGGCGGAGCCTGGGAAACAGCGGAGACGAGCGGAGATGTTGGCGAACTGGGGCGGGTTCCCCTTCGCCGCCAGCCTACTATTCCGTATGTCCCAGATGCACTCGTACGGGTTGCTGGGCTCAGCTCCGGTCGAGGGTCATGAAAGGGCCCTGGAGTACCTGGCATCACTGGAGTGGGATCGTTTCCTGACGGACTCGTCGGTCATTGAAGTCTACGCCGCGCAGGTCGCCAACAATGTCTTCTATCTTCACGAGCTCGGGATTTGTGACTTGCGGGAGCCGGTGGCCGAAGCGGTTCGGAACCGCTATCCGGCAGATAAGGATGGAGACCTGAGTACGGCGGAGTACAGGAACAAGCTCTACGGTTTTACCCATTTTCCCATCGCGGCAAGTGGCTACTATCAGCGTTTCGTTGGCGCCGCGGAATTCTCCTGGGTCGTCGAGTACTTCGAAGCGCAGATCGATCACATCCTCGATAGTGCGACTGCTGACATTTTAGCCGAGGTTGGCATCTGCCTGGCGCTCTCGGGACGCCCAGACTCGACGCTGGTTGAAAAGGTCAAAGTGGCGCTGAGTGCGGCGTATGATCCGACGATTCAGATGATCCCGGCAGAACACGGGAATTCGGATCTCGCACTGGGAGAGCACCGTAACGTCCTCGCTATCATGTTGTTCAAATGGCCGAGCGCGCTTCACTCAGGTCCGAGACTAAAACCTTGGCGGACTAAGCAGCAGTCGGCTGAAGAGCATGAGAATCGGACCGACCGAGCGGCGGTGGGTACGAAGATGCCGCTGCACGAACGTCTCCGGCGAGGCTTGCGCCGGTTCGGCCCACGCCGCAGGCGGCGGGGCTGACCGTCACGGCCCTTTACCTGTAGCATATGACGATGATGTCCGTCCGCTCCGTTTTGCGTGCGCCAAAGTGGCGGCGCCCCTTCCGGGTCGAACGGATCCACCTTCTGCGTTATATCGGCCCGATTAGGCAGGAAAGCGCCCTCCTGCCGGCTCGCGGCTTACTGGTTCAGGTCGAGGCGAAGAGAGGCCGACGGACCCTCGAAGGGGTTGGCGAGTCGGTCACCTCGGCGTCGCAGTCGCGGCAGGCTTGGGAGTCGCTCAGAAAGCATGCCAGTGAGCTAGTGGGTGCTGGGATCCCAGGGCACCTCGAAACGGACAATCCACTCGGTGGACTCGTCGGGTGGTCGCCTGTGGGTGCCACTACCAAGGGTTATAGGCGGGCAGCAAAGCTAGCCCTGGAAGGTGCGCTGCTCGACGTTGTCGCACAAATGAACGGGCTGTCGGAAGCTGATTCTAGCCGGACTATCAATGAACCAGGCGTTGCTCGAAACTTCTATCCGCTTCCGTCGGAGCTGCCGGGGAATTTGCCCGTAGGCCAAGCGCCGGCCGCGCCTGGAGGCGATGATTGGGCTTACTTCATCCGCTCGAGCGGCGATATTCAGGTCGACCTGGCGTGGATCAGTGACCTTACATTCCGGTTCGAAGATTCGCTCTCGAACCGGCCCCTTTGGTTGGCATGCCCGCAGGTATGGGACAGTCGAATGGCTGGGACCATTGTTCGTGAACTGGCCCGTTTCGTGCAAGCAATCCGACCAGCGGCGCGTATCTATCTTGAGGGTCTGCTGCGGCCGCAGTTGCGGGATGAGCTGCCGGCGCTGCAGCGACTGGCGAACCAGGAGCTTGAGGGTGCGGGGGAGATATCCGTCGTCCTTGGGAGCGAGGCGGAGTCATTGGAGGCCGTTGGCCAAGTCCTGGCCGATGGGCCACTTGGCGGACTGTCGCTCGACCTCAGGCGGTGGGGGACGCTCACCGGGATTCGGGCGGCCGCTTCGTTGATGAAGAACGCGAACCCCGAAGCGATGGTGGTGGTGACGGCTGGGCAGGGCGGTGATGTAACGTCCCGAATGGCGCATCGCCTAGTCGAGGCAACACTGGATATCGATAGATTTCACCTGGATGCGGTAGGTTGGCCACGTCTCGTTGCCGCTGTCTCTGGCGACGCTCCCGGTCTGTCAACGCGGCAGTCGCTCGACCTTGAGAGACTCTCTGGGGTGGTGGACCGTTACTGTGTCCTACCCGAGGCCGATGGCGCCAACGAACCGGTGGCTGGGGATGGCCCCAACTCATATGACAGCCGCGGTTTCGACGGAGCATGGGAGTTGGATAGCCCGTTGTTGCTGGAGGCGGCGGCGCTGCGTCAGGGGTTGACGACGACGCATTTCTCCGATATGCGCACAAAGCGGTTGTCCAGTAGGACTTTCTTGGCCGAGCACCCAGAGACAGGGATCGCTGCGGGGTTCTCCGGAGCGGAGTCAACACTTACCAGCGTGGCTGCGGCGGCGGTCGCGAACCGTAAAGGTATAGCCAGGCAGATCCTCGCCTCTGAAGGGCTGCCGGTGGCTGACGGTTGCTACTTCTCTCCCGATCGACTGCAGGATGCCTACCGCTGGGGGCTGGAGTTGGGCTTCCCCTTGGTTGTGAAACCTGCGGGTGGTAGCAAGGGAGCTGCCGTTAGCACCAATATAAGGTCGTCGACCGAGCTTTCCGAGGCGCTCGATCGCGTGGCGGCGTCTCGCTACGCCCCGAGCGGCGCTGTGGTTGAGCGTTTTGTAAAGGGCGGAGATTATCGGATTCTGGCTACGCCAGACAGCGTTCTTTCAGTGATCAGGCGGGAACCGGCGGCGGTCGTGGGCGACGGTCACCGGAACGTGTCGGAGTTAATTCTGGCGGCGAACGCTGCGCGGCAACTCAACCCCAATCTGTGCAAGCTATTGATTCAGTTGGACGAAACATCTGACTGGGCGCTGACCGAGCAAGGCCTCGACCGCCATTCGGTCCCAGCACGAGGGCGACGAGTGTGGCTTCGGAGCGTCGCGAACCTAAGCCAGGGTGGGGACAGCTACGAGGTGTTCGACTCGGTGCATCAGTCGATCCTCGACCTCGCTACCCGGGCAGTTGCGGCAGTACCCGGACTCCCACACGCAGGGCTCGATATGATTATCGAGGATCACCAGCTACCAGTGACTGCGCAGCAGGTGGCCATCATAGAGCTGAACTCCAACCCGATGCTTCCGATGCACCATTTCCCGAGCTTCGGTCACCCTAGGTCCGTATCCGCGGAACTAGTGCGGCGCGCTATGGGCTGGAGCCAGGTAGATATCGACCGGGTAGGTGATCTCACGGCGCATTTGGCCGTTTCGGGTCACGTGCAAGGAGTAGGGTTCCGTCGATGGTTTGCTAGGGCTGCCGGCGCTCTCGGAGTGACTGGTTGGGTTCGCAACGAAGATTCCGGGGATGTCACGGCGCTTCTTTCCGGAGATCCATTGCGAGTGACCTTGCTGGTAAGGATGGCGACCGCCGGGCCGTCGAAGGCTGATGTGATGCAGGTGGTGGCCCGACCGACCGAGTCGAGCCCTACGTCCAGTTTCGAGGTCCTTGATGGATAGTGGTGTCTCGGTGCCCGCAGTTACCCGGATAGCAGATATGATGCCCGATCTGCATTCGCTGTTTCCTGTGAAGGACGAAGCCGGTACTGCGGAGTCGGCGATCCTCGAGGAGGTGGCGAAGCATCGAGGCTGCGAGGTGCGTCGCTACGCTGGTGACCTGCTCGAGTGTCGACGGGGCAACCGAAGGATGCTGTTCCGGGGCCTGGTTGGGTCGGCGTCTGCTCGTGTGTCTCATCTCTTAGCTGCTAATCCGGCGGCGGTGCGGAGGTTGCTTGCCGAACGCTCGTTGCCAGTAGTAGACACGCGGTTGGTCTCGTGGGGAGATGCTCGCTACCGAGAACACGCTGAAGCCATCGGCTACCCGTTGGTCGTGCGAATTCCCGGCGAGGCCGGTGTGCTGCCTGTCAAGGGAGCCGAGGAGCTTGGTCTTGTCTGGGGACACATCGCCGACCTGCCCCGCAGGCGCCACACACACATCCTGTTGGAGGCTCGAGCAATCGACGATGCCAGTATCGATATCGCTGTCGTCAATGGCGAGGTAGTGGCGACCTCGCCACGGTTGTCAAGGCATTCGAGCGACCTAGCAGCGGCGGTACGGTCCCTTGCGACATCTACAGTAGCGACAGTTCCTGGGGTCACCTACGCCTCGGTCAGGACAGTGGTGGCGGAGCCTTCATCAGGAAGGGAAGTGCTAAGGGTGGAGTGGATCGATCCCGCCTTCGCTGCTTGGCGGCGTGAGGGCTCTGCCGAAGTGGCATTGATCGCCGAGGCGATATTGTTCTCGGAACTCGGGTAGTGCGTTAGGACCGATGGCCGCTAGTCGCCGTTAAGCCTGCTACCCGAGCGCTTACGGTGTCTCCGGTCCTGATCCGGAAGGTTCACTCTTTCGGGAACGGTGCGACACTCCTTCGGTTGCCGTAGCTGCTTGAGCCAGCTGGCTAGTATCCCGCGGTGACCCGAGGTGTGGCAACAGCGACTCTGCGTGCGGAGCGAGTGCGGCTGATCAAGTACCTTGCACCGGGCCGGGGTCTGGCACGGCCCCAGGGCTTCGTGGTGCAGATCGAGGGGGTTGCTGCGCGGGAGCGGGTCGACGGCTTCGGCGAGGTTGTCGTGAGCAGAGACCATGCCGCGCCGACCATGCGCGAGTTGCGGATGCGGGCCGAAGCGCTCGTGGGGTCCGAATTTCCAGCTCTGGATGATCCGCGTCGTGCGTTGCGAAAATGCCGAGGTTGGGAACCCGTCGGCGGGTTAGGTCGCGGGCCGCGGCAGTCGGCGAAGCTGGCGTTCGAGATGGCGCTCCTCGATGCGCTCCTAAAGGTCGGTGAGTCGGCAACGAAGGGTGCCTGGCTGCCCGGCCAGAAGCATCTGCCGCACCAACGGTATGCCGTGCCGGCCGGGCCGCCGGAATTACCGGCCGACACGCTCTCGGATGCGCTGCGGAAGGACCCTGGAACGTCGTGGGCGCTGCGGCTGCGGCTGTCCGGCGACGATGAGCGTGACCTTTCCTGGGTGAGGCAGGTGACCGCAATAGAGCGAGAGCTGGGCCGGAAACGACCGCTCTGGTTGGTAGGAGGCGGGCGGAGGGACAACGCTGGGGCACGGTTTGTACGTATGCTCTCTTCGTTCGTCACCGACGACGACGTCGACCTTCTGTGGGAAGAACCGCTTGCACGAGCCAGCGAGTCGTCGTTCGCGCGGCTCCGGCAACGCACCCCGCTGGCTCGACTGTCTGGCCGTTCCCGGTTGGGCAAGCTGCAGCGGTTGGCCGGCGACTCGGTCACCATCGTCGCGAGCCGGTCCGCTACCTCCACATGGCAGGCGGCGGCGCTCGCCCGCGAGGTCGGAGGGCTCTGCCTCTCGTTGCACCAGTTCCATTCGATTGTGGGACTTCGTGCGGCGGCGCGGGCGGCCAGGCTGGCCAACCCGGACCTGCGGCTGATGCTCGCTGGGGAACGCGGAAGCCGCATCACCGACTCGGCGTTGGCAGCGCTCGCTTCGGCAACGACGGAGATAGATCGGTATGTGCCCGAGGTGCGTGCCGGCGCCTGGCCGATGCTAGCGAGCGGCGTTAGCACCGGCGGGTTCGTTTCTCAGCTGGACCTGGCTGAGTTGGCGACCGTCGCCATCGAGCTGGCCGAGGTGCCGGCGCCGATACTTCGGCCGGCTACCGAGCCGCCGAACCGGTTCCCTAGCTATCCACTTGCCGGAGCTGCGCTCGCGTTGCGGTCGATGCTGTTGGAGACCGAGGCGCTGCGGGTGGGTCTGCACACTCGCCGGGTGGCGCCCAACCACTTCTTGATGAGGCATCCCGATGTCGGCGCCGTCAGCGGGTTCTGCGACTCCGAGTTGAGCTTGACCAGCCACGCCGTTTCGGCGAGCGCCGCGGACAAGGGCATCACTCGCGGGTTACTGCAGACGGCCGGACTGCCGGTGCCGACCGGCATGACCTTCCCGGCGGGCGGCGCGGCCCAGGCGTACGAGGCGGCGTTGCGGCTGGGATTCCCGCTGGTGGTGAAGCCGGCGGGGGGCTCCAAGG
Source organism: Natronosporangium hydrolyticum (assembly GCF_016925615.1). Taxonomy (NCBI): domain Bacteria; kingdom Bacillati; phylum Actinomycetota; class Actinomycetes; order Micromonosporales; family Micromonosporaceae; genus Natronosporangium; species Natronosporangium hydrolyticum. Next base: position 515,486 of record NZ_CP070499.1, read on the forward strand.
GGACGGCGGTCACGGTCGACATCACCACCGAGCCGCAGCTGCGCGCGGCGCTGACCGAGGTCGAGGAATCGAAGTATGCGGAGACCGGCATCGTGGTCGAGCGGTACGTCACCGGCGACGACTACCGGATTCTGGCGACCCGCGACGAGGTCCTGTCGGTGATCCGCCGGGAGCCGGCCTCGGTGGTGGGCGACGGTCGGCGTACCGTCGCGGAGCTGGTGTTGGCCGCGAACGTGGTCCGGCGCCAGAACCCGCATTTGGCGAAGCGGCTGATCGTCCTGGACGGGCGAGTGGACGACCAGTTGGCGCGCCAGTCGCTCACCCGTGACGCGGTGCCGGCCGCCGGCAAGCGGGTGCGGTTGCGCGCTGAGGGCAACCTCAGCCTGGGCGGCGACAGCCGGGAAGTGCTCGACGAGCTCCACCCCACGGTCGCGGCGCTGGCGACGGCGGCGGTGGCGGCGATCCCCGGGCTGCCCTATGCCGGGTTGGACGTGCTCCTGGAAGACCACCGGCGCCCGCTCGGGGAGCAGCAGGCCAGCATCCTGGAGGTGAACTCCCGGCCGGTCCAGTCGATGCACCATTTCCCGATGTATGGCCCACCTCGCAACGTGTCGGCCCGGCTGGTGAGCGACGCGGTCCGCGCCATGGGTGTGGTCCCCGGCGAGCCGGCCGAGCGCCTCACCGTGGCGGCCGAGATCTCGGCCCGGGCCGGTGGGGCGGGCTACCGGCACTGGCTCGGTGAGCTCGCGACGCAGCTCGGTGTCGCGGGGTCGGTGCGCGCCGACGGTGACGGGCATCGACTGCTCGCGCACGGTCCGGCGTCACGGGTGGGCCTGCTGCTGCGGATGGCCTTCCAGGGCAATGCCGGCTCGGAGATCGTAGAGACCGTGGCCCAACCGGTGACGACGGTTCCGCCCACCGGGTTCCGGGTGGAGCGGAGATCCGGAAGGGGAGCGGATGGCTAGCCCGGCGTCGCAGTTGTTGGTCGACGCCGCGCAAGCGCGGGGCTTGCCGGTGCGGCGACTCTCGTCGGAGGTGGTGCTCTGTGGTGCACCGCCGCGGCAGATGCTCTTCCATGGTCTGGTGGGCGCCGGCTCTGGCCGGTCGGCCCATGTGCTCTGCGCCGACGCCGAGGTGCTGCGGCGCCAGCTGGCCCGGGCGGATCTCGCGGTCTGGTGCGATGAGGTGGACGACACCGGCGCCGCCCCGATCGACGTTGCGGTGGTCGGTGCCCGGCCGATCGTGGCCTCGGTCGATTCTCCGGCTGCGGCGAGCGAACTGGCGGTGGCGGCGCTGGCGGCGGTTCCGGACACCCGCTACGCCAGCGTACGGCTGCGGGAGGTCGCGGGCGAGGTCAAGATCGAGACGGTGGACCCGGCGCTCCGGTACTGGGCGACGGCGAGTGCCGATTCGGCGTGCCGGGTGGCGGCGGCCATCGTCGCGTGGGAGTTCGGTGGGTAGCGGCTAGCTGGCGGCACGCCGGCGCAACGGGCGCTCCTGGGCGGGGCTGCCTCCGACCCACCGGGATCGGAGCGGACAAACTTCGCGAAGCTTCGCGCTATGTTCGCAGTAGCGGTGCCGACCTCACCGCCCCAACCTGGGGGTGCCTATGTCGAGCAGGCTGTGTGTGCTCTGTACCGTCTACCGTCCCCGTGCCCAGCCGCGGTTGCCGGAGCGGCCGCCAGTCTGTGATGGCGACCGGTCGCTCCTGGACCGGCACCTCGCCGAGTTGCCTGACCTGCACCGGCGGCTGGCGGTGGGCGGCGCCGGCCAGGTGCGGGCGCGATCGCAGCAGCCACGCGTCTCCGGGAGCCGGCCATGGTCGGCGCCGGCGTCCCTGGACCTCATCGACCTCTCGCTACCGGCCCGTCCCGCCGCGCGGCGGCTGCTCGACCGCGGCGCCCTCGTCGACCCGGACCAGGTCGGTCACCTTTCGGTCGCCACGATCCTGGACACCTGGGTACGCGACTGGCGGGCGAGGCCGTTCGCCGGCTTCCGCCCGCCGACGGCCACGGTGGATGCGCTGGTTGGCTGGTTGCGACGATGGCTCGACGGCGCTTGCGACGAGCATCCCCGGATCGGGAGGTTCGCGACGGAGATCCGCGAGCTGCGTGGGGCGCTGCGGCGGCTCCTGCGGGACACCGACCGGTCGGGCAGGGCCATCGAGCACCTCGGCGCCAGCTGCCCTCGCTGTGACCTCCGAGGGGTGCTGATGTGGGACATGGACGATGTCTACATCCAATGCGGCGGGTGTGGCGCCCTCTATACCGACGCCGAGCTGACCAACGAGCCGGCCGATTGATTCCCTCCCACGGGTGATTGTGAGCGCTGCTCGGGGATGGGTACAGTGGTCGTACTCCATCTGATGGCGGAGATGTGCCCGATGGAGCAGTCGATCGCACTGCCTTAAGACGAGTCCGTCGTGTCTGGGGGTGGTGGACGATGGCGGGATCTCTCGACATGGACGCGCTCGTTCCGGCGTGGTTCGCCTGTCGGCTGCTCGGAATTCCAAAGCAGACTTTTCGGTCCTGGGTCAGCTCGGGCAAGTTGACGCCGGTCGCCGACGCCGACGACGGCCATCCCCTCTACCGCTACGGCGATGTCCTCGAGGTGGAGCGGGCGACCCGACAAAGCCGGAAATCCTCGCGTAACCCGCACCGCGGGGCGGAGCCCAACCACCCTTAGTCGTGGCCAGCCCGCCGTGCCGGGCGGCTGCGGGATCTCGGCTATCACCAGTGCGCTTCGGCCGCCAGCAGGGCGGTGTAGCTTCCCGTCGAACGTATGGAGGTGCGTTGTGCCCTTACCACCGATCGAACCACATGACTGGTACCACTTCGATTACATGCGGGGTCTGGAGGCCCGGCAACGAAGTGCACCGTCGCAGGAGAACGAATGGGACGCGTTCGGGCGGACCGCCCTCCTCCGCGACGACGACTTCGACCTGCTTCGTACCGACCCCGACTGGCTGCCAGAGGAGCTGCGATGACGAACCCCAATCCATCCCGAATCACGACCCCGATGTGGCGGCTCTGGACCGATCGCCCCGTGCCCACGTGGCTCCTGGGGGGCATCTGGGCGGCGAAGTCTGGCTATCACTCAAGTCGCGCCTACAACCAGGCCAACCACCCCGGCAACTACTCGATCCGGCTGTCGCTTGACCTGCAGGGTCCGAGTGACAAGGCCGCGGCGATCGACTACACCATGTCCGACGCCGAGATGCGCCGACGGACCGGATACCTGCGCGACGGCGTCGAGCGGAACGATCCTCGCCTCTACGCCGTGCGCGAGTTCTACGGCACCGTCAACAGCTCCACGGTCTTCGGGCGGATCAAGGACAGCCGCACCGGGTCGTGGCGGGTGAGCAGCGCCGACAGCTCCCACCTGTGGCACATTCATATCAGTTTCTTCCGGGCGTACGTCAACGTCTGGAACGAGCTGTCGCCGGTGCTCTCGGTCCTGTCCGGAGAGTCGTTGTCGGCCTGGCAGGACCGGCAGGGATCCGGCGGTGACGATAACGCGATCGTCGCGCCGTCGGGTTCCCCGGCACTGCAGGTCACCAGCCCGGTGACGCAGGAGGCCAGGGTCGGGCAGCTACAGCGGGCGCTCAACGAGCTCGGCGAGAACCTGACTGTGGACAACCGCTACACGCAAGCCGTCGCCGACGCGGTGCGGCGGATGCAACAAGCGGCCGGGATCCCGGCCGATGGAATCTACGGAACCCAGAGCCAGCAGGCTCTGGCGACCTTCTTGGAGGAAGGCATGCCTATCACCAGCAGCGAACTGCAGAGCATCGCCGAGGCGGTCTGGTATTACCGGCTGCCCTGGACCGACGCTTGGGTTCGGGACACCTGGGGCCTCCGTGAGGACGGCTGGCGAGCACTGACCATTCAACAGTCGAGCTACGGGCATTCCCGGCGCGGCTCCGAGGAGTCCCTCCGGTCGGTAGAGCTGAGTGAGGCGATTCTGGCTGCCGTGACCGGCGGCGGCCAGCAGGAGATCCTGCAACGGATCGACTCTCATCACGAGACGCAGATGGCAGCGATCGCGCAAGCCGCGGACGAAGCCGTCTCCGGGAGAGTGGAACTCCTCAGTCTGGTGCAGCAGGCCCAGGCCGGAGAAATTGCGGCGGAAGCGGTGGTCGACGAGCTGGCTCGGCGTCTCGCAGTAGCCCCCGCACCGGCGTGACCCAGCAGGGGTGGTCGGGCACCAGGGCGACGCCCCTGCCCGACCCCGCCCGGTCACGCTCGATCACGTTGCTCGGCCGGGAGCCATCGGCGTGGATCGCCACTATCGGGGCGGTGCTGGTGGCGTGGATCCTGATCCTCACGACCCGACCGATCGCGCCAGGGCTGGCAACGGGCGTGGCGACCGCCGGCGCGGCGTTGCTCGCCTCCTACCGGTTGGTCCTGTCGGACGCGGCTGTCGTCGCGGTAGCAGGCGCCCCGTTGTCGATATTCGCCCTACTCAACCGCCAGCAGGTCGAGCCTCAGGAAACGGCGGTGTCTCACCACTGAGGGCAGCACCGCCCCGGGGGTCTGCGCGCTCAGGCGACGAGTGCGCAGACCCCCCAGCTCTCGGTTTCGCCCATGGCCGTCATCCCGGGCCGGGCGCCACCAGTACCGAAGCTTTGGGCGCCCGTCGGGCAGACGGCCTCCCATCCCTCGATGCCCAGGGTCGATGACGCCACCCGGACGGCGTGGGGGAGCGCGTCGGTGCAGGTGCCGTAGAGGTTCAGCTGCCAGTCGGTCGGCCCCCTGCCGCAGATCGCGGACACCCACAGCTGCCTGTTCGGCGGCACGGTGAATCCGCCTCCGCCGGTGGGGGTGGTGCGAGCGGTCACCGCGAAGCCACCCGTCACCAGCCGCATCCCGGTCAACATCGCTCGGGGTTGGTCGGGGTTGCTGTACGCCGCGCCGCCGCCGTCGATGACGGTGGTCCCGGGCGGACAGTGGGCGGTCAGGGGCAGGACGCTGTTCGAGGCGTTGTTGGCCGAGGCTTGAACCAGCACCAGGTCAGGGTTGCCGCGGCCGCGCCACCAGCTGTCGGTCAAGACCGGTCGGTGCCTGTCACCCGGTCGGCCGACGTGCGTTGCCAGGGCATTCGAAGCCGTCGAGGCTGTGGCCGCCGCCGTACGAAGCCGGCAGGCAGCACCGCGTCGAAGAACCCGGCGATGCTACCGGCGACCACCTGATCGTCGGGGGAGAAAGTCGGGGTGGTGGTCAGCCCTTCGACAGTGACGCGCTGCGCGTTCAAACCGCCTGCGGTTCGCACTGGCGCGAGCAGATCCACGGCGGCCCAACGCAGCTCCGGGATGGCCCGAACCGCTTGAGCCGCCGACCGCGCCAGTGATGGCACGACCTCGGGGGTGAGTAGGGCAGCGGCGGTGCCGGCGGGAAGCACGAATGCGTACGCTTCGCGGTCGGTGGCCAGGACCCTGACCCGGAGCCCTGGCCGCCGAGATTGAAGAAATCCAGCTTCGTCCGCCAAGCCATCCCAGGCCGCGTTGATCTCGTCCGGACCGGCGGAGGGAGCGAGAACCGTCCCTGCCCGCCATCCCGCCCCGCCCCGCGCTGGCAGCAACGCGACCGGGGTGTCAAACTGCGCCAATCGGGCGGACAAGTCCACAACGGACGACACCGGCTGCCCCTTGGGAATCCGGATCTCTGCGAGGCGTAGTAGTCTCCGTAGCTGGCCGCGACGGTTGATGACCTGGGCCACGAGTGACAGGTCCGCAGTGCCCGCGCAGCCGAAGATGAGCTGGTCCTGATCGCCGGCGAGTCGTCGTAGGTCTGGCGCCAAGTCCTCGTACGCAACCTTGCCGGTGGTGAGGTAGTCCGAGAGCAGATCCTTGATCGTGACTGTGGCCGACGCATCTCTATGCGCGAAGGCGGTGGGGCTCATCGTCCCCGGCCGGCGGCCTGCCTTTCCAATGCCGTCTCCCACGGTTCGCTGCTCAGCACCGAAATCAGCGACCCGACCGCGGCGAAGTTGCCAGATCGATCGAGCGAGGTTGCGCGGCCTTCCGTACAGCGGATAGTGGAAGCCGCCAATGCCGGCATTGACGTTGATCTCAAGGACATAGACTTCTTCCCGGTCGCCATCCTGACCCGGCCGGAGAATCGCATCTACACCACCCCAATTCAAGCCAGGGACGGCCTTCACTGCGGCAACCGCGGTCTGCTTCAAAACTTCCGGTACCTCGTCGGAGTAGTCGATGCTATCACCGCCTACTGAAAAGTTGGCGGCACCGCCCACGTAGACCTTGTCGTCCTTTCCCGGGATTGACGCCAAACTCAGTCCCGCCCTGCTCAGGAGGGTGTCGAGATTGTCGTTGACGCGTATCGGGCGGTTCTGTAGGTGGGGATTTCGGCGTCGCCGTTGATTCTTGGTATCGATCAGTTGGGCGATGGTGTGGACACCGTCGCCGATCACATTCGGCGCATCACGACCGCAGACCGCCACGCACTCGTGGTTGGTGGCCACACACCGGAACTCGGTGCCGGCGACAAAGCGCTCGACAAGTACGCCACCCTCCGCGTCCGCCCGGTCGTAGGCCGCCCGCAGGTGGTCGATATCGGTGACGTTGACAGATACTCCGGCGCCCCGGTCGCCCATGGCCGGTTTAACCACCACCGGGCCGTCCAAGGTCCGAAAGAGGTCCTCGGCGTCCGCCAGTGATTGTGCCACCCCACCCGGTGCGGTGCTGACTCCGGCATCGTTCAGCAGCCGTTTGAGTATTCCCTTGTCGCGGACCACCTTCGTGGCGGGGACAGATTCGAGGCAGCGGTTCCCCTTGAATAGCAGCCGTTGCTCACCGAGGCTGGCGACGAAGGTGTCGCTGGCCAACCAGTCGATGCTCGCACCATCGAGCTCGGCTTCCTTGGCGATCAGCAGCGACGGCAGGAGCCGTTGGTCAAGCATCCGCAGCAGTGCAGTCGACTCTGGATCGTCGTAGACGTTCTCCCCATTTGCGCCGGGATCTGTGGTGGGTGTGACCGCCGCCGTGGTGAAGGCGTAGCCGAGGTAGAACCCGTACTCGTCCCGACCTCGATGCGCCAGGCGCTGGAACGAGTGGTCGAGGTCGTGGCTGACCAACGCGGACCAGAGCGCCTCGAAGCTCGCCTCGTCGACTGGACTGGGTCGGTGGTTGGTGGCACGGTTGTCGCTGGTGATCGGGTACAGCCGCAGGTCGACCACCCAGCCACCGGCCCGTACTCCCGCATTCACCCGGGCGACCAGACCGTACGGGGGAGCATCGTGCTTATCGAATCGGCCGCCCCAGTTGAACTGGAAGTTCCCAAGCGAGTAGACCACGGCGTGCTGCCGGCCGAACGAACACTGCTGCAGCATGTGTGCACCGTGCCCGATGATGAGGTCGGCCCCCGCATCGACAAACGCGGCCGCGGCCCGTTGCTGAGCCTCGTTCACCCACTGATAGTTCCGGCCCCAGTGCGGAAAAACCACAATTAGCGAGCTGGGGTCGGTGCGGCGTAGCTCGGTGATCGCGGTCGCCACACGCTGGATCGCCATGCTGTGTACGCCCGGCTGCCGAGACCCGGCGTAGAACTGGTACTGGTCTCGCAGCTTGGCTTGGATCTGCATGGCGCCGATGACATGGACCCGCCGCTCCACGCCGTCGAAGTCGAGCCGCAGCGTCAAGGGCTCGGCTGCTTCGGCCCCTGAGGCTCCGGCGCCGAAAGCCTGGATGCCTGCTGCCTCCAGTTGTTGCTTGGTCGCGAGGAGGTGCTCCGCGCCGTAATCCATGGTGTGGTTGTTGGCCAGGCTGACAGCGTCGACGCCCAGTCGGGTCAGACAGTCGATCGTCCGCTGCGGCGAATCCCACCCGAGATAGGGTTTGTCGCCCTCGAACGGGCTTACCGGATGGTCTGCCAGCACAGTCTCCAGATTGAGGATGAGCGCGTCGTGGTCAGCCACGAGCGGCTGGAGGTCGGCGACGAAGGACATCGGATTTTCGTCAAGCCGGTGCCGCAGGGAGCCGCCGGCCCGGTCTACGTAAACGTCGCCGAGGCTGGTGTCCCCGCCGAACACGAGGGTCTTGAAAGCCACTCCGGAGAGGTCCGGTAACTCGGATGCGCTGATCGGTTCGGGCTCCGGTCCATCGACCTGGGCCAGCGGGCCGGCAGCTGCCGTCGCAGCCTCGTAAGTCGCCTCGACATAGGGGGCGAGCTTGTCCCAGCGCAGCCGCGTGCCCAGCCCTGGCGTGGTCTGGCGGGCGATGATGTTGCTGTCCTTCGCATGGTACTTCGCCAGCGGCTCGGAGATCCGCTCCTGCACGTTCTGCGGCGGGACAGTGGTCAGGTAGTCCACCCGGGGCAGCGCCCGGGCGAGGCTGTGCAGGGCCCAAGCAGTGACGTCGCTGGTGCCGACCATCCCCCCGATGCAGACGTGGACCTCCGGGTCGGCGGCGACCGCCGCGTTCGCGAGGTCCAGGCTGGCCAGCAGCCCGCCTGCCTTCGGGGCCTTGATGTTGATCGCCCGGCAGCCGCCGAGCGCGTTCAGCCGGGTCAGGTCGTCCACGTCCCACATGCCCTCGTCCGGCATGACCCGAAGATCGAGCGGCTGGTCCGAGCCGAGCGCCTGGCAGCGTTCGTCGGCGACCCGCTGCAGCTGCGGGAGCTGGTCCACATCCCGTTTCGGAAGCATCCCCTCCACCACGATCGACGCCGGGAGCTCGCCGCGGCCCATCCGGTCGGCGATCTCGGTAAGCAGCCGGACCGCCCCGTCGTAGTCGAGCGCCTCGTTGATGTCGATCCAGATCGGCCGCTCCCGGCCGACCGAGCGGTTCGCCTCGGTCACCACACCGAGCAGCGAGAGGTCGTACGCGATGTCGCCGGTGCCCTTGACCCGGGTCATCGGGAACCGGACCTGCTTGATGGTCTTTTCCTTCACCTGCGCCAGGTCGTTGCTGGAGGAGATGGTGGAGATGCTGATCCCGATGTCGTCGCGCTGCCGGCCGAGCAGGTCCGCGAGCTGTATCCCGAGGGCGTGGGAGACCACATCCAGCAGCGCGGTCTCGATGCCTAGCAGCGTGCCGCGGAACGGTCGATCCCTGTCCTGCTCCTCCGCGTGGGCGACGGCGATCGGGTTCAGCTCGGCCATGGCGGACCGGACGCTCGCAACCGCCTCGGCCGGCCCATCGAAGCGGAGCCGGCGGCCCGCCAGCGCATCGGTCGCCGCGCAGAGGAACTGCCAAGCGGAGACCCGGTCCTTGCCGCCGTCCCCGGTCAGCGCGTGGCGGGGTTGGCACTCGCCGAGCCCTTCGAACGGCTGGCCGCTGCCTTCGGCACCCAGCACCAGTAGGAAGTTGACCCCGGCAGTGGTGACCCCCCTGGCGGTGCCGTAGGCCCGCTTCAGCGGCATCTGGTAGCGGACCGCCCGCACCCGGGTAAGCGAAATCTCCACGGTGCCCCTCCCGCCGTACCGCGTGCGTCAGCTGTGGCGTACTTCGACGAGCCTGGCGCGTTGGCCGTCCAGTTGCCCATCGACCAGCAGCTCGAAAAGCATGGCCAACGCGTTGGGTGACCCCTGCAGTGTGCCCTCTGCGGTGCCTTCGATCCGATCGGCGACCGCCACCTGGCCGGCGAGACCATGCTCGGCGATCGCCGCGGTCAGCGCCGCGGCCACCCCGTCCGGGTCCGTGCAGCCTTCAATGTGCGCCGTCACCGACACCTCATCGCGCGGCGGCTGCTCGGTCTCGGCGGCGGCGCGCTGCAGCGACAGCAGCTCCTCGCCGAGGCGGTGGCCGAGTTCCGCCGAGGCGAGCGCTAGCACCGCGAGGTATGGCCGCTCCGAGAAGTCGACGATCCAAGCCTCCTGCTCGGCGACCGGGCGATGGTGATCGGCCACCACCATGCCGATGGTGGTAGTCGCCAGGCCCGGGATCGTGGTCGCCGCCTGGAGCGCGAGCTCGGCCAGGCTTGGGTGGAGCTCGTCGGTGACGTCCCGGACGCTGGTCGGCGCCGCGCTGTCGCCGATTCGGTGGACCGCGGCCCGGACCTGGCCGGCGACTGTGACCAGGTGGAGGTAGTCGCCCTCGACGTGGCGTTCGACTAGGAACTGGTAGCCGGCCGGTGCAATCGACCGGCCGTCCTCCTCGTCCGGCTCCAGCAGCAGCGTCAACGCGTACGCGGTGCGGCTGAAGGTGGGGCGGTCCAGCTCCGGGGTGCGCAGGTAGTCGATCGCTGACTCCAGCTCGGCCACGTTCCGGATGCCGGCGGTCACCTCGGCCAGGTTCTCGCCGACCGCCGGCTTGACCGCCACCGGGTAGCCGATCTGCTCCGCGAAGGTCTTCGCCACCGCCAGCTCCCGGCCGATGGCGAAGGTCGCCCCCGGGGGGACCGGCAGCCCGGCCCGGGCGAGCAGCTCCCGCCGCATGCGCTTGTCCTGCGCGTAGGTCACCGCCGACAGGGTGCTCTGCTGGGGGACACCGTGGACGAACGACAGCTCCCCCGGCTCGTCGGCGCGGGTGGCCACCAGCACCTGCCGCGGATAGAGCGTCACGTCAAAGCCGTACCGCAGCGCCGCGCGGTGGACTTCGTATCCGTCGTGGAGCTGGCGGGCGATCCGGCCCACTGGGCCGGCGGTGACGGAGTCAGCGGGCATCCTGGCGCTCCTGCGGGTCGTGCTCGAGAATCTCGAAGTCGGTCACGGCGGGCGAGTTGATGTGGACCGTGTCGACCGAGGTGGGGCGCGCGCGCCGAGGGCCGAGCACAGTGGCCGCCGCCAGCGCGCTCGCCGGCACCGCGTCGCCCACCAGCACCGCCTCCACGGTCTGGGCGTCGATGTTGCGGACCCACCCGGTGAGCCCGAAGGAGCGGGCGTGGCGCTGCAACCAGGTGCGGTAACCGACCCGGGTGACCCGCCCGCGGATGGTCAGTTTTAGCGCCAGCCGGTCCGCCGGCTTGTCGTGGGTGTTCAACCCGTAGTGCTCGACACACTGCGCGATGACGGTCCGCGCCACCTGGCGGGGCGCGCCGTAGAGGGGATACTCGCAGTTACCGATGGCGGCGTGGGCATTCAGCTCACAGATCCCGGCTCGCTGCTCCGCCAGATCTCTGGTGTGGTCCTCGATCAGGAAGTCGATGCCGCAGAACCACAGCCCCGGCACGGCCTTGACGGCTCTGACGCAGGCCTCTTTGATGCTCGGGTGCAGCTCTTCGAGCACGTCGATGGAGTCGCCGCCCTGCGAGAGACTGCAGGAGTTGCTCAGCAGCACCCGCTGGCCCGGTGGCGGGACCGAGCAGAGGTCGAGGCCGACCCGTTCCAGCTGGAAGCGGGCGGCGTCGTCGTATTTGATCGGCCGTCCCCACAGGTGCGGGTTGAGCCGGCGGGCGGCGTTTTTGTTGGCGACCAACTCGGCCACTGAGTGGACGCCGTCGCCCTCGACCGAGGCGGGCTCCCGCAGGATCGCGGCGATCACCTCGTCCCCGACCACCACGATCCGGTAGTCGCGGCCGGTGACGTGTTGTTCGACGATGAAGTCGTCTTTGCCCAGCCGGCTCTTGACGAGCTGGTCGAAGGCGATGTTGAGCTCTCGCTCGTCAGCGATGTTGGCGACCACGCCGATGCCGCGTACGCCCATCGCCGGTTTGACCACGACCGGGTAGCCGATCCGCTCGGCGAACGCCCGGGCTGAGGCGAAGTCGCCGTTGGTGAAGGTGCGCCCCTTCGGCACCGGAACCCCGGCCCGCCGCAGCCGCATCCGGGTGGCTTCTTTGTGGGTGCACAACGCCAGTGATACCGCGCTGGAACGCGGTGAACGGCTCCATTTGAAGACCAGCGGCGGGTGCTCACCGTCGGTAGCGGTGAACGCACCCTTGGAGAATCGGGTGGTGCGCAGCCCGAGCGCCAGCGCCTCCCGCTCCAGCAGGTGCCCCTTAGTGCCGTTGGAACCCAGCGGCTTCAGGAATTGAACCTCGTCGTAGACAGTGGCGGGCCGGCCGTCATGGGAGGGCGCGACCGGTGCCGGGAATGCAACATAGTCGAGCACCCGTCGGAGCACCGTTTCGAAGATCTCCTCGCGACGGTCCGGGCTGCCAGGTGGCTGTGGCATCGCCTGGAGCACTCCGTGAGCCCGTTCGCCGAGCAGTGTGGCGGGTGGTCGCTCGATCGCTCGGGAGACCAGGTCAACCAGCGCCGCCTCCAGCCCGAGCAGGGTGCCGTGGAACGGGCGGGGGCGCCGCCAGCTGGTGGCGGCGTCGAACACGGCCCGCAGCGTGCGCTTCGCCAGCCGCTTCGCGACCGCCTTGGGGCGGCCGCTGCGGAACTGGGTCCGCCGCTGTTCGCGTGCCAGCTCTTCTGCCCGCTGCTGGTAGGTCTCGGCGAGGGTGCTCCACTCGGCCATCACCTCACGGACGGTGAGGGCCGCCTGCGCCGGATCGTCGACGGTCAGGCGTCGCTCTTCCAGCTGCTGCAGGCAGTCGCCCACTAGCTGCCACGACAGTGGCGCCTTATCGCGGGTGCGGGCACCCCGCGGGTGACAGTCACCGAGGCCTTCCAACTGGGTGCCGTCGCTGGTCTCGCCCCGCAGCTGAACCAGGAAGTTGTGGTCACGCCTCCGTCGGTACGACGTTGCGCGTACGCGGGTCAGCTGTAGCGTCACCACCGATCCCCGCCATCCCGTTCTCTCGGTCTCTTGATCGTCTGGAGTCCGGTCGTCCCGCCTGTGGCCGTCGTCGTCCAGCCCGTGCGAGGTTAACGCTGCGTTTGCACAAAAGCTGGGACTGTACCCACAGAGTCAGGCTTTCGAGGGAATGATGTTGCTTGAGTTTGGTGGCTCATCTATTCAGCCGGCATGTGTCCACCGTGGCGCGGGCCAGGCAGTCCGCCGTGTCCACTACGGGCGCACCGGCCAGCTCGGTAACCGAGGGGAGCGCCGCCGAGATGTCTGTACACCCGATGATCAGCGCCTCGGCGCCGAGCCGGACCAGCTTTGCGCCGGCCGCCAACAGCTGCTCACCGGCGGTTTTGGAGTCTCCCGCCTTCATCCTGCGGATGCCGGCCAGCACCGGGCTGACCGCGTCGCCGTCGGTCAGGTCCAGGGTGGCGATGCCGGCCGCGGCCAACCTCGACTGATAGATGCCGGCGTGGACGGTGCCGTCGGTCGCCAGCAGCCCCACCCGGGTGACGCCGGGCAGTGCCCGGAGCCGGTCCGCGGTGACGTCGGCGATGTGCAGCAGCGGCGCGGTGGCCGCGGCCGCCAGCTCCGCATACCAGTAGTGGGCGCTGTTGCAGGGCACCACCAGCAACCCGCAGCCGGCTCGATTGAGGAACTCGATCCCGCGCAGCATCGCCGGCAGCGGGCTCGGCCCCTGCCCGAGGATCGCGTCGGACCGGTCCGGGGTACGCGGATCGGAGTAGACGATCGTAGGCAGATGATCTTGGTCCCGGTCGGCCGGCGTAAGCCGGGCGAGCCTCAGGAGGAAGTCGGCGGTAGCAGCCGGCCCCATCCCCCCGAGAACGCCGAGCGACACCGTGATTAGCCCGGCGCAACCCTAGTCGTCATCGTCCTTGTCGACCTCGTGGCCGGTGGTGTCGGGGCCGTTGTAGGCGTCGAGCGCCTCCTGAATGGTGCCGTCCACCACCAGTTGGCCGCGGTCGAGAAAGAGGCCCCGCTTGCAGAACCGGGTCAGCTGCGGCTGGCTGTGTGAGACCAGCACCAGTGTCCGGCCCTCGGCCAGCAGATTGTCGATGACCTTGTAGCACTTCTTCTTGAACTCCCGGTCCCCGACCGCCAGCGCCTCGTCGACCAGCAGGATCGGGTGCGGCAGCCGGGAGACCAGTGAGAACGCCAGCCGCACCTTCATCCCGGAGGAGTAGTGCCGCACCGGCGAGTCGATCGCCTGCTTGACCTGGTCGCCGGCGAAGTCGACGATCTCGTCGAACGACGCCTTGATCTCCTTCTTGGTCATCCCGTGCAGCGAGGCGACCAGGTAGACGTTTTCGCGGCCGGTCAGGTCCCCGGAGAAGCCGGCCGAGAGCTGGATCAGCGGGGCGACCTTGCCGCGGACCAGCACGTCCCCCTCGTCCGGTTTCAGCACCCCGGCGATCAGCCGCAGCAGGGTGCTCTTGCCGGTGCCGTTGCGGCCGATGATCCCGACCGCCTCGCCGGGCTGGATATCGAAGGAGAGGTTCCGCAGCGGCCAGAACGTGTCGTGCTCCTGCCGGCGTTTGCGCCGCACGCTGTGGATGACCATTTCCCGCAGCCGCAGGTTGCGGCGCCGGTTGCGGACGAACTCGACGCCCAGGTTGCGGGCCTCGATGATCGGCGGTGTCGCGTTGGTCACGTCGGTCACTACAGCTCCTTGAGCACCGCGGGCTCCAGGCGGCGGAACACCAGCCACCCGACCCCCAGCGTAAACAGACTGCCGCCGATGCACGCGGCAAGTAGCGGCCAGCTCGGGAACATCTCCGGGAACCAGGCGGCGTGGTGCAGCTCGATGATCCCCACCAGCGGGTTGATCTGGTAGAGGATGAACGCCCACTCGGGCAGCGCGTCTTTGACCATGGCCAGCGGGTAGAGGATCGGTGAGCTGTAGAAGACCAGCCGGCTGATCATCCGCATGAAGCGTTCGATGTCCTGCATCATCACGTTCAGCGACGAGAGCAGCAGCGCGATCCCGATCAGGAAGATCCCCTGCACCAGGATTGCCAGCGGCAACACCAGCAGCGACCAGCCGATCGAGGTGCCCACCAGCAGGGCGATCCCGATCAGGATCGGGATGCCGGCGAGGAACTCCGCCGACCGGGCGATCACCCGGCCGACCGGGAACACCTCCCGGGGCACGTTCATCGTGGTGATCAGATTTTTCTGACCGGTCAGCGCGCCGGTGGCCTCGCTGAGGACCCCGCTGGTCCACATATAGGAGAAGATCCCGGCCATCAGGTAGAGGATGTACATCTCCGGCGGCAGCAGCTCCTCGAGCTGGCCGCCGCGGCCGATCACCACGATGAAGACGAAGTAGTAGATCAGCCCGATCCCGATCGGTTCGATCAGGGACCACAGATAGCCCATCGCCGAGCGCTGATATTTCAGCGCCAGGTCCCGGCGGACCAGGAAACGCAGCACGTTGCGGGCGCGCCACACCCCCACCACGCTGGATGTCACTGACCCTCCCATGGTTCGCAGCGGCGTCTGCCGGGTGCCGACCAAGCGCTCAGGCCCCCGCGCTGCCGACGACACAGGCTAGCAGGATGGCTATGCTCCAGGGCCATGAGCCGCCACGCAGCCGCCGCCGCGCGGGCACTGGCACCGGCCGGCCTGGCGGTCGCCGCATTCCTGCTCCTCGCCGTCGCGACCGCCGGCTGGTGGGGCCTCGCTGCCGCGGTCGCCGCCGTCACCGCCAGCGGTCTGTTGCACCGGCGCGCCGGCCGGGGCGGACCACCGCTCGGCCTCGATTTGACCCCCCGGCTGCTGATCGCCGCTGGGGTGCTCGCCTACGCCGCCACCCGCGAGCCGGTGGTCGACCGCTGGGCGCTCGCGGTCGCCGGGGCGGTGCTGCTCGGGGTGCTGTTCGCCGAGCCGCTGGTGCACCGGCTGGCCCGGCCCTGGTACCGAGCGGTCCGGGTGCCGGGCGCCCAACCGGCGCCGCCCGCCGCGCTGGCCGCCAACGGTACGGCGTGGCTGGTCACCTCGGTCGGGTTGCTGCTCACCGGGTTGGTGGCGGTGGGGTGGCCGGCCGCCACCGCGGCGCTGCCGGTGCCGGCGCTGGCCGCCGCCGGGGTGATCGGCTGGCTGGTGCTCGACGGGGTTCACCGCCGCCGCACCGGCCACCGGGCGGAGCTGGCCCGGTTGACCCGCGCGCTCACCGACGGCCGGCCCAGCTTCCTGCTCTACTTCAGCGCCCCGCCCGGCAGCGAATATCAGGTCAAGATGTGGCTGCGGCAGCTCGACCAGCTCGACCACCCGTACCTGGTGGTGCTGGCCGAGCCGGAGAATCTGCCGGCGGTCGCCGCCGCCACCGACGCCCCGGTGGTGGTCTGCGAGACCTTCGAGGCGCTGGACGCGGTGCTGGCGGTGCCGAGCCTGCGGGTCGCCTTCTACGTCAACAACGGCATGAAGAACGCCCACCTGGTGCGCTACACCCAGCTCACCCACGTGCAGCTGTATCACGGTGACAGCGACAAGGCGGTCACCGCCAGCCCGCTCAACCAGCTCTTCGACCGGATCTTCGTGGCCGGCCAGGCGGCGATCGACCGGTTCGCCGCCCACGGCGTGCAGATCCCGGCGGACCGCTTCCGGATCGTCGGCCGGCCGCAGGTCGCGGCGCTGGCGGTGACCGGCGAGTCGATCAGCGACGTAACCGACCCGGTGGTGCTCTACGCCCCCACCTGGATCGGGGCGCACGCCGACACCAACTACTGCTCGCTGCCGATCGCCGACCGGATCGTCGAGCAGCTACTCGCCCGCGGCCGGACGGTGATCCTGCGCCCCCACCCGTACAGCCGGCGGGACCCGGCCTCCGCCGACCAGCTGCGGCGGGCCGAGCAGCTGCTGGCGCGGGACCGGGCCGACACCGGCCGGCCGCACCGCTGGGGCGCGGCCGCCAGCGAGCAGCTGAGCCTGTTCGACTGCATGGACGCCTCACATGCCATGATCTGCGACGTGTCCAGCGTCGCGTCCGATTACCTCTACACCGGTAAACCGTTCGCGATCACCGACATGCGCGGCGAGGGCGACGAGTTCGCCCGGACGTTCCCGGTGGTCCGGGCCGCGTACCGGATCGACGCCGACGGCGGCAACCTGCCCGCCGTGCTCGACGACCTGCTGGCGGGCGACCCGCTCCGGGCCACCCGGCGCGAGCTGCGCACCTACTATCTCGGGGACGCGCCGCCGGAGCGTTACCCGATGCTCTTCCAATCCGAGGCGCGGCAGCTGCTGCCCGCCGCCGAACAGCTGCGGAGCGCCGCATGAGCTGCAGTATCGTCATCCTCGCCGCCGGCGTCGGGTCGCGGCTGGGTCGACCCCACCCCAAGCCGCTGACCCCGCTGGTCGGCGGCGAGACCATCCTCGGCCGGGCGCTGCGCCTGCTCACCGCCCGGTTCAGCCGCCACTCGCTGCACCTCGTCGTCGGCTTCAAGAAAGAGATGGTGATGGAGGAGGCCCCCGAGGTCGGCTTCATCTACAACCAGTATTACGGCGACACCAACACCTCCAAGAGCCTGCTGAAGGCGTTGACCATCGTCGGGCCGGGCGGGGTGCTGTGGCTCAACGGCGACGTGGTCTTCCACGAGGCGGTGCTCGACGATCTGCTGCCGCACATCGCCATGGACCGCTCCTTCGTCTGCGTCAACACCGCCGCGGTCGGCGACGAAGAGGTCAAGTACACCCTCGACGGCGAGGGCTACATCGACCAGCTCGCCAAGACCGTCACCGACGGGGCGCTCGGGGAGGCGGTGGGGATCAACTACATCTCCGCCAACGACCGGCCGGCACTGGCCCGCCGGCTGCGCGAATGCGCCGACCAGGACTACTTCGAACGCGGCATCGAGCTGGCGATCGCCGAGGACGGGGTGCGGATCGAGGCGGTCGACGTCTCCCGCCACCTGGTGGTCGAGGTCGACTTCGCCGAGGACCTGGCCCGCGCCAACGAATCCCTCTGACCCACCAGTGGAGGCCCCCGTGCTGTCCCAGGCGCTCACCCGCGCGAAACAGACCGGCGTACGAACGGTGGCGCGGTGGCCGGTCTACCGTGCCCTGCCGCCCAGCGGACTGCGCACCTACGCGGCAATCAAGTATCTGCACGAGAACTCCACCCCGGAGGCGCTCGTCAGCTACCTGCGCAACGTCGGCGTCCCGGTCCGTCCACTCTCGGCGGCGCTGGTGGCGGCCCGGGCGGTCTTCCGCGCCGGCCACGACGAGCTGCTCGACGAGGCGCTCACCACGCTGGCGGAGCGGTACCCGCACGCCGGGGCGGTGCCGGCGCTACGCGCCGACCTCGAATCCTTCCATGGCCGGTACGAGCCGGCGCTGGCCGCGGCCGAGCAGGCCGACCGGCTGGCGCCGGGCTCGCCGGCCGGGCTGGCCCGGGTGGTGAAGCTCAACTACCGGGTACGGCCGGTCGAGGCGGCCGACGAGGCCGCCGCTGCCGCGGTGCCCCGATTCCCGCGCAGCCCGGAGCTGATGTGGCAGGTCGCGCTCGCCTGCGCCAGCGCCGACCAGTACGCCCGGGTGGCGGCGGCCTGGCAGGACCGGCCCGACCCGGCCCCCGACGACCTACTGCCGGTGGTGCGGCAGTTGGCGACCGCGGCCTCCCGCGGTGGCGAGGTGACCGCCGCGATCGGCTGGTACCGGGCGGCGATCGACCTGCTCACCAGCGGGACGGTCCGGACCGCCCCGAAACCGCGGACCACCACCCTGGCCGGGTTGGGTGCCCGGCGGGCGATCGAGGACCTGTGCCGGGTACTCGACGGCGCCGGGGTGCGGTTCTTCTTCGCCGCCGGCACCGCGCTCGGGCTGATTCGGCAGGGCCGACCACTGGCCGCCGACGGCGACATCGACCTGGGGGTCTTCGCCGAGGATTGGGACCGGGCGGCGTTGCTGGAGCTGTTCACCCGTGACCCCGCCTTCGACCTGGATCTGCATCCGCAGACCGAGAAGGTGGGGCTGCGGCACCGCGGCGGCTCGCCTGTGGACATCTTCCGGTTCTATCCGGACGGTGACAAGGTGTTCCACGACGGGGTCTTCGTCCGCTGGTGGAACAGCCCGTTCGAGATTACCCGGCGGGAGATCGGCGGCCAGTCGGTGCCGCTGCCGGCCGACCCGGAACGGTATCTGGTGGAGAACTACGGACCGGAGTGGCGGACCCCGTGGCCGGGCTTCGACGCCTTCACCGATGACGCGCCGAACCTGGAGGTGACCCGGCCGGAGTTCCAACGGCTGCACTTCACCCGCCGGGCGTACGAGCGGCTGGCGGTCGGCGACCGGGCGGCCGCCGACCAGGAACTGGCCCGGGCGGCAGACCCCGCCGCTGGCTGAGAAGGTCTGGGTAGCGGTCGCCTGGGCCGGCAGGGTGCTGGTGGTGGCTGGTTACCCGCTGTAGGGCTGCTCGGCGATGCCCAGCGCGGTGTCGAGGTCGGCGACCAGTGGAGCTAGCTGAGCCTGGTCGGGGTGATCGGCCGACCGTGCTCCCCACGCTCCACCTTGCTTAGATGTCCATGCGACATACCAACCTGCCTTGCGACCCGGCGTAGTGGTACGCCCATGCTTTCGCGGATGGCCCGCAAAGTCGGCCCGTCGTAGGTCAGGCTCATCAGCGGCCACCCCGCTGCCCCACCCGACCCGACAGGATCTCGGCAAGGTAACCGATCCGCTGCCGCGCTCGTGTCGCACTGATCTCAAGCGGGTTCATGAACTTCTCTGTATACAAGCCGGTCTCCCAGTAGCGAAGGGGGATGAAGGAAAGACGGGATCTCAGTCGCAGTGACTAGCGTGGTGGCAGCGTCCATTCGATGAACCGAATGAACAGTTGCGGCACCGGCAGGTCCAGGCCTTCCCGAACCGCCTGTTCCAACAGATCGTGGCACAACCGGCCGAGGGCAGGAGTGCGGCCGTAGCGGGCAAGCAACCGCTGCCGCGCCACCGGACACGGCCACGGTGCTTGGCATCTCCGGCATTCCCACAGCTGCGCCTCGGCCGCGGAACGATTGGGAAGATGACTACCCACACCACGGAGGTCCGGGCTTCGCCACGGATCGGAGTAGCGACCCTGAGCGGCGTTGCCCGACCGTGCCCAGCCCGCCCGGGTCAGCAACGGCGACAAGTTCGGCAACACCGTGGTCGGTGCATCGAGCGTTCTTTCCGGACGAAGCAGCTCTGACCAGTGCCGCTGGTTCGCTCCCAGCACCTGATCCCCATCCGGCACCGGATCCGTGTGATTGGTTTCGATCGGCCGCTTCGCGCGCCGCCATAGCCACCGCATCACAATCCTCCACATTGCTGCGATCGAGGGAGCGGCGAGCCCGGTATGTCTGGCACGGCCGCACCCAGTGAGACTCCCGTGTCGGCTACCTTGTGGGTGGTTCCGACGCGGTGCGGTCTACAGTCTCACCGGTGGCGGTCAAGATTCGGAAGATGTGAACTGTCAGCCGCTCCCGACGACTGTCAGCGAGTTGGCTGGTGCGCCGCGCACACCTCGGCCAGGTCAGCCGCCTCGCTGACCCCGCTCCGCTCCACCCGTGAGCGCACCAGCTGGACCCGCCACCAGTTGCTCGCTACCACCCGCCCCGACGTAACCGCCTGCACAGCAGTGGCGGCAGCCTCATCCGGTCGCCCGGCAGTTACCAGCGCCAGCGCCAAGTCGAGCCGGGCCGAGGCGACCCGCCGCGGGCGACCGTCGAGTTCGGCAATCACCTCCCGGGCGACCTGCTCGGCGGCGGGATCACCGGCCCACGCCAAAGTGGTCGCCGTATACGACCTCGCCTTGGCCGGGTCATATTGGTAGTGATGCTCCGGCCGATCTGGGTGCGGCCGGCGTCCCGCCAGCCGCGCCACCTCGTCGAGCACTCGCCGCGTCATGGCTCGGTCGCCAAGCCGTGCCCACGCCCGCCCCTCCTGGGCGGTCGCCTGCACCTGCGCGCTCGACCCCGCCGGAGCGATGGACCGGGCCCGTTGCGAGAGCTGTATGGCGCTCCGATAGTCGCCAGTGGTCAGCACCTCCCACGCCCGGGTCTCCCACACCCACGCGGCAATCTCTGGATGGTCGGCATGATCGGCCAGCTGCTCGGCGACGGCCAGCCGCGCGGCTGCCGCAGCGCTGTGCCGCCGGTCGATGTGTAGGGTGGCGGCGAGCAGCTGCAACCACCCGGCGGCCACCACAAGCTCCCGCCGCTGTGCCAATGTCGCCCGCGCATCCAGTAGCCGAGCGGCGAAGACGGCATGCTGGCGTACCCGAGGCAGCAACAGTCCCGGTTGGGTTGTGGCGTACGAGGTGGCCAGTTGGTCAACAGCAACCGCCAGCTGCTCCAGCGTCTCCGGTGATACGTCGCTGGCGGCGACCCGGCCGGCCAGCTCGGTCGCCTCAGCGATATCGGCGGCGGGGTCACGGAAGGCTTCGGCAGAGAGTGCCCCACCCGCGTCAAGCACGTCATCGAGCCTGGCCAGCATCTCCGGAGACGGGACCCTGCGGCCGCGTTCGATGTCGTGGACATGCGTGGCGGAACAGGGCACTCTAGCGGCGAGTTGGCGCAGAGACCAACCGCGGGTGGTGCGTAGCTCTCGTAGTCGTACGGCGACGGGCAAGGCGGTGTCTGCCATGGCCTCCCCCCAAGTAAAGATCAGAGCGGCGTCGGCCGGTCCGCTACTACTCTCAACCGATCGTTGATGGGTTGACCATAGCCGATGTTGCGCACAGTAAGCGATACGCAGCGCTTGCCCGGGGTTTGACTACGCGGCTGAGTCAAGGCCGTCCAGCGTGAGAGTGGACACCTCGCAGTCGATACGTGAGGCGGTCGCCGTCTTGCTGCGGGCCTTCGGCCCTTCGATGAGCACCGCTCCAGCACGCTTGAGCGCCTCACCAAGTTGGGCGTCGGCCAGTCGTTTTATGTACGTAACGCTCTACAACCCGCCGGAGTCGTCAATTTGTAGCAGTCTGAGTCGTCAGATTACGCACTTATCAGTCGTCAGTTCGGCAGCGTGGCATGCTTCGGTCATGACACGAGCAGCGTGGAACGGTGCGCAGGCGTGACGGAGACCGTATAGCCGGCATCCACGGAGTGCTGCCGGTGCTTGAAACGGTGATGGCCGCGCGGGCTCAGGGGAGGAACTCCGCCAGCGGGTAGAGGTCCTGTGAACCGACCGAGACTAGCCGGCCCGCCTCCGGGTGGCCGGCGGTCTCGCGCCGGACCCGCTCCGCCAACTCCTTGTACTCGCTGACGGTGATCAACGCCTGGCCGAGATTCTCCAGGATCGCCGGGTCGATCTCCGAGGTGTAATACATGAAGCCCGGGTCCGGGGTGTGCCAGCCGGGGCCGTAATGCCCCCGCAGGAACTTCTCGGTCTCCTTCGGCACCAGCACCCGTTCGCCGCGCAGCTGCCCCTCCGCGACCGGCAGAAAATCCTCCCGGGTGGCCGGGAAGCTGCAGTGGTTGTGCAGCCACACCCGGCCGTTCTGGAACCAGAGCGGCCGCACATCCAGGTGGTAGCCGTCGGTCGCTTCCCGCTCCAGCTGGATCCGGAACAGCCGACCCTTGCGGTTGAAGCTGACCGTGAAGCCGGCCTTGACCAGCTGCACCACCAGTCGCTTGGTGTCTTCCTTCACCGCGATCGGGTCGGTCTCGTCGCAGACGTAACCGCAGTCGAAGTCGTCGTCGCCGGGGATGAAGTCACCCTCCCGGTGGTAGCCGAGCAGCGTGCCGTACATCAGGAACAGCGGCCGGCCCAGCTCCTGTTCGAAGTGGTCCCGGACCTTTGCGTAGATCTGCAAGTAGCGCTGCTGGCGCTCGCGGGTCTCGGCGAGCGACGGGCTGAGGACGCCTTTCTTGTCGAGCTTGCCCCCGGCGGCCACGATGGCGGGCAGCTCCCCGGTGCCGTGCGGGACGGTGAGCCGCAGCGAGTCGGCGCCGCCGGTCGTTCGGAGTCGGGTGCCGTCCGGGGCCTGCACGGTCAGCGTCGCCTCGGTCGGGAAGGTGGCGACCGTGGGGCGTTTCATGTCCAATCCGAACTGGGGGAAGAATCCGTCGCCGCCGACGTTCAACGAACGGACCTTCACCCCGTCGAGCAGCAGGTCGACGTGGTCCAGCCCGGGGGTGGCGGCGAGCCCGCTGATGACCAGCCCGCTGAACGCGAACCGGGCGGTGAACAGGCCGACCACCGGCCCGTCCGCGACCGGCCCGCCCGGGGTGACGGCGCAGTCGAAGAGCGGATCCTCGACCCGCGGCTGGCCTTGCCGGTGGTGGATCGACTCCAGCTGGAACTGCCACCGGTGCTTCACCGCCAGCACCCACCGGCCGGTGCTCTGGGCGGCGTCGCGCAACGCCGCGTCGTAGAGCGCGGCGGCGCCGGCGAGGTCGCCGTCGGCGAGCCGGGCCTCCGACAGCGCCTCCCGCCAGGTGGTCTTGGCCGGCTCCAGCTCGGCCGCGCGCTCCAGAGCCTGGCGGGCGACGGTGATATCGGCGGTCGGCGGTTGCTCGAAGTGGAACTGCCCCTCGGCCCGGCCGGCGCGGGTGCCGGTGAAGGTGCCGCCCCACCGGCCAAGGTCGCGGGAGACCTCGCCGAGCCGCCGGTGGGTGAGGGCGTGGCTTGGGT
The DNA here is from genome assembly GCF_016925615.1 of Natronosporangium hydrolyticum. Taxonomy (NCBI): domain Bacteria; kingdom Bacillati; phylum Actinomycetota; class Actinomycetes; order Micromonosporales; family Micromonosporaceae; genus Natronosporangium; species Natronosporangium hydrolyticum. The sequence goes on from NZ_CP070499.1 coordinate 538,749, forward strand.
GGCGGGCGGCGTTCTCGGTCAGCACCCGTTGCGCTTCGCGCCACTCGCCGACCTGGTCGAGCAGGTCGGCGAGCCGGACCGCCCAACGGGGATGCTTCGCCCCGGCGAGCTCCACCACCGTCTGCCACGCCTCGACCGCGCCGGCGATGTCGCCCGCGTGGGCGCGCTGCCGCGCCACCAGCTGGGCCTGCTCGGCGGCGGTGAGTGGTCGCAGTCGCCAGCCGCCGCCCCGGCCGGCGGCGGCGTCGAGCCGGGACTCCCGGGCAAGGTCGCGCCGCTCCAGGGCGTAGCCGAGCCGGGAGGACCAGCGGGACTGGTTCCGGCTGAACCGGCGGGCGACCCGGCAGGCGGCGGCCGCCGCTGACCAGACCGAGGGTGACTGGGTGGCCCGGACCCGGGCGACTAATCCTGCGCGCATGCCTACTCCTGCTCCGCCCCCCGACACCGGTTCTGTCAGCGGTGACCACCGTACTGGGTGGCCGGTACGGGCGGGTCCGGTGGTGGCCGGACGGTACGCGCGCGCCGCGCCGGCGAATCGGCGTACCGTTCGGCGATCTTGTGGTAACAGTGAGTAGGTGACAAGCGACGCCCCACCGCCGGTGGGCAACGACTGGGGCGGCCTACAGCCGCCCTCGGTCGACAACTGGCGCCCGACCACCCCGGTAAGCGTGATCATCCCGGCCCGCCAGTGCCCGGAGACGCTGCCGCTGGTGCTGGCCGGGCTAGCCCACCAGACCTACCCCAGCGAGCTGCTGGAGGTGGTGGTCGTCGACGACGGCTCCGAACCCAAGCTGGAGCTGCCGGAGCTGGCCCCGGCGAACTGCCGGATCGTCCGGGCGGCGGACCACTCCACCGGCTGGGGGCGGGCCAACGCCCTGCACGTCGGGGTCTCGGTCAGCGACGGCGAGATCCTGCACTGGTTGGACGCCGACGTGGTGCCCTTCCCGGACCATGTGGCGGCGCAGGCGCGCTGGCACCACGCCGCCCCGGGCTTGGTGACGCTGGGCTACAAACGGTTCGTCTCGGCCCCGCTGCCGGCGGTCGACGAGGTTACGCGGCGGGCGGCGGCCGGCACCCTCGGGGAGCTGTTCCCGCACTCCGCGACCGAGCCCCACGACTACGTCGAAGAGCTGATCGACGGGACCGAACAGCTGCGCGCCGCCGACCATCTGGCGTTCCGGGCCCATGTGGGCGCCACCGCGGCGCTGCGGCGCGACCTCTACCAGGCCGCCGGTGGGCTGGACACCTCGCTGCGGCTCGGCGAGGACAGCGAGTTCGGCTACCGGCTCGCCCAGGCCGGGGCGGTCTTCGTGCCGGAGCCGCAGTCGCGCAGCTGGCACCTCGGCCCGTCCCACGCGATGCGGGTCGGCCAGCGGATCCGCCGCCACAATCGCCCCTACCTGGCCGACCGGATGCCGCTGCCCCGCTGGCTGCGCGGCCCGGCCCGGCGGGTGTGGGCGGTGCCGCTGGTGACCGCGGTGGTCACCGTCAACGGTGCCCCGGCCGAGCAGGTGCAGGCGTGTGTCGACCGGCTGCTCGGCAGCGACGAGTACGACCTGCGGGTGCTGCTGGTCGGCGACTGGTCGGAGCTGTCGGAGCAGCGCCGGTCGGTGCTCGACGATCCGCTGCTCGACCTGCGGCTGGTGGCCGCCGCGTACCGGTCGGAGCCGCGGGTGTCGCTGGTGAGTACCGCCCCGACCGTGGCGTTCCCGTCCCCGTACCTGCTGCGGGTGCCGGTCCAGCTGGGGGTGGCGCCGCGGACGGTGCGCCGGCTGGTGGCCGACGCCGACACCTGGCGGGCCGGGGTGGTGCAGCTGCTGCCGGGCGGCACCGGCACCGGGCCGGCGCCGGCCGCGATCGAGCTCTGGCGGACCGCGGCGGTGAACCGGGCCCGCCGCTGGCTGCCCCAGCTGCCGTTGCCCGAGGCGGTGGCGCGGGCGTGGGGGAGCCGGTGGGTGGGCGGTGAGGCGTACGGGGTGGTGGACCTGACCGCCGCCGCGGCGGTCCCGCCGGGCGAGGCGAACGCCGCCAGCCCGGCCGGGTCGGCGCCGACGCCGTCGCCGGAAGCTGCGACGCCTCGAGCGGCGACGCCGGGGCCGGTGATGGTGGCCGGGCTGCGGTCGTGGCTGCGGGCCACCCGGTACGTGGGGCGGCTGGCGATGCGGCGGGCGTACCAGCGGATGAGGCTGCTCACCCGGCGATTCGGTTAGTTTCGGCGGTACCGCCGGTTGGCGTAACGAGCCCGTTACGTCCGGCACATGGGTCGTTTACCCGATTGTTCGGGACCGATGATCCTCGTCACAGTGTTCCCGGCGGGAGATAAGGGCGTCTCTAGGAGGTGACGGTGGCGACCGTCGCACTCAAGGAGGTCACCAAGGTTTTTCCGGGCGGGACAGTGGCCGTGGACGGCCTCGACCTGGACGTGGCCGACGGTGAGTTCCTCGTGCTGCTCGGCCCATCCGGGTGCGGGAAGTCTACTGTCCTGCGCATCGTCGCCGGCCTAGAATCACCCAGCGCCGGCTCGGTCCTGCTCGACGGCGAACTGGTCAACGAGCTACCGCCCCGGGAACGGCGGATCGCCATGGTGTTCCAGGATTTCGCCCTGTATCCGCACATGACCGTCGGCGACAACATCGGCTTCCCGCTGAAGCTCGCCGGTGCCGAGCCAGGTGACCGGCAGGAGCGCACCAGCAACGTCGCGGCCGCCCTCGGCATCGGTGACGTGCTGGGCCGACGCCCCAGCCAACTCTCCGGCGGGCAGCGGCAACGGGTGGCGATGGGGCGGGCGATCGTCCGGCAGCCGGGCCTCTTCCTCATGGACGAGCCACTCTCCAACCTTGACAGTGGGCTCCGGGCCGAGCTGCGGGCCGAGATCTCGGCGCTCACCCGGGAACTCGGCGTCACCACTATCTACGTCACCCACGACCAGGCCGAGGCGTTGACCATGGCGGACCGGGTGGCGATCATGCGCAACGGGGTGTTGCAGGACGTCGGTTCACCCACCCAGGTGTACAGCCGGCCGGCCACGCTCTACGTCGCCGCGTTCCTCGGCAGCCCCCGGATGAACCTGCTGGAGGCCAGCGTCTACGTCCAGCTCGACCGGCACGTCACGCTCGCCATCGGCGACCAGGCGCTCTACCTACCCTGGGACGACATGCGCAGCCGGCGGATGGCCCACTACCACGGCGAACGGATCGTGGTCGGGATGCGGCCGGAGGCGCTCACCCCGGTCGCCCCGGACACCCCCGGCCACCGGCTGGTGGGGAAGATCCGGTACCTGGAGCACCACGGTCACGAGACGCTCGCGTTCCTGGACGTCGGAGCCACCGCGGTGGCCTTGGACGAACCCAGCATCCCCACCCAGCGGGCGGCGGCCAGCGCCAACGCCGCCGGCCGGGGCGGGCTGGGGCGGCTGCTCACCCGGTTCAGCAAAGGCAACCGGGGCGGGGCGGCGGCAACGGCCGAAGCCGGCGAACCGGGCGACCGTCCCCGCAACCCCCAGAGCGTCTTCTTCGACCCCGGCCGCCACCACCAGAAACCCGCCGAGGTGGTGGTCCGCCTCGCGCCGTACCCGCAGATCGCTGTGGGGCAGTCGCTGAACGTCGCCGTGAGCCTCGAAGCGCTGCACTTCTTCGACGAACGGGGCGACCGGATCGACCTCCACCAGCGGTGAGCGGGCCGCAGTCTTGAACATCAACTCGGCCCGGCCGTCGCCCTCGAAGTCGTACACCGGGCCGGTGTAGCCGAGCTGCGACGGGCGTTGCGACGGGCGTTGCGGCGGTACATCGAGCGCGTGGTGGTGTGGCGTCGGCCGGACACTGTGGACGTGATCGGACGTGACCGGACGTGACCCGTTCGGCGGGAGTCCGAAGGTGAACTCCCGCGGGCCACCCGAGATCATGGGCGGGTCGACTGAGGTCCCGTCACATCGCCTACGAGAGCTGCGAGCACAGACGGGGCAGGCCGGCCCGCATCCCCAGGTGCGCCCGCGCTGCCATCAAGGCGAGATCTCCTCGTGTTTCCAGCTTCGACCTTCCCGTGCGCGGCGTCGCGACTTCCCGTGCGCGGCGTCGCGACTTCCCGTGCGCGGCGTCGCGACTTCCCGTGCGCGGCGTCGCGACTTCCCGTGCGCGGCGTCGCGACTTCCCGTGCGCGGCGTCGCGACTTCCCGTGCGCGGCGTCGCGACTTCCCGTGCGCGGCGTCGCGACTTCCCGTGCGCGGCGTCGCGACTTCCCGTACGCGGCGTCGCGACTTCCCGTGCGCGGCGTCGCGACTTCCCGTACGCGGCGTCGCGACTTCCCGTGCGCGGCGTCGCGACTTCCCGTACGCGGCGTCGCGACTTCCCGTACGCGGCGCTGCGACCTTCTTGGTGGGTTGAGTGGTGATCAACTAAGGTCACGAAAGCGGCCGATCCTGACAAATCAGGCGCCACTCAACCCACCAAGAAGTACATGCTCGCTGGCGCGGGCACCCGTAGGTGGCTGAAAGAGGGCATAAGGAACCTGTAGAGTTCCAGCGATCCCGAACCCCGAGGCCCACTACGTTCAGTTATGCCCGTTTCGTGCTGTTCGGGCGGCCAAAGGGGCGGCCATCGTAGCCCTCTTTTGTCTCAACGGATTCTCGGGGAAGCTACCTCTGCCATCGGCTGGGCCGGGCCGCGGGTCGGCTACGCGGGTCGGCTACGCGGGTCGGCTACGCGGGTCGGCTACGCGGGTCGGCTACGCGGGTCGGCTACGCGGGTCGGCTACGCGGGTCGGCCGCCAGCGCCGCCAGCTCTGCACCGTCTGTGCTCGCAGCTCTCGTAGGCGACGTAACAGGACCTCAGCTGCCCGCTTGAGCCAAGATCACTGATCGCCGCGGCGTAAATTGTCCGAGTCGGCCAGCGTACGGGGCCGGCTGGCTAATGGGGGTAGCCGGTGACCGCTGACGTGAAGTATGTGCAAACGTTGCTGTTCCTGCGGCAACAACTGCTCGAACCTCGGGGTGAGCGCCGCGGCCGGAGTCAGTCGATGGTGCAGATGGTGGCGCCCGGTGAGACCACGTCGCCGACCTTCGCCGACAGGCCGGCGACCACTCCCGACTTGTGGGCCGTGAGCGGCTGCTCCATCTTCATCGCCTCCACCACCACGACCGGGTCGCCCTCGGCCACCTGGTCACCGTCGGCGGCGACCACCTTGACCACGGTGCCCTGGATCGGCGAGGTGACCGCGTCGCCGCTGGTGGCCGCCCCCTGCCCGGTCTCCCGGCGGCGCCGGGGTGGTCGGCCCGGCCGACCGTTCGCCGCGCCGCCGCGGCCGGCCCCACCGCCGCCAGCAGCACCGCCACCGGCCGCGGCGCCCAGCCCGGCCGGCAGCGTCACCTCCAGCCGCTTGCCCGCGACCTCCACCACCACGGTCTCCCGCTCGGCCGGCTCCGGGCCGGCGTCGGCGCCGGTCGGCTGGTACGGAGTGACTCCGCCGGCCCATTCGGTCTCGATCCACCGGGTGTGGACGGTGAAGGGTTCGCTGGTGAAGGCCGGGTCGCGCACCACCAGGCGGTGGAACGGCAGCGCCGTGGCGAGGCCGGCGACGGTCAGCTCGTCCAGCGCCCGGCGGGCCCGGGCCAGCGCCTCGGCCCGATCCTCACCGGTGATGATCACCTTCGCGAGCAGCGAGTCGAAGTTGCCGCCGACCACGCTGCCCGGCTCGATCCCGGCGTCCACCCGGACCCCGGGGCCGGAAGGCAGGCGCAGCTCGGTGACGGTGCCCGGGGCCGGCAGGAAGTCGCGGCCCGGGTCCTCGCCGTTGATCCGGAACTCGATCGAGTGGCCGCGGGCCGGCGGGTCCTCGGTGAACCGGAGCGGCTGCCCGTCGGCGATCCGGAACTGTTCGCGGACCAGGTCGATGCCGGTGGTCTCCTCGGTGACCGGATGCTCCACCTGCAGCCGGGTGTTGACCTCCAGGAACGACACCGTGCCGTCCGCGCCGACCAGGAACTCGACTGTGCCGGCGCCGTGGTAGCCGGCCTCCCGGCAGATCGCCTTCGCCGCCTCGTGGATGGTCCGGCGCTGGTCGTCGGTGAGGAACGGGGCCGGGGCCTCCTCCACCAGCTTCTGGTGGCGGCGTTGCAGCGAGCAGTCGCGGGTGCCGACCACGATCACGTGGTCGTGCTGGTCGGCGAGGACCTGCGCCTCCACATGCCGGGGGCGGTCGAGGTAGCGCTCGACGAAGCACTCGCCGCGGCCGAAGGCGGCGACCGCCTCCCGGGTGGCCGACTCCAGCAGCGCCGGGATCTCGTCCAGACTCCGCGCGACCTTCAGGCCGCGGCCGCCACCGCCGAACGCGGCCTTGATCGCCACCGGCAGCCCGTGCTCCTTGGCGAACGTGACCACCTCGTCGGGGCCGCCGACCGGGGTGGTGGTGCCGGGCACCAGCGGCGCGCCCGCGCGTACGGCGAGCTGCCGGGCGGTGACCTTGTCGCCGAGGTCGCGGATCGCCTGCGGGGTCGGGCCGATCCAGGTCAGGCCGGCGTCGATCACCGCGGCGGCGAAGTCGGCGTTCTCGGAGAGGAATCCGTACCCCGGATGGACCGCGTCGGCGCCGGCCTGTGCGGCCACCGCCAGCAGCGCGTCGATCCGCAGGTAGGTCTCGGCAGCGGTCTGGCCGGGCAGGGCGTACGCTTCGTCGGCGAGCTGGGCCGGTAGACCGTCCCGGTCCGGGTCGGCGTAGACGGCGACGCTGGCGAGCCCGGCGTCCCGGCAGGCCCGGATCACCCGTACCGCGATCTCGCCCCGGTTGGCGACAAGAACCTTTCGCATGTTCGGGAGTGTAACGGTCCCCGGTCCCGGCGAAGTTCACCTGCGCGCACCACTAGACTGACCGCGATGTCCAGCACTCGGATGATGAGCCCCGGCGACTCCGAGCTGATGATCTCCACGAGCGGTCTTCGCAAGACCTACCGCTCCCGCGAAGGCCGCGCGGTCAAACTGGTGACCGCGGTGCGCGGGGTGGACCTTGCGGTGCGAAGCGGCGAGATCTTCGGCTTCCTCGGCCCCAACGGCGCCGGTAAGACCACCACGCTGCGGATGCTCGCCACCCTGATCGAACCGGACGGCGGCCAGGTCACGGTCGCTGGCGCCGATCTTCGGCGGGAGCCCGGCGAGGTCCGCCGCCGGATCGGCTACGTGGCGCAGGGCGGCAGCACCTGGGAGGCGTCGACCGCCCGGGAAGAGCTGGTGTTGCAGGCCCGGATGTACGGGTTCCGCAAGGCCGACGCGCAGCGCCGGGCCAGTGATGCGCTCGCCGCCTTCGAGCTGTCCGAGTACGCCGACCGGAAGTGCAAGACGTACTCCGGTGGGCAGCGGCGCCGGGTGGACATCGCGCTCGGCATCATCCACGAGCCGCAGGTGGTCTTTCTGGACGAGCCCACCTCCGGGCTGGACCCGCAGAGCCGCGCCCACATGTGGAACGAGATTCGCCGGCTGCGCGCCGACGGCATGACGGTCTTCATCACCACCCACTATCTGGAGGAGGCGGACGCGCTCTGTGACCGGATCGCGATCATCGATCACGGTGAGGTGGTTGCGCAGGGCACCCCGGCCGAGCTGAAACGGGAGATCTCCGGCGACGTGGTGACGGTGGGCGTACGCGGCGACCACGTGGCCGCCGCGGCGCAGGCGCTCGACGCTGCCCCGTACGTGCGGCAGCTGGAGAGCCTCGACGACGGGCTGCGGCTCTACGTCGCCGAGGGCGCCACCGCGGTTCCGCAGATCATGCGCGCGTTGGACGGGGCGATGGTGCCGTTGCAGACCGTGGAGGTCCACCGGCCCAGCCTGGACGATGTCTTCCTGGCCAAGACCGGCCGGTCGCTGCGAGAGGAGTGACCGATGAAGGTGCTGCGCGACATCTGGTTGATCTACCAGCGGCAGTTGCTGCTGCAGGTCCGGCAACCGGTGTGGATCTTCGTGGGGATCTTTCAGCCGGTGATGTATCTGCTGCTCTTCGCGCCGTTGCTGGAGCCGGCGCTGGCCCCGCTGGGGATCGACACCGACGCCGAGGCGTACCAATTCTTCGTCCCCGGTCTGCTGGTGTTGCTCGCCATCTTCGGGGGCTTGTTTCAGGGCTTCGGCCTGATCGCGGAGCTGCGGGCCGGCGTGATCGAGCGTTCCCGGGTGACGCCGGTGAGCCGGGTGGCGCTGCTGCTGGGCCGCTCGTTGCGGGACGCCACCACGCTGCTGGCGCAGGCGGTCCTGATCACGTTGCTGGCGCTGCTGTTCGCGCTTACCGTCCAGCTGCCGTACCTGCTGTTGGCGTACCTCATGCTCGCGTTGATCGCGTTGCTGACCTCGGCGGTGTCGTACGCGGTGGCGTTGCTGGTCCGCAGCGAGAACTCGCTGGCGCCGCTGATGAACACTGTGGCGTTGCCGCTCTTCCTGCTCTCCGGCATCCTGCTGCCGATCTCCGGGGAGTTCGGCGCGCCAGGCTGGCTGGTCACCGCCTCCCACTTCAACCCGTTCTCGTGGGCGGTGGACGGGGTGCGGGCGCTGTTCGCCGGCGACATCGGCGCCGACAGTGTCTGGCAGGGCCTGCTGGTGGTGTTGGTGTTGACGATCCTGGCGGTGGGCTGGGCGGCGCGGGCGTTCGCCCGGTCGGTGCGCTGAGCCGGTCGGTCCGCACGCCGGGTGGCGCTACTCCGGGGTGGCGTTACTCCGGGTGGTAGCCGCGCCAGAGCTCGGTGATCGGCAGGTCCAATTCGCGGAGTAGCCGCCGCAGCAGCGGCAACGACAGCCCGATCACCGTCCCGGGGTCGCCGTCGATCCGCTCCACGAACGGCCCACCGAGGCCGTCGATGGTGAACGCCCCGGCGACCGCCAACGGCTCCCCGGTGGCCACGTACGCCTCGATCTCGGCGTCGGTCAGCTCCGCGAAGTGCACCTGGGTCTCGGCCACCGCCTCCGCTGACCGGCCACTGCCCACCTCCAGCAGCGCGTGCCCGGTGTAGAGCACCCCCTCGCCGCCGCTCATCTGCCGCCAGCGGGCCAGCGCGTCAGCCTCGTCGGCGGGCTTGCCCAGCGCCTCCCCGTCGAAGCCGAGCACGGTGTCGCAGCCGAGGACGAGCACCTGCTCGCCGGGGTTGGTGGCCGGGCCGTGCCCGTGCCGGAGCCGGTCCGCCACCGCCTGCGCCTTCATCCGGGCCAGCACCGCGCAGAGCGCCTCCGGCTTGGTCGCGTCGACCGAGGACTCGTCGACGCCGCTGACGATGACCTCGGGGTCGATGCCGGCGGCGGTGAGGGTGCGGCGCCGCGCCGGGCTCGCCGAGGCCAACACCAGCCGGACCCGGCTCACCGTAGCGCTCCGGAGAAGATTCCCACATTAATCATGGCGGTTGAGATTACCCGGCAACCGACCGGCGCCGGTGACCGCTTCGCTAACCGGTCGGGAGCTGCTCCAGGTGGGTGTCGAGCCAGGCCGCGAAGGTCAGCAGCCGCGGGTTCAACGACCGGGTACGGGTCACGTCCCGGACCTCGCAATACTCTTCGTTGGCGTCGCGTACGAACTGGAACATGTTGCCCAGGTCGTCGGCGCCCGGGAAGCCGAGCTTGCGGTACTCGTCGGGGCTGACCGGCTGGTACCGGACCGGGCGGCCGAGCGCGCCGGTGAACTCCGCCGCCAGCTCACCCCCGGTCAGATTGCCGCCGCTCACCCCGATCACCTGGTCGACCAGGGCCTGCTGGAAGATGCCGTACGCGCACCGTCCGATGTCTTCGGCGGCGATGCCCGGCAGCCGCGCGCCATCCAGCGGCAGCGTCAACCTCAGCTCCCCGTCCGGGCCCGGCTGCGGGTGCATCCCCAGGTTGATGAAGTTCTCCCAGTAGAAGGACGTGCGCAGCCAGGTGGTCGGGCCGGTGAAGAGCGCGTCCGCTTCGCCCTTGGCGTCGTAGTGCGGCACCTTGAACCGGCCCTGCAGCGTCGGCATCCGGTCGTCGTCCAGCGGCACCCACCGCCGGGTGTCCTCGAAAGTTGACCAGATGGTGTGGGCCAGGCCAGTCTCGCGGGCCGCCTCCGCCAGCGCCGCCGCCTGCGCGATCTCCCGGTCGGCGGAGAAGTGCTCCCAGAAGTTCGTGACGCAGTATGCGCCGTACGCGCCGTCGAAGGCGCGCCGGAGACTCGCCGGGTCGTCCAGGTCGGCGGTGACCACGTCGGCGCCGCGGCCGGCCAACGCCTGCGCGTGGTCCGAGTCCGGGTGGCGGGTGATCGCGCGGACCGTGAACCCGCCCGCCGGGTCGGAGAGGATCGCGCGAGCGAGCCCGCCACCCTGCGCCCCGGTCGCGCCGACCACCGCGATGATCTTCTGCTCCTCCATGGGCGGACCTCCCGATGAATAGCTCGGCGGGGCCTGCTCAGCGGGGCAGCGCCGAACCGCGCCACGCGTGCGCGCCACGGTCCGCCGGGCGAGCCCCGACGGTGGCCCCCGGTCGGCTGCTTCGTACCCACTGCGAGCCGGCCGAAACCGCCGGCGAGTCAGTCACCGCCGCCGCCCGGGCCCGTTGCCACAGCACCGCCGCCAGCGCGGCCAGCTCCTCGGCGGTCGGGGTGCCCTTTACCACCCGCACCAGCTGCTGCTGATCGTCGCCCATGTGAGGGAGGCTACCCTCCGCCCTCGGCTTGTGGCAGGCTAGGCGCCCGTGAACAACCTCTCGGATCTGTTCGGCGACCTCGCTGATCAGCTGCTCGGCACCCAGCCGGCGCCACCGGCCATCCTGGTCATCCTCACCGCCGCCGCCGCGCTGGCGGTGGTGGCCTTCCCGGTCACCTGGCGGCTGGCGCGCAACGGCATCACCATCGCCCACGAGGGCGGCCACGCGCTGGTGGCGGTGCTCGCCGGCCGGCGGTTGTCGGGGATCCGGTTGCATTCGGACACCTCCGGCCTGACCGTCTCCCGTGGCCGGCCCAGCGGGCCGGGCATGGTCTTCACGCTGCTGGCGGGCTACATCACCCCGTCGCTGCTGGGGCTGGCCGGCGCCTGGCTGCTCAGCACGGAGCGGGTAAGCCTGCTGCTGTGGGCGTCGGTGGCGCTGCTGGTGGTGATGCTGCTCTGGATTCGCAACCTGTATGGCCTGCTGGCGGTGGTGCTCGCCGGCGCGGCGGTCTTCGCCGTCTCCTGGTACGCCGAACCGCAGCTGCAGGCCGGGTTCGCGTACGCGTTCGTGTGGTTTCTGGTGATCGGCGGGGTGCGGCCGGTCGGGGAGCTGCAGGCGCGGCGCTGGCACCGGGGCTCGCCCGAGTCCGATGCCGATCAGCTCTCCCGGCTCACCTGGGTGCCCGGCATCATCTGGGTGGGGATCTTCGGGTTGGTGAACCTGGCGGCGCTGGCGCTCGCGCTGTGGCTGCTGCTGTGGCCTGCGCTCACCGAACTGACCGGCTGAGCGGCTCCGGATCGAGCACCAGCGGGAACGGCTCGGTCAGGCGCAGTGGGCCGGTGCCCGGCTTGGCGAGGCCGTGCTCAATGTAGTGCGCGCCGTCGAGCCGGAGCAGTCGCAGCGTCACCGCCGATGGCGATTCCTGCTCCGCGAGGAGATACCAGCCGATGCCGGCGGCGGCGTAGAGGTGGACCTTGAGCACCCGATCCGCCCCGGCGTTGCCCGGTGACACCACCTCGCAGATCAACCGGACCTCATCGGCGGCCACGGTGGCCCCCTCGTCGTCGGTGGCGGCGACCACGACATCAGGGATAGCGATCCGGCCGGTCTGTAGCCGGACGTTAACCGCCTCGTAGACCGCCAGGCCCGCGGCGGCGGCTGCCTCGTCGAGCCGGTTGGCGAGCAGCCGGGAGAGGTGTTGGTGACGCTTGCTGGGGGCCGGGCTCACGATGAGGCTCCCGTCCAGCAGCTCGATCCGGTCCGGTGTGGCACCGATCCGGAAGTAGTCCTCTTCGGTCCACGGGCCGACGTGGTGCTCCAGCGCGACCGCCATGGCGGCTCACCTCCTGTCATCAGCGTACTATCGCACCGTGACGCCAGCCGGCTGGTGATCGCGGCGAGCTAGAGCGGGATGTTGCCGTGCTTCTTCGGCGGCAATGTGTCCCGCTTGGTACGCAGCATCCGCAGCGCCTTGGTGATGTGCCGCCGGGTCGTCGACGGCGTGATCACCGCGTCCACGTAGCCACGCTCCGCAGCCAGGTACGGGTTGGCCAGCGTGTCCTCGTACTCGGTGATCTTCGCCGCGCGGGCCGCCGCCGGATCCTCGGCCGCGGCCAGCTCGCCGCGGTAGAGGATGTTGACCGCGCCCTGTGCGCCCATCACCGCGATCTGCGCGGTCGGCCAGGCGAAGTTCATGTCCGCGCCGAGGTGCTTCGAGCCCATCACGTCGTACGCGCCGCCGTACGCCTTCCGGGTGATCACGGTGACCTTGGGGACGGTCGCCTCGGCGTAGGCGTAGAGCAGCTTGGCGCCGCGCCGGATGATCCCGTCCCACTCCTGCGCGGTGCCGGGGAGGAAGCCCGGCACATCGACGAACGTGAGGATCGGGATGTTGAACGCATCGCAGGTCCGGACGAACCTGGCCGCCTTCTCGCTGGCGTCGATGTCGAGGGTGCCGGCGAGGTGCATCGGCTGGTTCGCCACCACCCCCACCGAGCGACCGTCGACCCGGCCGAAGCCGATCACCATGTTGGCCGCGAACAGCGGCTGGACCTCGCAGAAGTCCTCGTCGTCCAGGACCGTCTCCACCACCGTACGGATGTCGTACGGCTGGCTGGTGGAGTCGGGGATCAGGGTGTCCAGCCGGGAATCCGCCTCGGTGATCTCCTCGTCGTCGCCGGCCGGTTCGAAGACCGGCGGCTCGTCGAGATTGTTGCTGGGCAGGAACGACAGCAGGTTCTTCACCCAGTCGATCGCGTCCGCCTCGTCGCTGGCGAGGTAGTGCGCGTTGCCCGAGCGGGTGTTGTGGGTGCGGGCGCCGCCGAGCTCCTCGAAGCCGATGTCTTCGCCGGTGACGGTCTTGATCACGTCCGGTCCGGTGATGAACATGTGGCTGGTCTGGTCCACCATCACCGTGAAGTCGGTGATCGCCGGTGAGTAGACCGCACCGCCGGCGCACGGGCCCATCACCAGGCTGATCTGCGGGATGACGCCGGAGGCCCGGGTGTTGCGGAAGAAGATCTCGCCGTACCGGCCGAGCGCGACCACGCCCTCCTGGATCCGGGCGCCGCCGGAGTCGTTGATCCCGATGATCGGCCGGCCGGTCTTCATCGCCAGATCCATCACCTTGAGGATCTTCTCGCCGTACACCTCGCCGAGCGAGCCGCCGAAGACGGTGAAGTCCTGGGAGAAGACCGCCACCGGCCGACCGTCGATGGTGCCGTGTCCGGTGACGACACCGTCGCCGTACGGGCGGGTGGCGTCGAGGCCGAAGTTGGTGGATCGGTGGCGGGCGAACTCGTCCAACTCGACGAAGGAGTCGGGGTCGAGGAGCAGCTCGATCCGCTCGCGGGCGGTCTGCTTGCCGCGGGCGTGCTGCTTCTCGACGGCGCGGGCGGAGCCGGCGTGCACCGCCGCCTCGATCCGCTGCTGTAGGTCGGCCAGTTTGCCGGCGGTGGTGTGGATGTCGGGCTCGGTCTGTGGCGCGGTCACGGGTGGATGGTATCCATCATCGGCACCGCCGCCGCGACCCCGATCGCGGACCGGTGCGTCTCGTCGCGTTTCGTGGCTTAAGTCCAGATCGTTGATCAGGGCATGCTCTTCTTCGGCCTGGCCCTGCTCATCGGCGGTGTCGTGGTGCTCTACCGGTACCGGGTCGAGATCGTTGACCTGCTACTCCGGCCGCTCGTACCGGCCTGGCTGCGGCGGCTGCTGGTACCGGTCGGGGCGTGGCTGCGGCGGGTGGCGGCGTGGGCGCGGCCGGTGGCGGCTCGGCTTGGTCCGTATCTGGAACCGCTGCGTCCGTGGCACGACCGGCTGGTGGGGCTCCAGCGACGACTGGCGTCGCTGCTGGGATTGCCGCGACGATTGGCGTCGCTGGCGCGGGTGGTGGGCTGGCTGCGCCGGCCGCCGTGGCCGTGGCGGCGGGCGGCGGGGCGGGGTGGTGGCGCCCACTCGCCGCGGGCCGCCGCGCCCGGCCGGGTACGCCGGCCGTTGGTCGGCGGCCGGGGGGTTACCGCGGGCCGGCGGGTGGCCGGGCGGGGTAGCGGCCGGCGGGTGTACACCCCGCCCCGCCCCGCCCCGGGCGCGGACGGGACGCTGGTGCGCTGGGTCCCCGGGCGGGCGGCGGTGCCGTCGCACGCCGACGCGGTCGAGGCTCGGCACCGGCGCGACGACGACTAGGCGCGACGACGACTAGGCCGGCGCGGTCCGGGCCGGTCGGGCGCGCGCGGCGGTCAGCTCGGTGCTGACCTGGCGGCGGGGCCTGGGCGGGTACCGTCACCGGGTGATCGGGGATCAGAGCGCCGACCCGGCCGGCGAGCCGGCCACCAGCCCGCGGCCCGAACGGCCGGCGCTGCCCAGCGCGCTGCGGGCGGAGGTGCTCGCTGCCGACCGGCTCTGGACCGAGGTGACGATCGTCGGCGAGACCGGGTCCACCAACGCCGATGCCGCCGCGGCGGCGCGGCGCGGTGTACCGGCGGGCCTGGTGGTGATCGCCGAGTACCAGCGCGCCGGCCGGGGGCGGGCGGGCCGCGGCTGGTCCTCCCCGCCGCGGGCCGGATTGGCCCTGAGCGTGCTGCTCCGGCCGGCGGTGCCGGCTTCGCACTGGGGGTGGTTGCCGCTGCTGGCGGGGGTGGCGCTCGCCGAGTCGACGGGTCGGCTCGGCGCGGTCCCGGCCCGCTTGAAGTGGCCGAACGATCTGCTGATCGACGGCCGGAAGGCGGCGGGTGTGCTGGCCGAGGTGGCCGCCGGGGCGGTGGTGGTGGGGATCGGCCTCAACGTCACCAACCAGGCCGACGAGCTGCCGCCCCACACGCCCCCCGCCACCTCGCTGGCGCTCGCCGGCGCCGACACCCTCGACCGTCCGGAGCTGCTGCGGGGCTTGCTGGACCGGTTCGCGTACTGGTACCACCGGTGGTGTCGGGCCGGAGGCGACGCCGAGCAGTGTGGCCTGCGGCCGGCCTACCGTCAGCTCTGCGCCACGCTCAGCCAGCCGGTTCGGGTCCAGCTGCCCGACGGCGGGGAGCTGACCGGGCACGCCGCCGATATCGATCCGGCCGGCCGGTTGGTGCTGCGCGACGCGGCCGGTGCCACGCAGCGGCTCGCCGCTGGCGACGTCACCCACCTGCGCCCCGGCTGAGCCGGCGTACCAAGATCAAGTGCCCTGAAGCTGTACGACACGCAGCGCGTCGTACAGCCTCAGGGCACTTGATCTTCTGATAGGTCTAGTGCGCGGATGGCGGGGGAGGGTTACGCTGTCGCCGTGGCGTTCCCGGAGAACATTCTCACCGAAGACGAAAAAGTCGTGATGCACCTGCATCCACACTGGCGCGAGATGGTGCGGCCAGTGTTCGTCTTCCTACTCGGCGTCGCGGTGGTCGCGGCGGCCTGGTGGTTCCTGCCGGAGGATGGCGCGGGCGAGATCGGGCTCTACGTGATCGGCGGCCTGGCGATCATCGCGGTGCTCTGGTTGTCGGTCTGGCCATGGATCGTGTGGCGCACCACCCACTACGTCTTCACCAACGAGCGGGTGGTGCTCCAGTTCGGCATCTTCCACCGGGAGCGCCGGGACATCCCGCTGCACCGGGTCAACAACCACACGATGAACCAGACCCTGGTGGATCGGTTCTTCCGGTGCGGCACCCTGATAATCGAGTCGGCCGGGCAGGACGGCACCACCGAACTCAAGGACATGCCGAAGGTCCACCGGGTGCAGACCCTGCTCTACGAGCTGGTCGACTCCGACCGGGACCGGCACTCACTGGGCGACCAGCAGTTCCGGGAGATCCTGGAAGGGCTGAACGACGGCAAGCAGCAGTAACCGCCGGCCGCGGCTACCCGCGGCGGTGGAACCAACCCCGAAACTGGATACGTAGCACCGGCTCCGAGTGACCGGCGGCGGTCAGCCGGGTCATCACCGCCCGGAGGGTGACGGTGCCGCAGTCCGGCTTGGCCCGCGATGGTGCGCGGTCGACCACCTCCAGCTCGGTCGAGAGCTCGTCACCGGCGTGGACCGGGGCGAGCCAGCGCAGCTCCTCCACCCCCGGCGAGGCCGCGGCGGCCGCCCGGGAGAGTAGACCGTCGACGTACGCCCGCATGAACAGGCTGGCGGTGAAGAATCCGCTGGCGATCAGTTCGCCGTACTCGCTGTCGGCGGCGAGCTCCTCGGAGGCGTGGTACCACTGCGGGTCGTACCGCTGCGCGAAGGCGAGCATCTCGGCCCCGTCGATCTCGGTCGTGCCGAGGTCGAACCGGCGGCCGGGCACCAGATCTTCCCAGTAGAGGTCGGCGGTGTCGCCGGTGCCCGAGCGGGCGCCGAGCGACGGGTCGTGGCACAGGTCGGGGGAGGTGGGACTCGTCATTGTTGTGGGCTCGCAAACGCTTCGGTGGGTGGCCCGGGGGCGGTGCTGGCCGCCGGCTCCGGAGGGACGGCGCCGTCGCTGGTCGGCGGGGCCGAGGTCGGGCTCTCCGGCCGGCCAGCGAAGACGAAGGTGCGGTAGGTGTAGAACCGGAAGACCGTGCCCAGCGCCAACCCGAGCGCCTTGGCGAGGTTGAGCGCGAGCAGGCTGGTCATGCCGAAGCCGTACTTGAACAGGCCCATCACTGCCAGCTCGATCAGCAGCGCGGCCGCGTTGAACGCGAAGAAGAGGACATACTCGCGCGGGATCTTCGAGGTCTTGCGGTGCCGGAAGGTCCAGCTGCGGTTCATCAGGTACGAGGTGGTGGTGGCGAACGCGGTGGCGACCAGATTCGCCTTGAGCTCGCTGCCGGCGAAGATCGCGATGACCAGGGCATTGAAGACGATGAAGTTAATGGCGACGTTGGTGGCGCCGACGATGCCGAACCGCCACATCTCTCCGATCAGGCTTCGCCACCGTCGATACCAGCCACGCATCTACGCCACTTTACGCCACTGCGGCGAACGCTTGTCCGGGCTGGCCTTCGTGGCCGCCGCGTCGGTGCTCTCGCCGGGGTGGGCTGCGGGCGTGGGCTCGCGGAAGACAAACGTGCGGTAGGACCAGAACCGGAAGATGGTCGCGGCCACGAGCCCCACCACGTTTGCGGCGATGACGTCGGCGAGCGGGGTCTGGAAGGCCGGCCAGATCGCGCCGAGGCCGTAGTGGCTGGCGCCGAGGATCGCCAACGAGATAGCGAGCCCGATGCCGTTGAACGTGAAATAGAGCACATACTCGCGGGTGAGCCCGGAGCGGGCCCGGTGTCGCCAGGTCCAGAACCGGTTACCGATGAACGCGACGGTGGCGGCGACTGCGGTGGCGATGGTCTTCGCCACCAGCGACTCCATGGTGAGCACGAGGATCACGAAGATGCCGGTGTCGACCGCGTACGCCACCGCGCCGACGACACCGAACTTCCCCATCTCGTGGACCAGGCCGCGGAAACGTTCGGAGAGACGCGTCAGCCACACCCGGCGAGCGTACCGTGGCGGCACCTGGCTGAGCGCAGGAACGCCGCGCCCGGCCGGCGACGGTCAGAGCCGTCCGGGCCGCTTCATTGAATGCGAGATTTAGTCCGATATTCCCGATACGCTGGGCCGGCCAGCGTGATCCGGTGCGGGCCGGAGATTCTGCGTTCAAGTGGTGAGTTCGGCGGTGGTTTTTGCTCAACTGGGCGCGTTACCAGCAGCTTGTGCAGTTCTTCACAAGATCAGGGCGTGTCCAATCCCACATTCTGGGTCTAGGCTGTGCAACAAACCCCCTTACAGCCGCCGCGGCGGGCGACGGCGTATTGGGTTTGAGGCGATCAATGAGGAGAGCTGCCATGACTGCGACCGTGATACCCGGGTTGGACGATGCCCCGACACCACACCAGGACCTGCTGACCTGGGTGGGCGAGGTGGCGGAGCTGACCACGCCCGACCAGGTGGTGTGGTGCGACGGGTCGGCGCAGGAGTGGCAGCGGCTCACCGACGACCTGGTCGCCGCCGGCACGCTGGTGCGGCTCAACGACGACCGCAGGCCCAACTCCTTCTGGGCGCGGACCGACCCCAGCGATGTCGCCCGGGTGGAAGAGCGCACCTTCATCTGCTCCGCCGACGAGGCCGATGCCGGACCTACCAACAACTGGCGGGACCCCGGCGAGATGAAGGCCACCATGACCGAGCTGTTCCGGGGCGCCATGCGCGGTCGCACGATGTATGTGATCCCGTTCTGCATGGGCCCGCTCGACGCCGAGCAGCCCCGGTTCGGGGTGGAGATCACCGACTCCGCGTACGTGGTGATCTCGATGCACATCATGACCCGGATGGGCAACGCGGTGCTGGAGCGGATGGGGGGAGACGCCGAGTTCGTGCCGGCGCTGCACTCGGTGGGCGCCCCGCTGGCGACCGGCGAGAGCGATGTGCCGTGGCCGTGCAACGACACGAAGTACATCTCGCACTTCCCGGAGTCGCGGGAGATCTGGTCGTTCGGCTCCGGTTACGGCGGCAACTCGCTGCTCGGCAAGAAGTGCTACTCGCTCCGGATCGCCTCGGTGATCGGCCGGGACGAGGGCTGGATGGCCGAGCACATGCTGATCCTCAAACTGACCTCCCCCGCGGGCAAATCGTACTATGTGGCCGGTGCCTTCCCGTCCGCCTGCGGCAAGACGAACCTGGCGATGCTGGAGCCGACCATCGACGGCTGGACGGTGGAGACGCTCGGCGACGACATCGCCTGGATGCGGTTCGGCGAGGATGGCCGGCTCTACGCGGTGAACCCGGAGTACGGCCTGTTCGGGGTCGCCCCGGGCACCGACTGGAAGACCAACCCGAACGCCATGCGTACGCTGGAGCGAGGCAACTCGCTCTTCACCAACGTCGCGCTCACCGACGACGGTGACGTCTGGTGGGAGGGCATGGGTGAGCCGCCCGCGCACCTGACCGATTGGCGGGGCCAGGACTGGACGCCGGACTCTGACGCGTTGTCCTCTCACCCGAATTCGCGCTTCTGCACGCCGATCAACCAATGCCCGATCCTGGCGCCGGAGTACGACGACCCGCAGGGGGTGCCGATCTCGGCGATCCTGTTCGGTGGCCGTCGCAAGACCACTGTGCCGCTGGTGACCGAGTCCCGGGACTGGGTGCACGGGGTCTACATGGGAGCTACGTTGTCGTCGGAGACCACCGCCGCGGCGGCCGGCGAGGTCGGGGTGGTCCGGCGGGACCCGATGGCGATGCTGCCGTTCATCGGTTACCACGGCGGTGACTACTTCCAGCACTGGATCGAGATGGGCAAGGGCGCTGGTGCCGGCGCGGGTGACCCGAGCAAGCTTCCGCGCATCTTCTATGTCAACTGGTTCCGCCGCGGCGACGACGGCCGGTTCCTGTGGCCCGGGTTCGGCGAGAACTCGCGGGTTCTAAAGTGGATCATCGAGCGGCTGGAGGGCGACGCCGAGGCGGTGGAGACGCCGATCGGCTTCGTGCCGACGGCGGATGCGCTCGATCTGTCCGGACTGGACACCCCGCGGTCGGACATCGAGGCGTCGCTGCGGGTCGACCCGGAGGAGTGGCGGGCCGAGCTGCCGCAGGTGACGGAGTGGTTCGAGAAGTTCGGCGAGAAACTGCCCGGGGTGCTGTGGGCAGAGCTGGACGCGCTGCGGGCGCGGCTGGGCGAGCAGTGACCATTCGGCCGTCGGGCCTGGGGCCACCGTCGGACCCCGGGCCTGGCGGTCGGGGATTAAGCTGGCGGCGATGAAGCTGCGCAACCTCCTCTACTCCCTGTACGAACGCCGGTTGACCACCGCGCTCGCCGGTAAGTCGTTGCCCGACCACGTCGGGGTGCTGGTCGACGGCAATCGGCGGTGGGCCCGCGAGATGGGCTTCGTCAACCCCAACGACGGTCACCTGGTCGGCGCGGAGCGGGTCAAGCAGCTACTCCGGTGGTGCGACGATGTCGGGGTCGGGCACGTCACGGTGTGGCTGCTCTCTACCGACAATCTGTCCCGACCCGCCGCGGAGCTGGCCCCGCTGCTGCAGATCATCGAGGATCTGGTCACCGAGCTGGCGGCGGAGGGCCAGCCCTGGCGGCTGCGGATGGTCGGCGCACTGGATCTCTTGCCGGCGGGCCATGCCGCGGCGCTGAAGGCCGCCGAGGAGCGCACCGCCGACCGGGTCGGAGGTGCGCAGGTCAACCTCGCGATCTGTTACGGCGGCCGGCGGGAGATCGCCGACGCGGTGCGCGGGCTGCTGCTGGAGTATGCGCGGGCCGGCAAGTCGTTGGAGGAGGTCGCCGAGGTGCTCGACGTCGACCAGATCGCCGAGCACCTCTATACCAAGGGCCTGCCCGACCCCGACCTGGTCATCCGGACCAGCGGGGAGCAGCGGCTCGGTGGGTTCCTGTTGTGGCAGTCGGCCTACTCCGAGTTCTACTTCTGTGACGTCAACTGGCCCGGGTTCCGGCGGGTGGACTTTCTCCGGGCGCTGCGCAGCTACGCTCACCGGCAGCGCCGATTCGGCTCCTGAACCGCCGGTTCAGTCCCTGAGCTGCGGTGTTGCGCCGCAACCCGGCGGTGCTGCCGGCGCCGCCGGTGCGCCGGCACTAGCCGGGATCGGTGATCGGGCAGTAGCGTCGCGCCATGAGCGAGGCGAATCCGCGAGCGGAGATCCGGACATATGTGGTCGATACCTCGGTTCTGATCTCCGACCCATCCGCGTTGTACCGTTTTGCCGAGCATGAGGTGGTGCTGCCCCTCGTGGTCATCTCTGAGTTGGAGGCCAAGCGACACCATCCGGAGCTGGGCTGGTTCGCCCGGCAAGCGCTGCGCCTGCTGGACGAGTTGCGGCTCCGGCACGGTCGGCTGGATCACCCGGTCCCCGTCGGCGAGTTGGGCGGCACGCTCCGGGTAGAGCTGAACCACGCCGACCCGTCGGTCCTGCCGCCCGGGTTCCGGGCCGAGACTAACGATGCCCGGATTCTGGCGGTGGCCTTCGGCGCCGCCAGCGAGGGGCGTGACGTGATACTGGTCACCAAGGATATGCCGCTGCGAGTGAAGGCCGCCGCGGTCGGTCTGCACGCCGACGAGTACCGCCATGACCAGGCGGTCGATGCCACCTGGACCGGGATGGCCGAGCTCGACCTGGCCCCGGAGCAGGTCGATGAGCTGTACTCCGCCGGGTCGATCGCTACCGACGTCGGTGACCTGCCCTGCCACACCGGCCTGGTGTTGCACTCGCCCCGCGGATCCGCGCTGGGCCGGGTCACCGCCGACAAGGCGATCCAGCTGGTGCGGGGGGATCGGGAGGCGTTCGGGCTGCGGGGTCGCTCGGCGGAGCAGCGGGTGGCGCTGGAGTTGTTGCTCGACGAATCGATCGGGATCGTGTCGCTCGGTGGTCGGGCGGGCACCGGCAAGTCGGCGTTGGCGCTCTGCGCCGGCCTGGAGCAGGTGATGGAGAAAGCGCGTCACCGCAAGCTGATCGTCTTCCGTCCAATGTACGCCGTTGGTGGACAGAATCTGGGCTATCTGCCGGGCAGTGAATCGGACAAGATGTCGCCGTGGTCGCAGGCGGTCTTCGACACCCTCGGGTCGGTCGTCCACGAACATGTGGTGGAAGAGATGCTCGGGCGCGGCCTGCTGGAAGTGTTGCCGCTGACCCACATTCGGGGGCGAAGCTTGCATGATGCCTTCGTCATCGTAGATGAGGCGCAGTCGTTGGAGCGCGGCGTGCTACTCACCGTGCTTTCGCGGATGGGCACCGGCTCGCGGGTGGTGCTCACCCACGATGTCGCGCAACGCGACAATCTCCGGGTCGGACGGCACGACGGAGTGACCGCGGTGATCGAAGCCCTGAAGGGGCAACCGCTCTTTGCTCATATGACTCTTACCAGGTCAGAGCGTTCCCCGATTGCAGAGCTCGTGACCGATCTGCTGGAGGACATCCCCCGGTAAGTCGATCAACATATCGCTTCTCGTCGACCCAAAGGGCCCCCGAATCGGGGGCCCTTTGCCCTTATTTTCGATACTTTGTGCGGTGCTGGGGCTCACAATCGAAGGGGGAGCGACCCCCCATCGGCCGTTCGGGTGAGTCACGGTCATGGTGGCGTTACGTGACCGTCTGGATCCACGTTGATCCAACTGAGCGTCGACGCTGCGTCCGTGTCCCCGACGAAGGGATCGTCCTGGTGAGAGGCACTACCGGTGCATCCGGTCGCAAGGCTCGATTAGCGTTCGGTTCGCTCCTCGCTGGCGCCATGGCGCTCAGCGTGGTGGGCGGAGCGGAGTTGGCAGGTAACGCCAACGAGCGACCGGAAGTCGACCCGCCAGCGGAGACGCTGGCCTACCAGATGCAGCTGGCAGAGCTGGAGCGCGTAGTCGACGAGGCGGCCGACCGTGGCAGCCGCGGCACGTCCGACGCGGACGCGTCGGAGCGGACCGTCCGCGCTGAGGCTGCGCAGGTGAAGCCAGAGCCGGAGCCAGAGCCCGAGCCCGAACCAGCACCGGAGTCCGCTTCGGAGCCGGCTCCCTCGGACTCCACCGGCCCGGTGCCGGCCTCCTGCAGCGAGTACAGCGGCAACCGGGCGACCGGTTGTTCGATGTTGCTCGACGCTGGCTTCGGCATCGACCAGATGTCCTGCTTGGACAACCTGTGGACTCGGGAGAGTGGCTGGAACCACCAGGCACAGAACCCGTCGTCCGGCGCGTACGGAATCCCCCAATCGTTGCCTGGTGACAAGATGGCGTCACACGGGTCCGATTGGCAGACCAATCCGGCCACCCAGATCTCCTGGGGCCTGGAGTACATCAACAACCGCTATGGCAACCCATGCGGTGCCTGGGGCTTCTTCCAGTCCAACAACTGGTATTAGCCCGGGCAGACCGTAGCGGGGGCGGGTCCGATCGGCCCGCTCCTGCTACGGTGTTTCGCCGTCGCTCCCGCTGGCGGCGTCGCTCCCGCTAGCGCCGTCGCCCTCGCAGCCCTCGCCCCGTTCCTCGGCCAGCGTCGCTGAGACGTGCTCCTGAGCCAGCAGCCGCACGGTGGCGAGCAGTGCCTCGCCCAGGATGGTGCCGGTTACCACTGTGGTCATCACCGCGGCCGGCTCCCGGTCCGCCGCCGCCAGCCGTACCTCTTGGTTAGCCAGGCCCAACGTGGCCGCCGCGTACTGGGGGAGCAGGTTCAGCAGGTCCGGCCGGTTGACCCGGCGGAGTGTCAGGATGACGTCGGCGAGCTGGTCCAGCGCCGGGGCGTCCGGGTCGACCCGCCAGCCGAGCTGTGCGATCTCCGCCGCGGCGTCGGCTCGGGCCCGGGTCCATTCGTGATCCTCCGGGCCGAGGGCGTCGCTACCGCGGTCGCGGAGCACCGCCTGGTGGGCGCGTCCCATTAGTTCGTGGGCACTGAGCTCCGGTTCGTCGAGCGCGTCCAACACCTCCTTCGCCGCGGTGACGCTCAGCCCACCCACGTCGCGTAGCGCCCGGATGAGCCGGAGTCGTTCCAGGTGCGACTGGTCGTAGCTGGCCTGGTTCCGGCCGGCGGGCGCGCCCGGCGGGAGCAGGCCTTCCCGTAGGTAGTACTTGATTGTGGGGATCGTCACCCCGCTGTCGCGACTGAGCTCGCCGATTCGCATTCCCCTATGCTATTACGCTAGATTGCGGATAGTGCTACTATCTACTATCTAGTGGAGGTGAGCGATGACGAAGATCGCGCCGGGTCGGATGACCGCCGAGATCGACGGAGACTACGTGGTCTTCCTGCTCGGGATGCGAGTCAACAGATGGTGGAAGCCGCACAAGTGGCTGCCGGTCTGGTCGGCAGTGGGCGCCGCGAACCGCGTGCTGCGGAGCCGTCCGGACCTTGGGTACCTTGGCGGCGGCCAGTGGCTGGGTCGGGACGGCGCGATGCTGGTGCAGTACTGGCGCAGCGTAGAACAGCTGGAGCGGTTCGCCCGCGACCCGTCACTGCCACATCAGCCAGCCTGGCAGCGCTTCAACCGGGCGGTCGGCGGCAACGGCGATGTCGGCGTCTGGCACGAGATGTACCTGGTGCAGCCGGGCGGTTGGGAAGCGATCTACGTGAACATGCCCCGACTCGGCCTCGCCACCGCGACCGCCCACGTGCCGGTGGGCAGGCAGGGGGACTCATCCCAGGAACGGCGTGCGCGGGCTGCGTCGGCCGAGCCTCCACACGTCAGTTGACGGGTCTCGCCAGCGCGGCCCGATTTGGCGGGGAGGCGCCGGGCTGGTACCAACGGAGGCGTGATGGGCGAACTCTCCCGACCGGACGATGGTCCGCTTCGGTTCGGTACCGAAGCCTTCTACGCCACCATCGGCCGCGCGTTCGTGGTGATGTGCGCCGTGGTGCCGGTGCTGTTCCTGATCGCGGTGCTGGACTGGGCGACGCCCGGCTACTCCTTCGCCGCCGCCCACGGCATCCGGCCGCGCGACCTCACCGGGTTGGACGGGGTTCTGTTCGCGCCGCTGCTGCATGGCAGCTTCCTGCACGTCACCGCCAATAGCGTGCCGCTGATCCTGCTCGGCACCTTCGTGCTCGCCGGCGGACTGCGCCGGACCCTGTGGTCCACGCTGGTGATCATGGCGGTCTCCGGGGTCGGCGTCTGGCTGCTGGGCAACCTCTTCTTCGTCAGCGACGCGCTGCGGGACGCGAATCCGGTGCACGTCGGCGCCAGCGGCGTGGTCTTCGGCTTCCTCGGGCTCCTACTCACCCGCGGCGTGGTCGAGCGCAGCTGGTGGAACGCGGCGGTCGGGGTGCTGATCGGCGTGCTCTACGGCTGGCAGCTGCAGGGCGCGCTCCCCGGCCAACAGGGCATCTCCTGGGAGGGGCACCTGTTCGGCTTCCTCGGCGGTGTCGCCGCCGCGATCATCTTCCGGCAGCGTCGGCGGCCGGCGCCGCCCGACCCGTTCGGCCCCGGCGGCGGCCTGCCACCGGACTTCCGACTTCCCCGCTGACCCCCAGCTGCCCTCGCCGGCCGGCGCGCACAGTTGCCCCGGGTGCCGGCTCACCGTACCGTCGAAGCATGCCATCGGCGCTCGGCACGAGCGCGGTGCGGAAAGGCGCGGTGGTGACGGATGCGGGACGTGGACATGGCGATCGTGGGCGCCGGTCCGACCGGGCTGTTCGCGGCGTACTACGCCGGCTTCCGCGGCCTGCGCACGGCGGTGATCGACGCGCTGCCCGAGGCCGGCGGCCAGATCACCGCGATGTACCCAGAGAAGGAGATCTTCGACGTCGCTGGGTTCCCCAGCATCCGGGGGCGGGACCTGGTGGCGAACCTGGTCGAGCAGGCTGCCCCGTTCGCGCCTGACTATCTGCTCGGCGCCCAGGCGGAAACCCTCAGCTACGACGGCGACCTGCCGGTGCTCGGCCTTGCCGGGCGGGAGCCGGTGCGGGCCGGGGCGGTCCTGATCACCGGCGGGATCGGCAGCTTCAGCCCACGCCCGCTGCCGGCGGCCGATGTCTTCACCGGCACCGGGGTGATCTACTTCGTCAAACATCTGGCGGACCTCGCCGCCCAGAACGTGTTGATCGTCGGCGGCGGCGACTCGGCCTTCGACTGGGCGCTTGCGCTCTCGCCCGTCGCAAAATCGGTGACCATGGTGCACCGGCGCGACCGGTTCCGGGCGCACGCCCACACCATCGCCAAGGTGCAGGAGCTCCCGGTGCGGATCATCGTGAACGCGGAGGTGAGCCAGCTGCTCGGCGACGGCGTGGTGACCTCGGCCGAGATCACCCACAAGGCCGCGGGCAGCACTGAGACGGTCCCGGTCGACACGGTCGTCGCGGCGCTCGGCTTCACCGCGGACCTGGGGCCGCTCACCGAGTGGGGGCTGCGGCTGGACCGCCGGCACATCCTGGTCGACTCGACGATGGCGACCAACCTGCCGCGGGTCTTCGCCGCCGGCGACATCACCGAGTACCCCGGCAAGGTGCGCCTGATCGCCACCGGGTTCGGCGAGGCCGCTACCGCGGTCAACAACGCGGCCGTCGTGATCGACCCGACCGCCCGGGTCTTCCCCGGCCACTCCTCGGACGCCAGCTGACCCGCCCGGGAGTTCCGGCCGATCATGAACTTAAGTGCTCAACACGCCGCGCGTGTCGGTCACCACGCTCATGATCGGCCGCTAGGACTGGGTGGGCCGGGCGGGGCGGCGGGAGCCGAGCGTGGCGATGCCGACCGCGGTCAGCGCCAGCAACGCGCCCGCGTACGTGTTCACCGCTGGCGGCGTGTCCGCCGGCACCAACAGGTCGAGCAAGAGCGCGCCCAGTACCTGCCCGGAGATCGCGGCCAACCCGAGCAGCAGCACCCCGGTGAACCGGACCACCGCCGCGCCGACCGCGATCACCGCGATGCCGAGCAGCCCACCGGCGTAGAGCCACGGCTCGCTCGGCAAATCGCCGCCGGGCCAGCCGCGGACCAGCACGCCGATGCCGAACCCGAGCAGCAGCCCCAGCAGGCCGGTCAGGAAGTTGATGAAGGTCGCCGGCCAGGTGGAGCCACCGGCCGCGCGTACCCGGCCGTTGACCGCCTGCTGCCAGGCGATGCCGAAGCCGGCGGCGAGCGGCAGCAGGGCCAGCCCCAGCGTCTGCGGACTGCCTAGCCGGTCGGCGACCGACACCACCACCGCCAGCACGCACAGCCCCGCCCCGATCACCCGGGTACGGGTGACCGCCTGCGGTCCGCTGGGCGGCAATGTGGTCCGGTCCACCAGCAGGCTGCTGGTGGACTGACCGGCGACCAAGGTGACCGTGAAGACCGCCACGCCGAGCGAGGCGACGGTGAGCCCCTGGGTGGCGACCACGAAGCCGCCCGCGAGTCCGCCGAGGCAGTGCCACCAGCGCAGGGTGCCGGCGCGTAGCTGTTCCCGCACCGCCCGCAGCCCGCGGCGGCCGTACGGTGAGCCGAAGACGATCGCCGCCAGCACCACCAGGCCCACCGCGAACGAGATCGTTGCGGCGGCGACCCCGTCGCCGATCTGGACCGCTAGTTCGCCGTTGATCCGCGCCTGCAACGCCATCGCCAGGCCGGAGGCGGCAGCGAGCGCGACGCCGAGCGCCCGGCGCCGGGGCATCCCGGTTAGGCCTGCTCGGCCAGCGGATGGCCGTCGAAGTCCACCATCGAGTAGCGGGCCAGCTTCTCCAACCGGTGGTACGAGTCGATCACCCGGATGGTGCCGCTCTTGGACCGCATGACGATCGACTGGGTGTAGGCGCCGCCGGCCCGGTACCGGACGCCCCGCAGCAGGTCCCCGGAGGTGATCCCGGTCGCGACGAAGAAGTTGTTGTCGCCCCGGACCAGGTCGTCGGTGGTGAGCACCACGCTCGGGTCCAGCCCGGAGGCGGCCAGCCGCTCCCGTTCGGCGTCGTCGTGCGGCCACAGCCGGGCCTGGATCGCGCCGCCCATGCACTTCATCGCGCAGGCGGTGACGATGCCCTCGGGGGTGCCGCCGATGCCCATCAGGACGTCCACGTCGGAGCTTTCCCGGGCGGCGCTGATCGCCCCCGCGATGTCGCCGTCGGTGATGAATCGGATCCGGGCGCCCGCGTCGCGCACCTCGTCGACCAGGTCGCTGTGCCGGGAGCGGTCGAGGATGCAGACCGTGAGTTCGGAGACGGCGGAGCGCTTGACCTGCGCCACCCGGCGGAGATTTTCCTTCACCCCGGCGCTGATGTCGATCACATCGGCCGCCTCCGGGCCGACCGCCAGCTTCTCCATGTAGAAGACCGCGCTCGGGTCGAACATCGCCCCGCGCTCGGCCACCGCCAGCACCGCCAGCGCGTTCGGCATGCCCTTGCTCATCAGAGTGGTGCCGTCGATCGGGTCGACCGCGACATCCATCTCCGGGCCGCTGCCGTCCCCGACGCGTTCCCCGTTGTAGAGCATCGGCGCGGCGTCCTTCTCGCCCTCACCGATCACCACCACGCCGGTCATCGGGATGGAGTTGATCAGGCGGCGCATCGCGTCCACCGCTGCCCCGTCGCCGCCCTCCTTGTCGCCCCGGCCCACCCAGCGGCCGGCGGCCATCGCCGCGGCCTCGGTGACCCGGACCAGGTCGAGCGCCAGGTTGCGGTCAAGATCCTGTGGCTGACGCGCCTGCTCGGTCAACGGGACCACCTCTCCGCCAGCGTTCAAGTCTCTTTGGCATCCTGGCATATGTGGGGAATGAAGCACCGACCGACCAGCCGCCGGCCCGAGCCAGCCGCCGGCCGCGAGATCTGATCATCTCACTGCTGGTGCTGCTGGTGCCGGTATTGCTACTGATCGGTGGGTATCAGATACTCACCGGTCGGACTCAGCCGGTGGCGGTCGACCCGGCCCCGGCGGTGGCCGAGGCGCGGGAGGCGGGGCTGCCCGCAGCCGGGCAGCCGGAACTCGACGAGCAGTGGGTGCCGATCAGCGCGGCCTTCGCCGAGCCGACGACGGGCGCCAGTGGCGGCGGAACGCTCCGGATCGGCTACGTCACCCCGTCTGACGGCAGCGTGCAGCTGATCCAGAGCACCCTGCCGGCCGACGAGCTGCTCCCCGCCGACCTGCCGCCCGAGGCGGCCCCGGCGGGCAACCGTGAGATCGCTGGTGAGCCGTGGCAGTACTACACCGGGGCTGGCGGTGAGCACGCTTTAGTGCTGCTCGAACCCGAGCTGACGATCATGGTGGTAGGGCTGGGCAGCGAAGCGGAGTTGGCCGAACTCGCCGCCGCCAGCGCACCCGACTGAGCCCGCCGCCGGGCACGCCGGGTCAGGCCGGCGGTCACGCCAGCGGTTCGGGCGGGAAGGCGGCGTCCCGGAGCGTGGGAGCCAGGGCGTGGTCGAGGAAGGTGCTGGTGCCCGTGTCCCGTAGTTCGCCCGCAGCCCGCACCAGCGCCCCGTAGGCCGCCCAGGCCAGCGCGCCACCGGTGGAGACTCGGCGGACGCCCGCCCGGGCCAGCTCGGGCACTGCTGGCCCCTGCCGGAGGGCGAGTACGTTGAGCGGCGCGTCGACCTCGTCCGCGACCCGGGTGATCTCCGCGAGCTCGCCCAGACCAGGGGCGTAGACACAGGCCGCACCGGCCGCGCGGTACGCCCTGAGCCGGGCGATCGTGTCGGCCAGGTCCGCCACGCCGTAGAGATGGTTCTCCGCCCGGCCGGTCAGGACCATGCCGTGGCGGTCGCAGACCGCGGCCGCCGCGGCGATCCGCTCGACCGCGACCTCGACCCGGTCGATCTGCCCGGTTACCGGGTCGTAGTCCTCGATCGACACACCGCTGGCGCCGGCCTGGGCGAGCAGCTCCACCGTGGCGGCCACCCCGTCGGGATCCGGTGCGTAGCCGCGCTCGGCATCCACCGCGACCTGGATCTCGACGGTCGAGCTGAGCGCGGCGACGTGCTCGATCAGCTGATCGCGGTGGAGCTGCTGGTCGGCGCGGCCCAGGCTGGCGGCCAGCCCGGAGCTGGTGGTCGCGACCGCGGGGAATCCCAGCTGCGCCAGCAGTCGCGCGGAGCCCTGATCCCAGGCGTTCGGAAGCACGAAGGTGCCGGACTGGTGCAGCTCCCGGAACCCCCGGCGCTGCTCGGCGAGGTCAACCATTGGGTGGTTCGCTGGTGGCGCGGTCGAGGCGGGCGCGGGCGCCGTCGAGCCGCTGCTGGCACACCTGGGCCAGCGCCTCGCCCCGCTCCCAGAGCGTGAGCGCCTCCTCCAGGGTGGCGCCGCCGGCCTCCAGCCGCTCCACCACGGTGGCCAGCTCCGACCGGGCCTGCTCGTAGCTCAGCTCGGCCAACTCGGGCGGCACCACCACGGCGCCGCCGGGGGGCTGGGCGGCAGCGGCCGGAGTCTGCTCGGTCATGTGGCTAGTTCATCACCCTGCCCGATCGGGTCCGCGCCCACCCCAGCGGCCGAGACCCGCGCCCACCCCAGCGGCCGAGACCCGCGCCGATCATGGACTTAGGTACATGGTCGGAGCCGATTCCGGTCCCTAACCCCATGGTCAATTCAGTGGTGCCGTACCGGCGGGGCATGGACCGGCTCCAGCGAGGACATCCGAGTGATCAACTACCCTGCAGCTGTACGACACACCGTGTGTCGTACAGCTGCAGGGCTCTGGATCTTCAGGTCGACCCGGGCCGCCGCCCGCAGGGCCGGTCAGTCGGCGTCGGCGGCCTCGGCAGAGGCGTTTTCGCCGTTCACCACGACCTCCGGGTCACCGCCGTAGACAACCGACGCGTTCTCGCCGTTGACCACGATCATCTCGGCCTCCTCGATGATCACCTCGGCGTCGTCGCCGTTGATCACCACGATGCCGCAGGCCCCGGTGAACTCGAGGTCGGCCGTCTCGCTGTTGACCGTGACGTCCTGGCCGCCGCATTCGTAGCTGCCGCTGGCGGTCTCCTCGTTGAACGCAGTGGGAGCCTGGCCCGAATCGTCCGCATCATCGGCGCCGTCCGCGTCACCGTCCGGCGAATCCGCTGGGTCCGGCGTCGGCGCCGTGGTGGGGGCGTCCGGGTCGTCGGCTGCGTCGTCGCCGCCACACCCGGCGCCGAACAGCGCCAGCGCCCCCGCGACCAGCACTGCGGCAGTCTTGATCCGCATCAGGTCCTCCTCCTGTGCGACCGGCCCCCCGCGCCGCACAGGCTACCCCAGTCACGCTGGTCACGGCCGTCTCAGGGTGCGCCGGGAAAGGGTGAGGCAGATCCCCGCAGCCCGCTCAGGCCACCCGGGCGGTCTCGATCCAGCCGTGCTCCTCCAGATAGCCGAGCACCGTGCCGACCGCCTCGTCGATGCTGAGCTTGGTGGTGTCGACCACCAACTCGGCGTCCGCCGGCTCCTCGTACGGGTCGTCCACCCCGGTCATGCCCGTGAGCTCACCGGCGCGGGCCTTGGCGTACAAGCCTTTCCGGTCCCGCTGCTCGCAGACCGCGAGCGGGGTCGCGACCCAGACCAGGAGGAAGCCGGCGCCGGCCGCGAGCGCTGCCGCCCTGGCCTCGGTCCGGGGCGCGGCGTACGGGGCGATCGGGCAGCAGATCGCCATGCCGCGGTGTTTGGCGATCTCGGCCGCCACCCAGCCGACCCGTTGAATGTTGCGGTCCCGGTCGGCTTTGGAGAAGCCCAGCCCAGCTGAGAGGTTGCGGCGCACGATGTCGCCGTCGAGCACGGTCACCGACCGTTCGCCGGTCTCCCGCAGCGACGCCGCCACCCCGCGGGCGATCGTCGACTTGCCGGAGCCGGAGAGCCCGGTGAAGAAGAGCACCACCCCCCGGTGCCGGCGCGGCGGGCGGGCCCGGGCCAGCTCTTTGGCGACCGCCGGTGGGGTGTGCCACTCGGGCAGCGGAAAGCCCCGGTCGAGCAGGTCGTCGATCTCGGTCGCGGTGAGCGCGGCGCGCTGGTTGCGG
This sequence comes from Natronosporangium hydrolyticum, assembly GCF_016925615.1. Taxonomy (NCBI): domain Bacteria; kingdom Bacillati; phylum Actinomycetota; class Actinomycetes; order Micromonosporales; family Micromonosporaceae; genus Natronosporangium; species Natronosporangium hydrolyticum. The sequence goes on from NZ_CP070499.1 coordinate 570,174, forward strand.
GGTGGGATGTCGTCCCGCCCCCGCCACTGCCCGTCCCGACTGTCGTAGGCCAGCTCCCGGGGCACCAGCACCCGCGGGCCACCGCCCGAGAGCGTGGGGCCGCCCGCGAGCAGGTGGGTGACCCCGTACGACTGGGCCACCCGCGCCCGGATCAGGGCATCGTGGATTTCGTTGGCGCGGCGGCGCAACGGCACCGTGACCACGGTGGCGGTCGGCAACCGGTCGTCGGCCGCGAGCACACACCGCACCAGCGCTTCGCTGGACAGGCCGGCCGCCGGCGGACCGGCGGTGGGGATCATCACCACCAGGTGCGCCTGCAACGTACGGGTGGCGTGGACGATCTGCGCCAGCTGTGGCCGGTGGAGCGGCTGGTCGGCCACCACCCCCACGACCCGGCCCGGCGGGAGTTCGTCCCGGACCTGTTGCGGGGTGCGGCGTAGCGCCTTGAAGGCCCACCGGGGCGACTCGCCCATGGCCCGCACCGGCCCACCGACCCCGCTCATGCCGTCCCGGGTGGGCCAGCTGTCCATCACGTCCACCGCGGCGACCGGTGCGCCCTCGGTGTCGGTGAGGATCAGCGCCCGCCGTAGCGGGTTGTCCGATTCGAGCTGGGAGATCAGCTCGGTCGGCACCTCCAGGGTTACCGGCACCGGCCAGGGGGTGCCGTCGGCGAGGGTGCCATGGGCGCTGATCGAGCGCAGGTCGGTGCTGGTGGGCAGGCTGGTCAGGGGCGCGAAGGCGCCGGTGAGTAGCAGCTCAAGATCGGCCAGCTCGGCCGGGCGGGGGGTGTAGCTGGGCGCCTGCGCCAGCACCCCCTCGGGGAGCACCCATCCGGCACTCATCGGCACACTCCTGTCTCCCTGGTCGGTGGTCGCCCGGTCGTCCCCTAGTCTGACGGACCGGCACTGAACCGGCGCGCTCAGTTTGGCACCCGCCGGCATACCCTCGCCAATTCACCCGTTGCTCCGGTACGGGGGTCAGCTCATCGGCTTACCACCGGTCACCGCCAGCACCTCCCCGGTGACGAAGCTCGACTCCGGCGACGCGAAGTAGACGAAGGCGGTAGCCACCTCGATCGGCTGGCCGACCCGGCCGAGCGGGGTGTCGCCGCCGAACTGCTCGACCGACTCCGCCGGCAGCGTCGCCGGGATCAACGGGGTCCAGATCGGTCCGGGTGCCACCGCGTTGACCCGGATACCGTGGTCCGCGAGATCGGTGGCGAGCGCCTGCGTGAACGCCTTGATCCCCGCCTTGGTGGTGGCGTAGTCGAGCAGGCTGGGGGATGGGTTCTCGGCCTGGATCGAGGAGACGTTGATGATCGTCGAACCGCGCGGCAGCACCGGTACGGCGGCCTTGCAGAGCCAGAACATCGCGTACAGGTTGGTCTTCATCACCCGGTCGAACTGCTCGGTCGTGATCTCCTCGATGCCGCCGGGCTGGCCCATCTGGTAGGCGGCGTTGTTGACCAGAATGTCCAGGCCACCGAGTTCGTCCACGGCCCGCTGCACCAACTGCCGGCAGTAGCCCTCGTCTCGGACATCACCCGGCGCCTGGACCACTTTCCGCCCCGCCTCGGTGACCAGCCGGGCGGTCTCGGCCGCGTCGCTCTCCTCCTCCGGGAGGTAGGAGATCATCACGTCCGCGCCTTCCCTGGCGTAGGCGAGCGCTACCGCCCGCCCGATCCCCGAGTCGCCGCCGGTGATCAGCGCCCGCCGCCCCACCAGCCGGTCGCGACCCTGGTAGCTCTGCTCCCCGTGGTCGGGCTGCCGGTCGAGCCCGCCGGTGTGCCCGGGGTATTCGAGCTGCTCCGGCCCCTGCTCCTCGGGTCCGGCGTACCGCTGTTGTGGGTCCTGCCGTGCTGTCTCGTGCCGCATCTCGCTGCCCCCGTCCGGCTGGGTGTCCGCATCTGTCTGGGATGCCCCTACCCGGTCCTGGCGCCGACGATGCAACCCCGCGGGGTGGATTGCGCGAAATCGGCTGCCTGATCAGCGGCGGCGGTAGCGCAACTCGAAGCTGGGTCGGCCGGCCGCGTGGGCCTTGCGCTCATACTTCGTCTCCGGACGGTACGCCGGCCGGGGCGCCCAACCGTCGTAGGCATCGACCAGCTCGGGGTCGGCGTCGAGGGTGCGTTGGATGACCCGGGCATAGTCCGGCCAGTCGGTGACGGTGTGCAGGACCCCGCCGGGCGCCAGCCGGGACCGCAGCAGGCTCACGTGCGCCGGCTGGAACAGTCGACGCTTGTGATGGCGCTGCTTGGGCCACGGGTCGGGGAAGAAGGCGTGGATGGCGGCTAGGCTCGCCGGCGCTACCCGCTGCCGCAGCAGCTGCAACGCGTCGCCCTGGACCACCCGCAGGTTGGTCAGCCCACCCGCCTCGATCAGGCCGAGTAGTTGCGCCACTCCCGGCGGGTGGACCTCTACCGCGAGGTAGTCGCGGTCTGGGTCGGCGGCGGCCATCGCGGCGGTCGCGTCGCCCATCCCGGAACCGATCTCCACCACCAGCGGCGCCGGGCGGCCGAAGATGGTCGCGGGGTCGAGCGGTGGCCCGTCGGCCGCCACCGTGAACCTCGGGGCGAGCCGGCGCAGATTTTCCTGGCGCTGGCTGCGCATCCGGCCCCGGTGCAGCTGAAAGGTCCGGATTTCACCCGGTTGGGGCGCGCTCGGTTGGCGGTCGGTCTCGCTCGTTGAAGAGGGAGTCGGCGTGTTCATCGAGGCTCAAGGGTACGCGGCGTGGCTGTGCTCTTCATCCCATCAATGTCATTACTAAGGGTAATCGCATACCTCCTTTCCGTTTGAAGCGTTGGGCAGGGTGAGGCCTCGAACCGCGGTCAGCGCGGCGGGTGCCCAGCAGTGTCCTGGAGAGAGGAGCATTCATGTCTCGCGTTCTACGCCGCGCTGGCGGAGCGCTGGCCGCTGCGGCGGTCGCGTTCGCCGCCGGCGCCTGCACCGCCGATGATGCGGACGACTCGACCACGCCGGCTCAGGAGGAGCCGGTAGCCCCGGTCGAGCCGGTCGACCCGCCGGAGACCGACGATGTGCCCGCAGCCGACGAGGAAGCGGCGGAGGTGCCGGTCATCCTCGTCGACGACGAGGTGCTACTGCCGGCGACGATCTTCCCGGCGGGTACGTACACCTTCGTGGTCGAGCAGGAGGGCCAGGAGCCTCACCTGCTCAGCATCGAAGGGCCCGGCGTCAGCAGCAGCACCTCCGAGGTGGCGCCCGGCGCCAGCCCGGAGCAGCTGACCGTCACCCTGGAGCCCGGTACCTACGAACTGTGGTCGTCGGTGGACGGCGACCGGGGGGAGAGCGCCGAGGTCGTCATCGAAGTGGAGTAGGCGGGCGCTTCCGGTGGTACTGACTCGCCGACCCCCTGGTTTTGCCTCCGGGCGCCACTGCGCTATCCTTATCCGTGCGACGCGGGGTGGAGCAGTTCGGTAGCTCGTCGGGCTCATAACCCGAAGGTCGCGGGTTCAAATCCCGCCCCCGCCACGAGATAAGGGCCGTGTCCTCCCTGGGCACGGCCCTTACATTTGGATCGCCAGTTCGGCTGGTGATCCAGGCTTGGGCCGCAAGGGCCAGATTTGGAAGTAGGGCCGGGTCACCATCAGGTGGCCCGGCCTTTTCACGTTAGCTTCCCGGCTCTGATGATCGCGGCAATTCTTACCCGGGAGAGGTTTCTGTTCCCCGGTCGAGCTACCGCGGGCCAGCTCCGCAGTCTTACCGATGCGGCCAGGTTGAACCTGGGTCGGATCGAGCTACATCTCGCCACCGACTAACTACCCGGCCTCGGTCGGTTGATACTCGTTGACCGCGAAGATCGTCCCGTCCGGGTCGGAGACGACCGCGACCAGGCCTTCCCCGGCATCGAAGGGTGGGACGATGATCCCCCCACCGAGGTGCTCGGCCCGGGCCGCGGTGGCGGCGGCGTCAGCCACCGAGAAGGTGACGCTCCAGTGCGGGGCGGTCATGTCGTCCTCCGGGTCGATCCGTTCGATCCAGGCGACCGCGTCGGTGAACCCGGGCGGGGCCCCACCCGCTCCGTGTCGTTCCCGGATGCCAGGCTCCACCAGCTCCAGGAAGTCCCCGTACCCGGGCATCCGTACCATCATCGCGACCTGGCCCCCGAAGTCGAGGATGTCGGTCTGCCACCCGAAGACCTGCTGGTAGAAGGCCATGGTCGGGTCCGGGTCCCGAACCTTGAGCTCGCTCCAGTTCCAGGCGCCGGCCGTGTTCACCAGCCGGGCCCCGGCCAGCCCGTCGGCCTGCCAGAGCCCGAAGACCGCCCCCTGGGGGTCAGCGCAGATCGCGACCCGGGCCCCTGGAGTCAGGTGCGGCTCCCGCAACACCTTCCCGCCAGCGGCGCCGACCGCAGTAGCAGTCTCGCCAGCGTCGGCCACGCACAGGTAGGTCCGCCAACCGGCCCCGGCCTGGTCATCCGACGTCAGGAGGCCGAACCCGGCGACCTCGGACCCGTCCAGCCGGGCCAGAAGGTGACCCCCAAGGTCGGGGTCGCTGATCTCCCAGCCAAACAGGCCGGCGTAGAACCGGGCGGTAGCCTGCGGGTCCGGGGACGGGAGGTCCACCCAGCAGGGAACTCCGGCCGGGTACGTGTCTCGCTCGCGCATGCTGCCCTTTCTGCTGACTACGACGATTAGCGCGCCGCAGCGCGGCGGAGTGGGACGATCCACTGAGTGTACCAGTCAGTACGTGCTACAAAGGACAGGCTAATCCGACCGGGTGAAACTGGCCTGGTCGTGGCAGGATCGACCGGCACCCTGAGCGGCCCACCGGCCGAGGTCAGGCCACAGGCGCTGGAGCCGGCGCACGCGGCGCCGTAGGTGCGGAGCCGGGTTCGTCAACCACCGGCCCGGAGGTGTCTACGCAGACTTGCGGGCGCGGCTGGCCTTCTTCGGCGTCGCCTCGGTCGACTCGCCGGTGCTGCGCTGTTTCTCTCCGCTCCGCTTGCCCGCGTCCGCCTTCCCGCCGCTCTGCCGGCTGTTGCGCTGCTTGCTCCCGGGTGACTTCCGCTCGCCCTGCTCCGCGCTGGTCTGCTTCCCGCTGGCCTGTTTGGTGCCGGCCTGCTTCCCGCTGGCCTGTTTGGTGCCTTGCCGAGCGCCGCCGGAGCGGGAACGAGCCGCGCTGATCGGAGTCGGCTCGACGGGTTCCCGGTCCGCTTCTTCGTCGCTGCTCTCGCCACCTCGGGCCGCCTGTGCCCGTTCCACCGAAGCCCGCAGCGCCGCCATCAGATCAACCGCCGGTGGTGCCTCCGTCGGCTCCTCCGGCGCCGCCACTTCACGTCCCTCCACTTTGGCGTCGATCATCTGCTGCAACGCCTCCCGGTAGTCGTCGGTGTAGGCGTCGCTGTGGAAATCCCCGGTCATCGAGTCGATCAGCGACATCGCCATCGCCAGCTCCGGCTCCCGGGTCTCCACCTCTTCGTCCAGGAAGCCGAACTCCGGCGCCCGGACCTCATCCGGCCACAGCATGGTGTTGAGGACCAGCAACCCTTCGCGTACCCGCAGCGTGGCCAGCTGCTCCCGCTGCCGCAGCGCGACCTTCACCACCGCCACCCGCTTGCTGTCGCCGAGTGCATCGCGCAGCAGCAGGTACGGCTTGGTGGCGCTGGCCTCCGGCTCCAGGTAATACGCCTTGTTATAGAACATCGGATCGATCTGGTCAGCCGGCACGAACTCGAGTACGTCGATCGCCCGCGAGGTGGCGAGCGGCAGGTCCTCGAAATCCTCGTCGGTGAGCACCACCAGCTCGCCGCCGCCCAGGTCGTACCCTTTGGCGATGTCGTCGTAGCTCACCTGCTCGCCGCAGACCGAACAGACCCGCTGGTAGCGGATCCGACCGGCGTCCCGGCGATGCACCTGGTGGAACCGGATCGTCTTCTCTTCGGTAGCCGCGTAGAGCTTTACCCCGATCGAGACCAGCCCGAACGAGACCGCGCCCTTCCAGATCGCCCGCATGCCATCTCCTCCCAGCGGGACCCCCCTACCAGCCAGCATGGCACAGTAAACGGGTGGTGATCTCCCCGATGCTAGCGGTAACAGGGGCGCTGCCGGGCGACGGCGACTGGGCGTACGAGATGAAATGGGACGGCGTACGCGCAATCGCGGTGGTCGAGGGTGGCCAGGTGCGGCTCTACGCCCGTTCCGGCGCCGAGGTCACCGCCGCGTACCCGGAGCTCGCCGGGTTGGCCGACGCCGTCGATCCCGACACGGTGCTGGACGGGGAGATAGTCGTGCTCGACGCCGCCGGGCGCCCCTCGTTTGCGGCGCTCGCCGAACGGATGCACGTGCGGGACCGCAGTCGGGCCGCCCAGCTCGCCGGGTCCGCCCCGGTCACCTACATGATCTTTGACCTGCTCCGGCTCGCCGGCGAGTCGCACCTGGCCGAGCCCTACCACCGGCGGCGGCAGCTCCTGGAAGAGCTGGCCGGGCGGCTGCCCGCGAGCCGGCACTGGCTGGTCCCGCCGAGCTTCGACGACGGGCCGGCCACGCTCGCCGCAGCCACCGAACACTCCCTCGAAGGCGTGGTGGCCAAGCGGCGCGACTCGCCGTACCGGCCAGGAGAGCGCTCCACCGAGTGGCTGAAGATCAAGCGGGACGAGACCGGCGACTTCGTCATCGGCGGGTGGCGGCCGGGCGCCCGGCGACTGGGGGCGCTGCTGGTCGGCTCCCCGGCCGCCGGAGGTGGGCTCGTCTACCGCGGTCGGGTCGGCGGCGGGATCAGCGCCGCCGCCGAACGGGCCCTGCTCACCGCCCTGGCGCCGCTGCGCACCGACACCTCGCCGTTTGCCGAACCGCTCACCCGCGACGACGCCCGGGACGCCACCTGGGTACGGCCGGAGCTGGTGGTCGAGGTGCGGTACGGGCAGCAGACCCCCGACGGCCGGCTCCGCTTTCCCCGCTTCGTGCGGCTGCGCCCAGACAAGCCGAGCACCCAGGCCGGTCCGCCGGTGCCCCCGGCGCTGGCGCCGGTATCTCAGCTGGATCGGCCGACGCTGGTCACGATCGAAGGCCGGACCCTGGAGTTATCCAATCTGGATAAGGTGTTGTATCCCGCGTCCGGGTACACCAAAGGTGAAGTGATCGACTATTACGCCAGGGTCGCCCCGATGCTGTTGCCGCATCTGCGAGACCGGGCGCTGACCCGGATCCGCTACCCGAACGGCGTGACCGAGGCATCCTTCTTCGAGAAGAATGCCCCCGCCGGCACACCCAGCTGGGTACGCACCGAAACGCTGCCGGTGCCCGGCTCCAGCACCGGCCGGGAAACCCTCGACTATGTGGTCGCCGACGACCTCGCCACCGTGATCTGGCTCGCCAACCTGGCCGCGCTGGAGCTGCACACCCACCAGTGGCGGATCGGCGCGGTCGGACCAGATCTGCTCGTGCTCGACCTGGATCCGGGCCCGCCGGCCGGGCTAACCGAGTGCGCCGACGTGGCACTGGTGCTGCGGGACCGCCTCGCCCGCGACGGGCTGGCCGCGGTCGCGAAGACCTCCGGCAAGAAGGGGATGCAACTTTACTGCCCGATCTCGGCCAGCCAACCCGCGGCGGTGGTCTCCGGGTACGCAAAACGGGTCGCCGAGGAGCTGGCCCGGGCCCAGCCGCGGAAGATCACCGCGCAGATGGCGAAGCGGCTGCGCCCCGGCAAGGTCTTCATCGACTGGAGTCAGAACGCGGCGGCGAAGACCACGGTCGCGCCGTACTCGCTGCGGGCCGAACCATCCCCGACCGTCTCCACCCCGGTGACCTGGGACGAAGTCGCCGGCGTCGAGCTGGGCCGCTACTCACCGGAGCAGCTGCTGGCCCGGCTGGCGAGCTACGGAGATCTGCTCGCCCCGCTGCTCGACCCCGGCCCGCCGGTGCCGGAGTAGGCGCCGCCGGCGCTGCCCGCCCCTGGCGCTGCCCTGGTTCTGTCCGCCCTTGGCGCTGCCCGCTCCTGGCGCTGCCCGCTCCTGGCGCGCCTGGTCGCCCTATACCCATCCGCCTGCCCGGTCGCCCTGTCCAGGCCTTCCCCCTGCCCGGTCGCCCTGTCCAGGCCTTCCGCCCGCCCGATGATCTTGGAGCGCCGGCGGAGGGGGCCCTGTTGGGCCGCCTACGAGAGCTGCTAGCACAAACGGAGCGCAGTCGAGGGCGCCGGCGACCTGCCGCAGCGGCGGGCTGCCGGGAGGTTGGCAGTGAGTTCAGCCCGTCGGCCGCAGCTTGGTGGGTTGAGTGGTGATCAACTAGTATCGCAAAATCGTCTTTTCCCGACGAATTGGGCGCCACTCAACCCACCAAGCAGGGGTCCGGGTCGCCAAGAAGGGGCTGGGTCGCCAAGCAGGGAGCTAGGCCGAGCATCGCGGCGCCGCCAGCTCTGCTCCGTTTGTGCTAGCAGCTCTCGTAGGCGGCCCAACAGGGCCCATCCGCCGGCGCTCCAAGATCATCGGGCGGAGGGCGGAGGGCGGAGGGCGGAGGGCGGAGGGCGGAGGGCGGAGGGCGGAGGGCGGAGGGGCGGGTCAGCTGCGGGTGTGGCCGTCGCCGGTGACCACGTACTTGGTCGAGGTGAGCTCCGGCAACCCCATCGGCCCGCGGGCGTGCAGCTTCTGGGTGGAGATGCCGATCTCGGCGCCGAACCCGAACTCACCCCCGTCGACGAACCGGGTGGAGGCGTTCACCAGCACCGCGGCCGCGTCGACCTGGGCGGTGAACTGTTGTGCCGCCCGGGTCGAGTCGGTGACGATCGCCTCCGAGTGGCCGCTGCCGTAGCGGGCGATGTGTGCGGTCGCGTCGGCGAGCGAGTCCACCACCGCGGCGGAGATCTCCAACGCCAGGTACTCGGTGGCGTAGTCCTCCTCGGTCGCAGGCCGCACCGACTCGTCGTACCGGCGCACCCGGTCGTCGCCGTGGACGGTGACCCCGGCCTCGCGCAGCGCGGCCAGCGCCCGTGGCAGGAAGGCGTCGGCGGCGTCGGCGTGCACCAGTAGCGACTCGGCGGCGTTGCAGACACTGGTCCGCTGGGTCTTGGCGTTGAGCAGGATCCGCAGGGCGAGATCCGGATCGGCGGCGGCGTCGACGTAGATGTGGCAGTTGCCGGTGCCGGTCTCGATCACCGGCACCGTGGACTCGGTCACCACCGACTGGATCAGCGACGCGCCACCACGGGGGATCAGCACGTCCACCAGGCCGCGGGCGCGCATCAACTGCTTGACCGTGTCGTGGCTGCTCGGGTCGACCAGTTGCACGGCGTCGGCGGGCAGCCCGCGGTCGGCCAGCGCCCCCCGGAGCACCTCCACCAGCGCGGTGTTGGAGTGAACCGCGGACGAGGAACCCCGCAACAGCACCGCGTTGCCGGATTTCAGGCACAACCCGGCGGCGTCCACGGTGACGTTCGGCCGGGCCTCGTAGACGATCCCGATCACGCCGAGCGGCACCCGGAGCTGCCGGACCTGGAGACCGTTGGGGAGGGTGGAGCCGCGGATCACCTCGCCGACCGGGTCGGGCAGGCCGGCCATCGCCCGGACCGCTTCGGCGACTGCGGCGACCCGGTCGGTGGTGAGCGCCAACCGGTCCAGCACCGCCTCGGTGAGCCCGGCCTCCCGGCCCGCGGCGACATCGCGCTGGTTCGCCGCGACGATCTCCGGGCTGCGGGCGACGAGCGCGTCGGCGATGGCGTGCAGCGCCGCGTCCTTCTCCCCGCGGGTGGCGAGCGCCAGTGTGCTCGCGGCGACCCGGGCCGCCTCGGCCTGCTTCTGAACCGTCATCTCCCGCTCTCCCCTTCCCAGCTGATCATGGACCCAGGTTCATGATCAGCGTCAAAATGCGTCCCAAACCTCATGGTCAACTCGTGAAGAGCACGAGGTCGTCGCGGTGGACGACCTCGCGTTCATACTCCGGGCCGAGCGCGGTCGCCAGGTCGGCGGTGGTGCGCCCGAGCAGCGGCGGCAACTCCACCGCGTCGTAGTTGACCAGTCCTCGCGCCACCGGCCGGCCGGCGGTATCCACCAGATCGACCGGGTCGCCCGCGGAGAAGCCGCCATCGACCCCGGTGATCCCCGCCGGCAGCAGCGACTTGCGCCGGTCCACGACCGCCGCAACCGCCCCGTCGTCCAGGTGCAGCCGGCCCCGGGCGGTGGTGGCGTGCGCCAGCCAGTGCAACCGGGCGGAGGGGCGGCTGGGGTGCGGATGGAACAGCGTCCCCACCGGCTCCGCTTCGAGCGCGGCCCCGGCCAGGTCGGCGCTGCTCAACAACACCGGAATGCCCGCGCCGGTGGCGATCCGGGCCGCCTCCACCTTGGTGACCATGCCGCCGGTGCCGACCCCGGTCCGCCCGGACCGGCCGAGCTGCACCCCGGTCAGCGGGTCACCCGAACGCACCTCGTCGATCCGGTGACTCGCCGGGTGAGCCGGGTCGCCGGTCCACAAGCCGTCTACATCGGTCAGCAGCACCAGCGCCTCGGCGTGGATCAGCGCCGCCACCAGCGCCGCCAGCCGGTCGTTGTCGCCGAATCGGATCTCGTCGGTGGCGACCGTGTCGTTTTCGTTGACGATCGGGACCACCGCGAGGTCCAGCAGCTTGCGCAGGGTGCGGTAGGCGTTGCGGTAATGCACCCGGCGGGTCACGTCATCGACGGTCAGCAGCACCTGGCCGACGGTGCGGCCGTGCCGGCCGAACTCGGCAGCATACTCCCGGAGCAGCAGCCCTTGGCCGACGCTCGCCGCCGCCTGCTGGCTGGCGAGATCGGTGGGCCGGCGGGGGAGCCGGAGCGGGGCGAGCCCGGCGGCGATCGCCCCGGAGGAGACGAGCACCAACTCCCGGTCGTGGCCGACGTGGCCGGCGAGGGTGCCGACGAGCGCCTGGAGCCGTTCCCGGTCGAGCCCACCCGCGGTCGTGGTCAGGGACGAGGAGCCGATCTTGACCACCAGCCGCCGGGCGGCGGCGACCGCGGCGCGTCCGGCGGCCTCGGTGGTTGCTGCGTACACGATCCCATTCTGCCCGCTCACCTGCTGCGAACCGAGCGTCGATCCCATATCGTGGCGGCCGTGGTCGACCCGGAGGAGTACGTGGCGGTGGTGCTCGCGCTGGTAGAGCAGATCCCGCCCGGGCAGGTCATGAGCTACGGCGCGGTTGCGGACGCGCTCGCGACCACCACTGGCCGGAACAACCCGCGCCGGGTCGGCACGATCATGGCCCGGTACGGCGGCGGGGTGCCCTGGCACCGGGTGGTCGCCGCGGATGGTCGGCTGCCGCCCGGCCATGAACAGCGGGCCCGGGCGCTGCTGGCAGCCGAGGGTACGCCGATGCGTGGCGACAAGGTCGACATGACGGCCGCCTGGTACCCGCCGTAGGGTGGGCGCATGGCCAACCTGCCGGCGGTGCTCGGCGAGCCGATCCGGTTCGTTCTCAACTGGGGTCGGCGGTATTCGCTGTGGGTGTTCAATTTCGGGCTGGCGTGCTGCGCGATCGAGTTCATCGCCACCAGCATGGGCCGGCACGACTTCATCCGGTTGGGCGTGATCCCGTTCGCGCACGGGCCGCGGCAGGCCGACCTGATGGTGGTGTCGGGCACGGTCACCGACAAGATGGCCCCGGCGATCAAGCGGCTCTACGATCAGATGCCCGAGCCGAAGTATGTGATCTCCTTCGGCGCCTGTTCCAACTGCGGCGGCCCGTACTGGGATTCGTATTCGGTGACCAAAGGGGTCGATCAGTTGGTCCCGGTCGATGTCTATGTGCCCGGCTGCCCACCTCGACCGGAGGCGCTGCTGCACGGCATCCTGCGGTTGCAGGAGCAGATCGCCGCCGAGCAGTCCGGCCTCGGCGGGGTCTCCCGCCCCGATCCGGCCACCGCCGCCGCGCTCACCGCCCCGCTGGTGCCACCACCGGAACGCCGGCAGGAGGACTAACCGGCGCCGAGCGCATATGATCGGGCGCATGACGCCGGAGGAGGTCGGCGGCCGGCTGGCGCAGCTGGTGCCGCAGAGCGAGGCCACCGTGTCCGGCGGCGGGCCTGGGCATGCCCGCGCCACCGTGGACGTGGCCGCCGCCGACTGGCCGGCCGCGATCCGAGCGGCCCGCGACGACAACGAGTTGAGCTGCGACTTCTTCGACTGGCTCTCGGCAGTGGACAATGAGGCCGACGGCTTCGCGGTGGTCGCCCATCTGTGGTCCACCACCGCCCGGCACGGCGTGCTGCTGCGGACCCGGCTGCCCCACGATGAGCCGGCGCTCGCCTCGATCGTCGAGCTCTACCCGGGCGCGGCCTGGCACGAGCGGGAGACCCACGAGATGTTCGGCATCGATTTTCCGGGCCATCCCGGGTTGGCCCCGCTGCTGCTGCCGCCGGAGTTCGAGGGCCATCCGCTCCGGAAAGACTTCGTGCTCGCCTCCCGGGTGGCCAAGCCGTGGCCGGGGGCGAAGGAGCCGGGTGAGTCCCACGCCGGGGGCAGCAAGCGGCAGCCGATGCGCCCGCCGGGCGTACCGGCCCCGGGTGAGTGGGGCCCGGCCCCGCCGGAGCGGGAGGAGTAGCCGGTGCCGGTCTGGCTCGACGTGGTGGTCCGGGTGGTCGCGGTGCTCGCCGCGTTCCTGGTGCTGCCGCTGCTGGTGGGTCAGACCGAGCACAAGGTGATGGCGCACATGCAGGGCCGGCTCGGCCCGATGTACGCCGGTGGTTTCCACGGCTGGGCACAGCTGATCGCCGACGGGGTCAAGTTCGTCCAGAAAGAAGACGTGGCGCCCCGGGCCGCCGACCGGCCGGTCTTCCAGCTCGCCCCCGCGGTCGCCCTGCTGCCGTACCTGCTGGTGTTGCTGGTGGTGCCGCTGGGGCCGGGAGATCTGGTCGGGCAGCACCTCGACGCCGGCCTCTTCTTTGTGCTCGCCATTCTCGCCATTCCGGTGGTCGGGGTGATGATGGCGGCGTGGGCGTCGGCCAACAAATACAGCCTGCTCGGCGGGGTGCGGGGCGCCGCCCAACTGCTCGGGTACGAGCTGCCGTTCGTGCTCGCCGCCGCCAGCGTGGCGATGGCCGCCGGCACGCTGTCGTTGCCCGGCATCGTCGAGGCGTGGCAGCCGTGGTGGCTGCTGTGGCAGCTGCCGGCGCTCTTCGTCTTCTTCGTGGCCGGGGTGGCCGAGATCCGCCGGCCGCCGCTGGACGCCCCGATCGCCGACACCGAGCTGGTCTTCGGCTACAAGACCGAGTACACCGGGCTGCGGTTCGCGTTCATGATGCTCGCGGAGTACGCCGGGATCGTGGTGATCGCGGCGTTGACCACGGTACTGTTCCTCGGCGGCTGGAAGGGCCCGTTCCTCGACGACCAGCTGGGCTGGCTGTGGACCCTGCTGAAGATCTTCGCCGTCGCGTTCGTGATCATCTGGCTGCGGGTGTCGATGCCGCGGCTGCGGGTCGATCAGCTGCAGCGGCTCTGCTGGCTGGTGCTGGTGCCGCTCGCGCTGGGCCAGCTGATCCTCACCGCCGCCATCCGGCTGGCGTTGTAGCCTCGGCGCTCACATGCGCTGCCGGTACGACCGCGGCGTGATCTCATCGATCGGCACCCGCAACTGCCATGGCTCAAGGGTGTCGATTACCTTATCGAACTGCCCCGTCGGCACATAGACGTCGGCGTCCGTCGCCAGTCGATGCGTGTAGACCACGATCCCGGCCTCGCTCTCCACCCGCCAGTAGTACGGAATCCCGGCTTGTGCGTAGAGCGCTGGCTTCGCGATCCGGTCGAGCGTCACCGACCCGGGCGACACGATCTCCACTACCAGCAGCACCTCTTGCGCCTGGAACCGTGAGGGCTCCTCCTCGGCCGGGCCAGAACCGACCACCAACACGTCTGGAGTGAGTGACCGGCGGCGGCTGATCCGTACCTCGACGCCCTGGACCACCGCCCACTCGTCCGGGCAGGTCGCCTCCAGCGCGGTCTCGATCCGGGTGCCCAGCTTCTGGTGGCGGAAAGTAGGGGAGGGGGACACGATCAGGGCTCCATCGATCAGCTCGTAGCGGTGGCCGTCCTCGGGCAGCTCGTCGAGGTCGTCGGTGGTCCAGCCGCCCGGCGGCGGATGCAGCTCACTGAGCGCGGCGATCATTACCCCTCCCTTCGACCCTTTCACTCTACGCCAGCGGCTGGTGCGTCCGGGCGTAGCTGGGGTCGCGAGACGCGGCCGGACAAGGCAGGATGTCTCCCATGAGCGGCGTTCCAGGAGCCGGGATGGTCAAGGGGCTCGCGGTCACGTTGGGTGCGTTGACCCGGCCCGCCCACACCCAGCAGTATCCGGACACCCAGCCCGAGCTGCCGCCGCGGTCGCGCGGGGTGATCGCGCTGCTGGAGGAGAACTGCACGGTCTGCATGCTGTGTGCCCGGGAGTGTCCGGACTGGTGCATCTACATCGACTCGCACAAGGAGACCGTGGAGGTGCCCGGCGCCTCCCGACCCCGGCAGCGCAACCAGCTCGACCGGTTCGCGATCGACTTTTCACTCTGCATGTACTGCGGCATCTGCATCGAGGTGTGCCCGTTCGATGCGCTCTACTGGTCGCCGGAGTTCGAGTACGCCGAGCATGACATCCGGAACCTGCTGCATGAGAAGGAGACGCTGGGTGAGTGGGTGGCGACGGTGCCGCCGCCGCCCGCGCACGATCCGAACGGGGAGCCCGCCAAGGAGGAGGCCGCCGCCCGGAAGGCAGCCGACGCGGCATGACCGTCGCGGACGTGCTGCTGCTGGCGCTCGGCGCGGTGGTGGTCGTCGCCGGCCTGCTGGTGGTCACCACCGCCCACCTGGTCCGGGCCGGTCTCTATCTGGTGCTCTGCCTGGGCGCGCTGGCCGGCATGTTCCTGGTCCTCACCGCCGAGCTGGTGGCCTGGGTGCAGGTGTTGATCTATGTCGGGGCGGTGGTGGTGCTGCTGCTCTTCGCGGTGATGCTGACCCGGGCCCCGATCGGCGCCAGCGCCGACCACAGCCGGCCGGCCTGGCCCGGCCTGCTGGTCGGCGGCGGCACCGCGGCCGGGCTGGCGGCGCTGTTCATCACCACCTACCGGTGGGAGGCGGTCGAGTTCGCCGACCCGGGCACCGCCGGCCGGCTCGGCGAGGAGATCTTCGGCAACTGGGTGCTGCCGTTCGAGGTGCTGTCGCTGCTGCTGCTCGCCGCCCTGGTCGGCGCGATCATCGTCTCCCGACTCGACGCGCCGGTGAGCCGCTGATGCGCCCGGTGATCCCGTACGTCGTGGCGGCCCTGCTCTTCGGGATCGGGGTGTTCGGGGTGCTGCGGCGCCGCAACGCGATCCTGTTGCTGATGGCGGTGGAGCTGATGCTCAACGCGGTCAACCTGATCCTGATCACCGCGAGCACCACCGTCCGTTCCTATCTGGAGGCCGCGGGCACCGCCGCGTATACCGGGCAGGTCTTCGCGCTGTTCATCATCGTGATCGCGGCGGCCGAGGTGGGGGTCGGGCTCGCGATCATCCTGCAGCTCTACCGGCTGCGCCGCAGCACGGCGGTGGACGAGGTGCCGCTCGGCGAGGACGCCGCCCCGGTGGTGCCCCGATGACCCTCGCCGAACTCGCGCTCGCGCTGCCGTTCGCGATCCCGTTGGTGTTCGGGCTGTGCGGGCTGCTGCTGCGGCGGCCGCACCGGCGGTCCCGGAACAGCCTCATCCCCACCCCGTTCGACCTAGGGGCGATCGGTACCGGTGCGCCGCTGGTGCTGATCCTGGTGCTGCTCTACCTGAACGAGTCGTATCACAACGCGTACGAGCTGGTCCGGTTCGGCGACCTCACGGTCGAGGTGGCGGTGCAGGTCGACCAGCCGGCGCTGCTGGTCGGCCTGGCGGTCACGGTGGTCGCGCTCGCCGTCCACTTCTACTCGGTCGCCTACCTGCCCGCCGACGACCGGTACGCCCCGTACGCCGCCCAGGTCACCCTCTTCACCGGCGCGATGCTGCTGGTGGTCTTCTCCGGCGACCTGGTGCTGCTGCTGGTCGGCTGGGAGATCATGGGGATCTGCTCCTATCTGCTGATCGCCCACGACCGGCGGCTGCCCGGGGCGCCCGGCGCGGCGATGAAGGCGTTCCTGGTCACCCGGGTTGGCGACGTCGGCTTCTGGCTCGGCATCATCCTCTTGGGGGTGGCCGCCGGCAGTTTCCAGATCAGCGAAGTGGTCGCCGCGGTCGGCCGCGGTGAGGTGTCGGCGGCGATGGTCACCGCCGCCGGGCTGCTGCTGTTGCTGGGGGTGGCCGGCAAGAGCGCCCAGTTCCCGCTGCACACCTGGCTGCCGGACGCGATGGCCGGCCCGACTCCGATCTCGGCGCTGATCCACGCCGCCACCATGGTCGCCGCCGGGGTGTACGTGGTGTTCCGGCTCTTCCCGATCTTTGCCGCCGGCACCGGGGTGCTCGCGGTGCTCGGGGTGGTCGCCGCGGTCACGATGCTGCTGGGGGCGCTGGCGGCGACCGCGGCCGACGACATCAAGCGGGTGCTCGCCTGGTCGACGGTCTCGCAGCTCGCCTACATGACCGGGGCGCTGGCGGTCGGGGCCACCTCGGCGGCGCTGTTCCACCTGCTCAGCCACGCTGCCTTCAAGGCGCTGCTCTTCTTCGCGGCCGGGGCGGTGATCCACGCGGTCGGCAGCAACCTGATGTCGGCGATGGGTGGCCTGCGCCGCGGCATGCCGGTCACCTTCGCGACCACGACGGTCGGGCTCGCGGCCCTGGTCGGGCTGCCGCCGCTGGCCGGCTTCTGGAGCAAGGACGCCATCCTGTACGCGGCGGCGGGCGAGGCTGGGTGGGTCGCGGCGCTCGTCTTCGGCGCCGGGCTGCTCACGGTGGTGATCACCGGCTGGTACGCGACGAGACTGTGGCTGCGGACCTTCTTCGGGCCCCGGTCGAGGGCGGCCGAGGCGCACGACCCGCCAGCGTTGATGACCTGGCCGTTGTGTGTGCTGGCGGTGCCGACCGCGCTGCTGGGGGTGGCGGCGCTCTTCGACGGGGTGGCGGCCCGGCTGGTGGCGCCGCCGTCGACGGTCGAGGGGTACCTCGGCGGCGTCACCCCCGAGCTGCCGCCGGAGCCGGAGCTGGTCCACTTCGGGGTCTTCATGCTGCTGCCGCTCGCCGCCGCCGGGCTCGGGGTGGCGCTGGCCTGGTGGCGGTGGCGGCGCGACCCGGCCACCGATCCGGCGACCGTGCTCGGTCCGCTGCGGCCGGTCTTCGCCGCCGGGTTCTACCTCGACGCGGTGCAACGGGCGGTGGTGGTGCGGCCGGTCCAGGCGTTGGCCGGGTTGGTCAGCCGCGGCGACGCGACGGTGGTCGACGGCGCGGTCACCGGCGCCGGCCGGGGCACGGTCGGGCTCGGCACACTGCTGGCGCGGGCCCACCAGGGGACGGTGACCCGGGCGCTCACCGCGGTCCTCGCCGGTGCGCTACTGATCGGCATCGCCGCCCTGCTCTACTGGGCGATCATGAGCTCGTTGACCGGCCCGCCCGGCGAGTCTGCTCACCAGCTCATGATCGACCCGGTCGACCGCGGGGTGGTGGCCGGATGACCGCGGGGCAGGTGCTGCTCGTCGCCGTGCTGGTGCTGCCGGCGCTCGGGGCCACGGTGGTGGCCGCGCTGCCCCGCCGGGTCGAGCACGGCGCCCGTACCGTCGGCGTCGGGTTCGCCGCCGCCGCGTTCCTCACCAGCCTGTTGCTGCTACCCGGCCCGGATCGATACGGCTGGTTCGCCGCCGGGCCGGCGCCGGCGGTGCAGCCGTGGCACGCCGTCCAGCTCGACTGGGTGCCCGGCCTCGACCTGCAGTTCCACATCGGAGTCGACGGGATCTCGTACCCGCTGGTGGTGCTGACCACCCTGCTGACGCTGCTCTGCGCGCTCTACACCCGGTGGCGGGCGCCGGCCGGCGGCCGGGGCCGGACCCTGGTGGCGCTGCTGCTGGTGATCGAGGTCGGCATCCTCGGCACCTTCCTCGCGCTGGACCTGGTGCTCTTCTTCATCTTCTTCGAGGTCGTGCTGCTGCCGATGTGGGCGGTGATCGCCTTCTGGGGCGGCGACGACCGGCGGCGGGCCGCCCGCAAGTTCGCGCTTTACACCCTGCTCGGGTCAGTGCTCCTGCTGGTCGGGGTGTTCACCGTGGTGACCGCAGCCGGGACCGCCGACATCGTCGCGCTCAGCAACGGTGACCTGCTCACCCGCGGCACCCAGCTGGTGGCCTTCAGCTTCCTGGCGCTGGCGTTCGCGGTGAAGTCGCCACTGTGGCCGCTGCACACCTGGCTGCCCGACGCGCACACCGAGGCGCCCACCGTGGGCAGTGTGATCCTCGCCGGGGTGCTGCTGAAGATGGGCACCTACGGCCTAATCCGGATCGGCGTCGGCGTCACCCCGGAGGGGGTGGCGTGGGCGGCCCCGGTGCTGGGGGTGCTGGCGGTCGCCGCGATCCTGATCGGGGCGCTGGTCTGCTTGGCGCAGACCGAGCTGAAACGGCTGATCGCCTACTCGTCGGTCGGGCACATGGGCTTCGTGCTGCTCGGCGTCGCCACCCTCTCGGCCGCCGGGATCCAGGCCGCGCTGATCGGCAACATCGCCCACGGGCTGATCACCGGGCTGCTCTTCTTCCTGGTCGGCGCGGTCAAGGACCGGACCCACACCGGCGACCTCACCGCGCTTAGCGGGCTGCGGGAACGCGCCCCGGCGCTGGCCGGCCTGCTCGGCTTCGCGGCGATCGCCTCGCTGGGCCTACCCGGGTTGGCCGGCTTCTGGGGGGAGCTGTTCGCGGTGGTCGCCGCGGTGCAGGAGGGCGGCGCACTATGGCTGGTGCTCGGCATCGTCGCCGCGCTCGGGGCCGCGGTGACCGCCGCCTACTTCCTGCGCCTGCTGCGCCGGGTCACCCACGGTGAGCCGAGCCCGGCGGTGGCGGCGGCCGCGCCCGCCCAGCTCACCCGGATCGAGCTGGTGACCTGGTCACCGTTGGTGCTGCTGATTGTCGCGATCGGGGTGATGCCGGCGCTGGTGCTGGCGATGGCGTACGACCCGGTGGCGGCCCTGGTAGCGGGGGTCGGCCGATGATCCAGACGATCGACCACGTGGCGCTGCTGCCGGCGTACCTGGCCGGCGGTACGGCGGTGCTGGCGCTGCTGATCGACCTGCTGGTGGCCCGCCGGGTGGTGACGGTAGCGGCGACCGCGCTCGGTGCCGCCACAGTGGTGGCCGCGGCGGTCGCCGTCGGCCTCGGGCCGGAGCGGGCGACCTTCTGCCTGCCGGGGGAGCCCGGGACCTGTTCGTACGTCGCGAACCCCACCTCGGCGCTCTTCGCTTCGCTCTTCGGGCTGTTGACGCTGGCAGTGCTCGGGCTCTCCAGCGGGGTGCTGCGCCGGCTGCCGCCGGGCGAGTACTGCTTCCTGCTCGCGGTGTCGATGGCCGGCGGCGTCGCGCTCGCCTCCGCCCGCGACCTGATCACCCTGATCGTGGCCCTGGAGACGCTGACCCTGCCGCTCTACGCGCTGGTGGCGCTGCGGCGGCGGACCCTCGCCTCGGCGCAGGGGGCGATGACGCTCTTCGTAGTCTCGGTGGTGGCGACCGCAGTCACGCTGCTGGGGGCGGCGCTGCTCTACTCGGCCACCGGCGTGGTGCACCTGCGGCAGCTCGGCGAGGCGCTCGCCGCCGGGGTCCCGACCGAGCTGCGGCCGCTCGCCGTGGTGGCGGTGGTGCTACTCGTCGCCGGGCTCGCGTTCAAAGTGGCGGCGGTGCCGTTCCACGCCTGGGCACCGGCCGCGTACGACGGTGCCCCGGTGCCGATCGCGGCGTACCTGGCCACCGCGTCGAAGCTCGGCGGGGTGGTGGCGCTGGTCTATGTGGTGGGCGAGGCGCTGCGACCGTGGCTGTCGGTGGTGGGCCCGGTGCTGGCGGCGCTGGCGGTGCTCACCATGACCGTCGGCAACGTGGTGGCGCTGCGGCAGGACCGGATGGTCCGGCTGCTCGCCTGGTCGTCGGTGGCCCAGTCGGGGTACATCCTGGCGCCGCTGGGAGTCTTCGCGGTCGCCGCCGGCCGGACCGACGAAGCGGTCTCGCTGGCGCTCACTGCGGCGATCGCCTACACGATCTTCTACGTCACGATCGAAGTGGCCGCGTTCGGGTCGGTGGTGGCGCTGCGGGGCTCCGGTGAGCGTGACGCCGACCGGCCCGATGTCGCCCGGCCCGATGTCAACCCGCCCGACGGCGACCCGCCCGACGGCGGCACGATCGAGGAGTACCGCGGCGCTGGCCGGCGGACGCCGCTGCTGGCGGCGACGATGACGCTGGCGCTGATCGGCCTGGCTGGGCTCCCGCCGGCGCTGGCGGGCATGTTCGCGAAGGTAGCGATCGTGCGGTCGCTGCTGGCCGGCGGTGCCGGGTGGCTGGCGGTGGTGGTGGCGGTCAACGCGGTGATCGGGCTTGCGTATTACCTGTGGGTGGCGGCCCGGCTCTACGCCCCGGCCCCGGTGCCTGCCCCGGCCCCGGTACCTGCGTCGGCCCCGGTACCTGCCTCGGTGCCGGCTGCAGCCCCGGCGCTGGCTCGGCCGGCGGTGCCGTGGAGCGTCGGAGTGGTGGTCGGTCTGGCGACGCTGGCGGCGATCGTGCTCGGCTTCGCCCCGCAGCTCGTCTTCGACCTGGCCGCACTGGTCTCCTTCTGACCGAAGCGCCAGGCCCCGCCAACTGCGTTGATCATGGACCTAGGTGCATGATTCGGGGCAATCGCGGTCCCCAACTCCATGGTCAACTTAGGCGCGGCGCTGGCGCCAGCGCCGGCAAGGCGGCAGGCAGCGGGTGGCAAGGCGGCCGGCGGCCGGCCACGGCCGGGTTGCAGGCAGCGGCCGGCGGCGGGCGGCCGGCAGCGGGTGGCAAGGCGGCCGGCGGCCGGCCACGGCCGGGTTGCGGCGTACTCCAGTCCGTCGGCATCGGCCTGGTGGGCTGAGTGGTGATCCACTAGCGCGACGAAAACCGCTAAACTCGTGAATCGGGCACCACTCAACCCACCAAGCCGAGTGAGGCTGACTGTCCGTGGCTGGGCGCGCCGTCGAACTGCCTGCCCAGACCCGCCGGCCCACTCGACGGCGGCAGGTAGTCCCGGGGCGCCGCTCCGAGTTGATCAACTTCCCTAGAGCTGTACGGCACGCTGCGTGTCGTACAGCTGCCGGGCTTTGGATCTTTAGCTCGACACCCAACCCGGGGCGCGGTCGCGAGACAGCGGCATTTCCGACATGGTTGGGCAGGGAGGGATCTTGCGTACGGAAAAATCGGATATTCCCGTACGCAAGATCCCTCCCTGCCCAACCATGTCGGGTTTGTTGGGTGAGGGCTCCGCTCCACTCGCCCAGTGGGTCGAGTGGCAGGGTTCGACATCATCCACACCGGACGCACCTTGGTCGCAGCAGAACGTCTATCCAGTTCACAGGCTTGCCCTGGGTGCCAGTGCCGGGCATATGCGACTCCGCTGGCTAGATCGGGTCGGGTCACTTGATCATCAGGCATCGCCGCAGTTCAGGTGGTGCCGTGGGAGCGTTTGCTTTGCTGACGTATACGCCAGCGGTGGAGCTGTCGGTGGGAATTGCTGCAAGATCGGCTCCGGGCGGCGCGGCTCACTCAACTTGGTGGGTCGAGTGGCGCCTGGTTTGCCAGTTTCAACTCGTTTGCCGCCGTAATGGATCACCACTCAACCGACCAAGTGGCCGACCGGTGCGGGGTCCTAGGCAGCGCCAGGTGCGCGGGGGAAGGGCGCGCAGGGAAGGGTGCGCGGAAGGGACGTACGGGGGGAGGGTGCGCGGAAGGGACGTGCAGGGGAAGGGGGGCGGGGAAGGGCGGGCAGCGGCAGACGTACGCAGGGCGAACGGCCCGGGTTCGGTGCGGTCAGGCCCGGGTGAGCGCGGTACCGGCGCCGCGGTGCCGCGCCACCAGCCGCTTGGTGGACCGTTCCAGGCGTACCCGGTGGCCACCGGCGCGCAGCGCCGTCATCATCTCGTCCACGGTGTGGGGCAGCGCCGCCGGTTCGTGGTCGGCCTGGAAGAGCAGCAGCGTCCGCCACAGACCCTGCACCCGGGGGTAGAGCGTCAACCCTTGCCGGAGCACCCACGCCACCGCCGCCGGGTCCTGACGTTCCGCCGCCAGCGCGGCGGCCCGCCGGACTGACTTGATCACCAGGGGGCGCAGTTGCGTTTCCCGGTCGACGACCCGCTGCGCGGCGGGGAGCAGTGGGGTGGCGGCGAGTAGCTCCCCCCGGATCAGCGACAGCGCGGTCAGCAGCCGGGCCCATTCGTTGTCCGGTTGGTCCACTGTGACTAGCTCCCGGAACAGGTGCCAATCGGAGCGGACATCGGCCGCCAGCCGCCAGCCGGTGCTGGTCGCCCGCAACCGCGGCAGGCCGGTGTGGTCGGCGCCGAGCCAGTCGTGCACGTGCCGGGCGGCGTCGGCGATCTGCCGTTCGTCGGTGAGCAGCCCGTGGACCAGCGACAACGGCGCCCCGGTGGGCCGGATGGCAGCGGTCGCGAGCAGGCTTGACAGCACCGGTCCGCGGGTCGGGTCGACCTCCCCCGGGGCGGAGATCCGCAGCGGGCCGAGGACCCCGACCGTGACCGGCGCCGGGCACCAGGCGTCCCGGACCTGGTCGGTCAGGGCCGGACCGGCGAGCGCGCGGGCGGCGGCCCGCCACGGGGTCGGCGGGGCGGCCGGCGGTGGGCTCGTGCCGATCGGGTCGACCAGTAGGTTCGCTGGCTCAAGGTATACCTGACCGTCCGGGCGGGCGTAGAAGTTCCAGCCGCCGGGCGGGGCCGGCTCGGGGCGTAGCACCACCGTGTCGGGGCGGGGCGGCGGGACCGGCTGGTGCGGCCCGGCCGTGATCAGGGTCAGCTCCCGCGACCAGGGGGCGGTCGCCACCGCCTGGGTGAGCGCAGTCACCAGCCGGTTTGCCGGACGCGGGTCGCCCACTATCCCGATCGGTCCGGGGGCGCGGGCCAGGTCGATCAGCACATGCCAACCGTCGCAGGTGCCGGCGAGCGTCAGCCCCGGGTACGGGCTTGGTCCGGGGGCCCAGTCGCGTACCTCGGCGGTGTCCACCACCCAGCACCGTCCGTCGAGGTCGCCGGGGAGCTGGCGCCACGGGGCGATCGCCGGAATCGGGGTTGGCCGAGCGAGCTGCAGCACCACTCGGTCGTATCCGACCAGCACCGAGGTGAGGTGGGGCAGCGGCGCGTCGACTTCCCGTAGCCGCGCCCGTAGGTGACACAGCGAGGTGAAGACCTGCGCCGCGAGTTTCGGGTCGCCGATGTCCCAGCTGCCGGGGGTGGGGGCGGGGTCGGGTGCGTCCGCCGTGCGGCGGCGGCGGCGCCAGGCACGCCAGGCGGGTTCGCCGAAGGCAGCTGCTCCGGCTACGGCGGCGCTGCCCAGCCCAACCGCGCCGAGGGTGATCCAGAGGGAGGTGTCGCCGGTCACGCGCCCAGCCTACGGACTGCCACCCGGGCCGGTACAGCGGCCGGTGCCCCGTACGCTAGAGAAGAGCTATGGCACACCGGTTAGGCCCCTTGGTCCGCGACCTTCGGCGCGACGCCGGCCTGACCCAACAGCAGGCGGCAGATCTCGCCGGGATGAGCGTCGCCGCCCTGCGCGACCTCGAGCAGGGTCGGGTGACCGCGCCTCGTTCCCTCACGCTCCGGCGTCTCGCCGAGGCGCTGCGGCTTCCGGCGCTCGAAACGGAGGAGCTGCTGCGGTGGGCAACCCCTGGGCAGGTGCCGGATCCGGGGTTGTGGCTGCAGGTGTTGGGGCCGTTGGCGGTGCAGGTTGCGGGCGCACCGGTGGAGATCGCGTCGAAGCCGCAACGTCGGCTGCTGGGGGTGTTGGCGCTCCATCCGCAGCTGACGGTGAGCCATGAAGCCCTGGTCGAGGCGGTGTGGGGGGCGGCGCCCCCGGCGAACGCACCCGAGCTGCTGCGGATTCACATTTCCCGGTTGCGGCGCCGGTTGGGTGGCCGGCCCGAGCCGGACGGGCCGGGGCTGCTCACCGCTGCCCCGGGAGGTTATCTACTCGGCGTATCCGAGAATCAGCTCGACGTGTTGATGTTCGAACGGTTGCTGGCTCGGGGGAGGCAGGCCAGTCGGGAGGCCGACCCGGACCGGGCCTGCCGCAGCTTCGCCGACGCGATCGCGCTGTGGCGCGGCGATCCGCTGGCCGAACTCGGCCTTTCGGCGCATCCGGCGGTCGCCACGTTGACCCGCCAGTGGCGCTGGGCGGTGGTGGAGTACGCGACGGTGGCGAATGCAGTCGGCCGCCCGCGGTTGGTGATCGAGCCGTTGCGGCAGGTGGTCGGGGCCGATCCGCAGCATGAGGCGGCGCAGGCGCAACTGCTGATCGCGTTGGCCGCCACCGGCGAGCGGGCGGCGGCGCTGGGTCAGTTCGAGGAGGTGCGCGGGCTGCTCGCCGACGAGCTGGGCGCCGATCCCGGGCCGGAGCTGCGCCACGCGTACCAGCAGGTACGCGGGGAGAGCACCGCCGGTCGGGAACGGATCGCGGTCTCGGCGTACCGGCAGTTGCCGCCGGATCTGACCGACTTCACCGGCCGGGAGACCGAGCTGCAGGAGTTGTCGAAGCGGATGGCGGCCGCTGCCGGCGCCGGTACCGCGCTGGTCATCTCCTCTGTAGAGGGTATGGCGGGGGTGGGGAAAACCTGGCTGGCGGTGCATCTGGCCCACCGGCTGCTCGCGGCGGGGCACGGCACCGAGGTGCAGCTCTCGGTGGATCTGCGTGGTCACGCCGACGAGCCGCCGGCCGACCCGGCCGCGGTGCTCGCCTCGTTCCTGTTGCTGCTGGGGGTTCCGGGGGAGCAGATCCCGGACGACCCGGTGGGCCGAAGCGCGCTGTACCGGGACCGACTGTTCGACCGGCGGGCGCTGGTGCTGCTCGACAACGCCGCCGACGAGGAGCAGGTACGCCCATTGTTGCCGGCCGGGCCGAACAACCTGGTGGTGGTGACCAGTCGCCGGTCGTTGGCGCTGGACGGCGCGCAGGTGCTGCCGCTGGACGTGTTCGCGCCGGCGGAGGCGGTGGGGCTGCTGCGTAGGGTGGCCGGCGTAGATCGGGTGGCGCGGGAGCCGGCGGCCGCTGCCCGGCTCGCCGAGCTTTGTGGACACCTGCCGTTGGCGGTCTCGCTAGTGGCGCGCCGGCTGCGTGCCCGCCCTGGCTGGCGGCTGGCCGAGCTGGTGGAGCGGTTGACGGTGGCCGGTGACCGGTTGGGGGAGCTGGCCGCCGGCAGTGCGCAGTTGCGGGCGATCTTCGAGTTGTCGGGCCAGGCGCTGCCTGAGCCGGTGCACCGGATGTTCCGGTTGCTCGGGCTGCATCCGGGGCGGGAGGTCGATGCCGAGGCGGCGGCGGCGCTCGCGGAGCTGCCGCCGGTGGCGGCCCGGCGCCTGCTCGACCAGTTGGTGGACGAGCATCTCGCCACAATGGTCACCGGCGAGCGGTACCGGTTGCACGACCTGCTCCGCGACTATGCCCGGGAGTTGGGGGCGGTCCGGGACCCGGCGCCGGCGCGGCGCGCCGCACTTACCAGGCTGCTCGAGTACTACCTGCACACGGTGGCCCGCGCCACCGATCGGCTGCTGGCGCAGCGGGCCCGGGTGTCGTTGGTGGGCACCGACCCGCAGCTGGGCCCGTCGCTGCCGGATCGCCCGGCCGCGGTGGCGTGGCTGCAGGCTGAGCATGCGGTGCTGGTGGCGATGGTCGGCTACGCCGCCGAGCAGGGCTGGCCGACTCACGCCTGGCAGCTCGCGTACGAGTTGCGGGCGTACTTCGGCATGCATGGCCACATCCTGGACTGGGTCGATACCCAGGAGGCTGCGCTGCGGGCGGTGCTCGACGCCGGGGACCGGCGGGGCGAGCTGGAGCTGCGCACCTTCCTCGGCTCGGCCTACCTGGACCAGGGACGCAACCGGCTGGCGTTGGACCAGTTGGAGCAGGCGTTGGTGCGGCACCGAGAGCTGCCGGCCGGCGATGCCCTGGCCGAGGAGGCGCTGGCCGAGGGGGCGCTGGCCCGGGAGCTGAACATCCGCAGCCTGCTCGGCGTCGCCTGCAAGGAGCTGGGGCGGTTCCCTGAAGCGCTCACCCACTATCAGGAGGCGCTGCACCTCGCCGAAGGGCGGGATTCTTACCGGGAAGGGGCGTTGCGGACCAACCTCAGCGTGCTGCTGGTGGAGCTGGCGCGGCCGGCCGAGGCGAGAGCCAACTGTCTGCGCGCGCTGGCGCTGGTCCAGCAGGTCGGCGACGTTGACGGCGAGTGTCTGGTGCTGACCAACTTGGGCGATGCCTGCCGACGGCTTGGCGAGTTCGCCGCGGCCCGCGACTATCTGGGGCGGGCGCTGCAGCTCGCCGACGAGCACGGCTTCCGGCCCCGTCGGGCCTACACGCTGCACCGACTCGGCAACACCTGTCATGACCAGGGGGACCTGCCCGCGGCACGGGAGCAGCTCCGGGAGGCATGGTCGCTGCTGCGGCAGGACACCCCGGGGGCCCAGCTGGAGAGTGAGATGCTGGTGGATCTGGCCGCGGTCCAGCTGGCGCTGGACGAGCCCGATGCGGCGGTCGAGCTGCTCCGGGACGCGGTCGGGATCGCGGAGAGCAGCGGTTCCCGATACCAGCAGGCCCGGGCGTTCGCCGGGCTCGCCGACCACGCCCGGGTGGCCGGCGAGCCGGAACGCGTCGCCGAGTACCGGCGGCGCGCCGAAGCCCTCTTCGCCGAGCTGGGCGTGCCGGTCACTGCACCGGCGGTAGGTGAGCCAGCTGAATGAGCTCGGCGTTGCCGCCGCGGCTGGTGAGCCAACCGCGGCCGGGCGGCATCGGCTGCGCCCGGAGATTGCCGAGCAGCGGCCCTTCCTCCCGGCTGCCGGACATCAGGATGCCGGGGGAGGCGAGGTCGCGGATGCGGGAGATGACCGGGTCGAACATCGCTCGGCCGGCACCGCCGCTGCGACGGACCAGGATCAGGTGTAGGCCGATGTCTCGGCCCTGGGTGACCAGGTCCAGCATGGAGACGAGCGGGTTGTCGTGTGGGCTGGTGGCGACGAGGTCGTAGTCGTCGATCAGGATGAACACCTCCGGGCCCGTCCACCAGCTGCGGTGGCGCAGTTGCTCAGGGGTCACATCCTCGCCAGGGAGCCGTTTCTGTAGCGCGGCCATGGTCTGCCGCACCAGCTTCTTGAGCTGCTCGGCGCTCGAGGCGTAGTCGAGCCGGTACTCGTCGGGCACCAGCCCGAGCAGGCTCCGCCGAAAGTCGACAACCGACAGTTGCGCTTCGTTCGGGGAGTAGCGGCTCATGATGCCGGAGGCCAGGACTCGTAGGAAGGAACTCTTGCCGCACTCGACATCGGCGAAGAGCAGCGCGTGAGGCTCCGCGCTGAAGTCCAGATAGACCGGCTGCAGGTCGCGTTCGGCGACACCGATCGGCACCCGCCGGTCGTCGGCGCCCGGCTCGGGCAGGTCCCGGTAGGCCAGCAGGTCGGGCAGCATCCGCACCGAGGGGGCGGCGTCGTGCCGCCAGGCGTCGTTGACCGCGGTGACGAAGTGGCTCACGCCGGCTGAGAGGTCCTCCGCGCTGGCGCGCCCGTCGATCCGCGAAACCCCGGACAGGAAATGGTATCCGTCCGGGGTGAGGCCGCGCCCCGGGCTTTGCTCCGGGACACTGGCGGCCTGCCGGCGCCCCACCTGGGAGTCGATAGCGTCGCCGAGCTTCAACTCCAGCCTGGTGGCGAACATGTCCCGCACGTTCAACCGGAGGTCCATCCACCGGTTGGCCGCGACCATGACGTGGATGCCGTAGCCGAGCCCCCGGTTGACCAGGTCGATGACCTTCGGTTCCAGGTCTTCGTACTCGCTGCGAAGGGTGCTCCAACCGTCGATCACCACGAACACGTCGCCGAACCGTTCCTCCGGGACCTGGCCGTCGCGCAGCAGTCGGCGATAGGTGGCGATGCCGTCCACGCCGCGTGCCGCGAACCGTTGCTCCCGCTCGGCGAGCAGACTGGCCGCCTCACCGATGCTACGGCGCACCTGGTCCCGGTCCCGGCGGGTGGCGACCCCGCTGACGTGGGCGAGGTCGCGGATGGCGGTCAGCCCACCACCGCCGAAGTCGAGGCAGAAGAACTGCACCTCCCGGGGGGTGTGGGTGAGCGCCAGGCTCGCCAACAGGGTGCGCAGGACCGTGCTCTTGCCGCTGCGCGCGCCGCCCACCACAATGGCGTGACCACCGCCGGCCGAGAAATCCAGCCAACAGGTGTCCCGCCGCTGGTCGTACGGCTTGTCTACCACTCCGGCGACCGCCCACATGCGTCCGTGCAGCTCCTGATCGGCGGTGGTGAGCCCTCGCTGTGGGTCGGCTATCAGCTCACCGAGAAGCTGGTCGAGGGTGGGCGGATCGGTCAGCGGCGGCAGCCAGACCTGGTGGGCGGGTGCACCCTGGTTTTCCAACCGACTCACCAGCACGTCGAGGAGGCTGTCGCCGGTCTCGGCGTCGGGCTCGTCGCCCGGTGTCGCCCTGGCGACGGGCGCCTCGGCGACCTGTGACACCCGGTACCGGGTCGAGTAGTCCTGAATCGGTTCCACGCGATGTCCATCCTCAGTGGTTCGGCCGGCGACGCCACGTTGTTGGCGGCCGGAAACGTAGGCCGCCCGGAATCTGGTCAGGGTGTCGGCCTCGGTCTTGAGAAGTCCATTGCCGGGTGATCGCGGCAACTGGTATGCGTCGGGTACCCCCAACACGGTGCGGCTCTCCATAGCGGAGAAGGTGCGAAGCCCGATCCGGTACGACAGGTGGGATTCGAGCCCGCGAAGTTTGCCCTCATCGAGTCGCTGCGAGGCGAGTAGCAGGTGCACGCCGAGGGACCTGCCCACCCGGCCGATCTGTACGAACATGTCGATGAAGTCCGGCCGGGCGGTGAGCAGCTCCGAGAACTCGTCGACGATCACCAGCAGCGCCGGCAGCGGCGCGAGCGGCGCGCCCGCCGCCCGAGCTCTCTCGTAGTCGCGCTGTGAGGCGTAGTTGCCGGCGGCCCGTAGCAGCTCCTGGCGGCGCAGCAGCTCGCCCTGGATCGCGTCCAGCATCCGGTCCACCAGATGCAGCTCGTCGGCGAGGTTGGTGATGACGGCACTGGTGTGGGGCAGTTGGTCGAGCCGGGTGAAGGTGGCGCCACCCTTGAAGTCCACCAGCACCAGGTTGAGGATCTCGGAGCTGTGGGTCACCGCCAGCGCCAGCACCAGAGTCCGCAGCAGTTCGGATTTTCCGGAGCCGGTCGCCCCGACCAGCAGCCCGTGTGGGCCCATGCCGTCCTGTGCGGACTCCTTCAGGTCGAGTTCGAGCGGCCGCCCGTCGCCGTCGATGCCGATCGCCACCCGCAGCCGGTCCCGCTGTGACCGGGCGGCCCAGGTCTGCCCGAGGTCGAAGTCGTACGGGTCGCCGATGCCGAGGAGTTCGGTGAGTTCGAGGCTGACGGCGAGCGGCTGGTCGCTGACGGACAACGCGGACATCCGCAGCGGTGCCAGGCTCCGGACCAGCCCCTGGATGCCGACGAGTGGGAACGCGTCGGCGCGCCCCACATTGCCGGAGCCGTCGATGGTGCGGCTGGTCAGGGTGGCGTCCTCGCCGATCGTCAGCACCAGTTTGGTTGGATCGAGCAGGCGGGGTGGGGTGGTGGCGAGATCAATGACGGTGACGCCCTCCAGGCCACCGTCGATGAGCAGGTGCTCGGAGCCGTCGGTGTCGCCGCCGTCGATGACGACGAAGAGGTGCGCGTTGCCTTCGATCGGCGCCGAGTGCGGGTCGAACCTGGGCCGCTTGGCGATGACGTCGTCGAGCATCGCTTCCAACCCGGTGACGCTGTGTGCGACCAGGCGCAGTTGGCCCACGCCGTCGAGCTTGCTGGGGTGCATCGCGTGCGGCAGCCACTTCGCCCAGTCCCACGCCTCCCGGTCGCCGGGGTGGACGCAGAACGCGGTCAGGACGTCACCTGGGGCGTGGAAGACGCTGAGCTGCGCGACGAGCGCGCGGGCGAAGGCACGTTTACGCTCCTGGTCGCCGGAGACGTAGATTCGGGCGAATCCGCGCAGCGCCACCGCGACCGGCAGGTCCGGCACCGTCGAGTAGGTGGTGACGAACTTCCGCAACGCCATGGCACACAACGGCTCCAGCTCATCTACCGGTTTCGTCTCCGGTGGTACCAACGGTGTGGCGAGTTCCTGCGGCCCGACCCCGATCCGGATCACGGTGTAGTCCCAGTCGCCGGGGCGCCGTTCCCACAGTCGGGCGCTCTGGGCGGTGCTCCAGAGCTTCGCCGGGTCCGGGTGCCGGTAGAACATCGCCTTGCGTTGCCGGTCGATGGTCTGCCGGACCTGCGCCCGGAGTTGGCTGAGCCGCCGCATGTAGCGGCGCCGTTCCTGCACCATCTCCTGCTTGCTGGGGCCTTGGCTCTGCTGGTTGAGCACCATGAAGGCGACCATGCCGAGGACGCCGACCACCATCAGTCCGCCGATGACGTAGATGAGCGGTCCCATCCGGTCCAGCCGGAAGACGAACATCATCAGCATCATCGCGCCCATCATGCAGACCATGGGCAGGATGATCAGTGAGCGTGCCCAGCCCTTGCCGGCCGGCGGCGGGTTCTCGGGCGGCGGTTCCAGCACGACATCGCCGGACGGCAGCTCCGGGGCTGGTTGCCGGACGGGGCGGCTGGCGATCACAGTGGACATATCCCTTCCCCTTCTCAGCTGCCGACCGGGGCGGATTGTTGAGCCGCCTGCGGCGTGAGGGTCGGCCCGGCGGGGATTCGCTGCACCAGCGCGGCAGGCATATCGACCGCTTGGTCCGGGGTGTAACCGAGCACCTCCAACACATCTCCGGATGGCACCGCATACCGGATCCCCAGGTCGGTGACGAGGTAAAAGGAGCCGCTGGGAGCGCTGGCCGACGGCAGCGAGCGGACCACCGCGATCTCGCCCGGCGGCACGAACACCGAGTCCGCCAGCCGCGCTCCCTCCGCCGACTCGCCCCAGGTGGGCAGCGCCGCCCCGTTCCCGGCGGGCTCGGAACCGAGCGTCAGCTCCGGCGGCGACTCGACATCGTGAGTCTCGGCGCACAGCGATGAAACCTCGCCGTTCGGCGGCGGCAGCAACTCCGGTGCAGTGGGCGGTGGCGCAGCCTCGCCGCGCGCGGGCGCGAGCGCGCTACTGCCCGGCGCGGCGGCGGCCGCCGCCGCGGAGATCTCCTCGACCTCGACTTGATACTGCCCGTGCAGCAGCTGCAGCTGCAGCTCGGTCAGCGGCGCCAAGCCGTCGTCCATCACCAGGTAGTGCTGGTCACCGTTGGCCACCGGGTGGTAGACCACCGCGCCGATCTCCCGGCCGTCGACCGCGCTCGACTCGTCGCCCCGGTCGGGCAGCTCGATCGGGCCCAGATCCTGTCCGGCCGGCAGTCCGTTCAACCACGCCGTCCCGGCCAGCACCTGCTCGGCCTGGAGGCCGTAAAGGGCGCGAACCAGCTGTTCCGGCTCGTCGCTGGCTAGCCGGTAGCGGTGGCTGCGCCAGATCAGAAACTGATCGCCCGCTGCGGAGTCCTCGACCAGCAGCGCCTGGTCGCCGAGGGCGGAGCCGCCGGACGGCGCCCGGCCCACCACCAAGGTGGTGGTGGTGAACGGCGAGCCGGCCGGGTCGGTGTCGAGAGTGGAACACAATGTCCATGGGGTGCCGACGGAGCGGTCCGCGGCGGGTAGCGACTCCGGGGCGCCGGGGATGCCGACCGTCGCGGCCCGAGGGAGACCGACCAGGTTGCGGCTGGCGACCCGTCGTGGCTCCGAGGTGTTGCTGCCGCCCCCGAACAGACCGCCGAGCAAGCCACCTTGCCTCCCCTCGCCGCTCGGCGCCGTGAGATGGCTGACCAGCTTGGCCGAGGTGAAGTTGAGCACCGGCTGGAGCGACCCATCGGCCAGGTAGACGTAGTGGGCGCCGGTCTCACGTTCGATGATGATGGCGCCCGGTTCCTGCCATCGGCCGGCCTGGTTTCCGCTGATCACTCCGTACACGCCGAACGCCACTGCCACCAGCGCCGCGACCATGACCCCGGCGAACGCCGCACCGACGCCGCGCCGCAGCGGATGCTGCTCGGGGTCGGTCTCGTGGACCATGACCGAGGAGACCACCCGCTGCATCATGAACTGGTACGAGTGGAGCTGATCGCGCCGGCTGGCCATCTCAGCCGATCCCCGCTAGCAGGCTCTGCACATAGTGGTAGAGCCCGGTGATGAAGCAGGCCAGCGGGATCAGCGCCAGGATCGACACCACGTCCAGGATGTCCGCGCCCCGCCCCAGGTAAGGCGACGGGTTGCTGCGGCTGTAGACCAGACCGGCGGCGGCGACCACGAACCCGACCCCCAGCAGCAGCAACAACAGCAACGCCAGCGAGGTGTTGGTGTCGGCCCCGCCCGCACGTAGGCCCAGCAGCAGTAGCGCGCCGACCACGCCGGCGGCTAGCAACGGAATCCGCTGCCGGGGCACCGGGAAGAGCCGAGCCCGAAGCAGCAGCGCGAGGGTTGCGGCGAGCAACAGCAGTTGGTGTGACCCGCCACCGGCGAGTGCGAGCAGACCGGCCGAGCCGGCGGTCACCACCGCCAGTCCGATCAGCAGCCCGGTCAGCACCTCATCGGTGCGCGCGGCGGCGTCGAAGACGTCGGTGGCCGGCGGTGCCGGCTCGTCGGCGAGTAGATCGGCCGAGCGTTGTGGCAGCGTCGGTAACGGCAGCCGCCCGAGCCGGATCGCCACCATCGGATAGCCGGGCAGCAGCCCGATCCCGGCGGCCAGCACCACCGCCGCCGCGCCGTCCGGCCCCAACCGGCCGGCGGTGAGCGCGCCCAGCAACGCGAGCGCGGCGATCGCGATCGCCGCGGCGAAGATCCTGGCGAGCACCGCCACTCCGACGTAACCGACGATGGCAAAGAGCAGCAGGGTCGTGGCGGCGAGCAGCAACTGGGGCGATCCGACATCGGTGACCCGGGCGTGGTCCGGCGCGGTCAGCATAAGCCCGCCGACGAAGGCGTAGAGCATGCTCACCGCCGCGAAGACCGCGCCGGCCCGGGCATCGGGTACGGCCCGGGCGATCACGATGCCGGCGCCGAGCAACACCGCGCCGACGGCGAGGAGCACTAGCGACGGGAGTAACCAGGGTGGCTCGAACCAGAAGACCGCCGCCGGACCGATCGCGAAGATCAACGCGCTGATCGTCAGTCCGCCGAGCCGAGTGGCGGCGCGACCCCAGCTGCGGCCGTAGCGTCGGGCGCCGCTGGCGATGGTCTCGACCAGGTCCTCGTACTCCAGCTCGGGCCACTCGACCTCGCCGGGCACCAGGTGTAGCAACTCACCGTCGCGTACCTGTTGGGCGTCGAGCGACTTCTGCGGGTCCAGACTCTCGCCGGTCGGGCGGCGCAACAACCAGCCGGCGTGGCGCTCGCCAGCGTCGGCGGCGTCCTCTCCGGCGTGTCGCAGGATATAGGGGAGTAGCTCCGCCACCGGCACATCTCCGGGCAGGGCTACGTCGATCAGCCGTCGGGCGGCCTTGATGGAGACTTTAGCCAGCGAAACGCCTGGAGCCGCAACCATTTTGCCCACCTCCGGGGACCGGCGTCGGTTCACGAACCCGAAGCCTGTTTAAGTACTAGAAACGGTCTTGGTGCTGGGCGCGGGCGGCTGGGCGCGTCCGCGCCGCGGTCAGCGGTAAGGCTCGCTCAACAACTCCCGTTCGGCGGCGGTGGCGTGAACCCAGGCGTACCGGGTGCCCGCCGAGGTCAGCACCGCCAGCATGTCGTCGCCGAGTACCTGCAGAGTATGGACGGTGCCGGCGGTCAGCTGCCGGATCGGCGCGAGGGTCTCCGACTCCGCCGGTGAGAGCCGTTGCGACAGCACGATGTCGGCGCTCGCGAGCAGCTCCGCCTGCGCCGGGGTGACCTGTGAGAGCACCGACAGCCGGGTGGTCCACGGCGGTAGACCTTCCGACGCCAACGGGTGGGCGCCGCCCAGCCGCAGCACCGGCGCATCGACCGAAGCCGACATCCGGACCGGCGAACCCAACTCCAGCACCGCAACCCGGTCGGTCCGGCCGGTCGCCCGGCGTCCCAGCTCGATCCAGCCGTCTGGTTCGGCGGTGAAGACCACGGTTCGGGCGCCGAAACCCAGCGAGCGAAAGGTGACCAGCTCCGCTGCCCACGGGCCGCCGATCAGCACCACCTCGGTGGGCTCGGGACGGAACAGCGTAACCGCCACCGGCCCCCCGGCCTGGTCCCGCCCCAGCAGCAAGCCGAAGGCGCTGCCGGTGAGCTGCAACCTGTCCAACTCGTCGCCGCTCGCCGCATGATGACCGATGCGCAGCCGCCGCAGCCGGCGATGCCGCCGGGCCCGCCAACTCGGCGACGTCGTCGGACCGTCACCATCTGGATCGGACTCGTTCGTCGGCGGGCTGCTCGGTGCTGGCGGCACCGCCGCAACCGCGATCACCCGGCCCGGCGGGGTGGCCGCCGCCGCGGCGGCCGGGGCGGCAGCGTCGGCCGCGGGCTCGGCGCCGGCGACCTGCGCGGGGGTGGAAGCTGGCGGCTCGGCCGGCCGGGGCAAACCCATCGTGGGGCCGATCGACGTGGGGGAGGTCATCGGGCACCACCTCCGGTAGGCGCGCTGCCGTAGACGGCGAGCGCCTGCTCACCGTCGAGCGGAAACAGGCCGGCGCCGAGCTGCTCGGCGAGCGCCTCGGCCCGGTCGCTGAGGGTGGCGAGCCGCTCTGGGGTGGCGGCGAGCCGGACCAACGCGCGCAGGTCCACCCCGTCGCCGTCCCGCGGCTCCAGCGTCAACGCCACATTCACCTCGGTGGTGGCCGCAGGGTCCGGCGGCTCGGCGCCGGGCCGGCGCCCGGCGGCCGGCAGGTCGCTCAGGTAGGCGAGGATGGTGGTGCCCGCCTCCGGGGTCGGCCAGGACCGGAGCCAGAAGCTGCGGTGCGCCAGTCGGCCAGAGCTCCACCAGCGCCAACGTTCGAACCCAGCCGGCCCATCCGGGGTGAGCGCGCAGGACCGCAGTAGCGCCGCCAACAAACCGTCGCGGTCCACGGCCCGGGCGCGCAACCGGCGTCTGCGCAAAACCCGGGTCACCCGGCGGCTGAGCTCGGCGAGCACCGCGGGTACGTCAGGTTGCTGCGCTGCGCCGTCCACCACCGAGTCGGCCACCGCAACCGAGTCCAGCCGGACCACCACCCATAACGTGCGCGTGACGTCA
This sequence comes from Natronosporangium hydrolyticum, assembly GCF_016925615.1. NCBI lineage: Bacteria > Bacillati > Actinomycetota > Actinomycetes > Micromonosporales > Micromonosporaceae > Natronosporangium > Natronosporangium hydrolyticum. The sequence continues at coordinate 605,460 of NZ_CP070499.1, forward strand.
CCGCCCTGATTGGAGGTATGGGTGACAATCTGGATGACCGCCCCGGGCTGTTCCGCTTCGGTCGCGATCTCGGCGAGCGCCCACAACGGCAGCGGCGGATGCACACCGGCGTCGGTGGTGTCCACCTCCAGCACCGCGAACCAACCGGCGCCATCGCTGCCCATGCCCCATCGGGGCCAGGCGTCGGTGCCCGGGACCGATTCGACGGCCAGATCCGAGACGAGGGCACCCAGCGCCGCCAGCCGTGGATCGGTGCCGGAGTCGGGATCGGCGGGTCCCGGTATCGCCGCCGGGCCCGCCGTCGCGGCGTGGGCTGTCGCCGGTTCACCGGCACGGTTGCGGCGGTAACGCAGCCACAGCGTGGCGGTCTCGGTCCACCAGCGACCCCGCCAGCGACCGAAGACCAGCGCCACTCCGAGCGTCCCGACCACCCCCGCAAAGATCGCCGGCCAGGCACCGCGGACCACCAGCACCAGGACACCCGCCAGGAGGCCCTGAAATACCAGTAGCCGGGTTACCCCGAGCGGGCCGAGTCGGCCGGGCAGTCGGCGGCGGCGAAACCAGTGGCGACGGCTGGTCGGCTCGGCAGCGTGCGGTCGGGCGCGCGTTCGCCACCGGATTCGAACGCGCGCCCGTCGCCGCGACCGGCTCGGCGGCGTGGCCGTCCCGGGTGCCTGGATAACCGTCACCTGACTCGCCGTCCTGTGCCATCGCCGCCATCGCCGCCCCCGACCCGCTGGGGCGTGGCCGGGGTGATCACGCCCAGCGCGGTCGGGGGGAGCACTGCCCTACTGCGCAGCAGCGCCTCGCATTGCCCATTCTGCGCGCCCCGGCTGCCAGGCGACGAACGCGCAAGCAGCCCCAATTGGACATCGAAAGCGCAGGTCATAGGGCCTATCGGGAAGCCCGGTGCGGGCCCTACGGGGCGGCTACGGTGTCGGCAAATCGACCGGGTGCGCTGTGGCTCGACCCAGCTCAGATGGGCGGGGCGGCCCGTCCGGCGGTGGCCGCAACGACTCGGCCCGGAGCCGACACGCCGCCGCCTGCTCGTCCTCCCCCAGCTCGGTCAGGGCGTCGCTGAGCAGCCGCAGTAGCACCACCTCTTCGCCCGGCGCACGCTGCTGTCGATGGAGTTCACAGGCGCGGCGCAGCACCGTAACGGCCTCGGCGAATTGGCCGTCGAAGGTCAGCGCTTCCCCCAAAACGCCGAGCGCCAGTGCGTAACCCCAGACATCGCTGCTGTCGGTGAGCAGCGACAGCGCCGCCCGCGCGCACTCGATCGCGGCAGGATAATCCCCCTGCACGGTGTAACTGCGTCCGAGATTGTTCAACGTCCGGCCACGCAGCGTCGGCTTCTCGGCCAGGGCGAGTGCGCGCTGCAGCTCGGCGATCGCCTCGGTAGTCTGCCCCCGCAGGGTCAACGCGATGCCGAGGTTGTTGCGGGAGCGCGCCTGCTGGGTCTGGTCCGGCAAGGTAGCGCTGACCTGCACCGCCTCGGCGAGTAGCGCCACCGCCCGGTCCAGGTCGCCGGAGTTGCCGTAAGCGATCCCGAGGTCGTTGCGCATCAGCGTTTCGCCGTGCCGGTCCCCGCAGTGGCGGGCGGCGGCCAGACCGGCCTCGGCTACCCGGATCCACTCTTGCCAGTCGCCGACGCGGAGAAACAGGTGTCGTAGCGTAGCGGCCAACTGCCAGGCGTACTCCCGGTTGTTGTCGCCGGCCGCCCCCGTGACGATGGCGATCAGGTTGGCCTGCTCGGCGGCGAGCCAGGCAACGGCGTCGTCGTCGCTGACGATGCCGGGCGCCTGGGCCCCGCCCGGCACGCTAGGCGCCGGCAGTTCATTACCGGGGGAGATCTGCCGGTGGGCGGTGGCGGCGACGCTGAGATACCAGGTGAGCAGCTGGGTTACCGCCGCCTCCTGAGCGGTCGGCTCATCTTGCTGGGCCAGGTCGTGGGCGTAGGCGCGGAGTAGATCGTGCAGCCGGTAACGGTCACCAGGTAAGGCGATGACGAGGTGTTCGTCGACCAGCCGGTCGAGGCAGCCCTGCGCGGCGCTGACGGTCGTGCCGGTGAGCGCGGCCGCCGAGTACGGCGTGACGTCATCACCGGGATGTAAGCCGAGCAGCCGGAATGTCCGCTGGGTCGGCGGGTCGAGCGCCTGGTACGACAGGTCGAAGACCGATCGCAGTGCCCGGGTGCCGGCCGCCAACTCGGCGAGCCGGTGGCGTGCCTCGGCGATCCGGCCGGCGAGGTCGGCCAGCCGCCAGGCGGGGCGCGCCTGCAGCCTTCGGGCGACCAGCGCCACCGCGAGCGGCAGTCGGCCGCAGCGCTCGACCACCTGGCGGGCGGCGGTCGGGTCGGAGCCGACCCGGTCCGCGCCCACCACTTGGATGAGCAGCTCTGTCGCCTCTTGCTCGCTGAACACGTCCAACGGCAGTGTGTGTGCGCCGTCGATGGCGAGCGACCGACGACTGGTAATCAGAACTAAGTTTTCCGGGCTCGCCGGCAACAGCGGCCTTACCTGCTCCTCGCTCGCGGCGTTGTCGAGCAACAGCAGTGAAGGGCGCCCGTGTAGACGATCCCGGAACAGCGCCGACCGGGACGGGAGGTCGGCGGGTATCTGATCGCCGGGCACCGCCAGTAGTTGCAGGAACGAGGCGAGCACCGCAGCCGGGTCGGCCGGCGGTTCGTCGGCGTGTCCGTGCAGGTCCACATAGAGCTGTTGCTCGGCGTAGCGACCAGCCGCGAGCAGCTGGTGGGCCACCCGGACCGCCAACCGGGTCTTGCCGACGCCGCCCATCCCCTCCAGGGCGTAGATCGGCGGCGCGGTCGGTCGCGGTGCCGGCTGGTCGATTGGGGGCAGCCGATCGGCGAGCCACCGCAGCTCCGACTGCCGTCCGCAGAAGTCCGCGATGTCCGGTGGCAGTTGGCGGTGTGCCCGAACCGGGGCCACCTCCGGCCGGGGGACCTGTTGGCGCAGCACCCGCCGGTGCGCCTGGGTCAACTCGGGCCCGGGTGAGGCGCCGAGTTCGTCGGCGAGCCGTCGGCGTAGGTCGTCGAAGAGGGTGAGGGCGGTCGCCTGCTGCCCACTACCGGCGAGCGCCAGCATCAGCTTGGCGTGCGCCAGCTCGTGCAGCGAGTCACCAGTCACCACCTGCTGCAGCAGCGGCACTACCCGATCGTTGCGGCCCAGATCGATAGCTACCGTGGCGTACTCGACCACGACCGTCTGCCACAGCCGAAGCAACGCGGTCACCGCGGGGTGATCCGCCAGCGGGGCCAAGCCGGCCAGCGGCTCGCCGCGCCACAGCGTCATCGCCTCGGCGTAACGGTCAGCCGCCAGCGCCGGCTCACCGCCCGCCTGATGCTGCCGCGCCCTGCCCACCAGTTGATGGAAGTGCAGCAGATCCAGCTGTTCCGGCTGGCAACTGAGCCGGTAGCCCCCGGTGGTAGCCACCAGCTCCGGTGGGACCGCTCCCGGGGCAGCCGGCGCCAACCGCCGGCGCAGCCGGGAAATCCGGGTCGGCAGCACCGTCCCCACATTGGCCGGGGGGCGGCCACCCCACACCACCTCGAGTAACTCTTCCCGGGACACTGTGGCGTTAGCGGCCAGCGACAACAAACCGAGCAGCACCCGCTGGGTCTCGGAGCCGGGGTCGGCCTCGACACCGTCGACCCGTAACGCCAACGGGCCAAGCACACCGAGCCACACCCCGCCGGCGGCGCGCGGGTTGGGGCGGGCCAACGCCACGAGATCGGCGACCTCGGTGGCGGAGAGTCCGAGCGCGCCGCCAAGCAACCGGATGGTTCGGGCCCGGGGGGTGGCGACCCGCCCCTGCTCCACGTCGCGTAGCCCGGCCACGCTCAACCCGGCGAGGTCGGCCGCCTCCTGTTGCGTGAGGCCAACCCGTTGCCGGAGTTCCTGCAGGACCTTCCCCAGTTCTCGCGTCTCCGGCATCTCCCCATCCTGCCGTGGTCAGGCCATGCCCGTGCCCCGTACCCGCCCCGTACTTCACCGCCGTGACGCGTGCCACTCCGCTGTGACCTGCGGCTTCGGCGATGCGGGCGGCCAGGGTGCGGGCTTCCCGGTGTCAGCGTAGTCGGTGACACTGACGTGGTACGAATCGGACGAGAGGAGTGGCCGTGTCAGAGTTCGAGCTGGATGAGGCTGCGGTCGCGGACACCGAGCAGGAGCTGTTCCAGACCGGGGAGAAGGTGAACACCGAGGCTGCCAAGGCCCGCGACTCGGTGACCGGCGCACGCGGTGCCTGGCTCGGCGACTCCAATGTCGCCGCCACCAATAAGCAGACGGGCGAGTTCGCCGACTGCGTCAACCGGCTGCACAACGAGATCAATCAGATGTCCGAGGCGCTCGGGCTCGGCCGCAAGGCCACCATGGCTGAAGACCAGTTCAACCAGGACGAGTTCCTGGCGATCAGCCCTGACACTCCCTACGCTCGCGTCTAGCCAGTCGATCCGGATCCATAAAGGAGAGGCGTAATGCCCGGTCACGTCAGAGTCAACAACACGGTCAACGTCGTGGGTGACGACGTTTCGACCAGTGCGCAGAACATCCGCCGGATCGGTGACGACATGTACAGCCACCTGCGCGGCCTGGTGTCGGCTGGCCTGCTGCGTGGGGAAGGGATCGAGCAGGCGCTGACCGCCTCCCACCAACGCTGGAACGCGGCCTGCAACGACTTCGCCGACGCCGAGCAGCGCTTCGGCGAGCAGTGCCACAACACCTACGCCAACACCATGGCGACCGATCTGCGTTGCGGCGGTTACTTCAACGCGGTGTAACACGGTGTAACAACCAAACTTTGATCCACCTCCCCTGGCGACGGGCGGCTGAGGCATCAGCCGCCCGTCGCCGTTTGCTGTGCGTCATCGCGGTTGTGCATCGTCGCGGTTGTGCGTCACCGGCGGCCGCGTTGCCGATCCGATGAGTTCGGGCCCTCGTCAGGAGTGGGGGCGTGAGCCGAACAGCCCGGCCGGGGGCACCGGGTGCGGATCGAAGGCCGCCTCCGCGGGGGGTGTCGCGAGCCCGGGCCGCCACCGGCGCCGCCGGCCGGACCGACCGAAGCCGACCGCGGCGGTAAAGAGCACCGCCAACCCGAGGCCGGCGAAGGCCAGGACCGCCGCGAGCCACTCGCTGTCGCGGTCAGCGCGATCCCGAGCCAGCTCCGCCTCGCTGACCTCCGCCGGCTGGTAAGAGTCGAGCGGGTGCTGGTCACCATCGACGACCCGGTCCACCACCGCCCCGTACGGATGGACGATGCCGTATCCGTATCGCGGACTGACCGCCGCCTCGGGGGCCGGCGCCGCGGTCGCGAAGAGTCGATGGGCCACCTGCGCGGCCGACAATTCCGGGTGGTACGACCGGACCAGGGCTGCGGTGCCGGCGACGTAGCCTGCGGCGAACTCGGCCCCGGTGGCGGGCCCGAGGCCAGAATCCGGATAGCTGGTCAGGATCTCCACCCCGGGCGCGACGAGGTCCACATAGCCCAGCTGTGGGCTCGCTCCCATTACTTCCTGGCTGAGCGCCCCCACCCCGATCACCTCGTCGTACGCGGCGGGGTAGGGCACGGCGCCGTCGGGCTGGTCGGCGTCCTGGGTCAGCGCCCCCACCGTGGCGACCACCACGGCGTCAGCGGAGTGGGCGCGGGTTACTGCATCGGCCAGCGAGGTGCTACCTCGGTCGGCCACCGTGGACACCACAATCACGGTCGCACCCTGGTCGACTGCCCAGTCGATGCCGCTCGCCAGCCGCCCGGGCGGAATCGACTCGCGCGGCTCCTGTTCGGTGGGGTACTGGTCACCCACCACTTTGGCGGCCAGCAGCTCGGCGCCGGGGGCGGTGCCGTGGAAGCCGACCCCGTCGATCTGCCGGGCGGCAACGACGCCGGCAACCCCGGTGCCGATACCGAGGCAGTCCGGCTGTCCGGAGGGCTCCCCGAACTCCGGCGCCAGGGCGAGATCGGTCGCCGCGACGACCGCGCCGGCGAGTTGCGGGTGCTCGCCGATCCCGGTCCCGACGATCGCGACCCGCTGCCCCTCGCCGATGGTGAGCGGCCATACCCGGTCCGGCCGCAGCAACTGCTGGGGCCAGGGCACCGGGGTGATCGCCTCGCCCGGGGGCAGGCACCGCTCTTGGGCGCTCACCGGAGCCGGAGCAGCCAGCGGCGCCAGCAGCGCTACGCCGGCCGCCGCAGCCGCGGCTACCGCCGCGCGTACCAGGTATCGCGCCACAGTCGGCCTAACCCCCCAGCGATGGCCGCGCGTCCCGGGGACGGCGCCGGGGTTGGCCGGTCACCACCGGGCCACCCGGGGTTTCCACCTCCCACGTGGCGTTGTCAGCTACCGGCGCGGCAGCGGCGGTCTCCGCCGCCGGCTCGGGCGCGACCCGCCGGGCGGTACGGTCGGCGTGGCGGCTCTCCGCTGCCCGATCCGGCCGGGCGGCCTGCGCGATCCGGATGGCCCGCAGTGCTGCCGGGACCTCAGCGGCCCGTTCAGGGATCGGGTTACCGGTGGCCACCCGACCCTCCAACACCGGCGCGGTGCTCTCCGGCGTGCCCTGCGCGAGTTGGGACTTCAGCTGTTCCTTCAGCCGCGCCACGCGTTCCTGACGTTGCTGGCGGGCAGCGGCCTTGCGCTCGGTGGCGGTGCGACGCGGGCCGGTGTAACGCTGATTGTTCAGAACCGGTGGAGTGCCGCCACTGCCAGGCAGCGCCGGGCCGCGGCGGCTGGCCTTCGGTGCCTCGCCCCGCCCACCGGGCGGGGATCCACGCCGCTGCTTCTGGTCACCGAGGACCGGCGGGCCGGCCATACCCGGCGGCAGGAACGCTGCTGGGATCTCGGTGTGCCCCGCACCCGCCGCACCGGGTTGACCCGGGGCGTTCGGCTGCTGCCGCCCCGGCGGCATTCCGTTACCCGGGGCTCCCGGTGGCCCGCCCATGCCGGGTCGGGCGGCCGAGCCCGGAGCGCCGGGCGGCGTCGCCCCGGGACGGGCGGGAGCACCGGGGGCACCTGGTGGCGCGCCCATTCCGGGCCGCGCCCCGGTCCCCGGCATACCCGGTGACGTCGCTCCCGGGCGGCCGGGGGCGCCCGGGCTTCCCGCCCGGTCGCCGGGGCGCGCCGGTTGCTGGGTCGGTGGCGCCATCGGCGCCCCGGGCGCACCGGGCGGCCGCCCCATCCCGGGCGGCATCCCGGGCGTGGGCGGCCCGCCCATACCCGGTGGCGCGGCCAGTCCCGGGTTTCCGGGAGTTGGTGGCGGAGCCAGGTTTGTCGGCATGCCGGCAGGGGGCTGAGCGCCGAGCACCCCGGGCACCGGTGGCGACGTTGCGTTGGTCAGGGTTGACAACCGAGCCGCGGTGTTGGCGATGGTGCCCAGGCCGGGCGCGGCTGGCGGTGCTCCAGGGGCAGTCATCCCGGGTGGGCCGATCACCCCGAGTCCGCCGAGGGCCGGCGGCGCCAGCGGCGCTACCGGCGCTACCGGCGCTACCGGCGCTACCGGCGCCCCGGGCGGTGCGACCGGGGCGCCGTTCGGAACTCCGCCGACTCCGAGCCCGGGCGGTCCTGGTGGCGCGGTGCGCATAGCGGCTCTGAGGCCGGTCGGGGATGGCACGGCCCGGGCACTGCTTACCGGCGGCGGTGGTGGGGCGGCCGGAACCCCCGCCCCGGCGCCGGCGAGCATCGGCGCCGGTGGGGCACCGAGCGCAGCCGCCGGGGCACCCGCCGGCGGACCGGGCGGCGCACCGGGCACCCCGCTGGGCATCCCGCCGGGCAATCCTGGGCTGCCATGCTCTACGGCATTTAGCTCCAGCTCCGGGAAGCGCGCGAGCGCCAGCGCGCCGTTCGCCTGGGCGTACCCCTGGGCGACCTCGTCGGCCAGGTCGCGGGCCGCCTGGTGCCACTGTTCGACGAAGTCAGCCCGGCGGCCGGTGGAGGACGGCTCCACGGGCGAGGCCAACTCGACCGCATAGGTCAGATTGCCGCCATGCTCCTCCAACACATCGCTGGGAGCGCCTACCTCGATCCGCTCGTCCATCTCGGTGCGCGCCGCGTCCCACAGCTCCATGTAGGTCTGGTAGTCCTCCCAGAGGAGCTCGAACTCGAGCTGGGCATTCTCCATGGCGGTGCCCAGCAGCCGCAGCCCTCGGCCGACATCGTCGGCCCCGTCCGCGACATTCCTGATGTGCCGCACCACTCGGTTGTACTGCGAGAGGTACGCGGCGCGGGCGTACGGCGACTCCCAGGTGCCGAGTTCGTCGTTCGCGGTATCCATCTCGTCGGCGACGCCGTTGAGGGTGGTCGCGACGGTGGACCATTCGTCGCCCAGCGCCCGGGCCGTACCGGGGCGCTCGCCCTTGACCTGCAGGTAGATCGCCTCGATGGTGTTGGCGATGTAGCCGGGTGATCCACCGCCGCTGCCTCCTTGCCGGAAGCGGCGGTACTCCCAGGAACCCATGTAGTTGGGGTTGTAGTTGTCTATGCTATCCAGGATCGGCGGGCCGTTGCTCATTGTTGCTGCTCTCTGCTCGTCCTACCTCGCGTGCCTGGCGGTGGGCTAGCGGTTGTTGAGCTCCTCCAGCTTCTCGCGGGTGGCGTCGATATCCGCCTCCAGCGCGGCCATGGGCGGGGGAGCCGGCGCCTGCGGCGAGTCCATCGTCCACCCGTCGGAGCGCTCGAACGCAGTGCCGTCCTTGTTGTACCGGTCGGTGTGGTAGGAGGTGGTGCCGTCGTGGTGCTCGACTTGGTGCTCGACCCGGACCAGGTTTCCCTCCTCATCTCGGGTCACGGTCTCGGTGTGCGACCGGACGCCAGGGGCGGGCGAGTCGTTCTGGGTGGTCTCGGTGCTGTAACCGCCGTCGCTGTCGGTGAGCACATCCGGTGCGGGAGCGTCCTGCGCTACCGGCGGGTCATCGAAGACTGTGTTCTCACCGTCGATGTGGCTCGGTAGGCCGGCGGGGCGATCGTCGGTCTGCAGGAACGCGAACTGGAGCGCCTCTGCGTGGTCGGTAGTGTCGTAGGCGTCGGCCACGATGCTGAGCGCGGAAGCGAGCGCGAAGCAGTTGCCGAGCATCTGGGCCGCGGCCTGTCCGTACTGCCCGAGCTTGTCGCTGACGAACTGCTGCGCCTGCGCCCCAGGTTCGAACATCTGGGTGCTCAGGTGCTGTGAGGTGTGTTCGCCCTGGCCGATGATGTTCGCGCCGCCGCCGTCGCCGCCCATCGCGGCGGCGCCCATGACTTCTCCGCCGGCGTCGATGAACGCGCTCGCGGTCGTTCGAAGGCTGTCCGGTGTGACGTCCAGGCCCTCCGGCATGGTGCCCTCCCATCGTGTGCCGCGGTGTGCCTATCGGTCCGTGATCGGCCGGCCACCTTTGGTATCCCAGGTCGAAGCGGTGGCGGCGCCTCGACCCCAGCTCAAGTAACCACCACTCGATGATCAGGTGTCAACCACTCCCTCGCGGTCATTGTGGAATGACCGCCCTTTTTGCCGGATTCAACGCGGGTAGCGCCCGTACCGCTCCCGTAGGCTCCGGGGGCCTCGTTCAGAATGCCGATCTGACCTGCGACTTTGGTGCGATGCACGGCTGGGTTGGTGTCCACGTGCTGTCAGCGGTGGGGACGATCCTGAAGGCACACTTCTCAAACTTCAGGAGGGATCGATGGCGACCCCGACCGATCCGACCGAAACGCTCAGCGTCTCCGCCATGGAGGGCATCATGGCGGAGCTGAACGAGTCGCTGCGCCGGATCCCGGAGACTCAGGAACGCCTGATGTCGTTGAGCGGGGTGGCCTGGTCGGAAGACCGGATGGTGAAGGCGACGGTCGGCCCTCGCGGGCAACTGACCGGCCTCGAAATCGACCCGCGGGTGTTCCGGAGGCCGGACGCCCAGATGTTGAGCACGACGATCCTAGCCGCTGTCAACACCGCGGTCGCTCGAGTCATGGCTGAAGCCCAAGAGATCATGATGGGCGAGATGCCACCGGAGTTGGCGGAGCTGCGGACGCAGTTCGCCGCGGAGCAGCCCGATCCCGTGTCGCAGATCCTGATGACCGACGCTGACATCGTTCAGAAGCGGAGCGGAGCCGATGGCGACCTACGTTGAGATCACCGATCCCGGCGCGGTCCGGGGCGCGGCGCGGGCGCTGATGGCCGCTGGTGAGCAGTACGCCAACGACGAGCGCTGTATGCCGGAGCCGGTGTGGGGCGATGACAAGTTCGGTATGGCGATGCAGGCGAACTACCCGGTCGATGTCGTCGCCCAGATCCTCCGGACCAAGCCGCAAGTGGCGGAGAACATGATCGCACTGGCCGAGGGCGCGGACGCCGCGGTCGTCGAGCATGCCGCGCAGGAAGCTGAGGAAGGGGAACGTTTCCGGGGGATCTCCACCTAAGCCGAGTGGTGGACTCTTCCCGGATGGCTCAACCCGGAGATTGGCGAGCGCGACGGGTGACCCGGCCTGCTGATCAAGTTGGCGTTTCGGACTCGCCGCGCCGCGACGCGCCGGAAGCCGGCCCTCGTACAGGCGGCCACATAGTCACCGTTGTGGGCAACAACGCTGACTATGTGGGCCCTGGGCAACAGGTCGGTTCTCCCGCCGCTGGAGCGCCGTCTGCCCGGCTAATCTCGAAGACCCCGGTTGATCGGCTGCACGGACGTGGGTGTGGTGATGCCTGGTGATGTTCGATGAGGTCGATTACGCGATTCAGGAGTTTCTTGAGGGGTTCGACGACGGTATTCGTTCATTGAATGATTGGTGGGCGGAGCACGGGCCGGCGTGGCTCAATTATTTGATGTTTGCGGGGTCGCCGTTGGTGGGGGTGGCGGCGACGACTGGGAATTTCCCGGTGCCGCCGTTCGGGTTGCAGACGTATCAGTTGTTGTTGGGTGTGAATCCGCGGGCGGATGAGTATTCGTTGCAGGCGTTGGCGGAGTTTTGGGCGGAGGAGGCGCGGGTCACCTTGGAGGTGGCGGTGGCGGGGGTGCAGGCGGCGCAGGATATTCAGGTGACGTGGTTGGGTGATGGTGCGCCGCAGGTGTTTTCGCAGCAGGTGCAGGAGGTGGCGCGGGCGGCGGCGGGTTTGGCGCAGACGCAGCAGGCGTTGGCGACGCAGGTGACCGAGTTTACGGTGCAGACGGTGCAGGCGAAGGCGGCGTTTCGGGCGCAGGTTATTTTGATGCTTTTTGAGTTGATGGTGGCGTTGGCGTTGGCGTTTTTTACGTTGGGTGCTTCGTTGGTGGCGGCGGCGGCGTCTATGGCGGGAAAGGTGACCGCGATTCGGGCGTTGATGCAGGGGTTTTTGCAGCGGATTATGTCGGCGACGGCGCGGAGTAGTTTGTCGGATGTTTCGCGGGTGGCGGGGCCGTCGGGGGTTCGGGGTGGGTTGTTTGGTCAGGCGGTGCGGGAGATGGGGGGTGTGGGGGTGTCGGTGGGGCGGTCGGTGGGTGGGGCGGTGGGGCGGGGGGTGCGGGCGGTGGGTCGGGATGTGGGGTCGAATCCGTTGTCGATGGTGCAGGTGGGGGCGCGGCATGCGGCGCCGCGGGTGCAGCGGGAGGTGGTAGATCTGGCGCGGCGGAATGGTGCGGATGCGGCGACGGTGGCGCGGTTGCGGAATGTGGATACGCGGGGGGATGTCGAGGCGTTGGTGCGGTGGGAGTTGTCGGGTCGGTCGGGGGCGGGGCCGGTGACGCGGTTGGGTGCGGAGGATGTGTGGGTGCGGCAGGTGGTGGCGGAGGTGGTGGGTCGGGGGGTGACGGTGGGTGGGGAGATCGGGGGTCGGGTGTTGGCGTATGGGGGGCGGTCGGCGTTGCGGTTTGGGGCGTTGGGGTGGGGGTTGCAGGAGGTGATGACGGCGGCGCAGTTGCAGCAGATGGGGGTGGGTGGGTATTCGGTGAATTGGGTGGGGTTGCCGGTGGCGGTGGTGGGTGCGGGGTTGGGTGGGGCGCCGTTGGGGTTTGCGTCGGGGGCGTTGCCGATGGCGGTGATGGGTGGGGTGGGTGGTGGGTTGGGGTTTGTGGGGGCGAATGGGTTGCAGGCGTTGTTGACGGATCAGGAGTTTGCGAGTTTGTTGCGGGCGGGTGGGGCGTCGAATTTTTGGGAGGCGGTGGGGCAGGGGGCGGTGGGTGGGGTGTGGGAGCGGTTTGTGGGGCAGGCGGGTTTGGGGGATGTGCGGGCGACGTTGGGGGATATCGGGTTTTTGTTGTCTGGTTCGGATGTGTCGGGGTTGGCGGATCGGTTCGGGGTAAGCAGTGTGTGGGTTGCGGATTTGTTGAATGGTGACGCGGCTACTCAGGCGGCAGGCAGCGGTGCGGGCGGCGGTTCGGGTTCGGGTCAGGCGGCGGCTGGTGGCGCGGCGGGTGGTGGTGCGGCGAACGCGGCCGGCGGTAGCGCCGCCAGCGGCGTGCCGGCGGGTAGCAGTAACGCGGCTGGCGGCAATGCGTCGGGTGGCAATGCGTCGGGCGGGTCTGGTGCCCGGGCGAACGCTCCTAATGGCAGTGGCAGTGGCAGTGGCAGTAGCGGTGATGCGGGTGGGGGTAGCCGGGCCGGCGGCGACGCGGATGCCAGCAGCGGTGCGGCTACCGGGGGTGGGGAAGCCAGCAAGGTGGCCCGCGGCGGTGACGGGTCTTCCCGGGGTGGTGCATCGGCTGCTGAGGCTTCCGACGGTGGCGATGTCAACGGCGTATCCACTAGCGACTCCTCGGTCGGGGGTGGTTCGTCGACCGGTGGTGTGGCCGCTGGTGGTGAGTCTGTTAGCGAAGCGTCCAGTGACGCCGGGTCCGGCGGTGAGGTGTCTACCAGCGATGCCGCGCCCGGTAGTGGTGTGTCTACCAGCGGTGCCGCTGAGGCCGCCGGGGGTGAGGCGGCCAGCGGCGGCGGGTCTGCTGATGGTGGGTCTGCTGGTGTTGGTTCTGCTGGTGTTGGTTCTGCTGATGGCGGGTCTGGTGGGGTGGGTGCGGATGGTGGTGGTCCGCGGGTGGGGGATGTGCTGGCGGGTGAGGGTGGGTTCGGCGGGGTGGGTGGCGGGTCGCCGTCGGGTGTGGATGTGTCGGTGGTGGGGCGGGAGGGGTTGGTGGATGGGTTGTTTGCGCATGCGCGGGAGCAGTTGGCGGGGTTGGAGCAGGCGGCGGGTGGGGGGTTGGGGCAGGTGTTGGAGCGGTTGGGGATTGTGCAGGGGGGTGGGGATCTGCGGGAGGTGGTGGGTTGGGATTACGGGCGGGTGTCGGATGCGGTGGATGCGGTGGTGTCGCAGGTGCGGGAGTTTCGGGATGTGGGGCATTGGAAGCCGGTGGCCGATGGGTGGTTGGTGCAGGGACGGTTTGCGGGGGTGCCGTTGGTGTTGCAGTTGGATGGTCGGGGGGTGGTGGTGGGGGTTGAGGTGGGTTCGTTTGCGGAGTTGACGGTGGGTGGGGTGGCTGGTGAGGGGGCGGGGGTGGCCGGGATCAATTCGGCGGAGCAGGCGGTGGGGCAGGTGTTGGCGGGGTTGCGGGAGCACGGGGTGGTGGAGCTGGCCGGTGGCGCCGGTGGTGAGGGGGCGGGTCGGGTGTTTGTGCGGGGTGAGGGTGGTGGCCGGGTGGAGACGGTGTTCGGGGTGGATCGGTCGTTGCCGGAGGGGCGGTGGTTTGTGCGGCCGGGGGTGTTTGAGTTCACCGGGGCGGGGTGGGTGCAGACGGCGGCGGCGCAGGTGGTGGTGTCGGGGCAGGTGCGGGCGGGGTTGGCGGAGATGGCGCGGGATGTGTCGGGGCAGCTGCGGCAGGCGATGGCGACGGTGGGGCGGGAGGCGCCGCCGGTCGTCAGTGGTCACGGGGTGGGGGCGAATCGGGGGTTTGTGGCGGGGGTGGGTCGGCAGGGGGATATGTGGTCGGGCGTGCCGCAGGGGTGGGGTGTGGCTGGTGCCGGGTCGGTGGCGGCGACGGCGGATGCGGCGGAGTTGTTGGTGGAGGCGTTGTCGCGGCTGCAGGAGGGGGTGGGCGATGGTGCGGTGACGGCGCTGGCGGGGGAGGCGGACACGGGGGTGAAGGTGGCCTATCACGAGGGTGGTGGCGCGACCGCGGTGACCGTGGAGGTGAGTGGGCAGGCGGATGAGGCGGTCTCGGTGGTGCCGGGGCAGTGGCGGTTCGAGGATGGGCAGTGGCGGCAGGTGGGCGTCGCGCGGGTGGTGGTGTCGGGGCGGTTGCCGGGTGACCGGGCAGCCCGGCTGGTGGAGTTGGCGGACCGGGTGGAGACCGGGTTCCGGGCGCTGGAGCAGGCTCGCCCCGGCGGGGACGCGCCGTCCCGGGTGGTCAACCGCGATCAGCTGACGACGGTGCAGCAGGCGCAGCGGCAGGGCCCGGTGACGATGCCGGCGGATGCCTCGGATGCCTCGGATGCCTCGGATGCCTCGGATGCTGCTGGTGCTGCGGGCAGTGAGGATACGGCGGCGACCGGTGGGGCGGGTGGCGTGCCGACCGGGTTCGCCGTGCCGGTCGCGATGGCGGATGGTGAGGTATCTATAGCCTTCGAGCTCGCACCAGATCAGGAGCCGGGGCCGGCGCAGGTGACGCTGCCGGAGCTGGCGGAGCGGGACGGGGTGGTGTGGCAGCTCAGTCCGGCGAAGGTCACGGTGCCGGGCGTGGCCGAGGCGCCGAGTTGGGACAGTCCGGCGGTTGCGCAAGCGTTGCAGTATCTGGCCGGTGTGCTGGACGGGGTGGGCCGGATCGACTCCGGCGCGCTGCGGCTGCTGCACAGTTCGGAGTCGGGATCGTTGGCGCGGGCGGTGCGCTCGGCGGTGGGGCAGCCGGACGCGGCGAACCGCCCGTACCTGTTGGTCGACCCGGTGCCGGCGGCTGCCGACCCCAGCCTTACCCCGACGGTGGCCGGCCCCGACGGGGCTCGCGCTGCCCGCTACCTGGTGCGGTTGCCGGGGGACACCGGCTTCGCCGCCGAGGCGCAGGTGGTGATCGACACCTTGGCCAGCCGCCGCTTCGAGGTGACCGAGACGGTGGACGCCTGGTCGAGTCATGGGGTGCCGGGCCTGCTGGTGCGCGGGTTCGTACCGGCGTCGGCAGAAGGTGACCTGCGGCAACCGTTCGAGCTGCGACTGCTGAGCGCGGAGGGGGCGGCGGCCCGCCAGCAACTGGCCACCGAGTCCGCCGCGGAGCCCGGCGCCGACCTCCCACAACGACTGCGCAGGTACGGCGGCCGCTATCCGCCGCCGGCGCTAGATCAGATCCGACTGCCGCACGAGTCGTCGGCGGACCAGGATGCCGGCCCGGACTCGTCGACGGCGCCCACCCGGCCACCCGGGTGGGCGCCGGTAGAGCCCGGCTGGCTCGGGGAGCAGCCGAGCCGGACCGCGCTGGTGCGTCCGGACGACGAGAGTGACGTGCGCGAGGCGTTCGACCAGCTGCCGCCCGACACGGTGCTGGAGCTCGCCACCGTGCCGCCGGAGGCCACCGTCGCGGCGCATCGGGCGTACGCGGAGCGGGTGACGAGGGCGGCTGAGTCGCTGGAGCGGAGCCTGCACGACCAGTTGCTGACCGGCGCCACCGTCTCGGATGGACTGCTTGGCGCGGTCGCCGGTGCCCGGGGAGCAGCGGAGCGGATTCTGAACAGCAGCGACCTGCTGGCGGCGGCGCAGAGTCGGGGCGCTGCGGCGGAGATCGCGCAGGCTGCCGCGGATTGGCGGCGGGCGGTGTCGCAGCGGGAGGTGATGGCCGCCGATCTACGCCAGGCGCGGCAGTTGGCGCAGCAGGCCGGGTGGGCGGTGCCGTCGCCGGTCAGCGATCCGCCGCCACTGCCGTCGGCGCCCGAAGCGCCCGTCGCGCTGGTGCGGGAACTGGCGCAGGCGCAGGGTGCCCGGGTGCTGCTGCACCAGGTGCAGGAGGACGGTGAGGTAACCCGGCTGTGGATCGCCGATGACGGCGAGGGCTACCGGTCGGTGCGACGGCTGGATGCCCTGCTCTCGGAGGCCGCCGCCAGCGGCCAGCCGGTCGGGGCACGGTTCGCTGCGGGCGCCGAATCCGGGCCGGTGCTGCTGCTCAGCGAACCACACCAACACCTGCGGGAGCAGTATCGGGAGCTGGCCGACCAGGTGGCGGCGGCCGCGGCGGAGCTCGCCGGTCAAGGGTTCGGCCGCGCCAACGAGGCGGCGGTGGCCAGCGCCCGAAAGTGGTTGACCAGCATCCGAGAATCCAGCGCCGCCCTAGCCCAGGATCCGACCGACTCGGCGGCTCGTAGCCAGTGGGCGGCGGCGGTCGCCGACACCAGCGGCGTGCTCTCGGCGCTGCGTACGGAAGAACAGCAGCTGCAGGCGGCGGGAGCGCCGTTGACCCGTAGCGTCACCCGGCTGGTGGAGCCGCGGTTGCGTACCGTGGCGGAGCTGCGGGCGGAGGCGGCGGCGGTGGCGGCGGTCGCCGGTGGACCGGTGACGCTCCAGGTGACCGACGGCCAAGGGGACGTCGCACACTATCCGGTGCCGGCCGGGGAGCGGCCGATCGGACCGTCTCACCTGGAAGGTGCCTCGACCTCGGTGGTGCTGCGGACCGAGGTGATGCCCGGGGCCTCGACCAGCCGGCAGCCCGAGGCGGTCACCGCGCTGCGGCACCGGTTGCCGGAGCTCGCGATGACCGGGATGCTCCAGGGCGTCGACCGGATCGAGCTGCACCCGGACGGTTCGCTGCAGGTGTCGGTCAACGGCAGCAGCGCCACCGTCCAGATCGTTGCCGCCGACGATCTGCCGGCCGGGTCGGCGCGGATCAGCCCGGGACGGGTCGAGATCGCCTCCGAGCTGCCGGTGGGGCGGCAGGCGGGGATGGCGGCGGCGTTGATCGTGCAGCGGGCGCTGGCGACCCACGGCGACCTGGTGGTCTCCCAGCCCAACGGGTCGACCTCGTCGGGCGGCGGCTCGGCGGTCAGCCGACCAGCTGAGCCGGCCTCGGCTGCCGCGCCCGGACAGCAGCCAGTGATGTCGCTCTCGGAGCTGGCGGCAGCGAATCCGGGCGGCACCGAGGCGGTGGCGGCGGCGATCCTCGCCGAGCTGGGTGACGAGCAAGCAGGGGGTTACCTGCAGCTGGCCGCCGACCCCGTGGGCGCCCGGCTCGCCGAGATGCCAGATGTCCTCGATGGACTCGACGCCGACCTCGCCGCGCGGCACGACCGACTGATCCAGGCGCTCCGGGTGCGCGGCGAAGCGCTGGCCGAGGCGCGGGAAGGATTGTGGCGGGCCGAGCGGGCGTACGAGGAGCTGGTAGGGCAGCAGCCGGCGCCGGACGCCACCGCAGTGACCGCGGCCGAAGCGACCTTGGCCCAGGCGGTCGAAGCGGCCCAGGATGAGTACCGCCAGTGGGCACTGCTGGTCCGGCACGCGGAGACCATGCTTCCGCTCCCGAACCCCTACCATCAGGTGGACCCGGCGCAGGTGGCGCAGCTGGTGGCCGAGGGCGCCGGGGTGCGGGTCGCGTTACTGCAGACCGACGGCGTGGGTCATCGGGTGGTGACCCGGGTGGATGTCGACGGGCAACCGATCGAGCGCTCCGCGGCCGCGGACGGTTCGGCGGCCCGGTACGCCGAGGAGCTGGCCGAGCTGGGCACGGTGGTCACCGGGGAGACCCTGGCGGACCACCGGGAGCGGATCGTGGCGCTGGCGCAGCACCACGCCGCTAGTGTGGTGTTTGCGCTGCAGAGCGGCGAGACCACCGCTGGCCCGCTCACCCTGCCGGCGGTGGCGGCGGCGATCGCCGAGCTGGCTGAGCGGATGGTGGCCGGCCCGAACGACTCACCTACTCGTGGCCGGCTGGTGTGGCAGGCCGGCGAACCGGTGCCCACGCTGCAGGTGCGGCTCGACGATGAGGCGACGGTCGGGCAGCTCGCATTGGCCCTGATTCGGCAGACCACTAACGGGATCCAGTCAGCGAGTGCGGCGATTCGCGACCCGGGTGGGTTGACCGCGGCGGCGGACCGCGCCGAGTGGCTAGCGGCGCGGGCGATCGCCCGGGACGCCGGGCCAGCCGCCGTCCCCGCCGACATCGAGGCGCTCGCGCACTCGTCGGGCCCGGCAGCGCCGGCCGCCGCGCCGCCTGGAGAGTCCCAGGAGCTGCCGCTGGCCAACCTGCGGGCGGCCGCACTGATGGGTGTGCCGATGGAGAAGTTGCCGCAACTTCGGAAGCTGACCGACGGACTCAACCAGCTGCTCGCCGACTCGAATGTAGACCAGCAGCTGGACCCGTTCGAGCTGCACGAGATGTTGGTGGACAAGTACCGCAATGTCGTCTCCGAGCAGGGCATGGTCTACACCTTCGGGCGGATGAACAAGCGACAGGTGCATATCCGGTTGACGTTGGAAGAAGCCCGCCGGGTGTTGTCTGAGGTGAATCCGCACGAGGGGATCCACGCCAACATGGGGCAGGCACACTTTGGTCGACTTGGCGAGGTGTCCCGGGCGGGTAAGGGCTCCATCAGCGGCGGGTTCGACCCACTGCGGATGTTGACGTTGGGTCTGGTCTCCGCCCGGGCGGGGTGGGCGGGGTGGGCCCAGTTCGCGCAGACCATGGTTGGCCGCCAGTACGCGGAGGTGTCGTTCGGGGTCGTCGCTAACCGGGGGCCGGCGCAACCGACCGAGTTTGGGCGAGCGACCTGGCTGGTGACGATGCTCGACCAGGCCGGCGCGGCGGATCAGGCGATGGGTCCGCCCCAGCTGATCGTCAGTGGCCGGGAAACGCTGTTGAAGGCGGTGCCCAGCATCCTCTACGAACGGGCGTCGGAGACGGTGACGGTTGCCGGCGAATTACCGCCGGCGAGCCATCTGCCGCATCGGATGGTCCTGGATATGGACCGCAAGGAGCAGCTGCTCGCCGAGACGGTCGCCGTGCTGCGCGAGCGCGGGATCGCCATCACCGACGACATCCGAAACGATCTCCGGGGCCACTTCTGGTCACTGGACTCCACCTTCAGCACGCCCGCGAAGTCCCGGCACGGATACGAGATCCCGATCTGGGGGCCCAACGGTGAGATGGTCGCCTATCTGCGGCACAGCATCACCCCGATTCGGGAGCAGGTTCTGCCGGTCGGGGCTGCCACCGACGAGTTCCGCCTGGAGCAGGTCGGGGTCACGCACAGTCGGGTCGGTGGTAGCACCGACATCGCGCAGGGCTCCGAGCAGAGCCTGAGCGGTGGGGTCGGCAACGAAAAAGTCTTCCGGGCGGGCTTGGGTGCCACGAGCTCCACCAGCTCCAGCACCGGTCTGGAGGCGGACAACACCGCGATCCGTGTCAAGGTGGACAAGCACCGGGCGTGGAACCAGATCCACCTCTGGCAAGGGGAGCGTGGTGAGCCGGGGGTCCGGCACGAACTGAACATCTTCTCCGGCAGCGGGGAGCACCTCGCGCAGCGGCAGGTCTTCGGCACGATGGTGACGGTGATGGCCGAGGGCGAGGCATACCGGTACGGTCTACCGGTCGCGCGCGACGCGGTCACGGAGCAGGCCGACGGCTCGACCCAGCTGCGTGGCGAGACGCCGCGCCAGACCGAAGAGACGGCGACGGGTGACTCCGCGACCGGGCAGTCGCCGAGCTTCCCCGACTTTCTCGCCGGGCCCGACGGGACCGGCGTCGGCGTCGGCGTCGGCATGGTCCGGGACTTCACCGTCGTGGCGGAGGGCGCCGATCAGCGGTTAGCGGCCTCGGACGAGTATCTCCTGTTCGAACGGCTGCGTGCGGAGTTGACCGGGATGGGGTTGTTGCCCGCCGAGTCACCGTCGTTGCCGAGCGACGCGACCACCGAGCAGCGGGCCCGGTGGCGGTCGGCCCGCGCGCTGCAGGCCGAGAATCTGCTCCTGTTGGAGCGGCAGTTGACCGCGGCAAGCCTGCAGACCCGGTACGACAACTTGGCACAGAATTTTATCGAAGTGACTCTGAAGCGACTGCGGCCGTACGCGCCGAGTCACGAAGTCGAAGAGGTGAGGGTCACCGTCCACCTGGATATGCTGACCGGCCAGGCGACCCCCCGGCCTTTCAGCGCTGCCAAGGACGACGTACACCTGATCATCGACAGTAGCGCGGTCGCCCACAAGACCGGCGGCAGCCGCGCGGTGGCCGGCAACGCGAGCGGCGAGGGGTTCCGGGGCTGGTTCGGCGGCGGTGGCGGCTACGGCCGGCCCGCGTCGGCCAGCTACGCCGTCGCCAACCGCCGCAACGCGGTCCAGCTCTTTGAGCACGGGCCGTTCGTGGATCCGGTACGGGCCGGCACCTCCCGCGAGCACGAGACCGAGATGGCGGATTTCTGGGTGCCGCACCGGCTGCGGGTGGAGATTCACGCACCGGAGGCAGCGCCGCGGGAGCTGACCTTCGACGGCGGCTCGGAGATCTCCGTCCCGGCCGGCTTCCTGACCGACCCGGCGGACGCGACCCGGGTCGCCGGCGCCGAGCTCGGCGACGAGCGCGGCGCCCCGATCGAGCAGCGTGACCCGGCGGAGCTCGGCACCTCCGCGGACCTTTTCGACTACAACACCGCCACCATCACCTCGTTGAACGCCAGCGGGATGACAGCGGCCGCGCTGGACCTGCTCCCGAAGCGTGGCGTCACCAAGACCGGTGGCGGCCGAGGGACGCTCCGGGATGCGATCGGCGCGCTGACCAGTGTGGACAACTTGTGGGCCAAGTTCGGCGAGTCGCTGACCGACGACGGCATGCGCTCGCACCGAGGGATCGGGAACGATCAGCTCTTCGAGGCCGGCGTCGGCAAGCGGCGGCAACTGGGTGTGCACGTGCGGGCCACCACCGGACACACCGATCTGCTCGGGACCATCGACGTCGGGGTCACCGGTCGGTTCACCTTCGCGCTCAGGTCGGTCTTCAGCTCCTTCTCCCGCAGTCCGGGCGGCAACGCCAGCGGTAACCTCTTCTCGCTGCTCTCTGGAGGACAGTCGTGGGGGCGCTCGACCGCGGAGACGGTCGGCCGGATCTTTGGGCGGGAGCGGCTGCCGCTGAGCTTCGAGAAGGAACGTCGCTTCCACTTCCGCACCGCGCTGACGTATGAGGTGACGGTCGACTACACCGGCGGTGACCCGGCCTCGAGCAAGGTCGGTGACCGGTGGGTGACCTGGCTGTTGGCCGAGGCGGAGGCGATGGACGCCTACTCGAAGGGTCTGTTGAAGCTGCCGGCCCACGAGGTCGCCACCTCGCTGCAGCGGTGGCGCGCCGGCGACCTGCTGCTGAAACGGACCGTGGCGGCGACCGCCGCCCGCCGGCTGGTGGAGAGCACCGTGGCCGCCGACGGCGACACGCCTTACCGGGCGCTGCTCGACCATGCGCTCGCCCAGTACGACCCGAGTGAGTACCGCCGCAGCGGGTTGACCCGGCCGAACCCGTTCGCCGAGCTGTCGGAGGCGGTGCCGGTGCTCCGGCAGCTGGTCGCCGACCACCCCCTCGCGCCGCCGAAGGACCAGGCGCGGCAGCTGCCTGAGTATCTGCAGCGGCGGCAGGGGCTGGGGTTCAGCGCGGTGGAGGCGATCGATCTGGTGCGGGTGCTGGAACGGAGCCAGGATCCCCACAGCGACCCCCGCGAGCGGGAGGTCGCCAGAGAGTACGCGGACCGGGCGGTCGCGAAGATGATCGAGAGCGTGCGGCGGGGCGCGCTGCACGGGACTACCTCGGAGGGGCCGGCCGGGATCGGGCTGATGCCGGGTCTGGAGTCCGGTATCCACGTCGAGACCCGGGACGCCGGCATCCGGGCGACGTTGGACGATGCGCTCGACAGCACCGACGGGCATCTGATCACCGGCGCCGATGTGCCGGTGAGCGCGCGACCCGAAGCCCTGACCGGTCGGATGCCCCGGCTGGCCCGGCGAATGCTGGCCCGGTGGCCATTCGTCACCGAACGGGTGGAGGTGGTCGGCCGGGCGAGGATAGTGGGCGATCCCCGGGTGGTCGGCGAGGGCGTCGGCGGGCTGGAGATGCAGGATTACCGCTACCGGCAGCAGATCCAGGTGGCCGGGATCTCCCGCCGCACGGACGCGGGCGCCAGCTGGCACGGCGAGCTGTCGTCCGGCCAGGGCTGGAGCATGTCGACCGAAAGCAACCAGCAGCGCACCATGATCCGTACTCAGACCAACTGGAGCGGCACCACCACGCTGCGGGTGCCGATCGAGTACACCATCGAGGTCCGCCGGTATGGGCCCCGTGGGCGCTGGGTGAACAAGCGACTCGCCGACTTCCTCTCGGCGCGCCGCGAAATGACCTTCCAGTACGATCTCGGGCTGCAGGTGCCCCGGGATCTGGCGACCGCGCCGGATAAGACGGAGCTACCGGCCGATCCGTTGGATGGTTGGCGGGATCTGCGTAGCCTACGGCGGCTGCCGTCCCGGTTCGGGGTGGATGTGGTCGAGGGGCAGCGGCTGCGCGATGGGCTGATGGCCACGCTCACCGAGGCGCTCGGCAGCGCCCGCGCCGAGGAGCTCCGACCGGTGGTCACCCAGAATCTGTCGGGCGACGCCAACCCGGCCAACCTCGATCGGATGGCCAGCGAGGTGGGGTACGACGCGATCCCGGGTAACCACCTGCCCAGCGATCCACTGACCAGGGTGGACGCAGCGGTCCGGCTGTCATTCACGCTCGAAGAGCTGCGACCGTTGCCGGCGAACATGGGCACCGGGATCATCCCGCGCTACCAGTGGGTCGGCGCAGCGAACAGTGGCCGTGCCCGCTCGGTGCCGGTCGACGGCTCGGTCAGCGTGGCCGGGGTCACCGTGGGGGCCGTGGAGCAGGCCAGCATGGGCAACAGTGCGCAGAGCGGCCAGCGGCGGGAGATGACGAGCAAAGAGACCGGTCCGGTGAGGGAGGTCCGGCTCCGGTACTCGGCAGATTTCCTGGTCCGGGTGGCCCATGAGGACATCGACGGCGTCCCGCTCGCGGACCCGGAACAGACCGCGGTCCGCAGCGGCCGCGACCACGACGACATCTATCTCCGGATCTATGAGCGGGACCTGCCGGAGCTGCGCCGGCAGCTGGCGGAGAACCAGCCCTGGGACTGGACGGCCGCGCTAAACGACGGTGACCTGCTCGACCCGGACTCCTTCGCGCGGCTGCTACGGGCGCAGGCCCGGGAGGGCCAGGTGTTCGACGTCAGTGAGCTGCTCGCCGCGGCGAGGCCACAGCCGAGCGACAACCTCAGGCTGCCCGCCGAAGGGATCGCCCAGGCGGTCCGCGCCGCGGCGGCGAGCGACCTGCCGCCGGGCGAGCTGCTCAACTTCTCCTGGGATGTGGTGGACGGGTTCTCCCTGATGGCCAGGGAGCTAAGCGCCGAGCTGGACGCGTTGGCGGCCCGGGTGCCGCCGATGTCGGATCACGCGGGCCTCGGTGGCCGGGGGACCGAGCTGCTGGTCACCGTGGCCCGGGACGAGCTGCGGGCGATCCAGGAGTGGGTGCCGTGGCTGCGGGCCGCTCGGCAGCGGCTGGCGGAGGCCGAGGCGGCGGTCGCCGCGGCCGACACCCCGGCCGCCCGGCAGCACCGTGACCAGGCGCACGCGGACCACGAGCTGGTGCTGGAGCATTGGCGCGCGCTGACCGACGGGGTCGAGCAGATCGTCACCGAGATGGTCGCGGTCGAGCAGGCGGTCAACGAGCGGACCGGGGAGGAGGACGCCCCGGTAGCCACGCTCGCCGAGTATCTGCCGCGGCAGACCGGAGACCTGCTGAAGACCGTCCGGGAGGTGGCGTGGGAGATGGAGGCCGGGGTGACCCTCCAGATCACCCATCCCGACGGCAGCACCGTGCCGTACCGGATCGCCCCGGACGGTGGGTGGCACCGCTACGAGGCGGATCGAGGACTCGCGCACGACCTGGGTTCGCTGGGCTCCGACGCCTTCGAGGCGGCGGTGCAGCGGCGGTTGGACCTGCCGGCCTGGCATCAGCAGGCGATCGAGCGGGGCGTACCGGTGGAGATCCTGCTCGCCGCCGAGCGCGATCTGGCGGTGGTCCGCGCGGCCCGGGCCGGCGTCGACGTCGACCGGGTGCTGGGAGAGCTGGACCCGGCCGACGACGCCGCCGGCGCGGACCGGCAGACCCGGCTGGCGGCGGCGACCGAGGCGGAGCAGGCCCGGTGGCGGGAGCAGCGCAGTGAGCTCTATCAGGCGGTCTCCGAGGGCCGGTGGACCGAGCGGCAGCTGTTCGGCGAGGCAGGCAGCGCACCGACGGACCTGGCCACGCTGGCTCCGCTCTTCGGGTTCACGGAGAGCCCGCGTGACCTGGCATCGTTCCGGCGGCTGCTCGGCTCCGCGGGGCTGCTCGACGGTGGCGACGCCGCGGCGCTGACCCCGCGGGAGCTCCAGCTGATGGTAGGGCTCGCCGGCGACATGGCGCTGCGGCTCGGTCTGCTCGACAGTGGACAACGTCGGGTGCTGCTGGAGGCGGACCCGGACTGGTTGGCGGCGGCGGTGGCGCTGCGACCGGCCCAGGCCGATGCCGTTTCGGCGCTCGCCGGGTCACCGGCGGACCCGACCGGAGCCCCGGGCCGCGAACGGCGAGCGGATACGGTGACCCGGATCATCGACCGCTACTACCACGGCGCACCGATGGACCGCCGCGCCCGGGGAGTGGCACCGCTCGACGCGGCCGACCGGGCCCAGATCGCCGCCGCGCTGGAGCAATGGGGCGCGCCCCACGCGGCGTGGGTGGCGAACCAGCTCCCGGGCGCCCGGTTCACCGGTGACCTGGTGCAGGAGGACATCGCCCGCTCGGTCGGCGACCCGAACGCGCCGAGCCGGCAGCAGCAGCGCTGGCTCGACGAGGCGGACCGGCGTACCCAGTGGCTCGCGCCCGGACCGGACGCGGCCTTTGAGGCGATCGTGCAGTCCTTGCCGGAGGCGCAGCGGGATGCCCTCGCCGCCCGGGTGGGGGTGGCGGAGGAGCGTGCCGCGCTGCCGCGGGCGCTGCGGGCCGCGCTGGTGTCGGCGCTGCGGGCGGAGCTCACCGCCCCAGCGGTCGATCGTCCACTCTGGTCGCTGCTGCCCAAGCTGACCAGCACCAAGCAACGGTACGAGGCGCTGGCGGCGCTCGACAGCGGCGGCGCGCTCGGCCACGACATGTACGCCTCGTTGCCGACGCTGGTGGCGGCGGTGAACCAGCTGCACCTGACGGTGGTGGACCCGTCGGGCGAGTCGACCGTCGCCGGCTACGGCGATCCCACTTCCGGGGCCACGTTGCTGTCGACGGCCGACCACTTCCAGCCAGTGCTGCCGGCGCCGGGCCCACCGGCGATCGGGCCGGCCCCGGCCGATGCCGCCGTCCCGCCTGCCACGAGCACCGCGGATGCTGCCGCTGCGGCCGCACCATCGCCCTTGGCTGGCCCGCCGCGGCCGGCGCCGGTGGCGGTCGCGGAGCTACGGCAGCGGCTGCGAGGGTTGCCCGGACGGCCGGGTGCGCTGTGGCTGGCCGGGTCCCGGAACGGCAGCGCGGTGAAGGGTGCTGCCGCCGCCGCGCAGCAACTGGAGAAGTCACTGCAGGAGACCTGGCAGGCGCTCGACGAGGTGGCCCGCGCCGCTGGCGCAGATGCGGCGCTGGCCGAACTCGCCGGGGAGGCGTTCGCGCTCGCCGGCGCCGCGATCGAGGGAGCGACCGCGGTCCGGGACGCGGTCGCGGCGGTGGCCGAGGCCCGTGGCCCACTCTGGACCGCGCTGAACGGCTTCCTCGACGCCAGGGGGCAGGGCGAGAGTGACGCGGCGACGACCGCGCTGGCCGAAGCGCGGGAGCGCGTCGACACGGCGCTGCGGCGATGGGCCGAGCTGGCCGGCCAGGTGGAGGCGGTGCTCAATGTCGCGACTGCGGCAGACCGGCTGGTCCGGGTGGCCCAGCTGCGGTCCGGCGCGGCGCCGGTCGGCGAGCTCAGCCAGCAGCAGCAATGGGAGTCACTCAACGACCGGGTCGGGGACGCAGCGGCGCTGGCCTCGGCCATGCCGACGGTGAGCGCGCTCGCCGAGTCGCAGGCGCCGGCGCTGGCCCACCTGCTCGGCAGCGCCCACCGCCCGGAGTATGTCCAGGACCTGCTCCGCCATCTACTCGGGACAGCGACCGTCGACTCGGGCGGAGCGGGGCCGGGTGTCCGTACCCGGATGGTGCTGGATCGGGAGACGTCGGCGCCCCGGCTGGAGCTGCGGGTCGGCACCGAGGCGACGGTGGCGGAAGTGACCGCCACGCTGTTGCACGAGGTGACCCACGCCTTACAGGGCTGGCAGGTGCAGTCGAGATCGGCTCAGGTTGGGGACCGGGAGGCCACCGCGGGGCTCGCCGAGTGGCTCTTCTACCAGGCCGCTAAGGACCAGGGCCAGCAGCTCACCGGCGCCGCCGGCCGGCTCGCCGGCCAGCCGGCGGCACGGGTCTTCGCGGACGCGGTGACCGGTGACCACGCGACGCCGCCGGCGGAGCCGGGCCGCGGGGCTGAGGTGGTAGCGCATTCGGAGTCGACGGCCGAGAGCGAGCGGGCCACCCGGACGCGTCAGCTCGATGAAGCGCTGACCGACTATCTCCAGCGCCGCGCCGACCAGTCGATCGAAGACGCCGACGCCCAACCGTACGATGTGGTCGCTGCGGCACCGGTCGAGACGGCCTACGAGGACGGGACGGTCACCTGGCGGGTGACCTTCCGTGACGGTCGTGAGCAGGTGATCCGGTTCCGGCTGGCAGCCGCGGACGGCCGCGTCGCCGTCGACTCCGGCCCGGACGGGGTGGTCGAGGTGGCGTTGCCGTCGCCACCCACCGATCCGGGACAGCGCCGGTTGCGGACCTCGCTGCTGCTGGCGCAGCCGTTGCAGGAGGTGCACCAGGCGGCGCCGGCCCCGCCCGATATCACCGCTACCGAGGTGCCGGGCAGCGAGTTCCATGGGCATGGCCGGGCCGCGGCCGATCCGGCGGCGGTGCGGGCGATCGCCGAGGCTGAGCTGGCGCAGCGGTGGGAGCGGCTGCCGGCGGATCTGCCGCTGCGGCAGCTGCGGGTGGAGGTTGCCACGGTGCCGGCCGAGGCGCTGCCCGCACCGGGCGGCCATCGGGCGGTGGCGCGATCGGTGCCGGTCGACCCCGACGGCAGTGATCTGCCTGCCGGCACGGTCCCGCCGGCGGGGGGTGGTTACCGGATCGAGGTCTCCGAGCAGGCGGCCGATCTGATCGTGCCTCGGGCGGTGGCGCACGAGCTGGCCGAGCTGGTGACCGTCACCGCGCGGTCGGATCGGGGCGAGCCGGCCCGGTCTCCGGACCTGTTGCGGCCCGGGGGCCCACCGCCGGGCGCGGAGGCGCGGCTGAGCCCGCACGATGTGGGCCGGCTGGCCGAGGCCGAGGCGCTCGCTGCGCTGCTGGCCGATCCGCAGACCCGGGACCACGCGATGGCTGAGCTGGCCACACTGCGAGCGCATCTGGGCCTGACCGACGGCGAGCCCGGTGCGGCAGCCCGGCGGGAGTTGGTGGCCGGAGTGACCACCCCGGCCGTCCAGGAGGCGCTCTTCCGGAGCGCCCCGCTCATCAACGGTCCGCCGCTCGACCCGGGGCAGCTGCCGGCGGACCTGCGCGGTATCTACGACCAGCTTGGCGACTCGCGTGCTCGCAGGCAGTTCGCCGGCATGTATACCCGGATGGGAGGCCGGGTCGACCGGCTCGGCCAGGTGATCGCGGGGATGAGCAAGAAAGCGGCAGGCGCCGGCCGAACCCTCACCGACACGTTGGCGGAGCGGTACGACAAGAGTCTGTCCATCCCGCTCCCGGCGGAGTATCAACAGGCGATCTCCGGGCACCTGGGCCAGCTCCACGCCCTACGTTCCCGGTTGGAGGCTTTCCTCCGGGCGCACCCCGAGGTACGGGTCGCGGAGGGCGTGTGGGGGAGGCTGAACAGCTGGAAGAAGGCGCTGGACCTTATGCGGCACACCGATCGCCCGCCGGGGCTGGTGAGCACTCGCGGGCTTGCAAACCTCATGTCGGGCATGGCGGGCGAGCTCAGCGTCGCCGAGCAGTCCGAGGGTGTGATCGCGATCAGGCAGCAGGTGGCGGCGACCACTCCAGACGGCGAGCAGCTCGGCAGCGATGCCGACGTGATCGCCGAAGGCGGCCGGCTCTGGCTGGAAGTCAAGAATCTCCCGCTATTCGAGGTCGCGAGCAGCAACCACCAGAGCGCTCTGTCCCAGGCAGAGATCCAGCTACGAGTTATCGCCCTCAACCGCGACTACTGGGTGGACGGTGCACCGCCCAGACTGGAGTGGCATTTCCTCAACGGCGTCTCGCCGCGGGTAGCCGAGGACTTGGAGCGGCTGCGGATCGCTGATCCGACCACCGGGGCCGAGCTGCCGTACCGGGTGACCGTGGTCGGGACCCGGGTTGTTCCCGGAGCGTCGGGTGACGGTGGGCCGGGGCGGTCGCGCACCGCCACCGAGTTACCGGGGGCGCCGGCCGACGGTGGCCCCGCCGACCCGGCCGGCGTCGCCGCGGCGGTGAGCGAGGCGTTGCAGGCGCTGGCCGTCCCCTTCCGCGCGCTGCCGGACGGCGCGATTATCGTCGAGCCGCCCGGGGCCGACTACGTACTGCGGTTCGCCCCCGGTGAGCCCGGAGACGGTCGGCGGGCGCAGCGGAGCCTGGGTGAGCATCCCTTGAGCGGGAAGCAGGTCATCGACGTCACGGTTGCGGAGCGACTACCGGCGGGCGAGGCGTACGAGCCGAGCGGTCCAACCCAGCGGGACCTGTGGGTACGGCGGATCGTGGCGCACGAGCTGGCCGAGGCGGCGGCGGTCGCGGCCGGCAACTCCCGGGCGCGGGTTCGGGAGCTGATGACCGACCAGGCGGCCCACCCAGCGGAGGCGCTCGGTCCGGGAGATGCCGCCTCCCGGCCGGCGACGCTGAGCCCGCACGACCGGGGGCACGTCGCGGAGGTTCGAGTTCTCGCCGAGGAGCTGACCGCACTACGGGAGGCCGGCAGCGATCCGGCCGCCCCGATCGTTCGGGAGGTCTCGGCTCAGCTCGGGCAGCTACTCGATGTGCTAGGGCTGGGCGCTGATCAGCGCCCGCCGGATGTGCAGGCGAGGCTTCGCCTGTCTGATCTGGATGAACAGGCCGTCGCGCTGATTGCCGAGCTGCGCGGAGCAGCTGCGGCCCCGCCGGGGCGGACCGGGGTACCGCTTCGACTGGGAGTGACCGCGGCGGTGACGGCGACGGTGGACCGGTTGGTGGGCGAGCTCGGGCTGCTGCCGCCAGCGCGGCTGGTCACCGACGACTCCGGGGCCGGGCAGACGCTGGCGGTCTCCGACGCTGACGGGCAATCCCGGTCGGTGCCGGTGCGGGGGGTCCTCGACTGGTTGGCGAACTCCGGTCTGGTGGGCGACCAGTTGCGGGTCGAAGCGGCGGTGCAGCTCGCCGCCGCGGTCGCCGAGCATGCTGGGCGGCGGCTCGGCGGGGTCTGGGCCGACGGCCCCGAGCTCGCGGTCGCCCGGGTGCTGGCCAGGTTGGCAGGCGAGCCGACGATCTCCCAGCCAGCGGCCGGCGGCGCGTACCAGCGGGCGTTGGTCGGTCGGCTGGATGAGCTCTCCGCCGAGCAGCTCTTTACGCTGCTCGGGGAACCGTTGCCGGGGCCGGTAGCGGGGGCGCTGCCGGAGCGGATCGCCGCAGCGATGCTGGATGAGTCACTGTGGCGGCTGACCAGGGCGGGTCCCTCGCCGCTGGCGGAGCGCGCGGCCCGGAACGCTGATGGTGGCCTGACCCTGGTGGACGGTGTCCGGCGGCGGCAGGTGCCGGGCGAGCAGGTCGCCGACATCGAGGCGTGGGTGGCGGGCCGGATTGACGAGGGGGCAGAGCTGCCGGCGGTCTGGGCTGAGCTGGCCGCGGTGCTCGGGGCTGAGCTGGGCCGGGCGCCCCGGGCCGACCATGAGCGGGCGGTCGGGGCGTTGGGGGCGTTGAGTCAGTGGTTGGCCGACCAGCCGGTCGGGTCGCCGAATCGGGAGGCGGCTGAGCAGCTCGCCGGTGAGGTGATCAGCGGCTACACCCCGACCGCGGCCGACTGGCGGGGGTTGCCGCCGGCGGCCCGGGAATTGTTGGCGATCGCACAGGAGTGGCATCGCCGCGATCCGTACCAGGCGCTGCGGCCAGGCCGGCAGGAGCCGCAAGTGGTGCAGCTCGCGGCGGACGTTTCAGCCCTCGCCGCCGAGCTGGCCGGCGGGGCAGCGGGCGCGGCGAGCACTGGGGAACAACGGGCGGCGGAGCTGGCCGACACGGCCCAGCGGTTGGCGCAGGAGCTGACCCAGGCGAGCGCCGGGCTGGCGCAGCGAGCGGCCGCCCGTACCGAGGCGCAGCGTGCCGCATCCGACGCGGCAGCAGCGCTACGAGAACAGGCGGTGCAGGAGGCGCAGCAGCACGACCGCTGGGCAGCCGAACGCGTGCGCGCCGCCGAGTTTCTAGGGGAGCAGCAGGAGCGGGTGGCGGCCCGGCATGGGCGGATCGCCGACCGGTTCGGGGCGGCAGCCGACCAGGCGATGCGGGTCGCCGAGCAGCACCAGCAGCTGGGTGTCGGTCTGCGGGACCTCGCCGATGAGCGGCACACCGACCCGGCGGTCCTGGCTGGCCAGCTCGCCGAGCTGGCCACCGGGGTCCAGCGGGAGTTCGCCGGGTACCGGTCGGCGGTGGTGCGGACCTATCCGGTGATGCTCGACACCGGGGTCTCCGGCGAACGGTTGCCGATGCGCAACGCCTTGACCGAGCGGGTGAATCAGCTGCTCGCCGCCCACGGCCTGGACACCCCGGTGCAGCCGGAAGAGCTGCAGCGGATGTTGCGGGCACAGTGGCCGGTCGTGGTGGGCGAAGAGGGTCTGGTCCTCTCGTTCGGCTTCGACAACTCGGTGTACGTCCGGATCAACTACCACCCGAACGACATTGTGGAGGTCCCGGACCCGGCGCAGCGGGTGGTGGAGGTCATCCACAGCCAGCTGCCGCAGTTTCCGTTGGGCAGCCGTCTCTCCGGGGCTGCCGCGAACCGGGTAGGAGCGGCGGGTTACTCCTCGTCGCTCGGCGGGTTGATCAACCTGGCCGCGAGCGCCCTCCCGGAGGATGCGCCGGTGGCGGGTCTGCTGCGGGAAGGTGGGAGTCGGGCCCTGCTGGACTTCGAGCGGGAGGTGCACCGGCGGTGGACCGTGCACGGCTCGGGTATGCCCCGTTACACCGTCCGGGCGCAGATCTCCGATCACCGCGGCGACGCCACTGTCTACGATGTGGACGGCTACTTCGCCTTGCAAGCGCGCCCGGCTCGGGCCGGCGCGGCCTGGACCGACGCACAGGCGGTTACCGCGCCGAGCGAGGGCGACCGCGCCAGCCTCCAGGTGGCGGTGGAGCACACCTACACCGAGCCGGCCCCGACCGTGCTGGAACAGCTGCCGTCGCGGCCGGTCGACGCCAGGCTGCCCGACCACTCAATGGTCCGGCTCTCCAATCTCGACGAGATCAGCGGTGAGGTGCTGCGGCTGCTCGGCAATGACGGCGAGATGATCCGGCAGCAGGTGTGGACGATGGTCCGGGAGGAGTTCCCGAACCGCCTGGACCGCGCGGTCGATCAAACGAACGGCTATGAGCGCCCGATCTACAGCGGCGGCAACCCGGTGGCGATGGTCCGGATCAACACCGAGGTCGAGTGGGTGGCCGAACCGCCCCGACTGGTCGGCATCCCCAGCGACCAGTCGTACCTGGAGCGGATGCGCATCTCGTACGCCGGATACGACGGCGGGTTCGAGGTCGGCACCGGCCGCAGCGCCGCCATCGCCCCCGGGATGAGCCTGCATCCGCGGGCCGAGGTGGCGACCGGGCAGGCCCCGAACACCGCGATCAGCGTCCGCTACGCGACCGGCTCCTCGGGCCGCGAAGGCGTCCGGGTCGGTACCACCTTGTTGGACTGGAACCTGCAACGCAACAGCGGCTTTACCCAGACTTACCGGCTGCAGCTGCGGCACACCGTCAGCGTGCAGCGCTTCGACACCGGCGACGTGCGCGCAGCCGACCCGGTCACCGGGTATGCGCTGCTGCGGATGGCCGAACACGAGGCCTACCGGTACGGGCTGCCGGTGGACGCCGCGGCGGTGCGGGAACGCACCGCCGACGGCAGCGCGGTTCGTCGCGCGGACGGCTCGGCGACCCTGCGCGACGATCTGATCCCGGGCCCGCCGCCGGGTCGGCTACCGCAGCCGCCGGTCTACCTGGGCGCGGACGGAATACCGGGGGCCGGGCCGGCGCTGGTGCGCAACCTGACCGGAGCCGATGAGCTGCGGACGCAACTGGCCGCCACCCTCGCCGCCGAAGGGTGGTCGCCGCCGCAGCGGGACGTGCCGGGGGTGCCGGGCCGTTGGGCGGAGCTGAACGACGATCCGATGCTCCGCAGTGCCGAGGTCGTCAACCTGCTGGAGTTGGGGGAGCCGCTCGTCGACCGGCTGGAGGGCGGCTATGACCAGGCCGCGCAGGACGGCCTGCCGATGGAGCTGACCCGTTACCGGCCGGGGCGCGAACCGGAGCGTCTCACGCTGCGGGTCCGGCTGCGGCAAGACTGGGACAACGCGACCCCGCTGGGGCACCGCACCAGCGACACCGACGCCAACCGGAGAATGGGTGCCCAGCTCATGTCGCGTCACATCGGCGCCGCCCGCACCGGCGGCGGCGGAGCGAGCGCAAGCGGCCGGGCCGGTGCCGACGCCGCGTCGATGCCGGGCGGGAACGAGGCGGCGGCCGGTGACGCGAGCATCGGCGCCGCTGGCGACCACACCCGCCAGGCCGAGCTCAGCTACGGCGACAGCACCTTCCACGTCGACATGCACGAGGGGCAGCCCTGGGGTCATACCGCGACGTTCCGGGTGCCGCACCGGCTGGAGGTGGTCGAGATCCGGGCCGACGGCACCGAACGCCAACTCGCCGCCGCCGACGGCGCCGCCGAAGTGGGGATCGCCGCCGACCGGCTGCCGAGCGCGACCGAGCGCGGGGACGACCCGGTCGACGTGCCGTTCGACCGGCCGACCTCCTCGACCGTGCTGCGCCAGGCCACGCTGCAGCTCATAGACGCCTCCGGCCTGTGGGAGCAGGCCCGCGCCCTGCTCCCGGGCGCGACCACCCCCGGTGCGCCGACCTATTCACACCTTGCGTCCTTCTTGGATACTCGCGGGCTTGCGGCGTCCCCATGGTGGACCTACGCGACCCACCGTACCGACCTCGCGGTCGATCCCCGGGGCGCTGCCCCGAGCCGGTCGAGCCTGGCGATCCGAGGTGAGGCCGGCGTGTCGGAGTTCCTCTCCGCCACCGGTCGATGGGGTCTGGACTACGAACTGAACCTGGCCACCAGTTCGATCAGCATCGGGCAGCAGACCTCCGGCGCCGCCGACGTGGGCGTGAGCGGGAGCCTACGGGAGGCCGGCCAGGTCGAGAACGGTGATCAGTCCGCGGCGCCCGCGGCCGCCGAGGGCACCGCGTCGGTGACCGGTAGCAGGGTTCGCGGCTCCTCCCGCACCACCGGCGAGACCTTCGGCCGAGACTCGACGACGATCGAGCACCGGCATCTGCACTATGTGTACCGAGTGCCGGTCGATGTCCACATGGAAGGCAGCGAGCAGCAGGCCGCGCTGGCCGGCTGGGGTGAGCGCCGCACCGCCACCAGCGAGGGCCACATGGTGGTCTACTCGCTCACCGAATGGCGGGCGCTGGAGCGCTACGCCGCCGGTGAGCTGCCGGTGCCGGTCGACCAGCTCACCGACGCGCTACGCCGGTGGGCCAACGGCGCGCTGCAGCTGGACCGGCAGACCGTGGTCGGAGTGCTGACCCGGATGCACCAGACCTTCCGGGCCGCCGGCCAGCTGCCCAACCAGAATCAGAACTTCCTGCCCGCCCAGGTGCTCTACGCGCCGGACGGGCTGGCGGCCACGCTCGCGGCGCGGCTGGAGCAGCTGCTGCCGCCGGAAGTGACGACGCCGGCGGAGCGGCGGGTGGGCGAGCGGGTCCGGAACGCGGTGGATCTGCTGGCGCAGCAGCCCTACCCGGCGGTCAGGTTGACCGAGAACCTGCACCGCTCACTCGGGGAGGGCCGGCTGGAGCGGGGCACCGAGCTGTTCCGGCTGGCCGACTCGGAGCCGAGCGCCCCAGACCCGAGCGCCCCGGCACCGGGGGTGGCGCCGACGAGTCCGCGGACCGAGCCGGTCGACCCGGCGCAGGAGGTGCTCCGGCTCATCGAGCAGGTGGCACCGAACGTCCTCGACCGCCTCCCTGGGCTAGCCCAGGGCTGGCTCGGGCAGCTCTCGGCGGACAACTGGACCACCAAGCTGGAGCGGATGCTCGGCGATCGTCCGTACACATTCGATTTCCCGGTGCCGGTGGGGGTCGGGACCGAGACGGTAACGGTCGCCCTCTCCGCCACGCTCTCGCCGGACGGGTGGCAGGTGGGTCGGACCCCGACCGGCCTGGCCGCCCAGGACTGGAGCGGCAGCCTTCGGGACCTGGCCGAGTTGAGCGGTTTCTCGCACGGCGCTGGGGTCACCGGCGGGGGCGCGGCGACCGGCCCCTTGAGCGCTGGTGGCGCCGTCAGCCACGGCTTCACCGGCCGGGCGTGGGCGAGCACCCAGGGGTACCGGATTCAGCGGGTCAGCACCTTCGACCCGGTACTGGACCGGATCGGCCGGGACCTGCGGATCACGATCGAGGTCACCCGCAGCGGGCCCGAGGTGGCGGGGTGGCAGCGCTCAGCCCGCAGCGTGATCGGCAACTCGGTGGTGCAGTTGGTACCACCGGGCATGGTCCTGCCCGCGGGCGCCGAGTCAGCCGACCCGGCCGCCGCTACCGGTGAGGCGGCGCGCGCGGCGGTCACCGCCGCTGGCGAGGTGGCCGTAGCTGCCGCGCTCGACCAGCCGGGCGGGCAGCTGCCGCAGCGCTTCTACGCCACTCGGGTCGAGGCGGACGGCCTTCGGCCCGTCGTCGATTCGGCGTTGCGGGATGTCCTCGGCGACGACCAAGTCGAACGGTACGCCGCCGCGATCAATCACCAGCTCGGCGTGCTATCGCTCACCGCCGGTCTGGAGCGGATGCTCAGCCGGGACGGCTACCCGATGGTGAGCCTGCCGCTGTTGCACCAGCCGGGCCGGCTGGTGCAGGTCAAGATTCGGGCTGAACTGGTCGGCGAGCCGAAGATTCTCGCCGCTGCCAGGCAGGAAGTCGAGATGGGACAGGACGACCGGATCCAGAACGTCTCCGGTCACGAGGGCGGGTTGGAGCGCTGGCTGCCAGCCAACCGGGAAGTCTCCGGCGAGCAGCCGGTCGCCGACGACGGCCTCGGCGGCAACCTGCGTACCGGTGAGTCCAGCGCCCAGACCGAAGTGGTCCGCCGCGGTGACCGCGACGAGGCGAAGATCTACCAGACCGGGGTCGCCGACAGCGTGGCGAGCCGGGTCCGGTTCACGGTGACCGTGGTGGAGAAGTCGGTCGGCCCCAATCGGCGGGAGCGGGTACTTCGCGAAGCGGTGCTGGACGAGCCGGTCTACGGCCGGGCCTTCACCACGGTCTTCACCGATGACGCTCCGATCCTGCGGCAGCGCCGGGAAGATCCGGCAGCGCGGCTCGGAACCTGGCTGGCTCCGCCGGAGCCGGGCCCGCGCCGCGGGCTCGGCGGGTGGCTGCCGCCGCGCCGGACCCCACCACCGACGATTACTGTGGACGATCTGGTCAGCGCCGCGGCTCGGCGGGACGACTATGACCCGGCCGCGCCGCAGCACGCCATCGCGCAGGAGCTCGCGGAGCGGTTCCCGGCCGCCGGCCGGGAGCGGTCGCCGGTGCCGGTCCGGCTGGTCGCGGGAGCGTCGCTGCCGGCCGACCTTCGGGACAACGGGGTGGACCCGCTGCTGCTGGCGAACCAGCTCGCCACCGCCTCCGGCCGCGATCTGGTGGTGGAGCTGCACCACCCGGAGCGACCCGGCCACCGTTACCACGCCCGCTCCGATGGCCGGCTGGTCCCCGCGCGGCCTGACGGGGGCTTCGCCGCCGCGCGAGCCACCCTCCCGCCGGCGCTGATCCGCCGGGCCAACCTGGCCGGACTCCCGCTGCGGGAGATCTTCAGCGAGGCCGGCGGCGACTCCCAGGTCTTCGCCCGGGCGGTCCGCGACCAGCTCGACCCGCCGGCCGCCCCACCCGCCGACACCTCGCAGACCGCGACCGCGCTGCCCGGCGCCCCCGGCGGCAGCGACACCCAATGGTCGCGGCCGGCGGAGACCATGCGGATCGTCCGGCAGGCGCTCGACGGCATGTACGGGCGGTTCGAGGAGCTCTACGTGGCCGCGGACGGCAACGTCATGGCGGTCCCGCGCCGCGCCGGGTACGCGCTCCGGATCGTGGTCCAGCCGACCGAGGCGGGCCTGCGGGGATACCGGGTCGAGACCGGCGAGTTCACTAGCGACGGTAGGCCGGTCATCGAGGTGGTGATCGCGGACAACCTGCCGCAGACCGGGGAGCCGATCACGCCGGGGCTATCGGTCCACGAGCTGTGGGTCCAGCGGGTGCTTCGCCACGAGCTCGCCGAGGCGTCCGCGTGGGCGCGGGAGCGGGCGATTCCAGCGGAGTTCGCCGCTCGCCCGGATGTGTTCACGGCGGCGCATGACCAGCGGCGGATCATGCTCACGCCGCACGACCTCGCGCACCTGGCGGAGCTGCGGATGTTGCTGCGGCTGCACGATGAGGCGCGTGACATGGCCGCCAACAGCGGGCTCAGCGAGCTGGAGCGGCAGCTGACGCTGCTGCTAGACGCCATGGGGACGGTCTCGAACGGCCGGGCCGAGGGCTCGCCCGCCGCCGCCGCGACGGCGCACCGGCGCGAGCTGCTCCAGCAGCGCCTGCCGGCGCGGTACCACGGGCTGGTGGCCACGCTCGCCGCGCCGGAGACGCTGCTCGCGGTCCAGCAGCAACCACCCGTGGTAACGGCTGCGGTCGAGGGAACCGCGCTCGCCGACCAGCTCGCGATGCGGGCGATGACCGCGGAGGACCTGGGCCGGTTCCCACCGGGGCGGCTGCGGCCGGTGCGGGTGCTGTGGGAGCTGTTGGCCGAACGGTGGGAGCCTGGCACCCCCGACCTGCCGCGGCGCGGGGACCCGTTCGTCCGCGGGATCCGGCCGGTCTCGATCAGCCTTACCCCGACCGCGCCGGTGGCCGAGGGGTCACGTGCGCTGGCGCGGGAGGCGGCCGCCGCCTCGATCACCGCGCTGGTCTATCCCCGCCGTGGACCAGCGGTGCCGGTGACGATCCAGTTCGGAGCAGTCGGCGACGGTCCCCGGGTACGGGCGGCGGCTCAACTGGTCGCCGATCCGGCTGGCGGCGGTGACCGGCTGCAGGTCACGATCTCGCAGAACCACCCGGCCAACGCCGAGCTCCTGGCCACGCTCAGCCAGGTGGTCACCGAGGCGGTGACGCTCCAGCGCCGGCACCGCCGGCTGCTGCCGGAGCTGGTCACCGCCGCGACCAGCGGGCGCTGGCTGGCGCCGGCGCCGCCGGCCGGCGGCGCGGCCGACGTGTTGACCCGGGCGGAGCCGCCGGCCGCGGGAGCGCGGCTCAGCGCCCGGGACCGCGGGCGGGCCGCCGAGTTGGTGACGAAGCTGCTGCAGGTCACCACACTGGCCGAGACGAGCCCGCTCCTGGACGCGGTGAGCCGGGGACGGGTTGCCGACGACATCGAGACGATCCGGCGCGAACTCGGACTCACTCCGGGGCAGCCGGGAGCCGATGCCCGGTGGCGGCTGGTCGACGCGGCGATCGCCCAGGACCACCTGCCCGCGCCGGCCCAGCGACTCCTCGCCGCGCTGCGCGCGGAAGACTGGCGGCCCCAGCTGATCGCCGAGACGCTGTTGCGGGACCTGGCCCCCAACTGGCCGGTTCACCGGGTACGCCCGGCCGAGGATGGATCGATCGTGCTGGAGCTCGGTGACGGGTGGAGAGAAATCTCCCAGGTGCGGCTCGTGACCGCGCCGCCAGCGGGGCGCAGTTACATCGAAGCGGTACGCGAGGGCGAGGAGATTCTGGTCGCGATCC
The DNA here is from genome assembly GCF_016925615.1 of Natronosporangium hydrolyticum. NCBI lineage: Bacteria > Bacillati > Actinomycetota > Actinomycetes > Micromonosporales > Micromonosporaceae > Natronosporangium > Natronosporangium hydrolyticum. Next base: position 643,482 of record NZ_CP070499.1, read on the forward strand.
CCGAAGACGCGATGACAACGGGGCGGGCCTCGACCGTCGCCGAGATCGGGTTGGCCGAGGCCGTGGCGAGCCGGCGACTGTGGCTGCGGTGGCGGTCGCGCCAGCCCACCTACGACCCGGGGCGCGATGTGCGCGACGCGCTCATGCTGGACCCCGGCCGGTTAGTGGGGTCGGTCCGGAGAGTGCATACGCCCAGCCTCCACCACGACGGGGTGCTCTCCCTGCTCACCCACCGGCAACCTGGGTGGCTCGAGCCGCCACCGGCGGTCACCGCCGACCGGCTGAGTCGGGTGGTCGCTGCCGGCGGCACCGAGCTGTGGCTCGGACTTCCGGAGCGGTGGGGCCGGTCGCGAGGTGCCACCGCGGCTGAGCTAGCTGAGCATGTTCGTGCCGGCGCCTGGGCGCTGGAGGATCGCCGCCGGATACCGGAGCGGATCGATGGCCTCCGCGCGACCACCGCCCGGGAGGCAGCGGCCGAGCAGTCGGGGGAGGACGGTCTCCTGCTACGGATGGCGCTCACCCCGGCGGCGCGGATCGTCGATTATCAGGAGCTGCTCGCCGAGCAGAGCAGGTGGCATGCCGGCCAGGAGGCGTGGACGCAGCCGGAGCGGGAACTCGTCGCCGATGAGGCGCCGGAGCAGTTGGGGCGGCTCGACCGGACCCGCAAACAGGGCCTGGAGAGCCTTACCGGGAACCCGGGCCGGTTCGCCGCCGCCAGCGGCTATGACGGGATCCGCCTACCCGACGGCTCGTACGTCCTGTTCAACCCCTCAGCGGTGGTGATCCAGGCGGACGACGGTGCTGCGGACGGCTGAGCGGCGACTAGCGATGGGAGACGGTGAAAGATGTTGACGGCGCGTTCTGCGGAGGAGTGCCACCTCTACATGGAGCTGCACCCGTGTGACTGCGGAGAGCCGGTCTTCCAATGGTCCCGTTGCCGCCGGGAGCAGCGGGACGACCGGCCCTTTTCAGTCTATGAAGGCCACTGCGGAGCGTGCGGTGAAGCGCGTTGTTTCGAGTTCGCGGTCACCGACGAGCCGCCACCACCGCCCGCATACGGCGGCCCGGAGCCGTCGCAGATCATCGGCCCGGACGAGTTTCTCGCCGTGGCGCAGGCGCTCGCGGCGATCGTCCCGGCCGACCCGCAGCGCCTCGGCAGCGAGGAGCGCGAGCAGGCGATGGAGGTGATCGAGCTGGCGTCGGCCGCCATCGACGAGGTGCTCAAGTTCGCACCCGAGCCCGACGGCGAGGCGCTGCCGGCGCGGTTGCGTTCCGAGTTGGCGCAGCTGCGCCGCGGCTACACGGCGGTGCGGGCCTGATGTCGGCGAACTGGTCGCCGAAGAACGAGGCGGAGCAGGCGATGGCCCGGGCCGCCGAGAGCGGGGAGATCATCGGGTTCCTGCGTGCCTTCACCACGGCCGAGCTGTATCTGCCGCAGGTGCCGGCGGCCAGTGGGGAGGGCTGGGCGCCGCTGACCCAGCGCCTTCCGGGCGCTACCGCAATCCCGCTCTTCACCTCACTCGCCGGTATGGGGTCGGCGGTCTTCGCCGGACGCTACGCCGTCACCAGCTTCGCGGAGGTGTGTCGGGAGTGGGCGGAGCCGGGCTGGTGGGTGGCGATCAACCCGGGTACGCCGATCGAGAGCTACCTGCCGTTCGACGCGGTCGACCCGTTGCTCACCGGCGAGCTGCACCTGGTCGACGGCGAGCTGGTGCCCCCGGAGCCGCTGACCACGGCCACGCCGGTCCCGGTGGCACCGCTGGCGCCGGACCCGGATCAGGAGATCACCGCGCTGCTGGAGCAATCCGTCACCGTGCCGACCACGAGCGAGGTCGCCGCGGCCGAGGCGGTGCTGGCGCCGGACTTCCTGTGGCTCTCCGTGGACCGATCCGGCACACCCACCATTGTGGCCTTTATTGAAGCGCGGTCGTGTGCTTTGGCATACCCGGAACGGCCACGGGTGACCATGCCGTTTCTGTTACTGCTGCTCGCCTGGCCGGCCGGCCACGGGCTGTTGCTCGACCTCGGCGGCCCGGCGCCGGTCGGGTACGACCCGGATGAAGTGGCGGGGCTGCAGCGACGCGCGATCTCGCTCCGGTGAGGTGCGGCGCTCTGAGGTGCGGCGTCGACCGGCCCGGGTAGTCAGGCCGGGAACCGCTCGGCCAGCTGCTGGTAGGTCTGTTGCACCACGGCCAGCCGCCGTCGCTGGAATCGCCCCGGCTCCTGCTCGAACGCTAGGCGGCCGGGCTCGCTCCAGAACCGTTCGGCCGGCACCGACTCCTCGTCGGCCGGGATGAACTTGCACACCTCGGCGATGGCGGCGGCCGCGAGCCGCAAGTCGTGCCGGGCCTGCCGGCGCTGATCCGCGCTCAGCTGCGGGGTCGGCTCGGCCGGGGCGCCGCTGGCGAACAGGTCGGCGAGCGCCAGCCACTGGCCGGCGTCGAGGAGCTCCGAGGGGCGGTCGTCACCGAAGGTCGGCTCCTCCGGGTCCGGAATGATGACCTCTGCCGGGATCCGGAAGACGAATTCGCGCGGGGTGTCGCACTGGGGGCAGGAGCCGGCGTACTGGCTCGCCAGGTCGCCGTCGACGGCGATCACCGCGTGATCGGGCGCGAACTCGGTGGCACCGCAGACCTGGCATGGAGTGAGTTCCATGTAGAGGTGGGCCTCGGCGTTGGTCCGGGCGAGCCGTAGCGTCATGTCCCCGAGCCTATCGCCGATCGCCGCGCGGTGGCAGCTGCCGCGGGCGGGTGCGACGCTCACGGGCGGTGGAAAACTGGATGTGAGCGGGTATCGTCGACCCGGCGGGAAGTCCGGCGAGTGTGGAGCTACCGACGAGGAGGGTCGTGCGTGACCAGCGAGCAGTGGCGCCCAGGCGCTCCGGTGGAGTCGGCCATGGCGGAGGCGTTGCAGGCCGGGGACTGGCCCCGCTACGCCGAGCTGCTCGGCTCGACGCCGCTGCTGGTCACGGACGCACCGGCGGCCGGTGCGCCAGCGGCCGAACAGCTCAGCGGTTTGTTGCCACCCGACGGCACCTACGTGGTGGCGTACACCTCGGTGGCGACCCTGACCGCGGTCTTCGGTCCGCACGCACCCAGCTACGAGGCGCTGGAGCTCGCGGCGCTGCGGCAGCGGTGGCCGGACCCTGACTACCAGTTGGCGGTCAACGCCGGCACCCCGATCGGGGTCTTCCTCCCGTTGCCGGCGATCGACCAGCTCGCCACTGGCGCCACCTCGCTGGTTTCGTACGCGCAACTTGCGCAAGCGGTCGGGCAGGAGCTGCTGGACCGGGTCCGCAGCGAATGCCTGCGTGATCTGTCGGGTGTGGAGTCAACACCCGACCAGCTGCGACCAGACCCGGCGTTGAATCCGGTCGAGGAGGCGCTGCGAGCAGCGGCCGACTCGCAGGACAGCGAGGCGTTTCTCACCACGTTGCTCTTCGCCGAGCTGGTGCTGCCGACCGCCGAGCCGGTGGACGATCCGGAGCTGCTCTACGGCGATGAGTTTCCGTGGCGGGTCACCGGCGCCGACACGGCGCCGGCGGTGCCGGTCTTCAGTTCGGTGGCGATGCTGGAGCGGACCGGTGCGCCGCCCACCGACCGGCTCGAGGCCCATGCGCTGGACGTGCTCGCCAACTGGCCCGGCGACGAGTATTCACTGATCCTCAACCCGGGCAGCATCACCGAGCTGATCCTGCCGGGGGAGACGGTGCGGGAGCTGGTCACCGCGGTCCTGCAGGTCGGCCCGGCGGGGTCAGCCGCCGGCGAAGGTCCGTAGCGGCGCCAGCCGCGGGTCGTTCCAGCCGCCGTCGAGGTGCTGGAATGACCAGGCGGTCACCCCGGCGGCGCCACGCGCCACCGACAGGTCCACCTTGCTCTGCACCCGCGACGGGGTGGTGTCGTAGTAGCCATCCTGGTAGAAGCCGATGCCGATGACGAGCTTCGCCGCCGGCACCCCCGCGTCACGGTAGAGGCCGAACTGGTCACTGCCGTCGGACCAGTACGACATCAGGTGGATGTAGTCCACGTGTTGATGCAGCCGACCAGCCAACGAGGGGGCGAGTAGCCCGGAGACCGCGCTGAAGGTGAGCGCCAGCCCAGGCGCGGACGAATTGATCTCGGTGCGGAGGTCCCGGATCAGGGCGGTGAACCGGTCTGCGTCGACCGGGTCCGACCAGTCGATCTCGATGCCGTCGTAGCCGTGGCTGGCGGCGAGCGACACGATCTCGCGGACGAAACCAGCTCGGTTGCGGTCCCGGGTGGCGCCCATGAACTCTTCCCGCATCCCCTCCGACCCGATCACCAGATAGATCTGGGTGCCGGCGGCGTGGGCAGCTTGGACGGCGGGCGTGAGGTCGCCACGGGAGAGGTTGCCGAACCTCAGGCCTCCGTCGGTCTGTGGGTATATTCCGAAGTGGCCGATGTGGGTCCACGGGCTATAGTCGATCTGGCTAGGCGAGTACGACACCCAGCCCGGGTAGTAGCCCAACGAGATCCGGCCGGAGCCACCGTTGGTGCCGCCGCTGCCGGGCGTCGAGGTCGAGGACCCGGAGTCGCCGGTCGCGCCGTCACCGCTGCGCCCGGCGGTGCCAGGCGGCCCGGCTTGTTGCTGGCCGGGGTCGGCCAGCGGTTGCAGCCCGCGGGGCTGCCCAGCGGGGGCGAGCTCGGGCACCGGGCCGGCCATCCGGGGCGAGCCGGCGGAGCCGACCCCGACGGTGGGCGGCGCTGCGATCGCGGTGTGGTCGGTGACGAGCGCGGCACCGACGACCCAACCGCTGGTGGCGAGGACCACCAGCCCGACCGCGGCGGCGATCACCCGCCGGGTGCCGCCCGCCGCATCGAGCCGGTCTAGTTCATCGCGCCACTGCTTCATGGTGGTCTGATTCTCACCGCCCACCCTGACCAGCGGGTTGCACCCGGCGATCGACCAGCCAACCAGCGAAGTCGAGCAATCGCCTGCCGGCGGCGCCGGGTGCTCCGACGGTGCGGGGGCGCTACGGTTACTACTCCGCGCCGCGCAGCGCCTCCAGCAGGTCGTCCAGCACCAGCGTCCGCAGATCGGTGCGGTCGGGCCGGCGGCCCAGCCCGCGCAGCCGGGTCGCCTGCGACTTCCGCATCCGCTCCAGCAGCTTGCGGGCTTCCCGCGCGTTGCCGAAGTTCTCGTCCCGGTCGATCTGCCGGAACCACTCCAGCAGCGCCAGGTCCACGCCGCTGTCGAGCAGGTAGTCGTCGTTGCTGGCGAGGAACCGGCTGATCTCGACCAGTTGGCTGGCGCTGTAATTCTCGAACTCGATGGTCTTGGCGAACCGGGAGGCCAGACCGGGGTTGGCGGCGAGGAAGTCGGCCATCTCGCCGGTGTAGCCGGCGACGATCACCGCCACCTCGTCGCGGTGGTCCTCCATCAGCTTGACCAGCGTGTCGATCGCCTCCTGGCCGAAGTCGGCGCCGCTGCCGCCGGACCGGGAGAGGGTGTATGCCTCGTCGAGGAAGAGCACCCCGCCGCGGGCGGAGTCGAAGGCCGAGGCGGTCTTCTCGGCGGTGTGGCCGATGTATTGCCCCACCAGGTCGCGCCGCGCCACCTCCTTGAAGGTGCCGTGGGGCAGGATGCCCAGCGCCTTGAGTAGCTCGCCGTAGATCCGGGCGACGGTGGTCTTGCCGGTGCCGGGCGCACCGGTGAAGACCAGGTGGTGGCTGACCGTGCCGACCGCCAGCCCTTCGCTGCGCCGCCACTCATTGACCTGGATCTCGTCGATGACCGCCCGGACCTCGCTCTTCACTCCGGCCAGGCCGATCATGCCGTCGAGCCGGTCGAGCAGCTGCTCGACCTGTTCCAGGTCTTGCTTGCCGCCGGTCGCGGCGGCGCCCACCGGCGCCGCGCCCCGCTCGGGGTCGCCCTCGCGGAGTTCGGTGTGCGCACCCTCAGCGATCGCCACCCCCGGCGGGGCGGTGTTCTCTACTTTGCAGTCCTCGATGACGCCGCCGCAGCCGCGTGCGACAGTAATCCCGACGCCCTGCGTGTCGTGCACCCAGCAGGCGGAGATGGTGGGGGCGGTCTGGTCGGCGACCGCGATGCCGGCGTCCCCGGTGTGGGAGACCTCGCAGCGCTCCAGCCGGGAGCCGCCGGCCTGGTACATGTAGATGCCGCGGAAGCCGCAGCCCGAGACGATGGAGTTGCGGACGGTCGCCTGGGCGCCCAGCCGCAACAAGATGCCGTCGTCGGCGGCGTCGCGTACCTCGCACCGGTCGACCTCGGCGTCGGCGTCTTCCACGATCAAGCCGTACCTGCCGCCGGTGAGCTTAGTGTCGCGTAGCTCCACTGTGGCGCCGCCGTGGACGTGGACGCCGGCGGCGAGCTCGGCGGTGATGGCGCAGCCGCGCAGCAGCGCCTGGCCGCCGCGGACGCTGACCGCCGGCTGGTCAACGGCGGTCAGGATGATCCCGTGCAGCTCCACGGTGGCGTTGTGCAGTGAGAGCGCGGGCGAGTCGCGGGCCGGCGCGGCGATGGTGACCGTGCCGGCTTCCCGGGCCACGATGGTGACCACTTGCTCGGTCAGCTCAAGGTGCTCGGGGTACTCTCCCGGGGCCACCGAAATGGTCGCCCCGGGCTCGGCCGCCGCCAACGCGTCGCGAATGGTCGGCAGCGCCCCGCGCTGCTCGGGGGAGACGAAGAGCGTACGGGCCATAGTGTGGAGCGATCCTACCGCAGGCGGGAAGGGCGTCGCCGGGAGCGCGATCCGTTTCCGGCGGCCGGGCCGCCGGCGTTGGCGTTCGGGTTGGCGCCGCGGCCGGAGCCGGCGCGCGGTGGCCGGCGAGCAGCCGGCGCCGCTGGTGCGGCTGGAGGCGGTGTATGCGTGCGCGGGCCGGGCGCCAGCTCCGTCAGCAGTGGGTGGCCCGGGCGTAGCCGGGTGGTGGTCGGCCGGATCCCCGCCTTGCGGGTCAACGCGTGGACGTCACCCACCTGCTCGTCGGTCATCAGCGTGACCACGGTGCCGGCGGCGCCGGCCCGGGCGGTGCGGCCGGAGCGGTGCAGGTACGCCTTGTGTTCGACCGGCGGGTCGGCGTGGATGACCACGGCGACCTCGTCGACGTGGATGCCGCGGGCGGCGATGTCGGTGGCGATCAGCGCCCCGGCGCTGCCGTCGGAGAAGGCGTGCAGGTTGCGTTCCCGCGCGTTCTGGGCCAGATCACCGTGTAGCTCCACAGCGGAGATCCCGGCCGCGACCAGCTGGCGGGTCAACGTCCGGGCGCGGCGCTTGGTGCGGGCGAAGACCAGCGTCCGGCCGGGGGCTCCGGCCAGCTCTACCAACACCGGCAGCCGGTCCGCCTTGTCGATGTGGAAGACGTGGTGGGCCATCGGGCCGACCGGTGAGTGGGTGACCTCGGCCCGGTGGACGACCGGTTTGGTGAGGAACTTCCGGACCAGGACATCCACCGCGGCGTCCAGGGTCGCCGAGAAGAGCATCCGCTGGCCCCGGCGGGGGGTAGCCTCCAGCAGTCGTCGTACCGCCGGCAGAAACCCGAGGTCGGCCATGTGGTCGGCTTCATCCAGCACCGTGATCTCGACCGCGTCCAGCACCGCGTGCCCGGCCGAGACGTGGTCCTCCAGCCGGCCTGGGCAGGCCACCAGGATGTCCACGCCAGCGCGTAGCCCGCTGATCTGCGGTCCGGGGCGGACCCCGCCGAAGACGGTCAGCGTCTTCAGCGACAGCGCGGCCGCCAGCGGGGCGATCGCGGTTTCGATCTGGTTGGCGAGCTCCCGGGTGGGGGCCAGCACCAGCGCCCGGGGGCGCCCTCGGCGGGCCGGCGCGCCGGCCGCGGCCAGCCGCGCCAGCATCGGCAACGCGAAGGCGAGCGTCTTGCCCGACCCGGTCCGGCCCTGCCCCAGCAGATCCCGGCCGGCGAGCGCGTCGGGGAGGGTGGCGGCCTGGATCGGGAACGGTGCGGTGACCCCGGCGTCTGCCAACGCGCGGGTGAGGCCGGCGGGCAGCCCCAGCTCGGCGAAGCTGGGGGTGGAGGTGTCAGTACGGTCAGGCTGGGTCGCCACGGCGTCTCCGATGCGAGAAAACGACCATCCTGCCCAGCGGGGCCAAGGGGCCACGCGCGGTGGTTGACGACGCGGACGGCCCAGGGCAGGACGGTGCAAGACAAGGAAGGAGAGTGAGCCGTGCCGGGAACGACTCTACCGCAGTCCGGTGCTGAATCCGGACACCGGCATAGCCTCGCTGTCGCTGCTGCGTACAACCGTGAGACGATGCGGCGCGAGGGCAGGCGACGCGGCGGCGACGACCCGGGTACGAGGGGAGGGCGACCATGCGGATCGCACTGTTCCTGACTTGTGTCAACGACGCGATGTTTCCGGCCACCGGGCAGGCGGTGGTGCGAATTCTGGAGCGGCTCGGCCACACTGTGGAGTTTCCGGCGGCGCAGACCTGCTGCGGGCAGATGCACGCGAACTCCGGTTATCGGGACGAAGCGGTGCCAATGGTGCGGCATTTCGCCGACACCTTCGCGCCGTACCAAGCGATCGTGGCGCCCTCCGGCTCCTGCGTGGCGATGGTCCGCGACGCGTACCCGCGGCTGTGGCCGGCGGCGGCGCCGGTGGCCGCCCGCACCTACGAGCTGTCGGAGCTGCTGGTCGACGTGCTTGGGGTGACCGATCTCGGCGCCTACTTTCCGCACCGGGTGACCTACCACCCGACCTGTCACGGGCTACGGATGCTGCGGCTGGGTGACCGGCCGCAGCGGCTGCTGCGCGAGGTCGAGGGCCTGGAGCTGGTGGAGCTACCGGAGGCCGAAGAGTGCTGCGGCTTCGGCGGCACCTTCGCGGTCAAGAATTCGGGCGTCTCCAGCGCCATGCTCGCCGACAAGTGCGCGGCGATCGGTGACACCGGAGCCGAATACCTCGCCGCCGCCGACAACTCCTGCCTGCTGCACATCGGTGGCGGGCTCTCCCGGGAGGGTGCCGGGTCGAAACCCGTGCACTACGCGGAGATCCTCGCCAACCAGAAGGGAGCCGGATGAGCGGCCACGGAGACGGCCACATCGTGGCGCACCGGCCGTTCCCGGCCGCCGCCACAGTGGAGCTGGGCAAGCCGCAGCTGCGGGAGAACCTGCGCAACGCCACCCACACCATCCGGGACAAACGGCTGCGGCTGGTGGCCGAGCGGGACGACTGGGAAGAGCTCCGGGCCAGCGGCGCCCGGATCAAAGACGGCGTGCTGGCCCGGCTGCCGGAGCTACTCGACCAGTTCACCGAGGCGGCGACCGCCGCCGGTGCGGTGGTCCACCGCGCCGCCGACGCCGAGCAGGCCTGCGCGATCGTCACCGACCTGGTCCGCGCCACCGGCGAGACCGAGGTGTTGAAGGTCAAGTCGATGGCGACCCAGGAGATCGCGCTCAACGAAGCCCTGACGGCGGCCGGGATCGAGCCGGTCGAGACCGACCTGGCCGAGCTGATCGTGCAGCTAGCCGGGGACACCCCTTCACACATTCTGGTGCCGGCGATCCACTACAACCGGGCGCAGATCCGGGACATCTTCGCCCGGCAGATGCCCGGGGTGGATCTGAGCACCCTCACCGACGACCCGCCCGCGCTCGCCGAAGCGGCCCGCCGGCACCTGCGGCAGAAGTTCCTGACCGCCCGGGTGGCGGTCTCCGGGGCCAACTTCGCGGTCGCCGAGACCGGCAGCCTGGTGGTGGTGGAGTCGGAGGGCAACGGCCGGATGTGCCTGACCCTCCCGGAGACGTTGATCTCGGTGGTGGGGATCGAGAAGCTGGTGCCGAACTTCCAGGACCTGGCGGTCTTCCTGGAGCTGCTGCCGCGCTCCTCGACCGGCGAGCGGATGAACCCGTACACCACGGTCTGGAGCGGGGTGACCCCGGGCGACGGGCCGCAACAGGTGCACATCGTGCTGCTGGACAACGGTCGCAGCGCGGTCCGCGACGACCCGGTGGGGCGGCAGGCGCTGCGCTGCATCCGCTGCTCGGCCTGCCTCAACGTGTGCCCGGTCTATGAGCGGGTGGGCGGCCACGCCTACGGCTCGGTCTACCCGGGCCCGATCGGGGCGATCCTCTCCCCGCAGCTCACCGGCCAGGCCGCGGGCGCCAACCGGACGCTGCCGTACGCCTCGACGCTCTGCGGCGCCTGCTTCGACGCCTGCCCGGTGCGGATCAACATCCCGGAGTTGCTGATCCATCTGCGGCAGACCGGGCCCAAGCCGGCCGGTGAGCGGGCGGCGATGCGGGCGGCGGCGCAGGTGATGCGCAGTCCTCGGCGCTACCGGTCGGCGCTGCGCTCGCTGCGCTGGGCGGCGGCGCCGCTGCGCTGGACCAACCGGCGCGGCCGGCTGCGTCGGCTGCCGTGGCCGCTCTCCGGGTGGACCGCCAGCCGCGACGCGCCGCTGCCGCCGGGCGCCTCGTTCCGGCAGTGGTGGGCGGACCGGTGAGCGGCGCCGAGGGTGGCGGCGAGGCCGGCGACGCGGCGACCGGCCGACCCGTGGCCGACGCTTCGGCCGATGAGCAGCTGGAACTGCTCACTGACCGGCTGGTGGACTACCGCGCCACGGTAGGCCGGTGCGACCGGGCGGGCCTGCCGGATGCGTTGGCGGCGGTGCTCGCCGAGTCGACCCGGGTGGTGGTGCCGGCTGACCTGCCCGCCGGCTGGCTCACCAGCCACCCCGGCGAGGTGATCCGCGACCAGGCTGAGCAGCCGCTGGCGCTGCCGGACCTGGACGCGGCGGGGGTCAGGGTGGTCACCGGGGCGGCGGTGGCGATCGCCGAGACCGGCACGATCATCCTCGACGCCGGGGACCACCAGGGCCGGCGGGCGTTGACGCTGGTGCCCGATCATCATGTCTGCGTGGTCTTTGCCGACCAGGTGGTCGGGTCGGTGCCGGCGGCGCTGCGCCGGCTGCCGGACCCTCGCCGGCCGCTCACCCTGATCTCGGGGCCGTCGGCGACCAGCGACATCGAGCTGCAGCGGGTGGAGGGGGTGCACGGGCCGCGCCGGCTGGCGGTGCTGCTGGTCGTCGAGCCGCCGGAGGGCGGCGGCGTCGTCAGGTAGCATGTGCCGCATAGGCGACGACCCGGCCATCACCGGCGAGCCTCCGGAAGAACCGGCCCGGCCCTCGCCGAGCCGCAGTAGAACCGGACGGGATCGGCCCGTCACAGCCGGCCAACGAGCGGTCCACCGCCCCGGCGGTGGTCAAGCGAGGTGGTACCGCGGGCAGCGGCGGCTGCTCGTCCTCGCGCACTGATGTTCATCACGTGCTGTGAGGAGACGACGGTGTACGAGCCGCTTGAGCCTGGTGTCGACCTTCCTGCCATGGAGCAGGAGGTCCTGGCGTGGTGGCGGGCGCAGGATGTCTTCCAGCGCAGCCTGACCCAGAGCGCGGACGGGCCCAGGTGGATTTTCTACGAGGGTCCGCCGACGGCGAACGGTGTGCCCGGTATCCACCACGTCGAGGCGCGGGCGTTCAAGGACGCCTTCCCCCGCTACCGGACGATGAAGGGGTACCACGTCCCGCGCCGCGCCGGTTGGGACTGCCACGGTCTGCCGGTGGAGCTGGAGGTCGAGAAGGCGCTCGGGCTGAGCAGCAAGCAGGAGATCGAAGCGTTCGGTATCGCCGAGTTCAACCGGCGGTGCCGAGAGTCGGTTCTTACCTATGTGGACTCATGGGTGCGGATGAGCGAGCGGATGGGTTACTGGGTCGACTTCGACCGCGCCTACCGCACCATGGACGCCACCTACGTGGAGAGCTTGTGGTGGGCGCTCAAGCAGATCCACGACCAGGGGCTGCTGGTCGAGGACCACCGGGTCGCGCCCTACTGTCCCCGCTGCCAGACCGCCCTGTCCAGTCACGAACTGGGCCAGCCCGGGGCTTACCAGGACATCGTCAGCCCGTCGGCCTATGTGCGGTTTCCGGTCACCGAGGGGGCGTGGGCCGACCAGGCAGCGGATCTGCTGGTGTGGACCACCACCCCGTGGACCCTGGTCAGCAACACCGCGGTCGCGGTGCACCCGGACGTGACCTACGTGCTGGCCCGCCACGACGACCACGAGCGCGCCCTGATCGTCGCCGAACCGCTGCTCGCGGCGGCGCTCGGCGACGGGTGGCGGGCGGTGGATCAGCGCCCGGGCCGGGAGCTGACCGGGCTGCGCTACGCCCGCCCGTTCGAGCTGATCGACGTCCCGGCGGCCCACTACGTGGTCGGCGCCGACTTCGTGACCACCGAGGACGGGACCGGCCTGGTCCACTTGGCGCCCGCCTTCGGCGCGGACGACCTCGCGGTGGGGCGCAGCCACAACCTGCCGGTGGTCAACCCGGTCGGCCCCGACGGCAAATTCGTCGAGCAGGTGCCGTTGGTCGGCGGGATGCTGTTCAAGGAGGCGGATCAGCCGCTCCTGGCCGACCTGCGCGAACGCGGCCTGCTGTTCCGGGAGGCGGCCTACCCGCACGCCTACCCGCACTGCTGGCGGTGCGGCCACGCCCTGCTGTATTACGCCATGCCCTCGTGGTATATCCGGACCACCGCGATCAAGGATCAGCTGATCGCCGAGAACGAGCGCACCAACTGGCACCCCGGCAGCATCCAGCACGGCCGGTACGGCGACTGGCTCAGCAACAACGTGGACTGGGCGCTCTCCCGGCGGCGGTACTGGGGGACCCCGCTGCCGATCTGGCGATGCGGCAACGACCATGTCACCTGCGTCGGCTCGCTGGCCGAGCTCGGCAGCCTGACCGGCCACGACCTGTCCGACCTCGACCCGCACCGCCCGTTCGTCGACGAAATCAGCTTCGCCTGCCCGACCTGCGGGGAGACCGCCCAGCGGGTGCAGGACGTGATCGATGTCTGGTTCGACTCCGGCGCGATGCCGTTCGCGCAGCTAGGTGCCCCGCTGCGGAACGCCGACGAGTTCGCCGAGAGCTACCCGGCGCAGTTCATCTGCGAAGCGATCGACCAGACCCGCGGCTGGTTCTACACCCTGATGGCGGTCGGCACGCTGCTCTACGGCCGCAGCTCCTACGAGAACGTGGTCTGCGTCGGGCTGCTGCTCGATGCCGAGGGGCGCAAGATGAGCAAGCGCCTCGGTAACATCCTGGAACCGATCCCGCTGATGGACCGGCACGGCGCCGACGCGGTGCGCTGGTTCATGCTGGCCGCCGGGTCGCCGTGGAACGACCGCCGGATCGGGCACGAAGCCCTCTCCGAAATCGTCCGCAAGGTGCTACTGACCTTTTGGAACACCGCGGCATTCCAGACCTTGTACGGCCGGACCGCGGGCTGGACTCCGCAGGCCGAGCGGCCGCCGGTGTCCCAGCGGCCGGTGCTGGACCGTTGGCTCTGCTCCGAACTGGCCGCGCTGGTCGACGAGGTGGACGCGGCGATGGCGGCGTTCGACAGTCAGCGGGCCGCCCGGCAGCTCGCGGAGTTCATCGACCACCTCTCCAACTGGTATGTCCGGCGTTCCCGCCGCCGGTTCTGGGACGGCGACCCGGCCGCGCTGGCCACGCTCCACGACTGTCTCGATACGGTGACCCGGCTGCTGGCCCCGCTCACGCCGTTCATCGCCGATCGGGTCTGGCGGGCGCTGGTCGCCCCCACCGACCCGGACGCTGCCGAGTCGGTGCACCTGGCGCGGTGGCCGCAGTCGCGACCCGGCGATGTCGACCCGCAGCTGTCGAGGCAGATGCGGCTGGTGCGACAACTGGTGGAGGTCGGCCGTACCGCCCGGGCGGCGTCCGGGGTCAAGGTCCGGCAGCCGCTGTCCCGTGCCCTGATCATCGCGCCGGGCTGGGCGGAGCTCCCCACCGAGCTGCGCGCGGAGATCGCCGACGAGCTCAACGTCACCGCGTTGGAGACGCTCGACGACGCCGCCACCGTCGTAGACATCACGGTGCGCCCGCAGTTCCGGGCGATCGGCAAGCGGTTCGGCAACCGGACCCAGCCGGTCGCCGCGGCGGTCCGGGCCGCGGATCCAGCCGCGGTCGCCGCCGCGCTCCAGGCCACCGGCAAGGTGACCATCACCTGCGAGGGTGAGGAGCTGACGCTGGGGCCGGACGAGATCGACGTCAACCGGAGCCCGCGGTCTGGCTGGTTCGTGGCTACCGAAGACAACCTGACCGTCGCCCTCGACCTGGAGATCACACCGGAGCTGCGCCGGGCGGGGGTCGCCCGGGACGTGATCCGGCTGGTCCAGCAGGCGCGCAAGGACACCGGCCTGCAGATCACCGACCGGATCCGGCTGCGCTGGTCAGCGTCGGGTGAGACCGCCGCATCCATCCGCGAACACCAGGACCGGATCCAGGCTGAGGTGCTCGCCGTGACCTGCACCGAAGCGGCGGACCCGGCGGCCGCGCCCGCGACGGTCACCGACGAGCAATTGGGGATCGAGGTCTGGATCGAGCCGACCGACCAAGGTTAGTGCACCATGAGTAGGTGCTGACGTGGATCCGGGAGACCACCCAAGGGTTGCCCCGTCGCTTCTGGTACTTGTGGACCGGCAACCTGATCAACCGGTCCGGCGCCTTCGTCACCATCCTGCTCGCGTTCTATCTCAGCCGCGACCGGGGGTTCGACTCGGCGTACGTGGGTCTCGTGGTCGGCCTGATCGCCGCGGGCGGGGCGGTCGGTGTGGTCATCGGCGGGCAGTTGGCCGACCGCTGGGGCCGCCGCCGGTCGTTGCTGTTGGCCCAGTCCCTCGCGGGGGTCATGTTGCTGGCGATGGGCTGGAGCCACCAGCCGTGGCTGATCCTGGTGGTGGGCGTACTGCTCGGCTGCTCGCAGAGCATGGCACGCCCGGTGTACGGCGCGATGATGGTCGACATTGTGCCGCCGGTGGACCGGATCCGGGCGTTCACGTTGAACTACTGGGCCAACAACCTGGCCTTCACGTTCGCGTCGATCGTCGGCGGGCTGGTCCTCGACGTCAACTACCTGCTGATCTTCGTGGTGAACGCGGCGGCCGTGGCGGCTACCGCGTTGTTGATCTTTAAATTGGTGCCGGAGACCCGGCCGGACCCGCCGCAGCCGGTCGCCGAGACCGGTACGGATGATCCGTCGCCCCGGCGCGAGAATCCGTACGTCGACTGGGTGTTCCTCGGCGTATGCGGGTTGGTCTTTCTCAACACGATGATCTTCATGCAGTATCAGATCACGTTACCGCTGGCGATGGTCGAGGACGGGCTCGATGCCAGCACGTACGGCATGGTGATCGCCGTCAACGCGGTGATGATCGTGTTCGGCCAGTTGTTCGTGCCCAGGTTGGTGCGGAGCTGGCAACGCTCGACGCTGCTCGCCGTCTCGGCGGTGATCGCCGGGACCGGTTTCGGGCTCACCGCCTTCGCCAGCGAAATCTGGTTCTACGCGGTGACCGTGGTGATCTGGACTATCGGTGAGATGCTGCAGTCGCCAGCGAACGCCACCATGATCGGCAACCTCTCCCCGGCCGCCGCTCGCGGGCGCTACCAGGGGATGTTTTCACTGACTATCTCGGCTGCTACCTTTCTCGCCGCGGTGGTGGGCGGCGCCGTCATGGGCTACTTCGGCGGCACCGCGGTCTGGGTCAGCTGTTTCGTCCTCGGGCTGGTCATCGCCGCGCTGCAACTGGCGATCGGCCCGGTCCGGGAGCGGCGGATCCGGGAGATCACGGCGGCCCACCCCGCGCCGGCGCAGCGGTGAGTTAAGGCGATCGCCCTCGGCGCCGGCCTGCGATAGGCTGCTCCGAGCCGAGGGTACGGTCCTAGACCCGTTCCTGTGCAGACCCGTTCTTGTGCGATGGAGTGACAACCGATGGTGGAGAGCGCGGCTAGCGTCCCGGACCGGCCGGCGTTGGACGGCCTCGACAACAAGTGGTCAGCGCAGTGGGAGCGCAGCGGCGTCTACCACTTCCAGGCTCCGGGCGACCGCGCCGCGGTGTTCTCGATCGACACGCCGCCGCCGACGGTCAGCGGCTCACTGCATGTGGGTCACGTCTTCTCCTACACCCACACCGACATTGTCGCCCGGTTCCAGCGGATGCTCGGCATGCGGGTGTTCTATCCGATGGGCTGGGACGACAACGGTCTACCGACCGAGCGCCGGGTGCAGAACTACTTCAACGTCCGATGTGACCCGTCCCGGCCGTACGACCCGGACTTCGATCCGTCGGCGGCGGCAGGGAGCAAGCGGGCCGTCGAGGTTTCCCGGCGCAACTTCATCGAGCTTTGCCAACAGCTGACCGCCGAGGACGAGCAGGCCTTCGAACAGCTCTGGCGCCGGCTGGGCCTATCGGTGGACTGGCGCCTGACATACACCACCATCGGCCCGCACGCACAGCGGATCTCTCAACTGGCGTTCCTGCGGCTGATCCAGCGCGGTGAGGCGTACCACTCGGAGGCGCCGACGCTGTGGGATGTCGGCTTCCGCACGGCGGTCGCACAGGCCGAGTTGGAGGACCGCGAGCATGCCGGGGCCTGGCACCGGATCGCCTTCCACCAGCCGGACGGCGGCCGGGTCATGGTGGAGACGACCCGACCCGAGCTGCTGCCGGCATGTGTCGCGCTGATCGCCCACCCCGACGACGAACGCTACAAATCATTGTTCGGGTCGGCGGTCACTGTGCCGGTCTTTGGACTGTCGGTCCCGGTGCTGCCGCACCCGGCCGCCGAGCCCGACCGGGGCGCCGGGATCGCGATGTGCTGCACCTTCGGTGACCTGACCGATGTCCAGTGGTGGCGCGAGCTGGGGCTGGCGACCCGGACGATCGTGGGCCGGGACGGTCGGCTGCTGGCCGATCCGCCGTCGGGGCTGGATAACCCGGCCGGCCGTAGGGCCTACGCCGAGCTGGCCGGCGCGACCGTCGCCACCGCCCGGGAACGGGTGGTCGCGATGCTGCGCGACGCTGGCGATCTGGACGGCGAGCCGCGTCCGACGGTCCGGCCGGTCAAGTTCTACGAAAAGGGTGACAAGCCGCTTGAGATCGTGTCGAGCCGGCAGTGGTTCATCCGTTCGTTGGCCCATCAGGAGGCGCTGCTGCGGCGAGGTGCGCAGCTGCGCTGGTTCCCCCCGTACATGCAGGCCCGCTACGACGACTGGGTGCGCGGGCTCAACAGCGACTGGCTGATCAGCCGGCAACGCTTCTTCGGAGTGCCGCTGCCGTTGTGGTACCAACTGGATGAGGCGGGCGAGCCGCGATACGACCAGCCGATCCTGGCCGACGAGTCGACGCTGCCGGTCGACCCCTCCGCGGACCCGCCGCCGGGTTACCCCGCCGACCAGCGCGGGCAGCCCGGCGGGTTCATCGGCGATCCTGACGTCATGGACACCTGGGCCACCTCGTCGCTGACCCCACAGATCGTCTGTGGCTGGGAGTCGGACCCGGAGCGTTACGCCCAGACCTTTCCGATGGATCTGCGGCCACAGGCTCACGACATCATCCGCACCTGGCTGTTCGCCACGGTGCTCCGTGCCGAGCTGGACCCGGGCACGCTGCCCTGGCACAACACGGTGCTCTCCGGCTGGATCCTCGACCCGGACCGGAAGAAGATGAGCAAGTCAAAGGGTAACGTGCTGACCCCCATGGGGTTGCTCGACGAGTTCGGCGCCGACGCGGTGCGCTACTGGGCGGCCAACGGTCGCCCCGGTACCGACACCGCGTTCGACAAGGGCCAGATGAAGGTGGGCCGCCGACTCGCCACCAAACTGCTCAACATCAGCAAATTCGTGCTGGGGCTGCCCGCGCCGGCCGGCGACGCCGCGATCACCGAGGCGCTGGACCGCTCGATGCTGGCGAACCTGGACGAGGTGATCCGGCAGGCGAGTGCGGCGCTGCACCGGTTCGACCACACCGCCGCGCTGGAGCAGACCGAGCGGTTCTTCTGGTTCTTCTGCGACGACTACGTCGAGCTGGTCAAGGCACGCGCCTACGGCGAGCAGGCCGGTCCGGCTACCGAATCCGCC
This sequence comes from Natronosporangium hydrolyticum, assembly GCF_016925615.1. Taxonomy (NCBI): domain Bacteria; kingdom Bacillati; phylum Actinomycetota; class Actinomycetes; order Micromonosporales; family Micromonosporaceae; genus Natronosporangium; species Natronosporangium hydrolyticum. Next base: position 661,421 of record NZ_CP070499.1, read on the forward strand.
CGGATGGCCCTGCGGACGGCGTTGTCGGTGTTGCTGCGGCTGTTCGCGCCGTTCCTGCCGTACGCCACCGAAGAGGCGTGGTCGTGGTGGCACGACGATTCTGTCCACACTAGTCGTTGGCCGGAGCCGACCGCAGCCGCTGCCGACGGCGCCGTCGTCACGCTGGCCAGCAGCGTCATCCGGGCGATCCGCAAGGCCAAGAGCGACGCCAAGCAGTCGATGCGGGCGCCGGTCGAGCTGGTGCGGGTGGTCGCGCCCGAGGACCAGCTCGCGGCGGTGGATTCGATCGACCGGGACCTGCGCGCCGCCGGCAACGTGACCGACCTGGTCCTGGAGCCGGGGTCCGAGCTGCTGGTAGAGGTTTCGCTGCCGGCCTAGCCGGCGGCCACCGCCGCCCTTCGTCGCCTAGCTCGGCGGCTCGTCCTCCCCGGCGGCCTCGGCGGCGTCACCCTCCGCTTTGGTGGCGTGCACAGTATCCGGGGCGTGCTCCGGCGGGCCGTAGACGGTGTAGAGCACCAGCGGGTTCGGGCCGGTGTTGCGGAAGTTGTGCCGGGTGCCGGCCGGCACCGCGACCAGCACCCCCGGCTCGACCGGCCGGGTCTCACCGGCGACGATCGCCTCGCCGGTGCCGCTGGTGAAGGTGAGGATCTGATCGGTGTCGTCGTGCACCTCCTCACCGATCTCCCCGCCCGGTGGGATGGTCATGATGACCAACTGGGCGAACTTGCCGGTCCACAGGACTCGTCGAAAGTCGGCGCTCTGTTCCGCCACGGTGGCGATCGTGAAGTGCTCCATACGCCCTAGGGTAGATCAGCCGAACGGCCTATGCCGAGGCCGGACCGGTCGCGTCTGCCGGCTTCTTCTCGCCCCGGACACGTGGTGTTCACCGACTCGGTAGGGGTGGGTCACCTTCGGTCGTGAGCATGCCTCACGTGGAGGTGCGGGTAACCGGGGTGGCGAAGGCGTACGGCGGGGTGGCTGCGCTGCACCCGCTGGACGTCGCCATTGGCGACGGCGAGTTCGTGAGTCTGCTCGGTCCGTCCGGCTGCGGGAAATCCACGCTGCTGCGCTGCCTGGCCGGCCTGGAGACCCCGGAACAGGGCCGGATCGCGTTCGGGGAGCGGGTGGTCTTCGACGCCGCGGCTGGGATCGCGGTGCCGGCCCGCGGCCGGCGGCTCGGCATGGTCTTCCAGGATCTAGCGCTGTGGCCGCATCTGACGGTGGCGGAGAACGTCGCCTTTCCGCTGCGGGTCCGGCGCAGGCGCGACCGCGGCGGGCGATCGGCTACGCAGGCAGCGCAGGCGGCGCTGGCCCGGGTCCGGCTGGAGCCGCTGGCGCACCGCTACCCGCACCAGCTATCCGGCGGCCAGCAGCAGCGGGTGGCGTTCGCGCGGGCGGTGGTGGCCGAACCGGAGCTGCTGCTGATGGACGAGCCGCTGTCGGCGCTCGACGCGGCGCTGCGGCAGGAACTCCGCGCCGAGCTGGCCGAGCTGACCCGCAGCCTGGCGCTGACCACTGTCTACGTCACCCACGACCAGGAGGAGGCGATGTCGATGTCCGACCGGATCCTGCTGATGTCGCAGGGGCGGCTCCGGCAGGGCAGCAGCCCGGAGGTGCTGTACCGGTCGCCGGCCGACGACTTCGTCGCCCGGTTCGTCGGCCGGTTCAACCCGTTACCCGACGGCGGCACGCCCAACGGCGGCCTCACCGCCGGCACTGTCCGTGGCGTCCGGCCCGAACACGTACGGCTGGCCGGGCAGCCCGGCGACATCCGGGTCCCGGCCCGGGTGGCCGGGTACGCGTACCTGGGTGGGCGGTATGAGCTGCGGTGCGTCCTCGACGACCAGAGCGCCTCCTCCCCGTGGATCGCCTACCACCCGGCCGCCCCGGCGCCGGGTAGCCAGCTCGACCTGTTCGTGGCCCCCGACGACGTGATCGTCACCGCCGCCTGACCCCCTGGCAACGACGAGAGGAAACATCGTGTCCATCCGCAGAACCACGCTGGCCACCCGCAGCGCGCTCGCCGCCGTCCTACTGGCCACGGCGACCGCCTGCAGCGTCGACGCGGACGCCGACCCCGGCGCCGGGCCCGGCAACGGCGACGGTTGGCAGCCGGCGGGCGAGCTCACCGGCTCGCTGGTGCTCTACTCGGCGAACCCGCAGGACGCCACCGACGACCTGATCGCGGTCTTCGAGGAGCGCACCGGCGTCACCGTCGAGAAGTACGGCGACCAGTCCGGGCAGCTCGTGGCCCGGCTCGACGCCGAGTGGGACAACCCGCAGGCCGACCTGGTCTACCTCGCGTCCTGGTCGCCGGCGGCGCGGTACGCCGCCGAAGGGCGACTGGTCACACTGGAGACCGACCACCTCGACGAGGTGCACGACGGCTGGGCGGCGCCCGGCGGTGAGTTCGTCGGCCGCGACGGGTCGGCGTTGACCCTGGTGGTCAACACGGATGTCGCCCCGCACACCCCGGCCGACTGGGCCGACCTCGCCAGCGGCGACTGGCAGGGCCAGGTGACCATGCCGGACCCGCGCGAGTCCGGCACCGCCCGGGATCTGATCGCCGCGATGGTGATCGCCTGGGGCGAGGACGAGACCTGGGCGCTGTTCGACGACCTGTTCGACAACGGCCTGCACGTCGCCGGTGCCAACGGTCCGGCGTTGGACAATGTGGTCAGCGGATCGTACGCGGCGGTGCTCGGCGGCGTCGACTACCTCGCCTACGCCGCTGTCGAGCGCGGCGAGCCGCTCGCGGTGGTAGCGCCGGACAGCGGCACCACCGTCTCGCCGCGGCCGCTGTTCATCCCGGCGGGCGCCGGCAATCCGGCGGCGGCCCAGGCGTTCGTGGACTTCATGCTCTCCCCCGAGGGGCAGGCGATCTCGGTCGACCACAAGCTGCTGCCCGCCCGCGCCGACACCGCGGTGGCGCCGGACATGGTCGGCTACGACGAGGTGACCCAGCTGGAGTTCAGCTTCGACGAGGTCGGCGAGCGCGGCGGTGACCTGCTGGCCGAGTTCGTCGCCCGCTACCTCGACTGAGGTGCGTCCCACCCGACGCAGGCCGAGCGGCACCGGCACTGGCTCCGCCGTCGGCGCGCTAGCGGCCCTCGGGGTCCTGGTGGCCGCGCCGCTGGCGATGCTGCTGTGGCGAGCGGTCGCCGGCCACCAGGGCTCTCCGGGGGCGCTCGACGCCTTGGCCGAGCCGGAGAACATCCGGACCGTCGCGAACACCGTCCTGCTCGGGGTGCTGGTGATCGCGGTCGCCACGGTCTTCGCCGGCCCGTTGGCGTTCCTGATGGCGTGGACCTCGCTGCGGCGGCACCGCTGGCTCGATGTGGTGGTGATGCTGCCGTTCATGACCCCGCCCTACGTCAGCGCGCTGGCGTGGATGGACTTCACCCGGCCCCGCGGCACCGCTGAGCAGTGGCTGGGCCCGCTGGGCGCGGCGATGCAGGCCGTGTTCGCCACCCCGCTGGGAATGGCGATCGTGATGGCGTCGGAGGTGTACCCGTTCCTGTATCTGTTGCTACGCAACAACCTCGCCCGGCTCGGTGCGAGCATGGACGAGGCGGCGGCGGTGCACGGCGCGAGCCGGTGGCAGCGGGGCACCCGGATTCTGTTGCCGCTGCTGGCCGGCGGGTACTCGATCGGGGCGCTGGTGGTCTTCGTCCGGGCCGCCGGGGAGTTCGGCACGCCGGTCACCCTCGGCAACCAGATCGGCTTCCACGTGCTGGTCAGTCGGATCTACCAGGACATCACCATCGACCCGTTGGACTTTCCGCGCGCTGCCGCGTTGTCTAGCGTGCTGCTTGGCCTCGGCATGACCGTCTGGGGGCTGCAGCAGTGGTTCCTGTTACGACGCCAGGACCGGGTGGCGACGGTGCGGGCGAACCGGCCGGCCATGGTGCGCCTGGGCCGCTGGGCGGCGCCCGCCGCCTGGCTCTATATCGGAGCTGTGCTCGCGGTGACGGTGGTGATCCCGTACTACGCGGTGATCTCCGGCTCGCTGAGCCGACTGCGGTCGCGCCCGGCTGGGCCCGGCAACCTGACGCTGGAGCACTACACCCAGGTCTTGTCGCCGGGCAGCGGCGGCTGGCAGGCGCTGTTGACCAGCGCCCAACTGGCCTTCACCGCCGCCGGGCTGACCACGGTGCTCGGGACCGTGCTGGCGTTGCTGGCGCTACGACGCCGGCAGCGGCTCCGGGGCACGGTCGACTTCCTGGCGCTGGCCCCGGAGACGGTGCCGACGATCGTGCTCGCGCTCGGGTTCATCTTCCTGTGGAACGCACCGTGGCTGCCGGTCACGCCGTACCGCACCGACCTGATGCTGATCGTCGCCTACACCGCGATCTTTCTGCCGCTGGTGGTGCAGAACGTCAAATCGGTCCGGCTCCAGGTCAGCGACCGGCTCCTGGAGGCGGCGGCGGTGGCGGGTGCTTCGCCGTGGCGTACCACTCGGCGGGTGTTGTTGCCGTTGCTGCTACCCGGCATCGTCGCCGGGTGGTTGCTCGCGTTCGTCGTCGGCGTACGGGAGCTGGTGATGTCGAGCCTGCTGCGGCCGCCGGGCACCGAGCTGTTGTCACCGTGGATCCTCAGCCAGTTCGAGCAGGGACGTCGGGCAGAGGCGATGGCGATGACCGTGGTGGGGGTCTTCACCACCACGGTGGTGATGGTGTTGGTGGACCAGTGGCGGAGCCGGCTCAACCGACCTGGACGACCGGCAGATCGGCGCGTTCCCGGGTGACCGCGGAAACCTGCGTCAGAGTCTCGTCGACGCCGTCGGCCGCCGGCAGTGGCAGCTGTTCCCACCGCAGCACCGCCACCTCCCGGTGGTCGACCCCCACCACCGCGTCGCCGACCGTAGTGAGCACCGTCGCCCCTTTCGGGCCGTGCTCGGCCGGGCAGCGGCCCTGCAGGATGCCGGGGAAGACCGCCCACGTCGGCTGGGTGATCACCCGTCGTTCGTGGACGTGGCCCAGCGCCCAGTAGTCGTAGCCGGCGGCGGCGAGCCCGGCCAACGAGGTGGGCGCACAGATGCTCTTACTGGCGCTGCCGTCCAAACTGGTGTGCAGCATGCCCAGGTTGGCGAAGCCACGGATCGGAGCCGGGTAGCCGGCGGCGAGATCGGCCGGCTCGGTCGGGTCGGCCAGGCTCTGGCCGTGCACCGCCACCCCGAGGTCGTCGAAGATCACGCTGGTGGCGGCGTCGGCGGGAAACCAGTGCACGTTGCTGGGCCAACCGGTGGCGAGCGGGCACACCACGTCGTGGTTGCCGGCGGTCACCAGCACCGGCACCGCCGCCTCGCGCAGGCGACCCATTTGAGCGGCGAAGAACTCGCCGGCCGAACCGCTGTCGGCCCGCCGGTCGAAGACGTCGCCGGCGATGATCAGCAGGTCGGCGGCTTCGGTCAAGGTCAGGTCGACCAGCTTCTCGACCGCTCGGCGGATGGCCGCGCGGATCTCCGCGGCCGGCAGCGAGTAGGTCCCGGGCTGGGGCGGCAGCGCACCATCGATGTGCAGATCAGCCGCGTGCACGATGGTGGCCACACCGGTGACGCTAGAGCTGGCAGCTGAACGCCCGGTGCGCTCAGATGAACAGCAAATGAACGATGTTGGGCTAGCTCGTCGATTTGGACCCGGTGAGCGTCCGCGGCGAGCCAGGCGGCGTGGACTCCGGTGCCGCCGCCGACATCGAGGATCCGGGGCGCCGGGTGTGGTCAACCATCGTCTTAGCAACTCCTGGGTCCGGAGATACTCGAGTCGCCCGTGTGGTGACCGAATCAACCGGTCGTGTTCGAGGCCACCCGCGTACAGTGTCGCCAATTCTGGTTCCATCTTTTGACGGTCTCGTCGATCGCAGGTCCGGGCAAGGCGACACGGGACCCTAGCCGGCGCTCCCGCCCGTTTTGGTAAGGCTAAGCTCAGTCGTCGACGCAACAGTTTAGGTCTACCCCTGGCTACGGGCGCGGAGCCGGGCCGGCAGCGTCAGTCGAGCTAGCGGCGTTGGGCCGAGAGCCTTGGCAGGGTACCCACCTCTCGCGTACCTCAATTTGTTATTCGATTCGGTAAGGCTTTCCTTACTGAAGTCGCCGCGCTTTCTTCCGCGCGTTTGTCTGGCCTATTCCGGGGGTTGTGGCTTATCGTTGATCAGAACGGAAGGGGGCAACCATGACTGAGTTGCTGGAGATGCCGCAGGTTGTCGAGTGCACGGTCACCCAATGCGGGTACAACCACAACGGGTGTCACGCCGCCGCGATCACCATCGGCCGGGAGTCGGCCCAGTGCGCCACCTTCATCGAGACCCCCACCAAGGGTGGGGTCGACGAGATGCTGGGTCGGGTGGGCGCCTGCCAGCGTGCCGACTGCCGGCACAACCTTGACCTGGAGTGTCGCGCGCCCTCGATCCGGGTCGCGGCCGGCCAGGACATGGCGGACTGTCAGACCTTCGACCCGCGCTAGCGCCCAGCTACGCTCACCGCGACTGCCTGGCGTCCTGACGTCGCGCAAACCGGACCCGTCACGTCTGCGGGGGTGGGCGGGGATGCTAGCGACGCGACACCGATGCCCGGTCAGCGGTAATCGGCGAAGATTCGCTGTTCGATCCCGTTGACGGTGATGCTTCCGCCGTGCGGGAGTATCCATTGTGGCCTGGTGTGGCCGAAGGGGACACCGGCGCAGACGACCGCCTCCGGGTTGTAACGGAGCACCACATCCACCAGCGCGTCGCGTTGCTCGGCGCGGAGTCTGGCGCGTTCTGGGGCAGGTGGGCGGCGTGTGAAATCCGAAACCGGCGGCCGGCCCAGGAGCACCGCATCCACCGCGCGGAGGATGCCCCGCTCGCCGAGGGAGCGGACGATCCAGGCGGCGTTTCGCGCGGGGAGGAGTTCCTCAGACGTCTCGAGGAGGAGCACACCGCCGGCGAGGACCTGCGGGTCAGCCGGGAACCGCCCGGCGGTCATGATCCATTCAATAACCTCAAGGCAGCCGCCCCAGGTCGGACCCGTCACCGATCGGGTGGGGCCGTACCAGCTCCACGGCTCGGTCGCCTCGCGTTCACCGAAGGACGTCAGCGCGCGGGGGTCCGCCCAGTCGACGCCGACGTCCTCGGACTCACCCGGATCTGTGACCTCAAGCCGTTCCCCTGTCAGCAGGGCTGCCCGGAGCGAGCGCGCGTGAACGTCGTCGACGGCAGGGCCGGGACCGAGATGTACCTGGGACGAGCCGCCGTAGAAGCTGGCGATCCCATTGCCCCACAGCCAATTGTGAAGGTTGGTGTTGTCGCTGGTGCCCAGGAAGGGCTTGGGGTCCGCGCGGACAAGCTCCGGATCGAGATGTGGGATAACCGTGATCTGGTCCTCGCCGCCGATGACCGCGAGGATGCCACGGATCTGGGGGTCGGCGAAGGCGGCGTTGATGTCTGCGGCGCGAGCCATCGCTGTGGCTGCGACCCGGCGCGTCGTCGGGTACTCGACCGGTACCAGGCCAGTGATCTCGGCGAGTCGACGCATCGCTTGCTCGTGCACCTGGGGGAAGGCACCGGCCGCGGCGAATGACGGCGAGAGTACCGCGAGCTGGTCTCCGGGCCGGGCCTTCGGAGGTTGGACCACGTAAAGGGGCATGGCAGAGATCTAAACAGGCCGACATCGATCACGCATTCCCATTGCGTAGCCACGGTGGGGGAGCGGGCGTTACGCCGCCTCGCCAGGGCCGTTAGACCTCACGGAGCCCGGCTGAGGTGGCCGGTGCGGCGTGCGGGGGTGCCCGGGGCCGCGTTCGCAACGTCCGGCTCGGGGTGCCGGCGTCGAGCAGAGGAGAACCTTTTGCGGATCAAGCAGTTCGCCGCGACGGCCGCGGCCGGGATGGTCGGCGGCGCGCTCGCGCTTACCGGGGTGGCTCAGGCGGAGGAGACGCCACTGTCGATTGAGATCGATGGTGACTGCGCCTCGCTCTCGGTCACCTTTGTCAACACCACGAACTTCGACTTCTTCGGAGATGTCCGCATCGACGGTGCGGCCGGGACGTCCGACGAGTGGTCGGATGCGCTGATCAGCCAGGGTCCGCTCGCGGGCGAGGTGTTCGGCGACCGGTACGAGCAGGTGGCGCTGCCCGCTGGGCAGACCACCACCGAGAGCGTGGACCTGCCGGCCGGGAGCGGCGAGCGGCTGGTGGAGGCGGTGGTCCGGCGGGGGCCGGAGCAGGAATGGTACGTGCCGTGGCAGAGCTTCACTGTCGACTGCGGGACGACCGAGGACGAGGACGACGCGGACGCGGGCGACGATGCCGGCGCTGGTGAGGAGCTCGACTGCGTCGACGTCAACACCGCCGACGCGGAGACGCTGCAGCTGCTGAAGCACATCGGCGAGGCCCGGGCGCAGCAGATCCTGGAGCTCCGGCCGTTCACCTCGGTCGAGGACCTGGCCCGGGTGAATGGGCTGAGCGTCGACGGCTCGAATCTCGCCGAACTCGTGGCCGGGGGCGGCGGCTACCTGCCGCTCTGCGGCATCGAGAGCGGCAGCGGTGGCAGCGGCGATGACGCCGACGCCGACGCGCTGCCGCTGACCGGCAACGTGACCGGGATGGCCGCGAGCGGCGCCGGGGTGCTGCTCGCGGCGGGTGCGGGCTTGTACCTGGCAGCCCGCCGGCGGCGGGTGGCGTTCACCGCCTGAGGTGCCCGGCCCGAAGGGGCGGATCCGCGCTGCGGGTCCGCCCCTTCTTCTGCGCCCTCGCAATATCAAAGTGACTGGTTGGCGGTGATGGCAGCCAGTGGCTCACCTTGATCAAGGGAGGGCGGTGGCGAGGGCTGCCGGCGGCGAGGCATTGACAACTCTGTTTCCAGCTGGTAAATCGTAGTTATCAATGTGAGAGCGCTCTCTCGCCTGTCAGCGAGCCAGAGATGAGTGTCGGAGAGCGCTCTCGGCAGTCGACGAGAGGGTTGACCTCATGAGACCGTACCTCCGGACCGGCCTGGCGGTGTTCGCCGCCAGCGCGGTCCTGCTAGGCGCCACCCAGCTGACTTCCGCCGCCCACGCCGACGTGCCGCCCACCCCGCCGGGGTGGACGCTTGAGTTCGCCGACGACTTCGATGGGCCCGAGGGGACTTTGCCCGCCAGCGACAACTGGCGGTTCAACATCGGGCATGGCTATCCGGGTGGCCCTCCGAACTGGGGCACCGGCGAGATCGCCTACCACACCGACGACCCGGCCAATGTGAGCCTGGACGGATCCGGCAACCTGCGGATCACCCCGCTGCGGGACAGCGCCGGCGACTGGACCTCGGCCCGGATCGAGACCCACCGGCAGGATTTCCGCCCACCGGACGGCGGGGTGATGCGGATCGAAAGCCGGTTGCAGATCCCCGACGTCACCGGTGAGGCAGCCCTCGGCTACTGGCCCGCGTTCTGGGCGCTCGGGGCACCGTACCGGGGCAACTGGTGGAACTGGCCCGGCATCGGTGAGTTCGACGTGATGGAGAACGTCAACGGGGTGGACACCGTGTGGGGGGTGCTCCACTGCGGAGTCGCGCCGGGTGGCCCGTGCGACGAGCACAACGGCCTCGGCGACGGCATGCCCTGCCCGGGGGCGCCGTGCGCCGGCAACTTCCACACCTTCAGTTTCGACTGGGACACCAGCGTGACCCCGAACGAGCTTCGTTGGTACATCAACGGCCAGCAGTACCACGAGGTACGGCAGGATCAGCTGCCCGCCGACACGTGGGCCGAGATGACCAGCCACGAGGGGTTCTTCATCATCCTGAACCTGGCGATCGGCGGCGCCTTCCCGGACGGGGTCGCCGGCTTCACCACCCCCACTGCGACGACCGAGCCTGGTCACCCGTTGCTGGTCGACTACGTCGCGGTCTGGTCGCGGGGCGGCGACGGCGGCACGCCCCCCACGACTCCGCCGACCACCCCGCCGACGACCCCGCCGCCCGGTGACGCCCGGGACGCTTACGCGCCGATCCAGGCCGAGAGCTACGACGCGGCGAGTGGGGTGACCGTCGAGGGCGGTCATCTCGGCGGGATCGGTGACGGCGCGTGGGTCCGGTTCGACAACGTGGAGTTCGGTGCTATCGCCCCGACCGATTTCGTCGCCCGGGTCGCCTCCGGGGCGCCCGGCGGAGTCAGCGGGTTGGTGGAGGTCCGGCTGGACAGCGCGACCAGCCCACCGATCGGGAGCTTCGCGGTGGCTAACACCGGTGGTTGGAGCAGCTGGCAGGAGGTCCCGGGCAACGTGGCCGCTGCGACCGGCACCCGGACGGTCTACCTGACGTTCACCAGTGGCCAGCCGGCGGACTTCGTCAACGTGGACTGGTTCCACTTCCGACCCTGACCACCTGAGCCACGTGAGAGAGCGCTCTCGGCGACTGGTTACAGCTTGATAACACTCTCTTAACAGTAGCTTGACGGAACCGTGCTCCAGTCCGCAGGCTGCTGAGAGAGCGCTCTCTCACTCGTCCCGTCAGCAAGGAGGACCACATGCCCGCCACCTGGACCCGACGGCTGGTCGCCGCCGGACTCGCGGCCGGCCTGCTCGCCGCGGCCGCTGGCTGCGGCTCGGGCGACGACGCCGCCGATGGCGACATCACGCTCACCGTCGGCCTCTTCGGCGACTTCGGCTTCGGTCCGCTCTACGAGGAGTATGAGCGGGACAACCCCGGCATCCAGATTGAAGAACGGATCGCCGAGTTCGCCGACCACCACACCAACCTCACCCAGCGGCTCGCGACCGGCTCCGGTGCCGCCGACATCGAGGCGGTCGAGGTCGGCTTCATCAGCCAGTTCACCGCCGTACCCAACCGGTTCCACAACCTGCTCGACCACGGCGCGGGTGACCTGGAAGGCCGCTGGCTGGACTGGAAGTGGCAGCAGGCGCTCTCGCAGGACGGCGCCGAGTTGATCGGTCTCGGCACCGACGTCGGCGGCATGGCGATGTGCTACCGCACCGACCTGTTCGAGGAGGCCGGCCTGCCCACCGACCGGGACGAGGTCTCGGCGCTCTGGATCGACTCCTGGGGCGACTACGTCGAGACCGGCAAGGACTACCTGGCCGCCACCGATGACGACAGCTACTTCTTCGAGAGCGCCGGCAACATGTTCCGGGCGATGATCGAACAGGCCCCGGTCGGCGTCTACGACACCGACAACACGCTGCTCGTCGAGGACAACCCGGTCGTCAGCGACGCCTGGGAGACGACCGTGGAGGCGATCGAGGCCGGCATGTCCAACCGGCTCACCGCATGGACTCCAGAGTGGACCGCCGCCTTCGGCCAGGGTACGTTCGCCACCATCATCTGCCCCGCCTGGATGACCGCGTACATCGAAGGCAACGCCCCGGACGCCGCCGGCCTCTGGGACGTCGCGGCGGTACCCGGCGGCGCCGGCAACATGGGCGGCGCGCACCTGACCCTGCCCGCCCAGGGCGACCACCCGGAAGAGGCGTACGCCTTCATCGAGTGGCTCACCGAACCCGAGCAGCAGCTGCGGGTCTTCCAGGAGACCGGCAACTTCCCCTCCACCCCGGAGCTCTACGACGACCCGGCGCTGACCGAGTTCTCCAAGGAGTACTTCAACGACGCTCCCATCGGTGAGATCTTCACCGACGCCGCCCAACAGGTGCAGCCGCAGTACCAGGGGCCGCTGCAGGGTGACGTGCTGGCCACGATCGGCCAGGGGCTGGGCCGGATCGAGGACGGTTCGCAGAGCCCGGCCGAGGCCTGGGCACAGGTCCTCTCCGACGTCGAGTCGCTGGCCTGAGCCGTGACCACCACCCGACCTGCGGCCACGGTGCCCCCGGGCGCGCCCTCCACGGGCACGCCCGGGCGGCACCGGGGCCCGCAGGGCACCAGCTGGCAGCAGCGGCGCTACCGATGGGACGTCAAGGGTACGCCGTATCTCTACATCGCACCGTTCTTCATTCTCTTCGCGGTCTTCGGGCTCTTTCCGCTCGGCTACACCGCCTGGGTGTCGCTCCACGACTGGAGCCTGCTCTCCGACGAGCAGACCTTCGTGGGGCTCGCCAACTACCGGGAGCTGCTGACCGACGCGTACTTCTGGAACGCGCTGCGGAACACCATCTCCATCCTGATCCTGGGCACGGTGCCGCAGCTGTTCTTCGCGCTGATCATCGCGCACCTGCTCACGATGCGACTCCGCGGCCAGACCTTCTTCCGGCTCGGCATGCTGCTGCCGAACGTCGCCTCGGTGGTGGCGGTCGCGGTCATCTTCAGCCAGCTCTTCGGCCGCGACTTCGGGCTCATCAACTGGGTGCTGGAGTCGATCGGGGTGGGCCGGATCGACTGGCAGGCCGGCACCGCCTCGTCGCACATCGCGATCGCGGTCATGATCGCCTGGAAGTGGACCGGCTACAACGCGCTGATCTACCTCGCCGCGATGCAGGCCGTGCCGCGCGACCTCTACGAGTCGGCCACTCTGGATGGTGCCTCGTGGTGGCGGCAGCTCACCAGCATCACCATCCCGATGATCCGGCCCACCATCATCTTCACGGTCATCATCTCGACCATCTACGGCCTGCAGATCTTCGCCGAGCCCCAGCTCTTCGCCGGCGGCGGCCAGGACACCATCACCGGCGGCTCCTCCCGGCAGTTCCAGACCCTCACCCTCTACCTGTACGAGCACGGCTTCAACCGCGGCTTCCAGTTCGGGTACGCCTCGGCGACCGCCTGGGTGATGTTCGGGATCATCGTGGTCGTCGCCGCCGCCAACTACCTGCTGGTACGACGGATCCGGAGCAGCGCATGAGTACGGTCGCCACCATCCGCCGGTACCGGCCGCCCCGGCTGGCGTACCTGACGCTGCTGGCGGTGCTGTTCTTCTCCGGCTTCCCGCTCTACTTCAGCCTGGTCGTCGCCTCACAGGACAACTCGGCGCTGGGGCGGATGCCGCCGCCGCTGCTACCCGGCGCGAACCTGGTCGACAACGTCCGCCGCGTCTTCGAGACGGTGCCGTTCGGCGCCGCGCTGGTCAACTCGCTGATCGTCTCCGCCACCATCACCGCCTCGGTGGTGCTCTTCTCCACCCTGGCCGGGTTCGCCTTCGCCAAGCTGAAGTTCCGGGCCAGCAACACGCTGCTGCTGCTGGTGGTGGCGACCATGATGGTGCCGGCCCAGCTCGGGATCGTGCCGCTCTACCTGATGATGATCCGGTTCGGCTGGACCGACTCACTCCAGGCGGTGATCGTGCCGGCGCTGGTCAACGCGTTCGGAGTCTTCTTCATGACCCAGTACCTGCGGGAGGCGTTGCCGACCGAACTGCTGGAGGCCGGCCGGATCGACGGTGCGGCCAGCCACCGGCTCTTCTGGCATGTGGTCCTGCCGGTGGCCCGGCCGGCGGCGGCGGTGCTCGGGATGCTCACCTTCCTGACCGCCTGGAACGACTACTTCTGGCCACTGGTCGTCCTGTCGTCACCGGACAACTACACCGTGCAGGTCGCGCTGTCGAATCTGCGCAGCGGCTACGTCACCGACTTTTCTCTAGTATTGACCGGTACCCTGCTGGCGACTGTGCCGCTGCTGGTCGTCTTCGGGCTGCTCGGCAGGCACATCATCGGCGGCATCATGCAAGGGGCGGTAAAGGGATGAGCAGCAGCACACCGGCCGGACAGGTCACCGAAGAGCCGACCGTGGCGGCGAGGTTCCCGGCCCGGTTCGTCTGGGGAGCGGCGACCGCCGCGTACCAGATCGAGGGGGCGGTCGCGGCCGATGGCCGCGGACGGTCGATCTGGGACACCTTCAGCCACACCCCGGGCAAGGTCGCCGGCGGCGACACCGGCGACGCCGCCTGCGACCACTACCACCGGTACGAGCAGGACGTGGCGCTCATGGCCGAGCTGGGGCTACGGGCCTACCGGTTCTCGGTCGCCTGGCCGCGGATCCAGCCCGATGGCCGCGGCGCCAACCCGGCCGGGCTGGACTTCTACGACCGGCTGGTGGACACCCTGATCGGGCACGGCGTCGACCCGGTCGCCACGCTCTACCACTGGGATCTGCCGCAGCCGCTGGAAGACCAGGGCGGCTGGCCGGTACGCGACACCGCCTACCGGTTCGCCGAGTACGCGGCGCTCGTCCACGACCGGCTGGGGGACCGGGTCGACACCTGGATCACCCTGAACGAGCCCTGGTGCGCGGCGTTCCTCGGCTACGCCGCCGGCATCCATGCGCCCGGCCGGACCGAGCCGGCCGCCGCCTTCGCCGCGAGCCACCACCTGCTACTGGGCCACGGTGAAGCCACCGCGGCGCTGCGTGCCCGCGGCGCCGGCACGGTCGGGATCACTCTGAACCCGGCCGCGGTCCGCCCGCTCGACCCCGACTCCGAGCCGGACCAGGCCGCCGCCCGGCGGATCGACGGCCTGCAGAACCGGATCTACCTGGATCCGCTCTTCGGGCGGGGCTACCCGGCCGACGTGCTGGCGGCGAGCCGGCGGGCCGGCGGCGAGCCGAGCTGGTTGCGCGACGGCGACGAGCAGACCATCGCCGCCCCGCTGGACCTGCTCGGCATCAACTACTACGCCCCGGCGGTGGTGACCGGCGCTCCGGGCGAGCCCGCCGCGGCCGCGTACCCAGGGTCGGACGGGGTCCGCTTCGTCCCCGCTCCCGGTCCGGTGACCATGATGGACTGGGTGGTGGAGCCGGCGAGCCTCACCGCTTTGCTGCAGCGGCTGGGGGCCGAGTACCCGCCGGTGCCGATCTGGATCACGGAGAACGGCGCCGCCTACGACGACCGGCCGGAACCGGACGGGCAGCGGGTCCACGACCCGGAGCGGATCCGCTACCTCGACGGCCACCTGCGGGCGGTGCACCAGGCGATCGCCGCGGGGGTGGACGTGCAGGGTTACCTGGTGTGGTCGTTGCTGGACAATTTCGAGTGGGCGGAGGGGTACCGGCGCCGGTTCGGTCTTATCTATGTGGACTATGAGACCCAGGCGAGGGTGGCGAAGGACAGTGCCGGGTGGTTCCGGGACGTGATCGCCCGCGGCGGCCTGCCCGAGCCGTCGTGAGCCGGCCCACGCTGGAGCAGGTCGCGCGGCGGGCCGGGGTCTCCCGCGCCACCGTGTCGCGGGTGGTCAACGGCTCCACCCGGGTCGCCGCCCCGATCCGGGAACAGGTAAACCGGGCCGTCGCCGAGCTGGGGTACGTCCCCAACTACGCCGCCCGCAGCCTGGTCACCCAACGGACCGACTCGATCGCGCTGATCCTGCCCGAGACCGCCACCAGGGTCTTCTCCGACGACCAGTTCTTCCCCGGCATCATCCGCGGCGTCAGTCAGGCGCTGGAGGCCGCCGACAAGCAGCTGGTGCTCATGCTGGTCGGGTCCCCGGCCGCGCGTACCCGCGCTGAGCGTTACACCACCGGCGGGCACGTCGACGGAGTCCTCTTCGCCTCGGTACACGGCGCCGACCCGCTGCCCGAGCTGCTGCTCCGCACCGGGATCCCGGTGGTCTGCAACGGCCGGCCGCTGGGGCGCTCGGAGGTGCCCTATGTGGATGTCGACCAGAACGGTGGTGTGGCGCACGCCGTCCGTCACCTGCTGGACAGCGGCCGCCGGCGGATCGGCACCATCGCCGGACCGCCGGACATGGTGGCCGGCGTCGACCGGCTCGACGCCTACCGGAAGATCCTCGCCGACTCGGACCGCCGCTCGATCGTGGCGGTCGGCGACTTCACCCGCGAATCCGGTGAGGCGGCGATGCGGCAGCTGCTCGCCGACGATCCTGGCCTCGACGCGGTCTTCGCCGCCTCCGACCTGATGGCGCACGGGGCGCTGCGGGCGCTGCGGGAGGCCGGCCGCCGGGTGCCGGAGGAGGTCGCGGTGATCGGCTTCGACGACATCGAGATGGCCCGGTACACCGACCCGCCGCTGAGCACGGTCCGGCAGCCGATCGAACGGCTCGGCCAGACGCTCGCCGGCCAGCTGCTGCGGCTGCTGGCGGGCGAAGAGGTCGAGCCGGCGCTGGTGCTCCCCACCGAGTTGGTGATCCGGGAGACGGGCTGACCCTCGGCGCCGCCGGTCGGGGTGTCACAAACTCACGCCCGGCGGCGTCTTGACGGTAGGGCGCGTTCCGGTCGCGCCGCTGCCGACCGAGGGGGAAGCGATCGACCCGCACCAGGTGCTCGGAGTGGCCCCGGACGCTTCGGCGGAGCAGATCCGGGCCGCGTACCGGCGACTCGCCCGCCAGCACCATCCGGATCTCAACCCGGACGCGGCGGCGGCCGAGTTCCGCGCCGTCGACGAGGCGTACCGCAGCCTGACCAGCGGTGGAGCCCCACCGGGCGGGGCCGCGGCTCCGCCGTCACCGGCTCCGCCCGCCGCACCGGCGGCCCCACCGCAGACGCCGGCAGCGCCGCGGCCGTCGGGTAGCAACCCGCTCGGTGCGGTCTCGATCCTGCTCCCGCTGGCGGTCCTGGTCTGCGCACCGGGTCCGCTGCTGCTCTGTGGGGTCCTGCTGGCGCCGGTCGGCGCGGTGCTCGGCCACGTGGCCCGGTGGCGCGCCCGCCGCGCCGGCCTGCCCGAGCCGGGCCTGGCGCTCGTCGGCATCGCGATCGGCTGGGGGTTGACCGTGGTGCTGATCGTCACCATCACGGTCGGGGTGATGGTCAGCTGAGCCAGCAGCCGTCGCGGGCGGCGCCGGCTGACGATCATCGCGGCGGGCTGACCCGATCGGCGAAGACGATCAAGTTGTCGTCGTAGCTGCTCTCGTCCGGATCGAAGTCGCCGGTGCAGGTCACGAGGCGCAGCGCGTCCCGCCCCACCGAGCCGAACACCTCGAAGGTGGGGAAGGAATCCTTCGGATGGACCTGGATCCCCGTGACCGCGTACGCGTGCACGATTCCCTGCTCATCGATGACTTCGATCCGGTCACCGTCGTTCAGTTCGGGCAGCCGGCCGAAGACACCGGGTCCATCGACCGAATCGACATGGCCCAGCAGGACGGTAGGGAGTGGATCTTCCGGCCGCCCTCCCTCCCGATACCAGGAGGCGAGAGCCGGGTCGGCAGGTACCTCGGCGGTGCCGTCCGGGCGTACCCCGAGGTGGAGCAGCTCCGACTCGACCCCGAGCGGGGGGATCCGGAGCCGAGTCGGCGCTGGTGACAGCGCCGACCCGGCCCGACCCGCCCCCGGATCCCCCGTCGCGTGCTGACTCTGCTGCGGAACGTGCGGCTGGGAACCGCCGGGTTCCGCCGTTTCGTCAGCGGCACAGCCGCCCGCGAGGAGCAGCAGCCCGAGTAGCGACGGGGCGAGTATGCGCTCCCACCGGCGTGAGCGGGTGGGAGCGCACTGTGCGCGGCTAGTGGTGGGCACGGCGACGAGACAGGAACACCCCGACCGCGAGGACGGTGAGCGCGGCGGCGCCCGTGGTCGCGGCGAGCACACCACCGATCTGGGCCGGAGTCTGCTGGGCGGTCCCGCCACCCAACCCGGTGTCCATACCGCCGTGCGGCACCTGGTTCAGCTGCCCGCGTACCGCGCCATCGAGGAAGTCCGAGGTGTGGGTGTCGGCGCTGAACCGGCTCGGATCGTCTTCGATCTCCGACAGCGTGAATCCGTCGCCGGTGTCGGCGCCGTCGTCGTCCGCCACGCCGGTGGTGAAGGGCCCTTCCATGCAGCCGGAGCTGCGCAGCAGCCCATCGTCGTCTGCTTGTGGATCGGGGAAGGCCAACCGGGGCGGCCCCGGTTCGCCAGCCGGCGCGTCGTGGACGTGGGTAGCGGTGCGGGCCGGGCTCTCGAACGGCGGGTTGACGCCGTCCAGGACGATGTCCCAGCAGATGATCTCCTGATCGCTGTTGATCCGGAGATCGAACCGCCCGGAGGCGCCGGGTTCGCCGAGCCCCTCCCCGTCGTCGCCGACGACCTCGCCGGGGGTGGCATCCACAGTAAACATACTGGTGAACTCCGCCGGCTCGGCGACCTCTTCGTCGGCGTAGGCAGCGCTACCACCGCTGAACGGCAGCGCCACGGCCGCTACCGCAGTCCCGGTGAGCAGCTTGGCCGCTACTCTCATCGTTCCCCCTCCAGATAGCCTCGGTGACCAGCCGGCGAAGCTTCCTGACTGCTCGGCCGACCTACCGAAGGATTCGGAGGCGGGCCGGAGAAGGATGGGTGCGGTTCGGAGACTTTCTCTGGGGGCCGGTCGTCACGCGGCCGGAGGTGGGTTCAGAAGCGCCGGCCACCGCCCCGCCGGCCACCGCCGCTGCGCCTGCCGGAGCCGCCGCTGCGCCGGCCACCACCGCCGCCACCGCTGCGCCGGCTGGAGCCACCACCGCTGCGCCGGCTGGAGCCACCACCACCGGTGCGCCGGCTGCGGCTGCTGCTGCCGCCGAAACCGCCGCCCCAGCCGCTGTGGTAGCCGCCGCCCCAACTGCTCCGGCGGTCGTGGTAGCCCGAGTCACCCAGCAGGCTGCTGAACAGCCCGCTCCAGAACCCCTCCTCGTGGCGGTCCGAGTCGGTGAACCCGTGGCCGTAACCGGCGCGGGACCGCCAGGCGTTGACGTCGGCGCGGGCCCGCAGCTTCGAGGTGTTCGCCAACCGGCGGGCCTCATGGGCGGCGGCGAGCGCAGCCACCGGATCATCGGCGGCGTTGCGCTGTGCCCATTCGTGTTGCCGGGACGCTTCGGCCAGCGAGGTCCGCGCGTTTGTGCGCACCGCCGAGGGGCGGGCCGCGACGTACTCGTTCGCCGAGCGGAGCTCGCTGCCCGCCACCGCGAGCGCCGAGTCCAACAACGACCGCGCGTGCGCGACCCGCTTCTCGGTCTCCAGCGAAGCGGCGAGCGCGTCGTCGAGCGCGTCGTCGGCCTCCTCGAGTCGCCGCAGCGCCGCGGGCGGGTCGGTGACCGGTCGGGCCAGCTCGGCGCGTACCTCGGCGACCACCCGCTCCGCCTGCTCCACCGCGGCGGTCAGCGCGGCGGCTTCGATCGCGTCCGAGGTCCGCGCCGCGGTCGTGGCGCCGGCCGTCGTGGCGCCGGACGTCGTGGCGCCGGACGTCGTGGCGCCGGACGTCGTGGCGCCGGCCGTCGTGCCCCCGGCGGCGGATCCGGCGGTGGATCCGGCGGTGGCCTCGGCGGCGGGCCGGGCCGCCCGCGCCAGGATCTCCCGACCCTGGACGATCTCGTCGTCCAGCTCGATCAGCAGCGCATCGACCGCCCGGCTCGTGGTGGCCAGGTCCGGGCCGACCTGCTCCACCTCGTCGAGCAGCGTCTCCACCTGCCCGAGCGCCTCCTGCCCGGCCCGTACCGCCAGCACCGCCTGTGCGCGGATGTCCTGCTGGATCGCCTCATCGGCTTCGGCGATGCGTTCGGCGACGAAGTCGAGCCGCTCGGTAGCGGTCGCCGGGTTGTCGGCGACCGGGGCGAGCATCTCCGCCTCGTACCGGGACTGGAGCTGGGTCAACGACTCCGTAGCCGGCGCGAGCCGCTGCGTCGATGCCGTATGCCGGTCCCGGCACTCCGCCACCAGCTGTTCGACCTGCGACTCCAGCTGCCGCAGCTGGTCGAACGCCTCCGCCTCGGCGTCGAGCCGCCGGTCGGCCTCCTCGCACCGGTCGATGATCTCCTGCAGTCGCTGCCGCTTGGCGGTTTCGTCGAGGCTTTCGTCGTCGAGGCTGGCCCGGAGCCGGAACGCCTCGGCGACCTCCTGGCGGGCCGAGTGGACCGCCTCGGTGAAGCCGGCGGTGGGCTCGGGGCCGTACTGGCCCACCGCCAGCGTCAGCTCCTGCTCGCTGCCGCGCAGCTCGTTGTCGAGCTCCACGAGCAGCACGTTGGCGCGGTTCGCGAGCTTCTCGGTCTGGGCCCGATCCCGCTCGGCGGCGGCCTGCTCGTCCCGTCGCCGCCGCGCCGCCCGCCACCACAGCCGACCCCCGATCGCACCGGCGAGCAGCAGCAACGGGACCGCCACCCAGGCGACCCTGCGGACCACCTCACCGGCGGTACGTTCATCCGGCGGACCGGGCCTGATCACCGGCTCCGGGATCGGCCGGTCGTTCAGCGCCGCCCGGTAGCCGTTCACGGCCCCCAGCACCGCCCCGGCCCAGTCGTTCTCGAAGAGCGGCGGCTCGATCGCGACCTGGGCGACCTCCGCCAACTGGGCATCGGTCAGCTCATAGCCGGCCGAGAAGTTGTACGCGTACGACCGGTCCCGGGTGGCGACCGCGAGCAGGGCGTCGCGGTCACCGAGGTCGCTGCGGACCGCTGTCTCCTCTGCCCAGTCCTGGGCGGAGTTGCCGCTGAACGTCCGTACGAAGACGACATGGAGTTGCAGGCCGGTCTCGCGGCGCAGGTCCTCCAGCGCCCGCTCGGTCTCGTCGGTGCGGTCACCGAGCACGTCGGCGGAGTCGGTGAGCAGGCCCGCGAGCCGGGTGGGGCGCTCCTGGACCGGCGCCGGCCCGACCGCCGGCAGGCCGACCGACGCCGGCTCCGCGGGCCGTTGCGCCGTCTCCGGGGCGGCCGCCGCTGGTCCGGACAGTAGGAGCAGGGGGGCGATCCATCCGAGCGCCACTGCGCCCCACCGGAGCGCCGGCCGTCGCGACTTTGTCATGACGACATGGTAGATAGCCTCGGCCACCCGCCCCGGTCCGCGGCGTGGGCGAAGGGCGCCGCGGGCGCCGTCAACGCCCGCGGGGGGTCCTGGGCTCGCTGAACCGCAGCGTGTTGCCGAACGGGTCGATCACCGACATTGTCCGCGCCTGCCACGGCGACTCCTCGATCCCCGGCCGGGCGTACGGGTACTGCTTGTCGAGCAGCTCCCGGTGGAGGTCGTCGAGCCCGGTGAGCCAGATGAACACGGCCGAGCCAGGGTTGGCGTCGCCGTGGTGCTCGCTCAGGTGGAGCGTGGCGCCGGCCCGGGACACCTGCGCATAGAGCGGCAGGTCCGGCGCGAACCGGTGCTCCCAGTCCACGGTGAAGCCGAGGAACTCCCGGTAGAACTCCCATGCCTGCTCGACCGAGAAGATCCGCAGGATCGGTACGGCGGGTTCGAGGGCGATGCCGGGGGAGCTTATCCGAGCGGCGAGAACATTCCAGTTGTCGAACCCGAACTGGTCGGCCACCAGCTCCAGACTCTCGCTGTGGGACACGGTCACGCCCCGGCGCGCGAGAGATTGCCGCAGGCTCTTCGCCATGGCTTTAGCGTCACGGAAGGTACGCATGGGTCGATCCTCCACGATGTGGCGTGCTCATGGATCAGTGCTTGCGTTGCTGAGCCGGACGCCATCAGTGGGCGGGATCAGGCGGGTGTGCGGGATGCGTTCACCAAACCCGAATGGGTGCAAGCGGCAGGCCGCATCAGCCGACGCTCAGACTACCTCAGCCGTCGCCGGCTGAACCAGCCCTGCGCAGCCCCGTTGCTGCCCGGCCGGACCGAGCCTAATGCCGTCGCGGTAACGGCGGACCCGCCATAGACTCCCGCAGCATGCGGGCATCGGAGTTCTACACCGGCATCGTCGTCGATGCGTACGCCAGGTTGAAGTCGGCGCATTTCGATCCGGAGCCCTATGCGGAGTTCGTCGCGAGAGCGGGACAGCCGGCGCTGGAGATCGGCTGCGGCGACGGCGAGCCGTTGTTGACGATGCGCCGTCGCGGCCTGGACGTGGCAGGGGTGGACTCCTCGGCCGACATGCTCGGGCGCTGTCGCGCCAACGCGGCGGCGCTCGGCCTCGAGGTGACCCTGCACCATCAGCGGATGGAGGAGCTGTCGCTGGGGCGGCGGTACCGTTCGATCTACCTCGCCGGGCCCACCTTCAATCTGCTTCCGGACGACGACAGCTCGCTGCGGGCGCTGCGGGCGATGCGGACACATCTGGTCGACGGCGGTTCCGCACTGGTGCCGCTGGTGATCCCGGAGCCCACCCCGACCGATCAGCTCGGCGTCGCGCGCGAGGCGGAGGGCGACGATGGCGCGGTGCTGCGCTACACCGCGGTCTCCGAGGAGTACGACGAGGTGGCGCGCACGCGTACGACCCGCACCCGGTACGAGCGGCAGACCCCGGTGGGGCTGGAGTGCGCCGAACGGGAGTGGATCCTGCACTGGCACACGGTCGTCGGCTTCCGGGCGCTGTGCGCCGAAGCGGGCCTGCGGGTGGCGAGCGTCGTCGACGGATCCGGTGCGCCCGCGAACGACACCGCGACCAGCTTCACGGCGACTGTGCAACGTCGATAAGCGTAGGACCGATGAGGAGAAGGGCCGACCCATGGTTGGTATTCGTGACGTCGTCTTCGACAGCAAGCATGCGGCGTCGTTGGCCCGGTTCTGGGCCCAGGCGCTGACCGGCTACGCCGTGGCTCCCTACGACGATGAGGAGCTGGCGCGGCTCCGGTCGCTGGGCATCGACGATCCAGTAGACGATCCGTCAGTTCTGGTCGAAGGTCCGCCGGGCAGCCCCCGGTTGTGGTTCCAGACCGTGCCGGAGTCGAAGGTAGTGAAGAACCGGGTCCATCTCGACCTGGCCACCACCGAGCTCGAAGCCGAGACGGAACGCTTACTCGGGCTAGGAGCCAGGCGTTTCGAGCCGCCGTCGCCCGAGGAAGGCATCGTCGTTCTCCAGGACCCGGAGGGTAACGAGTTCTGCGTCATCCAGGAGTGACCGAACAAGATCGTAGTGGATCTGCCGTGCGAAGCTTGCCTGGTGAGTCTAAGAAGGGGAGCGGCTGTGTCGAGATCGGTCCGAAACGGCGTCGCGATCACTCTGGTCGCCGCCGTGCTGTCGGCGTGCGGTCAGGCGGATGAGGCTGGAGAGTTTGTTGCGGACACTCCGTCGAGTACCCCGGACGAGGCGGAGCCGTTGGTGCCCGACTGGTTCCCCGAGGCGTTCCCGCCGCCGCCGGAGGGAGTGGAGTTCGGCGGCGCTACGCTGCGGGAGAACGTGATCAACCACGGTGGGGAGATCACAGAGGATCTGGGGACCTTACTCAGCCGCAGTGTGCAGCTGGTGTACAGCGGCGGCAGTGACGCCGAGATAGCGGCGGCGCTCGATCACTACCGGACCGCGTTCCCGGACGCGGGCTGGGAGATCGTTCTCGATGAGGAGCTCGACCCAGCGGAGAACCCGAGCGTCAGGTATCCCGGGTGGCGGTTGGTGACCGAGCACGCCGACTCTGGTGGTTCGGTGACGGTGAGCCAGCGGGAGGATCACGTCGAGATCCTTGCCCGCGATACCGCATCGTTTCCTGAGCGGGCTCCCTACTCGGCGCACCCGCCGCTGATCGAGCTTCCCGAGTGGTACGAGCTACTGCCGGAGCTGCCAGCTGAGCTGTGGCGATACAGCATCGAGGCGCGTTACCAGGACGATCTGCGGACGCCGCGACATGTGATCGAGTATCACGAGAACGACGCCGGCCGGGGCGAGGAAGACCGGGGGGTCGAGATCATCGATCACCATCGGGACCGGCTCCCCGCGGGATGGTTGATCAGCGACGAGGAGGACTCCCTCGAGGAGGAGGGCCAGGAACCGCACACCTGGCAGCGGCGACAGGTCGGGATCGAGGTCGATGGTGACGGCCTTGCCGTTAGCATCAGCACCCGCCAGTCCACCGACCTCGACGGGGAATGGGGCGGCGTCGTGCTGACGATCATCGTGGACGGCTGACCGGACACACCGGCCGTGAGCGGGCGCCCTCGGCGGCCGGCCGCGGCCTCCGCCTCGGAGTCGTCCGTGGAGCCGGCGAGCACTCCGTGCACATTGCAGGTCAGGTAGGTGCAATCGCCACCTCTGGCCGATGCGGCAGGCACTGCCGCCCTCGCCCGTGCAGTGACAACGTGGTGCCGTTGCCACGCCACAGCCACACGAGGAGGCGCAATGCGGGTACTGGTAGCCGGAGCGACCGGCGTGATCGGCCGGCAGTTGATGCCGGTGCTGGCCGCTGAGGGCCACGAGGTCGTCGGGTTGGCCCGCCGCGCCGGCACCGACAGCGGCGCGCGGATCGTCTCGGTGGACGCGCTGGATCAGGCAGCGGTGCTGCGTGCGGTACGCCAGGCGGAGCCGGAGGCGATCGTCAACCTGCTCACCGCCATCCCCGCGGAGATCAACCCGAAGCGGCTGGCGGACGACTTCGCCCTGACCAACCGGCTGCGCACCGATGGCACCAGGAATCTGCTCACTGCGGCGAGGCAGGTCGGGGTGGGCCGGGTGGTGGCGCAGGGGCTCGCGTACGCCTACGACCCGGACGGCGCCGGCCCCGCCGACGAGCAGACGCCACTGTGGCCGGCTCCACCGGCGCCGTTCGTCCCGGTGCTGGGCGCGCTCAAAGAGCTGGAGAGGAACACACTGGCGGCGGGCGGAACGGTGCTGCGGTTCGGGCACCTCTACGGGCCCGGCACGATCTACGCCGCGGACGGTTCGTTCACCAGGCAGGTGCGGCGCCGGCAGGTGCCGCTGGTCGGCGGCGGGACCGCCACCTTCTCGTTCACCCACACCCACGATGCGGCCACCGCGGTGGCCGCGTCGCTCACCGCCGGGAGCGCCGAGGTCCTCAATGTCGTCGACGACGAGCCCTCCCCGATGTACGAGTGGCTGCCGCGGTTCGCCACCGAACTCGGCGCCCCACCGCCCCGGCGTGCGCCCGCCTTCCTGGCGCGGTGGGCGGTCGGGCCATGGGGGGTCGCCTTCATGACGAAGCTGCGCGGCGCCGACAACGCCCGGGCCAAGCGGGTCCTCGGTTGGCAGCCGTCCCATCCCACCTGGCGAGCCGGCTTCCTGCCCGCCGCGGCTACCGCGCCACCTGCGGGTCGCTGAACCGCGGCGGGTTGCCTCAGGAGGAGACCAGCTCAGTCGAGGACCGCGTACGCCTCGACCTCGACCAGCACGTCGGGCTCGAAGAGGTAGTCGGCGCCGTGAGGAAGAGCCGCAGCCGTGCGACGTCGGCGAAGCTCGCGCCGGCGCCGGCCAGCCCGCGGGCGGTGTTTCGCAGCGCCTGCTGGAGCTGTCCGGTGAGGTCACCGGGGGCGACCGGAGCTCCGTCGCCGTCGCGGGCGATCTGCCCGGCGACGTGGATGTGTCGGGCGCCGGCGCCGATCGCGACATGGTGGTACGGCACCGGTTGGAACATGCCCTCTGGGGTGAGCAGCTGGACGGCCATCAGCGATTCCCTTCAACGAGCGTAGAGGGCTTGGCTTTCCTGGAGGGGGTGAGTGGTGATCAACTAGGTTCACAGAACGGGTCGACAGCGGCGAACCGGGCGCCATTTGACGTACCAAGCGGGGCGACGGGGGCGGCCCCGGTCAGCTGGATGCTGGGCCGGTCATCGGGGTTCCTCGAACTGGCGGCCACGGTAGAGACCGCAATGTGTGCAGGCGCGGTGTGGCCGGATCTGCTCCTGCCGCGGGCATGGGCAGGTGACCAGCGTCGGCGCGGTTGCCTTCCACTGGGCGCGGCGATGGCGGGTGTTGGAGCGTGAGGTGCGACGTTTCGGTACAGCCATGAGCGGTCTCCGTTCGGCAATTATTGACAACGGAAACCATTTTGAACAAGGTCTAGTGTGGCGGTCGGGGCAGGTTTGCCTTCCGCCGCCGCCGCAGCTGCGGAGTCGCTGGGTTTCGATCTAGCCAGTCGCCAGCGGCAAGCTGTTTCTCCAGCTCAAGCGGCTATGGTTTAAGCCGGGCTCGACGCGGGGGCCACGGGTCCGGTCAGTCGGGGGGCGTCGCTCGGTCGCGCCTCGTCATTGACGTACCTGGTCCCGACGGCCGCTACCCCTGGCTGTTTCATTAAATGATCCGTAGTTCACCTCTTGCTACAGCGCTGGGTGCTCACATAAGGTCAGGGTCGCTCCACCGGCTTAGCCCCAGGTGAACAGAGGTTGGCGCCGGTGATGGGGGCAGAGGGGAGACAACGACATGGGAGTTCCGCGAGGTAGTGGCGGGAGATCCGGCCGTGGGGCCGGCAACGCGAAGCGCGCTTCTCGGTGGGCCGCGGCCGCGGTAGCGGTCGTGACCGCAGCGGCGGCCTGCGGTGGTGGGCAGCAGGGCGACTCGGCCGACGGCACGGTGACGCTTGAGATGTGGGACTGGTGGGTCGACGCGGATCCGATCGCGGGAGTGATCGACGACCTGGTCGAGGAGTACACGGACGAGAACCCGGACGTCGAGATCGTTCGCCGGGCAATCCCGTACAGCGACTACCCGGACGCGGTCATCCAGGGGTCGCTCGCCCGCGAACTGCCGGACATCCTCATCTCCGATGTCGTTGACACCATCGTCTGGGGCAACCTCGGAGTCTTCCGCGACATCTCCGCCGAGGTCGAACAGTGGGGGCAGGAGGATCTCTACTACGAGGGCCGGTTCGACTCGGTACGCGGGCAGGAGGGGGAGATCTTCAGTCTTCCCAACTCCAGCAACACCCTCGGCTTGTACTACGACGTCGACGTCCTCGACGAGCACGACCTCGACCCGCCAACGACCTGGGAAGAGTTCTACGATGCCGCGGAGACCATCAGCGACGGCGGGCAGCGGGCGGTCATCGTCGCGGCCGACCCGTCGCTGACCGGCTACCAGTGGCTCCCGTGGCTCTGGCAGGCGGGCGGCAGCGTCGATGACCTGGCGAGCGAGGCCGGCGTCCGGGCGTTGAACGTCTGGCGCGACATGATCGAGACGCAGGCGATGACGCCGGATGTCGTCACCTACGGCCACGACGACCTCCGGGAGCAGTTCGCCAGCGGCCAGGTCGCGATGATGGTCAACGGTCCGTGGAACCTCGACGCCCTCAGCGCCGACGACGTGGAGATCGACTGGGCGGTCGCGCCGCTACCGTGTGACGTCGAATGCGCGTCGCAGGCCGGCGGCGAGAACATCGGGGTCAGCGCCAGCACAGACCATCCCGAAGCGGCGTGGTCGTTCATCGAGTGGCTGCAGAGCCGGGACGTCGCTCTGGATTGGACTCTCGACCATAACAGCATCCCGCACCGTACCGACCTGGAGGGCGAGACGGTGTTCGTGGAGAAGAACCCCCAGATGGAGGCGTTCCTGGAGCAGGGGGCCTACATGCAGGCTCCGCCAGCGGAGTACATCGACGTCTGGCCCGAGGTCCAGGAGGCGCTCTCCGAGGCGATCCACGCGGTGCTGGTCGGTGGCGCCGACACCGAGCAGGCGCTGGCGGACGCGGCCGCGCAGATCGAAGCGCTCGGTAGGTAACCGTCGATGGGTTCTGTTCGCACCAGCCAGACTCCGGCCGCGGCGGAGGAGGCACCAGCCTCCGCCGGGCCGGAGTCCGGCCGGTCCCGACCGCGTCGGACCCGCCGGGTCGGTGTGCCGGCGGTGTTCCGCCCGCCCAACGTTTTCATTCTGCCGGCGGCGCTGTTTCTGCTCGGAACCATTGGGTACGCGATCGGGTACAACATCAACCTCAGCCTCCGCGGCGGTGGGTTGGCGGCGTTCCTCGCCGGTGAGGCGACCTTCGTCGGGCTCGACAACTACGTGGAGATGCTGGGGGACCGGCGGTTCCGCAACGCGCTGTGGGTCTCGCTGCTCTTCTCGGTCGGTTCGCTGGTCTTCCAGTTCGTCATCGCCTTCGCGATCGCGCTGGTATTCAACGCCGGGTTCCGTGGTCAGTCCTGGGTACGGACGCTGCTGCTGGTCGGCTGGGTGCTGCCGCCGGTGGTCTCGGGCAGCTTGTTCCGGTGGCTCCTGGACGGCACCTTCGGCCTGATCAACCACATCCTGGTCAGCGTGGGCCTGACCCAGCAGGCGATCTTCTTCCTCTCCGATCCCACCCTGGCGCTGGT
Source organism: Natronosporangium hydrolyticum (assembly GCF_016925615.1). Classification (NCBI taxonomy): domain Bacteria; kingdom Bacillati; phylum Actinomycetota; class Actinomycetes; order Micromonosporales; family Micromonosporaceae; genus Natronosporangium; species Natronosporangium hydrolyticum. The sequence continues at coordinate 689,137 of NZ_CP070499.1, forward strand.
GTCGGTCACCGCCGCGAGTATCTGGGTCGGGGTGCCGTTCCTGACCGTGCTGCTGCTGGCCGGCCTGCGGACCCTGCCGAGAGAGATCTACGAGGCCGCCGGGGTCGACGGTGCGGGCTACTGGCAGTCGTTGCGCCACATGACACTGCCGTTGATGAAGCCGGTCTCGCTGACGGTGCTGCTGCTCGCGGCGATCTGGACCTTCAAGGCGTTCGACACCATCTACATCATGACCGGCGGTGGACCGGCCAGGGCGACCGAGGTGCTGCCGCTCTACGCCTACCACATGGCGTTCCGGGTGCACGACTTCTCGACCGGGGCGGCCGCCGCGGTGGTGCTCATGCTCTTCCCGCTCATCCTCGGCATCCTCTACCTGCGTTCGGCAAGGCGGCACTGAGATGCACGATGTCACAACGACTGACCCAGCCCCGGCCAAGGGCGCCGCGCCGGAGCCGCCAGCGATCACCGCGGCGGAGCGTCGCCGGCGCCGCGCAGCCCGGATCCGGGCCGTGGTGATGTGGTCGTTTATCGCGCTCTACCTCTTCCCGGTCTACTGGATGATCTCGACGTCGCTGAAGCCGATGTCCGATGTGGCTACGGTGCCGCCGGTGCTGGTCCCGACCGACCTCTACCTGGGCGCGTTCGAGAGCGTGCTCTCCAACAGCGCCTTCCTGCAGAGCATGCGGACCAGCGCGATCGTCGCCACCGGGACGATGGTGTTGGGTTTGTTCCTCGCGGTGCCGGCCGCCTATGGCCTGGCCCGCTGGCGTGGCAGGGGAGCCGAGGTGTCGTCGCTGTCGTTCATCATGGCGCAGCTGCTGCCGACGATCGTCATCGCGACGCCGCTGTTCGTGCTGTTCGCCTCGGTCGGGCTGACCAACTCGCACCTCGGTCTGATCATCGCGAACACCACGATCGTGCTGCCGTTCGCGGTCATCATCCTGCGCCCGTTCTTCGCCGGTCTCCCGGCGGAGCTGGAGGACGCCGCCCGGTTGGACGGCTGCAACCCGCTGCAGACGCTGATCCGGGTGGCGATTCCGCTCGCCCGCGGCGGCATCGTCACCATCGCGTCGTTGTCGTTCATCCTTACCTGGGGTGACCTGGTCTTCGGGCTCACCCTCGTGACCGATCCGGCGCTGCGACCGATCACCGCGACGCTCACCGAGTTCGTCACCGAGTACACGACCTACTGGAATCTGCTGATGGCCGGTGCCGCGGTCGCCAGCGCGCCGATCCTGCTGACCTTCCTGCTGCTCCAGCGGTACATCGTCGGCGGATTGATGGATGGCGCGTTGAAGTAGGCACAGATCACTCGGGCGGTCCTGCCCGCAACCGGAGAAACGACGACGTAGACGAAGGGAAACAACCGTGTCGCAGACAGCGCGTATCGGGGTGATCGGTCTCGGCTGGATCGGTGGGGTCCATGCCGAATTCCTGACCAAGCTGGAGGGGATGGAGTTGGCCGGGGTGGCGGACGCCGCCGCCGAGGCCGCGGCGGAGCTCGGCGGCCGGTTCGGGGTTCCCCACTTCGACTCGGCGGCGGCGTTGCTCGAAGCCGTCGAGCTGGACGCCGTCATCGTCGCCGTGCCGCCCGCCTACCATCACGAGATCGTGCTGGCGGCGATCCGCCGGGGGGTCGGTGTGCTGTGCGAGAAGCCGCTCGCGCACGACCTGCCGACCATGGCCGAGATGGTGCAGGCGGCGGAGCAGGCGCAGGTGCCGACGATGATCGGGTTCCCGGCCCGGTTCGCGGTCTCCGCGGAGGAGTTCTGCCTGCTCCGGGACGCGGGCGAGCTGGGGGAGATCGAGCACATCCGGACCAACTTCCGGTTCTCCACCGCCAAGCATGACGAGTCGCACGGGCCGTGGCAGTGGAACAAGGCCGCCGGCGGTGGCGCGCTGCTGGAGGCGAGCCCCCACATGTGGGATCTGGTGCGCCACCTGACCGGCCAGGAAATCGTCGAGGTGTACGGGTTGGCCCGGCACTTCGACGGTGACCGCTCCGGCGCCGAGCGGGTCTTCACCGCCATCGCCAAGCTCTCCGGCGGCGCGTTGGCCACTGTGGATATGGCCTGTACTCTGCCGTGGGGCGCCACCACCGACAAGCGGACCGAGGTCTTCGGCACCGCCGGGATGGTCTACCTCGACGAGTTCACCAACTTCCTGACGGTCAACACCGAGGCGGGGTGCGAGATCGCGCCGGGCTCACGGATCTCCGGCACCGGCCACCCGGATGCGCTGTGGCACTCCCGAGTCAGCGGCGGGCTGCGCCGGGAACTGGAGTATTTCGCCCGCTGCGTACGTCAGGGCCTGACCCCGCAGCCGACGTTCCGGGACGGGCTGGAGGCCTCGTTGGCCGCGCACGCGGTAGACCGCGCGATCCGACAGGAGCGACCGGTCCGGGTGGACGAGCTCAGGTCGGTCTAGTGGCGGCCGGGATGGCGGCGGCCGGCCAGCCGCCCGGATACGTGGTGGACGACGAGGCGTTCCGGGCGCTGGTGGTGGCCGCTGACCCGCCCCGGCGGCTGCACACCGGGCTGACCTGGGCCGAAGGGCCGGTCTACCGGCCCGCCACCGACGACCTGCTCTTCAGCGATGTGCCCGGCGACACGATGTGGCGATGGTCGGCCACGGCCGGCGCGGAGGTCTACCGTCGCCCGTCCCAGTTCGCCAATGGCAGCACGCTCGACCAGCAGGGCCGGGTGGTCACCTGCGAGCAGGGCACCCGGCGGATTGCGCGGACCGAGCCGTACGGCAGCGTGGTGGGCGTGGTCGGGCATTTCGGCGGGGCGCGGTTGAACTCGCCCAACGACGTGGTGGTGCGCTCGGACGGGACGATCTGGTTCAGCGACCCGGACTACGGCATCCTCTCCAACGAGCAGGGCTACCAGGCGGAGAGCGAGTTGGGCCACTGCTACGTGTTCCGGTTCGACCCGCGCCAGGGACGGCTGAGCGTGGTCGCTGACGATCTGGTCAAGCCGAACGGTCTGGCGTTCTCGGTCGACGAAACGGTGCTGTACGTCACCGACAGCGCGGTCACCCATGACCCGGACGGTCCGCACCACATCCGGGCCTACGATGTCGTCGACCACGCCACCCTGGTGAACTCGCGGGTGGTGGCGGTGGTCGAACCCGGCTGGCCGGACGGGCTGCGGGTCGACGCGCAGGACCACCTGTGGGTCTCCTCCGGGGAGGGGATCCAGTGCTACACGCCGGATGGGCGGCTGCTGGGCCGGATCCGGCTGCCGGAGATCGCGGCGAACTGTGAGTTCGGCGGCCCCGACCGGAACCAGCTCTTCATCACCGCGACCTCGTCGCTATACCTGGCGCCGCTGCGGGTCGCTGGCGCACGCTGAGCCGGCAGGGGTTCAGCGGGCGACCGGGGTCCAGGTCGAGGTCTCCGCCGAGGCCAGCAGCGCGTCGGCGATGCGCGCCACCCGATAGCCGTCCTCGAAGTCCGGAGTGGCGGGTCGCTGCTCCGCGACCGCGGTGAGAAACTCGTGACACTCGATGATCTTGGTCTCGCCGTAGCCGATCCCGAGCGCGGGCCCCGGCCACAACCCCTCACCGTAGGGGTGCGGCGGTCCGGTGTAGATGGTCCGGAAACCGCGGCGGTTGGCCGGCTCATCGGCGTAGGCGACCCGCAGCTGGTCGCGCTGCTCGTAGTCGAAGCAGAGCGTGCCGCCGCTGCCGTGGATCTCGAAGGTGAGGTAGTTGTGCCGGCCGTGCGCCACCCGGGTCGCCTCCAGCGAGCCGACCGCGCCACCTTCGAAGCGCAGCAACGCCAACACCTCGTCGTCCACATCGACCTTCCCGTACCGTGGGGTCTGCTCGCCGCCGGTGGGGTCCGGGATCGGGCGCTGGTCGATGTAGCGGCGGGTCATCGCCGTCACCTCGCTCACCTCGCCGACCAGGTAGCGGGCGATGTCGAGGACATGGGAGGCGATGTCGCCGACCGCTCCGGAGCCGGCCGCCGCCCGCTGGAACCGCCACGCGTACGGGTGGTCCGGGTCGGCCGGCCAGTCCTGCAGGTAGGTGCCGCGGAAGTTCTGGATCGTGCCGAGCCGGCCCTCGTCGAGGATCTCGCGGGCGAGCGCGATCGCCGGCGTACGCCGGAAGTTGAACGCGGTCATGTGGATGACGCCGGCGCGTTGGACCGCCGACAGCATGGTGGCCGCCTCGTCGGCGGTGCGGGCGAGCGGCTTCTCACAGAGGATGTGCTTGCCGGCTTCGGCCGCCGCGATCGCGATCTCGGCGTGGCTGTCGTTCGGGGTGGCGATGTCCACCGCGTCGATTCTCGGGTCGGCCACCACCTCCCGCCAGTCGGTGGTCCAGCGTTCGAACCCGTACCGGTGGGCCTGGGCGGCGGCGAACGCCTCGGTCTGCTCGACCAGCACCTGCCGGATCGGGCGGACTGCGGCGGAGAAGAACATCGGGGCGGCGACGTAGCCGAGCGCGTGGGCTTTGCCCATGAAGCCGCCGCCGATCAGGGCGATGCGTAGGTCGGTCATGGCGATCAGAAGGTCTGGTAGCGCCCGTAGACCACCGCGAACGAGTCTCCCGCCAGCAGGTCGCGACGGGTCGCGCTCTCCCGCTCGAGCAGTTGTTCGGCGGTCTCCAGGACGGTCTCGACCTCGTCCGCGGCGAGCAGCAGGATGCCGTCCTCGTCGGCGACCAGCCAGTCTCCCGGGTCGGCGCGGACGTGGTTGGTGAGCGCTCCCGGCACCGCGATCGGCACGTCGAACTCCGATGGTTGCCAGCGGCCGTTGCCCTCTACCGGGCTGGTGCCGCGGGCGAACACCTCCCACCGGGGCATCTCCCGCAGCGCCGCCACGTCCCGGACCAGTCCGTCGACCACCGCCCCGACCGCGCCCTGTTCGCGGGCGGCGGTGCTGAGGATCTCGCCCCAGACGCCGGCGACCTGCTCGCCGCCGGTCGAGATGAGTAGGACGTGACCGGGCCGGACCGCCTCGAAGAGCCGGAACTCGTCCCACGGCGGGGGGACGCGTTCGGAGCGGGCTCTCGGGTCGGGCCGGCCGCTGACGGTGAGCACGCGGCCCGCCAGGCGGCCGGTGCCGGACTGGTGCCGTACTCCCAGATCGAGGCAGCGGGGGGTACCTCCCAGGGCCTCGACGGCGTCGAAGATCAGCGCGACGTCGAGTGCGCGCAGCCGCGCGCTGATGTCCTCAGGGTTCATGGTGGCCTCTCTAGGTGCGGTCTGCGGTGACCCGGACGGTGTCGATGGTGTTCGCCTCGATGTACTCCCAGTCCACTTGCCACCCCAGCCCGGGGACGGTGGGCAGGTCGATCATCCCGTCCGCGGACAGCTGGTACGGGGGAGCAGTCAGCCACGGCGGGGTCGCCTCGTAGTCGACCTCCGGGTGGAGCAGGCCGTACTCGAAGTGCGCGCCGGGCTGCGGCATCGACGCGATGACGTGCAGGCTCGCGAGCCCGCCGAGGTGGAAGGTGAGCGGCATGTTGAACGCCTCGCAGAGCCCGACCACTTTCAGCATCGGGGTGATGCCGCCGACGTCCACCGGGCCGACCCGGGCCAGGTCGCAGGCGCCGCGGACAATCCACTCCGCCCGGATCCCGCTCTTGCCCTCGGCGACCTCCGGGCCGGCGATCGGCAGCTCCAGCTGGTCGCAGAGCCAGACGTAGGCGGCGGTGGAGTCTTCGTCCATGGGTTCTTCGAGCCAGGCGAAGTCCAGCTCCTCGAGCGCCCGGCCGAGGTTGCGGGCCTGGGTGCGGGTATAGAAGTGGAACGGGTCGAGCATCAGCTCGATCTCTGAGCCGACCCGTTCCCGGACCGCTTGGCAGGCGGCGATGTCCCGGGCGATGGAGCGCTGCGCGTCGTCCCAGGGCGACCAGGTGTGGAGCTTGAAGGCGGTGAAGCCACGTTCGACGCACTGTTGCGCCAGGTCGGCGAAGGCGGCCGGGGTGGCCATCGCCGGGTCGTCGAGGCGGGCCACCACCGAGCTGGCGTACGCGGGGACGCGGTCGCGCGCCGCGCCGATCAGGTGGTAGACGGGTTTGCCCGCTTCCCGCCCGGCGAGGTCCCACAGCGCCAGGTCGACCAGGCACAGCGTGCGATCGCCGATCGCGGTCCGGTGCAGCCGCTGCAGCCGCCGCAGCTGCCCCCAGATCCGTTCCCGGTACTCGTGGCCCTCGCCCAGCAGCGCCGGAGCCAGCAGTTCGTTGAGGACCCATGGGCGGTCTCGTACGCCGTCCACCAGCATCGGGTCTTCGGCGAAGGCAACCCCGTAGTGACCGTCGCTGGTTTCGATCCGCAGCACCAGTTCGTGCCGTTCCCCGGGGTTGTCGACGGAGAGGTTCCCATCCCAGGTGCGGCCTACCCTGCCCTGGTAGCGGAAAAGGCGCGCCTCGACGGCGGTGATGGTCACGAGACCTCCGTAGCTGGCTCTGGAGCCCATGCCCGAGGATGGCCAGGGGCCGCACTATGGCTGGGATCATCTGGTGAAACTTGATTTGTCAGGTGATCCGACCCTACAGTCGGGCCCTCACCTGCGTCAACGAGCGGCAGGGCACCCCGCCACCCGGCGGGGCCCGATCAGAGAGGAGCGGCGTGGTCAGCCTGCAACGGCATCAGGAGAAGCTCAGCATTGGTAAGCACGGGCTGCGGGTCAGCCGACTGGGGGTCGGTACGGCGGCGCTCGGCGGGCTGTTCCGGAGCGTGCCGGAGTCAGCGTCGGACGAGCTGCTGCGCGCGGCGTTCCAGGCGGGCATCCGGTATCTCGACACCGCACCGCTCTATGGCCACGGTCGCTCGGAACGCCGGGTCGGCCGGGTGCTCGCCGACGACCACCCGGGCGACCTGGTGATCTCGACGAAGGTGGGGCGGCTGCTGCGCCCCGCGACCGAAGCCGCCGAGTCGATCTTCGAGGATCGCGACCCGTACGACGTGGTCTTCGACTTCAGCGCCGACGGCGTCCGGCGTTCGCTCACCGACAGCCTGGCCCGGCTCGGGGTGGAGCGGGTCGATCTGCTCTATATCCACGATCCGGACGACCACGCCGAGCAGGCGCTCCGGGAGGCGTACCCGGCGCTGGCCCAGCTGCGCGAGGAGGGGGTGGTCGGGGCGATCGGGATCGGCATGAATCAGAGCCGGGTCCCCACCAGGTTCGTCGAGGAGGCCGACATCGATGTGGTCCTGATCGCGGGCCGGTACACGCTGCTCGATCAGTCGGCGCAGGCGGACCTGTTGCCGGCCGCACAGCGGCGCGGGGTCAGCGTGGTCGCGGCGGGGGTCTACAACTCCGGTGTCCTGTTGGACCCGGTGGCGGGGACGTACGACTACGCGGCGGCGGCCGATGACATCCGCCAGCGCGCCCAGGAGGTGCGGGAGGTGGTCGCGGCGTACGGCGTTCCGGTCGCGGCCGCGGGGCTCCAGTTCCCGCTCCGGCATCCCGCGGTCGACGTCATCCTGGCCGGGCCGCGTAACTCCGAGGAGTTGCAGGAGAACATCGCCGCCTTTAACTACCCCGTACCCGAGGAGTTGTGGCAGGAGCTGGAGCAGCGTGGGTTGGTTGCGCCGGTCACCGCAGCCGGGTGACCCCTTGCCAGGTGGTGGAGGTGCGGCTTAGCATGACTCATTAACTGAAACTTGGGTTACTAGATGAAACGAGGATGCATGGGATTGTGGCGCCTTGGCATCGACGGCCGGGTCCGACTCGCCCGGGGGCCGGCCGAATCCGGCCCGGTCGAGCTGCTGCCCGAATCGCTCGGCGACCTGGAGTCCGTCCTCGCCAGCGAGCACGACGGCTTGCGCGAGGCGCTCGACGCCCCGGGCGCGGGGCCGGTGCCCCCCGGCGCGAGCATCCTCGCGCCGGTGGCGTCGCAGGACGTATGGGCGGCTGGGGTCACCTACAGCCGAAGCCGCGACGCCCGCAACGAGGAGTCCGGTGAGGTCCACTTCTACGACCTGGTCTACGAGGCCCGCCGACCGGAGCTGTTCTTCAAATCCAGCGGCCCCCGGGTACGCGGGCCGGGGCAACCCGTGGGGGTCCGGGCGGACTCCACCTGGGATGTACCAGAGCCCGAACTCGGCCTGGTGGCGAACGCCGCCGGTCGGCTGCTCGGCTACGTCGTAGGCAACGACGTCTCCTCCCGCAGCATCGAGGGGGAGAACCCGCTCTACCTCCCGCAAGCCAAGTGCTACACCGGCAGCTGCAGCCTCGGACCGTGCATCGTCCCGGTCGACGACGCGCCGCCGCTCGCCGACCTGCAGATCCGGGTGCTCATCCGCCGCGCCGGCAGCGCCATCTTCGAGGGCACGGTCGCGGTCGCAGACATGCGGCGGCGGCCGACGGAGCTACTGGACTGGCTCTTCCGGGCGATGGACTTCCCGGTCGGGGCGGTGCTGCTGACCGGCACCGCGCTGATCCCGCCCTCCGAGTTCGCGCTGCAGCCGCAGGATGAAGTGGCGATCTCCATCAACGGCCTGGGCACCCTGCGCAACCCGGTAGAGCTGGTGGGCCGGCCGGACCCGGAGCTCGCGACGGCCACCCCGGTCGGCCAACCGGGCTGAGCGACGCACGACCGAGAGGAAGAAACCCGCATGCGCGACGTCGAGACCGCGGTGACCGCTGCCGCAGCGGCGGCCACCGACTTCGACGGGCTCGGCCGCGCCGGCCGGGCGGAGCTGCTCACCGCCGCGGCGCACGCGCTTGCCGAGCGACGTGACGACGTGGTCGCGGTAGCGGACGAGGAGACCCGGCTCGGCCCGAACCGGTTGCACGGTGAGCTGACCCGTACCTGCTACCAACTGCAACTCTTCGCCGAGGTGCTGCACGATGGCGGCTACCTCGGAGCCACCATCGACCGGGCCGGCGACACCCCGGCCGGCCCGCGGCCCGACCTGCGCCGAATGCTGGTGCCGGTCGGGCCGGTCGCGGTCTTCGGCGCGAGCAACTTCCCGCTCGCCTTCAGCGTCCCCGGCGGCGATGTCGCCTCGGCGCTCGCCGCCGGCTGCCCGGTCGTGGTGAAGGCCCATCCGTCGCACCCCCGGACCAGCCGACTGTGCGCCGACATCCTCAGCTCGGTCCTGCCGCCGGGCACCTTCTCCCTGGTGGCCGGGTTCGAGGCGGGCCAGGCGCTGGTCCAGCATCCGGCCATCCGGGCGGTCGGGTTCACCGGCTCCACCGCCGGTGGTCGGGCGTTGTTCGACCTGGCCAACGCGCGACCCGACCCGATCCCGTTCTACGGCGAGCTGGGCAGCGTTAACCCGCTCGTGGTGACACCGGCGGCCGCGAGCCAACGCGCGGCCGAGATCGCGGCCGGTTTCGTCGGGTCGATGACGCTCGGGACCGGGCAGTTCTGCACCAAACCGGGGTTGCTCTTCATCCCGGCGGGCGCTGAGCAGCTGCGGTCGGCGCTCGCCGCCGAGGTGGCCGCCGTCGAAGCCGGCCCGATGCTCAGCGACGCCATCCACCGCGCGTTCGTCGACGAGGTCGCCACCCGGCGTACCGACGGGCGGCTTGAGGTGATCGGCACGGCGGCTGCGGAGCCCGGCGAGCGGGCGGGTGCGGCGGTGCTCTTCCGGGTCGCCGCCGCCGACCTGACGGCAACGCACCTGCAGGAGTGCTTCGGCCCCACCGCAGTAGTCGTCGAGTACGGCAGCGTGGCAGAACTCGTCGAGGCGCTGTCCCGGCTCGACGGGCAGCTGACCGCGACACTCCACTCCGGAGCTGACGAGGTGGCGCTGGTGGCGCAGCTGGTGGCGCAGCTACGACAGACGGCCGGCCGGCTGGTCTTCGACGGGTACCCCACCGGAGTCGCGGTCAGCTGGGCGATGCAGCACGGCGGCCCCTACCCGGCGACGACGAGCAGCGCCCACACCTCGGTGGGCGCTACCGCGATCGCCCGCTGGCTGCGGCCGGTGACCTACCAGAAGGCGCCGCAGTGGGCGCTGCCGCCGGAGCTGCGCGACGCTCCGCCGGAGCCGCTGCCCCGGCGGATCGACGGGACGCTAGAACTGCCCGGCCGGTAGCGGTGGCCCCGCCCGGGGCGGCTAGATCGTGCCGGTGCGGCCGAACTCACCGGAAATGATCGCCGCGGTGTCCCGGCACTTCATCCCCAGGTCGGCCACCCGGTCGGCGTCGGTGACCCGGTAGCTGGGGCCGGAGACACTGATCATCGCCACCACCTCACCGTCCTGGGCGACGATGGGAGCGCCCACGCAGCGGGCGTGGTCTTCGTTCTCCCGGTCGTCGATCGCATAACCGCGAGCCCGGGTCCGGTCCAGCTCCGCGCGCAGCGAGTCGAGGTCGACGATCGAGAACTCGGTGCGGGCGGTGAGCGGCAACCGCGCCAGCAGCTTCTCGCGTTCGTCGACCGCCATCCACGCCAGCGCCACCTTGCCCAGCGCGGTGGTGTGCAGCGGCATCGTCTGCCCGATCGCGGAGACCAACCGGACCGGGTGAGTGCCGTCGATCTTGTCGATGTAGATCACCTGGTCGTCGTCGCGGATGCCGAGGTGCACCGTTTCGCTGGTCACGTCCCGCAGCGCCAGCAGGTGTCCGTGGGCCAGCTCCCGGATCCCCGGCTGCAGCGTCGCCCCGCTCGCCAACCGCATGATCTTCGCCGTCAGTTGATACGCCCCGGAATCGTTCTGGCGGGCGTACCCCGCCTCGCACAAGGTGTGCAGCAGCCGCCCGACCGTGGCCTTATCCAGGCCGACCAGCTCGGCGACCCGGGTCGGCCCGACCGGCTCGGAAGCGCGCGAAAGCACCTCCATCACCTCTAGGCCCCGAAGCAGGGTCCGGGTGGGTTTCATCGCGCCCTCCGCGTCCGACGATCGTGCCCTCTACTCTATGGCGGCGGCGACGGCCGCCGTCAGGCAGCATCGCCAGGCTGGCCAAACGTCAGCGAGAAATGCGGCGACAGGGCTCGGAGGAGCGCCGGCGCGTCGAAGGCCGCGCCAGCGGCGGCGACGCCGCAGGTCCGGACCTGGCCGGAGAGGATGCGTTCGACGGCCGCCACCGCGAGCGGGGCGCTGCTGGCGTAGATGTCCCGACCGGCGGCGGCCACGCGACGCTCCTCGCCGCCGGCGCGGACGAGCACGTCGACGACGAAGGTCTGGGCAGAGCGGCCACGGTCGTCGATCGCGACCGGCCCCGTCGGGTCCGGAGCGGATAGATCCGCTACCGCTCGGCTGGTGAGGTAGGTGCGAACCTCCGGAATGGCCAGATGACTGGGAACGGTGACGACATCCGCCATTGCCAACTCGCCAACGACCTGCTGTGGGCCGAGCGGCGGCGGAAAGGGCCACGCCAGCGTCGGCAGCGGGTCGTGGTGATGGACCAGTCGGCCGCCGGTGTAGCGGAGGCGGCGGTCACCCCGCCGCGCTCTAGAGACCGCGCCCGCCGCGAGTGTGCCGACGGTAGGGCGCCAACTGTCCAGGCCGTAGGCGATGTGCGCCTCGTCGGCGGTGGCCCAGTCGCCCATCGCAGCGGTGACCAGCAGGTCGCCGAGCCCGCCATAGAACGCCATCGCCGGCACCACCACGACGCCCGCGGCGCGGGCGGGCTGGTCGAAGTGCGCGAACGTGTCGAGATTCGCCTCGATCTCGGCGGCCACGTCGACGTACGGGATACCGGCGCGCAGCGCCGCAGCCACCAGCGGGCCGGCGGTCGCCGCGAACGGGCCAGCACAGTTGATCACAGCCGCCGCGCCGACGAGCGCGCGGTCGAGCGAGGCCGGATCGTCGACCGACGCCCAGCGCGCCTCCGCGCCCGGCTGCGTCGGCGCCAGCCGCAACAGCTTCTCCCGGTCGCGTCCGAGCAGCAGCGGCGCGTGTCCACGCCCGCCCAGCTCCGCCACGACGAACCGCCCGGTGTGCCCGTACGCGCCGAAGACCGCGACCTGCCACGTCGATCCCATGCCTGCTCCCCGGATTCCGGTCGACCTCGTGGTCGACGCACGTCTGCGGAGAGCCTGACCCGCGCGGCGGCCGCGCACCAGCGTCTGGAACGACACCACCCATACAATTCCCGACATGCCTTTCCCTCGGCGCTCCGTCGCGGTCGCCACCACCGACCGGATGCTGCACCTGGAGCTGGCCTTGGCCTACGAGGTCTTCGGCTCGGCCCCAGCCTCCCTCCCCGGCCCCTGGTACGAGGTCGACGTGTGCGGCAGCCGACCGGTCCGGGTCGGCCGGTTCTTGCTGGAGCCGGATGCCGGGCTCGACCGGCTGCCGTACGCCGACACCGTGATCGTCCCGGCCGTGGCGGATACCGTCGCGGACCCGCCGGCCGAGCTGGTCGCTGCGGTGCGCGCCGCCCACGAAGCGGGCGCCCGAGTGGTCTCACTGTGCACCGGAGCCTTCGTGCTCGCCGCCGCCGGTCTGCTGGACGGGCTGCGCGCCACCACCCACTGGGCCCACACCGGGGAGCTGGCCACGCGTTACCCGCGGGTGCGGGTCGATCCGGACGTGCTCTACGTCGACAACGGCACAGTATTGACCTCCGCTGGCAAGGCCGCCGCGATGGACCTGTGCCTGCACGTGGTACGGCGCGACTACGGCCCGGCGATCGCCAATCTGGTCGCTCGCCGGCTGGTCGTGCCGCCCCACCGGGCCGGCGGCCAGGCCCAGTTCGTCACCACCCCGGTACCCACCCAGGACAGTCATCCGCTGGCGGAGCTGCTCCCATGGGCGATGCGCCGGCTGGACCAGCCGCTCACGGTGGCGGACCTGGCCCGGCAGGCGAACCTGAGTGAGCGCCAGCTGGCCCGCCACTTTCGGTCGGTGACCGGCACGACCCCACTGCAGTGGCTGTTGACGCAGCGGATCCGCCGCGCCCAGGAATTGCTCGAGAGCACCGACGACAGCGTCGACATGATCGCGTCGGCCGCCGGCATGGGTACGGCGACGACGCTGCGCCGCCACCTTCACCGTACGGTCGGGGTTACGCCGGCCGCCTACCGCCGGACCTTCCGGGGGGCGCGGGCCGGATCCGGTCGGCTGCCGCCTTGCGACAGTGCTAGCAGGACGGCTGCGGGCACCGCGGATCTGCCGTAGGGTGTCCGCCATGCCAGAGTCCCCCGCCGACACAGTCGCTGCTCCCGATCACCATGACACCGCATCATGCCCGGAGTGCGGGAGTCCACTAGCGGCCCTCCGTCATGCCCAATGGTGCCCTGGTTGCGAGTGGGGTCTGTACCGGTTCGCGCCGGAGCGGCAGCCAGCGGTCTTCGGTTGGCGCTGGCTCGACCGGTGGGCGCACCGAGTTGCGTTCACGCTGAACGGGCGGATGTTCCGGGCGCTGTCGGGAGGGGAGCTCAGACCGACCACGGTCACCCCGGCCCGGGCGTCGGTGATCGCGGCGTCGGTGGTCCTGTTGGCCGCAGTTGCGGCGATGTTCGTCGGTGGCGTCCTGCTGATCGTTGCCGACTTTCCTAGTTTGACGATCGTGCCCGGTCTCCTGCTGGTGCTGTTGGCGCTCGTGTTGCGTCCGCGGTTCGGCAAGCTCGACCCGCTGCTGGCGTCGTTGAGCAGGAACGATGCGCCGACCCTGTTTGATCTGATCGATCGGGTCGCGGACGCCACCGGGGCGCCGCGGCCGCAGGTGATCGGCGTCCACCGGGAGGTGAACGCGGCGGCCGGGGCGGTCGGCGTGCGGCGGCGACGGGTGCTGTCGTTGGGGCTGCCGCTGTGGGTGCAGCTGACTCCGCAGGAACAGGTTGCGCTGATCGCCCACGAGCTTGGCCACTTCGCCAACGGTGATGTGCGGCGTGGTCCACTCACGCAGCCGGCGCTGCTCACGCTCGGTACGGCGGCCCGGGTCCTGCTCCCTAACCCGGCCGATCTGGCGCGGGCTGGCAACCCGCTGCTGTACCTCGTCACTCTGATCATCCACTTGATTCAGGGGCTCATCGCTCGCGCATTGTGGACAGCCCAGCTGGTGCTGCTATGGCTTGGGCTGCGGGACACGCAGCGGGCGGAGTACCTGGCAGATGACCGGGCCACGGCCGTGGCCGGCTCGACCGCCGCCCGGGGGCTCATGGACGCGCTGGTCACCAGCGACACGGTGGCCGCGATGGTGGCCCGGGCAGCGCGGGAGAGCGACGAAGTGCCGCGCTGGCGCGCTGCGGCGGCGGCCAGCCGGCAGCGGCTCGCTGACCAGGTGCCGCTGCGCCACCAACTGTCCCTCGTCGACGATGCCTCGCTGTTCGCCACGCACCCACCGACCGGGTGGCGGCGCCGCATGATCGAGGCCCGGCCGTGGCGCGACCCGGCGATCGTCCTGACCGAGCACCAGTCTGCCCAGATCGACGCCGAGCTGGCGAAACACTACGCACGGGCGCGTCGTGATATCGGCGCTATCACCGTCGCGTGGTAGCCGAGTGGTGCGTGGGGCGACTTGCCGTGGTCATCTGGGCGCGAGGCCGCGCTCGACCGCCGCGACCACTAGTTCGTCCAACTCCTCGGGGGTAAACAGCTCTGGGAGTGTCAGCATTTCCACCATCAACCAGTTGAGCGCCAGGATGAGCAGTCTTACCGAGGTGGCGTCACCCGGCATGCCCTGGTCCAGGTGGTAGGCGACGTTGGCATCGACATCCGCGCGTACTCGGTTGGTGAGCACGGTGCGTAGCTCGGGCCGCCGGGTCGCCTCCAGCCGCAGCTCCAGCATGGCGAGGTAGCCGCTGCGGAACCCGGTTACCCGTTCGATGATCTCCCGCATCAGTTCGGTCAGCTTTGCCTGGTCCCGCGGGCCCTGCGCCGCTGCGGCCTGGGTGGCCTGGTCGGGCAGCCATCGCTCGTAAACCCGGTGGCTGCTCTGTATGAGCAGGTCGTCGCGATTGGCGAAGTAGTTGGAGGCGGTACCGACCGGGGTTCCAGCCTCGGCGTCGACCGCGCGGAAGGTGAGGCCGCGGGCGCCATCCCTGGCTAGAACCTCGATGGCCGCGTCAAGGAGGGCGGTTCGGCGCTCGAGGTTGGTTCGCACGTTGACACCGTATCAGGTGTAGTACTATGGTTGAACCACTTCAGCTGAAGTACTATGAGTGGAGTGATCTCGTGCGAAGGCTCGTCTACTACGTGGGCATCTCCATCGATGGCTACATCGCCGGCCCCGGTAATGAGGTCGACTTCTACCCCGTCGGCGACGACCTGGTCGAGTGGATGAAGGAGCGGCACCCGGAGCTGATCCCGACGCATATCCGGTCGCAGTTCGGGTTGACCGACGTCCCCAACCGGCGATTCGACGCGCTGGTGATGGGCCGCGGTACCTACCAGCCCGCCCTGGATATCGGCGTCACCAGCCCGTATTCCCCGCTGCGGCAGTACGTGGTCTCCTCGACGCTGGCGTCGATCGCCGACCCCTCGGTGGAACTCGTCACTGATGATCCCGTCGGCCTGGTGCGGCGACTGAAGGCCGAATCGTCTGATAAGGACATCTGCTTGGCCGGCGGCGGCAAGCTAGCCGGGACGCTGCTACCGGAGATCGACGAGCTACTCGTGAAGTGGTATCCCGTGGTGGCTGGCGCCGGCATCCCAGCCTTTCAAGGCACATTCAACCCGACGCCGTTCACCCCCACCCGGCGGGAGTCGTTTCGCAACGGGATCCAGGTGACGTGGTTCCAACGCACCCATAGCTGATCCGCGGTGGCGTCCACCAGGTTACGGCGGGCGGCACGGTTACCGACCGGGGGCGCCGGCGGTGTCAGGGCGGTCATCTCCACCCCGGACGGACCTGCCGGTCGTCCCCGGTCCACGAGTTGTTCGGTTCGGTCAGGGGCTGGTGCAGGTGAGCGTCGGCGTCGACGGTGACCCGTCGGCGAGGAAGCCGAAGGTCGTCTGCCCGTTGGCGGCGAGCGAGCCGTTCCAGCTTTCGTTCACCACTGTGGCGGTAGTGCCGTCGACGTTCAACACCCCGCCCCACACTTGGCTGATCGACTGGCCGCTGGCCAGCGGCCAGCTCACCGTCCAGCCACTGATGCCAGCCGTCCCGGCCTGTACCGTCACTTCGCCCTGGTAACCGCCCGGCCAGGAGTTGACCGTTTCGTAGGTCGCCGCGCAGTCACCGGTGGGTGGCGGGTCGGTGGTCGGAGGGGCTGTCGTGGGGGGATCCGTCGTCGGGGGTGTCGTCGTCGGGGGCGCGCTGGTCGGCGGGGAGCTCTCGAACTGGCTGAAGAAATCCCAGGTCACGCCGGGTAGCCACTGAGTGCCGCCGTGGCTCGGTGCCGCGTCGTGGTCGCCGTCGAAGACGTGCCAGGCGACCGGATGGCCGGCCGAGCACCCGGAGTACTCGAAGCTGGTCCGGCTCCCGCTGCCGACGGATGGCTCCGGCGGATTCGCCGGGGTGCAGCCGTTGTTCTGCACGAACCGGTCACGCATCGTCCGGGCTCCGGAGATCGGCAGCACCGAGTCGGTGGTGCCGTGTACCTGAAGGTACGCGATCGGTGAGTTACCGCCACTGCATCCGCTGATCAGCCCGGCGGAGTAGATCGCGACCGCTCGGAACTCGTCCGGTCGGGCACAGGCGAGGGCGAAGCTCATGCCGCCGCCGTAGCTGAATCCCAGCGCGAACCGCTGCGTGGTGTCCACACAGAGGTCCGCCTCGAGCTGGCTGATCATGTCGTCGACGAAGGTGACGTCTCGACCGCCGGGGTTGGCCCAACCGTTGTCGAGACCTTGTGGCGCGACGAAGATGGCGCTGTTGTTGGCGCGGGAGTGAAGCCCGTAGTAGGGCTCTACCCATCCGCCGTTGGCGACGTCAGTCGCATTGCCGTTCAACCAGTGGAAGCCGAAGATCAGCCGATACGGCTGGTTCTGGTCGTAGTTGTCGGGCAGCCGCAGGATGAAGCTCCGGTTCTGGCCACCGCTGGAGATCGAGTGCGTACCGTTGGTCAGGCTCGGGGCGGTTCCGCACCCGGCGGTGGACGCGACGACGCCGACGTTCGCTGCCGCCGGGGTGAGCCCGGTGACGGCGGCGCCGGCGCCGGCGCCGGTGACGACAAGGGTTGCCGCGGCGGCTAACCCCAGCCACCGTCGACGGAAGTTAGTTAGTTGCTTCACGGGTTTGCTCCCATGCTGTAGCTCGCTAATGGCTTAATTTAGGAACTGGTGCAGGTGAGGGTCGGCGATGCGGCGTCACCGCCGCCGAGGAACCCAAAGGTGACGCTGCCGTTGGCGGCGACCGAACCGTTCCAGGACTCGTTCTGGACCGTGTAGCCCGGTCCGTCGCCGAGCAGGGTGCCGTTCCATAGCTGAGTGACGGTTGTTCCGCTGGGGAAGGTCATGTCCACCGCCCAGCCGTTGAGGGCCGAGCTGCCGGCTTGGACGGTCACTTCGCCTTGGAAGCCGCCGGACCAGGCGTTGATCTGGCTGTAGCTGGCCGAGCAGTCACCGCCGACCGGGGGTGGTGAGGTAGGCGGTGATGTGGTGGGCGGCGGCGAGGTCGGGGGTGAGGTGGTGGGCGGTGATGTGGTGGGCGGCGGCGAGGTCGGCGGAGCGCCGGTGATGCCGAAGAACTCGACGGCGGACGCGGCCATGCCGCCGGACGGCAGGCTGTGCCCGGCGCCCTGGATGCTGTACGCCTCGACCAGGACCGCGCCGGAGCTGTCAGCGAAGCTGCGGCGGTTCCAGCCAGGCTGGGGGGTGTCGGTGCCGGTCGGAGTCTGGCTCAGGCCGAACACATTGGTCCACTGCTTTACCGTCTCCTGCAACAGTTGGTACGGCACGAGCGTGTCGTTGGTGCCGTGCCACAGTTGCACCGGCGGCCGAGGACCGCTATAGCCGGGGTACGCCTGCCGGACGGAGTCACCCCACTGCTGCGGCGTCCGGTTCATGTTGCCGCCGGTGCAGTTGCTGTTGCCGGGTGGGAAGTCCGCGGCGTTGGCGAAGCAGTCGAAGGGGACACCCATGAACGCGGCACCGGCCTGGAAGACATCCGGATAGAGCGCCAGCAGCTGATTGGTCATCATGCCGCCGGAAGAGCTCCCGGTGGCGTAGACCCGGTCCGGGTCACCACTGTGCTGCTGCTGGGTGTAGTTGATCATCGACATGATCGAAACTGGGTCGCTGCCGCCGTCGCGGGTCTTGGCCGCGGCCGACCAGGTGTCGAAACAGTTGCCGAACCCGGCCTGTTGGGTGGCGGTCGGGTAGATGACGATGAAGCCGTGCTGGTCAGCGAGCGAGGCGAACTCGCTGCTCGAGTAGAAGCCAGGCCCAGAGCCGCCGCAGCCGTGCATGGCCACCACGATCGCCGGGTTGCTCGGGCGGGAGTCCGGCACGTAGATGTGCATCTGCATCCCGCCGGGATTGTTGCCGAAGCTAGTGACCTCGGTCAATTGGGCTGCGGCGGCTGGCTTGGTCAGTGCTGGAGCTACCAGCGTCAAACCGACAACCAGGGCCGCCACCGCTAAGCCGTGGCCGAGTCTTCGATGCGCAGTCCGCATGTGTCTGCTCCTCAGGTCGCTAGGACGTGGGATAGATCGCTCGTGGCTGGCTCGCCTGGGCAGCAGCTGCGGTAACCCGTGCCCAGGGGGTACCAAGTCAGCTGCCCGAGTGGCGTGCCGGCTCCCGCGATCGCCAGACGTATGACAGATAGTGTTACCGCTGTCTCAACAACTGTCAAGCGACGTTGGCCGATGGCGGAAAGTGCGCTGGTCGCGCTGCTGAGAGGGCGGCAGGATAGCCCGTCGGTGGCGGTCGCGCAGCGGTTCCCCCACCATCCTGCGATCACCCGCCGTGGCGGGATAACGTCGCGCTACCAGGGGGAGGTGTGCGACATGGCCCACAATGATGAGGTATTTCTCTACCTCGGCGTCTACGACGACCCAGCCGTCGCCGAGGAGGCGTACGAGGCCGTCAAGCAGCTGCACCAGGAAGGCATCATCGGCAGCTACGATGCCGCCGAGGTGATCCGGCACGACCACTCGGTCAAGGTTCACAAGCGTGAGAAGCCCACCCAACACGGCGCCTGGACCGGCCTGGTCGCCGGTGGGGTGATCGGGCTGTTGTTCCCGCCGGCCCTGATCGGCGGCGCGGCGTTGGCCGCTGGCGGCGCGGTCGCTGGCGGGGTCATCGGCCACCTATGGCGAGGGCTGTCCCGCAGTGACCTCAAGGAGCTGGGGGAGGAGCTGGACCAGGGGCAGGCTGCGCTCATCGTGGTCGCCAAGGACCGCATCGACGAGCAGATCGACAAGGCCTACCGGCGGGCCAGGCGGTCAGCGCGTAAACAGCTGCATGTCGATCTCGATCAGATGCAACGGGAGGTGGAGAACGCGTTCGCCGAGTCCACCAGGTAGCGCCCCGGCCGACCCGGCGGTGCGGCGACCAGCCCGACAGCCATACCCTTTGGCTATGACCAATGTGCGCGGGGTCCCCGGTGGCTAGTAGGGACGACCAGACGGCGAGGGCCCGGCGGGTCTGGGACAAGGTCGCTCCCCGCTACGACCGGGGGATCGCGTTCTGGGAGCGGGGCCTGTTCGAAGGTGGCCGGGAGTGGGTCTGCTCCCGCGCCACCGGCCAAGTGCTGGAGGTCGCGGTCGGGACCGGCCGCAACCTTCCGTTCTATCCCAGCGGGGTAACGGTCACCGGCGTCGAGTTGAGCCCGGCGATGCTGGCGATCGCCGAGCAATACGCCGCCGGCCTCGGTCTGGCGACCGACCTGCGCGAGGGCGACGCGCAAGCCCTGCCGTTCGCCGACGCCAGCTTCGACACAGTGGTCTGTACTCTGTCGCTGTGCGCCATTCCGGATCACGCCAGGGCGATCGCGGAGATGGCCCGGGTGCTGCGGCCCGGCGGCCGACTGCTGCTGTTGGACCACATCGGCAGTCGCTGGTGGCCGGTCTGGCTCGGCCAGCGGCTCCTTGAGGTGGTCACTGCCCGGGCCGCCGGGGAGTACCTGACCCGCCGGCCGGCAAGGCTGTTGGCCGCCGCCGGGCTGCAGATCACCGAGTCCGAACGGCTCAAGCTCGGCGCGGTGGAGCGGGTCGCGGCCCGCAAGCTGGGTCCGTGAGGTCGCGGCGCGATGCGTGATCGGGTGCGTTCATGGTTTGCGAAGCCGTTGGTGGTCGTCCCGTTAGCGGCGGCCATGCTGATTTTCGTAGTGGTCCTCGATGTGAATCGACTCCGCGACTCGGCCATCTGGGGTACCTCGGACTGGCTAGTCGGCGCCCTCGGCGGGCTCGGCGTGGGCCTGATCGGCATCGTTCTGATCGGACGGGCGACCCGCAGACTGGCGAACGGGCACAGGATTGTTGATCGAGTTTGCTCGTTCGGATTCGCTTACAGCGCCACGATGGTCATCGTGTTCGCCTTCACCCACAACCGGTACGGTCCTCTGCCGAGCGCCGACAGTCCACTCATGGTGGCGGCGCTGTCCGCGCCAGTGGTCCTGGCACCTGGTCTGGCGGTCATGCTGGTGGTGGCAGCAGTTGTCCACCAGCGCCGGGGCCGCGGGCACGCCCACGGCCGGGCTGCCGACACACCCACGGACAGGGGATAGGTGCCGGTGCCAAAGATTTCGGTCAGCGGCCGGTGGCGCCGTCGATCTGCTCGCGGAGGATGTCGGCGTGCCCGGCGTGCCGACCGGTCTCCTCGACCATGTGCACCAGCACCCACCGCATCGACGGGGCCGGTCCCCGGCGCGGGGCGCGCGGGGAGGGCAGGGCCAGATCCGGGCAGGCGTCGATGACCCGGTTTGCCTGCTCGATCGCCGCCCGATAGTCGGCGAGCACACCCTCGACGGTGTCGGTCGGGGCCGGTCGCATGGTCGCCGGCCAGTCGCGGACATCCTCGCTGAGGAAGTAGAACCGCTCGACGTACCCCAGGTGTTTGAGCAGACCGAGCAGGCTGGTGCCCGAGGGCACCCCGCCGGTGCGGACCTGCGGCTCTGGTGCGTCGGCGACTTTTGCCGCGATCGAGGTTCGCAGGTAGTCGAGGAAGCCGGTCAGCGTTGCCTTCTCGTCGGCGCCGGTCGCTGGCGGCTTGGCGTCGCGGGCCCGGCTCGCCGGTCGCCGCGGGTGGTCGTCTGGCATCGGGCTACTCCCAGTCAGGTTGGTCGGATGGTGTCGGCGGTCAGTCGGTGCTCCGTTGGATCAACAGGACGTGGTCGGTGACGGTGGCGACCGGCTATCGACAGCGTCTCGCCGGGCGGTACCCACTTGCAAGAAAAGTTGCGGATCCGCATGATTGGCGTATGGACAACCCCCCAGGAGACGTGTTGGCTGGCGTGGGGCCGCGGTTGCGCGCCCTGCGCCGGGCGCGGAGCACCACGCTGGCGGCGCTGGCCGCCGAGACCGGCCTCACCGCAAGCACCCTGTCGCGGCTTGAGAACGGCAAGCTCCGCCCCACCCTGGAGCAGCTGTTGCCGTTGGCCCGGGCACACGGCGTCCCGTTGGATGATCTCGTCGCGGCGCCGCCTACCGGGGACCCCCGGGTGCATCTGCGACCAGTACGAAGAGCCGGGCTGGTGCTGGTGCCGCTGACCAGACGGCCCGGCGGCATCCAGGCATACAAGGTGATCTACCCGCCCGCCGGTCGTTCGCCGGCCATGCCGCCACAGGCTCACGACGGGTACGAGTGGCTCTACGTCCTCAACGGGCAGATTCGGCTTCGCCTTGGCGAGCAGGAGTTCCGGCTCGGTGTCGGCGAGGCTGCGGAGTTCGACACCCGCGTGCCACACCGGATCGGCAGCGCCGATGACCAACCCGCGGAGGTGCTCGCCCTGTTCGGCCCCCAGGGGGAGCGAGCCCATCTGGCGGCGCCGACACGGTGACGATCAGCTCGGGGCGACCGCCGGGAATCGCCGCGTCAGGGCGGTGACCGCGCGGCGGATCCGGGCGTCGGTGGTGCTGGTCTCGCCGGTGAGTGCGACGTGGTGCAGCACGCTGACCGCGGTCAGCGCCAGCGCCTCGGTGTCAACGTCGCTCGGCACCCGGCCGAGCCGCTGCTCGGCGGCGAGGTAGTCGGCGACTGTGTGTTCGATCGCGGCCAGCCCAGCGGTGCCCTCGCCGAGCACAGTGTGGACGGAGGTGGCGAGCTCGGGTCGGCAGGCCAGCAGCCGGGTCAGGGCGGTCAGGGTGTCCGGTGGCGTGGCGAGCAGCGCCTCGGTCAGGTTCTCGGTTACCGTGCCGGTGCCGGCCCGGCCCGGTAATCCGGCCACCTCGCCGGCGAGCTGAAAGGCCCGGTCTACCGCGTAGTCGGCCAGGAAGACCTCGAAGTTTGCGAAGTGCGCGTAGAGCAGTCCGGTGGCGACGCCGGCGGCGCGGGTTACCGCCCGGCTGGTGAGCCGGCCCGGCCCGCCGTCGGCGATCACCCGTTCCAGGGCGGCGAAGAGTTGCTGCCGGGGTTCCGGGGTGGCGACTCCGCGTGGCATGCCCGAAGTCTAGGCGGTGCTGCCGCCGGCTTGCATCATAATGAGCGATCGCTCATACTAGTTTGAGCAGACGTTCATTCTAGTCGGGAGAGTGGGTCATGAAGCGGGCGATCATCGTGGGCGGTGGCATCGCCGGGCTGGCCACCGCGCTGCGGCTCGCGCGGGACGGGTGGCGCCCGCTGGTGGTGGAACGGGCGTCCGCGCGACGCAGCGGCGGCTACCTGGTGAATCTGCTCGGGCCGGGCTACGACGCTGCCGAACGCCTCGGCCTGGTCCCCGGCCTGATCCGCCACGATGTGGGGCTGTTCACCACCGTGCTGGTCCGCGCCGACGGCCGGGCCAAACTCACCGTGCCGGCGGCCATCGCCGAGGCGACCCTCGGCCCCCGAGCCATGTCGGTGTTCCGCGGCGACCTCGAGTCCACACTCTACGAAGCCGTCCGCGACCATGCCGACATCCGCTTCGGCGCCACCGTCACCACCATCGAGCAGGATCCCGACCAAGTACGGGTAATGCTCAGCGACGGCACCACCGAGCACGCTGACCTACTGGTCGGCGCCGACGGGGCGCGCTCGGCCACCCGTACCGCGGTGTTCGGACCCGGTCACCAGGTCGACCTGCCTTACGTCGTGGCCGCCTTCCCGCTCGCCCACCCGGGCGTGCCGGCGTCGTCCGGGACCACGTACATCGGGCCGGGGCGCACCGCAGCCATCCTCAACCTGGGCCCGGACCGCTCGGCAGCGTTCTTCACCTACCGGTGCGCCGACCCGGCCGCCGAGCTGCGGCGCGGCCCGGTGGCCGCGCTCCAAGCGGCGTACGGGGATCTGGGCGGCGGCGTGCCCGCGGCGATCCACCAGCTTGGGCAGGACCCGGCCGGCGCCTACTTCGACACCGTCAGCCAGGTGGTCATGCCGCGCTGGCACAACGGGCGGATTGTGCTGCTCGGCGACGCCGCCTGGTGTGTCACGCTCTTCGCCGGGCACGGCGCCGCCCTCGCGCTCGCCGGCGCGGATCAACTCGGCAGCGCGCTGCAACAGCACGACGGCGACGTCCCGGCGGCGCTGACCGAGTGGGAGACCGGACTGCGCCCGGAGGCCACCAAGCGGCAGGCGGTTGCCCGCCGCGGCATGCTGCAGTACGCGCCACCCAGCAGTTTTCACGTCTGGCTTGGTGACCTCGCGGTCCGGGCGATCACCCTCCCGGGGGTCCGGGGCCTGGTCCGGCGCAGCATCGAACGCGCGAACCGGTGAGGCTGCGTCAGACCCGGTCGAGTCGGGCCAGCCAATGCTCGTCGATCCGGGCCTGGATCGCGCGTACCGCCCGGAACGACTCGCGTAGGTGGCGGCGGGTGAGCGTGTCCAGATCCCGCGGGGCGACGAAGGTGGTCGGGAGGTCGCCCCCGCGCAGCGCCCGCACCTCATGGTCCAACACCAGCGCGTAGATGTCCTCGAACGCGCCGGTCAACGTCTGCGCCTCGTCCGCCGTGAGTAGACCGTGGTCGGCGCCGCGGCGCAACCGCTCCGGGGTGTTGCCGCTGACCTCCCCGCCGACGATCGCCAGCCATCGGGCCAGTGCGACGATCGGCGCCAGCCCGCCCTTCTTCAGATCGAGCTGGCCACGGTGCTCCCCACTGGATTCGACGACGAAGTCGCGGACGAATCCGGTGGGCGGCCGGAAGCCGAGCGCCTCGTCGAGCAGCGCCCGCAGCACCCGGGTGTGCCGGTTCGGCGGCCAAAGCGAGGCGGTGAGACTACGACCCAGCATCGGTTGGGTCAGCGGCCGGCTGTCGGCGATCACCGCCGACATGAGCAGGCCCTGCCCCGCCGCCGGGTCGCGCTGCCAGTCGCGGCTGGCGGTGCGCCACGCCGAGGCCGCCCGGCTGAAGACCGGGTTGTCGGCGTTGGTGCCGCTCGGGCAGGGCACGAACCCGCAGTGACGCAGGTCGTCGAGCACCCGGCCGGCCGCCGCCCGGATCTCCGCCGGGTCAGGTGGCCGATCTTTCGGGCCGTCCGGATCGGCCCACACCAGCGCGGTGTCGAGGTCTGAGCGGGGCAGCGGCTCCCGGCGGGCGAGCGAGCCGAGCACCACCCAGGAGACTCGCTCCGCCGCCAGCGCGGGCTCCGACCGCAGCCGCAGCACCCGCCGGACGGCGGCGTCCACCATCGCCGCGTGCAGCGCCCCGATATGTAGCGGGGAGACCCGGTCGTCGTGCAACGCGACCAGGGTGGCCGGGAGCCGCCGGGCCGCGGCCGCCACTTCGTCGATCGTGTCGGCGGCGGCGATCGCCGACCGGATCAGCAACGGGTCTCGCACCTCGGGCTGGGCGAGGTCGACCGCCCGCACCACCCCGACCGGTTCGCCGGCCGGGCCGGTCACCACCAGGTGATGGACCGCGTGTTCGAGCATCCGCAGCAGCGCGGCGGACTGCGTGGCCTCCGCTTCGATGGTCAGCACCGGGAAGGCTGCCAGCGCCGCGATCGGCTGATCGAGCCCCACCTCACCGGTGGCGACCCGGTGCCGGAAGTCGTGATCGGTGACGATGCCGAGCACCCCGTCGGCGCGTACCAGGGCGCACGAGAGGTCGGCGGCGCTGATCTGCCGGGCGACATCGCGGATCCGGTCCGTTGCCCGGCACCACACGATCGGGCGGACGAGCTGGGCGAGCCGGCGGGTCCCGAGGGTGTCCTGCGCTGCCAAGCCCACGCTCCTTCCGGTTGGTCGGCTTCGTGGTCGCCTAGGAACTCTGCCGGGGCGCGCATCCGCCACGCGTCGGTGACCAGTTCGGTCAGCCGGGCCACGCTCACCCGGTCCAGCCACACCATCACCAGCGGGGACCCTTCATACGCGGGGGTGGTGAAGAAGAGCTGCGGCTCGCCGAGGAGCAACGCCTGCTTCTCCGCCTCGTCGCCGACGTACAACACCGCAATGTCGGTGCGGATCCGGCGCGGGCCACCCGGGCGCCGCTCCGGATAGGACCAGACGAACCCCTTGTCGCCCACCCGGAAGTCGAAACCGTCGCTGTCGATCTCGACGACGTGCGGGAGTCCAACCGCCAGCCGGCGGACATCGTCGGCGTCAGCCATCGAGGTCGCTTCCCGCCATCTCCATGTGTCCAGGCTAACCGTTACGGCCCCCACTGGTCAGTTGACCACCCGTGGGTAGCCTGCAACGGTGCCCCAGCCGCAAGCCCCCACCACCGCCGCACCGAGTCGAGGCGGCCGCGGCGCGGTCCCCAGCCTCGCGGCGCTGGTGGTGGTCATGGGTATCGGACCATTCGCGACCGATACCTACATCGCGGCGCTGCCGCAGCTGCAGCAGTCGCTGTCGACGACCGCGACCGTCGCCCAGCTGACGCTCAGCGCGTTCATCGTCGGGCTCGCCGCCGGGCAGCTGCTGCTGGGTCCGGTCAGCGACGCCCGGGGCCGGCGGGGGATCCTCATCGCCGCCGCGGCCACGTTCGTCGTCACCTCGGTGTGCTGCGCGCTGGCGCCCAACGGTGTGGTGCTGGTGCTCCTCCGGCTGGTGCAGGGCTTCGCCGCCGGGGGTGGGGTCGCGATGGGGCGAGCGGTGGTGACCGACAGTTACCGGGGCGCCGAGGCGGCGGCCAAGTTCGGCACCATCGCCTCATTTACCTTCCTAGGGCCGGTCGTGGCACCGGTCGTTGGCGGGCTGATTCTGATCCCGGGCACCTGGCGCACGGTCTTCTGGGCGATCACCGCGCTGGGGGTGGTGATGCTGCTCGCCGTCCTCACGGGGATTCCCGAGACGCTGCCGGCCCAGCGGCGGGAACCCGGCGGGCTCCGGCCCACCTGGGGGCGGATGGCCGACCTGCTCCGGGACGCCCCATTTCGGCGACACGTGGCGGTGTTGTGCCTGGCGGTGGCGGGATTCTTCACCTACATCGGAGGTTCGTCCTTCGTCCTACAGACCGTGTTCGGGATGACCCCGACCGGGTACGCAGCGATGTTCGCGACGAACGCCGCCGCGCTGGCCGCGGCGGCGCTCTGCTTCCGGTCACTGGTGACCCGGTTCGGTGCCGGGCGGCTGCGGGCGATCGGAGTGGCGGTCTCCACGCTCGCCGCCGTGGGGCTGTGCGGGACCGCGCTCGTCGGCTCGTACCTCCCCGTGCCGCTGGCGGTGGTGTGGGTGCTGCTGTCGGTAGCAGTGGCGGGCATGGGCTTCACCCTGCCCGCCACCACCGCGCTGGCGCAGGAGGCGGGGCGGCGCGCCGCCGGCACCGCCTCGGCCCTCCAAGGTGGGCTGAGCTTTCTCGCCGGGGCCCTGGTCACACCCGTGACCGGGCTGCTGGGCTACCACTCGCTGGTGCCGATGGCCGCCCTGATGGCGTTCTTTCATCTGGCGGCGCTGGTGGTCCTGGTGGCGACCCGCCGGCATGGTCGGCTGGCCAGCCGCTAGCGCAGTAGCCCGCCATCGGGCTCACGCGCCATCGGGTTCACGCGCCATCGGGCCACGCGCACTGGGGCTCAGGAGTCGGCGATGGTCGCGAGTAGCCGCGCGAGCTCGGCCGGCCTGCTGAACATCGGCCAATGCCCCGA
The DNA here is from genome assembly GCF_016925615.1 of Natronosporangium hydrolyticum. NCBI lineage: Bacteria > Bacillati > Actinomycetota > Actinomycetes > Micromonosporales > Micromonosporaceae > Natronosporangium > Natronosporangium hydrolyticum. The sequence continues at coordinate 716,039 of NZ_CP070499.1, forward strand.
GTCTATGTCCATATAGTCTAGTTGTTTCACCTTCGCGAGCTCGGGCACCTCGCCGGCGTCGATCCACTCCCGCGCCTGCGCCGGAGTGAACTCGGGGCAGACCAGCACTACCGGAGTGAGGAACCGTCGCTTATCGGTCAGCCGCACCACACCCCGTACCACCGCCTCAGGAACCGGGATCGCCGCCGCCGCGATGGTCTGCCTCGCGGTCTCGTCGAGGTCGACGGAGTCGGGGCCGGCGAACGGCTCCCAGCCCGGAAAGGGCATCACGCCCTCGACCGTCGGGAAGTACTCGGCGTAGGTTTCGCCGTCCGGGGCCGGGATGCCGCCGATCAGCACCACTTTGGCGACCCGCGCCGGGCGGGCGTCGGCCGCCAACCACGCCAGCGTGCAGGCGGCGGAGTGGCCGACCACCAGCGGCTCGCCGGCGCAGGCGTCCACCGCCGCCAGCACCGCAGCGACTTGGTCGTCGAGGGTCGCGGCGGGGTTCCCGTCACCCTGCCCCGGCAGCGTGACCGGCACCGGCCGGTGCCCGTGGCCGGTGAGCGCCGGCACGACCTCGTCCCAGGCGGAGCCGTCGAGCCACAGACCTCCGATGAGGATGATGTCCACTCTCAATCTCCCTTCGCCAGCTCGGTAAGGTCTCGCTCCGCGTACAGCCGGTGTTCCCACTCTTCATTGAGGACGATCTGCAGGCAGTCCCGCAGCGGGAAACTCTCCACCCGGGGCCAGCCTGGTTCGGTGCGGCTGACGGTCTCGGCGAGCTGTTCGTCAGTGAGCGCCGTCAGGACATCGCGGACCATCGCCTGTCGTTCCCGTCGTACCACGAGCACCTCGTCAAGCGACGGTTCAGCGTCGCGGTCCCACGGGATGCCGTCCCACCCCGGCGCCTCGTCCCAGGGCAGATCCCATTGATTCCAGGGTGCAGGGTCACCCCGGACCATCCGGCCCACCCACGCGGCGCTGGCGAAGTTGAGATGCCGCAGCGTCTGGATGAACGACCATTCGTCGTCGATGCCGCGATGGAGCGCGGCTTCGGGGAAGGTCCGGGCCCGGGCGAGGGTCTCCTGCCACCGCCGCTCCAGGATCGCCCACGCCTGCCGAAACCCGTCCGCGTCGGTGGGGCGCATCTTCGCCCGCTCCGGGGTCCGACGGTTCAGCTCAGCCTCGACCAGTGGCGCGATGTCGACGCCGTTCACGACGACGTTCTGCAGCGCGCCGCTGATCTCAACGTTGATCATCTCGACGCCCCGCAGGCGGCAATCCTGGAACAGTGCGGCGCGCAGCTCGGAGCCGGTGAAGTCGACCGAGCGCATGGTGGCGCGGTTGAGCCGGACCTTGGTGAAGGCGGAACCCTCGAAATCGACGTGCTCGAAGCGTGCGTCGGTGAAGCCCCGCTCGCGAAACTCGGTCATGGGCTTACCCTAGGGCCGGTTCCGGACGATCTACTTCCGGTTTTGTTCGCGGCCTCTTACGCTTGCTCGCGTGCCCTCCGACATCAGCCCCACCGCAAGAGCACTGCGGGCCGTCGAGATCCTGCAGGCCCGCCCGGGCGTCACCGCTGCCGAACTTGGCCAACGGCTCGGGGTCACCGAGCGGGCCGCCCGCCGGTACGTCGGAATCCTCCGCGAGGCGGGCATCCCGGTCGAGTCGGCGCGCGGTCTCCACGGCGGCTACCGGATCCGCCGCGGGAAGCGGCTACCGCCGGTCGTCTTCACCGAGCCCGAGGCCCTGAGTATGGTGATGGCGGTCCTCGATGGTCACCCGGCCGCCACCGACCCCGCCGACCTTGTCGGTGGCGCCCTGACCAAGGTTATTCAGGCGCTGCCCGAGCAGGTCGGCCAGCAGGCCGCGGCGCTGCGGGATCACGCGGCGGCCGCGCCGGACCGTTATCCGGCACGTCCCGACCCCGGTGTCACCAGCACGCTCGTCACGGCCGTCGCGGAGCGGCGGCGGCTACGGGTGACGTATCGCGGTGATCGCGGTCAGTGGGAGGAGGAGCTGGACCCGTGGGCGGTCGTGGTCCGGTACGGGCGCTGGTATCTGCTGTGCCACAGTCATCGCGTCGATGCCATCCGTACCTACCGCATCGACCGGGTAGGCGCAGTGGCGCAGACCGGAGCCGAGTCCACCGCCCCCGACGGGCTCGACCCGGTGGCGGTGCTGGAGCAAAATCTGGGCGCCGGCTGGACCTTCCCCACCCGGGTGGTCTTCGCGGCTCCGCAGGCCGAGGTGGCACCGTGGATCCGGCCGGTCATGGGCCGGTTGACGCCGACGGAGAGCGGCTGTGTCCTGGTCGGTAGCACCAACAATCCCACCGCGTACGCGCAGGAGTGGCTGGCCAGGATCCCGTTCGACTTTCAGGTGGCGGGCGGTCCGGAGCTTCGCGACGCGATGGCGACCCTCGCCGCCCGGCTCGCCGCCGCGCTGCAGCCCTGCCCGGCTACATGATCAACTACCCGGAAACTGTACGACACACCGTGCGTCGTACAGCCCGAGGGAACTTGATCTTCCGGGCTCGGACGGAGTCCAGTGAGTCGTCACCCGCAACCGGGTTTGCGCTTCCGTAGTCCTGCCGAGGGCGATGTGTTGCGCGGCCCAGGGGGGTGGTCAACCATAGGGCGATGACCGACGCCACCCCCGGGCGGTTCTCCGCCCACTACGAGTATGAGCAGACCCGGGAGATGCCGCTGGACAGCTTCGCGTACCTGCGGGATTCGCTCGCCACCGATCCGCTTGCGATCGCTGCCCTTGCGCGGCCAGAAATCCCCGAACCGCCGCGGGCCGGTGAGGGTGGCCGCGACTGCCGGAGCTGTACCGCCGACGACCGCGACTATCTGTGGACCGATCAGCACTGGCGGATCCACACGATAGCGGAGCCGCTGGGACTATTCTTCGTGATGGTCAACCCGCGGGAGCACTACGAAGAGCTGCCAGATCTGCCACCGGCGCGCGCCGCCGAGCTGGGGCCGTTGTTGCAGCGGATGGAGTCCGCCCTGCGGGCGCTCGGCGATGTCGGCCAGGTCCACACGCACAAGTGGGGCGATGGTGGGGCGCACCTGCACCTCTGGCAGATCGTCCGGCCGTTGGGGATGCTGCAGGCCCGCGGCGTCGGGCTCACGGTCTGGCTCAAGGCGCTACCACCGTTGCCGACTGAGGTGTGGGAGGCGGCTGGCCGTGACTTCGCCCGCCAGATGGCGCTCGGCGGCGGCACGGCACACCGTTGAGGGCGCGGCGGGTAGGTATGCGGCACTAGGCCCGGTGAGTATCGCGGCCGATGCGGCGCCGGCCGGCAGCGGCTGAGATTGCGACATGACCGACGCGTACCTGACCGGTGCCGGTTCCTTCCTGCCGGGTGAGCCGCTGGACAACGATGAGATCGTGCGGCGGCTGGGGGCGCCGGCGAGCGGCGCGGCGGCCGCGGTGCGGGACCGGGTACTCGCGATGAACGGGATCCGGACCCGCCACTACGCACTCGACGCGCGGGGCACACCGTACCTGCTCAATGAGCAGTTGGCGGCCGAGGCCGTGCAACGTGCGATTAAGGAACGGGGCCTCGACGTCGAGCAGATCGGCATGCTCGCCGCCGCGACCACCCAGGGGGACCTGCTCGTGCCGGGGTTCGGGTCGATGGTGCACGGCCGGCTCGGTGGCGGGCCGTTGGAGGTGCTCTCCGCCGGTGGGGTATGTGCGTCGAGCGTGGCGGCGCTCGCCGGGGCGGTTCGAGGGGTTCGCCTCGGCGAGCACCCGGCGGCGGTAGCGGTCGGCTCGGAGCTGCCGAGCCGGTCGCTGCGCCAGCCCAGGTACGGGGACCGGCCGAGCTTCGATGTGGAGTTTCTGCGGTGGACGCTGTCCGACGGCGCCGGGGCGGTGGTGGTGGAGCCGGAGCCGCGCCCGGACGGCTTGTCGCTGCGGGTGGACTGGACCCACCTGGTCTCCTACGCCCACCAGCATCCGGCCTGCATGGTGGCCGGAGCGTCCGCCGGCGGCCGGCTGGATGCGGGGCAGACCTGGTTGGATCAGCCAACTCTCGCCGATGCCGCGAGCGCTGGGCAGGTCCGGCTGCACCAGGATGTGCGGGCGTTGCCCGGGCTGTTCCAGGTGGGGTTGCACGAGTTCATGAGTCTGGTCCGGTCCGGCCGGTTGTCGCCCGCCGCAGTAGACCATGTGCTGTGCCACTACAGCGCCGAGCACTTCCGGTCGGACATCTTCAGGTTGCTGCGCGAGGCGGACCTGATGATCGATGAGCAGAGATGGTTCTCCAACTTGGCCACGCGGGGCAACACCGGCGCCGCGAGCATCTTCGTGGCGCTCGCCGAGTGTTGGCAGACCGGCCGGTTCAAGCCAGGAGACCGGGTGTTGCTGATCGTCCCCGAGTCGGGGCGCTTCTCCTTCGGCTTCGTGCATCTGACCTGTGTCGCCGGCGCCGACCCGGGGCAGCCGGCCCGGAGCGCCGCCCCGGCTGCGCCAATGGTTGAGCCGGTCGGGTCGCCGCTCGGCGAACCGTTGCCCGACGACAGCAGCGTCGTCCGGTGGACAGTGCTGGAGCTCGCGCAGGTGTGGTCCGACTTCGAGCGACGGCTGGCGGAGGTGCCGCTGGTACGCCGGATCGAGGCTGGAACGGCCACCGTGGCCGACTATCGCCGGCTGCTGCGCCAGCTCCGGCAGCAGGTGGTCGAAGGCGGGCGGTGGCTGGCGCGGGCCGGGTCGAACTTCTCGGTCGAGCTGTTCGAACTGCGCAGCGCGGCGATCCAGCACGCGGTCGAGGAGCACCGTGACTTCCGGATGCTGGAAGAAGACTACGTCTCGGTCGGCGGGGAGTTGGCCGACATCCAGTCCGCCGAGAAGAACGTCGGCTCGGAAGCGTTGTCGGCGTTCATGTTCCAGCAGGCGAGCCAGCCCGACCCGGTGGATCTGCTGGGCGCGATGTTCGTGATCGAGGGGTTGGGTGCGGCGAAGGCGACCCGGTGGGCGCAGCGGTTGCGGCACCAGCTGGGGCTTGCGGAGCAACAGGTGCGGTTCCTGAGCTACCACGGCGACAACGACGACGACCACTTTGAACACCTGCGGGAGGTGCTGCGTTCGGGCGTGGTCGACCAACCGGCGGCGCGCCGGATCGTTCGCACCGCCCGGGTGGTCGCCCGGCTCTACGCCTGGCAGCTCGCGGAGGTCGACGATGAGTGAACCGTCGGTGTGGGGCAGCATTCTGGCCGATCCGACGCTGCCGTTCGACCGGCCCACTCTGCGGCAGGTGGTGGCCGATCAGCGGCGATGGTCACGGCGGTGGCTCTACCCGCTGGCCCGGGTGGTGTCGCGGATCGGGGTGGTGCTGATCCTGGTAATGAAACGCCTGATGCCGTTCGCGCCCCGACTACGTGCCCATGCGGCGATGGACCGGATGTGTGTCTGGTTCGTGCGCCGCTGTGTGGCGCCGGAGTCCGCCGGGCTGCTGCTGCGGCACTTCGTCATCGAGACGAACCTGCTCAACTTCGTCGTGCGTAACGCCGGCCTGCCGGGGATGCCGGAGGTGACGTTGCTGCCGACCGCGCTGCGGCAGCTCGGGGACCGGGCGGTGATCGAACACGACCTGAATGTGTACGAAGTGCTGGCGGCGTTGGGTTCCGGGGTGCGGGATCGGCCGTTGTGGGCGCGCGCCGCGAGCGAGCTGGACTATTCGATGCTGACGGTGCCGCAGCTGGATCTGGAGCCGGCGACCCGGCGGTGGCTACGGTTGGACATCCAGACCGCACTGTGTCTGATGAATATCCCGTTCGCGCTGTGCCTGACCCCGCGTGAGTACCGGCGGGCGGTGCACTCGCTGCGGCTGGACGAGTCACTCCTGGCGATCTTGGCCACCCTCACCGGGGACGCCACGTTCCGTAGCTGGCGTCCCGCGGGCACGTTGGTTCGGGTCGACAGCGCCGTCGACGTGCCGCGGGCGGTCTACGAGCACGCGGTGATCTGCGAACAGGCCCACGCACACCTACTGACCTGTCAGTCACTCGCCGCGCCGATCATGGACTTGGGTACATGGTCGGGGCGAAAATCCGTCCCAAACCCCATGATCGACTAGTCTTCGGCGAGGCGGCGGAGGGCGGCGAGGCGCCGATCCCAGCCGTCCGCAACCGCCTGCAGCTGGGCCGCGGCATCGTTCAGAGTCGCACCGAGGGCGCGATAGCGAACCTCCCGACCGTCGCGCTCGCGCTCCACGAGACCGGCCTCCCGAAGCACGTCGAGGTGTCGAGCGATCGCCTGCCGGGTCACCGGCAGGCGTGCGGCCAGCGCCGAGGCCGACGCCGGCTCGACCGCGAGTCGGCGCAGGATCTCCCACCGGGTGTCGTCGCCGAGCGCCGAGCAGATCTCGACGATTGAGGCGGGCGGGGTGCTCACCGCGGCGCCCGAGTCAGGTGACGGGCTGCCGCCGCCAGCTCCTCCTGCCACCCGGTGGTGTTCTCCTCAAGCAGCTGCCGCCGCTGCCGCGCGCTCTCGGCCAGCGAGGCGAAGCCGCTCTCGACCACCCGCAGGGTCACGCTGGCGGAGTCGACCGGCGCCAAGAAGAACTCCACCAGAGTGGAGGTCGCGGTGGTGAGCGGGCCGACCCGGCTCGCCGGGGTCGGCCCGCAGTGCCACCGAAACGCGGCGTACGCGGGGGGTCGGGCGTCGATCGTAGCCACCGCGAAGGTGCCGTGGACCGGGTCGTGCACCAGTGTCCGACCGGGGCCGTCGGCCTCGAACCGGTGGGGCACGACCTCGCCGTCGTTGATCCACCAGCCTGGCTGGCTGACCAGCTCCCAGACCCGCCACTGCGGCGCGTCAATGACGATCTCGCGTTCCACGCGGTCGGGATGGGGTTCAAGTGACATGCAACAACCCTATTGCAGATTCCGGCAAGGTGCAATACGTTGGTTGCACATCCGGGCAAATGAAAGAGATATGAGATGACAAAGCCTAAATTTCAGGGTGGCGCCAACATTGCGATGAAGGTCCCGGCGGCGAAGTTCGCGGAGACGGTCGCGTTCTACCGTGACGTGCTCGGGTTCGACGTGATCGAGGAGCCGGCAGCCGCCGTCGACATGGTCAGCCACGCGGTGCGGATGGCGTTCGGTGACTGCACCCTTTGGCTCGATCGGGTGGAGAACTATGCGAAGGCGGATGTCTGGCTTGAGCTGCGGACCGACGACCTGGGTGCGGCGGTCCAGCATCTCGCCGACCACGGCACCGTTACGCAGGACGAGTTGGAGCGGTTGCCGGAGGGTTCACGGGCCCACTGGGTCTGCAACCCGGTGGCTGTCCCGCACCTCCTCCACGCCACCCCCGCCAGTTGATCATGGCCTAGGGCCATGATGACAGCCCCAAGGGGCAGCTAGGTCCATGATCAACCGCTGGGTGGGGCGAGGAATCGGCGGGCGGTGTCCAACAAGATGTCTCGCTCCTGCTCGGCGTCGAACTGGTCGCCTTCTGCGACCTGGGAGGCGAATCCATCGACGAGGGCGATGAGCCAACGGGTTGTCCGGGTCGCGTCGAGGTCGGTGCGGATGGCACCTTGTTGCTGCGCCTGTGTCACCCAGGCGGTGAGGGCCGTCTCCGTGGTGGTCCGCGTGGCCGCCAACGCTACCGCCACTCGCTCGTCGTGTGCCACGGCGCCGACCGCTCGTACGAAGCCCGCCGCCCGCGGGTCCCGGAGGTTCGCTGCCTCGTGGTCCAGGTAGGCGAGCAGGGCCGCTACCGGTTCGCGGGAGACCAGCCCGGCGAGGATTTCGCTGGTCTCCCGCGCGCCTAGGGTCAGGATGCCGAGGAGGACGTCGATCTTTGTTGGGAAATAGTGGAAGAAGGTGCCCGAGCCGACGCCAGCGGTGCGGCAGATGCTCGCGGTCGTGGTCCGGTCGAATCCGTCGGCCGCGAACCTGGTGAACGCGGCGTCGATGATCCGCAGTCGCTGTTCCTGCTGTCGCTGCTTGTTGACTGGTCGCGCCACCAGCCCATCCTAGGTTATTGGAGCAGTCGCTCTAATAACTGATAAGCTGCCGCGATGACCGCCCCGCCGGAACCGTTGCGCGATCGTTGGTTGCCGATCCTCGCCCTGCTCGTGAGCGCCCCGATCTGCGCAGAGTTCCTGCAGGCATACCTGCCCTCCACCGGTGACCTGGGGTTTATGGTGGTGGCGCTGCTGATCTTCGCGCCGCTCTACGGCGGGGCGGCGCTGCTGATCCGGGAAGTCGCGGTGCGCCGAGGGCTCGGCTGGGCCGGGCTGCTCCTGCTCGCCGCCGGTTTCGGGATCGCCATGCCCGGGCTGGTCGATCTCGCACTCTTCGCCGAGGATCGGCCGGACATCGGCTACTGGCGCGAGATGCGGCAGGCGACCCTGATCGAGCCGTTGGGCATGAGCGCGCACCCGACGACTTCCTGGGTTGCCGGACATGTGTTGATGAGTGTGGCGGCGCCGGTCGCCTTGGTCAGTGCGCTCGCACCGCAACACCGGGGCAAGCCTCTGCTCGGTCGAGTGGGCATCACGGTCACGGTGGGGTGCTTTCTGGTCGCGGCGCTGCTCATCCGCGATGACGCCATCTCCATGTACGACTATCAGCCCTCGCTCGCCCAGTCCGCTGCGGTCGGGGGAGCGGTCGCGGTGCTGTCGATGCTCGCCTTCACCCGGCTCGGAAAGCCCGTGTCACCGGGGTCCCGGGCACCGATCCGCATGCCATGGCTGGTGCTCGCCGCGGCGGTCAGCATGTTCACCTTCGACGTGTTGCCGTGGACCTGGCTGGGGGTGGCGTTGGCGGTGCTGCTTCTGGCTGGAGCGGCGTCGGCGGTCCGATATCTGGCCGCCACCAGCTCGTGGTCGGTCCTGGAGATCGGTGCGCTCGCCGCCGGGGCGGTGATCGGCAGGACGCTGATCGGGTTTCTCGCGCCGGTCGCCGAGGGCGTCTCGGTGGCAGCCAAGCTCACCCAGAACGTGATCCTGCTCAGCGCCGCCGTCGTCGTGGCCTGGCTGGTCACTCGACGTGGCCGCCGCGAGGGCGTCGCCGCGCGAGGTCGATGACCGGCAGACCGGCCGGCAGGTACGGGCGCAGTTGCGGTGAGTTGCTATAAAGTGCCTAGTCGAATTCCTGGGGAGGACTAGTGCACTCCGATGTTGCCTCGGTAACCGATGACCGACCACTGCGTTGGCCGCTCGTCGTCGCCGCAGCCGCGGTCAGTCTGGAGCTTGTCGGCCTGGCCGGCGTCGTCCTCGGGGGCTGGCTAGGTTGGGAATGGGACGAGCCACTGTGGCGACTCGGCGGCGGCACCAGGGCCTTCACTCTGGGGGCGCTGGTGGTGACCGGGCTGCTGCTCGCAGCCGGGTGGCGCGCGCGGGACGGCGTCGCCAAATCGCAGTTTCACCTGCTGGCCGCGGTGGCTGCGACCGCCGCGCTGATCGGTGCCGGTCTGATCCAGAGTGATATCGCCCCGCCGGCTCGCGGGTTGGGCGGGTCGGTTTTCACGGTCGCCGCGGCCCTGTTGATCGCCGGAGGGGCGCTCGGCTTCGTCGGATATGCGGTGTGGGACCGCGCGCCGCTGGCGGCGCACGAGGAGCGGCTGCCGGCGGCGAGGCAGCGGCGGTTGTCCAGGGTCGGGCGGGGCGCTGGGGCGGTAGCCGCGGTTGCCGCGCTGACCGGCTCGATGCTTCTGGCACCACACTTTTACAGCACCGTGGACAGCCGTACCGCGCCCGACCGGGCCGTCGAGGGTGGCCCACCGTCGTTGCAGTCCGATCCACAGTGGCATGCTGAACTACCCGGCCGACTGGTCTTTTTGGGCTTCAGCGGTGCGGCGACCGCTGGCGGCCTGCTCGTGCCGGAGGCGTCCGGGGTGCGGATGCTGGAGCCGGCGACGGGCCAGGTTCGGTGGCACTGGCGAGACTCGTCCTACAGCCTCCGTCAGAGCGCGACGAGCGACGAGGGGCGGATCGTGGTGCTCGCGCTGTCGTTCCGCAGCGAGTTCGGGGAGCCGCCGACCGAGCGGGATCGGGTGGTGGCGTTGGACGCGACCACCGGCCAGTTGCGTTGGGACCGTTACGACAACCGGTTGGTCGAACAGTTCGACAACGTGGCGGCGGTCGCCAACCAGCCACTCTTGCTGACGCCGTTGGATCCCGAGCCGCTTAGTCCAAGTGCTGGCCTGTTTCCGTCGTCGGTCCTTGATCCGGTAGGAATCCAAGCTATCGGTAGTGACGACGGCCAGCCCCGATGGCGCTTCGAGGAGACTCCCGGGTGCGGGCTTTCAAACGCTTATGTCGGTGACACCGGGGTGGTGGTGATGTTCGAGGTGTGCGAGCGGCGGGCGCGCGGCGAGGAGGCGTCCTGCGCGCTGACGGCGCTGGACGTGACCGACGGGCGGCGGCTCTGGACCTGGCCGACCGCGGAGCGGATCGATCCGGAGCGGGAGTACGCGCACCGTTGCGATGTGACCGTGGCGGGCGGCCACGTGTTCCTCTCCTACTCGATCGGGCGCGGTGATCGATTCCCGGAGCCCGGCCCGATGTTGGCCCTCGATGCCGGCGATGGTCGGGAACGGTGGACGGTGCCGGTCGACGCGCCGGACCGTCGCGGTCTTGACTCGCCGGTGGTCGCCGGTGGTCAGCTCGTGGGACGCTCCGGCGCCGTCGACTCAGACGAGCCAGTGCTCGTCATCCGGTCACTGGTCGATGGCCAGATCCGTACCGAGGTGCCGTTGCCGCATGATCGGACGATCGGGTTGCGGCAGGCCGGCGACGACCGGGTGTGGGTGGTCGGCCACCATGAGGAGTCTTACCAGATAGTCGTCTCGGAGGTCGACACGGTGACCGGCGAACTGTTGGCGGTCACCGAGGTGCCAGAGGTCGCGGAGGAGTACCGGTACGCCGGGGCCACCCTGGTCGTCGGCCCCGGGACGTTGGTGATCGCGCTGCAACGCCAACCCGCCGGGGAGCGTACGACAGAGACCGACCTGGTGCTCTACGGGCTGGGCTGAGCGCGAGCCGGGTTGGGTTGGCCGCGGGCTTCGCTAGGCGGTCTGCTGGGTGGCGTCGCGGACCTCCCCGACCAGCTCCTCCAACACATCTTCGAGGGCCGCGATGCCGATCGGCTGACCGGTGCCGTCGAGGATGAGGGCGAGGTGGGCGCCGGCGGTCTGCATGGTGGCCAGCGCCGACCGGAGGGTGTCGCCGGCGCGGACGATCGCGAAGGGCCGGATGAGGCTCGGGTCGATCGGCCGGCCGACCGCGTGTGGATCCTGCGTCAGCACATCCTTCACGTGCAGGTAACCGACCATCTCACCGGCTGGGTCGGTGACCGGGAAGCGCGAGTACCCGGTGCGGACGCAGGCGTCCTGCACCTGTGCCGGGGTGGTGTCGACCGGGAGTGTCACCAGCGAGTGGGCGGGCAGCAGGACCGTGCCGACGGTCTGTTCGTTCAACGTCAGCGCGTTGGTGAGCAGTGTGTGCTCTTCGTCGTCGAGCAGCCCTTCGCGCCGCGACTGGGTGATCAGCTCGGCGACCTGGTCGACCGTGTACGCCGATGCCAGCTCCTCGCGCGGCGCCACCCGGCACAGCCGCAGCACCGCGTTGGCGAGGGCGTTGAGGGTGACGATCAGCGGCCGCAGCATGGCGGTGATCCCAGCCAGCGGTGGCCCTAGCCAGAGCGCGGCGCGTTCCGGGCCGGCGATGGCGATGTTTTTTGGCACCATCTCCCCGAGCACCATGTGCAGGCACACCACGACCGTCAGCGCGATCGCGAACGCGATCGGGTGCAGCAGCTGCGGCGGCACTCCGAGCGCGGCGAGCCAGGGTTCGATCACGTGCGCCACCGCCGGCTCCCCGATCGCGCCTAGCCCCAGCGAGCAGGCGGTGATGCCCAGCTGTGCGCAGGCCATCATCAGCGACACCCGTTCCATCGCCCGCAGGGTGATCCGGGCCCGGCGGGAGGTGGCGGCGAGCGGTTCGATCTGGGAGCGGCGGGCGGAGATGAGGGCGAACTCGGCGCCGACGAAGAAGGCGTTGCCTGCCAACAGGGCGATGGCGATCAGGATCGCGGTGGTGTCGCTCATTGCTGCCCGCCCGGTTCCGGGTCGCCCGGTAGCGTCTGCAGGCGTACCCGGTCGATCCGTAGCCCGTCCATCCGCTCCACGACCAGCTCGACTGGTTGTTGCCCGACCGTCTCGGTGACCCGGTCGCCGACGGTGGGCATCCGGCCGAGATGGTGCAGCACCAGGCCGGCGAGGGTGTCGTAGTGCTCGTCTTCGGCGAACGGCAGCCCGGTCAGGGCGGCGGCTTCGTCGAGTCGCAGCAGCCCGGAGAGCGACCAGCCACCGTCGCCGCGGCGACGGGCGTGTGCGCCGGGCCGGTCGTGCTCGTCGGCGATGTCGCCGACCAGCTCCTCCACCAGGTCTTCGAGGGTCACCACGCCGTCGGTGCCGCCGAACTCGTCGATCACCACCGCCATCTGCAGTCCGTGTTGGCGCAGCTGGGTGAGGAGCGGGTCCAGTTCCAGGCTGGCCGGCACCCGCAGCGGGGCCACCATGACTTGCCGTAGCGGGGTGGTGGCGCGCGCTGGCAGAGGGACCGCGAGCGCGTGTTTGACGTGGACGAAGCCCACCACGTCGTCGACGTCACCCTGGTCGATGACGGGGAAGCGGGAGTGGCCGGTGGCTTCGGCGGCGTCGAGGATCCGGCGTACCGGTTGGTCGGCGGGGAGGAAATGCACCCGACGGCGGGGAGTCATCACGTCCTGGGCGGTGCGGTCGCCGAAGGCGAGGGTACGGGTCAGTAGCTGGGCGGTGGGGCGGGGCAGGGTGCCCTGCTGGGCGGAGCGGCGCACCAGCGAGGCCAGCTCCCGTGCGGAGCGGGCCGACTGTAGCTCTTCTTGTGGCTCGATCCCCATCAGCCGCAGCAGCCGGTTCGCGGCGCCGTTCAGCACCGTGATCAGCGGTCGGGCCGCAGCGGTGAAACCGCGCTGAAGCGGGGTGACGGCCCGCGCGGTCGGCATCGGCCGGGCAATCGCAAGGTTCTTCGGCACCAGCTCACCGAAGATCATCTGGAAGATGGTGGCGATCGCCAGCGCCAGGATCACCGACACTGCGGTCATCGCACCGGGCGGTAGCCCGGCCAACCCCAACGGGCCGGTCAGCAGCGCCGCCAGTGACGGTTCGGCGATGAAGCCGATCAGCAGGCTGGTGACGGTGATGCCCAGTTGGGCGCCGGAGAGCTGGGTCGAGAGCGACCGCCGGGCGCGTAACACCCCGGCCGCGCCGCGGACCTTGCCGCGCACCGCCCGCTCAACGGCGGCGTGATCGACGGCGACCAGGCTGAACTCGGCCGCCACGAATACCGCGTTGGCGGCCACGAGCACCAGCGCGAAGCTGAGGAGAAGCCACTCGGTCATCGCGGGCACTCCGCTGGAGCGAACGGTTGCGGACCGGGTGGCCCAGATCTATGAGACGGATCGTCGTCGGTTTCCACAGTGCCACCAGTGTAGGACGCGTGCCGCGGCTGCGCCCCTGCCCGGGTGCCGCACCAACCGGAGCCGCTCGGCGCGGGGTACGTCAGCTGCGCGCGGCGTCGCCTAGGCCGGCGGATGGTCGCTGTTGGTAGGCGGCGAGGCTGTCCGGCGGCCAGGGCCACTCGGCCAGCCGGGCCCGCAGCTGCGACTCGGAGAGGAAGGCATGCCAAGCGATCTCGTCGGTGGGCGGATCGACCTCGCCGGCGAACCGCAGCTCGTAGACCGCGCTCCAGGTGCGGTAGTCGGCGCCGTCGTGGCGGAACCGGAACTGGTACATCGGCGCGGGCAGTTCGACGCCCAACTCCTCGCTGGCCTCGCGCCACGCCGCCGCGTCATAGGTCTCCCCGGCGCCGACCACGCCGCCGACGAACATGTCGTAGTAGGACGGGTAGACCAGTTTGTCGGCGGCGCGCTGGTGCACGAAAATCCGCTCCCCCGCGTCCCGGACCAGGATGAACACCGTGCGGTGGCGCAGCCGCCGGGTGTAGACGTCACCGCGGGCGGCCTGGCCGATGACTTGGTCGTCGTCGTCCACGACATCGAGCAGCTCGGCGCGGGAGGAGGCGGGCGGCACGGCACTGACGTTACCCGTCGATTCGCGGGGCGGGCACGGGGTTGAAGTGGTCCACTAGACCTAGGGCGAGCGGGGGACAACCGGCATCGGGGGGACGATGAACAGGTCGAACAGCCAGCCGCGGCTGCATCAGCAGGGGCAGGAGATCCAGAAGTTCGGGACGGTGCGGCAGTTGCCGCTGAGCCTGTCCCACGATGCCCGGATGTACTCGTCGGAGCGGCTCAACCGGGTGCTGGCCGATTCGCAGATCCTGTACGCGCTCTACAAGAAGCACCACTGGCTGATGCGGGGGCCGACCTTCTACCAGCTGCACCTGTTGCTCGACAAGCACGCCGAGGAGCAGGAGGCGCTGGTCGACAAGCTCGCCGAGCGGGTGCAGACGCTGGGCGGGGTGGCGGTCGGGGACCCTCGGCACGTCGCGGAGATCACCTCGGTGCCCCGCCCGCCGAACGGGGTGGAGGAGGTCCCGGTGATGCTCTCCCGGCTGCTGGAGGCGCACGAGATCATCCTGGCCGACACCCGGGATGCCGCCGCCCGGGTCGCCGAGCAGGGCGACGACGGCAGCAACGATCTGCTGGTCAGCGACGTCATCCGGACCAACGAGCTGCAGACCTGGTTCATCGCCGAGCATCTGGTGGAGACCCCGTTGGTGGCGGCGTAGCGGCCCCGTCGCCCACCACGGCGCGGACTATCTGCAGCGCCTCGTCGGCGCCGATCCCCAGCCCGCGCACCGTGTCGGCGTACCGGAGCGCCGCTTGGCGGGCCTGCTCGCGGCTGTGGTCACCGGCGGCGGCGACGAAGGTGCCGTTGCGGCCGCGGGTCTGCACCAGCCCTGCCTCCTCCAGCTCGCGGTAGGAGCGGGCCACGGTGTTGACGGCCAGGCCGAGGTCGGCGGCGAGCCGGCGGACGGTGGGCAGCCGGGTGCCCACCGCCAGGCTCCGATCGGCGATCTGCTGGGCGAGTTGGGACCGGAGCTGTTCGTACGGGGGAGTCGGGGAGGTGGTGTCGATGCTGACCGTCACCTGGTCACCGCCACGGTCGTAAAGGTCTCCGGGCTGGCGCCGTGCCGACGGTAGATCGCACTGGTGAACGCGAGTGTCCAACCGATGCCGCCGACCGCCACGTAACCGGCGTAGAGGGCGAGTAGGCCGTCGCCGGAGCCACTGTGCAGCGCCGCGATGACCGCCATGATCACCAGGGACGGGGTGATGGCCCGGTGCGCGTCGTCGCGTCGTAGCGTGTCGTCGTCGGCGATCTGCGCTGGCTGCTCGGCGATCGCCGGGCGGCGGGACACGTGGCGCAGGGTCATGGCCGCGAGCGCGGCGAAGACCACGAGCGCGCCGGCGAAGACCCCGGCGACGGCTCGGTCGGCCGGGTCGGTGGCGAGCGTGAGCGCCCCGGCCGCGGTGATCAGACCACCGCCGAAGACGGCGACGGCACCGATCAGGTAGAGCCGGCCGAGCAGCCCCGGCAGCGGCATCGCCGTAGGCCGGGCGACCCGCTGCCGGAGGCCGGCGCTGAGTCGCTGGTCGGCTCGCCGGATCGACCACAGCGTTGCCAGGCTGCCGAGTTGGAGTGCGAGGTAGAGCACGGCGATCGGCAAGACCGAGATGGTGGTCGGCGTTCCGGTCCCGAGCCCACCGGTCACCAGCGTCCAGCCGAGAAACAGCACGAGGGCGAGGCCGATCGCCGCGTACTCGAAGCGTTCGCCACGGCGCCGGGCGATCACCCGGGCCACAAGTAGGTCGCTCGGTGGTTGGTCGGCTGCGTTGTGGCGGGTGAGCCACCGTCGTAGGTATCGCTGGTCGCGAGGTGAGCGCGTCACCTTGGGTACGTCGTGGGACATGCCCGCTCCTTTGTCTCAAGCTTTGTGCTTGCCACACGATACAAAAGCTAAGACAAAATGCCAAGCCCGGGTGGCCGGTCCGAGCCGGCGGAGCCCCGGGATCACGCCGTACGCTCGGCGACCGCGGCGCCGGCCGGGTGGGCCGCCCGTGGAAGAATCTTCTCTATGCGACTTTCGGCCCGGGTCGACTATGCCCTGCGGGCGGTGGTGGAGCTGGCCGCCAGCGGCGGCGGGCTGGTCGCCGCCGAGCGGTTGGCCCGGGCGCAGGCGATCCCGCCGAAGTTTCTGGAGAGCATCCTGGTGCAGCTGCGACGCGGCGGCATCGTGGTCGCGCAGCGCGGATCGGACGGCGGGTACCAGCTGGCCAGACCGGCCCAGGAGGTGGCGCTGGCGGACATCATCCGGGTCATCGACGGCCCGCTGGCGCATGTGCGGGGGCAACGCCCCGAGGAGCTCGGTTACCACGGCGCCGCCCGAGCCCTACAGGATGTGTGGATCGCGCTGCGCGCCAGCGAGCGGCGGATCCTGGAGCTGGTGACGGTGGCCGACGTGGTCTCCGGTGAGCTACCCGACAGCGTCCGGGAGCTGGTGGCGGACCCCCGCTCCTGGGTCTGACGCCAGATAGCCCGTGGTGTTTATCGCCGGTGCCGGGCGGGCACAGCACAGTCATGGAGTTTCTGTTGTGGATTCTGGCGGTGATCCTCGTCATCGCGGGGATCGTGGCGCTGTTCCGGCGTCAGATCCTGTGGGGCGTGGTGCTCATCGTCGTCGGCCTCCTGGTGGGGCCGGGCGGAGTCAGTATCTTTACCTAACTACCGCCCCTCCCGGTCGCCGGGTCAGCGTCGACCCGGCGGCCGGGGAGGTGCTGGCCGGCCACGGGCCGGCTCAGCCAGGACCGGAACTCCCGAAGCTTCGCCGCTGGCGGCGGGCTAGCCGACGGCGATGACCAACTTGCCAAAGAACCGCTTCGCGGCGAAGTCCGCCTGCGCCCGGGCCAGCTCCGGCAACGGGTAGACCTCGGCGACCAGCGGCCGCAGCTGCCCGGTGCGGGCGTGCCGGCCGGCGGCGCGGATCAGCTCCACCAGCTCGGCGAACTCTTCGTGGGTGGCGAACGAGGACCCGACCAGGGTCAGCTGCTTCAGGTACACAGTGCGCAGATCGGTCTCGACCACTGGTCCGGCGATCCCGCCCGCGGTGACGTAGCGGCCGAACGGTCGCACCACATTCAGCAGGGCGCCGAAACCGGCGCCACCGACCACATCGGCCACCACATCGATCGGGCCGACCGCTGCGAGCGCGCCAGCGATGTCCATAGTGTCTCGCTCCACCGCCAGCGCCGCCCCGAGCTCCGTGGCGGCCTCGGCCTTACCCGGCCCGACCAGCGCGACCGGCCGGGCGCCCCGGACCGCCGCGAGCTGGATCAGCGCTGACCCGACACCGCCGGAGGCGCCGGTGATCAGGACGGTTTCGCCGTCGGTCACCTCGGCCCGGTTCAGCATCCGCAGCGCCGTCGCGTACGCGGTCGGGAAGGAGGCCAGCTCCGGGTCGGTGAGTGGACTGTCGATCGGGTGGACGTTGCCGGCCGGGACCGTGAGGTAGTCCGCGAACCCGCCGTCCCGCTCGCTGCCGAGGTAGTCGGTGTGGGCGAGGGCGGTCTCGTCGCCCTGGTAGAGCATCGGGTCGACCAGCACCCGGGAGCCGAGGGCCCCGGCGGTCTCGGTGGTCACCCCCGGGCCGAGCTGGTCGAGGTAGCCGACCACGTCGGCGCCCTGGATCCGGGGGAAGTGCAGTGGTTCACGCCGCCAGCCGGTGGTCGCCGCCGGGTCGTCGGGCGAGCCATATCGCCCTTCCCGGGTCCAGATGTCGGTGTTGTTGAGCGCCGTGGCGGCGACCCGGATCCGGACCTCGCCGGGGCCGGAGGTCGGGTCGGGCACATCCTCGCGGTAGTGGAGCATCTCGGGCCCACCGAATCCGGTGAGTAGTTGGGCGCGCATGGTGCCTCCTGCAGCTCTGCTTACTATACGGACCGGTCTAGTTAGTGTGGCGCGCTCGGGCAGGCAGTGTCAACCCACCGGTTGGTATAGTTGGGCGCCGGGCCTCCGGGAGGCTCCAGACTCCGGGAGGTGCACATGACCGGGCCACAGCTGACCAAGGGCGGCCAGCGGGTGCTCGCTGCCGCGAGCGATCTCTTCTACGCCAAGGGCATCCACGCGGTCGGGGTGGACACCATCGCCGCCACCGCCGGTGTCACCAAAAAAACCCTCTACGACCGCTTCGGTTCCAAGGACGAGCTGGTCGCGGCGTACCTGCGGGCCCGCGACGAGCGGTGGCGGCGGTGGCTCACCGACGCCACCGGGCACGGGCGACCCGCGGAGCGGCTGCTCGCCAGCTTCGACGCGCTGGACCAGTGGCTACGGGAGGAGAGCCCGCGCGGGTGCAGCTTCCTCAACGCGCTCGCCGAGCTACCCGACCCGGCCCACCCCGCCCGGGCGGTGATCACCGGCCAGAAGCGCTGGCTGCGGGATCATCTGCAACAGCTGGCGGCGCCGGCTTTCCCGCAGCCCCGGAGGCTTGCCGAGCGGCTGCTGCTGCTCCACGAGGGCGCGGTGGCCGGTTTCCAGACCGGCGCGGTGAGCGAGCCGGTCCAGCAGGCGAAGGCGGTTGCGGCCGAGTTGATCCAGCGGGAGGCGGAGCAGGTCGCCGCGGCGGAGACCTGACGAAAGTATGAGGTTACGGCCGACCCCACCGCTATGGCCGACCCATCAGCTGGCTGCCTGGTCGAGCAGCCGTCGGATCCGTTCGCTGATCTCGGTCGCCAGCTCTGACGGTAGTTGTGGAACCTCCGCGGCAGCGCGGGGGACGGCAGCGCTCAGCCGTTCCAGCACTTCCACAGTGGTGCGACGGGCCAGGTCCGCCGGTATCTGCCAGCCGGTGAACTCATCGAACAGGTGCTGGGCGGTAATACTCGATAGCATTGATTGCCCCGCCAACCACAGCCCAACCCGGCGCGAGGAGGCGAATCGGTAGGTCGGTGCAGCGTCGTAGATCGGCGCAAGTTCCACCCCGGATCCGACGTGCAAGAAGGCGTAGTTGCGGGCGTGTCCGTCAGTATCACCGACCGCGACCCGGAGCGTCGCAGCCTCCAAGAGCCGGGTCAGTTCCCGCGGCACATCATTGCCGTACGACCGCAAGATCTTCGCTAGCCGGGCGAGGCTCGGGCTGTTCGGATGCGGCGACTGATACTTGTAGTCGCCGGTCGGGTCGATGCCGAGGGCGGCACAGCCATCCTCTTGGTGTATCCGGGAAACCTCCCCGTCCGCGACCTGCCGATCGAATCGGGTGAGCACCAGCGCTTTCCGGCCGCCCGCCACTATCAACTCACCCTCAGCCGCCGGCATTCCGCTTAGAGCTGCCAACCGCAGAGTGAACAACTCGGCCGCGCAGAGCCCGGCGGCCCAGGTAGGTTCCGGCTTCAGGATGTGTGTGCTCGGCGCACCGTCGGCTGGCCGCGCCCATCGGCCGTCGCTGGTCCGCGCAAGGAGCAGCTTCGCCTGAAGACCGGCGAGTGAGACCCGTACCTCCTGATCAACGCCGAGCGGGTGCGCTGGGAGCGCAGCGACGGCCGCAGCCAGTCCTTCATCGTTCAACAGCCGCGCACCGGCCAGGCCAAGCTTCGGGTGGTGCCCCGGGCGGAGGAAGGCAATCGCGCCGGCGCAGTCGGCTCCGATCTCGCGGAGCAGGCCGAAGCTGTCCCCGCGCTGCACCCCGAACCATTGTTCGACAGTGGAGCGGGTCTCGCCCTCGGGCAACATACTGTCCACCCACCGCTCTACCGCCGCGCCCCGGTAACGCCCGGCGCGGACCGGCAGCGCGACCGACATGACGATCGAGTCGAGCGCGAAGGTGGCGATCGCTTCGTCGCGGTACTGAAGCTGCAGCTGACGCCGGCGGGTGCGGGTCAGCGTTGCGATGTGGCCCTGGCCAAGCCAGACCTCTAGCACGTCGTCGCTCACGGCCTATCAGCCGCCTCGACAGTCACTTGCGCCTCGCGCGGAACAACCACGAGGTCAGCGCCGAGCACGGACAACGCCTCGGTGAGCCGTTTCACCGCCCGCAAGTTCCCCGCCTCCAGCCGGACCACCGTCGTACGGTCGACTCCGAGCCATTGCGCCAGCTCCGCCTGGGTCATGCGGCGCTCGCGGCGCAGCGTGGCGATGTGCTGGCCGAGCCCTCTGGCGTCTCGCGCCCGTCGCCACGTCACCATCGAACCGCCCCTTGTTGCGTTAACGCATCATCCTTGCTCAACTCTCCTAATGTAGCGAAATCGCAACTTTGGCGCACCATTGATCCGATGTTGCGCTATCGCAACACGGCGCGGGCTCGTCGGTGGCGGAGACCTGACGAAAGTAAGGGGTGGTCGGTGCCGTTCGCCAGCGGTGCTGGGGGGCGCTGCCTTCGTAGCGTGCTCGCATGATCAGTCTGAGACACCTGACCAAACGCTACGGCGACACCACCGCCGTGGCCGACCTCTCGCTGGAGATCCGGGCCGGTGCGGTCACCGGCTTCCTGGGGCCGAACGGTGCCGGGAAATCCACCACCATGCGGGTGATCGTGGGCGTCGACCACCCCACCGAGGGGTCCGCCACCATCGGCGGGGAGCGGTACACCGACCTGCGGTACCCGCTGCACGTGGTGGGGGCGTTGCTGGATGCGCGGGCGGTGCACCCGGGCCGCTCCGGCCGCAACCACCTGCTCGCGATGGCCCGCAGCAACGGCATCGGCCGGCGTCGGGTCGACGAGGTGCTGGAGCTGGTGGGCTTGTCGGCGGCGGCCGGGCGCCGGGCCGGGGGGTACTCGCTGGGCATGGGGCAGCGGCTGGGGATCGCCGGGGCGCTGCTCGGCGACCCGCCGGTGCTGCTCTTCGACGAACCGGTCAACGGGCTCGACCCGGACGGGGTGCTGTGGATCCGCCAACTCACCCGGCGGCTGGCCGACGAGGGCCGCACGGTGCTGGTCTCCAGCCACCTGATGAGCGAGCTGCAGCTCATGGCCGACCAGCTGGTGGTGCTGGGCCGGGGCCGGCTGCTCGCCGACGCGCCGCTCGCTGAGGTGATCGCCGGCGCCACGCCGGTCGTTACCCAGGTGCGGTGCGCGGACGCCGGCGGTGCCGAGCTGCTCGGCCAGCGGCTGGCGAGCCACGGGTATCACGTCGAGCGGCCCGAACCGGCGTTGTTGCGGGTGGCCAACGCGGCAACGGCGGCCGTCGGT
Source organism: Natronosporangium hydrolyticum (assembly GCF_016925615.1). NCBI lineage: Bacteria > Bacillati > Actinomycetota > Actinomycetes > Micromonosporales > Micromonosporaceae > Natronosporangium > Natronosporangium hydrolyticum. The sequence goes on from NZ_CP070499.1 coordinate 737,241, forward strand.
GACCTCGCCCACCAGGCCGGCGTTGCGGTCCACGAGCTGACCGCCCAGACCGCGTCACTGGAGGAGGCGTACCTGCGGCTGACCGACGGCAGCGTCGAGTACGCGGCTGCCGGCAGCCCGGCCGGAAGGAGCGCGCAGTGAAGGCGTCAATGGAAGGTACGGCGACGGTCCCGACGGCAGGCCGCGCCGGCCTGGTCGGCGCGCTCGCTGCCGAGTGGACCAAACTGTGGACGGTCCGCACGAGCTGGGCGTGCCTGGCCACGGCGCTGGTGCTGAGCGCGCTCTACCCGGTGATCGCGGGGGTGACGGTGCGGACCCAGCACGCCGCCGGGGTGGAAGATCCGTTGCTGATGCCGGCGACCGCCGCCGCCGCGTCGGGCATCCTGGTGGTGGGGCAGTTGGCGCTGCTGGCGTTGGCGACGCTGGTCATCGCTGGCGAGTACGGCACCGGGAGCATCCGGACCACGCTGCAGTGCGTGCCGGCCCGGGCTCGGCTGTTGCTGGCGAAAGCACTGGTGGTGGCGCCGGTGCTGGCGGTCGCCGGGGTGGTGATGGCCAGTTTCGGAACTGCGCTGGCGTGGCTGGCGATGGGAGAGCAGGCGCCAGCGGTAACGGTCAGCGAACTGGTCCGGCTCGTCGCTGGCGTCGCCGGATACCTGGCGCTGGCCGGCCCGCTGGTGGTCGCGCTCGGGGCGGTGCTCCGCAGCGTCGCCGGTACGCTCACCGCCGCGCTGGTGCTGATGCTGCTGGCGCCGATGCTGCTCGACCAGAGCGGGATCGCGGTGCTGACCACGATCGCGGCGGCGCTGCCCGGCTCAGCCGGACAGGTCCTGATCACCGGTGGGGATCCTGGACCGTACGGCGTCGCAGGCGCGCTGGCGGTGCTGGCGGCCTGGACCGTGGCGGCGCAGCTCATCGCTGGCGCGGTGATGCGGGCCAGGGACGGCTGAGCCGCTGGTGACCAGCGGTGGAATCATCGCAAGGATGACCGACATGGTTGCCGGGCGCCGCCGCCGGATCGCGGGGAACGCCGCCGTCGCACTGGGGTGCGCGGCGGCGGTCTTCGCCGAGGGCGGCGTGTGGCTGGCGGCCGACACCGGCGTGCTGCGACCCCAGTACCTGTTGCTGTGCGGAGCGGCTGGGGTGCTCGCGGCGGCGGTGCTGGCCCGTCGCGCGGCGCCGGCATGGGTGCCGCTCGCGCCAGCGGCGGTGATGGTCGGGCTCGGCACCATCCAGCCGGCACAGGGTCCTGCCTTCATGTTCACCATCGCCGGCACGTCGGCGGCGTTGGCCTACCTGGCCGGGACGGCGGGGCAGCGGCGTACGGGCTGGGGCCTGGCCGGGTTGGCGGTGGCCGGATCGGCAGTGGCGGCAGCGCTCGGCAGCCCGGGTGGAGCGTTGTTCACCGTGGTGGTGCTGCTGATCTTCGGGCTGCTGCCGTGGCTGCTAGGCCACTACCGGCGGCAGCAGCGGGCGCTGCTGCGCGCCCGCGCCGACCGGATCGCGCAGCTGGAGCGGGAGCAGCAGATGGTCGCCGAGCAGGCCCGGCTGCGGGAGCGCGCGGCGCTGGCCGAGGAGATGCACGATTCGCTGGGCCATGAGTTGAGCCTGGTGGCGCTGCGGGCCGGCGGTCTGGAGCTGGCGCCGGACCTGCCGGATCCGCATCGGGCGGCGGTCGGGGAGCTGCGTGCCGCCACCGCAACCGCCACCGCCCGACTGGCCGAGATCGTCGCGGTGCTCCGCGGCGGCGGGCAGCCGGCGGAGTCGCCTTCGGACTCACCGGCCGGGTCGCTCGACGAACTGGTCGGGCGGGCCCGGCAGGCCGGTCTCGACGTCCGGTCGACGGCGACCGGCGAGCCTGCGGCGTCGGCGGCGCCGACGATCCACCGGGTGGTGCAGGAAGGGCTGACCAACGCCGCCAAGCACGCGCCCGGGGCGGCGGTGACGGTGGCGGTGCACGGCGACGCGGACGGCACCAGCGTGAGCGTGTCGAATCCGCCACCGCCCGGTGCCGCGCCGCCGGCGCCGCCCGGCGGCGGTCATGGGTTGGCAGCGTTGGCGGAGCGGGTCCGGCTGCTCGGTGGTGACCTGTCGGTGAGCCGCCCCGGCGGCGGGTTCCAGTTGTCGATCCGGCTGCCGCACCGGGTCCGCGCCGAGCCGGGGTACGCGGGGGAGGCGGCGTGATCCGGGTGCTGCTCGCCGACGACGAGGCGATGGTCCGGGCGGGGATCACCGCCATCCTCGCGCACGACCCGGAGATCGACGTGGTGGCCGAGGTGGCCGATGGGGCGGCCGCGGTCGAGGCGGCCCGGCGGCACCGACCCGATGTGGCGCTGCTCGACATCCGGATGCCGCGGCTCGACGGGTTGGCGGCCACCGGCGAGCTCCGGGCGGCGGCGCCGGAGACCGCGGTAGTCATCCTGACGACCTTCCACGATGACGCGTACATCGCTCGGGCGCTCGGCGAGGGAGCGAGCGGGTTTCTGGTCAAGTCCGGGGATCCGCGGGAACTGCTCGCCGCAGTCCGGGCGGTGGCGGACGGCGCGAGCTACCTGTCGCCAGCGGTGGCGCACCGGGTAATCGCCCAGCTTGGGCCGGATCGGCTGGCCCGCTCGGCGGCGGCGCGGGCGCGGGTGGCGGCGCTCACCGGCCGGGAGCGGGAGGTGCTGAGTCTGCTGGCTAGTGGGCTGTCGAATGCGGAGATCGCGGCCCGGCTCTACCTAGTAGAGGGGACGGTGAAGGCGTACGTGAGCGCAATCCTGGCGGCGCTGGGTGCCCGGAACCGGGTAGCGGCGGCGATCATCGCCTACGAAGCCGACCTCCACCCCACCCCCAACCCTGCCGATCATGAACCTAAGTGCACTGCGGACCCGGATTCAGGTCCCAAGTCCCATGATCGACCCGGCGGGTGAAGAGCAGAAGGGCTGTGCCCGCAGAACGTGGCTGGGAGGGCCGCCGACTTGTGGCCCCGGCCCTCCCTGCCGCCGGCTGACTCGCGCCGGGATCGCGTCCGACGGAAGCCGGTCAAAAGGTCACGGGCTTGTCAGCCGACCCCTTGCGCCCGGCTGTCAACACCATCGACCGCTTGGTGGGTTGAGTGGTGATCCACTACGGCGACAAACCAGGTCCATACCGGCAAACCAGGCACCACTCGACCCACCAAGTCGGGGAAAGGTGATCTGCCCGCCGATCTTGCAGCCCGACAGCCCGACCGATGGCGTATGCGTAAGCAGAGCAAATGCTCCTGCCGCACCACCTGAGCTGCGGCGATGTCTGATGATCAAGTGACCCGATTTTCGCCAGCAGAGTCGCATACGCCAGCGGTCGGGCTGTTGGTGGGAAATCGCTGCAAGATCGGTGCGGACGGTTCGTTTCACTCGCTTGGTGAGTCGAGTGGCGCCCGGTTTGCCAGTATTAACCTGGTTTGTCGCCGTAGTGGATCACCACTCAACCCACCAAGCGGCCGACGGGCGCTAGCAGGACTCGAAGGTGGGTTCGGGCATCGTCCACACAGCCCACCGTTGCGCTCGCGGCAACCTTCGGCGTACGGCTGATCCGCCTCCGCGGGTTCCTCTTTGGGTAGGCATCCTGTCACAGGTCTTCGAGGGTGTGTTGGAGCTCGGCGGGCAGCTCTCCGGTGTGGAGCACGGTGAGGCGGCGGGTGGTCCGGGTCAGCGCGACGTAGAGGTCGCCCCAGCCCGAGGTCGACTCCGCCACAATCTGCCGCGGCTCGACCAGCACCACCGAGTCGAACTCCAACCCCTTGGATTCGAGCGGCGTCACCAGCGCGACCGGGTGCTCCAGCATCGCCGGATCGTCGTGGGTAGCCGCGTCGTCGCGGGCGGCGGTGACCGCCTGGGCAACCTCGGTGAACAGTCCGGTGGGGACAATAACCGCCGTCCGTCCATCGTCGACCGCTGCCACCTCCTGCGTCAGCAGGGTGCAGAGCTGGTCGGTCAGCTCCGCCGGGTCGACGCGTCGCAGTTGGGGCTCGTGGCCGGTGTAACGCACCGATCGGGGCAGCGGCAACGCCGGTCCGACCCGTGCCAGGACCCCGGCGGCGAGCGTCATCACTTCGGCCGGGGTGCGGTAGTTGACGGTCAGCCGGGCCAGCTGCCATGCGGCACCGTCTGCGGTGAAGACCGCGTCCCAGTCGGTGGGCGGACCGAGCCGGCCGGTCTGCGCCGGGTCGCCGACCACGGTCAGCCACCGGCTCGGGCAGCGGCGCAGCAGCGCCCGCCAACCCATCGGGGTGACCTCCTGCGCTTCGTCGACGATGATGTGCCCATAGGCCCAGCTTCGATCCTCGGCGGCCCGCTCCGCGACGGAACGGGTGTCGATAGTGGTCTGACGGCCGCTGAGCTGCTCGGCGGTGAGCAGATCGGGGACGCTCAGCAGTTCGGATTCGCTGTCCTCGTCGTCGATGGTGCGGGAACCCTCGGCGATCTCCAGCACCCCTTGGGCGTACTCGATCTCCTCGTCGCTGCGCGGCGCCGCCCGCTCTGGCGCCGGCGGATCCCCGAGCAGCTCCGCCGCCTCATCCAGCAGCGGCACGTCCGCCTCGGTCCAGCCGGCGCCCGGGTCCCGACGCAGTCGCTGCCGATCCGCGGCCGGCAGCGCGCTGGCCGCGCTGGCCAGCCGCTCGTCGTCGGCGTACAGCTCGGTCAGCAGCCGCTGCGGGGTGAGCTGCGGCCACAGCCGGTCGATCGCCGCCCGCAGTTGCGGATCGCCGCGCAGCTCCCGGGCGAGGGCGGCGACGTCGGCCCCGCCGAGCAGGCTGACCCCGGCGCCGGGGGCGTCGCCGCCGCCGAGGGACTCCCCGGCGTACGGGTCGTCGCCGAGCCGGCCGGCCACCTGCCCGGCGACCGCGGTCAGCAGTTGGTCGGTGAAGACCCGGCGGGCGCGGTTGTGTGGCAGTCCGGTGGCCCGGGCGGCATCCCGCGCCGCGGCGCAGTCGGCCGGCTCCAGGGTCACGACCTCCGCCTGGTAGGCGAGGCTGGGGTGCCGATCGGTCAGCGTCACCGGGGTCGGTTCGGCGGGCACCTGCTGCCGATCGCGGACCGCCGCCGCCACCACCTCGGCCATCACCGCGCGCCCTTTGACCTCCGCGACCTCGGCCGGTTCGGTGGCGTCGGCGGTGACGCCGGGCAACAGGTCGGCGAGGGTGGCCATCCGGACGCCGGTCTCGCCCAGCGACGGCAGCACCTGGTCGATGTATCCGACGAAGGTCTGGTTCGGGCCGACCACCAGCACACCCCGGTGGGCCAGTTGTTCCCGGTACGTGTAGAGGAGGTACGCGGCCCGGTGCAGCGCGACAGCGGTCTTGCCGGTGCCGGGGCCGCCCTCGACCACTAGCACGCCGCGGTGTTCGGAGCGGATCACGTGGTCCTGTTCGGCCTGGATGGTGCCGATGATGTCGCGCATCCGGCCGGTGCGGACAGCGGCGAGCTCGGCGAGCAGCGCGGCCTCGCCGACCAGTGTGGCGTCGCCCGGGGTCGCGGTGGTCGAGTCGAGCACTTCATCGCGTAGTTCGGTGACGACGCGTCCGCGCAGCCGCAGGTGACGGCGGCGGTGGACGGCCATCGGGGCGGCCGCGGTGGCGAGGTAGAACGGGCGAGCCGCCGGCGCCCGCCAGTCGATCAGCATCGGCTCGTGGTCGCCGGAGTCGTCGAAGAGTCCGATCCGGCCGATGTAGCGCCGCTCGCCGTCGGCCAGGTCGATCCGGCCGAAGCAGAGCCCGGTCTCGGCCGCGCGGTACCGGGCCAGCTTCTCCACCTCTCGGGTGGCGAGGGCGGCGCGTTCACTGCGTACCGAGGGTGGGCTGTCGGCGTCGTCGGGTAGCTCGGCGAGTCGTTGCCGGGCTCGCTCCTCCAACTCTGCCAATCGGTCATACAATGTAGACACATAGGTTTGTTCGTGAGCGAGGTCACTGCTAGACATTGCTTTCCTCTGTTCGGCTCAGACCAGCCAGATGAAGTAGGCGAGCACCACGAAGAAGAGAACGTAGCCGACCGGATGGACTTCCCGCCACCGGCCGCGCACGACCATCAGCAACGGGAAGAACAACAGCCCGAGCGCGATCCCGTTGGCGATCGAGAAGGTCAGCGGCATCGCGATGACGGTGACGAAGGCGGGGAAGGCGTACTCCAGCTGCCCCCACTCGATGTCGCCGAGCGCGCGGGCCATGAAGACTCCCACCACGATCAGCGCCGGCGCGGTCACCTCCGGCGTGACCACCGCTACCAGCGGCGAGAAGAACAGCGCGATCAGGAAGAACAGCGCGGTGACGGTCGAGGTGAGACCGGTCCGGCCGCCGACTGCGACCCCGGCCGAGGACTCGATGTACGAGGTGGTGGTGGAGGTGCCGAGTACCGCCCCGCCCATGGTGGCGATGGAGTCGGACATGTATGCCCGGTTCGCCCGGGGCAGCTGCCCGTCCTTGAGGAACCCGGCCTGGTGGGCGATCGCGATCAGGGTGCCGGAGGTGTCGAAGAAGTCGACGAAGAGCATGGTGAGCACCACCACGATCATCTGCGTGGTGAAGACCTCGGGGAGGTTTGTCACCGCCTCTCCGAAGGTCGGCCCGAGGCTGGGTACGCGGGACACCACCGCGGTGGGCAGCTCGATCAGGCCGACGATCATCCCGGCGATCGCGGTGACGACGATCCCGTAGAAGATGCCGCCGCGTAGCCCGAGGGTGAGGAAGAGGATGGTGACCACGACACCGAAGATCGCCAGCTGGGTCTCGGGCCGGCCGAGGTCGCCCAGCCCCACCAGGGTCGCTTCATCGGCCACCACGATCTGGGCGTTCTGCAGGCCGATGAACGCGATGAACAGGCCGATGCCGGCGCCGGTGGCGAGTTTGAGCGGCAACGGGATCGCGTTGATGATGGCGCGGCGGAGACCACTGACCGCGAGCAGGAAGAAGAGGACGCCCGAGGCCAGGGTGCCGGCGAGGGCGGTCTGCCAGGGGATGCCAATGCCGAGCACCACCGTGAAGGCGAAGAAGGCGTTCAGGCCTAGTCCGGGCGCAAGCGCGATCGGATACCGTGCCCACAGGCCCATGATCAAGGTGCCGAGGGCGGCGGCGACCGCGGTGGCGACGAAGACTGCGTTGGCGTCCATCCCGGTCTGGCCCAGAATTTCCGGGTTGACCAGCAGGATGTACGCCATGGCCAGGAAGGTTGTGCCGCCGGCGATGACCTCGCGGCGGATCGTGGTCTGGTTTTGCCGCAGGTGGTAGACGCGGTCCAGCAGCCGCACCGGGGCGCGCTGGTGTTCGGGTCCGGGCTGCTCCTCGGGTGACCGCGCCGCCTGCATGCTCCGCCTCCAGCCACTCAGTTTGGCCGTATTGCCCCGGAAAGGATACGGTCGCCGGGACGACATTTTCTACGTCTTGAGGAGGCGGCCTGATGCGACGGCTGCTCGCCGCCGGTGGTGTCGCTGCTCTGGTCGCGTTCGGCGCGGCCTGCGGGAGCGACGACGACGACCCGGGATCGGCTCAGGAACCGCCGGCTAGCGACAACACCGCCGAGGTGTGCGCGAATGCGGAGGCGGCCCAGGCCGAGCAGATCGGAACGTTCCAGTCCGAGATGACGGCGCTCTCCGAGGAGGACCTCGACGAGGAGGAGTTCGAGGAGCAGGCGTTGGCGCACATGGAGGTCGCGGTGAGCGGGTGGTCGGAGGGGCTGGGCGAGCAGGCCGAGCTGGCTGACGACCCAGAACTCGCGGGCGCGCTGACCGAGCTCTCCGACGGCTTGTCGGAGGCGGCCGACGAGCTGACCGTGGAGTCGGTGCGGACCGGAGAGATCCCCGGCGCGGCGGACCTGGATCAGGTCGGCGAGAGGCTGACCGAGATCTGCTACCCGGAGGGCGTCCCGACCCAGCCCGGCGGGCCGTAAGTAGGCGGGCCCTCACCGCACCGACGCTGGCGCCAGCCGCACCCGCCGCAGGAACTGCGCGTTGATCGCGACCACGATGGTGGAGAGGCTCATCAGCACCGCCCCGACCGCCATCGGGAGCACAAACCCGGCCCAGGCCAGCACTCCGGCCGCGAGGGGGATCGCGGCCACGTTGTAGCCGGCCGCCCACCACAGGTTCTGCAGCATCTTGCGGTAGCTGGCGCGGGATAGCTGCTGCACCGAGACCACGGCCCGCGGGTCGTCGGTGGCGAGCACCACCCCGGCGGACTCGATCGCCACGTCGGTGCCGGCGCCGATCGCGATGCCCACGTCGGCGCGGGCCAGCGCCGGGGCGTCGTTGATCCCGTCGCCGACCATCGCCACAGTGTGGCCGCGCCGTTGCAGGTCGGCGATGGCGGCGTCTTTCTGCTCCGGCAGCACCTCGGCGAAGACCTCGTCGATCCCGAGGTCGGCGGCGACCGCGTCGGCGACCTGCCGAGCGTCCCCGGTGATCATCGCAACCGTGACTCCGCGCCGGTGCAGGGCCGCCACCGCGGCGCGGGATTCCGGCCGCACCTGGTCGGCCAGCCCGATCGCCCCGATCACCTGGTCGTCCCGGACGACCTGGAGCACCGCCGCCCCGCGGCGGTGCCACTGGTGGGTCGGCTCGGCCAGCGCCGCCGGCATGGTCAGGCCTCGCTCCCGCAACAACGCCGGCCCGCCGACCGCGACCATGCCCCCGTCGCCCGTACGGCCGTCGATGCGGGCCGCTACGCCCCGGCCGGGCATGGTCTGGAAGTCGCTCGCGGCGAGTCGGTGGCCGCCCCGCCGGTCGGCTTCGGCGACGATCGCCCGCGCGAGCGGGTGCTCGCTGTCGCTCTCCACCGCGGCGGCGAGCGCGACCAGACCGCTCTCGTCGCCGTCGACGGCGGCGACGCCGATCACCGCGTGCTCGCCGCGAGTCAGCGTGCCGGTCTTGTCGAACAGGACCGCGTCCACCTGGCGCATCCGTTCCAGGGAGAGCCGGTCGGTGACCAGGATGCCGTTGCGGGCCGATTTGGCGGTGGCGATCGAGATCACGAGCGGGATGGCCAACCCCAGCGCGTGTGGGCAGGCGATGATCAGCACGGTGACCGAGCGGGTCACCGCCGCGTCCGGCTGGCCCAGCACCACCCAGACCGTGACGGTGATCGCCGCAGCCGCGACCGCCGCGTAGAACAGCAGCGCGGCGGCCCGGTCCGCGAGCACCTGGGACCGGGATCGGGAGGCCTGGGCCTGGGCTACCAGCCGCTGGATGCCGGCGAGTGCGGTGTCGTCGCCGACCGCGCCCACCCGGATCCGGATCGCGGCGTCGGTGACCACGCTGCCGGCGACTACCGGGTCGCCGACGGCGCGTGGGACCGGCCGGGACTCGCCGGTGAGCATCGACTCGTCGACCTCGGCCGCGCCGGTGGTGATCGTGCCGTCGGCCGGCACCCGCCCACCGGGGCGGACCAACAGCTCATCGCCGACCACCAGGTCGGAGATCCGGACCGGGACGACTTCGCCGCCGGCCCCGATCCGCTCCGCCTGGTCCGGCAACAGCTCTGCGAGCGCCGCCAGCGCACCTTGCGCCTGCCCGATCGCGCGCATCTCCAACCAGTGACCCAGCAGCATGATCACGATCAGCAGGGAGAGTTCCCACCACACCTCCACGTCGAACAGGCCGAGGGTGGCGGCCCAGCTGGCGACGAACCCGACGGTGATGGCCATGCCGATGAGCAGCATCATGCCGGGGCGGCGCGCCCGGGCCTCGGCGACCGCGCCGGTGAGGAAGGGCCGACCGCCGTACAGGTAGATCACCGTGCCGAGGATCGGGGCGACCCATTCGACTCCCGGGAACGTCAGCTGGTAGCCGAACCACTCCATGATCATGTGGCTGGTGGCGACGATCGGGACGGTGAGCAGCAGCGAGACCCAGAACCGCTGCGCGAACATCGCCGGGCTGTGTCCGGCGTGCTTGTCGGGTTCGTGCTGCTGGTCGTGGCCGGCCGGCGGGTGGTCGGCTGCCGGCGGGTGTGAGTGGTGGGTCATGAGCACCTCCTCCGCGACAATACCCCCTAGGGGTAAGGGGTACCAGTCACCGCTCCGATGGGGCCGGAGATCCCGTCCCCACCGGCGCCGTTGGGCTAGTCTCCGGAACCATGTACGGCGAGCGCGGACACGGTGAGCACATGGGTGGCGTGTTGGGCGGTCGGCGGCGGCGCGGCCCGGCGCCGGAGCTGCCGGCCGACCCCGGTCTGGTGGTGGAGGACGCGGAGTCCGGATTCTGCGGCGCGGTGGTCGGCTTCGAGGCCAGCGCGGTGATCCTGGAAGACCGGCACGGCGGGCGCCGACTCTTTCCGCTGTTGCCGGCGGCGTTCCTGGTCGACGGCGAGCCAGTCACCCTGCGCCGCCCCACCGCGGCGGCCCCCACCACCACCCGGCGTACCGCCTCCGGCTCGATCGCGGTCGCCGACGCGCCCGCGCAGGTCGCCCGGGCCAGCCGGATCTGGGTGGAAGGGATCCACGACGCTGCGCTGCTGGAGCGGATCTGGGGCGACGACCTGCGGATCGAAGGGGTAGTGGTGGAGCCCCTCGACGGCATCGACGACCTCGCGGCCGAGGTGGCGGCGTTCCAGCCCGGACCGGCGCGCCGGCTCGGGGTGCTGGTCGACCATCTCGTGCCTGGTTCGAAGGAGAGCCGGGTCGTCGCCACCATCACCTCCCCGTACGTCCTGGTGACCGGCCACCCGTACGTGGATGTGTGGCAGGCGGTCAAGCCGGACCGGGTGGGGATCCGGCAATGGCCGCAGGTGCCGCTCGGCCAACCGTGGAAGGAAGGCGTCTGCCGCGCGCTCGGGGTCGGCGAACCCGCCGAGCTGTGGCGACAGATCCTCGCCCGGGTGGACAGCTTCTACGATGTCGAGACACCGTTGATCAACGCGGTGGAGCGGCTCATCGACTTCGTCACCGAACCGGCCGGGTGACGCCCGGTCAACGACCCGAGCGCAGCAGCACCGTCGTCGGTAGCTCCTCCGCGGTCAGCGCCTGCCGGTGCCGCGCCAGCGCCTCCCGTACCCGCTGCCGGGCCCCCCGGATGTCGGCCGTGGCGACCAGCGTCGCCGAGACCCACACCCGCGGCTGCGAAGGCCGACCAGTAATGGTCGCCTGGGCCTGCCGGATATCCGGGCTGTCGGTCAGATCGGCCTCGAGCGCGCCGGTCACTGCCCGGGTCGGCACCGTGGTGGTGCCGTGGCGGGTGTCCGGCTCCAGCCGCAGCGACCGCAGGCTGCCCTGATTCAACTGGCTCAGCAGCCACCCCAGGGCCAGCAGCGCCACCACCACCGAGGCCACCGCCACCAGCACCCAGAACCAGGTGTTGTCGGTGGTCAGCTCCCGGATTCGGGGGCCGCCGACCGCGTCGGTGGCCGGGCCGAGTACGCCCGGCAGCAGGTTCAGCGCCCGGGCGAGCACCGCCAGCGCCGCCACCAGCAGCACCGCGCCAGTGATCGCCAGGCCGGTCCGGTTCCGGCCGGCGGCATGTCGCTCCATCAGCAGCTCACTCCTCCCGATACCGGAGATCCACCCGGATCCGGGGCGGACGGAGCAACCGGAACTGGGCGAGCCGGTCGGCCACCGCATGGCCGGTCTGGGCCGCCAAGCCGGTCGGATCATGGAGACCGGTGTCGGCCCGTACCCGCAGCCGGCCGCGTCGACAGACCGCGGTGGCGTGGTGAATACCCGGGACGGCGACTGCGGCGCGCACCGCCAGCCGCTCCACCGCGCTCGGCCGCACCGCCAACAGCGTGTCCGACCGGTCGGTCGCGGCGGGCAACGCCCGGGACCGGCCCGGCAGGAACGCGAGCAGCAGCAGAAACACCCCGATCAGCCCGGCCACGATCGCTACCAGGAAGACCAGCGGGTCGTCCCAGGCGGTGTCGCGGGCGGTCTGCGCCAGCTCCCCGGCGGGCACCACCCCCACCGGCTGGTCGACCAGATATCCGATCGTCTCCATCGCGACCACCGCCGCCACCACGGTGACCACCGCGGCGACCAGCACCGCCGAGAGCACCCGGCGTGACCGGAACGCCCGGATCGTACGCCGGTACGCCCGCCGATCGGCCGCGGCCCGGTCGGCCGGCTGCTCCGGCTGGTCGGCCGCGCTGAACTCCAGCGTCGGTGTGGTGCTCATGCGGCACCTCCGGTCAGCTGGCCGGCACCCCGAGCGGGCCCGGAGCCCACCGACTGGCCGGCGTGGCTCAACGCGGCGACGGTGATATCGACCTGGCGTACCTCCAGACCGGTGAGTTCACTGACCCGGGTACTGACCCGCTCCCGCACCGTCGCCGCGATCTGCCGAATCGGCGTCGGATACACCACCGAGATGGACATTCGCAGCGTCGCCAGGTCACCGTCGACCTCGGCGCTGACCTGCGGGTCCCGGCCAGGCTCGTCCCGACCCAGCGGCACGCCGAAGACTCGGCGGGCGGAGCCACCCGCCTGCTCCACCTCGGTGAGCGCGCGGGCCGCGATCCGCTCCAGGACCCGACCCGCGATCTCGGTCCGGCCGCGGTGCTCCGGAGCGCGGTCCGCGGGCCCTCCGGCCTCGGCCGCCGGCACCGGCTCAGCTCGCTCCGGCACCACCGCGGCGGTGGTTTCGTACGTGGTCACGACCTACCTCCGGCCGCCGAACAACTGCGCCACGTCGAGTTCGCCGACGAGCGCTCGACCGACCAGGAAGCCGATCAGGCCGAGAATGAGCACCAGCAGGAAAGCGCCCCAGCCGCCGAAGGCACCGGCGAAGCCGAGCGACACTCCGAAGCCGAGACCGAGCATCGGCCACAAACGGGTCTCGTCCATCGTGCCCTCCTTTACCAGCGGGTCGTCGTCAACGACCCGACCTGGCCGGCGCCGGGCGGCACCGCCAGGTCATCGATCGACACGTCGATCCGACGCAGCGGCGCAAGTGGGTGTACCGCGACCCGCACCTGCTCCGCCACCTCAGCGACCGGCGTCCCATACCACGCCACCACCGATACGAGGACCGCGTCCTCGCGGATCGCGACGCCCGGTACGGTCCGGCCGGGCAGATAAGTGGCCACCGGCCCCGCCGCCAACCTCGCGACCGCGGGGCAGGCAACCGCCGCCTCGGCGATCTGATCTGCCAGCTGTGGCGGTTCCGCCAGTTCGGGCCAGTTCGCGGTGGTGGCCCCGGTGGGAATCATCGGACCCTGGGTTCGGCGGACTCGTCGTCGGTCGACTCGTCCGGCAGATGCACGTCGCCGACGGAGATGTTGACCTCGTTGACCTCCAGCCCGCACATCTTCTGCACCGCCGCGACGACGTTGCGGCGGATGCCGGCCGCCAGGTCTGGGATGGACACTCCGTAGTCGACGATGATGTCGATGTCGACGGCGGCCTCCCGCTCCCCGACCTCGACCGCGACTCCCTGCCCGGCGCTGCTGCCGCTGCTGACCCGCTCCCGGACCATGCCGACGGCGCGGGAGAAGCCCGCACCCATGGCGTAGACCCCGGGCACTTCTCGGGCGGCCATGCCCACGATCTTCTCCACCACGGAGTCCGCGATCGTGGTCTTGCCGTGCTCGGTGACGAGTTCGCTGTGGGCGCGGCCGGTGGCCGCGTTGCTCTCGGTGGACCGGCCGGTCTCGCCGCCGGACCGCTCCCGCGTCGGTGCGCTCATAATGCCCCCTCGGCGCAGTACGCAATGTCACTGCAAGCGTACCCCTAGTAGTGGAACCGGTGCGGGCATCCGCCATCTCGGACGCAGCGCACTAGCCACACTGGCCACTCCGGCCACACTGCCCCGGCCGACCACACTGGTCTGCTTCGCCACACCGGTGTGATCCGCCCCACTGCCCCGTTCCGCCACGCCTGCCGCTTGCGCCGCAGCGCCTACGGTCAGCCGGGGGTGTCGGGCGTGGCCCGATGGTCAGGTGGCTGGTCAAGGGCGGTGAGGGTGGCCTCGGCCGCCGCGATCTCCGCCGCGTAATGCTGCTCGCCCCAGGCCGCCACCAGATCGGGGTACGGAAAATCGGCGCCCAGCGCCGCCCGTAGCTCGGCCAGGTCGGTGGTCTGTGCCCGTGCCCATTCGAGGTAACTGGTGAGAGCGGAGCGTAGTCGCTCTGGGGCGGCCCGATGCCCGAAGAAGAGCCGCAGCGCGACCGGATGCTTGAGCGTCGGCGGCGCCACCGGCTCCTCGATCAGCCACGCGTCGAAGGCGGCCAGGCCCGCCGGGGTGATCCGGTAGTAGCGCTTGTCCGGACGTCGCCGTTGCGGCTCGGTGCGTTCGCAGACCAGCCCGTGCGAGCGCAGCCGGCGCAGTTCGGTGTAGATCTGGCTCTGCGCCGGGCTCCAGTAGAAAAACCGCAGGTTCATCGCCCATTTGCGAAGGTCGTAACCGGTGAGTTCGCGCCCGAACGACAGCAACCCCAGCACCACGTACGAGGTTGCGGGGAGGTCAGGTGGGGATTGCCCTGGCTGGTCGGGCGACATCCGGTCTCCTTCACATTCGACCTGACGCGGAACATTCTTATCTATGACTAACAGTCATAGTATGTTAGGCTGCCGCCGTTGCGGAGGGAGATCAGATGACCACAGAGAGGCTCAGTGTCCGCGCCGAGATCGCCGCGGACCCAGCCGATGTCTACCGGGCGCTGACCGATCCGGCTGCGCTGCGGGCCTGGTTGACCGATGAGGTCGACGTGTCGATCTCGGCCGGGCGGTGGCGGATCGGGGGCCGCCACGTGCCGTTCGGTGACTCCGGCCAGCAGCAGCTGCTCGCGGCCGAACCAGGGCGGGAGCTGCGATTCGCGTGGCAGCTCGACGGGATCGACACGGTGGTGGAGATCGGGCTAACGCCGGCTGGCGAAGCCGGCACCCAGCTCGCGATCGGGCAGGCGCCGGTGCCCGACTGGGGCTTCGACCGGGCCAGCATGCTCGACTTCTGGGTGCTCGCGGCCGGCAACCTCGCCACCTTCGTGGAGGGGCGCAGCCTGGCTCGGCGTCCCGACCTGTCGCGGCCAGCTGGCGCGGCCGCGGTGGCGGAGCTGACGATCGCCGCGCCCGTCGCCGACGTGTTCGCCTCGTTGACCGAGCCGGATCGGCTCAACCGGTGGATCGCCGGGGGCGCGAAAGTGGAGCCACGAGTGGGGGGCCGGTACGACTTCGGCTGGGGAGACGAGCATGGACCGATCGAGATTGTCGAGTACGATGCGCCGCACCGGCTCGCCTACAGCTGGCACGACGAGGGCTGGCCGGACACCGTCGTGCGGTGGCGGCTAGCGCCCACAGCCGAGGGCGGCACACAGGTGCAGATCCGCCACGAGGGGTTCGTCGCCGAACGCCCCGCCGACGGCTACCAGCTCGGCTGGCTCAACTTTGGCCTGAGCCTCAAGGGCATGCACGAGTTGGGATCGCGGTGGCGGCCCATTCAGTGGGCGTAGCCACGCGCCGCTTCCCGACCAGTGGCCGTCGACTACCATGGGGTGGCCGCCCCGGCCAACGGGCGCCGATCCGGCCGCTGAGCCGATGGCCCTGGGGTGTGGCCTGACCGGGCAGAGAGATCCGGTCCTTTCGACGATCGCCAATCAGGGAGCGAATACGTATGACGAGCGTGAGCCCGCACGCTGACCGGGCGGGCTTCGCCGAGCTGCCGCTGCGCCCGGAGCTGCTGCAGGCGCTGAGCAGCCTGGGATATGAAGAGCCCACCCCGATCCAACGAGAGGCGATTCCGCCGCTGCTGGCCGGGCATGACCTGCTCGGGCAGGCTGCCACCGGCACCGGCAAGACCGCCGCTTTCGCCCTGCCGACGCTGGAGCTGATGACGCCCGACCCGGCCCGGGTCGAGCCGCAGACGCTGGTGCTGGTGCCGACCCGGGAGCTGGCGGTCCAGGTCTCCCAGGCCTTCCACCGGTACGGCCGGGACCTGGGTGTCCGGGTGCTGCCGATCTACGGGGGGCAGCCGATCGGCCGGCAGCTACGGAGCCTTGAACTCGGTGTGGATGTGGTCATCGCCACACCAGGTCGGGCGCTGGACCATCTGCGCCGCGGCACTCTGCAGCTGTCGGCGATCCGCACCGTGGTGCTCGACGAGGCCGACGAGATGCTCGACATGGGCTTCGCCGAGGACATCGAGGCGATCCTGGAGGAGACGCCGACCGAGCGGCAGACTGTGCTCTTCTCCGCCACCATGCCGGCTCGCATCAACGGGATCGCGCAACGGCACCTGCGCGAGCCGGTGCGGATCGAGATGGGGCGGGCGGCGACCAGCACGGGCGAGGCGCCGCGGGTGCGGCAGAGCGCCTACCTGGTGGCCCGGGCGCACAAGCCGGCTGCCCTCGGGCGGGTCCTGGATGTCGCCGCCCCGGCCGCGGCGATCGTCTTCTGCCGGACCCGGGAAGAGGTCGACCAGCTCACCGAGACCCTCAACGGGCGGGGTTACCGGGCCGAGGCGCTGCACGGCGGCATGGGTCAGGAGCACCGGGACCGGGTGATGGCCAGGTTGCGCAACGGCAGCGCCGAGCTGATCATCGCCACCGATGTGGCGGCCCGCGGGATCGACGTGGAGCAGCTCACCCACGTGGTCAACTACAACCTGCCGTCGGCGCCGGAGGCGTACGTGCACCGGATCGGCCGGGTGGGGCGAGCCGGCCGGGAGGGTGCTGCGATCACGCTGGTGGAGCCGCGCGAACACCGGATGCTCAAGGCGATCGAGCGGGTGACCGGCCAGCGGGTGGTCGTGGAGAAGGTCCCGACCGTCGCCGATCTACGGGCCCGGCGGTTGGAGTTGACCCGGGGCGCGCTCTCCGAGATCCTGCTCGCCGACGACGGGGAGGAGTTGGCCCACTTCCGGGTGGTGGTCGAGACGCTCGCCGACGAGTACGACCTGATGGAGGTGGCGCTGGCCGCCGTGAAGCTGGCGCACGAATCGGTGGCGGGCGAACCCGACGAGCAGGAGATCCCGGAGATCGCCGAGGTCGGTGCCGGCCGGCGCGGGACCCGGCGGGCGGGTGAGCGTGACTCGCGGTCCGAGGGCGGCGACCGGGCTCGGCCGGGCACGGGTGTGGCGCGGCTCTTCTTCAACCTGGGACGGCGCGCCGGGGTGCGGCCACAGGATCTCGTCGGGGCCATCGCCGGAGAGTCACGGCTCTCCGGCCGGGACATCGGGGCGATAGAGATCATGGACCGGTTCTCGCTGGTCGAGGTCCCGGCGGACGCCGCCGATGAGGTGATCAGTGCCCTGCGCCGAAGCACCATCAAGGGCAAGCGAGCCACCGTGCGGCGGGAGCGGGAGGCTGCCCGACGGCGACCGTCGAACAAGGACTAAGGTACGCGGACAACGAATCCGTCCGCCTGCGTCGCTCCCCGCTCCTCGAGCGGAACGGCCCTCCGAATGGAGCTGTCTCCGTGACCGATCGATACTCCGACAGTTACTCCGGCTACGCATCGTCAGCGGACACACTGAATGGGTTGCTGGACAACTTCGTAGATCGGGTACCAGAGGTGGAGTGCGCGGCGGCGGTCTCCGCGGACGGGTTGGTACTGGCCGCTTCCCGCAACCTTCCCCGGGACTCCTGCGACCAGCTTGCAGCCATCGCCTCCGGGCTGGTTAGCCTGCTCACCGGTGCCGCACGCTTTTTCCGCGCCGGCCATGTAGTGTCTAACGTCACCGAGTTGGACGGTGGGTTCATGTTCTCTATGTCGGTCAGTTCCGGGGCTTCGCTGCTCGCGCTCGCCTCCCGCTCCTGTGATCTGGGCCTCGTCGGTCAGGAGCTGGCGGATCTCATCAACCGGGTAGAGCCTACGTTGACCGTTTGTAGCAGGTCGGATTTCCTCAATAACGCAGGGTCGGTGAGCTGATGACAGCCGGCACAGGCGGATCGTCGTACGGGCGGTCCCAATCTCCACAGCAACCGGTGAAGATCGTCATCGCCGGTGGCTTCGGCGTCGGTAAGACGACGATGGTCGCCTCGGTCTCCGAGATCCCCCCGGTCTCCACCGAGGCGCAGATGACCGCGGCGAGCGTGGGCGCCGACGACACCACCCTGGTGCCGGAGAAGGGCGGCAGCACGGTCGCGATGGACTTCGGTCGGATCACCATCGACGACGAGGTCGTGCTGTATCTGTTCGGTACACCGGGGCAGCGTCGATTCTGGTTCATGTGGGATTCGTTGTGTCGCGGTGCGCTCGGGGCGGCGGTGCTGGTCGACGTGCGCCGGTTGGAAGACTCGTTCGGGCCGATCGACTACTTTGAGCAACACCGGATGCCGTACGTGGTCGTGATCAACGAGTTCGAGGGTGCGCCCTCGTACTCGAGCGAGCAGATCCGCGACGCGCTCGCGCTGGAGCCGTCGACGCCGGTGCTGCGCTGCGACGCGCGGGTGCGACCCGGCGCGAAGCAGGTGTTGATCGCGTTGGTGGAGCACGTTCTGGGTTTGGCTAATTCCGGTCGCTCCGACTCCGCCCCGGTTTACGCTCGGCCGTAACGGGAATCTAACGGCCAGTGATTAACCGTGTGATTGGGGGGCGACGGTGGTCAAGCGGCTGCATGAGATGGGAGTCCGGTCAGAGCACGCATACGTCGCGGGGGTGGTGAGTATCGGGCTCGCTCTGGCGTCCTGGTTCGCCTCTCGCCGCGGCGAGAACGCGGGGCTGGACCGGGCCGACCGGTGGGGCATCTTCGTGGGCGAGTGGGCGCCGACCTTCTTCGCTCTCGGCAATGGCCTGCGCACCTACGAGAAAGACTGAGACCACCGGCACGGGGGCGCCGCAGCGGTCAGCGCTGCCGGGCCCCCTCGGTGAGCCGGTACGGGTCCACCTCGCGATGCGGGAACCTCCGCAGGTATTCATCCTCAAGTTCGAGCATTCGCTCGTCGTGATGGATGAGCGCCTGGTCGGAGCCGTGCCGCAAGGTGTCGTGCCGGGTGCGGTGGACCGAGCTGAGCTCGCGCAGTAGGTCGTCGTCGTTGAGTTCGTCCGGGGGCACCCCGGTCACTTCGGCGGCCTGCGCCAGCCGGGCCTCCTCGGCTGTGCTGGTCTCTCGAGCCGCCCGGGCGTACGCCGCTTCAAGCGAGGCCGATTCCTCACGCATAGCTGGGTGCTACCCACCGTCGGCGGT
The DNA here is from genome assembly GCF_016925615.1 of Natronosporangium hydrolyticum. Classification (NCBI taxonomy): domain Bacteria; kingdom Bacillati; phylum Actinomycetota; class Actinomycetes; order Micromonosporales; family Micromonosporaceae; genus Natronosporangium; species Natronosporangium hydrolyticum. The sequence goes on from NZ_CP070499.1 coordinate 756,300, forward strand.
CGCTAATCGTCCGCGGCCGGGGCAGGTTTCGCCGGGAACACCGCCGGGAAAGCCGGCTACGGGGGGAGAACGCCATGTTGACCGTGCGTCGCAAGGACGAGATCTTCGAGAAGGATGGCGGCTGGTTTCGCGCCCGCTGGCACTTTTCGTTCGACGAGTACCGGGATCCGGAGCAGGACGGGGTCGGTGCGTTGCGGGTCTTCAACGACGACCAGATTGTCGGTGGGGCGGCGTGGCCGATGCACCCGCACCGGGACGTGGAGTCGTTGACCTACATCGCCCGCGGGCGCTTCGAGCACGCCGATTCGCTGGGCAACGGTGGACAGCTCCACGAGGGCGCCGCACAGGTGATGGACTTCGGGCACGAGGGGGCGCTGCACTCCGAGCGGAACGCGTCCGAGGACGATCCGGTGCGCTTCATCCAGTTCTGGATCCTGCCCAGCGACCCGGAGCTCCGATCGGGGGTGCAGCAACGGCAGTACACCGCGCAGGACCGGCGAAACCGGTGGTTGCAGATCATGGGTCCGGTCGGGGAGGAAGGGCTTGATCTGTCGCAGAACGCCCGGGTCTTCGTGGCTCAGCTGCCGGCGGGGCGCAGCCTCGATCATGTGCTGGCGCCGGGGCGGGGAGCCTACCTTTACTTGATCGAGGGCGCGGGGGTCTTCGACGACGAGGAGGACGTGTTCGCCGGCGACGCGGCGAAGGTTACCGGCGCGCACGAGCTGACCGTCGAGGCGACCGAGGACGCCGAGCTGATCCTGATCGACGTCCCGCTCGATTTCCAACCAGTCGGAGTCTGGGCCACCCCAAACAGCTGATCATGGACCTTGGGTGCATGATCAGCGGGTTTTTCCGCCCCTATTCACATGATCGACCGTGCAATTTCTGAATTCGATCTCGCCGTGCGCCATAACCCTTGATGGTCCCGGCCATGGCTCCTCGCCGACACGATGCTCCGAGCCAGCGACGTCCCCCGAGGCATGGTTCGGAACCGGGGTCGAGCTGCGTTCGCATTCCCACGTGACGGTGGGTCGGCGGTTGCGGAAGGCGGAGACCGTCAGCCTGGGAGCGGCGCGTGGGGACCCCGCAGCCGTACGCCTCAACCGTTGATCGAGAGGCAGTGGCGGGAGAGATGAAAGAGCCGCGCACGTGGAGCGAGATCCAATGACACGTGCGCGGCCGCACCGGCATCAACAGGAGCCGGATTACTCCCTCCGCCGATGTCAACAGCCTAGGCAGCGCCACTCGGCGCGGCAACGATCCAGCGAGATCAAGTTGACGAACCGGCCCGCTGCCACCCAGAGGCCTTGACAGCTCGATGCTTGTCGATCTATTATCACAGCTTCATAATATGGAGTTCTCACCTCGAGGCTCCGGTCCGCGTTTCTGCGGCTGACCTCGGGGTGGGTGCGGATTCGCTCCCTCCGAGGTCCCTATGACAAGGAGGAAGATTGAGCGAGATCCGTGACGGCAACGTCGCCGATGGGGATCCGGGCAAAGATCGGCTATTGTCCAGGGTTGTGAGTGGAGTTGACAGCATCGTCGACTGGGTCTCGAAGACTCACGAGAAACTGCGTCCGCTCTGCTGGACGGTGACGATCATGCTAGTGGTTACTCGGGGCGGGGAAGCTGCCGAGCTCCTGCTGAAGGTGAGAGCCGCCGTGCGCGGTTAACCTCAGGGCCAAGGTCCGACTGCGGTCGGACCTTTGGTCAGTGCGGGGCAGTCTGACAAATTTGCATTGACGCCTCTCGAAGCTCAGGGCATTATGGATTGAGCCGGTACTAACCTGAGGTGGCCTATGTGGCGCAGCGACGGCATCCCCGCAGATCGGCCCAGTCCGCCTTCGGCGACTTCTTGGCCCCCGGGCAGCTTCATCCCGCCGGCGCCGCGCGCCGGTGACGATCGTGCCCCGGTTGCCCGACCTCGCCCCGGCGGCGGTGTTGACGCCACGACCGTCGGGACACTCGTCGCGGCGGCGGGTTGGCTCCTGCTCAGCGGCACGCTCCTCGGTGGTGTGGGCGCACTGCTGGCGGTGCTGTTGGAGCGTCCGGTGGTGGGGTTGGCAGTCGTTGCGATCTGGGGGGTCTCGGGGGCGGCGATGGTGACCGTACCGGGGCAGTGGCTGCTCACCTGGTTGGCCCGCTGCCGCACGCCGACGCCGGAGGAGCAGGGCCGGCTGGCGGCGGCGTGGCGGGAGGTGACCGAGGCAGCGGGTGTCGACCCTGGACGTTACCGGCTGTGGGTCCAGTCATCGGATCGGTTGAACGCCTTCGCCGCCGCCGGCAGGGTGGTGGCGGTCACCAGTCATGCGGTGGCGGTGCTGCCGCACCGGCAGCTGGCGGCGGTACTCGCCCACGAACTGGGCCATCATCTCGCCGGGCACGCCTGGAGCCGCGCGCTGTGCTACTGGTACGCGTTGCCGGCGCGGCTGGTGCTCGCGTTCCTTCGGGTTTGGGCCAGGACAGTGCTGCGGCTCGCAGCCGGTGGCGATGGCGCCCGGCTGCTCGCGGTCGTACTCGGGATAGCCGCTGCGCTCCTGGTCATGACCACGACTGCACTGTTGCTCATGCTCGTCGCTGGAGTCCCGGGCTGGCTGCTGCCGGTGGTGGCGATGGCGCCGTTCCTGGTGCTGGCCGGCCGCCGCGTCGGCGGCGCCGAGCGACGGGCGGATGAGATCGCGGTGGTCCTCGGCTATGGGGCCGAACTGTTGGCCGCATTGGCCGATTCGGCGCCCGCCAATCAGGAGGCGAGTCGCTGGCGCGTAGCGACGCCGCAGCAGTCCGCGATCGCGGCACGTCGCCGCCGGTTGGCGCAGCGGCTCGGGGCGCGAGGGTGAGGCGAGGGGGAGGCGAGGGTGAGGCGATGACCTGGCTACGAGGAGGCTCCGGGCGTCGCGGTACCGGGACGCCGTGGAGTTTCCTGCATAGCGAGTACCCAGCGGCCGCGAGCACGCTCGACCAGCTGCTGGCGCATCGAGCGCTCTCCGACGTTGATGTCGCGCGGATCGGCAGACTACTGACGCACGCGCAGGCGGATCCCGCTCGGATCAGCGCGGCGGCGGCCGAGGTGATGACGGCCGGGGCGGCCGCCGGGCTGCACCGTTCAGCCCAGCATGACCTGCCGGGCGAGCGGCTTGCCCAGCACAATCTGGAGTACGGTCAGGTCCGGCTGGGGCGGGTGGTGCCCACCGCGGCTGGTGGGTTCGGGGCGACTCGCGATTTCGGTATCGACCGGGATGTACTCCGAACCTCGCTGCTGGTGGTGGGGCCGCCCGGCTCCGGAAAGACCCGGAGCTTCGGGCTGCCGGTCGTCGAGCATCTGGTCCTCACCGCGTTGACGAACCAGGCCAGTGTGCTGGTGGTGGACCCGAAGGGTGACGACTTCGCGTATGCAGGCTGGTTCGATGTCACGCTCGACCCGCTGGCGCCGACCGCCGGGCTGAGCCTCTACGGCGGCTCCCCGGCGCCCGAGGTCGCGGCTGATCGGCTCGCCAGCGCCTTGTTGCCACCGACGACATCTGACGATGTCGCCTACTTCATGGATGCCTCCCGCAACGCTCTGTACGCGTGCCTGGCGCCGTTTCGGCTGGCCTTCGACCGGTGGCCGACCGTACGGGAACTGTTGGCGTTGCTGCGCGTGGAGCAGGGCACAGTGGACAAAGTTCGAGCTGCCTTGAAGGGCCGGGACAGCGGCGAGAGCCGTCGGCTGCTGGCCAGCCGCGCCGCCCAACGGGACGCCCGGCTGGATCCGGCCGCATCGATGATCGAACGGCTCGGCCTGCTGGACCGCCCTCGGCTGGTGCAGCTCCTTGACCACCAGCAACCCCGGTTTGAGATGGCGCAGCTGAACTCCCCGGTCCGGGTGCGGGTGGCGCTGCCGGAGTCGGAGTACCCGGACGCCTCGCGGATCTTGGCGCGGTTGCTGGTCTCCCAGTTCGTTCAGCTCACGTCGGCCGCGAACACCAACCGGTCGATCTTCAAGGGCCTGGTTATCGACGAGGCCGGCCGGTTTGTGGACGACTATGTGGCCCGCGGCGTGCAGAAACTGCGATCGAACAACGCCGGCCTGGTGTTGATTGCCCAGACCCTCAGCGACTTCCCTGGCCATGTCCGGGGGACCGTACTCGGGTCAGTGGGGTGCAAGGCGGTATTCGGTGGGGTCGACCCCGCCGACGCCGCGGTGTTCTCCCGATGGTTCGGCGACCACTGGGTCGACGAGGTTACCCATGGTCAGCAGCGTTCCTACAGCCACAGCGAGTCGCGGCAGGGTGAGCAGGAGGGCTACCGCCTGGGCGACAGCGTCAGCACGCGGCGGGTGGAGCGGCCGCGCTGGAGCGTCTCGGAGATCGTGAGCGGGCTGCCGGCGGGGCACTGCGTGGTGGCGCTGAGCCGCTCCACCGGCGAACGGAGCCCGCCGTTCCTGGTCGACCTGCGCGGCTGAGGACGGCCCAGCGGCGCGCGGTGGGCCGTCCTGTCCGGGGGGAGGGCTCAGCCGGCGCGCGGTGGGTCGCACCGCTCGCGCCGCGTCCTGGTGCGGCACCATGAAGGGGTGGAAGACGTGGTGTCCGCAGCCGCGGACCGGTTGTACGCGGTGCCGCCGCGCCGATTCGTAGCGGAGCGGACCGCGGCGGCGGCGACCGCCCGAGCCAGCGGCGACCGGGCCGCGGCCTCCGCCATCACCAAGCTGCGCCGGCCCACGGTGGCGGCGTGGTTGGTGAACCTGCTGGCGCTGCGCCGCCCCGAGCTGGTCGACGGGCTGGTGGAGCTGGCCGAGTCGCTGCGGGGGGCGCAGCGCAGGTTGGACGGCGCCGCTCTGCGGGAGCTGGCCGGTCAGCGCCGCGCGGCGGTCAGCGCCCTGGTGTCCGAGGCGCGCACCCTGGCGGTGGCCGCCGACCGGGAGTCGGCGGCCGGCGCGTTGCCGTTGGGTGAGGTGGAGACGACGCTGCACGCGGCGTTGGCCGAGCCGGCCGTGGCCGAGCAGGTGCGCTCCGGTCGGCTGTTGAAGGGGGTGGCGCCGACCGGGTTCGGTGCGGCGGCCCCGCGGTTACGGCTGGTCACCGGCGCCGGGGCGGAGGAGCCACCCTCGGACGAGCCACGTTCGGACGAGCCGCCCTCGGGCGGGTCGGCGGCGGAGTCGAGCACCGTCCGCCGGGAGCGGGCCGAGGCGGCGTTGGGCGCGGCGCGGGCGGCCGCGTCGCAGGCCGAGGCGGCGCTGGCCGCGCGGCTGGCAGAGCAGCAGGCGGCCCAGACGGCGGTGGCGGAGCTCGACGCCGCGCTGGCGGAGCTCACCGCCCGCCGGCAGCGAGCTGCCGAGCAGCTGACCGACGCCGAGGCGGCGGTCTTCGTCGCCCGGCGCGAGGAGGCAGACGCCCGGCAGCGGGTCGCCGCCGCGGCGGCGGAGCTGACCGGGCCGGACTAGACCCGCGGGCCGGAACTGTCCTGGTCCCCGGGCAGAATGGTGGTGTGCTGGAGAGCTCTGCCCGGTTGCTGCGGCTGCTGTCGTTGCTGCAGAGCCGCCGGGACTGGTCCGGCCCCGAGTTGGCGCAGCGGCTGTCGGTGGATGTGCGCACGGTGCGGCGCGACGTGGACAAGCTCCGGCGGCTGGGCTATCCGATCGACGCGACCGCCGGGGTGGCGGGTGGCTACCGGTTGGGCGCGGGCGCCGCCCTGCCGCCGCTGCTGCTCGACGACGAGGAGGCGGTGGCGGTCGCGGTGGGGCTGCGGACCGCGGCCAACGGCACGGTCGCCGGCATGGCCGAGACTTCGGTACGGGCACTGGCCAAATTGGAGCAGGTGCTGCCGGTGCGGCTGCGGCAGCGAGTGGCCGCGGTGCAATCGGTGACGGTGCCGATGGCTAGTGGCGGACCGTTGGTGCCGGCCGAGGTGCTGACCGCTGTCGCCGCGGCGTGCCGGGATGAGCAGCAGCTCCGGTTCGATTACCGGAGCTTCGGCGATACCGAGTCGGTTCGCAATGTGGAGCCGTACCGGTTGGTCCACACCGGGCGACGGTGGTATCTGCTGGCGTGGGATCTAGACCGCGACGATTGGCGGACCTTCCGGCTGGATCGGCTGCGACCTTGGACTCCGCCGGGGCCCAGGTTCGCTCCGCGGGAGCTGCCCGCCGCCGATCTGGCCGCCTTCATGTCCCACCAAGTGTCCACTGCGGTCTATCAGCTGCGGGCTACGATCACTGTGCAGGCTTCGGTGGCGGAGGTCACCGAGCGGGTTCCCCCGACGGTCGGAGTGGTGGAGCCGATCGACTCAGCGAGCTGCCGGCTGACGCTCGGGGCCAGTCATGTCGACACCCTCGTCTTGCACTTGGGCTTGTTGGACTTCGAGTTCCGGGTAGAGGACCCGCCCGAGTTGGCGCAGCGGGTCCGGGAACTCTCCGAACGGTTGCGTCGGGCCGCGTAACCGGCCAGCCGGTGGGTCACCGACTGGCCGGTGTGCCGCCGCGGCGGGCTCACCCGGCGGTGGCCCACCGCCGTCCTACTGGGGTTGTTCGGCGAGCGCGAACTGCACGCTGCCCTGGTCATCGACGGTGGCGTCGAGGGCCTTGTCGTCGAGCAGCAGCGCGGCGTCCCCGTCGAGGAACAGCCGGGCGCCGGACTCGTCGACGACCTGGTCCCCCTCGTGTGGGCCGGCCGAGACGCTCAGCTGCAGCGCCCCCGCCGAAGCGTCGGTGGCGATGCGCAGGCCAGCGCCGTCCGGTACGTCCGGCTGAGTGGTCAGCGAACGGATCGCGGCGGCGGCATTGTCAGTCACTGTAAGCATGGCGGATTGCTCCTCCGGTTGCGATTGATGGCACGGGACCCTCCAACCCCTGATACCCACTGCGGCACGTGGCTACGCAAGTCAGTGGGCAGGTTGTGGATCCGTTCTGGGCACGGCCGAACCACCACTGGTGGCCAGTGCCCGCGACGGCAAAGAACTCCTCTCGGCACGTCGACCCGAACTCGGCACGCGTGGCCTCACAGCCCACACGTGTCTAGTCGACGCGCACGCGTTGACAGCCGTACCGTCCCACCCTGCCTGCTCGGCCCGGCCTGCGTCAAGCCGACATGCGACCACAAGCCGACAGTCGTCGCGGGGTGGTCAGATCCACGTGTCCAACCACATTCGGGCCTGCCAGCTCTCGTAAGGAATGAGCTGGGCGGAGTAGACCGGATAGAAGTACGCGAAGGTAAGCGCGACCAGGATTACGTACCCGCCCACCAGTACCGCCCCGAACGTGCGACGGTCCACTCCCAGAATCGTGCCGGTGTCACCGGTCGAACGTGGCCGGGCCGACGACATCACCGCACCCAACACATAGACCACGGCGAGCACCAGGAACGGTTGTGCGGGCAGGGCGTAGAAGTAGAACATCACCCGGTCGTCGAAGAGGAACCATGGTCCGATCCCCGCCGCCACGCCGAGCAGGATCGCCCCTGCCCGCCAGTCCCGGCGCGCCACCCCGAGCCAGACCAACGCCGCCAACGCCGGCAGGAATGACCACCACAGCAGCGGCGTACCCAGTAGCAGCACCGCCGAGGCACAGTGCTCCGCGCCGCAGCCACCCTGATCGGAGTAGTGGAAGGCGATCGGGCGCGCCAACAACAGCCACTGCCACGCCGGCGACTCGTACGGGTGAGTAGCGTCGAGGCCAGAGTGGAACGTCAACGCCTGGGCGTGATACTCGTAGAGGTTGCGCAGCGCCGCGACCACCCGCGCCGGCCACGGCTCGCCCTGCGCGTCGACCGGCGCGTGCCGGTAGAAGCCGTGATCACTGGTGAACCAGCCGATCCAGGTCGCCAGATACACCACCGGTATGAGGACCGTCGCGGCGACGAAACCGCGCCACTGCCCGGCGACGGTGTCCCGCCACGGCCGGCGTACCCCGGCGGTACGTCGGGCCGAAACCTCCCACCACAGCGCGAGCCCCAGGAAGACCGGGATGAACGCGACTGCGCTCCACTTCACCGCCAGCGCGCAGCCGAGCAGGGCACCGGCCGCCAGCCGCCACCACGGCACCCCGAACCCGGGCCGGTCCCGGCCCGCCGCCAGCGCCGCCAGCCACCGGGAGCGGCGCTGATCCCGGTCCAGCAGCAGCGCCCCGAACCCAGCCACGACGAAGAGCAGCAGGAAGATGTCGAGCAGCGCGGTCCGCGACATCACCACATGCATGCCGTCCAGCGCGACCAGCAGGCCGGCGGCGGCCCCGAGCATGGTGGAGCCGAACAGTCGCCGGGCGATCCGGGCCACCAGCAGCACCGAGATGATTCCGGCGAGCGCGGCGGCGATCCGCCAGCCGAACGGGGTGTAGCCGAAAGCCCACTCGCCCAGTCCGATCAGCCACTTACCCAGCGGCGGATGGACCACGAAGGCGGGCCCGTCGCCGAGCACCGGGGCGCCGTCGACCGGGTTGGCCCCACCCTCGGCGACCTCCCACTCCACGCCGTACTGCACCAGTGCCCAGGCGTTCGGGGCATAGTAGGTCTCGTCGAAGACGATATGGCCGGGGCGGCTCAGATCGACCAGCCGCACGATCGCGGCGATCGTGGTGACCACCGCGGCGACCACCCACGACCAGGGATCGTGCGGCGGGACCAGTGGGGTCAGCCGCCGCTGGGTGATCTCCGGCACCGGTTCATCCGCCGGGCTCGGCCCCGCCTCGGTCGCCACCGTACTCACCGGTGCATCGTAGGCCGTCAGTCGCCCCCGTGGTGACGGCGCGTACCCGATCGTTAGCCGGGCTGCTGGTCAGCGGCGGGGGCGAGCGCCGGCACGAGTTCGGAGACCGGGGCGCCCGACCGGGGCGGCACCAGCGCCGCCACCGGGGTGGTGATCCCCGCCGCGGCGTATCGTCGCAGGTGCGCGCGGCACTGCTCCGGCGAACCGTGCACCACTAGCTCGTCCACCACCTGGTCTGGGATCGCCGCGACCGCGCCGCGCCGGTCGCCGGCGGCCCACTTCTCCCACAGCGGCGCGAGCAGTTCGCCGCGCCCTAGCCACTCGTGGAACTTCCGGTACACCCCGACGGTCAGGTAGCCGGCGAGCAGCGGCCGGGCCGTGTCCCGGGCCCGGACCGGGTCGTCGTCGACCACCACGAAGATCCGGGCGACGATCTCCCGCGCGGCGCCGGTCGGCGCGGCGGCGTGGACCTGACCGGCGACCGTGGCCACGTCATCGACGCTGAGCCAGTTCAGGATCGCCCCGTCGGCCTCCCGGCCGGCCAGCTTCAACATGCCCGGCCGCAGCGCCGCGACCAGCAGCGCCGGCGGGGTGGCCGGCACCAACTGGAGCCGGAAACCGGAGACCTCAAAGCTCTCGTACCGTTGCGTGACCTTCTCGCCGGTGAGCGCGGTACGCAGGAAGCGGACCGTGTCGCGGACCCGGGCGTACGGCTGCTCGAAGGGGAGGCCGTTCCACCCGCTGACGATCACCTCAGTGGAGGTGCCGAGCCCGATCGCGACCCGGCCCGGGGCCGCGTCGGCGAGCGCGGCGCAGCTCTGCGCCAGCGTCGCGGCACCGCGGGTGAAGGCCGGGACGATCGCGGTGCCGAGCCGGAGCTGCGGTGCCCACGCACTGGCGAGCGCGAGCGGGGTGAAGGCGTCGGCGCCGCCGGCCTCAGCCGACCACACCCCGGTGTAGCCGAGCTCGGGCAGCGCCGCGACCAGCTCTCGGTGGTCGGCCAACGAGACATCGGGGAGCGGGAGGGTGATGCCGTAGGTCATACGGCGGTATGTTACCAGTCAGTAGCCAGTTTGGGAGGTGTGCGCGGGATGGTGACATTGACCGGCTCGGTGGCGGTGGTGACCGGCGGCGGCAGCGGCATCGGGGCGGCGTTGGCCCGGCGGTTCGCGGCGGCCGGCGCCGCCACGGTGGTGGTCGCCGACCGCGACCCGGCCGCAGCGGCCACGGTCGCCGCCGAGTTGCCCGGCGCCGGGGCGCCGCTGGCGTTGGACGTCGCCGACGAGGCGGCGGTCGCCGCCGCCGTCGACCAGCTCGAGTCGGAGGTCGGCCCGATCGACCTGTGGTGCTCGAACGCCGGCGTGGCCGGCTCGGAGGGGCTGGGCGACGACGCGGACTGGCAGCGGTGCTGGTCGCTGCACGTGCACGCGCACGTGCTGGCGGCGCGCCATGTGCTTCCCCGGATGCTCGCCCGCGACCGCGGCCATCTACTGGTCACCGCCTCAGCCGCCGGCCTACTGACCGAGCCGGACAGCGCCCCGTACGCGGTGACCAAGCACGCCAGCGTCGCCCTCGCCGAGTGGCTGGCGATCCAGCACGGCGGTGCCGGCGTGAGCTTCTCCTGCCTGTGCCCGCAGGCGGTGCGGACCCCGATGGTCGCCGGCCTGCCCGACACCTCCGGAACCCTCGCCGCGGGCGAGATCATCTCACCGGAGCAGGTGGCCGACTCGGTCATGGCCGCCCTGGCCGAGCAGCGGTTTCTGATCCTGCCGCACCCGGAGGTGGCCGCGTACGAGCAGCGTCGGGCGGCGCAACGGGAACGCTGGCTGGCCGGTATGCGTAAGGTCCGGGCCCGGCTGCGCCGGCCCCCGGAGCAACCCGCCCCGCCGCGCCGGTAACCGGAGTGCGCCCTGGCGGGGGTAGTCACTACGCTTGGGCTCCATGGCCCACGTTCTAGCTGCCGTCGCCTGGCCGTACGCCAACGGCCCGCGACACATCGGTCACGTCTCCGGCTTCGGGGTGCCCTCCGACGTCTTCGCTCGCTATCAGCGAATGGCCGGTAACGATGTGCTGATGGTCTCCGGCACCGACGAACACGGCACGCCGATCCTGGTGCAGGCCGAGCAGGAGGGCGCCAGCGCCCGGGAGCTGGCCGACCGGTACAACCGGGTGATCGTGGAGGACCTGGCGGCGCTGGGGCTGTCATACGACCTGTTCACCCGGACCACCACCGGCAACCACTACGCGGTGGCGCAGGAGCTCTTCGCCACCCTGCACCGCAACGGCTACATGGTGGAGCGCAAGACCCACGGGGCGATCTCGCCGTCCACCGGGCGGACGCTGCCCGACCGCTACATCGAGGGCACCTGCCCGCTCTGCGGCTACGACGGGGCCCGCGGCGACCAGTGCGACAACTGCGGCAACCAGCTCGATCCGACCGATCTGATCAACCCTCGGTCCCGGGTCAACGGGGAGGTGCCGAAGTTCATCGAAACCGAGCATTTCTTCCTGGATCTGCCCGCGCTGGGGGAGGCGTTGGGCGACTGGCTGCGCGGCCGCGCCGACTGGCGGCCGAACGTGCTGAAATTCTCGCTGAACCTGCTCGACGACCTGAAGCCACGGGCGATGACCCGCGACATCGACTGGGGCGTGCCGGTGCCGCTGCCAGGGTGGCGGGAGAACCCCAACAAGCGGCTGTACGTGTGGTTCGACGCGGTCATCGGCTATCTTTCGGCGTCGATCGAGTGGGCCCGCCGTTCCGGGGACCCGGAGGCGTGGCGCCGGTGGTGGTCGGACCCGGCCGCCCGGCAGTACTACTTCATGGGCAAGGACAACATCACCTTCCACTCCCAGATCTGGCCGGCGGAGCTGCTCGGCTACAACGGCCAGGGCGCCCGCGGCGGCGAGCCGGGCCGGTTCGGTGAGCTGCACCTGCCGACCGAGGTGGTCTCCAGCGAGTTCCTCACCATGGAGGGGGCGAAGTTCTCCTCGTCGCGGCGAGTAGTCATCTACGTCCGCGACTTCCTGGCCCGCTACGACCCGGACGCGCTGCGCTACTTCATCGCCGTCGCCGGCCCCGAAAACAACGACACCGACTTCACCTGGTCGGAGTTCCTCCGCCGGAACAACGACGAGCTGGTCGCCGGCTGGGGCAACCTGGTCAACCGGTCGATCTCGATGGCGGCGAAAAATTTCGGCTCGGTGCCGGAGGTCGGTGCGGCCGGTCTCACCGACGCCGACCAGCGGCTGCTCGCGACCGCCCGGGAGGGTTTCGGCACGGTCGGCGGGCTGATCGAGCGGCACCGGCAGAAGGCCGCGATCACCGAGGCGATGCAGGTGGTGGGCGAGGCCAACAAGTACCTCTCCGACCAGGCACCCTGGAAGCTCAAGGAGACCGACCGGCAGCGGATGGGCACCGTGCTCAATGTCGCGCTGCAGGTGGTGAACGACTGCAACGCGATGCTCTCGCCCTTCCTGCCCCACTCCGCCCAGAAGGTGTACGAGCAGCTGGGCGGGGCCGGCCGGTTTGCGCCGATGCCGGAGATCCAGGAGGTCGAGGACCTCGACGGCGGCGCCGGCTATCCGGTCCTCGCCGGCGACTACCAGACCGGCGCTTCGTGGGCTCCCCAGTCGCTGCCGCCCGGTCGCGAGTTGGCGCCCCCGAAGCCGGTCTTCAAGAAGCTGGATGCGGGCATCGTCGACGAGGAGCTGGCCCGGCTGGCCGGCGATCAGTAACCCGCCGCCCAGCCGGCGCCGGCCTTGCGGGACCGGCGCCGGGGAGGCCGGTCAGTCTTCGCAGATGCGGGTGGGGTTACCCGGTATTGGGATGCTGTAGACACTCCACGGGTAGCTCGGGCCGGTATGCGGGCCCGCTGGTTCTTCCGGCTCGGCCGGAAGTTGTTGGAGCGCGAGCACGTTGTTCATCAGTTCACCTCCCTAGTTGTTGTCGAAATGAACAGCTGGCCGGTCGGACCGGCCAGGATCCGGTGGAGCGCCAGCAGTACGCCGGCTGCGCCCGTACCTAGGTCGCAGCTGAATCGCAGTCGACCGGAGCCGAGTACCCGGCTACGTCCGGCGGGGCCGGGGGCGGCATAGGCGACCAGTCCGGCGGCCAGCCGCTGCGCGGTCGCCCCCGCCGAAGGGTCGCTGGCGCCCGCGAGGTCGGCGTGTTCGGCGTGGGCGAAGACGAGACCGGCCAGTCCAAGGTAGAGTCCGGACTCGACGGTAACCGGCTGGTGTGCGCCGGCCAGCACAGCCGCGCTGGCGGTGGCGAGTCGCTCGTCGGTGTCGTCGGCGTGGCGGTAGCGGGTCAGCACCAGGGCCACCCCGGCCGAGCCGATCCCAAGGTAGGGCATCATGCGTGGGGTGGCGTCGTCGTCGGGGAACATGAGATGGCCGCGGATCTCGACCCCGCGACCGAGTTCGTCCACGAGTAGCTGGCGTCCGACTTCGAGGTAGTGCTTCGCATCGGTGGCGCGCCAAAGCTGGTGCAGGAAGAGCGCCATGCCCGAACGTCCGTTGAGGAGTCCGGTGGGGTTGTCCGGCCCGAGGAGTTCAGCCGCTTCCGCCATGACCAGCTGGTCGCCCAATTCGACGGCCTGAGCCAGCAGCGCGGCCTCGCCGGTTCGGGCATGCAGCGTCAACAGTGCGGTTCCGACCCCGGCGCTGCCGCCGCTCCACGAGCCGGCGGTACGGGTGAGGTGGTGCGTGCGGGCGGCCTCCACTAGGGTGAGTGCCTCGTCGAGCTGGCCATACTCGCCCAGCACGGCGGCGATCCCGGCGAGGCCGTAGTGGAGCCCCGGTGGGAACTCTGCCCGCCGGGCAAGCGCTTCGGACCGGAACCGGGCGACGCTACGCGGGTCGGCGGGTAGCCCGGCGTGGTGCAGAGCGTGGAGGACGCCGGCGGCCCCGTGCGCGAGGTTCCAGGTGTTGGTGGTGTACCCCTCGGGGACGGTCGGCCAGATCCGGTCCGGGTCGTCGGGCGCTGCGGTGGCGACCAGTTCGCGTCCGATCGCGTCCCGCAGTCGACGTAGGTGGCGAATCGGGTCGGCGGCGAGCTCTACCGGGGCGGGTGTGACCGGGGCGCCGCCGGCGTTGCCACCGGGGGTGGGAAGGTGCCGGGTGGCGAGCTGCCAGAGCGACGGGGGCACCGGGTGTCGCCGGTTCAGGTGGGCTGCCAGGTGGGCCACGGCGGCCGGGTTGCGGACCAGCTGCTGGTGTACTGGTGCCAGCATGGTCAGCGCAACCGCGCTCAGACCGTAGTCGTCGGCCCCGGTTCCTGCCCTGGCGTGGGGGTCGGGCGGCAGGTAGCCGGGTGCGCCGAGGTCGATCGGCGGCTGGTCCAGTCGGTTGCACGACTCGAAGTCGATCAGGCGTACCTGGCCGTCGTCGGTGATCAGGACGTTGCGCGGGTTGACGTCGCCGAACCGGTAGCCGAGCTCGTGCAGCCGCTGTAGCGCCCGGTTCAGCTGGGCGAGGTAGTCGAGACAGGCGTGGAAGTACGACTCGAACTCGGCCGGGCTGCCCTCCTGCAGGTACGGGTTGCGGCGGGCGGCGTAGCCGAACAGTGAGCTACCCGGCACCAGTTCGGTGACGAGAAAGTCATGCTCCCACTCCCGGAACAGTTCGATCGGCTCCGGAGCCAGGCCGGGGGCGCGGGTGTGGAGGTCGCCGAGCACCCGGTGCTCGCGGTGGAGCCGCTGCGACGCGGTGCTGCCGTCCCAGTGGAAGCCGGTGTGCGCCCGGGCCTCTTTCAGGAAGACGGGCCGGCCGCTGGCGGCTACGGCTCGGTAAGCCCCGCCGGCGTTGCTCTGTGCCAGCGCGGCGGTCGCCCGGTAGCCACCGATCATCACGCCGCCGTCGGTCTGCGCCGGTGCCGGGGCTTTGGCGAGGAACGGGTCGGTGACTCCCTCGGGCAGCATGAACTGGTGGCTGCGGAGGTCCTCCACCCATTGGCCGGAGCCGTTGGTGAGCAGTGGCACCGCGCGACCATCGAGCGTGACTCGGGTCCGGGCCTGGAAGGCTCCGTACCGGTAGTGCACTGTGCGGGAGTCGCCGAACCGTCGGTCGCTGAGGATATACGGGCCCGGTTCGTCGACCAGCGCCCCGGCGAGCTCTGTCAACAGCTGCCGGGCCGCGGACTCAGTTGCTGGGTAGAGGGTGCAGAACTTTCCGGCCTGGGACCGGACGCCGTGCTTGTGTCCCATGAGTAGAAACGCGAACTCGCTGGCCAGGTGCTTGAACGAGACGGTGGCGGTAGCACAGGCGGCGGTCACGCTGTCGAGGACTCGGGAGGCGCCGGGGAGCGTGGCCGAGACGTGGATCTTCCATCCCTGCGCCGGCAGCGGCGGACCGGAGGGCGGCTCCCAGCTCAGCCAGACGTCGTGCCGGCTGCTCCGCCAGCCAACCGGCGGGCTGCTGGGGCGCAGCGGTCGGCTGTTGTCCTGGTGTCGGTGGCGGGGTTCGTAGTAGTCAGGATCGGCCAAGGTATATGAGACCGTGGTCAAATCCACGATGAGCGCCGTGGTCGGGAATGCACGAGGGACCTCCCAGGATGGAAAGGCGCCCCCGTCCCACCTATTCGGAACTCTCCGGAGTCATCCTATTCCGCTGCGCCCACCTTAGGCAAGGTGTCACCTCCGAGCGCCGCCCCGTGTCCGGGTTGACCGATTTCGGGCCATGAACTAGATTTAGATCCCTAGATGCCACGTCGGTGGTGTCGCGGGAGCGTCCGGGGATCCGCTGACGTCGGGGCGCGCAGGTGCGCCAGCGGGAGGCCGCAGCTCACACCCGCCTACTCTCCTGAGTTGGGAGTTCCACATGCGACCCCATATCGCCGGCTGGCGTACGCCACTGGCTCTCCTCCTGTCGTTGGCGCTCACCGCCACGCTGATCGGTCCGGCGGTGGGGGCGCCGGGGGCCGCCGACGCCGCGCTGACCGTCGGCTCGGTGGCGGCGGCGCAGCTGTGGATCTCCTATGACGACGGTGGGAGCTGGTCGCCACAGTCGGTGCAGCCGTCGGGCGAAGGCAGCTTCCACACCAACCTGCCTACTCCGCCGTTGGATCACTCTGGGTTCGGGTCGATCCGGGTGGTCGCGAGTGACGTCGAGGGGAACCAGATCGACCAGGAGGTGATCCGCGCCTGGCGGGTTCCGGCGCCGTGACCTGGATAAACCCCGACTATGCGGATTCTGAATCGCCGGTGGTTAGCGTCGTCCTCGTCAATGCGAGACGAGGGGGTGTCACCATGTCGTTCTTGAGCGTGCTGCCGGGGGTGGTCGGTGCGGCCGGGAGCCGTACCGCCATGACCGCTGGGGACTGGTCTGGTTGGGCGCAGCACAGCGAAACCATGCTGCGCAACGCGGGTGGCGGCTGCCGATCGGGCAAACTCAGCTCCGCCTTCGACAGCTACCTGGCCCAGCTACGGCCGTGCCTGCAGAACCAGGCGGTACGGGCGAGCGCGCTGGGTGGCAACGCGGCTAGTGCGGCGAGCGCCGTGGACCAGGCGGACGGCGACAGCTCAGGGGTGCTCGGCGGCCAGGTCGGGAACCTGGTGTCGCAGGCCTCGGTGCTGGCGCGGCAGATCAACTTCGGCTGACCGCCGCCGAGGGAAGCGGAGGACCTGTCGTCATGGAACCCTTTGAGAAGCACCAGGCGGACGTCGGCGAGCTGCACGCGGCCAGCTCCGGCCTGCTCGCCGACGCCTCGCAGGCCGGCGACAACGTGTCGCTGACCACCCACGCATATCAGCCGGTGATCGACGACTGGCAGGGGCTCGGTGCGGGCGAGGCGCAGGGGGCGCCGCAGCCGCTGCGGGCCGGCGCCGACCAGGCCAGCACGTCCCTGGCGTGGGCGGCGGTGGTGACCGAGTTCTGGGCCGGCAAGGTGGAGACCTTCAACTCTGAAGTGGACAAAATTGTCGAACGGTACGAGAGCCAGGGGCCTCGCTACGGGGTGACCGGTGACGACCCGGATGACGACGAGATCGAGCAGGCCCGCCTGGATGCGCTCGCCAAGGCGCGTGAGCAGTGGTGGGAGGCGTACAACACGCACATCCTCGACGGCGAGGACCAGGCCGCCGCCATGCTCGCCGACGGCCCCACCGAGGCGAACCTGTCGGTGGCGAAACGGTTCTTTGATGGAATGGACTGGTTCACCCGGAACATCGGTCCGGCGATGCCGTGGATCATGTCGGAGCTCTTCTTCGGCGGCAGATGGGCGCATCACAGGTGGTGGACGCGGCATTACCTGATCTGGGCACAACGGTACGTGGACGGACGCTGGGCTGGCGGTGTTCCGGATGCCAAAGGGGCGGCGCGGCTGGTAACGACCGCCCTCCGAGAGAGCGGCCATGGTCAGCGGATGCGGCAGATGGCGACCTGGGCCTCCCGCTTGAGCTTGGTCACCGCCGGCGGGGCCGCCGCCGGATTCCAGTGGTACGACGATCGGAACACCGGATACACCACCGAATACCGGGTAGCGCGCGCCGGTATCGCCGGTGGGATGACGGCTGGCTTCGCCGCCGCGGGTGGGCTGCTCGGCGCCGCGGCGGGCGCCGGCCTTGGCCCGAAAGGGGTGGTAGTTGGCTCGGTGGTCGGGAGCACGCTCGGCGGCATCGCGGGTGGTTGGGCGTCCGACCGTGCGATCGACAGCCTCGATTATGTCATCGACCACGCGGCCGGTTCGGCGCCCGGCTCCTCAGGCGGTGTCAGGGACGGTGCCGCCGCATACGTCGGTGCCGCCGCCGGCAACCTTACCGAGCTGAGCAACCTTGGCCGGTGGGCGGTTCCCGGCAGCAGCGGGACGCCCGAGGCGGACCCGACGCAGGTACGCGACGACGTGACGAACTGGTTGGCGGGGCGCTAGATGAGAGGGGACGCAACTGTGCATGCAGCGAAGGCCGAGGAGATGGTCCAATACAAACACCCGCGGGCGGGTTTCTCGGTGCCCGTCCCCCGCGAATGGGAGCGCGCAGTAGATACTGCGGAAGTGCCGCTGATCGTGGCGGCACCACCTGATCCGCCCTGGCGGTTCCGGGCGAACCTGATTGTCACCGTCGACCAGCTCGGGCCAGAGGTGACGGTTGCCGCGCGGCACGCGGCGAACATCGAAGGGCTGCATCGGGCGCTTACGCGGTTTCGTCTGCTTGATCAGGAGGAGAGTCGGCTGCGGGGGTGCCCACTGCTCCGGACCCTCGGTCATCATGCGGCGGAGGCAGGAGCGGTGACGTTCGAACAATGGATCTACATTGGTGAGGAGCACTGCTTCGCGCTGACCGCCTCGGTAGGCACATTGGAATATCCCGCCTATCGCGAGATATTCGCCGCGATGGTTTACGAGTTCCGGCTTCCGCAGGAGGTTTCGTGACAGTCTCATTTGACCCGGTCAATGGGCGGCTACGGCTAGACGATGTAAGCTTCGCAGTTCTTAGGGACCTGGTTCGTCAAGACTCCACCGAGCAGCTGGACGGGCATCACCTTGCCGAGCTACGTGACAGCGGTGTGGTGCGCGGCTGCATACCGCATCCTTCTCTGGCGTACGGGCTTGACGCGGTGGCCGTGCCCGTGTGCCGGCTCACGTTGCGAGTCGACACCCCGGAGACGGATGTACTGCGCACCCGGCACGTGGCTGGCTGGTTGGGCCGGGACGCGATGGCGGTGCTTCGGGACGACGACGACGGTCTCCGGGAGTTTCGGACACAACCAGTGACGCTCTTGCCAGAGCTGGTCGCCACCGAGACCGAGTTCGGGCCGCGACCGCGACCGCCGGAGCTGTTCTTCGCCGTGCCGGCGGATGTGTGGGAGGAGCTGGTCACCACGGTCAACGGCAGGGCTGAGCGGGAGCAGGCGATGCTGCGGTTTGTCGATGCCGCGGCCGAGGCCGGCCCGGCGGCGGCCGATGCGGCCCGGCGGCTGGTGACGAGCCTAAGGCGGCGGTGGGAGGTGGCGGTGCGCTGGCGGCCGGCGCCCGGCGCGGTAGGTGAACGGTCGCTGCAGGTAGTCGACGCGCAGGTCGGCCTGTGGCGGGTGACAACGGGCCCCGGTGCGGTCACCCTTTCGGCGACCACCCCGACCGTGGTCTGGCAGGAGATCATCGGTCTGCTCCCGCAGGACGACGAGCTTGCGGCGCCCGAATCGGAGCCCGCCCGGGCTGGCTCCGCTGCTGCGGGCGGCGGCCTGGAATCATGGCAGGGTGAGTGGAGCGGACGCGGATGAACGGCGGCAGCGGGCGGCGGGGCGGGGCGAGCACGAGGCGCCGCCGGCCCCGGAGCCGTTGCCGTTGCCGGTGGTGGACAGCCACACCCACCTGGACCTGGTGAGCGACGCCGGTGGCGGCGATCCGGCGGCGCAGCTCGCCGCCGCCGCCGCGGTGGGGGTGGACCGGGTGGTCCAGGTCGGCGTCGACTTGCCGTCGTCCCGGTGGGCCAGCCAGCTCGCCGCCGAGCACCCGCAGGTGCTCGCCACGGTCGGGGTGCACCCGAACGAAGCGCCCCGGCTCGGCGACGGGCTCGACGAGGCGCTGCGGGAGGTGGAGCGGCTGGCCGCGGCACCGCGGGTGCGGGGGGTCGGGGAGACCGGCCTGGACACGTTCCGGACCGGCCCGGAGGGGGCTGCGGCGCAGGAGGCCAGCTTCCGGGGCCATATCGCGATCGCGAAGCGGTTCGGCAAAGCCTTGATCATTCACGATCGGGAGGCGCACGCCGAGGTGCTGCGGGTGCTCGACGACGAGGGCGCCCCCGACCGGGTGGTGATGCACTGCTTCTCGGGCGACGCTGAGTTCGCCGACGAGTGTCTCCGGCGCGGGTTCGTGCTCAGCTTCGCCGGCACCGTGACCTTCCGTAACGCCAGGTCGCTGCGGGAGGCGGCGCGTCGTTGCCCGCCGGACCGGTTGCTGGTGGAGACCGATGCGCCGTACCTCACTCCGCACCCGTACCGAGGGCGCCGGAACGGGCCGTATCTGATCCCGGTGACCGTCCGCGGGTTGGCCGAGGCGCGGGGAGTGGAGCTGGCCCCGTTGTGTAGGGCGATCAGCGACACCGGGGAGTGGGTCTTCGGTGGCTGGGGCGGGGCGTGACCGGGTTGTTGGGCCCGGCGCAGCTGCGGGAGCTCGCGGACCGGCTGGGGGTGCGGCCGACCAAGCAGCGGGGGCAGAACTTCGTGGTCGACGCCAACACCATCCGGCGGATCGTCACCGCCGCCGGGTTGGATCCGGCCGATGTGGTACTGGAGGTCGGTCCGGGTTTGGGTTCGTTGACGCTGGGGTTGCTTCCGGCCTGTCGCCACGTCCACACGGTGGAGGTCGACCCGGTGCTGGCCGCCGCCCTGCCGGAGACGGTGCACGGCTGGGCCCCGGAGTACGCTGACCGGTTCACCGGCCACCTGGCGGACGCGTTGACGCTGTCCGAGCTGCCGGAACCGGCCCCGACCGCGCTGGTGGCGAACCTGCCGTACAACGTGGCGGTGCCGGTGGTGCTGCATCTGCTGGCGGTGGTGCCGACACTGCGGCACGGCCTGGTGATGGTGCAGCAGGAGGTGGCGGACCGGTTGACCGCCGGTCCGGGTTCCCGGGTGTATGGGGTGCCGTCGGCGAAGCTCGCCTGGTATGCGCAGGCGCGGCCGGCGGGCCGGGTGCCCCGGACAGTCTTCTGGCCGGCGCCGAACGTCGACTCCGGGCTGGTGGCCTTTGCCCGGCGGGAGCCCCCGGCCGGTCCGGCCCGGACGGCGGTCTTCGCGGTGGTCGACGCTGCGTTCGGGCAGCGGCGCAAGATGCTGCGAACGGCGCTGGCGGGCTGGGCCGGCGGCGCCGCGCGGGCGGAGGCGCTGCTCGACATCGCGGGGGTGCCTGCGCAGGCGCGGGCCGAGTCGCTCACCATAGAGCAGTTCGCGGCGATCGCCGCCGCGGCCACTACCGCCGCCGAGGGGACGACCCAGTGACCAGGCCGTTGTGGGCAGACGACGAGTATGACCAGCCGAAGCCGGCCGGCACCGGCGCGGTGCGGGTCCGGGTTCCCGCGAAGGTGAACCTGCACCTCGGGGTGGGCGAGGTTCGGCCCGACAACTATCACGAACTCCAGACCGTCTACCATGCGATCTCGCTCTTCGACGAGGTGACGGCCCGGCCGGGGGACACGTTGGCCCTCACTATGGCCGGTGAGGGCGCCGGTGAGCTGGCCCTGGACGATTCGAACCTGGTGCTGCGGGCGGCCCGGGCGCTGGCGGAGCACGCCGACGTGCCGGCCCACGCGCGGCTGCACCTGCGCAAACAGATCCCGCTGGCGGGTGGCTTGGCCGGCGGCAGCGCCGACGCCGCGGCCACCCTGGTGGCCTGCGACGCGCTGTGGGACCTCGGGTTGTCGCGGGAGGAGCTGGCCGGGTTGGCGGCCGGGCTCGGCGCCGACGTGCCGTTCCTGATCTACGGCGGCACGGCGCTCGGGATCGGCCGGGGTGAGCAGGTGAGTCCGGTGCTGGCCCGGCCGGGGGTGTGGCACTGGGTGGTGGGGTTCCACGATGGTGGCCTGGCCACCCCCGAGGTTTACCAGGAGCTGGACCGGTTGCGGGCGGCGGACGCGGCGCCGGCGCCATTGCCGGAGCCGGCGGGGCTGTTGGCGGCGCTGCGGCAGCGGGACCCGGAAGTGCTCGGTGCGGCGCTCGGCAACGACCTGGCGGCGGCGGCCCGGTCGCTGCGGCCGGAGCTGTCGGCGGTGCTCGCCGCGGGGGAGGCGGCCGGGGCGTTGGCCGGGTTGATCTCTGGCTCGGGCCCGACCTGTGTCTTCCTCGCCCGGCACGCCGAACACGCCGCCGAGGTGGCGGCGGCGTTGACCGGTGCGGAGGTATGCCGGGCGGTGCGGACCTGTCACGGGCCGGTGCCGGGCGCCCGGGTGCAGCACTGAGTGGCCGGCGCTCGCGCGCGCCGGCTCAGGTCGTACCTCAGGGCTCGGCCTGATCCGGGACCGGGGGGTCGGGTAACAGCCGGTTGCGGACCGTGTCGACCGCCAACTCGGTCCGGGAGGTGACACCGAGTTTCCGCATCGCGGAGCTGAGCTGCCCGGCGACCGTCTTCGGGGATCGGGACAGCGCGGCGGCGACCTCCCGGTTGGTGGCGCCGGTGGCGACCAGCCGCACCACATCTAGCTCCCGCGGCGAAAGCCGGTCGCCGTAGCCGCGCCGACCGCGGCGCCACTCCCGGCGGGCGTCCACCCCGTGGGCCCGCAGCAGCTCACCGACCCGCTCGGCGTCGCCCCGGGCGCCCAGCTCGGACAGCGCCTGGAAGGTGGTGCCGAGCCGGGTCAGCGCGGCAGCCTGGCGGTCGCCGGCCAGCTCGGCGACGGCCTGCTGTTCGCGCGCCAACAGCGCCTCGTACGGGCGGGGGAGTTCTTCCCAGGCACGCGCCGCGACCGCGAACCGGCCGGCCGCCGCCGGAGCCGGGCCGGTGGCCGCGGCCAGCAGCGCCCGGCAGGTCGCCAGCGCCGCCCGCCCGGCCGGCGCCGGGCAGCGGCGCATCCCCCGCTGGTACGCGTTGACGAGCTCCTCGGCCTCGGATAGTCGCCCGGCGGCGAGCAGTGCGGCGACGCGTACCGGGGCGAGTTCGGTAGCCCAGATCCAGATGCCCTTGCCGGCCACCGTCGCCATCGGACGCTCGGTATACGCCAACGCATCGTCGACCTGGCCCCGCGACAACGCGAGCCGGCCGAGCGCGGCGGCCGGTTCGAGACCATCGTCGACCGTGCCGATCCGGGCGACCTCGGCGAGCGCTTGGCGTAGCGCCGCCTCGGCTCGCCGGTGGCTGCCTTGGGCGAGGTGCCACAGGCCGACTCGGACCGCGCCGAGCAGCGCTAGCGGCTCGTCGGAGCTGGGGTCGGCGGCGGTGGTCACGTGCTCGGTGAGCCCTGCCCAC
Source organism: Natronosporangium hydrolyticum (assembly GCF_016925615.1). Taxonomy (NCBI): domain Bacteria; kingdom Bacillati; phylum Actinomycetota; class Actinomycetes; order Micromonosporales; family Micromonosporaceae; genus Natronosporangium; species Natronosporangium hydrolyticum. Next base: position 778,867 of record NZ_CP070499.1, read on the forward strand.
TGGCCGGTGTACCACTCCAACTGTGCCTGGGAGATCCGGATCAGCGGCCCGAGCCGCAGGTAGCGGTCGGCGTCGGCGAGTTCGGCGGCCTGGTTGAGGAGCTGTTCGGCGTGCCGGTAGCGCCCCCACAGGATGGCGGCGGCGCCGATGTTGAGGTAGCCGCGGGCGACCTGCCGCCGCTCCTCGGCGGTGCGGCCGGCCGCCCCCAGCACGGTGGCGGGTAGTTCGTCGGCGACCGCCCAGCCGGCTGGGTCGCCCAGCTGCAGCAGCCCGGCGGCGCGGTCGACGGTCAACGCGAGCCGCTCGGCGGCGGGCAGCCGGGCCAGGTCCACGCCTGCTGCCCGCTGCAACCACCGGCGGTGGACGGTGGCGGGTTCGTCGCCGACGAAGGGCAATCCGAGGAAGCGCATCGCGCGGGCGGCCTCGACCGGGTGGTGATCGAGCTGGCTGACCGCCCGCCCGATCTCGGCCCGGGCCGGGCCGAACTCGCCTAGCTGGGCCAGCAGCCGGCCGAAGCCGCTGCGCAGTTCGGCGTCCTCGGTCGGGGAGAGCGTGGTGTCCGCCAGCAGCCGGCGCAGCGTCTCGACCGCCCGCTGATGCAGCTCGTCCACGGCTTCGCGGCGGTAGCTGGCGGCGAGCGCGAGGCGGCGGCCGAGCCTGACCTGGTCGTCGATGCTGCGGTTAGGTGCGGCGAGGGCGTCGAGGAGCAGCGCTACCGCGGCGTCGTAGTCGCCCGATTCGCCGGCCTGGTCGGCGGCTAGTTCGGCGTAGCGCATCCAGCGTGCGGGCTGCCGGGCTTGTTTGAAGTGTCGGGCCAGGGCCGCGGGCGGGGCGGTGCCCGCTTCGGCGAGCGCGGTACCGGCGGCCAGGTGCAGGGCGCGCCGCCGGGCCGCCGGTAATGATTCGTAGACCGCCTGGCCCATCAGCACGTGCCGGAAGCTGCTGCGTTGGTCGCCCTCTTCCCGGAGCAGGCCGCCGGCTATGGCCTCACCGAGACCGCGCCGGACCTGGTCGAACCATGCGTCGGGGTCTGATTGGGCGTCGGGGTCCGGCTGGGTGTCGGCCGCCGCGACGCGGGCGATCACCGCCTCGGTGGCCGGGGCCGCTAGCACGGCGGCTGCGGCCAGCACCTGCTGGGCCGAGGCCGACAGGCGGGGGATCCTGGCCAGCACCGTGTCCCGGATGGTCGGCGGGACGGTGAGCTCGGGCAGCCGTTGCCGCACCCATTCGCCGCCGCGGCGCACCAGGTCGCCCCGGTCGCGCAGCAGCCGCACCGACTCCTCCACCGCCAGCGGTACGCCCTCGGTGTGCTGGTGGAGGAAGTCCGCGAGATCCTCCGAGATCGGCTCGCCGGGCAGCATCGACGACGCGAGCCGGGCGGTGCCGGCGGTGTCCAGCGCGGGCACGGGTATCCGCAGCTGCCGGTTGCCGGCCGAGGGTCGGGACGAGAGCCGCAGCAGCAGCGAGTCGGGCGGAACGTCGGCGGGCCGGTAGCTGACGATCAGGCTGGCGGCCTGGCCGGGAGGGCCGGGTGTTCCGCCGGTGCCGGTGAGCCGGTGGGCGGTGGCGGCCCGACCGGCGAGGAACAGCAGGAACTCGAGGGTGGCGACGTCAGCCCAGTGCACGTCCTCTACCACGATCGCTTGGAAGCTGAGCTGCCCGAGCAGCTCCGCCAGGGCCCGGAAGAGCCGGTGGCGGGTCGCTTTCAGGTCGGGCAGCGGCTCGGGCGGCGGCGGCAGCCGGTCGGCCCACCGGGGGAAGAGCGGCCGCAGCGCACCGGCGAGCGCGCTGAGCGGCAGGTCGGGGACCTCGGCCCGGTGCCGCTGGAGGGCGTCGACCAGCGGCGCCAGCAGCAGCGGCTCCGGGTGGGGTGGGCAGGCACACCACAGCAGCCGCCGGTCGCCGCTGGCGGCGGCGAACTCGCGCAGCAACCGGCTCTTGCCGATCCCGGCTTCGCCCTCAACGAGGACCAGCGCGGGTTCGGTCAGGGTCCGGAGCAGCGCGGCGACCTCCGCTTCCCGCCCCACCAGCGCGGGTGCGGCGAAGCCGGGGGTGGTCGGTTCTGGCGTTCCGGTGGCGAGTCCGGGCAACGTCGCCCTCCTCACGCTGTCTTTCAGCGGTGATCGCTGGGTGGAATCCTACGGGTACGGGGGTGGCGCAGCGCAGTGATCGGGGTGCGGGACAATTCGGTAGTGCGCACTGACCGGCGCCGCCCCCGAGCGACCTTGGCCCCTGGAGACCCCTGATGTCACACATTCCCGTCAATCATCCGTTGCGCCCCTTGTACCGCGGTGTCGCCATCGTGATCGCTGGCTGGCTGGTGACCTTCGGTGTGGTCGGCCTCGTCCAGACGCAGGGGGAGGACTGGCTGGGTCGGGGCGATTGGAGTGCGCTCGGCATCCCCACGAATGGCGGATTTTCGGTGGTCTGCCTCGTGGCTGGTGTAGTGATCCTGCTCACCTCAGTGATCGGGCGCAACCTGGACCGCATGGCCAACTTCTGGCTGGGCGGCGGCTTCCTGGTGATCGGGACCGCGATGATGGCGCTGGTCGCCACCGAGGGGAACGTCTTCAACTTCTCCAGCGTCACCACCAGCATGGCGTACCTGGTGGGGGTCGGGCTGATCGCGGCTGGCCTCTACGGCAAGGTCGGGCCGGCGAGCGACACCAGCGTCCGGCCGGATGTGCCGGCCCCGGCGGGTGGCGACGCGCCAGCGATCCCGGCGCAGGACGCGGGCACCGAGCCGGTGGCGACCGGCGCGGTGAACGAGGGGCGCCCCACCGCCCCGTAGCAGCCGCGGGTGGGTAAGCATGATCCGCGACGGTGTCGGGTACCCACCTGGTATGTGGCGGGTCCAGTCCCATCTGCCGATCAATCACCCAGCCGGACCGTACCTGCGGGTGCTGGCCGGGCTGGCCGGGTTGTACGTGCTCGCCTTCGGGGTGGCTGGGCTGATCGAGACCTGGGGGGCGCCGGTCTTCGACCGCAGCGAGACCTGGGTGCTCGGGCTGCGCACCAACCCTGCCTTCAGCGGGTTGTCGACGGTGGTCGGGCTGGTGTTGGTGGGCGGTGCGATCTACGGCCGCAACCTCTGCCACTTCATCAACTACTTCGGTGGGATCGTCTTCCTGGTCGCAGGCCTGGCGATGATGACCCTGCTCTACACCGAGTTGAACCTGCTCAACTATGCGATGCGCAACTCGATCGTGTCGTTCGTGATCGGGCTGATCCTGTTGCTCGCGGCGCTCTACGGCCGGATCGGTTCCGACGATGCGGCCTACGCCGAAGAGCAGCTACGCCACGGGGAGCTGATCCGACGCGAGCTGGGTGAGGAGCCGGGCACCCCGCCCGGCACCCCACGAGGTGCCGGGCAGGAGTCACCGAGTCAGCAGCCGGAGCGGCAGGAGCAGGGGGCCGGGCGCCGGGTCAGCGGGCGCGGCGGGTGATCAGGGTAGGTTTCGCCTCCAGGTTCGACAGGCCGTTCCACGCGAGGTTCACCATGTGCGCGGCGACCGTGCCCTTGCGTGGCTTGCGAACGTCCAGCCACCAGCGGCCCACCAGGCCCACCATCCCGACCAGCATCTGCGAGTAGAGCTCGGCGAGCTTCGGGTCGTAGCCCCGGGACTTGAACTCGGCGCCCAGGATGTGCTCGACCCGGTGGGCGACGTCGTTGAGCACCGAGGAGAAGTTACCGGTGTTGGACATCACCGGCGACTCCCGGACCAGCACCCGGAAGCCGTCGGTCTCTTCCTCGATGTAGTCCAGCAGCGCCAGCGCCGCCTGCTCCAGCAGCTCCCTTGGGTGCCCGGCGGTCAGGCCGTTGCCCACCCGGGTGAGCAGCGACCGGACCTCCCGGTCGACCACCACCGCGTACAGGCCCTCTTTGCCGCCGAAGTGTTCGTAGACCACCGGCTTGGAGACCTTGGCGCGGGACGCCACCTCCTCGACGGAGGTGGCGTCGAAACCGCGTTCGGCGAAGAGCTCCCGACCGATGACGATCAGTTGTTCGCGTCGCTGGGTAGCGGACATCCGCACCCGGCGCTTACTCGGTTCGGGGGTTACTTCGGCCACTTGGCCATTGTGCAGGGCGGTGCTCAAGACTTCGCGATCAGCTTCGAGGCTAGGCGCTCCTGCTTGGGCCATCGGACGTGGCTGGCCCAGCCCAGCTTCTCGAACATCCAGATCACTCGGGCGCTGATGTCGATCTGGCCGCGGAGCACCCCGTGCCGAGCGCAGGTCGGGTCGGCGTGGTGGAGGTTGTGCCAGCTCTCGCCGAACGACAGAATCGCCAGCGGCCAGAAGTTCGCGGCCTTGTCACCGTTGCGGACCATGAACGGGCGCTCGCCGAAGACGTGGCAGACCGAGTTGATCGACCAGGTGACGTGGTGCAGCAGGCCGATCCGGACCAGCCCGGCCCAGAAGAAGGCGGAGAGCGCGCCCGCCCAGGACCAGGTGATCAGGCCGCCGAGCAGCGCCGGGGTCAGCAGCGAGGTAGCGACCAGCGCTGGGAAGAGCTTGTCGAGCTTGTGCAGGTCACGGTCGGCGACCAGGTCGGGGGCGAACCGGGCCCGGTTCGACAGCTCGCGGTGGAACATCCAGCCCAGATGCGAGTGGAAGAGCCCTTTGGTGAGCCCGCGCACGGTGGCCCCGTACCGCCAGGGTGAGTGCGGGTCGCCTTCGACGTCGGAGAAGGCGTGGTGGCGCCGGTGGTCGGCGACCCATTGGATGACGTTGCCCTGGACCGCGAGCGAACCGGCGGCGGCGAGCGCGATCCGCAGCGGGCGGTTCGCCTTGAACGACCCGTGGGTGAGGTACCGGTGGAACCCGATGGTGATCCCGAGCCCGGAGATCAGGTAGAAACCGAGCGCCAACCCGATGTCGGTCAGCGAGAGCCAGCCGCCCCAGGCGACCGGGATCGCCACGATGAGCGCGGCGAATGGGAGCGTAACGACGAACCAGAGCGCGATCAGAATGCCGATCGGCTGCTTGCCTTCAGTGAGTGGCTTCGGGCCAGATTCGGGGCCCTTACTGGAATCGGGGCGTTCCAGGACGGCAGTAGCCATAGTCTTCCTTTGCGGTTGAGCGGTCCCGGCGGAGCCGGCGACGCAGCACGTTCCTACGCCTACGTCACCGTAACCTACGCCTCCGTAAGTTGGGAAGAGCCGACTTCGGGCTTCCCGGCAACAGCGGGCATCCGGGGGAGTTTCCGGAGCCCGGTGACGGCGGTCGGATATGGTGTGAGTCGCGGCGGTGAGGCCGAGCCGCGCCGTCCCGGATGGTCTAATTGGCAGGACGCTGGGTTTTGGTCCCAGAAGTAGGGGTTCGAGTCCTCTTCCGGGAGCAGCATCGGATCGATCAGCTGTCTGTGGGCCCCGTCAACCGGTTGACCGGAGGGAGCAGACCGTGACAAGTCCGCACAACCGCACCACCCGTACCACCGTGGTGCTCGCCGCCGGACACGGCAAGCGAATGCGTTCAACGCTGCCCAAGGTGCTGCATCCGCTGCTCGGGCGGACGCTGCTGGGTCACGTGCTCACCGCGGCGGAGCCGCTGGCGGCAGAGCGCACCCTGGTTGTGGTGGGGGTCGGCGCCGACCAGGTAAGCGCCCACCTCGCGGAAGTGGCGCCGAAGTCGGTCCCGGTGGTGCAGTCGGAGCAGCTGGGCACCGGCCACGCCGTGCGCACCGCGCTCGCGGCGCTGCCCGAATCCGAGCTCACCGGCACGGTGCTGGTCCTCAACGGCGACCTGCCGCTGCTGCGCCCGGAGACGCTGACCGAGCTCGTCGAGCGCCACGAGGCGAGCGGGGCGGCGGCCACGCTGCTCACCGCGGCGGTGCCCGACCCGACCGGGCTCGGCCGGATCCGGCGGGGTCCCCGGGGCGACTTCGCCGGCATCGTCGAGGAGCGCGACGCCAGCGCCGCGCAGCGCGCCATCCAGGAGATCAACGTCGGCTGTTACGCCTTCGACGCGGCGGCGTTGCAGACGGTGCTGGGCCAGCTCAGCCGGGACAACGCCCAACGTGAGGAGTACCTCACCGACGCCGCCGGCATTCTGCTCGAACGCGGCGCGTCGGTGGCGGTGCACCAGGTGGCGGACCCGATCGAGGCGCTCGGCTGTAACGACCGGGCGGAGCTCGCGGCCGCCCGGGCCCAGCTGCGGGACCGGATCAACCGGGAGTGGCTGCGCGCCGGGGTCACCATCATCGACCCGGCGACCACCTGGCTCGACGTCACCGTCACCCTGGGCACGGATGCGGTGATCGAACCTCACTGCCAGCTGCGCGGCGCCACCGCGGTGGGGGAGCGGGCGACGGTGGGGCCCGAGAGCACGCTCACCGACTGCCTGGTGGCCGAGGACGCGGTGGTGGTGCGCACGCACGCGGTCGGCGCCGAGGTGGGGCCGGGGGCGCAGGTCGGGCCCTTCTCCTATCTACGCCCGGGGGCGCGCCTGGCGGCCCGGGCCAAGGTAGGCGCCTTCGTTGAGCTGAAGCAGGCTGAGCTGGGTGAGGGGGCCAAGGTGCCGCACCTGAGCTATGTGGGGGACGCCACCATCGGGCCGGCGGCCAACATCGGCGCCGGCACGATCTTCGTCAACTACGACGGGGTGCACAAGCACCACACCGAGGTCGGCGTGGCCGCCTTCGTCGGCTCCAACTCCAGCCTGGTCGCCCCGGTCTCGGTCGAGGACGGCGCGTACGTGGCGGCCGGCAGTGTGGTCACCCTGGGGGTGGAGCCGGGGGCCCTGGCGATCGCCCGCGGCCAGCAGCGCAATGTCGACGGCTGGGTGCTGCGGCGCCGCCCGGATACCGCTTCGGCCGAGGCCGCGCGCAAGGCCGCCCCGCCCGCCACCGACCAGGTGGCCGGCGAGTCCTGACCCAAACCGAGCCTGCGCTGGCCGGTTCAGCCGGGGGTGGGATACTGGTGCACGGCATCGGCGGCTGATTATGTTGGGGGGACCTCACCCGATGGCGAGCATCGTGGCGGCGAATCGTAAGAGCTTGATGCTCTTCTCCGGGCGGGCGTTCCCGGTTCTCGCAGAGGAGATCGGCGAGGTGCTCGGAGTGGCGCCCACCCCGACCGACCTGTATGACTTCCCCAACGGCGAGCTCTTCGTCCGGTACCAGGAGTCGGTGCGCGGGTCGGACGCGTTCGTGGTCCAGTCGATGACCGATCCGGTGAACCTGCGGGTCATGGAGACCTTGATCATGATCGACGCGCTGAAGCGCGGCTCGGCGAAGCGGATCACCGCGGTGCTTCCGTACTACCCGTATTCGAGGCAGGACAAGAAGCACCGCGGGCGGGAGCCGATCTCGGCCCGGCTGATCGCTGACCTGCTGAAGACCGCCGGCGCCAACCGGATCCTCACCGTTGACCTGCACACCGCGCAGATCCAGGGGTTCTTCGACGGGCCGGTCGATCACCTGCTGGCGCTGCCGCTGCTGGCGGAGTACGTCGAACGGACCTACTCGGGCCAGCCGTTGACGGTGGTGGCGCCCGACTCCGGTCGGGTCCGGGTGGCGGAGCGGTGGACCGACCGGCTGGGCGGCTGCCCGCTGGCCTTCATCCACAAGACCCGCGATGTCACGACTCCCGGCCAGGTGGTGGCGAACCGGGTGGTCGGTGAGGTCGCGGGTCGGGTCTGTGTCGTGGTCGACGACGAGATCCAGACCGGCGGCACCGTCTGCAAGGCCGCCGACCTGCTCTTCGCGGCGGGCGCCGCCGAGGTGATCGTGGTCGTGACCCATCCGGTGCTGCCCGACCCGGCCGTCGAGCGGCTGAAAAATAGCCGGATCAGTGAGGTCGTGGTCACCAACTCGCTGCCGCTTACGCCGGAGAAGCAGCTCGACAAGCTGACGGTGATCTCGATCGCGCCGTTGCTCGCCCACGCCATCCGGGAAGTCTTCGAGGATGGCTCGGTGACGACCCTCTTCGGAGGCATGAGCTGACCACCGGGTAGGATTTACCGGTTGCCGTGTCGACGGTGGCGATGACGAACAGAACCCCCGAACCAAACCGGAGCTGAGTCGTGTCCGTTTCCGAGATCAACGCCGAGATCCGTACCGAGTTCGGCAAGGGCGGCGCTCGGCGCACCCGCCGCGCCGGCAAGACCCCTGCGGTGTTGTACGGGCACGGCGAAGCGCCCAAGCACCTGTCCCTGCCGTCGCTGGAGTTCGCCAGCGCGATCCGCTATGGCGGCATGACCAACGTGCTGACCCTGACCTTCCCAGACGGGACCAAGGCCACCGCGCTGCCCAAGGCGATCCAGCGGGACCCGCTGAAGAACACCTACGAGCACGCCGACCTGCTGCTGGTCCGGCGGGGCGAGAAGCTCACCGTGGAGATCCCGGTGCACCTGGTGGGTGAGCCGGCCCGCGGCACCCTGGTGATGCAGGAGCAGGACACGATCGCGATCATCGCCGACGCCACCCGCCTGCCTGACCAGCTGGATGTCTCGATCGAGGGGCTCGACGTCGGCGAGCGGGTCAACGCCGGCGATGTGACGCTGCCCGTGGGCTCGGAGCTCGCCGCGGACCCGGAGGCGCTGATCGTGATGATCACCGGCTCGCCGACCGCGGCCGAGATGGAGGGCGAGACCGCGGCGGAGGCTGAGGCCGAGGCGGGCGAGCCGGGCGGCGAGGGCGAGTCGGCCGGCTCCGCCGAGTCTTGATCCGACGGCTGGTGGGCGCCGTGACCGGGCGCACCGAACCTGCCGGGGGCCGGTCGGCGACGGCCGACCGGTCCGGCCCTGCCGGCCGTCCGCAGGAGCAGTCCGCCGCCGACGCGGACGACGTGTGGCTGGTGGTCGGGCTCGGTAATCCGGGCCCGAAGTACGCCCGCCATCGGCACAATGTCGGCTTCCTCGTCGCCGACCTGCTCGCGGAGCGGATCGGGGCCCGGTTCAGCCGACCCAAACGCGTGGTGGCGGAGGTCGCCGAGGGGCGCCTCGGGCTCGGCGGACCCCGGTTGGTGCTGGTCAAGCCGATGACCTACATGAATCTCTCCGGCGGCCCGGTGGCTGGGCTGAGCCGCTTCTACAAGATTCCGCCGGCCCGGATCGTGGCGATCCACGACGATCTCGACCTGGGCTACGGCACCTTGCGGGCCAAGCTGGGCGGCGGCGAGGGCGGGCACAACGGGCTACGGTCGTTGACCAAGTCGTTGGCGAGCAAGGATTATCTGCGGCTGCGCTTCGGGGTGGGCCGGCCGCCTGGTCGGCAGGACCCAGCAGACTGGGTGTTGTCTGACTTCTCCGCGGCAGAGCGCAAAGATCTCGACTATCTCGTGGACCGGTCGGCCGACTTCGCTGAGTCGATCATCACCAAGGGCCTCGAACCCGCCCAGAATCATTACCACTGATACTCGATGTGGTGAAGGCGCGTGTCGGGTACCGGTCGCTCTGCTTGGATTCGCCGACTATCTTGCGTACGCTGTCGCCCGTGTGTCTCAGGCCTGACACACCCTGAGCAAGGTCAGGAGGACCGCGAGTGACCCCTCCGGTTGGCGACGGTGCGTTCGCTCGCTGGCTGGCGGCGCGCGCCGGGGACGAGCTGCTCGCGCTGCGGGCCGAGTTCGGCCATGATGATCCGGCGCGGCTGCGTGATGCTGGCGACAAGCGGGCGCATGACGTGCTCGTCTCCGCGCTCAGTCAGTGGCGGGCCGGCGACGCGGTGCTCTCGGAAGAGGGGGTGGACGATCCCCGGCGGCTCACCGCTGAGCGGGTGTGGATCGTGGACCCGCTCGACGGGACCCGCGAGTTCAGCGAGCCGGGCCGGGTCGACTGGGCGGTTCACGTGGCGCTCTGGTCCCGCAATGTGGGATTGCAGGCTGGCGCGGTAGCCCTGCCCGCGCAGCACCGGCTCTTCTCCACCGATCATCCGCCGGCGTATCCTCCGCTGGCCGACCCGGTGGTCGAGGGGGGCCGGCCCCGGCTGCGGATCGCGGTGAGCCGGACCCGGCCACCGGCGTTCGTCGCGGCCATCGCCGAGGAGCTCGGTGGTGAACTGGTGCCGCTGGGGTCGGCCGGGGCGAAGATCGCGGCGGTGATCGCCGGTGAGGTCGACGCCTATCTGCACGCCGGCGGACAGTACGAATGGGACTCAGCGGCGCCGGTCGCGGTGGCGCGCGCCACTGGTCTGCACACATCCCGGATCGACGGCTCTACCCTGGAATACAACCAGCCCGACCCGCGGCTGCCGGACCTGTTGGTCTGCCGGCGGGATCTGGCCGGTGAGTTGTTGGCGGCGGTAGCTAGACGAGCGGAGGAGACATGAGCGCCCGGTATCAGGTCTCGCATCTGGATGCGCTCGAAGCGGAGAGCATCTTTATCATGCGGGAGGTCGCCGCGGAGCTGGAGCGGCCGGTGCTGCTCTTCTCCGGCGGCAAGGACTCGGTGGTGATGCTGCGCCTGGCGCAGCGGGCGTTCGCCCCCGGCGCCATCCCGTTCCCGGTGATGCACGTGGACACCGGCCACAACTTCCCCGAGGTTCTCAAATATCGGGACGAGCAGGTGGCGACCCTGGGTCTGCAGCTGATCGTGGCGAGCGTGCCCGAGGCGCTGGAGGCGGGGCTGGTGCATGAGCCCGCAGACGGCTCCCGCAACCGGATCCAGACCCCGGTGTTGCTCTCGGCGGTGGAGAAGTACCGGTTCGACGCGCTCTTCGGGGGTGCCCGGCGCGACGAGGAGAAGGCCCGGGCCAAAGAGCGGGTCTTCTCGTTCCGTGACGAGTTCGGCCAGTGGGACCCGAAGAATCAACGCCCCGAGCTGTGGTCGCTCTACAACGGCAAGCGGCACCCCGGCGAGTCGATCCGGGTGTTCCCGCTCTCCAACTGGACCGAGTTGGATGTCTGGCACTACCTGGCGCGGGAAGAGATCCCGCTGCCCACGATCTACTTCGCGCACGACCGGGAAGTGGTGGAGCGCGACGGGATGCTCTACGCGGTAAACGAATTCTTCGCCCCGCGCGAGGGCGAGACCCCACGGCTGGAACGGGTGCGCTACCGCACCGTCGGGGACGCCTCCTGCACCGCCGCGGTGCGGTCGGAGGCGGACACGGTGGTGAAGGTCATCGAGGAGGTGGCGGCGACCCGGATCACCGAACGCGGCGCCACCCGCGGCGATGACCGGGTCAGCGAGGCGGCTATGGAGGACCGGAAGCGGGAAGGGTACTTCTGATGACTGCGGTGCGCAGCGAGCCAGAGAGCGAGCAACTGCGGGCGATGGACCTGCTGCGGTTTGCCACCGCCGGCAGCGTCGACGACGGCAAGTCGACGTTGATCGGCCGCCTGCTCTACGACACCAAGACCCTCTTCACCGACCAGTTGGCGGCGGTGGAGGCGGTCAGCGCCGCCCGCGGCGACGAGTACACCAACCTGGCGCTGCTCACCGACGGCCTGCGGGCGGAGCGGGAGCAGGGCATCACCATCGACGTGGCGTACCGCTACTTCGCCACTCCTCGGCGGAAGTTCATCATCGCCGACACCCCCGGGCACATCCAGTACACCCGAAACATGGTCACCGGGGCGTCCACCGCCGACCTGGCGCTGATCCTGGTCGACGCGCGTAAGGGCTTGGTGGAGCAGTCACGTCGGCACGCGTTCCTGTGCTCGCTGCTGCGGGTGCCGCACCTGGTGCTCTGCGTCAACAAGATGGATCTGGTCGACTGGTCGCAGGAGGTCTTTGAACGGATCTCCGACGAGTTCACCGCGTTCGCCGCGAAGCTGGACGCGCCGGACCTGTCGGTGGTTCCGATCTCGGCTCTGCACGGCGACAACATCGTCAGCCGGTCGGAGCACATGCCCTGGTATGACGGCCCATCGCTGCTGCACCACCTGGAGCATGTGCACTTCGCCTCCGACCGCAACCTGGTCGACGTGCGGTTCCCGGTGCAGTATGTGATCCGACCCCAGTCGAGCGCGGTGCGCGACTACCGTGGCTACGCCGGCCAGGTCGCGAGCGGGGTGCTCAAGCCCGGCGACGAGGTGATGGTGCTGCCCTCCGGGTTCACCACCACGATCGCCGAGATCGACACCCCGGACGGGCCGGTCGCCGAGGCGTACCCGCCGATGGCGGTGACGGTCCGGCTCGCCGACGAGCTCGACGTCTCCCGCGGCGACATGATCTGCCGGCCACACAACGCGCCGACGGTCACCCAGGACATCGACGCGATGGTGTGCTGGATGGATGAGAGTAAGCCGCTGGCCGTGGGCGGGAAGTACGCGATCAAGCACACCACCCGGGCGGCCCGGGCGGTGGTCCGGGACCTGCAGTACCGGCTCGACGTCAACACCCTGCACCGCGACGACGAGGCCGACGCGCTGCGGCTCAACGAGATCGGCCGGGTCCGGCTGCGTACCACGGTTCCGCTGCTCGCCGACGAGTACCGCCGTAACCGCACCACCGGCGGCTTCATCATCGTCGACGAGGCCACCAACCGGACCGTCGGCGCCGCGATGATCCTCTGACGAAACTGGTCTGCGCCGGGCGAGCATGTCCTTCTTGGTGGCGGACGCGACTCCGCTGGCTAGATCGGGTCACTTGATCATCAGGCGTCGCCGCAGCTCAGGTGGTGCTGCGGGTGCGTTTGCTTTGCTTGCGCATACGCCATCGGCCGGGCTGTCGGGCTGCAAGATCGGCGGGCAGATCCGCTCACCCGACCAACCTGGCCGCCGGGCGGCCGCGAGACCACGGCATTTCCGACATGGTTGGGTGGAGAGGGATCTTGTATACCGGAATATCCGACTTTTCCGTGCGCAAGATCCCTCCCTACCCAACCATGTCGGGGTTGGGCAGGGGCGCCGCTCAACTCGCCCGGTAGGGCGAGTGGCGGCCCGGGCGTCGTCCACACCCCACCCCATCTAGTCGCAGCAGAACGTCTCGCTCGTTGCACCACCACCTGAATCAAGCGGGCCGGATACACTCATCTGTGAGTGTTCCAACTTTGAGGGTTCCAATCCTGGGTGTCTTCCTCGGGGGTGTGGATGGATGGCTTCGTCGGCCGGCAGCGGGAACTCGCCGCCCTGGACCGGATGCTCGGCCGAGTGGTCGGCGGCGGCCGCGCCGGCCGGCCCGGCCGGGCGCTGCTCATGCGCGGCCGCCGCCGGGTCGGGAAGTCCCGGCTGGTGGAGGAGTTTGTGGCCCGGGCCGGCGTTCCTCACCTCTACTTCACCGCCTCCGCGGCCCCGTCGCTCGGCGCCGACCTGGGGCTGTTTCAGGCGGCGCTCGAGGCCAGTGATTTGCCGGGGGCTGCGGAGCTGGCTGGGCAGGCGCCGCAGACCTGGGACGCGGCGCTGCAGCTGCTCGCCTCGGTGCTGCCCGTGGACGGACCGAGCATCGTGGTCCTCGACGAGCTTCCCTACCTGATCGCCAACGATCCCGGCCTGGAAGGAACCTTGCAGAAGGTCTTCGACCGGGCTTTGTCGCGGCGCCCGGTGCTGCTCATCGGGATCGGGTCGGATCTGGCCATGATGGAGGCGCTCAACGAGTACGGTCGCCCGTTCCACCAGCGGGCGACCGAGCTGGTGGTGCCGCCGCTGAACCCCGGAGATGTCGCCACCCTGCTGGGCCTGCCGCCGGCCGAGGCGTTCGACGCTTACCTGGTCTCCGGCGGCCTGCCACTGATCCTGGACGATTGGCCCGCCGGCGCCACGGTCCCGGAGTATCTGTCGGAGGTGGTGGCGGATCCGACGTCGGCGTTGCTGGTGAGCGGGGAGCGGGCAGTGGCGGCGGAGTTTCCGGTCGAGTCGCAGGCACGGTCGGTGCTGGCGGCGATCGGGGCGGGCGAGCGTAGCTTCACCTCGATCGGCCGGGCCGCCGGTGGGCTCCCGCAAGCGTCGTTGAGCCGGGCGCTCGACCTACTGACAGCGAAGCGGGTGGTGGCAACGACCACGCCGCTGTCGACTCGGCCATCACGGGAGACCCGTTACGCCGTCGCCGACCCGTACCTGCGGTTCTGGCTCGCCTTCCTCGGGCCCTACGCGCCGGAGATCGAGCGGGGGCGTGGTGACCTGACCTTGGCACGGATGCTGAATTCGTGGGCGGCGTGGCGTGGCCGGGCGATCGAACCGGTCATCCGGGAGTCGCTGCTGCGGTTGCCGGAGCTGCTGCCCGCCGACACCGGGGTGGTGGGTGGTTACTGGACCCGCAGCGGTGATCCGGAGATCGACCTGGTGGGCGCCGACCGTGGCCCGGTGGCGGGGACGGTCTCGTTCGTGGGTTCGGTGAAGTGGCAGGAGCAGCGCCCGTTCGACGCGCGTGACCTGGGCAGGTTGGTGGCGCACCGGCGACAGTTGCCGGGCGCCGATGAGCAGACGCCGCTGCTGGTGGTTTCCCGGACCGGCGCGAGCGTGGCAGGAGTCCCGGTGGTCGGCGCCGCGGAGCTGCTGGCCGCCTATCCTGTGGCGTGACCCCCACGAGAGGACCCTGAAGATGTCGACCACCGCCGACGCTGCTGCCGCCACCGCGTCTGTCACCGACGAGCTGTATCAGCTGGCCCTGGACGCGTACCCGTTGCGGCTGAGCGTCGCCGGGATCCGGGAGCGGGAAGACCAGCTGCCGGATCTGAGCGCAGCCGGCGAGGAGGCGCTGCGCGACCGGCTGGGTGCGCTCGCCGAGCAGGCGGCGGCGATCGACCCGGCGTCACTGACCCCGGCCGATCGGGTCACCCGGTCGGTGGTGCGGCGGGTGGCCGAGTCGATGCGGGACGAACTCGACACCCACAAGGTGGAGTACGCGATCACCGACAACGCGCTCTTCGCCCCGGGGATCGAGATCCTGGCGATGCTGCCGATGCTGACCCTGACCGAGCCGGCCCACGCCGAGGGGTACCTGGCTCGGCTCCGGCTGCTGCCGGAGCTGCTGGCGACCGTCGCTGACCGGCACCGGGCGGGGGTGGCGGCCGGCCGGGTGCCGGTGGCGCGGCTGGTGTCGGCCGCCGTGGCGCACCTGGACCGGCTGCTCGAATCCGAGCTGGCGCCGTTGCGGGCGGTGTCGGCGCCAGAGTCGGTGACCGACTTCACCGACCGTCGGGATCAGCTGATCGCCGAGGTGGTCCAGCCGGCGGTGGCGAGCTACCGGGAGGTGCTCGCTTCGGAGATCCTGCCCCACGGCCGGCCCGACGAGCGCCCCGGTCTGTGCTGGCTGCCCAAGGGGGATGCGTATTACGCCACGCTGATCCGGGTCCACACCACCACCGAGCGCACCGCGCAGGAGCTGCACGAGACCGGCCAGCGGGTGATCGCCGAGCTGGCCAATGAGTACGCGGAGGTTGGCGGCCGGCTGTTCGGCATCACCACCGTCTCCGAAATCCAGCAGCGGCTGCGTACCGATCCGGAGCTGCGGTGGCGCGACGGCGACGAGCTGGTGACCCATGCCCGGGACACGATCGTCCGGGCCGAGCAGGCGGCGCCGGAGTGGTTCGGGGTGTTGCCGAAGCAGCGGTGCGCCGTGGAGCCGGTGCCGGAGTCGCAGGCGGCGAGCTCCCCGGCGGCCTATTACTTTCCGCCCGCGCTGGACGGCAGCCGGCCCGGCACCTACTTCGCCAACACCCACGAGGCCGACCAGCGCGGCCGGGCCACCTACGAGGCGGTGGCGTTCCACGAGGCGGTTCCCGGGCACCATTTCCAGCTCGCGCTCGCGCAGGAGCTGACCGACCTGCCGCTGGTCCGGCGGCTGGTCGGTTTCACCGGGTACACCGAAGGCTGGGGGTTGTACGCGGAGCGGCTCGCCGACGAGATGGGGCTCTACTCCGATGACCTGGCCCGGTTGGGGATGCTCAGCGAGGATTCGATGCGGGCCGCCCGGCTGGTGGTCGACACCGGACTGCACGCGCTGGGCTGGAGCCGGCAGCAGGCGGTGGATTACCTTCGGGAGCACACGGCGACCCCGGAGGTGGAGATCGAGTCCGAGGTGGACCGCTATATCGCCGAGCCGGGGCAGGCCTTGGCCTACATGGTCGGGCGGTTGGAGATCCAGCGGTTGCGGTCGGAGGCCGAGCAGCGGCTGGGGCCGCGGTTCGACCTGCGCGGGTTCCACGACACCGTGCTCGGCTCCGGTGCGCTGCCGCTGACCGTGCTCGAGGAGCTCGTCGCCGAGTGGGCCGCCGGCCTCGCCGCCCGGTGAGCCCTCCGCCGGGGCTAAACCGGTTGTCCGGGCGGTGCCGGCCGGCCTAGCGTGCGGGCCATGAGCCCTACCCTGCGCAGCGACCGGCTGCTGCTGACCCGCTACACCGAGGCGGACGAGGAGCGGTTCGTCGCCTTCTTCGCCGACGAGCGGGTTTCCCGCTGGATGGGGGACGGGCCGCAGCCGGAAGCGGCAGATCGCAGCCTGTTTTGGCGGATCTTCCCGATCTATGAGCAGCGTCGGTTCGATGTGTGGGCGGTGTGGTGGGGCGACCGGTACGTCGGCCACGCGGAGCTGAAGCCGACCGAAACGGTCAACGGGCATGAGCTGATCTATGCCCTCTCGCCCGAGGTCTGGGGCCAAGGTCTCGGCACCGAACTCACCGAAACCTTGGTCCAGTACGGTTTCGAGCAGCTCCGGTTGACCGAGGTGCACGCCACGGTGGCGGCGCCGAACACGGCGTCGTTGGCGTTGCTCGGCAAACTCGGGTTCGTGCCGGTGCGGGACATCGCCAATGCGGCTGGTCCGACCACCCGGGTCCTCACCCGGTCCCGACCTGCCCGCCCGGAGCCGCAGTGGCGGCTTGAGGAGCTCGCTCACGCCGGCCCGGAGCATCTGGACCCGGAGTTCGTGGCCGGCTTCGACCGGAAACAGGGCCACCCTGACCCAGCGGTCGAGATCTCGGCGTTGCGGGCGGCGGGGGTGGGCCCGGCCGCTACGGTCGTCGACTTCGGCGCGGGCACCGGCCAATTCGCCATCCCCGCCGCGCGGGAATTCGCCCGGGTGATCGCGGTCGATGTCGCCGAGCCGATGCTCGAGCGGTTGCAGGAGCGGGCGAGCGGCGAAGGCTTGACCAATCTGGAGTGTGTGCCGGCCGGTTTCCTAAGCTATGAGCACGCCGGGTCGCCGGTCGACGCGGTCTTCACCCGGCATGCGCTGCACCAGTTGCCGGATTTCTGGAAGACGATCGCGCTGCAGCGGATCGCCGGGCTGCTGCGGCCCGGCGGAGTCCTCCGGCTCCGGGACCTGATCTACGACTTCTTGCCCGCGGAGGCCGAGCCGGTGTTCCGAAGCTGGTTCGATGGCGCCGCGACGGACCCGGCGCAGGGGTACACCGCCGAGGACTACGCCACCCATATCCGTACCGAGCACAGCACCTTCCGCTGGCTCTTCGAGCCGATGCTGACCCAGGCCGGGTTCGAGATCCTCACCGCCGAGTACGAGGGCCGGTGTTTCGGCAGCTACACCTGCCGACTCCACCCAGGATGGGCGGCTAACCGCAGCTAGCGGGCACACTGGTAGGTACCCTCCAGCCAGCCCACGGGATCGAGGACGAGATGACCGACCTCCCCGCACCCACTCCGCAGCCGTACCTGCATGAGCGGGTCACGTGTCTGCGGGCGCCGACCGTGGTGCTCTCCCGCCCGGACGGGCAGCTAGCCGACGGCGCCGACGGGGTGTTCCAGCACGACCGGCGGGTGCTGTCGCGGCTGCGGGTGACCGTCGACGACCAGGCCCCGACCCCGGTCAGCCAGCAGTCGCTGGGCGCCGGCGCCGCCCGGTTCGTGGCGGTGGTGCGGCATCTGGGAGACCCGATCGCCGACCCGACCGTACGGCTGGAGCGGGACCGCCGGATCGACGGCGAGCGACTGCTGGAGACGGTGACGTTGGTCAACAACTCGCGGCGGGAGATCGCGGCGAAGGTGGCGGTCGAGCTGGCCACCGATTTCGCCAGCATGGACGCGGTGAAGCACGGGGAGCCGGCGGCGCCGCTGCGACCCGGGACCACCGACCGCGACCGCATGGAGTGGGTGGGCGACAGCGGCCGGACCATCGTCGGTGCTTCCCGACCGGCGGAGCCGGTCGCTGACCCGGAGCCGGCGGAGCCGGTCGCTGACCCGGAGCCGGCGGTGTGGCGATGGCGGGTACGGGTGCCGGCGGGCGAGAGTTGGGCGGTGACCCTCACCGTCAGTACCGAGGGTGGGGCCGGCGCCCACACCTTCCGCGCCGCCGCACCCGGGTGGGGCGACCCCGCCGTCTCCGGCGGCCCACCGCCGCTGGCGCCGCTGCTGCGGCAGGGGCTGGCCGACCTGACCGCGCTGACCGTGGCTGACCCACAGCACCCGGCGGAGGTCTTCGCCGCCGCCGGCAGTCCGTGGTATCTCACGCTCTTCGGCCGGGATTCGTTGTGGGCGGCCCGGTTCCTGCTGCCGTTCGGCACCGGGCTGGCCCGCGGCACCCTGCACGCGCTCGCCCGCCGGCAGGGCCGCCGGCACGATCCGGCGACCGCCGAGGCGCCGGGGAAGATCCCGCACGAGGTCCGCAGCCTGCCGCCGCGGGCGGTGGGCGGGCACCCGGTCTACTACGGCACGGTGGACGCCACCGCCCTGTGGATCTGCCTGCTGCACGACGCCTGGCGGTGGGGGCTGCCCGCCGGTCAGGTCGCCGAGCTGCTGGACCCGCTCGAGGCGGCGTTGCGCTGGTTGACCGACGAGTCGGACCCGGATGGGGACGGCTTCCTGGAGTACCTCGACGTCACCGGCGAGGGCCTGGCCAACCAGGGGTGGAAGGACTCCGAGGACGCCATCCAGTTCGCCGACGGTCGGATCGCCGCCGCGCCGATCGTCCTCAGCGAAGCCCAGGCGTACGCGTACGAGGCGGCGCAGGCCGGGGCGGCGCTGCTGGCCGGGTTCGACCGCCCCGGGGCCGACCGGCTGCTTGCGTGGGCGCACCGGCTGCGGGACCGGTTCCGGGCGGCTTTCTGGGTAGCCGACGGGCGGGGCCGGTTCCCGGCGCTCGCGCTCGACGCCGAGAAACGGCCGGTGGCGGTCCCCGCCTCGAACCTGGGCCACCTGCTCGGGACCGGGCTGCTGACCCAGGCGGAGGAGTCGGAGGTGGCCGCCCGGCTCGCCGCGCCGGACCTCGACTGTGGCTATGGCCTGCGCACGCTCAGCGGTGAGGCGGCCGGTTTCAACCCGCTCGGGTATCACACCGGCAGCGTGTGGCCGCACGACACGGCGATCGCCGTGCTCGGGCTGGCCCGGGCCGGGCATCCGCAGCCCGCCGCCGCGCTCGCCGCCGGCCTGCTGCGGGCCGCGCCCGCCTTCGACCACCGGTTGCCGGAGCTCTTCGGCGGGGTGGCTGCGGCCGGCGGGCCGGTGTGGGCGTACCCGGCCTCGTGCCGGCCGCAGGCGTGGTCGGCGGCGTCGGTGGCGGTGCTGGTGCAGGCGGCGTTGGGGCTCACCGCCGACGTGCCGGCCGGCACCGTGACCGTGGCGCCCCGGCCGGAGTTCGCCGACTGGTTCCCGATGCGGGTCGACGGTGTGCAGGTGGCCGGGCATCCACTTGAGATCATGGCGGATGGCAGCGGTCAGGTGACGGTAAATACCGCGGCCCCGCTGACGGTCCGGACCGAGCCCTCGTCGCTGCCGGCCCCGCGGGTTCCGGTCAGCCGCTCGGAGCCGGCGCCGGAGCGCACCGGGTAGCGCTACGGCTGCGCCGGCAGCCGGGTGGCGCCCGCCGCCGGGGTGGCGGTGAAGGTCACCGGTGTCGTGAAGCCGTTGCCGGCGAAGGCGTCGGTCACCGCCGCGCCGACCCGGTCGGCCGCATCCGCCTCGACCAGCGCCAGCACGCAGCCGCCGAAGCCGCCGCCGGTCATCCGGGCGCCGTGGGCGCCGGCCGCCTCGGCCGCCGCGGCGGCGAGGTCCAGCTCCGGCACCGTCACCTCGAAGTCGTCGCGCAGCGAGGCGTGCGAGGCCGACAGCAGCGGCCCGATCTCCCGCAGCTGACCGGCCCGCAGCGCGGTGACCGTGTCGAGGACCCGCTGATTCTCGGTCACCACGTGGCGTACCCGCCGCCGCTGCACCGGGTCGGTGAGCGTGGCCGAGGCCGCCGGCAGGTCGGCCGGAGTCAGGTCCCGCAGCGCCGGCACCCCCAGGGTCACCGCGGCCTGCTCACAGGTGGCGCGGCGGGCGGCGTACTCGCCGCTGACCAGTCGGTGGGGTGCCCGGGTGTCGATCACCAGGATGGCCAG
Organism: Natronosporangium hydrolyticum; assembly: GCF_016925615.1. Classification (NCBI taxonomy): domain Bacteria; kingdom Bacillati; phylum Actinomycetota; class Actinomycetes; order Micromonosporales; family Micromonosporaceae; genus Natronosporangium; species Natronosporangium hydrolyticum. Next base: position 799,016 of record NZ_CP070499.1, read on the forward strand.
GCCGGCGGCGGCGAGGTCGAGCGGCACCTGGCTGACCTGTTCGGTGCGGCAGTCGAGGAAGAGGGCGTGGCCGGCCTGGCCGCGGATCGCCACGGTCTGGTCCATGATGCCGCAGGGCATCCCGACGTAGTCGGCCTCGGCCCGCTGGGCCAGCCCGGGGGCGTCGGTCTCGGGGATCGAGGCACCGGCGAGGTCGGCGAGGGCGGTGAGGGCGGCGCAGGTCAGCGCGGCCGAGGAGGAGAGGCCGGCGCCTACCGGCACCGCCGAGTCGATCGCGAGCCGGGCGCCGGTCAGCGGGTACCGCGCCTCGCGCAGCGCCCAGGCGGCGCCGGCCACGTAGCCGGCCCAGCCGTCGACACCGCCGGGCTCCAGCTCGGCCGGACCGAACTCGACCATCTCCCCAGAGTGCGCCGACCACACCGTCCACACCGGCTCGTCGTGCGGCGCGGCGGCCACCTCGGTGCGTAGCGGCAGCGCGAAGGGCAGGACGTAGCCGTCGTTGTAGTCGGTGTGCTCACCGATCAGGTTGACCCGGCCGGGCGCGGCCCAGACCCCGGTCGGTGGTTGTCCGAACACGTTCCGAAATTGGTTCGCGGCGGTCACGGCTGCCAGCCTAGATCAGCGGTCGGGCCTGGGGTCACCAGGTCGCGGCGTGATTGCGACAATGATGGTATGTCTCGTGCCCGCGTGCTCTCCGGCATCCAGCCCACCGCCGACTCGTTCCACCTGGGCAACTACCTGGGCGCGGTGCGCAACTGGGTGACGATGCAGGACACCCACGACGCCTTCTACTGCGTGGTCGACCTGCACGCGATCACCGCCGGCCACGATCCGGCGCAGCTGCGGACCCGGACCCGGGTCGCGGCCGCGCAGCTCTTCGCCGCCGGGCTGGACCCGGAGCGGTGCACCCTGTTCGTCCAGTCGCAGGTGCCCGAGCATCCGCAGTTGGCGTGGGTGCTGGGCTGCCTCACCGGGTTCGGGGAGGCCTCGCGGATGACCCAGTTCAAGGACAAGTCCGCCAAGCAGGGGGCGGAGCGGGCGAGCGTGGGGCTGTTCACTTATCCGGTGCTGCAGGCCGCCGACATCCTGCTCTACCAGGCCGACGCGGTGCCGGTCGGTGAGGACCAGCGGCAGCACCTGGAGCTGACCCGCAACCTGGCGCAGCGGTTCAACGCCACCTTCGGCGAGACCTTCACCGTGCCGGAGGCGTTCATCCCGCAGGAGACCGCCAAGATCGTGGATCTGCAGGATCCGACCGCCAAGATGTCCAAGTCCGCCTCCACCCTCAACGGCCTGATCGACCTGCTCGACGATCCGGCCCGGGCCGCCAAGAAGATCCGCTCGGCGGTGACCGACACCGGTCGCGAGATCGTCTTTGACCGGGAGGCGAAGCCCGGCATCGCCAACCTGCTCACCATCTACTCGGCCCTCTCCGGCCGGTCGCTCGACGACCTGACCGCCGCGTACGACGGCAAGGGGTACGGCGACCTGAAGAAAGACCTCGGCGAGGTGGTGGTGGAGTTCCTCCGGCCGCTGCAGGAACGCACCCGCGGCTACCTGGACGACCCGGCCCAGCTGGACAAGCTGCTCGCGATCGGCGCCGAGAAGGCCGGGGCGGTGGCGGCGGCGACGCTGCGGACCGCGTACGACCGGGTGGGTTTCCTGCCGCCGAGCCGCGCCGGGCGTCGCGAATAGCGACCGGCCCGGAGCCGGGTCGGTCAGGATGGGCGAATGAAGGCGATCGCCCGGGGTAAGGAACGCGCACAGCGCGCGGTGGCCGAGGCCCGCCACCGCTGGCCGGTGGTCGATCACGGGCTACGAACCCACGAGCGGTACGCCGAGGCGTACGGCGCCCGGCTCGCGGCGGCGATCGCCTACTTCGGCTTCTTCGCGATCTTCGCCTTCGGGGTGGTCCTCTACTCGGTGCTGGGCTTCCTGGTCGAGTACCACGTCGACCTGCGGGAACAGGTCGACCAGTTCTTGCAGGAGAACCTGCCGGTGATCGACTCCGATCAGATCGCGGCCGGCCGGGGCGCCGCCGGCGTGATCGCCCTGATCGGGCTGGTCGTCACCGGGCTCGGCTGGGTGGAGACGCTGCGGTCGTCACAGCGGCGGATCTGGCACCTGGAGCAGGCGCCGGGCAGCGCGATCGTGCGCCGGCTGGTGGACCTGGTCGCGCTGGTCGGGCTCGCCCTGCTGCTGGGGCTGTCGTTCGCGGTGGTGACCGGGATCGAGGCGGTGGTGGCGGCGTGGGCGCAGCCGGTCGCCTGGATCATCCGGCCCATCGGGTGGGTGCTGCTGGCCGGGGTCAACCTGGTGCTGGCGGTGGCGTTGCTCTCGGTGCTGCCCCGGATCCGGGCGCCGCTCCGGCGGCTGCTGCCGCCAGCGGTCGCGGTCGCGGTGGCGTTGGTGATCCTCAATACCCTCGGCCAGGCCTACGTACGAGGGGTACAGGAGAACCCGGCGTACTCGGTGGTGGCGACGGCGGCCGGGTTGTTGGTCTACCTCTACCTGGTGCACCAGATCGTGCTCTACGCCGCGGCCTGGGCCGCCACCGACCGCCCGCCGCCGGCTTCATGATCACCAAAGGGTTGAGCAGGCTGACCACCGACACCAGCACCTCGCCGCCGCCGCGCCGGCTTCCCGGCGCGGCGGCGGATCGGGTCAGCGGTCAGTGGTGCGCCACCAGATGGTGGTGTCCGGTGGCACCAGCTCTAGCTCCGGCACCGGCCCACTGGTCAGCACCGGCTCGCCGTACTGCTGGGGGAGCCGGGCGGGGACGCTGCCGCAGTTGGTGGTGACCACCAGCCCGGCCCGCCGGAAGATCAGCAGGTCGTCGGCGGGCGGGTCGATCCAGGTCAGCTCGCCGCTGCCGAGCTGCAACTGCCGGCGTACGCCCAGCGCGGTGCGGTAGAGCGCCAGCGTGGCGCTGGGGTCGTGCTGCTGCGCCTCGACGGTGAAGGCGGCCCAGTCGGCTGGCTGCGGCAGCCACGGCTTGCCGCCGTCAGCGGTGAAGCCGTACGGCGGCTCCGCCCCCGACCAGGGCATCGGCACCCGGCAGCCGTCGCGCCCGACCCGCTCGCCGTTGGTGCGGAAGAAGACCGGATCCTGCCGGACCTCATCGGGCAGGTCGAAGACCTCCGGCAGACCCAGCTCCTCACCCTGGTAGAGGTAGGCGGAGCCGGGCAGCGCCAGCATCATCAGGGTGGCGGCCCGGGCGCGGGCCAGCCCGCGCGCCGGATCCACCTGGGGCTCTTCCCGGTTGGCTCCGCCGGGCACGCCGGCGGTGGTGGCGCCGAGCCGGCCGAACCGGCTGGCGTGCCGGATCACGTCGTGGTTGGAGAGCACCCAGGTGGTGGGCGCGTCCACGGCGGCCATCGCCGCCAACGACGAGTCGATAACGCTGCGGTACGCGGCCGCGTCCCACGGGGTGGCCAGGAACCGGAAGTTGAACGCCTGGTGGAGTTCGTCGGGCCGGACATAGTCGGCCAGGCTTTCGTACCCGGGCGACCAGGCCTCCGCGACGGCTACCCGCTCGGGCTGGTACTCGTCGAGCACCGCCCGCCATTCGCGGTAGATCTCATGCACGCCGTCGAGGTTGCGGTAGTGGGCCGGGTCGCCGCCGGGTTCGCCGGGCTCCACCGGCACGTCCGGCAACCCTTCCGGCTTGATCAGAGCGTCGGCGACGTCGATGCGGATGCCGTCGACGCCGCGGTCCAGCCAGAACCGGAGGACGTCGGCGAACTCGGCCCGGACCTCCGGGTGCTCCCAGTTCAGGTCGGGCTGCTCCGGGGCGAACATGTGCAGGTAGACCTGATCGTCCAGCTCGGTCCAGGCCGGGCCGCCGAAGACGCTGTGCAGGTTGTTCGGCGGGCCGCCGTCGGTTGGTTTGTCCCGGAAGTGGTAACGCTCACGCGCGGCTGAGCCGGGCCCCGCCTCGATCGCCTCCTGGAACCAGCGGTGCTGGTCGGAGGTGTGGTTCGGCACGATATCGATGATCACCTTGAGGTCACGCTCGTGGGCGGCGGCGAGCAGTGCGTCGAAGTCGTCGAGGCTGCCGAAGATCGGGTCCACTCCCCGGTAGTCGGCGACGTCGTAGCCGTGGTCGGCCATCGGCGACGGATAGAACGGGCTGAGCCAGATGGCGTCCACCCCCAACCCGGCGACGTAGTCCAGCCGGGCAGTGATACCGGCGAGGTCGCCCACGCCGTCGCCGTCGGCGTCGGCGAAGCTGCGGGGGTAGATCTGATAGATCACGGCGTCGCGCGCCCAGGAATCTGGTTTCGGCATGAGCCCACGGTAGCGCAGGGATAGATCTTGCAGCAATTTTTCAGCAGCTTGCAGCTCGTGGTCGCTCGGGCGACTCGGCGACTCGGCGACTCGGCTCACGGCCTGCGCGGGCTGCCGGTGAAGCAACTAGCGACTATCGCAACTAACGACTATCGTTAGTTGCGATAGTCGTAAGCTGGGTGGGGGTGAGCATGGGCGCGGACTTTGTCAACCGGACGACTGAGTTGGCGACGCTGCAGAAGTGGTTCGAGCGACCAGGCCCGCAGCTCGGCGTGGTGTGGGGGAGGCGTCGGGTCGGCAAGACCTACCTCCTCGCCCACTGGGCCAAGGCGAAACGCGCGATCGTGCATACGGCTCGCAACCGGCCGCCCGGCGAGGAGTTGGCGGCGTTGTCGGCCGCCGCGGCCCCGGTGCTCGACCTGCCCTTGCGGGACCTGCGCACCCGCCCCTTCGTCGACTGGGACGATGCCTTCGACTGTTTCGCGACGGCGGCGGTGAGCGAGCCGCTAGTCGTGGTGCTCGACGAAGTGCCCGAGTTGTTGCCGGCAAACCCGGGCTTCGAGAGCGGTCTGCGGGCGATCTGGGAGCGGATGGGGGACCGGCGGCTGCGGCTGGTGCTCTGCGGTTCGGCTGTCCGCACCATGGAGGCGCTGCAGGCGGAGCGGGCGCCGTTGTTCGGCCGGGCCACGCTGCGAATGCAGGTGCGGCCATTCGGCCCGCACGAAGCAGCGCTGATGTTGCCCCGGCTCACTCCCGACGAGCGGGCACGGGCGTGGGGCATCTGCGGCGGCAGCCCCTTCTATTTGAGCCTCTGGGACGACGGTGCCACCGCGGCGGAGAACCTTACCGAGCTGTTCGGCTCGGAACAGGCGTTGCTGTTGAATGAGGGTTCCTTCCTGCTCGCTACCGAAGACTTCGCCGGTGGTCGCCGGGAGCGCTTGCCCGAGCAGGTACTTCGAGCGCTCGCCGCGGGACGAAGCCGATACGGGGAACTCAAGCAGTCACTCGGCGCGGACCCGGCCCGGCCGCTGGCGGCGCTGCAGGAGTTGGGGCTGATCGATCGCGTCCTGCCGGTCGCCGGAAAGGTCGATCCCCGGTTGGCTTACTACCGGGTGGCGGACAACTTCCTGGCGTTCTGGCTGTCGGTCGTCGAGCCGCATCGCTCGATGATCTCCCAACGCCTGGGGAGCAGCCTCGCGCCGTTGCTGCTTCACCAGCTCGACCACTTCATGGGCCAGCGGTGGGAGGAGGCGTTCCGGGCACACCTTGTCCGGGTGCTCGCCGACGATCCGCGGGTCCAGCCAATGACGGGGATCGGTCGGTTCTGGCGACAGCGGGTTCCGCCCGGTGAGGACCCTTGTGAACTCGACGCGGTCGGGTTGACCGGGGTGGAGCGGCGAGTCTCGCTGGTGGGCGAGGCGAAGTGGGCTCGGCAGGTGGATGGTGGCCGGCTGGTGAGACAACTCCAGCGGAAAGTGGTCGAGGCCGGACTAGTCACCGCCGCACACCCGGAACCGGTCTATGCCGTCTGTTCCCGCACCGGGGTGGCCGGCGAGCTGCCACCCCGGACGGTCGTCGCGACCGCCGCCGACATCTTCTGACAATGAGGCCGCCCGAAGATCAAATGCCCTGGGGCGGTACGACACGCAGCGTGTCGTACCGCCCCAGGGCATTTGATCTTCGCTTTTCGGGTGGCCGCTAAGCGGTGCGTACCAGTTGGTTGGGCGGCGGCAGCTGGGCCTGGGAGGCGGCGGCGGTGGAGGCCCGGACCACCAGCTCCGGCGCGAAGACGTACTCCGAGTGCGGAGCGCCGTGCCCGCCGATCTGGTCGAGCAGCGCGCCGACCGCCGCCGAGGCCATCTGCCCGACCGGTTGCCGCACAGTGGTCAGCGGCGGGTCGGTGAAGGCGATCAGCGGGGAGTCGTCGTAGCCCACCACCGACAGGTCACCGGGGACGGTCATGCCCCGCTGCCGGGCGGCCCGGATGGCGCCGAGCGCCATCAGGTCGCTGCCGCAGACCAGCCCGGTGACGCCGCGGTCGAGCAGCCGGGTCGCCGCCGCCACGCCACCCTCCACGCTGAACCACAACGAGAGCGCGACTAGTTCGTCCAGCTCGGACTCGGGCGTGTCGAGCAGGCTGGTCATCGCGCCGCGCCAGCCGGCCAGCCTGCGCTGCACCGGCAGGAACCGGCGCGGGCCGGTGACCAGGCCGATCCGGCGGTGGCCGAGCGAGGCGAGGTGGCTGACGGCGAGTTCCGCCGCCACCCCCTCGTCCGGCGAGATAAACGGTGCCTCGATCTCCGGCATGTAGCCGTTGACCAGCACGATCGGCAGCCGCTGCGCGACCAGCCGCCGGTAGCGGCCGGGGTCGGAGGTGGTGTCGGCGTGCAGACCGGAGACGAAGATGATCCCGGCGACCGAGCGTTCCAGCAGCATCTCGACGTACTCGTCCTCGGTGACCCCGCCCGGGGTCTGGGTGCACAGCACCGGGGTGTAGCCGTGCTGGGCCAGCGCCGACTCCGCCACCTGCGCGAACATGGGGAATATCGGATTTTCCAGCTCCGGCACCACTAGCCCGACCAGCCCCGCGCTGTGTTTACGCAGCCGGGCCGGTCGCTCATAACCTAGGACATCGAGCGCGGTGAGCACGGCCTGTCGGGTCTCGGCGGCCACGCCGGGCTTGTCGTTGAGTACCCGCGACACCGTCGCCTCGCTGACACCGGCCTGGGCGGCGAGGTCCGCCAGTCGTGTACGCATGGTCAGACGATAGCGCACATCGCAACATCGTTACGAAAGCGGTGGCAAGCTCTTCCAAAACTTGAAACTCCTTGCTAACGTGCCGGCAACGACGTACCCGTCGCGGCGGACCGGCCCCCAGGGCCGCCGTTCCCGCCGCGAACCGTCGACCGGACAGGAGATGTGATGTGATGCGTACGCGACACGCGGCCGTGGCCACCGGAGTGGCGTTGGTCCTCGCCGTGACCGCCTGCAGCAGCGACCCCGCCGACCCGACCACCGACGCCGACACCACCGGCGGCGAGCTGGTGATCTGGGTCGACCCGAACCGGGCCGGGGTGTTGGCGCAGTTCCAGGACCAGATCGAAGCCGACCTCGGCGTCTCGCTCGTGATCGAGGAACACCCCCCGGACGACCTGCAGTCCACCTTCGTCACCGCCTCCCAGCAAGGAGCCGGTCCGGACGTGACCGTCGGCGCCCACGACTGGATCGGCAACCTGGTCCGCAACGGCACCGTCGACCCGGTGCAGCTGTCCGACCCGGCGCTCGCCGAGTTCCCCGAGGTGGCGATCGAGGCGGTCACCTTCGAAGGGCAGACCTACGGGGTGCCGTACGCGCTGGAGAACCTCGCGCTGATCCGCAACACCGAGCTGGCGCCCGACGCCCCGGCCACCATCGAAGAGCTGGTCGAGACCGGGCAGCAGCTGCAGGACAGCGGTGACGCCAGCGAGATCATGTGCCTGCAGGTGGGAGACCAGGGCGACACCTACCACATCTACCCGCTCTTCACCTCCGGTGGCGGCTATCTCTTCGGTACCACCGCCGACGGCACCTGGGACCCGAGCGACCTCGGCGTCGACAGCGACGCCTCGAAGGCCGCCTTCGAGCAGATCCGGGAGCTCGGCGAGGCCGGTGTGGGTGCGCTGAAGCGCTCGATCTCCGGCGACAACGCCATCCCCACCTTCACCGACGGCGACTGCGCGTTCCTGGTCTCCGGCCCGTGGGCGGTCAACGACGTCAAGGAAGCCGGCATCGAGTACGACATCACCCCGGTGCCGCCGTTCGAAGCTGGTGACACCGCCGAGCCGTTCGTCGGGGCGCAGACCTTCTTCGTGGCCTCCCGGGGCGAGAACAAGGCGGTGGCGCAGGAGTTCGTCGCCAACTACCTGACCTCGACCGAGCTGGCGGTGGCGCTCTACGAGGCGGAGCCGCGGCCACCGGCGCTCACCTCGGCGCTGGAGCAGGTGCAGTCGGCGGACCCGGATCTGGCGAAGTTCATCGAGGCGGCCGAGTACGGCTCGCCGATGCCGTCGATCCCGGAGATGGCCGCGATCTGGGGGCCGTTCGGCACCGCGCAGGCGGCGATCATCGGCGGGGCGGACGTCGACGAGGCGCTCGACGCGGCGGCGCAGGCCATCGCCGAGCAGATCGACTGAGCCGGCCGGATCGTCGATGAGCATGGCACGCGAATCCCTGGCGGGGCCGGTCACGCCGGCTCCGCCAGGGGGCGGGCGGCGCCGCCGCCGCGGTGGTGGTGACCTCAGCCGGGTCGAGGCGCCGGTCACCGCCACCGGGTTGGCGGCGAAGGCGCTGCTGCTCGGAGTGGTGGCGGCGCTCGCGATCTGGGCCGCCTTCCCGCTGATCGAGGCGCGATCCTGGATCGGCCTGTCGATTCTGGCGGTGACCACCGTCGGCATCTTCTACCTCTATCTGAGCCGCCGGCACATCCCTGCCAAATACCTCCTGCCCGGGACCCTGTTTCTGATCGCCTTCCAGCTATTTCCCGTCCTCTATACCGCCAGCACCGCGTTCACCAACTTCGGCGACGGGCATCGCGGCAGCCAGGACGAGGCGATCGTGTCGATCCAGACCGCCTCGGTGCGGCAGGTGCCGGGCTCCGCCGAGTACGCCCTGAGCATCGCCACCACCGGCGATCCGGCCAGCGGGCAGCTGAGCTTCCTGGTCCGCGATCCCGCCACCGGCGAGGTCTTCGCCGGTGACCAGGACGGGCTGAGCCCGCTGCCCGCCGACCAGGTGAGCGTCGGGCTGGACGGCCGGATCACCGAGGCGCCCGGCTACACAGTGCTCAACGCCGGCCAGGCCAGCGCCCGCAGCCACGAGATCACCAACCTGGCGGTCCCGACCGACCAGGGGGCGATCCTCGCCTCCGGGCTGTCCCGGGCGTACGAAGGACGGGCGCAACGGGCGTACGAGGCGGCGTGCGACTGTGTGGTCGACACCGACACCGGCCAGCGCTGGTACGCCGATCAGGAGCGCGGCTCGTTCGTGAGCGAGGACGGGGACCGGCTGGTACCCGGCTGGCGGGTCAACGTCGGCTTCGACAACTTCACCCGGGTGCTCACCGACCCGCGGGTCTCCGGGCCGTTCCTGGAGACGCTGGTGTGGAACTTCGCGTTCGCGTTCGGGTCGGTGGCGTTCAGCTTCGCGCTCGGCGTCTTCTTCGCGCTGGCGTTACAGCACGAGCGGCTGCGCGGTCGGGCGCTCTACCGGGTGCTGCTGGTGCTGCCATACGCGATGCCGGCCTTCGCCATGTTGCTGGTGTGGCGGGACATGTTCAACACCGATTTCGGGCTGATCAACCGGCTCTTCGGGTGGAGCGTGGACTGGATGGGTGGCGAGTGGACCGCACGCGGCTCGCTGCTGCTGGTCAACACCTGGCTCGGCTACCCGTACATGTTCCTGATCACCACCGGGGCGCTGCAGTCGATCCCGAAGGAGCTGACCGAGGCGGCCCGGATCGACGGCGCCGGGCCGTGGCACGCGTTCCGGCGGGTGACCCTGCCGCTGCTGATGGTGGCGCTGACCCCGCTGCTCATCGCCTCGTTCGCGTTCAACTTCAACAACTTCAATGCGGTCTATCTGGTCTCCGGGGGCGGCCCGTTCCCGCCGGACAGTCCGCTGGCCGGCGCGACCGACCTACTCATCACATACACCTATCGGCTCGCCTTCGGGGGCGCCGGCGCCCAGTACGGCTTCGCCGCGGCGATCTCGGTCTACATCTTCCTGATCGTGGCGGTGGTCTCGGCGATCGCGTTCCGGCGGACCCGGGCGCAGGAGGAGGTGTGGCGATGAGCTGGTTCCGTGACATCGGGTGGCGACACCTGGTCGGGGTGGTGGCGGTCGGGTTCGCGCTGTTCCCGATCCTGTTCGTGGTGTCGGCCGCGCTGAACCCGTTGGGGACCCTCTCCTCCAGCGACCTGATCCCGACCGGCGCCTCTACCGGCAACTTCGTCGACCTGTTGACCACCACGTCGTTCCTGCGCTGGTTCTGGAACTCGCTGCTGATCGCCGGATTCGCGTCGTTCGCCGGAGTCTTTATCTCGGTGCTGGCGGCGTACGCGTTCAGCCGGATGCGGTTCCGGGGGCGGCGGGTGGGGCTGCTGTCGCTGCTGCTGATCCAGATGTTCCCGCAGTTCCTGGCGATCGTGACCATCTTCCTGATGTTCACCACCATCACCGAGTACTGGCCGGCGATCGGGTTCAACACCCCGGCCGGGCTGATGCTGCTCTACCTCGGTGGGGCGCTGGGGGTGAACACCTGGCTGACCAAAGGCTTCCTGGACACCCTGCCCCGGGAGTTGGACGAGTCGGCCACTGTGGATGGCGCCAGCCACGTGCAGATCTTCTTCCGGATCATGCTGCCGCTGATCACCCCGATCCTGGCGGTGACCGCGCTGCTGGTCTTCATCGCCACCATCAACGAGTTCCTGATCGCCAACGTCTTCCTGACTCGGGACGGTTCGAAGACCCTGGCGGTAGGGATGTACGGCATGATCTCCGGCCAGCGCAACGCCAACTTCGGCATGTTCGCGGCCGGCACCTTGCTCACCGCGATCCCCACCGTGCTGGTCTTCCAGATCCTGCAGCGCTACATCGTGCACGGGCTCACCGCCGGTGCCGTGAAAGGTTGAGTGTGCTCCCCCACCACGACGGCTCGGCAACCCATGTCAGCAATCCCGCGCCAGCGCTCGGCGAGACGGTCACCGTCTTCGCCCGGGTGCCCGAGACGGCAGGCGTGTCCCAGGTGCATCTGCGCACCACCCCGGACGGGGAACCACACTTCGTTGCGGCGGTGCCGGATCGCCGCCGCGGTGGTGAGGTGTGGTGGCGGGCGGAGGTGCCGGTGCACAACCCGGTTACCTCCTATCGGTTCTGGCTCACCGGGCCGGGCGGCGACCGGTGGCTCAACCAGTACGGCGTGGTGGGTCACGACGTGCCGGACGCCACCGACTTCCGGTTGGTCGCCGACGCGCCGCCACCGCAGTGGCACCGAGATGCGGTGGTCTACCAGATCTTCCCGGACCGGTTCGCCCGGTCGGCGGCGGCCGACCAGCATCCGCCGCCGGAGTGGGCGGTCCCGTGCGACTGGGACACTCCGGTCGTCGGGCTAGGCCCGGAGACTCCGTACCAGTTCTACGGCGGCGACCTCGGCGGCGTGGAGCAGCGGCTAGACCACCTGGCCCAGCTGGGGATCAACACCGTCTACCTCACCCCGGTCTTTCCGGCACGATCCAACCACCGGTACGACGCGGCCGGGTTCGACCAGATCGACCCGTTGCTCGGTGGGGACGCGGCGCTGGCGAGCCTCGCCGCGGCCGTTCACGCCCGGGGGTGGCGGATCCTGGGCGATCTCACCACCAACCACTGCGGCGATGCCCATCCCTGGTTCGCGGCGGCGGTCTCCGAGGTCGCCGCCGCCGAGCGGGAGCTGTTCTACCTCGACCCGGCGGGCGACTACGAGTCGTGGCGAGGGGTGAAGAGCCTGCCCAAGTTCAACTGGGGCAGCGCGGAGCTGCGGCGCCGGTTCTTCGATGGCCCCGACGCCGTGCTGGCGCGGTGGCTGCGGCCCCCGTACAGGCTGGACGGGTGGCGGATCGACGTGGCGAACATGACTGGCCGGCTCCGCGCCGACGACTACGCCAGCGAGGTGGCGGCGGCTGCCCGGGCCGCGGTGGCGGCGGCCCGGCCGGACGCGCTGCTCGTCGCCGAGCACGCCCACGACGCCACCGGGGACCTGGACCGTGGGGGTTGGCACGGCACCATGAACTACGCCGGTTTCCTGCGGCCGGTGTGGAGCTGGCTGCGCGGGCCAACCCTCGATCTGGCCGACTTCCTCGGCGTACCGGGGGAGGTGCCGCGCCGGGACGGCGGAGCGACCCTGACCACGATGCGGACCTTCGCGGCGGCGATGTCGTGGCGGTCGCTGGCCGCGTCGTGGAACCTACTCGGCTCGCACGACACTGCCCGGATCCGCACCGTGGTCGGTGACCCCGCCCGGCAGGAGGTGGCGGCCGGCCTGCTCTTCACCCTCCCCGGCACCCCGATGGTCTTTGCCGGCGACGAGTGGGGGCTGACCGGGGTCAACGGGGAGGACTCCCGGACTCCGATGCCGTGGCACCGGCCGGAGCGGCAGGACCGGCGTACCTTCGACACGTACCGGGCGCTGATCGCCCTGCGCCACGCCGAGCCGGCGCTGCGCCACGGCGGTCTGCGGTGGCTGCATGCCGACCCCGACGCGCTGGTCTTCGTCCGGGAGACCCCGGCCGAGGCGGTGCTGGTGCTGGCGCGCCGGGCGGCCGGCACCCCGGTACGCCTGGCCGGGTTCGACGCCGGCGCGGCGGCCGTGAACCACTACGGCGGTGGCCCGGACCTGCGGGGAGACGCCGAAGGGGTGCTCACCCTGCCGGCCGACGGGCCCACGCTCCAGGTGTGGCGGCTCGGCTGAGCTCACTGCAGCGGCCGGCGTACCCCGGTGACGTGCCCGACCAGCTGGGTCCGGTCCCGCAGTTCGAGCTTACGCAGCGCACTGGAGACATGGTTCTTGACCGTGCCAGCGGTGATAAAGAGCGCGGCGGCGATCTCCTGGTTGCTGGCGCCGGCGACGACCAGGTCGACCACCTCACGCTCCCTCGGTGAGAGCAGGGCGGCGCCGGGAAAGGTGGGCTCCGCCCGGCCTGGCTCCGCGGTCGCGCCCGGGGCCGCTGTCGGGGCAGGCGGGGTGTGCCGCAGCCACGCCACGATCCGGGCGGCGGCGGGGCCGCCCAGCACCATCTCACCCGCGTGAGCCCTGCGGATCGCGGCTACCAGATCGTCGGGGTCGCAGTCCTTCAACAGGTAGCCGCGCGCCCCGGCCCGCATCGCGCCGAGCAGGTATGCGTCCTCGTCGAAGGTGCTCAGTACCAGGCAGGCAACGCTCGGGTGCGCCGCGTTCAGCCGGCCGATCAGCTCGACGCCGTCCATGCCGGGCATCCGGGCATCCACCAGCGCCACCTCCGGGGCGCACTCGGCCACCGCCCGTAGCGCAGCCGGCCCGTCCGCCGCGTCGGCGACCACGTCGATCCCGTCCTCGACCTCCAGGAGCTTGCGCAGACCTTGCCGGATCAGGCTCTGATCGTCCACCAGCAGGACCCGGATCGGGCTCACCCGGTCACCGCCGGAAGCGTCGCTCCCAGGTAGAAGCCCTGGCCAGAATCAGGCTGCGTGGTCAGTTGGCCACCAAGGTGCCGGACCCGTTCGGCGAGCGAGGTCAGTCCGAAGCCCGGCGTGTGGTCATCGCTGCCGCCCTGCCCGTCGTCGCGGATCTCCAACGCCACTGTGTCGGGCCGGTGTTCGAGGCGGACCACGACCCGGCCGGCGTCCGCGTGGCGTACCACGTTGGTCAGCCCTTCCTGGAGCACCCGGTAGAGGACCAGTTCGGTGTCGGCGTCGAGCTCCTGCTCCGGCCCGACCAGCTCGAAATCGACGGTGACCTCGCTGCCGTCGAAGGAGCGTGCCAGCGCGGCCAGGGCGGCGCTGCCGATCCGGCCCTCCAGGTCCAGCGGACGCAGTGCCCGCACCCACCGGCGGGTCTCGGCCAGCGCCTGGGTGGTCAACCGTTTGCTCTGACTGACCTCTGTCCACGCCGCGTCCGGCCGGCGGGTGCGGAACCGTTCGGCGTTCTCCAGACCCATCTTGATCACCGTGAGGTAGTGGCCCACCGAGTCGTGCATGTCCCGGGCCATCCGCGCCCGCTCCTGAGAGATGGTCAGCTCCCGGACCCGGGCGAGCAGCCGCTCGCTCTCCTCCCGCCGGCGTCGCGCCTCCAGCGTGGCGGCGACCATGCCGAAGACGAAGACCGCTCCGAATACGACGATCGAGACCTCGGAGAGCACCCAGATCAGCTCCTGAGGTGATAACCAGATCCCGGACACGACGACGACGACACCGGCGGTCGCTGCGACGGTGGCTCCGATCCCGATACCGTAGACCAGCGAGACCGCGGCGAAGCCGATCAATGTCAGGGGGAAGTGGACTCCGGCCGAACCGGTCAGGCCGAGGGCGAAGGTGGCGAGCAGGAAGCCCAGCACCGCGGGCTGGCGCCACCGGCTCGCCACCGGCCGCCAGGGCATCATGAACCACAGCAGCGCCAGCAGCGCGACGTTACCGGCGAACAGGGCGGCGGACCAGGGCGGCAGCGGCGGCTGCGGGGCGGTGATATACCGGATCACCACGAGACCGAGCACCAGCCAGAAGGTGATGCTCAGCGCCGCCGGTCGGTCCGGATCGCGCAGCTGCGTAACGACGCGGGATACCACCGGTCAACGCTAACCGCCACGGGCGGCGCTGGTCATCCCGCTGGCGGCCCATGACCTGGGTCATGCCCGCGGTCGCGGTTACTTCTATCGGCGGCTCGATGCCGGATAGACCGGCTGGTCACTAGCGTTCCGGCCATGTCTACCGCCCGCCCGTACTGGGCCATCCCATTGACCGCTCTCTGTACGCTTGTCGCCGCGGTCGGCGGCGCGCTTCCGGCGATGGTCCTACTCGGTCGGGAGAGCGTGGTGGCGCCGGTGCTCAGTGGCGCCGGCGTCACAGCGCTCGCGCTGCTGCTGGTCTTTCTGTGGCGGCGGTACCTGCTCCAGCGGGACTGGACCGGAGTGGGCCTGACCTGGCGCCGTTCGGCTGTGTCGCAGGGGCTGCTCGGGGCGGTGGCGGGGGCGGCGGCGGTGCTGGCGACCAACGTGTTCAGTCTCGCCACCGGCGCGGCCCGCTTCGGCGACTGGTCGGCGTACGGCGAGACCGCCGGCCAGGTGGTGGTGACGATCGCGATCGTGCTCAGCGTGAGCATCCTGATGCAGGGGCTGCCGGAGGAGGTGCTCTGGCGTGGACACCTGCACGATCTGCTCGCCACCACGCTCTCGCCCCGGACGGTGCTGCTGCTCACCTCGGTCTGCTTCGGCGTGCTGCACCTGGTCTCCCAGAGCGGCACCGAGGGGGCGTTCGAGCGGGCGCTCTACATCCTGATGGCGGTGGCGCTGGGGTTCGCGGCCGGCGCGGGCCGGCTGCGCACCGGCGCGGTGTGGCTGGCGGTGGGGCTCCACTCCGGATTCCACCTCGGCCTGCGCGGGCTGCCGATCGAACCGGTCGACCAGGTCACCTGGCTGCTCACGCTCACCGTTGCGATGGGCGCTGTGGGCCTGCTGTTGCTCGGGCGGGGCGGGGTCCGCCAGCTGGTCACATCGGTGCCGGCGACCGAGGGCCGGCCGAGCTAGCCGGCTGCCCGCTCGGCTAGTGCTCGTTGGCAGCGGCGAACCCGGTCGGCTACCCGGTCGAGCAGCCGGCCAGGCAGGGTGCTCGGGAGTTCGGTGATGGGCTGCTCGGTGATAGCGACGCGGAGCGCCCCGGGGAGTTCGGTGGCGAGCTCGCTGATGCGCGTCAGCAATGCGGCCGGGTCCACATCATTCTGCACCGCGAAACGGCGCCAGTGCTTCCCGGTCACCGCGGAGAGCCGGTACTCGCCACCGAGCCGCATCGCCAGCTTGAGCTTCGGCTCGTACATATCGTCATAGGGCAGCGTGCTCGCGACATCGTAGAGCGGTGCCAGCCGGACCCGCGGGCCCTGGAGGAGGACCGAATAGTTCTTGGCGTGGGCGTCCGTCCCACCGATCAGCCAGTTGAACGCCAGCGCGTCGATGAAATGGCTCACCGCCAGCTCAGCAGCGGCGCGCCGGAGCAGCGCGATGATGCCTTCGGGGGACGGCCCACCTTCGCTCTGATATTTGATCGTGGGCAGGACCCCCAGCGCCTGGCACATGTCTTCCTGATGCAGCCGGTGCAGCTGGCCGTCCCGATAGGATCGGTCGTATCGTTCGACAACGATCGCGCGTTCTCCGTCGAAGTCGCCGACCCAGGTGCGGGCAGCGGGTAGACCTAGCAGTCGGGCGGTGTGTAGGCACAGGTGTTCGTTCAGGTCGTGGTCGTCGAAGCCCACGACGGCGGGTTTGATGATGTGGGTGGTCGGCACCGCACCCCAGGGGTCTCCCCATCGCCGCTGCGCAGCGTCGTAGTGCAGCGCGGTCTTGGCCTGCGCACCGGCGAGGCTGAACTGGCCGGTCGTGTTGGTGTGCCAGGCCGCGGGATCTTGCCGGAGTCGGGCGATCCGTCGGCCGATCTCAACCTCGTCGATCCAATCTACGCCGCCCTCGCCCGCGAGTAGCTCGGCTGTCCGGTCCGTAGGTGCCAGCTGGACCGCGCCGGCGCAGTCTTCGCCGACGTGGCGCAGGATCGCGAACGGGTTGCCGGCAGAGACCTGATAGTCGCGGGCCCAGCGGTCGAGCACCTGTTCATTGTCGGGAAGTAGCCCCCACAGGAAGGCGCGCACCGGCCGGTCGCCGTGGCTGGCCTCGGTCAGTGGTAGCGAGAGCGAGAGCGGGGTACGGGAGCGTCGGCCCAGCCAGTCACGGTCGTAGTCGAGCTGCAGCCGGCCGTCGTCGAGCTGGCTGACGGTTCCGGCCAGTTCGCCCGCCAGGAGGATGCCCAGGGTCCGTTCGGGGGCCGGGGTCACGTGGCCTCCCTGGTGGCAGGGGGCGGGTCGACGAACGTGGCCAGATGTTGGTCGAGGTCGATCTCGTCGGGGTCAGGTAGTGCGGGCTCCGCCACCAATCGCAGGCCGAGCGCGTCCAGGGTCCGGAAGACCAGGCCGATCTCGGCGCGGGGCTTGCCATGTTCGAGGTCGGACAACCAACGGCGACTGACGCCGGCGGCGGCGGCGAGCTGGGCCTGGGTCTGCCCCAGTCGGGCCCGGGAGAGCCGGATGATCAAGCCTAGTCGCTGGCTGTCCTCGATCCGCATCATCGCGCCTCCCAGGGTACGTACGTGCACAGCCTACCTCCGGTGAACGTACGTTCGCAGGCCTGGGTTGGTGAACGTACATGCACAGGATGTGGCCTATGCACGTACGTGCACAGAGCCGCTCCCGGCCACGTACCCGGCGCCGTGTGCCCACCCCGTCTGCGGATCTCGGAAGATATGGCAAGGTGGCGATGTGGAGATCTTGAGGCTGATTCTGCTGTACGCCCATTTGATCGGCTTTGCGCTGCTGCTGGGTGGTGCGGTCGCCCAGTATCTGAGGGGGCCGATCCGGATCAACCAGGCGATGCTCTGGGGCGCGATTATCCAGGTGGTGACCGGGATCGGGCTCTCGGCGCCGCTGCGCGACGGCGACGAGCCACACCCGGCCAAGCTCGTGGTCAAGTTGGTGC
Organism: Natronosporangium hydrolyticum; assembly: GCF_016925615.1. Classification (NCBI taxonomy): domain Bacteria; kingdom Bacillati; phylum Actinomycetota; class Actinomycetes; order Micromonosporales; family Micromonosporaceae; genus Natronosporangium; species Natronosporangium hydrolyticum. The sequence continues at coordinate 816,583 of NZ_CP070499.1, forward strand.
TCGCCATCCTTATCTTGATCATGGTGTGGTTCTCCCGGAAGCGGGAACAGGTCAACCCCGGCCACTTCTTCGCGATCATCGGGCTGACGCTGGTCAACGCCGCGGTCGCGGTCTTCTGGTGACCCGGTAGTTCAGCGCATGGTCGAGGTGGACTGGAACGCCCTGCGACGAGCGGCCCTGCTCGTGGCCGCCCAGGCGTACGCGCCGTACTCGGGCCTGTCGGTGGGCGCCGCCGGGTTGGTCGACGATGGCCGCATCGTCACTGGGTGCAATGTGGAGAATGCCTCCTTCGGTCTCACCCTGTGCGCCGAGTGCGGGTTGGTCTCGGCGTTGCACACGGGCGGCGGCGGGCGACTGCTCGCGGTCGCCTGCCTGGCCAGCGACGGCGCCCCGCTGGCCCCCTGTGGCCGTTGCCGACAGTTGCTGTTCGAACATGGTGGCGCGGAGTGTCTGGTGGACGCGGACCCGGCCCCGCGGCGCCTCGGTGACCTGTTGCCCGACTCGTTCGGTCCGGATGATCTGAAGGGCCGCTCATGAGCGACTTCTCCGCGGTGTCGGTGATCCGGACCAAGCGGGATGGTGGGGTGCTGCGCGACGCCGAGATCGACTGGGTGGTCGACGCGTTCACCCGCGGCGAAGTCGCCGACGAGCAGATGGCCGCGCTAGCGATGGCGATCCTGCTGCGCGGGATGACCACGGCCGAGACCGCCCGCTGGACCCAGGCGATGATCAGCTCGGGGGAGCGGCTGGACCTGACCGGGCTGCCCCGGCCTACCGTCGACAAGCACTCCACCGGGGGCGTCGGCGACAAGATCACGTTGCCGCTGGCGCCGCTGGTGGCGGCCTGCGGCGCGGCGGTGCCGCAGCTCTCTGGCCGGGGGCTCGGCCACACTGGCGGCACGCTCGACAAGCTGGAGGCGATCCCCGGCTGGCGGGCCTCGCTGGGCCGCGACGAGTTCCGTACCCAGCTAGCTGACGTCGGTGCGGTGATCTGCGCACCGGGCGGCTCGCTCGCGCCAGCCGACCACAAGCTGTACGCCTTACGGGACGTCACCGGCACGGTGGAGTCGGTCCCGCTGATCGCCAGTTCGATCATGAGCAAGAAGATCGCCACCGGTACCCAGGCACTGGTGCTCGATGTCAAGGTCGGATCCGGGGCGTTCATGAAGTCGGTGCCGGCCGCCCGCGAGCTCGCGCGGGCAATGGTCGAGCTGGGCACAGCCCACGGGGTGCGGACGGTCGCGCTGCTGACCAACATGGACACCCCGTTGGGGTACGCGGTCGGCAACGGGGTGGAGGTGGCCGAGTCGGTGGCGGTGCTCGCTGGTGGCGGGCCCGCCGACGTGGTGGAGCTGACCGTCACGCTCGCCCGGGAGATGCTCACCGCGGTCGGCCTGCCCGACGCCGACCCCGCGGCGGCGTTGGCCGATGGGCGGGCGATGGATGTCTGGCGCCGGATGATCCGAGCCCAGGGCGGCGACCCCGACGCGCCGCTGCCGGCGGCGGCCGAGACCGAACAGATCCGGGCCGCCGCCGACGGCGTGGTGTCCCAGGTGGATGCGTTCGCGATCGGCGAGGCGGCGTGGCGGCTCGGCGCCGGCCGGGCCCGGAAGGAACATCCGGTCAGCGCCGCCGCCGGGGTGCTGCTGCACCGCCGGGTCGGCGATCCGGTACGGGTCGGTGACGCTCTCTGTGAGCTGCGCACCGACGATCCGGCGACGTTGCCGGCGGCGCGGGCGGTGGCGGCGGCGGCTTTCCAAGTCGGGTCCGAACCACCAGCGCCCTCGCTGGTGATCGAACGGGTGACCGCGGACCGGTAGGCCCGGTAGAGATCCACCCCCCACCAGGGCTGTGTCGGTCGGGGCGCTCCGAGTAGGCTCCCTGGCCAACGGACCTTTCCCGGCTACCCGGTCGCTGACCCCCCCCACCCTGACCCCCCGAGCCGATGAGGAGGCGGGCGCTGGCACCCGTACCCGCTCCGGACCCCCGCGCAGTGCGCGCCGCCAGCCTGGAGGAGCTGCAACGCCTCTGGCTGCCGGTGCCGTCGCCGCAGTTCCCGCTGGTGTGGGAGCGCGGCGACGGAGTCGCTCTGCGCTCTCCGGCCGAGCTGGAGGCGCGGGCGGCAGTGCTGAACATCGTGCTGGCCCGCTGCTACGGCATGCCCCAGGAGCTGGCGATGAGCTGGTTGCTCAACGCGCATCTGCTGGACGCGGTCACCCGGCCCGAGTGGCAGTTCGTGATGGCGGACAAGGGCGACCGGCGGGCGTTGGCGCTCCACCATGAGGCGATCTTCGCCCTGATGTGGCTGCTCGGGGTCGCCAAGCATCTGGACCCCAGCCAACCCGCTGACGACGGGTTGATGCGGTCGCTGCCTGACCTGCCCCGCTCCGAGACGATGGCGCAGTGGCGGTCGCGGAGCCTCTTCGCTCCCCGGCCGGCCGAGGAGGCGGCGGCCATGCTCGACCAGTATTACTGCCTCGACTGGGCGTACCTGGAGGCGGAGCGACAGCGGATGCCGTTGCCGGGGATGGTGGACTCGCACGCGGTCGGGCAACGCCGGTGGGCGTTGGAGTGGGCGGTGCTGTTGTTCGGCCCGTACCACGGGCCGCCGCGGGGCTGGGAAGAGATCGACCTGTCGACCTGATGGCGAGGCCGTTCAACGTGACGGGGCGGCTCAATGTGCCGAGGCGGTTCAACGGGGGGCGTAGCGGCTCAGCCGCACCGAAGCGGTTATCTGGAGCGGGTCAGGCAGTCTAGCCACGGCCTGCTCAAGTGCGGCCGGCTCGGTGTGCGCACCGCTCGGACCCATCGCAACCAGCGCCGCCACCTGTGACCGGGTCAACCGCAGCCGTCGAGTGTGGAGTTCTTCCCCGATCGGGTGGAACCAGGGGCCGAGCGCGGCCGAGAGCTGCGCCGGTTTCTCCGCGGCCACCCCGAGCAGGCGTACCCCAGCCGCGTCGCCGAGCCGGTCGACCAGCTCGGTGAGGTGGTCCGGGCCGGGGCTGACCACCAGCAGCCGCCCCTGCTCGGTGAGCACGCGGGCGAACTCGGCGCCGTGGCGGGGCGCGAACACGTTCAGTAGCAGCGTGGCCGAGTGGTCGGCGACTGGAAGCCGTTGCCAGGCATCGGCGAGGACCGCGCCGGCGCGTGGATGGCAGCGCGCGGCGCGGCGCAGCGCTGGCTTGGCGCTGTCGAGCGCCAACCCGACCGCGGTGGGTCGGGCGTCGAGCACCCGGGCGAGGTAGTACCCGGTCCCGGCCCCTACCTCGACCACCAGTTCGGGTTCGCCGTCGGCGGGCCCCACGGCGGTCGGCGCCGTAGTGGCTGCGGCGGCGAGCGCGTTCGCCAGGAACTGGTACGCCCCGGTGGCGAGAAACCGTTCCCGGGCGGCCACCATCGTGGCGCTGTCGCCGGGGTGGCGGATCGGGGCACGAGACAGCGGCGCGTACCCCTGTCGGGCGAGGTCGAAGCTGTGGCCAGCGGAGCAGTGCAGCGCCCTACCGGTACGGTCGGCCGTCAATTCCTGGTCGCAGTGCGGACACCGCAGGTACGGGAGTATGTCGGCGAGCATGGGACGCTCCTCAGATAGGGTCGGGGCCATGGTCGCACCCGCTACGAGCCCCAGTTATGAGCAGATCCGGGCCGCCCCCAAGGCGGTCCTGCACGACCACCTCGACGGGGGCCTGCGGCCCGAGACGATCGTCGAGCTGGCCGAGGAGATCGGCCACGAGTTACCGGTCGGCGACCCGGCGGCGCTCGGGATCTGGTTCGCCGAGGCGAGCTACTCCGGTTCACTGGAGCGGTATCTGGAGACCTTCGTGCATACGGTCGGGGTGATGCAGACCGAGTCGGCGCTGCGCCGGGTGGCGGCCGAGTGCGCCGTTGACCTGGCCGCCGACGGCGTCGTCTACGCCGAGGTCAGATTCGCGCCGGAGCAGCATCTGGCCCTGGGGCTCACCCTGGAGCAGGTAGTGGAGGCGGTGCTGGCCGGGTTCGCGGAGGGGGCTGCTCAGGTGGCCGGCCGCGGCGGCCCCGGCATCACGATCGGCACCCTGCTGACCGCGATGCGGCACGCCGCCCGGTCCATGGAGATCGCCGAGCTGGCGGTGCGCTACCGCGACCATGGGGTGGTCGGCTTCGACATCGCCGGCCGGGAAGCGGGCTTCCCGCCCACCCGGCACCTCGACGCCTTCGAGTATCTCCAGCGCGAGAATTTCCACTTCACGATCCACGCCGGCGAGGCGTTCGGGCTGCCCTCGATCTGGCAGGCGATTCAGTGGTGTGGCGCGGACCGGCTGGGGCACGGGGTGCGGATCGTTGACGACATCACCTGGGACGCCGACGGCCGGGCCCAGTTGGGGCGGCTCGCCGCCTACGTGCGGGACAAGCGGATTCCGCTGGAGCTGTGCCCGTCGTCCAACGTGCAGACCGGGGCGGTCGCCTCGATCGCCGAGCATCCGATCGGCCTGTTGCATGACCTTCGCTTCCGAGTGACCGTCAACACAGACAACCGGTTGATGAGTCGCACCACGATGTCGCAGGAGATGGCCCTGTTGGTGGAGGCCTTCTCATACGAACTGGCCGATCTCCAGTGGTTCACGGTGAACGCGATGAAGAGCTCCTTCATCCCGTTCGACCAGCGTCTCGCGTTGATCAACGATGTCATCAAGCCTGGGTACGCGAAGCTCGCCGGTTGATCACACGCGATCAATCGGATATGTCCGAATGGTCCACCTGGGGTCGGCTCGGTGGCCGGACCTGGCGGCGCAGCGGCGCCTGCTCATAATCTAGTTCCACGGTGGCTGGGGCTTTCTCTTTCTGGCCGGGCGTGATGGAATCGCGGAGGTCCGACCGCGACCGGTCGGGGGTTAAAGGTGCTCGGGGAGGGCCAATGCTGCGGGAGGGTGGTGACGTGAGCGAGCGGCCGACGGGCAGACCAACAGAGGATGCGTCGGGCGCCGCACCGTGGCGCCGGTTCCGGGACCTGCCGATCTGGTCCAAACTCGGGCTGATCATGATCGTGCCGACGCTCGCCACGATCGTGGTCGGCACCAACGGGCTACTCGGGCACATCGATACGGCGAACAACGCGGACCGGGCGCGGGTGCTGGCCAATCTGTCCGGGATCTCCGGCGAACTCGTCCACCACCTGCAGGAAGAGCGAGCCGCCGCGGTGCGGTTGCTCGGCGCCGAAGACGAAGCGGATCGCGAGGAGCTGGTCAGCGTCTACTACGACGTCCAGACCGCGGTCGACGATGCCGACCAGCGTTTCCAGAGCCAGAGCTCGGCCATCACCGATGTGCCCGCCAGTTTCCGGGACCAGTTGACCGATATCCGCAGTCAGCTCGCGGTGCTGCCGCAGACTCGCAACCAGATCGACGCCGGCACCTTCGGGCTTACCGACAGCGCCGCCAGCTATGAACAGCTGATCGGTGGCCTGATCACGATGCGTGACTCGACCGCGCAGTTCGCCGGCGATGTCGATCTCGGCAACCGGATGCGAGCCGCGGCGTCGGTCGCGCAGGCTAAGGAGCTGCTGTCGCAGCAGCGGGTGGTCGGCCATGAGGTGCTGATCCGCGGCGCCTACCATCCGCATCTGCGGAACTCGTTCATCGGCGCCCGGACCGGCCATGAGCAGGCGCTGGAAGGCTTCGCCGCGGTCGCCACCGACGCTGAGCAGGCCACCCTCGACCAGGCGCTAGAGGGCTCCGACGTTCGGCAGTCCCAGCTCTACCAGGACTATCTCGACAGCCTCGACAGCACCCGGCTGGGTGACCCGCCGTGGGACGACGAGGCCTGGGATTCGGTGATGTCCGCGCACGGTGAGCTGCTCCGGGGCGTCGAGGAAGACATCGACTCGGTCATCGTCGACGAAGCGGCGACGCTGCGTAGTGACGTGGAGCGCCGGGTGCTGCTGGAGACCGGTGCGCTGCTGGCGATGCTCCTGATCGCGATTCTGCTCGCCTGGTTGGTGGCGCGTTCGATGGCGCGGTCGCTGCGCGATCTCCGGCAGGGGGCGCTGGCGGTGGCCCAGCACGGCCTGCCGCAGGCGGTGGCGCAGCTCCGCGACCCGCAGCTGGCCAGCCAGTATTCCCCCGCCCAGGTGGCCGGGCAGCTCGCGGAACCGCTGCCGGTGCGCAGCCGGGACGAGTTCGGCCAGGTCGCCGAGGCCTTCAACGCGGTCCACCTGGAGGCGGTACGAACCGCCGCCGAGCAGGCGCAGCTCCGCTCCTCGGTCTCCACTATGTTCGTCAACCTCGCTCGCCGGTCGCAGATCCTCGTTGACCGGCTGATCAACCACCTCGACCGGCTGGAGCGCGGCGAGCAGGACCCAGACCGGCTGGCCGAGCTCTTCCAGCTGGACCACCTGGCCACCCGGATGCGGCGTAACGACGAGAACCTGCTGGTGCTCGCTGGTGCCGACTCCACCCGGGTGCAGCGGGAGCCGGCCTCACTGATCGACGTACTGCGGGCGGCGCAGTCCGAGGTCGAGCACTACACGCGGGTCGACTTCGGCATCGTCGACCGGGACCTCGAGATCGCACCGCACGCCGTCAACGACCTGGTGCACCTGGTCGCCGAGCTGCTGGACAACGCCACCGCCTTCTCGCCCCCGGAGTCGCTGGTGATGGTGGAGGCTCGGCGGGTGGGCGATCGGGCGGTCCTCTACGTGGAGGACCACGGCCTCGGCATGTCCTCGGACCAGCTGACCGAGATCAACGACCGGCTGGCGAAGCCGCCGATGGTGGACGTGGCGGTCTCCCGGATGATGGGCCTGGTCGTGGTCGGGCGGTTGGCCGCCCGGCACGAGGTCACGGTGGAGCTGCGGCACGCCTCCGAACGGGGGGTTATCGCAGAGGTGTCGCTCCCGCCATCGGTGCTGGTCCCGCGAGTTCCTGCCGAACAACCCGGAAGCCTGAGCCGGCGGGTACCGAGCGACCCGGGTGAGCAGCTCGCGTTGGAGGCGCCGTCGGCGATCAACCGCCAGCAGCCGCCGGCCCCCTCGACCCGGCCAGCGCCGTCGCCTGGCTTCTCCTACCCGCCGCCGCCGTTCTCACCGCCGCCGTTCGCCGAACCAGCCGGCGAGCCGGAGCCGAGCAGCGCTGCGCCGTGGCCGGCGGAGTCGACCTCCGCGCCAAGGGCGCACAGCACCAGTCACGCCGAGCCGCCGCCGGCAGCGGGCCGCGGGTCCAGCCACCGGAGCATGCCGGCCTGGTCGGATCTGACCGGCGCCAGCAACCACAACGGATCGACCCATGACCGGGCGGCCGAGGGCTCGGGGGCGGTGCCGCTGCCTCGGCGTCGGCCGGGCAGCTTCCAGAGCGATCCGGAGCAGCCGCCAGCGACGAACGACGAGTACCCCCCGACGATCCCGCGCCCTCGGCCGGACCCGGCCCACCCAGGTGGTGCCGGCTCGTCGACCGACTCGTCGACCGGGGGACCGCCGTCGAGTGGCGCCCCGGCCGGCCCACCGCTGCCGACCCGCCAACCGACCGGCAGCCCACCCGCCGGTCCGCCGCAGCCGACCTACCAGCAGACCACCCCGACCGACGGTGGCACGGCGCCGCCGCCTTGGCCGCCGGTGACGCCGAGCAGCTCGACGCCGGTGCCGACCGGCAGCGCACCGCCGGCGGGGAGTCCGTCGCCGGGCGGGCCGGACACGGCCCCGACGGCCCGGTCTCCGCGGCAGCCCACGCCGTTGCCGCAGCGGCCGCGGCCGGGTCAAGCAGGTGCGGCGTCGCCGGGCTCACCCGGCAGCGGCGGTCCCGGCAGCGGGAGTTACGGCGGCGGGAGCTTCGGCAGCGGTGCCGGCAGTGGCGGCGAATCAGCCCAGCCGCCGACCGCGGCCAGGCCCAGCAGCCCAGCTCCGGCGGCCGCCGGGCCGGCGCCCGGCCAGGTGGTGCAGCCGCCGCCGCAGGAGACCATGGAGCTGCCGATCTTCAACGAGCTGGAGTCGATGTGGTTCCGGAGTAAGCCGGCGCCACGTCGGGCCGAGCCGGCGAGCAGCGGCCCAACCGGCAATGGCCCGACCAGCAGTGGCCCGACCGGCAATGGCCCGACTAGCAGTGGCCCGACCAGCAGTGGCCCGACCAGCAGTGGCCCGACTAGCAGTGGCCCGACTAGCAGTGGCCCGACCAGCAACGGCCCGGACCGTGCGGGCAGCCCGGCTCCGGCCGAGCATTCCGCCGACACCGGCTCGGCGGAAGGTCCGGCCTCGGCCGGCGAGCCGGTCGCCGGCGCCCGCACCCTTGGCGGTGAGACGATCGAACTCACCACGATCCCGGGCGCCGCCGCCCCGGCCGGAGCCGGTGCCGGTGCGTCCGCTAACAACGCAGCGATGGGTGACACGATGCGGAGCGACTTCGCTCGAGAGGACCCCCCGGCTTCAGAGCAGCCGGCGGACCCTGGATGGCGGACGGTCGCCGACGACGGGTGGCTCGCTGCCTCCCACGCCGCGGAGGCGAGTGTGCAAGAGGTGACATCCGCCGGGCTGCCGAAACGGCGACCGATGGCGCAGCTGGTTCCCGGCGGGGTGGAGAAGCCGACCGCCTCCGCGGCCCAGCGCAGGTCTCCGGAGGCGGTGCGCGGGCTGCTGTCGGCGTACCACCGAGGCGTCCAACGGGGACGGGAACAGACTACCGACGACGAGTCGACCGGCTCGGATGCATCACAGTCCACACAGGCTGGCAAGGAGCGAAGGGCATGACAGCTATGCAGGATCTCGGTTGGCTACTGGCCAACTTCTGTGATCGCGTCCCCGGGGTCGCACACGCGATCGCGGTGTCCGCTGACGGGCTGCCACTGGCCGCCTCACGCGATCTGCCCCGGGATCGGGCTGACCAACTCGCGGCGATCGCGTCGGGTCTGGTCAGCCTGACCGTCGGCGCCTCCCGCTGCTTCGAAGGCGGGGCGGTGTTGCAGACCGTCGTCGAGATGGACAACGGATTCCTGTTCCTGATGTCGATCTCTGACGGTTCGTCGTTCGCGGTGCTCGCCGCCCGCAACTGCGATGTCGGGCAGGTGGGCTACGAGATGGCGCTCCTGGTGGACCGGGTCGGCGAGGCGTTGACGCCGGCGCCGCGGACAGCCGCGGGAATGATGGGCTGAGTCGCACCGAGGGCCATGGGGAGGCGTCCGGTCGGGTGAGGGTCAGGAAGGGGGTGAACGGCCATGCAGGTCGAACGCAACGATCCGCCGAGTGGGCTGGTGCGACCGTACGCGGTCACCCGTGGCCGGACCCGGCCCAGGCTGGAGATCGCCCTCGAGTCGCTCGTGGAGACCACGGTCCGCGGACGCTCAGGGGCAGCGAATGGTGGGCATGGTCGGGAGCACGAACGGATCGCGGCGTTATGTGACGGCCGGCTGCAGTCACTCGCCGAGATCGCGGCACGGATGCAACTGCCACTGGGTGTCGCCCGGGTCCTGATCGCGGACATGGCCGCGGAGGGCTTGGTCGCGGTGTATGAGCCGGCGCTACTCAATGACAACGAAACCGTGGGTACGGAACTGCTGGAGAGGGTGCTGAGTGGACTTCGACGGCTCTGACAGAAGATCCCAGTCGACGCCGAGTCGGGTGACCTCGGCGAAGATCGTCATCGCCGGTGGCTTCGGCGTCGGCAAGACCACCCTGGTCGGTTCGGTCTCGGAGATCACGCCGCTGACTACCGAGGCGCTCATGACCAGCGCCGGTGTGGGCGTAGATGACATCGACGACGTGCCGGGCAAGACGACGACCACGGTAGCGATGGATTTCGGCCGGATCTCCATCGACCGGGAGTTGATCCTGTACCTGTTCGGGACGCCGGGGCAGACCCGGTTCTGGTTCATGTGGGACGAACTAGTCCGCGGTGCGATCGGGGCGGTGGTGCTGGTGGATACCCGCCGGCTCGCCGACTGCTTCGCGGCGATCGACTTCTTCGAGAACCGGCAACTGCCGTATGTGGTCGCCGTGAACTACTTCAACAAGGTGCAGTATCACGAGCTGCGGGACGTCCGGGACGCCTTGGCGTTGTCGCCGGAGACACCGGTGGTCAGTTGCGACGCGCGAGACCGCGAGTCGACCAAGAACGTGCTTATCACGCTAGTGGAGTACGTCCTGAACATGCGTCGGCACCGGACACCCACCCCGGCCTGACCACCGGGCCGGCATCAGCCAGCAGCCGGCCCGGTATCAGCCAGAAAGCCGGTCCTCGTCCCGGTGGAACTCCCACGCCCCGGCGGCCCGGCGAGCGGGTCGGTTCCCGAGCGGGAAGCCCCCGATCTCCTGACCTTTGCGCCAACCACTGAAGTAGCCGCTGGTGTGCGCGGCGATGGTCTTAGGATCGCGGACCACCTGGAGTGGCCGCTCCTCTCGCAGGGGCGGCGCCCCCGGGACCAGATTGGTCTGCGGCACCCGGCGAGGCAGCCCGGCATCGGTGCGTTCACCGACGGTTGGTTGCGCAGCTGCCTGTTCCGCCGCCTGCCAGCCCAGGTCCATCGCCGAGGTCCAGGAGGCGGCCGGGTCCTGGTCGAACCAGGCGGACCGGGTCTGGGCGAAGATCAGCAGGTCCGCGTCTTCGGCGTCGGCGGCGACCGGCGGCACGCTCCGCGGGGCACCGTTGACCCCGCCGGGCTCGACCAGCCGTAACGGTGGGGAACCAGGCTCACTCTCGCGGGCGCTGGGGTAGCCGAGGTCTTCTCGCAGCTCCTCCGGCAGCGTCGGCTCGACGAGCCGCAGCATCGGCTGCTCAGGCGGGGGCTGCTCGCCCCGGAGCGGGTCGCCGAGACCGTTCGGGTCCGGCGCCCAGGACGGTGCCGGCTCCGGTTCTTGGCTCCGCCACCGGTCGCCGTAACCGTCCGAGCGGTACCCGCCGTAACCGCCGCCGCTCTCCTCCGCGCGACCGTAGGGGGTGGCGGTCGCCCAGTCGTCGTTGGGTGGGTTGGTCGGCCACTCGCTCCGGGATCCGCGCGACGGGGTGCGGTCCAGCGCCGGGCGGGGGTTCGGCACCCGTTGCGGCTCCGACTCGCCCTCCGCCGCCGCCTCGGCCGCGCGGCGGCCGGTCCGGGTGGTGAGCTCCGGTTCCCGGATCGGGGTGATCCCCGGCGGCGGGGGCGGTGGTGGTGACACCGGCCGGTTGTGCGCCTGCGGCTCGATCGCGGGCGGGTCGCTGGCGGTGGCGCCGAAGGGGGAGTACCCGGTGAGGGCGGGTGGGGCGCTGGCGGCGTGCCCTGGGCCACGGCCGGGGTAACCCGCGTCGGCGGCTACCGGGGCGCCCGAAGCGGGCGCCCGGGCCGGCAGCGGCGGGGCGGCCGGCTCGCTGGTCTGCTCAGGAGACCAGCCGCCGCCGCGCTGCTCGGGAACCCCGCCCGAGCGGCGGGCACCGAGGAACGCCTGGGCTACCGATGCCCCCGGCGAGCGTGGCGCCCGGGCATCGATATCGCCGCGGGTGTCACTCGCGGTTAACGACTCGGCCCGGCTCGCCAGCGCATTTACCAGGGTGGTGCCGGCGGCGTCGCAGGCGCGCACGGCGGCGACCGCCTGCTGGACGGTCTCGGCGACGGTGGCGGTGAGGGTCCGGGCGATCCCGCCCCGGCGGGGGGTCTCCGCGATCGCCGCCCGCAGCGCGGTGATCGCCTCGTTGACGGTGCCGGCGTCCGCGCCGCCGGAGCGGCTGAGCTGAGAGGTGACCGAGTCGACGATGGTCGTGGTGTCGACGCTGCGGGCCGAACCCGGGCCGAGCATGCCCGGCTCGGGGAACGCCTCCAGCACCGAGAGCGCCACCGGGTCGGCCGGATCCGGGTAGGCGCGCAAGGCAGCGGGGTAGAGCTCCCGGAGCACCTCCCGCAGCGCCACAGTGGCGGCGTGGCGCCCGGTCGCGACTGCGCTGTGGGCGGCGAGCACCGGCTTGACCTCGCCCAACTCGTCTGCGACCGGCAGCAGATTCGCGGAGAGCACCCCCGCCTGCAGCGCCCGCGCCAGCCCGAGTGCCCGTCGCTGACTCGGCCCGTGATCCTGGCCGAGACCGTACGGGTCGCCGAAGCGTCCGGCGAAGTCGTCGGTGCTGGCATCGTCGGCGATCGCCAGCGCCCAGCCCGCCGCGACCAGCAGCCGGGTCACCAGCGGTCGGTCGCTGTCGGCGGCGATCGCTACCGAGTATGGTCCGGTGGCGCGCTCGGCCAGCGAGGCACTAAGGTACGCGTAACCGTACGGATCGTCTCCAATGTCACAGACATCGAGAGTGCGGCCGGCATCGTCCACTATCGTCGCGGTAAGCGAAGAGCTGCCTACGGCGAGTCGCCGAGGCGGGTAGGCCGCAGCCAGCCCGCAATACACCCGCACGAGCGCCACGGTGTCGCCTCCTCCCGTTGACCCACGTGGTGGGAGCTCCGGCCCGGTTGCCTCAGTCGATCCTCGCTGCCGAAGCTCAGTCATGCCAGTCTACGGCGGCAACGATTTTCCCGATGACGGTGCGCCAACCCAGGCTCGCCTGCTGGGCACCGACCCGGCGCAGCCGCCGGCGGGCGAACAGGCTGCCGAACCCACCGCCGGCCGTGGCCCGCAGTGCCTCGTCCAGGTCGTCCAGTGGGGACCCGGGTGACAGTGCGGTGATGACCGGGGTAAGCCGGAGTGCGAACCCTACATCCCGGGCGAACTCCCCCGCCGAGACCAGCAGCGGGATGTCCCAGGCATCGTGGCCACCACGCAGGTTCTCCACCACCAGGTCGAGTTCGTAGGTGTCGTCGTCGGTCGGCGCCACGTGGGCGGCCTTTACCCGCTTGACCACGCTCGGCCACGTGTCCAACTGCGCGAGGTCGTGCGGAGCGTCCGAGGTGATGAACGACACCAACGACTCGGGAGTCCGGAACAACAACAACCGGCCCCGATGGCTGAGGAAGACCGGTAGCTCCTCCTCGTCGGCCGCTGCCGCTTCTTCCTCGTCGGACTCCTCGGGCTCCTCGTCAGCCTCCAGCTCCTCGGACTCCGCCGCCTCGTCGTCGGGTTCGGTGTCCGAGTCGGCGACCACCCCGGCGAGGGCGGCGGCCTCGGCCGCCTCGGCGAGCTCGGCCTCCTCCTGTGCCCGCGCCCGCTCCCGGGCGGCGAACGGGTCGTCCTCGTCCACCTCGGCGTCCGGCACCTCGGTCGGGGTCAGCTCGCTCGCCGGCCGGTAAGCCCGGAGGGTGTAGCCGACGTCGCCGCCGGGCAGGGCTACCTTCACCGGTTCGACGCGCAGCTCGGACCAGAGCTCGTCGGTCTCGGCCGACCGGGCAGCGGTCTGGTCGTCTGCTGGGACGTCGTCGGGCGAATCGGCCACGGCGTCGGGGGAGTCGGTCACGGTGACCTCCGCAGCGGTGTCGGGTAGGTGACGTTGCGCCCACACCTTAGCGGCTCCGGGCCACCCGTACCTCCCCGGGCTGTTTGCCGCCGGGGTGATCAGGTCCCTTTCGGGTGCCAGACCGTCTTGGTCTCTAGGAAGGTGGTCAGCCGGGTGAGCCCCGGGTCGGCGCGCCAGTCGACCGGCGTGGTCGCCGGCCGGAGCACCCGCTTGAGGGTGCCCGCCGCCGCCTCCTCCAGCGCCGTGGCCAGCTCTGGATCGGTGGCGCCGGCGAGGTCGAGCGCGTTGACGTCGGCGTGGGCCGCCAGCCACGGGGCGGTCTCGGCCGGACGTCCGGTGAGGATGTTCACCACGCCGCCCGGTAGGTCGGCTGTGGCGAGCGTCTCCGCCAGGCTGATGGCGGCCACCGGGTACCCCTCGGCGGCGAGCACCACCGCGGTGTTGCCGGTGGCGATCACCGGTGCGACGACGCTGACCAGCCCCAACAGCGGCGAGTTTGTCGGTGCGAGCACTCCGACGACGCCGGTCGGTTCCGGGGCGGAGAGGTTGAAGTAGGGCCCCGCGACCGGGTTCGCCCCGCCGTACACCTGGGTGACCTTGTCGGTCCAGCCGGCATACCACACCCACCGGTCGACCGCGGCGGTGATCTCCGCCGCCGGCACCCCGAGCCCGGCGAACTCGTCCGCCCGGCCCTCCAGCATCTCGGCGGCGCGGTAGAGGATCTGCCCCCGGTTGTAAGCGGTCGCGCCGGCCCATTTTCGGGTCGCGCCGCGGGCCGCGACCACGGCGTCTCGTAGATCCTTGCGGGAGGCCAGGGCGATGTTGCGGTCGTCCACCTGATAGGTCCGTCCTGACTCGCTACGGGGGAAGCCGCCACCGATGAAGAGCTTGTATGTCTTCCGGATGCCCACCCGGGGCTGCTGGTCAGTGTGCAAGGTAGGCCTCCAGCCCGTGCCGGCCGCCTTCGCGGCCATAGCCCGACTCCCGGTAGCCGCCGAACGGTGAGGTCGGGTCGAACCGGTTGAACGTGTTCGCCCACACCACACCGGCCCGCAGCTGGTCCGCCACCGACAGGATGCGCGACCCCTTCTCGCTCCAGATTCCCGCCGACAGCCCGTACGGCGTGTTGTTCGCCTTCTCCACCGCCTCCGCCGGGGTCCGGAAGGTCAGCACCGACAGCACCGGGCCGAAGATCTCCTCCCGGGCGATTCGGTGAGCCTGGGTGACTCCGGTGAAGATAGTGGGGGCGAACCAGAAACCGCGCTCGGGCAGTTGGCACGGTGGCGACCACGGCTGCGCGCCTTCGGCCGCCCCGGCCTGCGCGAGTTCGGTGATCCGTGCCAGCTGGGCTGCGGAGTTGACGGCGCCGACATCGGTGTTCTTGTCCAGCGGATCTCCTACCCGCAGCGTCGCCATCCGGCGCCGCAGGGCCGCCAGCAGCGGCTCCGCCACCGACTCCTGGACCAGCAGTCGGGAGCCGGCGCAGCAGACCTGGCCCTGGTTGAAGAAGATGCCGTTGACGATCCCCTCCACCGCCTGATCGACCGGGGCGTCGTCGAAGACGATGTTCGCCGCCTTGCCGCCCAGCTCCAGGGTGAGCCGTTTGCGAGTGCCCGCGACTCGGCGGGCGATCTGCTTGCCCACCTCGGTGGAGCCGGTGAAGGCGAGTTTGTCCACACCAGGATGGCCCACCAGGGCCGCGCCGGTCTCGCCCGCCCCGGTGACGATGTTCACTACTCCGGGCGGCAGGTCGGCCTGCTGGCAGATCTCGGCGAACCGGAGCGCGGTCAGCGGCGTCGTCTCGGCGGGCTTGAGCACCACCGTGTTGCCGCAGGCGAGCGCTGGTGCGATCTTCCAGGCGAGCATCAGCAACGGGAAATTCCACGGAATGACCTGGCCGGCCACTCCCAGCGGCTGTGGCTGCGGCCCGAAACCGGCGTAGGGCAGTTTGTCGGCCCAACCGGCGTAGTAGAAGAAGTACGCGGCGACCTGCGGCAGGTCCACATCCCGCGATTCCCGGATCGGCTTGCCGTTGTCCAGCGACTCCAGCACCGCCAACTCCCGGGACCGTTCGGCGATCAACCGGGCGATCCGGAACAGATACTTCGCCCGCTCGCTGCCGGGCATCGGCCCCCAGACCTGCTCGTACGCCGTCCGGGCGGCGCGGACCGCGGCGTCCACGTCGGCGGCGCCGGCCTCGGCGACCTCGGCGAGCACCTCTTCGGTGGCGGGGTTGACGGTCTTACCCACGTCACCGTCGGTCGGATCGACGAACTCGCCGCCGATGAACAGCCGGTAGCTGGCCTGGATCGAGGCCAGCTCGCGCGACTCGGGGGCGGGGGCGTACTCGAACTGTGGCATCACGTGTCCTATCTCACCCGGCGGCGCGGTAGCGACCCTAGTCCAGGGTGACGTAGTCGGGGCCGGAGTAGTGCCCGGTGGCCAGCCGCTGGCGCTGCATCAACAGGTCGTTCAGCAGCGTCGAGGCGCCGAATCGGAACCAGGCCGGGTCGAGCCACTCGGCCCCGGCGACCTCGTTGACCAGCACCAGGTAGCGGATGGCGTCTTTCGCCGACCGGATCCCACCGGCGGCCTTCACCCCCACCTGGCGGCCGGTCACGTCGCGGGCGTCGCGCACCGCCTCCAGCAACACCATGGTCACCGGCAACGTGGCGGCGGGCTGCACCTTGCCGGTGGAGGTCTTGACGACATCGGCGCCGGCGAGGATGGCCAGCCACGCGGCCCGCCGGACGTTGTCGTAGGTGACCAGCTCCCCGGTCTCCAGGATCACCTTGAGGTGGGCCTCGCCGCAGGCCTGTTTGACCGCCGCGATCTCCTCGTAGACCTCCAGGTAGCGGCCGGCCAGGAACGCCCCCCGGTTGATCACCATGTCGATCTCATCGGCGCCCGCGGCGACCGCCTCGGCGGTCTCCGTGAGCCGCCCCGGCAGCGGCGACTGGCCGGCCGGGAACGCGGTCGCGACGCTTGCCACGTGCACGCCGGACCCGGCCAGCGCATCGGCGGCGACCGGCACCAGCGCCGGGTAGACGCAGACCGCCGCCACCGGTGGGCAGGTCGGGTCGGTGGGGTCGGGGCGCTGCGCCTTGGCGCAGAGCGCCCGCACCTTACCGGGGGTGTCGGCGCCCTCAAGCGTGGTCAGGTCGATCATCCGGACTGCGAGGTCGAGCGCCCACGCCTTCGCGGTGGTCTTGATCGAACGGGTGGCGAGGCCGGCCGCCCGCTGCTCGGCGCCGACCTGGTCGACCCCGGGAAGCCCGTGCAGAAAGGCCCGCAGCGCCGTCTGCGACCCCGCCACCTCCGCCAGTGGTGCCGCCGTAGCCGTCATGCCCCGCAGTGTACGTGGGGGGACTCGGCGTAGGTGATCACCGGCCAGAGGCGAGCTCGAAGACTACCGGGTCCAACCGGTCGAACGCCTCGGTGAGGATCTCCCGGGAGGTGGCGAAGCTGATCCGGACATGCCCCGCGGCGCCCGGACCGAACCACCGGGGCGAGCCGGGCACCAGCGCCACCTTCGCCTTGTGCTCGAAGTGCTGGCACAGGTGCTCGGCGTCCGGGTCGAGGCGGGACAGGTCGGGGAAGGCCACGAAGGTGCCCTGCGGCGGGCGAGTGGCGACGCCCGGCCACCGCCGTAGCCGACCCAGCACCAGGTCGCGCTGCTTACGCAGGTGGCTGAGGAACTCGGCGAGCCACGGCTCCCCCGCCTGCATCGCCGCGACCGCGGCCACCTGCGAGAGCACGCTCACTCCGGCGGCGGTGCTGCGGACATCCGCGGCGGTCACGATCTCCTCGCGCCAGGTCGGATCGGTGCAGAGCACCGCCCCGACCCGCAGGCCCGCGAGCGCGAAGTTCTTCGAGAAGCCGTAGATCGTCACGGTCTGCGCGGCGATCTCGGGGGCGAGCGCCGCCACGCTCGTACACCGGTGCGGCGGGTAGGTGATGTCGGCCCACACCTCATCGCTGAGCAGCCGCAGCCGGTGTCTGACGGCCCAGCGGGCGACCGCCTGCAGCCACCGCCGGGTAGGGACCGTCCCCCACGGATTGTGCGGATTGCATAACCAGACCATCCGGGTCCGGGAGGTGAGCCGGGCGCCGAGTGCGGCGACGTAATCGGTCGCCGTGGTCTTCGGCGCCAGCGGCACCCGGACCGGGATCGCGCCAGCGCGGCGGATCGCGTGCTCGAACAGAAAATCCACCGGATCCGGGATCAACACCTCGTCGCCGGGGGCGAGGCTCGCCCTGGCCACGACCGTCATCGCGGCGGCGGCGCTGTCGGTGGCCAGCACCGCGGTGGGCTCGTACGGCACGCCGCGGCGCTCGGTATACCACTGCGCCAGCGTCGCCCGGAACTCTGGGAGCCCTTCCGGCGGGCCGTAGTTGAACAGCCCGTCGGCCACGAACTGGGTCAGCCGCTCCCGTACCGCCGGGCTGACCGGAAAGTCGCTGTCGGCCGCGGTCAACGGAATCACATCGTCCGGTTGCTGCGCCCACCGCAGGTTGTACGCCCGGCGGCGCAGCAACTCGCGCGGCACCGCTGCGTCGCTGAACTCGGCTCCGGCCATCTCTGTCCCCTAGCCAACTATGTGGAGACCGGGAGCAGGTCGTCGGCCCGGCCGTCCGGTTGTAGAAACCGGCGTGTCAGCTCCCGCCCCTGCCCGATGTACGGAGCACACCGCGCTCGGCACGAGGCGGAGTACGTCTCCAGCGCCGCCGGAAGCGAGCAGTGCTGCTCCAGTGCGGAGGCCAGATCCCGTACGCCCGCGATTGCGGCGGCGACACCCTGACTCGTGAACGGGAGCAGCGGGTGGGCAGCGTCGCCGACCAGCGCCAGATTACCGGAGTGGAGCCGGGGGAGGAGGTCGGTATCGACCGGCTGCCACAGATGCGCCTGGGAGAAGTCGGTGGCGCGTAGCAGCGAGGGCAGCGGGTGGCCCCAGTCGCCGATCAGCTGGTGAGCCAACGCCCGGGTCGGGTCGGGGGTAGCGGGCGGGGTGAACCGGAACCGGTCGAACTGGATGAACCAGACCACCGTGTCGTCGCCGACCGGCAGGATGCCGGCGGCGAGACCAGGGATGGCGAACTTGTGGAAATCCGAACCCGCCCAGGCGCTGATCGCGGGATCGTGGGCGTACGCGACCACCTCCCACACCCGGGCCGGGCGGTGCGGCCAAGCCGGGTAGAGCGTCTGCCGGGCGACCGAACGGGCACCGTCGGCGGCCAGATAGAGGTCGGCCCGCAGTTGCCACGCGTCATCCAGGTCGTTGGTCAGCAGCGCCGCGCCGACTCCGCCGTCGCGGGCGCGGGTCAGCCCGGTCAAGGCGGTGCCGGCGACCATGGTCTCGGCGGGTAGCGCGTGCCGCAGCGCCGCGACCAGGTCCGCCCGGCGCATCCCCCGCCATCCGGTCGGCATCGGCCGGGTATGTGCCAGCGTGCCGTCCGGGCGGTACCGGCAGAACTCCCGCAGCGGGACGCCGGCGCGGGCCGCGGTGTCCGGCAGGCCCAGCGCCTGGAGGTCGGCGAGCGCCTGGGCCGACATGATGAAGCCGAGCCCGCCAGCGGCGCCGCGGTGCCGTCGCTCGTAGACCCGGCAGTGGTTGACCCGCCGGTGCAGGGCGGCGGCGGCGGTCAATCCGGCGACACCGGCACCGAAGATCGCCACCCTCATGAGGCCATCGCCACAGTCGTCGGCGGATCGTCGGCTGCCCGCGGTCGCGGGCAGCCGTTATCAGGGACGACGGGTCGTGGTCGGACCGTTCTGAGTAGTCGCAACAGTCGTCCCCGCCCGTGCCAGTGTCCATCGACTCCATGCAATGGTGACGTGGCGGCGCGTGACCCGCAAGCCGGCGATAGTCAGCTCCCGCGCTGACGCTGCTGCCCATTTCGGCCGTACCCTGCGGATACCTGAGTTGGTCGAACTCCAACTGTCGGAGATGCGTCGGCCGTGATTTACCCCAGCTACCACCTCCGGCAGCTCACCACCGGCCGGATAGGTTGAGCCGGTGGACGTACACGTCGTGGATCATCCGTTGGCGCAGACCCGGCTCACCGCGCTGCGCGCCGCCGGCACCGACGCCGGGTCCTTCCGGGCCGCGCTGCACGACCTGACCACCATGCTGGTCTATGAAGCGACCCGGTCGGTGGCGGTCGCCCGGTTCCCGATCGTCACCCCGGTAGCGCCGACCGAAGGGGTACGGGTGGCCGACCCGCCGCTGCTGGTGCCGGTGCTGCGAGCCGGGCTCGGGATGGCGGACGCGGCGCTCGCGCTGCTCCCGGAGTCGTCGATGGGGTTCGTCGGGCTGGCCCGGGATGAGTCGACCTTCGAGCCCCGGGCGTACCTGGAGTCGTTGCCGGCGGACCTGACCGGCTTGTCGGTGCTGGTGCTGGATCCGATGCTGGCGACCGGCGGCTCGCTGGAGCACTGCTGCCGGCTGCTGGCTGACCGCGGCTGCCGGGATATCACGGTGCTCTGCGTGCTGGCGGCCCCGGAGGGGGTCGAGCGGCTGCGCCGGGCGGGCCTGCCGTTGCGGCTGGTCACCGCGGCGATCGACACGCGCCTCAACGAGCAGGCGTTCATCGTCCCCGGGTTGGGCGACGCGGGCGACCGGCAATTCGGCGGCATGCCCCGCTTCTAGATCCGCAACTTGGTTTGCCGGGGAGGGATCTTGCGTACAGATAAGTCCGACTTATCCGGGCGCAAGATCCCTCCCCGGCCACCCAGGAGCGTCTACTACTCGGGTTCGGAGACGAAGTAGGAGCGGCGGACCGGGGCGCGCCCTGGTGGCTGCTGTGGCTCCGGACCGGCCACGGTCGCATCCTCCGGGATCGGTCGGGTGACCGGCTTGCCGATCGCCACCGTCACCGGCTCGCCATGGTGGAGCAGCTCCATCCGAGAACCGTCCTCGTGGTCACCTTCGCGCAGGAAGTAGGTGACCTCATCGGGCCGCACACTGACCCGCAGCCGGAGTCCGCGCCACAGCAGCGAGAAGTCGAGCCGGCCGATCCGGCTGGGCAGCCGCGGCGCGAATGAGAGCACCCCGTCGTGGTCGCGCATCCCGCCGAACCCGGCTACCAGCGCGATCCAGGCGCCGGCGAGCGCCGCCAGGTGCACCCCGTCGCTGGTGTTGGCGTGGGAGTCGTGCAGGTCGATCAGCGCCGCCTCGCCCAGGTAGTCGTGGGCCAACTCCAGGTGGCCGGTCTCCGCGGCGAGCACCGCCTGGGTGCAGGCAGAGAGAGAGGAGTCGCGGACCGTCCGGGCCTCGTAATACTGGAAGTTGCGTTCCTTCTGCTCGTTGGTGAAGGCGTCGCCCCGCCAGTGCATCGCCAGCACCAGGTCGGCCTGCTTGATCACCTGCCGCCGGTAGATGTCGAAGTACGGGTGGGTGAGCAGCAGCGGGTAGTCCTCGGGCTTGGTGGAGGCGAAGTCCCACTCCTGGAACCGGGTGAACCCCTCAACCTGCTGGTGGACCCCCAGCTCCTCGTCGAAGGGGACGACCATGGCGCGGGACGCGTCCCGCCACGAGGCGGCCTCCTCCTCGTCCACGCCGAGGCTGCGCGCCAACTCCGGGTGGCGGGCGGCGGCCTCGGCGGCGCCGAGCATGTTCCGCTGTGCCATCAGGTTGGTGTAGAGGTTGTCGTTGAAGACAGCGGTGTACTCGTCCGGGCCGGTCACCCCGTCGATGTGGAACTGGCCGTGACGGTCGTGGTGCCCCAACGAACGCCACAGGCGGGCGGTCTCCACCAACAGTTCCAGGCCGACCTCGCGTTCGAAGGCCTCATCGCCGGTGACCTGGATGTAGCGCATGGTGGCGTCGGCGATGTCAGCTCCGATGTGGAAGGCTGCGGTGCCCGCGGGCCAGTAGCCCGAACACTCCTGGCCGCGGATGGTCCGCCAGGGGAAGGCGGCGCCCCGGAGGCCGAGCGTGCGGGCGCGCTCCCGGGCTAGGTCGAGGGTGGCGTGACGCCATCGAAGCACCTGGGCGGCGGCCTGTGGCTTGGTGTAGATCAACACCGGGAGCGCGAACATCTCGGTATCCCAGAACACATGTCCGTCGTACCCGGGGCCGGTGAGCCCCTTGGCGGGGATCGGCCGCATCTCGTTGCGGGCGCCGGCCTGCAGCACGTGGAACATGCCGAACCGAACCGCCTGCTGGACCTCGGGGTCGCCCTCCACCTTGACGTCGGCGGCGTCCCAGAAGGTGTCGAGGTACTCGCGTTGGTCGCGGCACAACCCTTCCCAGCCGGTGAAGCGGGCAGCGGCGAGCGCCGCCCCGACCTGGTCCCGCAGCGCGGGTACCGACCGCTGGCTGGACCACCCGTAGGCCAGGAATTTCACCACCCGCAGCCGCTGCCCGGGCTGGACCACGCAAGCGATGGTGGTGCGCGCCCAGTCCGGGAAGGCGTCGGTGTTTACCACCACATCCGGCGGACCATCAACCACATGGGACATAGCGGCGGCGATCCGCAGGCCGCTTACCTTGGTGCGGTGGATGAGCAGGCCGCTGCCCCCGTTGGAGATGTGCTGCTCGGCCTGCAACGGCTCCCGGAGCGCGGCCGCGACCCGGGGGTCGGCCTTGGTGATGGGGAGCTCTTCGTTGGCGACCAGTCCGGACTGGATGACCAACCGGGCCGGGCCATCCAGTGGCTCCACGTCGTAACAGATCGCCGCGACCGCACGCTGGGTGAACGAGACCAGCCGAGTCGAGTGGACCCGGATCGCACGGCCGGCGGGGGAGACCCAGTCGACCTTTCGTTCGACGGTGCCGGACCGCAGGTCCAGCACCCGTTCGTGGGAGCGCAGTTCGCCGTAGCGGACGTCGAAGGGCTCGTCGTCGACGAGCAGCCGGATCAGCTTGCCGTTGGTGACGTTTACCACGGTCTGACCCTCTTCGGGGTAGCCGTAGCCCGCCTCAGCGTGGGGCAAAGGACGGAGCTCGTAGAACGAGTTCAGGTAACTGCCGGGCAGCCCGTGCGGTTCCCCCTCGTCGAGGTTGCCGCGCAGCCCGACGTGCCCGTTGGACAACGCGAAGACCGACTCGGACTGAGCGAGTACGTCCAGGTCGAGTCGGGTTTCGCGGACGTGCCAGGGCTCCACGGGGTATGCACGTTCACGGATCATCGCGGGCTCCATTGTGGTTGGTCATTGGCCTGGGAAGGGGCGCCGTCGCTGAGTAGCTCGGCGAGATCGCGGACCACAATATCCGCGCCATGCCGCTTCAAGGCCTCGGCCTGTCCCACCCGGTCGACGCCGACCACGTACCCGAAGCCGCCAGCTCGGCCGGCCTCTACACCGGCGATCGCGTCCTCGAAGACCGCAGCCTCAGCGGGCGCGACCCCGAGCTGCTCGGCGGCGGTCAGGAAGGTGTCGGGCGCCGGCTTGCCGCGCAGCCCCACCTCCCGCGCGGTGACGCCGTCCACGCGTACCTCCAGCAGGTCCGCCAGGCCGGCGGCGGCGACCACCTCGCGGCAATTGGCGCTGGCGGAGACGACCGCCCGGCGCAGCCCGGCGGCGGTTACCGCTTGTAGATAGGCCACCGACCCCGGGAAGGCGGCGACCCCTCGCTCGCGAAGCTGCGCGAGCAGCAGGACGTTCTTGCGGTTTCCCAAGCCGTGGACGGTGTCGGAGCTGCCCGGGTCGTCCGGTTCCCCCTCCGGCAACGTGACGCCGCGGCTGGTCAGGAAAGACCGGACGCCGTCCGCGCGGGTCTTTCCGTCCACGTACGTGTGGTAGTCGTGGCCAGGGTCGAATGGTACGAACGGCTCCCCAGTAGTCTCCGCTCGCGACTGGAGATACTGGTTGAACGTCTCTTCCCAGGCGGCCTTGTGTACCTCGGCGGTCGGGGTCAGCACCCCGTCCAGGTCGAACAGGCAGGCGCGAATATGGTCGGGCAAACCCAGCATTCCTACACAGTAGCCGGGAATCGGACGGGTTGCGGGGAAGGCTCCCCCCGCCGCTACGGGTCGACCCAACGGGACAACGGGTGTCGTGGTGACTGCGTATCGTGATCTTGCCTGTGGCGTACTTCACTTTTCTCGGTAGAGAGGTTGCCAGGGCTAGCGCGCCGCGCCGCTATACGGAAAGGTGCTGGATCGTGGCCGCCCTTAGCCCCCCGAGTTCCCAGCAGCGCCCGAAGGGGCATCGCCGCCGGGACCACATTCCACGGCACGTCCGTGAAGAGCACCGGATCGCCCGTACCGCGGCGGCCGGTGCCGCTGGCGCGGTCGTGATCGGCGCCGCCTTCGGGATCACCGGCGGCAACGTCGGTGGTGACGACGGCACGGTGGTCGCCGCCCCGGCGAGCAACCTCAACACTGTGCTGGACCAGCGCGCGGAGTATGCTGACGATTCGGTCTCGCGCGGGTTGGCTCGCGCCCCGCTGCCGCCCGGTGCGGTCGGAGTGACCGTGCCGCGGGCGCAGGCGCCGGAGGCGCGCCAGGTGCCCCAGGCGCCAGCTTCGCCCTCCGGCCCGCCGGCCACCTCGCTGCCGGACATCCCGGCCGACTGCGAGGAGTACTCCGGTAACCGGGCGATCGGTTGCGCGCTGCTCTCCGAGTTCGGGTTCGGGCTCGACCAGATGCCGGCGTTGGACTCGCTGTGGACCCGCGAGAGTGGCTGGAACCACCAAGCCCACAACGGAGGGTCCGGGGCGTACGGCATCCCGCAGGCGCTACCCGGCAACAAAATGGCCTCCGCCGGCTCCGACTGGGAGACCAACCCGGCCACCCAGATCCGGTGGGGGTTGGGCTACATCAGCGACCGCTACGGCAGCCCCGACGCCGCCTGGGCGTTCTTCCAGAACAACGGCTGGTATTAACCCGCGCGGGCCCCGGCGGGCGCTAAGCCCCCGGGGCTAGCAGGTCGGTCACCTCGTCGTGCAGCGCCGCCAGCGCCGTCCGCGCCGCGGTTTGGGCATCGGCCACGCCGGCCGGCTCCGGCGCTGGTGCCACCACCTCCAGGTACGCCTTGAGCTTCGGTTCCGTGCCCGACGGGCGCAACACCAACCGGGCCCGTTCGGTGTGGAGGGTCAGCACATCCGCGTCCGGCCAGCGGTCCGTCACCGTCGCGACCGGCTCGTTCAGCAGCGTGGTGGGCGGAGCCTGGCGCAGCCCGGCCATCACCTCGTCCACCTCGGCCAGGTTGGCACGGCGGAGCGAGACCTGGCCGGTGACGTAGACCCCGAACTCGGCGGCTAGCTCGATCAGCCGGTCGGTCAGGCTGCGGCCCTCGGCGCGCAGCGTCGCGGCGAGCTCGCACGCGAGTAGGCCCGCGGTGATCCCGTCTTTGTCCCGGACCAGCTGCGGCGCAACGCAGTAACCCAGCGCCTCCTCGTAACCGTAGGCGAGATCGACACCGGCCCGTACGATCCACTTGAACCCGGTGAGGGTCTCGGTGTGGGGAACCCCGCGGGCCGCGCAGAGGGCCCGTAGCAGTGACGACGACACGATGGTGGTCGCGTACCGGCCCGGGGCGCCGCGGCGGAGCAGCTGGTCGGCGAGGAGGATCCCCAATTCGTCGCCGGTCAGCATCCGCCAGCCGTCCCCGGCTGGGGCGGGGATCGCTACCGCGCAACGATCGGCGTCCGGGTCGTGGGCGATGGCGAGGTCGGCTGCGGCCCGGGCCGCGGTGGCCAGCAGCGCGTCCAGGGCTCCTGGCTCCTCCGGGTTGGGGAAGGCGACGGTGGGGAAATCGGGATCCGGCTCGGTCTGGCTCGGCACCAGCTCCGGGGCCGGGAACCCGGCGCGGGTCAGCACCTCGGTGAAGACTCTCGCCCCGACTCCGTGCAGCGGGGTGTACGCGATCCGTAGCGCTCGGGGGGTGGTCGGATCAACCAGGGTCGCCGCAGCCGCCACGTACGCCTCGACGAGTTCGGTGCCGGCCACGGCACCGGCCGGGCCGAGCGGCACCTCGGTGAGCGGTCCCACCGACCGGATCGCCGCCTCGATCTCCGCGTCGGCCGGTGGGGCGATCTGGGCGCCGGCGCCGTCGGCCCCGCCCAGCTGCTCGCCGAGGTAGACCTTGTAACCGTTGTCACCGGGCGGGTTGTGGCTCGCGGTGACCATCACCCCGGCGGCGGCGCCGGTGGCCCGGACCGCGTAGGCCAGCACCGGGGTGGGCAGGGGCTGGGGCAGGAGCGTGGCCGGGCGGCCCTGGCCGGTGGCGACCCGGGCGGTCTCTTCGGCGAACCGGCGCGACCCGTGGCGGGCGTCGTAGCCGATGACGATCGGGCCGGCCGCGCCGTGCCGGTCGAGCCAACGGTTGAGGCCGGCGGCGGCGCCGCGGACGACAGCGAGGTTCATGCCGTTGGGGCCGGCGCGTAGGGGGCCGCGTAGGCCGGCGGTGCCGAACTGGAGCGGGCCGGCGAACCGGTCGGCGAGTTCGACTGCGGTGTCGGGCCAGCGCCGCAACAGGTCGGTGAGCTCGGCCCGGTCGGCCGGGTCCGGGTCGTCGTCGATCCAGGCGCGTACCTGGTCAAGCAGGCTGGGGTCAGGCGCGCCGGATCGCATGATCCAGAGCCTAACCCGGGAGCAGCGGCCGGCCCGGCGTACCCGCTGTCGGGCACACGTCAGCGGCGCAGCACCTGATCAGGTGCTGCGCCGCTGGAAACTTCCCGGGCTACCGCTCAGGTGGCGGGGAGCCGGCTCACTCGAACAGCGGCTCGAGGTCCTTCAGGTCCTTCTTGCCGTCCTTCTTGTCGTCCTTCTTCCAGTCGCCGTTCTCGTCGGCGCCATTTTCGTCGGTGCCGTTGTCGTTGCCGTTGACGCCGTTCTCGACCTCGCACTCGGTGCCGTTGTCGCCGTTGAGCTTCTCCAGCCACTTGATCGCGTCGTCCACCGACTGGACCTCGTCGGCCGCCAGGATCTCCGCAGCGTCGCTGTCCTCCCCGTTGAGCGAGGCGCTGTAGCTGCAGGCGAGGCTGGCGAACTCCTCATCCAGGGCGAGGTTCACCTGGATCACCGCGGCGAGGTTGAACGCCACCGCGTCGCCGGTGCCGATCGCGACCGCCTCCGCGGCCTGGCCGAACGCGTCGGCGTCGATGATCGTCACGTTGGTCTGCTCCAGGCCGTAGTACGGGTCGTCGGCCGCGGCCGAGACCGAGCCCGGGGCGCCGAAGAGCATGACCGCGGTGCCCAGCGCCGCGCCGCCGATGACCTTGCTCACAAACTTCGTGTTCACTGTTCCGTCACTCCCTCTGTGTGGTGGTTTGCGCTGTTCTTGCGCTATGTACAGATTAGCGACGCGAGAATGCTTCACGAGGGTTTCTCAGGTAATGACGTGAAACTTCTTTTGTGGTGATATGTGAGAAGTTTGCACCTTAAGGTCGATTTCGGGACGGGTGGGACCGGCGGGGCGGACGGCACCACGGTCCCGACGAGTAGCGCGCCGTAGTGAGTGCCGCAGCAGGCGCCGTGGTGCGTCCCCGGCGGGCGTCCCCGGCGGTCAGGTCAGTCGGTGATCTGGAAGGAGCGGATCAGCTCGTCGAAGACCGGCTCATACTGTTCGAACTCGCTCGCCTGGACCGTCAACCGGACCGAGTAGGCCTGCCCGTCGTGGACCACTGTCGCCCAGCGGGCCCAGCTCTGCTCTTCGCCCTCACCGCAGGTGTACTCCAGTAACGCCCCGGTGCGACCCGCCATCTCGATCTCCCGGAGATCGAGTCGCTCGTAGGCTGCGGCACAGGTGGCCGTGTTCGCCTGGATGTTCTCCTCGGCGGTCAGCACCAGCCGCTCCGGCTCGCCACCCCAGGGCTCCACCACCAGCCGGGCCGCCGAACGTGCCTCATCGGGGTCTACAAAGTCGATATATGAGCGATCGGGATCGTCCGGGATCGGTCGCCACTGCGCTGGATAGTTCAGCACCACCCCGCGGCCCGCGTACTCCTCGACCTCGATCTGTGGACCCTGCTCCGGCGCGGTAGTCGGCTCCGGGTCGGCTGCTGCGTCGACCGGAGCGCCGACCTCCTCGTCGTCGCCGCCACCGGTGAACAGCCACGCGCCGACGATCAGCACCACCATCGCCACCCCCGCGGCGGCGGCGATCTGGGCCTGCCGCGGTAGCCGTTGCAGCGCCGCGAGGCCCTGCGCGCCCGCCTGTCGGGCAGCCACGCCCGCCCGGGTCGCCGCCTCCCGGGGTTGGTTCTGGCCGGGCCGTTGCGCTCGCCGGCTCCGCGTGCCGGGAGTGCGGTCGCCAGCGTCCCGCCAGGTCACCGACGCCGCCTCGGGGAGCTCGTTGGCGGCGGTGTCTTCCGGCGCGGGGGCCGGCCACTCGCCGGTGTCGGGGAGGTCCGGCGCGGCGAAGGCGGCGGTCGAGTCGTCGGCCGGGGCCCGCGCCGGCTCCGCGTCGCGCCGGTCACGCGCGGGATCGCCCGGCTGGTCGCGGCGTTCGGTCGGCTGCTCATCGGGGCCGAGTAGGGCCCGGCCGCCGACCTTGCGCCGTTTCTTCGGCGTGGCCGGCGCGGCATCCTGCCAGGGCTGCCGCTGGGTCGGCACGACCGAGTACGGGTCGGTGGGGAACTGGTTGGGTTGGGCGGCGAGCGGTCCGGCGAGCAGATCCCGCAGGGTCTGCCGGGCCCGGGTGGCGTCCCATCGGCGGTCGGGGTTCTTCTCAAGCAGGCCGTAGAGCACCTCGGTGAGCGGCCCGGCGCGGTGCGGCGGCGGTGGCTCGTCCTCGACCACCGAGTGCATGGTCGCGATCGGTTCGCTCTTGTCGAACGGCGGCCGGCCCTCGACCGCCGTGTAGAGCGTGACCCCTAGGGAGAAGAGATCGCTGGGGGGACCGAACGGCGCGCCCATCGCCCGCTCCGGGGAGATGAAGTGCGGCGAACCCAACACCATGCCCGGGGTGGTCAGCTGCTGGTCGGTGGGCATCCGGGCGACCCCGAAGTCGGTCAGCACGCAGCGGCCATCGGTGCAGATGAGCACATTGGCGGGTTTCACGTCACGGTGGAGGACCCCGGCCGCGTGCGCCACCTCCAGGGCGCCGAGCAGGGCGACGCCGATCTTCGCGACCGCGCGTTGCGCGAGGGGTCCATCTTGGAGCACCACATCAGAGAGACTGCGGGCGTCCAGCAACTCCATAACGACCCACGGGCGACCACTGTCGGTGACCACATCGTACACTTGTACGATGCCGGGGTGGGAGAGGCTGGCGGCGGCGCGGGCCTCGCGCATCATGCGCTGATACATCGAGTCCCGGTCTTCCGGGGCGATCCCCGGGGGTGGCACCACCTCCTTGACCGCCACGTTGCGGCCGAGCTGACTGTCGCTGGCGCGCCAGACCGTGCCCATGCCACCGTGGCCGACCGCGGCCCGGAGGGTGTAGCGGCCGCTGACCATGGTGCCGGGGCCAGCTCGCTCGCTGTCGGAGTAGTCGGAACGTACGGAGGCCGCACGCGGAGCAAAGGGGTCAGTCACAGTTACCGCCGCCGAGGCTGAAGTGAGGGACGGCAACTAACCTAGCGGGTATGGGCGAAGCAGCGAAGCCGGGGCGCGGAAGTGAGTCCGGGTTTGTCATCAAACCGGTATACGGTCCGGAAGATCTCTCGGATGACCTGCCTGAGCGACTCGGCGGGCCGGGTACCTACCCATATACCCGGGGTGTCTACTCCAGCATGTATACCGCCCGTCCGTGGACTATGCGGCAATATGCCGGGTTCGGGACCGCCGCCGAGTCCAACGCCCGCTACCACCAGCTGCGCGCCGCCGGCACCACCGGGCTCTCCGTCGCCTTCGATCTGCCCACCCAGATGGGGTACGACTCGGACGCGCCGTTGGCGCAGGGCGAGGTGGGCAAGGTCGGGGTAGCGATCGACTCGATCGAGGACATGCGGGTGCTCTTCGACCGGATCCCGCTGAACGAGGTCTCCACCTCGATGACGATCAACGCTCCGGGCAGCGTGCTGCTGCTGCTCTACCAGCTCGTCGCCGAGGAGCAGGGGGTCGACCCGGCGGCGCTGACCGGCACCATCCAGAACGACATCCTCAAGGAGTACATCGCCCGGGGCACCTACATCTTCCCGCCGAAGCCGTCGCTGCGGCTGGTCGCCGACACCTTCGCCTACTGCCGGGCCGAACTGCCGAAGTGGAACACCATCTCGATCTCCGGCTACCACATGGCGGAGGCCGGCGCGAGCCCGGTGCAGGAGGTCGCCTTCACGCTCGCCAACGGCGTCGACTACGTCCGCGCCGCCCTCGCCGCCGGCCTGAAGGTGGACGAGTTCGCGCCCCGACTGTCCTTCTTCTTCGTCGCCCGGACCACCCTGTTGGAAGAGGTGGCGAAGTTCCGGGCGGCCCGGCGGATCTGGGCCCGGCTGATGCGGGAGGAGTTCGGCGCCACCGACCCGAAGTCGTTGATGCTGCGGTTCCACACCCAGACCGCGGGGGTGCAGCTCACCGCCCAGCAGCCGGAGGTGAACCTGATCCGGGTTGCGGTCCAGGCACTGGCCGCGGTGATGGGCGGCACCCAGTCGCTGCACACCAACGCGTACGACGAGGCGATCGCGCTGCCCAACGAGAAGGCGGCCCGGCTCGCCCTGCGTACCCAACAGGTGTTGGCTAACGAGACCGACCTCACCGCCACCGTGGATCCGTTCGCCGGCTCGTACGCGGTGGAGGCTATGACCGACGATGTGGAGTCCGGTGCCCGGGAGCTGATGGCGCGGGTCGCCAGCTACGGCTCGGCGGTGGACGCGATCGAGGCCGGTTTCCAGAAGCGGGAGATCGAAGCCTCGGCGTACCGGATCTCGCAGGAAATCGACCGGGGCGAGCGGGTGGTGGTCGGGGTCAACAAATACCAGACCGACACCGACGATCCGTACGAACCGATGCCGGTGGACCCGACCATCGAGGCAGCGCAGGCGCAGCGGCTGGCCCGGCTGCGGGCCGACCGGGACCAGCCGGCCGTCACCGCCGCCCTCACCGCGCTGCGGGAGGCGGCGGCCGGCACCGACAACGTGCTGTGGCCGATGAAGGATGCCCTGCGCGCCAGAGCGACCGTCGGTGAGGTCTGTGACGCGCTGCGCGAAACCTGGGGGGCCTACCAGCCAGCCGACTCGTTCTAGCCGGCAAAAGCGCGCTAGTCGGTGAAGCGCGCCAACGAGGCGAGGGCGGTGTGGACCATGACCCGGACGCCGTGGTTGATCGCCCGCTCGTCCACGTCGAAGCCCGCCTGGTGGATGTCCATCGGCGCCGCGTCGGCGATGCCGGTACCCAGCCGGATCATCGACCCGGGCACCTGCTCCAGATAGAACCCGAAATCCTCGCCGCCCATGCTCAGCTCGGCCTCGGTGACCTCATCCGGGCCGAGCGCGAGCCGGGCCGCTTCGGCGATCAGCTCGGTCGCCCGCGCGTCGTTTACCACCGGCGGCACGCCCCGGACATAGTCGACCGAGGCGGTGGCGCCGGTCGC
The DNA here is from genome assembly GCF_016925615.1 of Natronosporangium hydrolyticum. Classification (NCBI taxonomy): domain Bacteria; kingdom Bacillati; phylum Actinomycetota; class Actinomycetes; order Micromonosporales; family Micromonosporaceae; genus Natronosporangium; species Natronosporangium hydrolyticum. The sequence continues at coordinate 847,315 of NZ_CP070499.1, forward strand.
CGCCGCGACCTCCTGCATCAGCTGGGTGATCAGCTCGGGAGCCTCCCGCCAGGCCTCGCGGCCAAGCACCCGCACGGTGCCGCGGGCATGCCCGGTGGCCGGGATCGCATTCGGAGCCTGGCCGGCGGCGATGGACCCGAAGACCAGCGAGACCCGGGCACGCGGGTCGAGCCGGCGGTCGAGCAGCGCCGGCACGTCGACTACCAGCCGGCTCAACGCGTGGACCAGATCCACGGTCAGGTGTGGCCGGGCGGTGTGGCCGCCCGGTCCGGAGACGTTCACTGACACGATGTCGGTGGCCGCGGTGAGCGGGCCGGTGCGGACCGCGACGGTGCCGGTGGGCAGCCGGGGCGCGCAGTGTAGGCCGAAGATCGCGGCGACATCGGTGAGCGCGCCAGCGGCGATCATCTGCGGAGCACCGGAAGGGCTCGCCTCCTCGGCGGGCTGGAACACCAGCCGCACCCGACCGGGCAGCGCTCCGGCGTCGGCGAGCCGGGCCAGCGCCTGCCCGGCGCCGAGCAGGATCGCGGTGTGCACATCGTGCCCGCAGGCGTGGGCCACCCCGGGGACGGTGGAGCGGTACTCCACCTCCTTCGGGTCGTCGATCGGCAGCGCGTCCATGTCGGCCCGCAGCGCGACCACCGGGCCACCCTCGCCGATGTCACAGATCACGCCGTTGCCGCTGGGGAGCAGCCGGGGGGTGAGCCCGGCCACCCGCAGCTCGCCCGCGACCAGCGCGGTGGTCTCGAACTCCTGGTGGGACAGCTCCGGGTGGGCGTGGAGGTGTCGACGTACCGCGATCAGCTCGCCGTGGCGCTCTGCGAGCCACTGGTCCAGCCCGCCAGGGAGCGGCTGCGCGGCCACGGGGGTCTCCGGCCGCGCAACGGCCGGGCCGTGGGCAGGGGCGGCCAGCTGACTCTCGGGCACGGTCAACGCGCTCATTTCGGCTTCATCTCGATCTCTTCCGGCGACACGAACTCGGACAGCCTAGACCGAATACGGTGACGCTACGCAACCTCGTTACCGTAGCAATGATATTGCTCAGCGTCACAAAATGCCTGGTGAAAGGCGATTTCCGGGGCGGATCCGGCGCCGACCGGCGGTTACTCCGGGTGGTCACCGGAGCCTCACTCTCGTCAACGGAGGAAGGGCTGTCGCGGTCACGCGGGGTGGCGGACGTACAAACCGGCGGCGGCGGGGTGGCGCCGAGCGCGGCGGGTGGGGCGCCGGGCAGACTAGGCACTCGGCTATCACCGTGGCGAGTCCGCGGTCTGGCGGTGAGGGAGGTCACATGCAGCTGACGAAGTACACCCATTCGTGTATCCGATTGGAGCACGACTCCGGGGTGCTGGTGATCGATCCGGGCGGGTTCAGTGAGCAGGCCGCGCTACTCGGCGCCGATGTGGTGTTGATCACCCACGAACACGCCGACCATCTCGATGTGGACAAGCTCACCGCGGCGGCAGCCGACCGTCCCTCGCTGACCGTCTACGCCCACCCGGATGTGGTCTCCAAGCTGGCGGTGCTCGGCGAGGCGGTGCAGGTCCACCCGGTCAACGCCGGGGACGAGTTCACCGCCGCCGGGTTCGGGATTCGGGTCGGCGGTGGCCAGCACGCGCTGATCCACGCGGACATCCCCCGGATCGCCAACATCGGCTTCCTGATCGAGGATGTGCTCTACCACCCGGGCGACTCGGTCGACCCGGCCGACCTGCCCGCCGGGTCGCAGGTGGAGACCCTACTGCTGCCGATCAACGCGCCGTGGCAGCGGCTCGCCGAAGCGGTCGACTTCGTCCGGGCGGTCGCGCCCCGGCAGGCGTACGGAATCCACGATCATCTGCTGTCGGCCGCCGGCGCCAAGGTCTACGACACCAATCTGTCCAAACTCGCCAACTGTGACTACCACCACGTGGAGCCAGCCACCACGATCGACCTGGCCGGCGGGTGAGCTTCCTACGGCTCCGGGGAGGCCGTCCGGGTCGGCCGGGAACGTAGGTCGCGCAGGTAGTCGGCGGGGGCCCCAGCGGCCTCGGCCGCGTTGGCGATCTCCGACAGATACCACGCGGTGGGTAGGCCACCTTCGTAACCGTCCAGCACATACACCCAGGCGGTGACCGCGCCGTCCAGCGTCGCCACCTGTACCGTCAGTTTCCGGTACGTGCCGGCGACCGCGCCCTCCACCTCGTCGAGGTTGGCGGCATCGCGGGGATGGACGTCGTAGAGCGCGACGAAGACCCGGTCACCCGGTGACTCCACCACGGTGGTGACCGCTCCCTCCCAGCCCAGGGCGGCTTCGCCCCCGAAGGTCAGTCGCCAACCCTCCAACCACCCCGTACCGATCATGGGGGAGTGCGGGCAGTAAGCTCGCATCCGCGCGGGGTCGAGATTCGAACCGTAGGCAGCGTAGTGGCGCACGGCGCTGACGATAGCTGCCAGGATCGAGGTCAGAACAGACGGGAGCGCGCGTGTCATGAGCCGGATTGTGATCATCGGGGGCGGACCGGCCGGGTACGAAGCGGCGTTGGTCGCGGCCCAACTCGACGCTGAGGTCACGGTGATCGATGCCGAGGGCATCGGCGGCGCGTGTGTGCTGCACGACTGCGTCCCCTCTAAGACTTTCATCGCCAGCTCCGACGTGGTCACCGGGTACGGCGGCGGCGAGCGCTTCGGGATCCAGCTGCCCGGCACCGGCGCGGTAACCATCGACGCTCCCGCGGTCCACCAGCGGGTGCGCCGGCTCGCCGCGGCCCAGTCGCAGGACATCGACGCCAAACTGCGGGCCGCCGGGGTCACGGTCGTACGCGGGCGGGCCCGGCTGGGGACGGCGGCCGTCACCCACCACCACCCGGTGCTCGTGACCCCTGCCGACGGCGGCGACGAGTACCCGCTCGCCGCCGATGTGATCCTGCTCGCCACCGGCGCAACCCCCCGGGTGCTGGCGAGCGCCATCCCCGACGGGGAGCGGATCCTCACCTGGCGGCAGGTGTACGACCTACCCGCGCTGCCCGAACATCTGATCGTGGTCGGGTCCGGAGTCACCGGAGCCGAGTTCGCCTCCGCGTACCTGGCGATGGGGTTGCCGGTGACGCTGGTCTCCAGCCGGGACCGAGTGATGCCGCATGAGGACCCGGACGCCGCGACCGCGATCGAACGGGTCTTCCGGGACCGGGGGATGGCGATCCTGAACAACTCCCGGGCCGAGTCGGTGACGCGGCACGGCGACCAGGTGGTGGTCCGGCTGACCGACGGCCGGGAGGTGACCGGCAGCCACGCGCTGATGGCGGTCGGGTCGGTGCCGAACACTGAGGCCCTCGGGCTGGCCGAGTACGGGGTCCGGGTCGGGTCCAGCGGGCACATCCCGGTGGACCGAGTCTCGCGTACCAATGTGCCCGGCATCTACGCCGCTGGCGACTGCACCGGGGTCCTGCCGTTGGCGAGCGTCGCCGCGATGCAGGGCCGGATCGCCATGTGGCACTCGCTGGGCGAGGCGGTGGCGCCGCTGCGGCTGCGAACGGTGTCGGCGAACGTCTTCACCGACCCCGAGCTCGCGACCGTCGGCGCGTCCCAGGCCGAGGTCGACGCGGCCCAGTCGCCGGTGCGGGAAGTGATGCTGCCGCTGACCGGTAACGCTCGGGCGAAGATGGCGGGCCTGTCCGACGGGTTCATCAAGCTGTTCTGCCGGGCTCCCTCGGGGGTGGTGATCGGCGGGGTGGTGGTCGCACCTCGGGCGAGCGAGCTGATCCTGCCGATCTCGCTGGCGGTCAGCACTCAGCTCACGGTGGATCAGCTGGCGCAGACCATCACCATCTACCCGTCGCTGTCCGGGTCGATCACCGAGGCCGCCCGGCAACTGATGCGCCACGACCCGGAGCTGTGACGCCTCCTTCTGGCCGATCATGATCGGTGGCCCGGCGGGCCGCCGCGGCGAACGGCGTGCGGTCGCCCCTGTTGCCGGAGCCGGTCGGCCTCCCGCTGGGTCGCCTCGGCGCGTTCTCGGACGAAGTCGCGGAGCAGTTGTAGCTGGCCGGCGGTGAGCGTACTGCCGGCCTCAGTGAGGTGGGCGGCCTGGCCGGCGAAGAGGCCGGCGACCGAGGCCTCGGCGGTGGGCTCCAGCGTCACGATCACCCGCCGCCGGTCGGCTGGGTCGGGGCGACGGGCGACGAAGCCCGCCTGTACCAGCCGGTCGATCATGCGGGTCACGGCGCCGGTGGTGAGCCCCAGTTCGGCCGCGAGTTCGCTGGCGGTGGCCCGGCGCCGCTCCCGTAGAGTGTCGACGCAGGTCAGGTCGGTGAGGGTCAAGCCGAGCTGGTCGGCGACCGCGTCGTAGTAGCGCACCGACTGGCGCAGCAGCCGCCGGACTCCTTGCACGAGCTCCGCCAGCAACTGGTCCTGACTGTCCGTCACACCAGCCATTCTTCCGCTGATCGGCCGCGTTCGGCCATCCATCGTGGCATTAGCCGTGGGAATTCGGGCGATCGAGCTGCCCTTAGCAGGCCACCTATCGGACGTTCGGATGAGGGCGGCAGATCCGGCTTTCGGTATGCCGAACGATGTGACACGATGGTCGATATCTTAGTGGGAGTAGGCCCGCGGAAGGAGATCTCATGCGCACACGCAATCTTGCACGGTGGGCCAGTCGGCTCGTGGCCGTCGCCGCGTTCGGGGCCGGTGCTACGTTGGTCGGTTCCTCGGCCCTCGCCGCCGGCGAGACCGCTGACGACGTCACCAGCACGGCGGGGAGTGAAGCGGTCTACGAGCCCAACGACTTCCGCTGGGAGTAAGCCGGCCACCGGCGCCGGTTCTTCGGCGCCGGTCGCCGATCCCGCCCGTGATCCGGTAGGAGGGGTGCTTGCCTGGATCGCACGCCGAGCCTAGCCGCTCTGGCCGTCGCGCTTGGGCACTGACGGCGCCGCTCGCGGTAATGGCGGTGCTCTGGGCCTTTGCTGCCCAGATCGGAGAGACCATTCCCGGTTGGGCCTGGCCACTCTCCATCCTGTTCCTGATTCTTTTCGTCGCAGCCGATCTCACGGTGTTCCGGGTGGAGGTCCGCCGGCACGCCGTGGGGGTGTCGGTTACCGATATCCCGTTGCTGCTCGCGCTCTTCTTCCTACCGCCGGTGCTGCTGGTGGCGGCCCGTGCCGTCGCCACGCTGTGCGTCATGGCCTCGCAGGGCCAGGCGAAGGTGAAGCTCTGGTTCAACGTGGCGTCGCTCGCCGCCGGCGCCGCGCTGGCGAGCTTGATCGTCCGAGCCGGATCCCCGTTGGATGGCCAGGACCCGCTCACCTGGCTGGTCCTGGCGGCAGCGGTGGCCGCAAACGTGCTGGTGACCCTCACCGCCGTACTCGGAGCGGTGAGCCTGGTCCAGGGGCGGATCGTCACCCGTGACTTCATGCGTACCGCCATTCCCGCGCTGCCGGTGGCCGCCCTCAACATCACCATCGGGATCGTGGTGCTGGTGCTGCTGCAGCAGGGTGCCTGGTCGCTGCTGCTGCTGGCGGTGGTGACCGGATTCCTGGTGATCTCGTACCGGTCGTACGTCCAGTCGGTGCGGCACAGCCGGTCGTTGAGTGAGATGTACGAGCTAACCCGGGTCGTCGCCGATACTCCCCATGACGGCACGTTGGCCGATGTCCTGCTCGGCCGGGTGCGAGAGATGCTCCAGGCCGAGTACGCGACCTTGTGGATCCCGGCGAGCGGGCGGCACCCTGAGGTGCTTCTCTCGGCAAAGGTCGACTACCGGGCGTTGTTGGACGTCTCGGACACGCCGGAGCCGATCCGGCAGCGGGCCTTCACGCACGGGGCGAGCGTGGCGGTCGGTCCTCGGCTCGGTGACGAGTCGCTGCGGCCGGTGCTCCGCCGGACCGGCACCAAGGATGTGATCGTGGTCCCGCTGCGGGCGGGCTCGGCGGTGATCGGCTGCCTAGAGGTGTCCGGCCGGATCGGCGACACCGCATTCTTCGGTCCGGCCGACGTCCGGTTGTTGGAGACGATCGCCGCGCACGCCGCGGTGGCGGTGGAGAATTCGCGGCTGGTCGAGCGGCTGCGCTTCGACGCGTACCACGACTCGCTCACCGGCCTGCCCAACCGGCGGCGGATCACCGACGCGTTGGGCGAGTCGATCTCGGGGCGTACCCCGGGGGAGATGGTGGCGGTGCTGCTGCTGGACGTCGGTGGGCTCCGGGATGTCAATGAGTCGCTCGGCCGGGCGGCCGGAGACCAGCTCCTGGTCGAGGTCGCACGCCGGCTGCGGGCGGCCGCTCCGTCGGCGGCGCTGGTGGGCCGGATCGGCGGGGACGCATTCGTGGTCACCCTGCCGATGGCCGATGAGGGTGCCGCGCTGTCACTCGCCGGCTCGCTGCGGCAGGAGCTGCGGGACCCGTTGACGGTCGGCTCGTTGACGCTCGACGTCGATGTCGCGGTCGGGGTGACCCTGCATCCGGAGCACGGCCCGGAGCCGAGCGTGCTGCTGCAGCGCGCTGACCTGGCGACCCAGGCGGCGAAGGGGCTGGTGGGCGGCGTGCAGCTGTTCAACAAGGCGTTGGAGTCCGGTTCGGCTCGGCGGCTGGGGCTGGCTGCGGATCTGCGCCAGGCGCTCGACGACGACGAGCTGGAGGTCTACTTCCAGCCGAAGGTCTCGATTCCGGATCGGCGGCTGGTCGGAGTGGAGTGCCTGGCCCGGTGGGAGCATCCGGGGCACGGCTCGGTGCCGCCGCCGGAGTTCGTGGCGGTCGCTGAGCACACCGGGTTACTCGGCCAGCTCACCGAGGCGGTGCTCACCGCGGGGCTGCGGCGGGCGCGGCAGTGGGCACAGGCCGGCCACCCGTTGCCGGTCGCGATCAATCTCTCTTCCCGGACCCTGATGGACCCGAGTTTCCCGGCGCGGGTCAGCGAGTTGTTGCGGGAGTACGAGGTCGATCCCGAGCTGCTGACTTTCGAGATCACCGAGGACGGCTCGGTGGGCGAGGCGGATCAGCCCTTGCCTACCCTGCATCAGCTCGCCGAGTTGGGCGTCCGGTTGTCGGTGGACGACTTCGGCACCGGCTACTCCTCGCTCTCCTATCTGAGTCGGCTGCCGGTCCACGAGGTCAAGATCGACCAGTCGTTCGTCCAGGGTATGGCGACCGACGCTGGCGATCTGGCGATCGTCCGGGCAGTGGTGGACCTGGCCCGGCACTTCGACCTCACGGTGGTCGCCGAGGGGGTGGAGAGCGAGCTGACGCTGAACCTGCTGGAGGAGATCGGCTGCGACATCGGCCAGGGGTTCCTCTTCAGCCGGCCACTGCCGTATGAGCGCCTGGAGGCGTGGTTCGCTGCGCAGACCGACGCCGAGCCGCACGCCGGGGGCCAAGTGCGACGCCTGCGTGCAGTGGGCTGAGGGGGGCGTGTACGCTAGGCTCTGCACGTCGCACCGGAGTGATCCGGTCAGTGACGTTGCCCCCTTAGCTCAGTCGGCAGAGCGTCTCCATGGTAAGGAGAAGGTCTACGGTTCGATTCCGTAAGGGGGCTCGCGAAAGCGAGGCGGTGTAGCTCAGGAGGTAGAGCAAACGGCTCATAATCGTTGTGTCGCCGGTTCGAGTCCGGCCACCGCTACCGCTACCGCCATCAGCCGGTAACCGCACAATCGCAAGGAGCGCTTCGCCGTGGCCAAGGCGACCGACGTCCGCCCCAAGATCACTATGGCGTGTGTGGACTGTAAAGAGCGAAACTACATCACCACCAAGAACCGCCGTAATGATCCGGACCGGATCGAAATCAAGAAATTCTGCCCCCGCTGCGGCAAGCACACCGGTCACCGCGAGACCCGCTGACGCGGCCTGCGATGCCCCTCAATCGCGCGTACGTTGGTCGTAGCTTTCCGCCGAGCGGGCCCTACCTGGTAGGGCGGGAGAAGATCCGCGAGTTCGCCTCCGCGATCGGCGCCGACGACCCGATCCATCATGATCCGGAGGCGGCCCGGGCGCGCGGGCACGCCGACGTGGTGGCGCCACCGACGTTTCCGATCGTGGCCGGCACCGCCGCGGCCGAGCAGCTCCAGACCGACTCTGAGCTGGGGCTCGATTACTCCAGGGTGGTGCACGGCGACCAGCGGTTCAGCTACGTCCGGCCGGTGGTGGCCGGTGACGAGTTGGTCAGCGTGCTCACCATCGAGGAGATCACCGAGCGGGCCGGGCACGAGTTCCTCAACACCCGGATCGAGTTGACCACCCCCGCAGGCGAGCCGGTGGTCACGCTCTGGCACAAGCTCGTCGTGCGAGGTGACGATTCGTGACCGGGCTGGTCGTCGGTGCGCAGTTGCCGGCTCACACCTTCACCGTGACCCGAGCCGACCTGGTCCGTTACGCCGGGGCTTCGGGTGATTTCAACCAGATTCACTGGAATGAACGGTTCGCTCGCGAGGTCGGGCTGCCCGGGGTGATCGCCCACGGCATGTTCACCATGGCGCTGGCTGGTCGTGCGGTGACCGCATGGGCGGGCGCCGCCGACGCGGTGCTCGATTTCGGGGTCCGGTTCGCCCGGCCGGTGCCGGTGCCCGACGACGACGCCGGGACCGAGGTGGTCGTCTCGGGGAAGGTCAAGTCGATCACGGACGATCGTGCGGAGCTGGAGCTCACCGCGGTCTGCCAGGGGCAGAAGGTGCTGGCGCAGGCTCGGGCCACGGTCCGGGCCTAACCCGACGGCGCCCGGTTCCGGCCCGTGTGGGCGCCCCGGTTGGGCCGGGGGCTCGGTTACCCGTACACTGGTCGCGCACGGCAGTGTGGATTCCGCACTGACGCACCTAGGGGTGTGGCGCAATTGGCAGCGCAACGGTCTCCAAAACCGTAGGTTGCAGGTTCGAGTCCTGTCACCCCTGCCACCGCGGGCGGCTGTCCGGCCGGGTCTTGAGGATCCGGGTCGGCGACCGGGCTGGCGGCGGTGATCGGTCATCCGTGACCGCCGATAGACCCACGCCGACGGGCCATCCGCCGAGGAAACCGACACCGCGAGGAAGAGGACTGAAGTGGCTAAGGGGAACCGACCAGGCGCAGGCGCCGCGGACGAGTTCGACGACGCCGCCGACAGCGGCCGCGACGGGTCGGGCAGCGGTGACGCTGCGGTCATCGAACGGCGCGGCGGTCCCCGATTTGGTTTCGGCCGGATCGGGCGGTTCGTCCGGGAAGTCGTGGCGGAGCTGCGTAAGGTTATCTGGCCGACTCGTAAAGAGCTGCTGACCTACGCGGTGGTGGTGGTCTTCTTCATCGCGGTGATGATGACGATCATCGCCGGCTTCGACTACGCGTTCGCCAGCGCCGTACAGTGGGTCTTTGGCCACTAGACGGGGATACATGTCAACGGAAGCGAAGTACGACGTGGTTGACTATGACGAGACCGGCCGGGCGGATCTGCCCGAGCCTGCTCTCGATGCCGACGACACCGGCGCGGAGCCGATCGCCGAAGCGGCGTCGGCGCCGCCCGATGGCGACCTGAGCGCCGTCGCGGCGGCGCCGGGCGATGAGCTGCCGGGCGATGAGCCGCCGGAGGAGGACGCGGCGGGCCCGGAGCCGGTGGCGGATCCCGCCGCCGCGCTGCGTGATCAGCTGCGGTTCGCGCCGGGCGATTGGTTCGTGGTGCACTCCTACGCTGGCTACGAAAACAAGGTCAAGACCAATCTTGAGACCCGGATCACCTCGCTCGACATGGAGGACCACATCTTCCAAGTCGAGGTTCCCACTCGGGAAGAGATCGAGGTCAAGAGCGGCAAGCGGACCCAGGTCCAAAACAAGGTTTTCCCCGGTTACATCCTGGTCCGGATGGAGCTGAGCCCCGAGTCATACTCCTGTGTGCGCAACACTCCGGGGGTGACCGGCTTCGTCGGTGCCACTGACCGCGCCGACCGGCCCGCGCCGCTCAGCCTCGACGAGGTGATCAAGTGGCTCGCTCCGGCGGCGGAGCCGACCACGCAGAAGAAGGCGCCGACCGAGGTGAAGGTCCTCGATTTCGAAGAGGGCGACTCGGTCACGGTGACCGATGGTGCCTTCGCGTCGCTGCCGGCCACGATCAGCGAGATCAACGTCGACCAGCAGAAGCTGAAGGTGCTGGTGTCGATCTTCGGTCGGGAGACGCCGGTCGAGCTCAACTTCAACCAGGTCGCGAAGATCTAATCCCGGCCAGGTACCATCGTTCGGTTATCGAGACCTCCGAGCCCAGGACCAGGAATGCCTCCGAAGAAGAAGCTCGTTACCACGTTCACGCTGCAGCTGCCGGCGGGGCAGGCGACACCGGCGCCGCCGGTGGGCCCGGCGCTTGGTCAGCACGGCCTGAACATCATGGAGTTCTGCAAGACCTACAACGCCCAGACCGAGTCCCAGCGCGGCGATGTGGTGCCCGCTGAGATCAGCGTCTTCGAGGACCGGACCTTCAGCTTCGTGCTGAAGACTCCGCCGGCGGCCCGGCTGTTGCTGAAGGCGGCCGGGATCGACAAGGGGTCCGGTGTGCCGCACCGGGACAAGGTCGGCTCGGTGAACCGCGCACAGCTGCGGGAGATCGCCGAGCGGAAGCAGGCCGACCTCAACGTCGAGGACCTCGACCAGGCCGAGAAGATCATCGCCGGCACTGCCCGGTCGATGGGGATCACCGTCAACGATTGACCCGACCTACCGGCCTTTTTCGACGGCCGGTCGTGGGAGGGCCCGAGCTGGGCCCGTCGCAACCACAGGAGACCTGAACATGAAGCGCAGCAAGAGTTACCGCAAGTCGGCCGAGTTGGTCGACCGGGACCGGCTCTACGGTCCGGTCGAGGCGATGGAGCTGGCCAAGCAGACCAGCCCGACCAAGTTCGACGCCACCGTGGAGGTGGCGATGCGGCTGGGGGTCGATCCGCGCAAGGCTGATCAGATGGTGCGCGGCACGGTCAACCTGCCACACGGCACCGGCAAGACCGTCCGGGTGGTGGTGTTCGCCGCGGGCGAGAAGGCGAACGAGGCGGTCGCCGCCGGCGCCGACGAGGTCGGCTCGGATGATCTGGTCGCCCGGATCCAGGAGGGCTGGCTGGACTTCGACGCCGCGATCGCGACGCCCGACCAGATGGCCAAGATCGGTCGGATCGCCCGGATCCTCGGTCCCCGGGGGCTGATGCCGAACCCGAAGACCGGCACCGTGACCATGGACGTCACGAAGGCGGTCAACGAGATCAAGGGCGGCAAGATCACCTTTCGGGTGGACAAGCACGCCAATCTGCACATGATCATCGGTAAGGCGTCGTTCTCCACCGACCAGCTGGTCGACAACTATGCCGCCGCGCTCGATGAGGTCCTGCGGCTGAAGCCGGCCGCGGCCAAGGGTCGTTACCTGAAGAAGGCGACCGTCAGCACCACCATGGGTCCCGGGATTCCGATCGACCCGAGTGCGACCAAGTTCCAGCAGGAGGCCCCGGTCGCCGCCTGACGCGGCGCCCGGCGTACTCTTGGCAGTTGCCCGGCGGCCGGTTGGCCGCCGGGTGGATCCACAACCACCCACAGACCGCTGGTTACCGGATGATCTCCGGTCGAAGGCCCCGGACGAGGGCGGCCCGCGCAGGATGGGGCGGATCGCGAGTCGGCGCTCTCTGCGCGCCCGTGCCCGCGCCGCGCCTTCTGCGCTGGCGCCCTCCCCTCCGTGACCGGACCGCCAGCGGCGGATACGGCAGAAGGAGGGGCATGGCGGTTCGGGAAGACAAGCAGACCGCCGTGGCCGAGCTGACCGACCAGTTCCGTAGCTCGACAGCGACTGTGCTGACCGAGTACCGCGGACTGACGGTTGCGGAGCTCAAGCAGCTCCGGCGGCAGCTCGGCGACGGCGCCGCGTACACCGTGGCGAAGAACACGCTGGCCAAGCGGGCGGCCACCGAGGCGGGCATCGACGGGCTGGAGGAGCTCTTCAAGGGGCCGACCGCGCTCGCGTTCGTCTCCGGCGACCCGGTCGAGGCCGCGAAGAGCATTCGGGATTTCGGCAAGGCGCACCCCGCTCTGATCATCAAGGGTGGCGTCTTTGAGGGCCAGACCATCTCGGCCGACGAAGTCCGTCGCCTCGCCGACCTGGAGTCGCGTGAGGTGCTGCTGGCCAAGCTGGCCGGGGCGATGAAGGCCAACCTGAGCAAGGCGGCGGCGCTGTTCCAGGCCCCGCTGAGCAAGACGGTCCGGTTGGCCGCCGCGCTGCAGGAGAAGCGGGAGCAGGGCGGCGAGTAGGCCGTTGCTGCGTCCCTACGACGCATTCCACCCACTACGGGCCGATCACGAGAGAGGAACGCCGAGATGGCGAAGCTGAGCACCGAGGAACTGCTGGACACCTTCAAGGAGATGACGCTGATCGAGCTCTCGGAGTTCGTGAAGCAGTTCGAGGAGACCTTCGACGTAACCGCCGCCGCGCCGGTGGCGGCGGTCGCCGCGGCCGCGCCGGGCGCGGCCGCCGAGGAGGCCGAGCCGGAGAAGGACGAGTTCGACGTCATCCTGGAGGCTGACGGCGGCAAGAAGATCCAGGTCATCAAGGTTGTCCGGGAGCTGACCGGGCTGGGCCTGAAGGAGGCCAAGGACCTGGTCGAGGCCGCTCCGAAGGCGGTTCTGGAGGCGGCGAACAAGGAGACCGCGGAGAAGGCCAAGGAGAAGCTGGAGGGCGAGGGCGCGAAGGTTACCGTCAAGTAACCTACCGTCGTTCGACCTCCCCGGCCCCGTCGATCCGCGCCGGAATTGCGGGTGATTCAGGCATGAATCACGCATTCCCATCCGGATCGGCGGGGCCGGGACCTTGACGGGGGGCAGGGTCGGAAGGCACGCTGAGTACAGCACCAGCGCGGACGCGCCGCTCGCGTCGGGCCGACCCGGTCCGGCGCTCGGCGATTTCGTCCGAGTCGGGGCCGAGGACACATGGAGAACTGTGCTGGGCGAGGGGGCTAGACAGCGGTTGGCCGAGCGGCTACACTGCTAGTTTGCGCTGCCTTCCGACTTAGTGCCTGCCTGGAATGTCCGATTCTACGGGATTCTGGGGCTTGTTCGTCGGGGCGTGCGCACGGCCGTAAAGCAGCACCGGTCCTCGGAAGGACGCATCTTGGCAGCTCGCCCCGTGGAAACTCGCCCTGCGAAGATCGATCAGTCATCGAACCTTACCTCGAGTGACATGCTTCCCCGCCGAATCTCCTTCGGGCGGATTACCGAGCACCTTGAGGTCCCTGATCTGCTCGCCATCCAGACCCAGTCCTTCGACTGGTTGGTCGGGAACGAGGCGTGGCAGTCGCGCACGGCTGACGATCAGTATGCCCGTTCCGGACTCGCAGAGATCCTGGAAGAGATCAGTCCTATCGAGGACTTCTCGGGCACGATGTCACTCTCCTTCTCCGCGCCCCGCTTCGACGAGGTGAAGGCCTCGATCGAGGAGTGCAAGGAGAAGGACCTCACCTATTGCGCACCGCTGTTCGTAACCGCGGAGTTCACCAACAACACCACCGGCGAGATCAAGAGCCAGACGGTGTTCATGGGTGACTTCCCGATGATGACCCCCAAGGGGACGTTCATCATCAACGGTACCGAGCGGGTGGTGGTATCCCAGCTCGTCCGGTCTCCGGGCGTCTACTTCGACAAGCAGCCAGACAAGACCTCGGATCGCGACCTGACCAGCGTCAAGGTGATCCCGAGCCGGGGTGCCTGGCTCGAGTTCGACATTGACAAGCGGGACACGGTCGGCGTCCGGATCGACCGGAAGCGTCGGCAGGCGGTCACCGTCCTGCTCAAGGCGATCGGCTGGTCGGCCGAGGCGATCCGGGAGCGGTTCGGCTGGTCCGAGCTGATGATGACCACCCTGGAAAAGGACCACATCACCAGCCAGGACGAAGCGCTGCTGGACATCTACCGGAAGCTGCGGCCGGGTGAGCCGCCGACCCGGGAGAACGCCCAGACTCTGCTGGAGAATCTGTTCTTCAACCCCAAGCGGTATGACGTCGCCAAAGTCGGGCGCTACAAGTTCAACAAGAAGCTCGCGCTCGAACTCCCGATCTCGACCGGGGTGCTGACCGAGGACGACATCGCCGCGACCGTCGAATATCTCTGCCGGCTGCACGGCGGCGAGGAGGGCTACGAGCCCGACGACATCGACCACTTCGGCAACCGGCGGCTGCGCACCGTCGGGGAGCTGATCCAGAACCAGGTTCGGGTCGGTCTCTCCCGGATGGAGCGGGTGGTCCGGGAGCGGATGACCACCCAGGACGTCGAGGCGATCACGCCGCAGACGCTGATCAACATCCGGCCGGTGGTCGCCGCGATCAAGGAGTTCTTCGGCACCTCGCAGCTGTCGCAGTTCATGGACCAGACCAACCCGCTGGCGGGGCTCACCCACCGGCGCCGGCTCTCGGCGCTCGGCCCGGGTGGTCTGTCCCGGGAGCGGGCCGGCTTCGAGGTCCGAGACGTCCACCCGTCGCACTACGGTCGGATGTGCCCGATCGAGACGCCGGAGGGGCCGAACATCGGTCTGATCGGCGCCCTGTCGACCTTCGCGCGGGTCAACCCGTTCGGGTTCATCGAGACCCCGTACCGGAAGGTCATCGACGGCACGGTCACCGACCAGATCGACTACCTGACCGCCGACGAGGAGGACCGGTTCGTCAAGGCGCAGGCCAACACTCCGCTGATGGCCGACGGCAGCTTCGCCACCGAGCGGGTGCTGGTTCGACGCAAGGGCGGTGAGGTCGACTTCGTGACGCCGGCGGCGGTGGACTACATGGACGTCTCGCCGCGACAGATGGTGTCGGTTGCTACCGCCATGATCCCGTTCCTGGAGCACGACGACGCCAACCGGGCGCTGATGGGCGCCAACATGCAGCGGCAGGCGGTGCCGTTGGTACGCGCCGAGGCGCCGCTGGTCGGGACGGGCATGGAGTACCGTGCCGCGGTCGACGCCGGCGACGTGGTGGTGGCCGAGGCGGCCGGGGTGGTCGAGGACACCTGCGCCGACTACGTCACGGTGCACCAGGACGACGGTCACCGCCGGACCTACCTGCTGCACAAGTTCCGGCGCTCCAACTCCGGCTCCTGCGTCAACCAGAAGCCGGTGGTTCCGGAGGGTGCCCGGGTCGAGGCCGGTGATGTCATCGCCGACGGCCCCTGCACCAGCGGGGGCGAGATGGCGCTCGGGCGTAACCTGCTGGTCTCGTTCATGTCCTGGGAGGGGCACAACTACGAGGACGCGATCATCCTCAGCCAGCGGCTGGTGCAGGAGGACGTCCTCACCTCGATCCACATCGAGAACCACGAGGTGGACGCCCGGGACACCAAGCTCGGGCCGGAGGAGATCACCCGGGACATCCCGAACGTCAGCGAGGAGACCCTCGCCGACCTCGACGAGCGGGGGATCATCCGGATCGGCGCCGAGGTGGTCCCCGGCGACATCCTGGTCGGCAAGGTCACCCCGAAGGGGGAGACCGAGCTGACCCCGGAGGAGCGGCTGCTGCGGGCGATCTTCGGGGAGAAGGCCCGGGAGGTCCGGGATACCTCGCTGAAGGTGCCGCACGGCGAGTCCGGCACGGTGATCGGCGTCCGCACCTTCTCGCGCGACGACGGTGACGAACTCTCGCCCGGCGTCAACGAGCTGGTGCGGGTCTACGTCGCCCAGAAGCGGAAGATCCAGGACGGCGACAAGCTCGCCGGTCGGCACGGCAACAAGGGCGTCATCGCGAAGATCCTGCCCGTGGAAGACATGCCCTTCCTGTCCGACGGCACCCCCGTCGACATCGTGCTCAACCCGCTCGGCGTGCCCGGCCGGATGAACATCGGCCAGGTCATGGAGACCCACCTGGGGTGGATCGCGAAGAGCGGTTGGCGGGTCGAGGGTGACGAGGCGGACTGGAAGCGGGCGCTGACGGCGATCTCCGCAGACGAGGCGCCGGCCGGCACCAATGTCGCCACCCCGGTCTTCGACGGGGTCCGCGAGGAGGAGATCGGTGGTCTGCTCGGGTCGACCCTGCCCAACCGGGACGGCGAGCGGATGGTCAACGAGGGTGGCAAGGCCCGGCTCTACGACGGTCGCTCCGGCGAGCCGTTGCCGGAGGCGATCGCGGTCGGCTACCTCTATGTCCTGAAGCTGAACCACCTCGTCGACGACAAGATCCACGCCCGTTCCACCGGGCCGTACTCGATGATCACCCAGCAGCCGTTGGGTGGTAAGGCGCAGTTCGGTGGTCAGCGCTTCGGGGAGATGGAGTGCTGGGCGATGCAGGCGTACGGAGCCGCGTACGCCCTGCAGGAGCTGCTCACCATCAAGTCCGACGACGTGCTGGGCCGGGTCAAGGTCTACGAGGCGATCGTCAAGGGCGAGAACATCCCCGACGCCGGCATCCCGGAGTCGTTCAAGGTGTTGCTCAAGGAGCTGCAGTCGCTGTGTCTCAACGTCGAGGTGCTCTCTAGCGACGGGGTAGCAGTCGAGCTGCGCGAGACCGACGACGAGGTGTTCCGGGCCGCCGAGGAGCTCGGTATCGACCTGTCCCGGCGGGAGCCGAGCAGCGTCGAGGAAGTCTGACCACGAGATTCGGAGAAGAACCACATCTTCTGCCCGACAGCAACTATGAAGGACGTAAGAAGTGCTTGACGTTAACTTCTTCGATGAGCTCCGGATCGGGTTGGCGACAGCCGACAGCATCCGGCAGTGGTCGCACGGTGAGGTAAAGAAGCCCGAGACGATCAACTACCGGACGCTCAAGCCCGAAAAGGACGGCTTGTTCTGCGAGAAGATCTTCGGTCCCACCCGGGACTGGGAGTGCTACTGCGGTAAATACAAGCGGGTCCGGTTCAAGGGCATCATCTGCGAGCGCTGCGGCGTGGAGGTGACCCGCGCCAAGGTGCGGCGGGAGCGGATGGGCCACATCGAGCTGGCGGCCGCGGTCACCCACATCTGGTATTTCAAGGGTGTCCCGAGCCGGCTCGGCTACCTGCTGGACCTGGCGCCGAAGGATCTCGAGAAGATCATCTACTTCGCCTCGTACGTGATCACCGGGGTGGACACCGAGGCTCGGCACCGTGACATCTCCACCCTCGAAAACGAGGTAGCCGCGGAGAAGCGGCAGGCTGAGAACGCGCGCGACGCCGAGGTGGAGAAGCGCGCCGCCAAGCTGGAGTCGGACCTGGCCGAGCTCGAGGCTGAGGGCGCCAAGGCCGACGTACGCCGGAAGGTCAAGGAGTCCGGCGACCGGGAGATGCGGCAGATCCGGGACAAGGCGCAGCGGGAGATCGACCGGCTGGAGGAGGTGCTCGACACCTTCCGCAAGCTGGAGCCGAAGCAGTTGGTCACCGACGAGCTGCTCTACCGGGAGCTGCGCGACCGGTTCGGCGAGTACTTCACCGGCGGCATGGGCGCTGAGGCGATCAAGGCGCTGCTGGAGCGGCTGGACCTCGACGCTGAGGCCGATGAGCTGCGGGAGGTGATCCGCTCCGGGAAGGGCCAGCGGAAGATCCGGGCGCTGAAGCGGCTGAAGGTGGTCGCGGCGTTCCTGAACACCCGCAACTCTCCGCTGGGGATGGTGCTGGACTGCGTGCCGGTGATCCCGCCGGAGCTGCGGCCGATGGTGCAGCTCGACGGTGGCCGGTTCGCCACCAGCGACCTCAACGACCTCTACCGTCGGGTGATCAACCGGAACAACCGGTTGAAGCGGTTGATGGACCTCGGGGCGCCCGAGATCATTGTCAACAACGAGAAGCGGATGCTGCAGGAGGCGGTCGACGCGCTCTTCGACAACGGCCGCCGCGGCCGGCCGGTCACCGGACCTGGTAACCGGCCGTTGAAGTCGCTCTCCGACATGCTCAAGGGTAAGCAGGGCCGGTTCCGGCAGAACCTGCTCGGCAAGCGGGTCGACTACTCCGGTCGTTCGGTGATCGTGGTCGGTCCGCAGCTGAAGCTGCACCAGTGCGGGCTGCCCAAGGGGATGGCGATCGAGCTGTTCAAGCCGTTCGTGATGAAGCGGCTGGTCGACCTGAACCACGCCCAGAACATCAAGTCCGCCAAGCGGATGGTGGAGCGGCAGCGGCCGGTCGTCTGGGACGTGCTGGAAGAGGTCATCGGGGAACACCCGGTGCTGCTCAACCGCGCACCCACCCTGCACCGGCTGGGGATCCAGGCGTTCGAACCGCAGCTGGTCGAGGGTAAGGCGATCCAGATCCACCCGCTGGTCTGTACCGCGTTCAACGCCGACTTCGACGGCGACCAGATGGCGGTGCACGTGCCGCTGTCGGCCGAGTCGCAGGCCGAGGCGCGGATTCTGATGCTCTCCAGCAACAACATCCTCAAGCCGGCCGACGGCAAGCCGGTGACCATGCCCACCCAGGACATGATCATCGGGCTGTACCACCTCACCCACGCCCGTCCGGGCACCGCGGGCGAGGGCCGGTCGTTCAGCTCCGACGGTGAGGCCCGGATGGCCTACGACTCGGGTGAACTCCACCTGCAGGCGCCGATTACGCTGCGGCTGCGGGGGATTACCGAGCTGGACCTGGGGAACGGCAAGTGGTCCGCGCCCGAGGGCTGGGAGCCCGGTGAGCCGCTGATCGTGGAGACCACCCTGGGGCGGGTGATCTTCAACGAGACGCTGCCCGAGGGTTACCGCTTCATCAACTACGAGGTACGCAAGAAGCAGCTCTCGGCGATCGTCAACGACCTCGCCGAGCGGTACCCGAAGGTGGCGCTCGCCGCCTCGCTGGACGCGCTAAAGGAGGCCGGTTTCCACTGGGCCACCTGGTCCGGGCTGACCATCGGCATGGGCGACGTCATCGCGCCGCCCGGCAAGACCGCCATCCTGGAGCGGTACGAGAAGGAAGCCGAGCGGATCGACAAGCAGTACCAGCGGGGTCTGATGACCGCCGAGGAGCGCCGCGGCGAGCTGATCGAGATCTGGACCCGGGCGACCAACGAGGTGGCCCAGGAGCTGGAGACCGCGCTACCCCAGGAGAACCCACTGTGGAAGATGATCCACTCTGGGGCCCGGGGTAACCTGCTGCAGCTGCGGCAGATCTCCGCGATCCGCGGGTTGGTCGCCAACCCGCGGGGTGAGATCATCCCGCGTCCGATCAAGTCCTCCTACCGGGAGGGGCTGACCGTGCTGGAGTACTTCATCTCCAGCCACGGTGCCCGGAAGGGTCTGGCGGACACCGCACTGCGGACCGCCGACTCCGGTTACCTCACCCGGCGGCTGGTCGACGTCTCCCAAGACGTCATCGTCCGCGAGGAGGACTGCGGCACCGACCGGTCGATCCCGATGCCGGTGGGGCAGCGGGACGCCGCCGATGCACCGGTGGTGGTGCACGAGTACGCCGAGACCGGCGCGCACGGGCGGACCATCGCCCAGGACGCGCTGGACGCCGACGGCAACGTGGTGGTGCCGCGTGGCACCGACATCAACACCATTGTGGTCCAGCAACTGGTCGACGCGGGGATCGCGGATGTCCGGGTTCGCAGCGTGCTGACCTGCGAGTCGAAGCTCGGGATCTGCGCCAAGTGCTACGGCCGGTCGTTGCCGACCGGCAAGCTGGTCGACGTCGGCGAGGCGGTAGGCATCATCGCCGCCCAGTCGATCGGTGAGCCGGGCACGCAGCTGACGATGCGGACCTTCCAGATCGGTGGCGTCGCGGGTGAGGACATCACCCAGGGTCTGCCTCGGGTCCAGGAGATCTTCGAGGCGCGGGTGCCGAAGGGCAAGGCGCCGATCGCGGAGACTCCGGGCCGGGTGCGGATCGAGGACGGCGACCGGATGCGGAAGATCATCATCGTGCCGGACGACGGCAGCGATGAGATCGTCCACGACAAGATCCCGAAGCGGGTTCGGCTGCGTTACCAGGACGGTGAGCACGTTCAGGTCGGCGAGAAGCTGACCGAGGGCACCATCGACCCGCACGAGCTGCTGCGGGTGATGGGGCCGCGGGCGGTCCAGGTCCACCTCACCAACGAGGTGCAGGAGGTCTACCGCTCGCAGGGTGTGCTGATCCACGACAAGCACATCGAGATCATCATCCGGCAGATGCTGAAGCGGGTGCAGGTGATCGACTCCGGCGCCACCGAGTTCTTGCCGGGTGTGCTGGTCGATCGGGCGATCTTCGAGGCGGAGAACCGGCGGCTGGTCTCCGAGGGCGGCGAGCCCGCGGCTGGCCGGCCGGTGCTGATGGGGATCACCAAGGCGTCGCTCGCCACCGAGTCGTGGCTCTCGGCGGCCTCCTTCCAGGAGACCACCCGGGTGCTGACGGACGCAGCGATCAATGCCCGCAGCGACTCGTTGATCGGCTTGAAGGAGAACGTCATCATCGGGAAGCTCATCCCGGCCGGCACCGGCATCAACCGGTACCGCAACATCCGGGTGGAGCCGACCGAGGAGGCCAAGTCGAAGGTCTACTCGATGACCAGCTACCCGGAGACGGATTACGGCTTCGGCCCGGCCGGTGGCCAGGCGGTGCCGTTGGACGACTTCGGATTCGGCTCCTACGGCTGACGAATCGCTTCCATCGGGACCCCGGTGTTATAGGCTCCGGCCATGACACCGGGGTCCCGGCTATCTATGGGGGTCGCTGCGCGCCATCCGGATGATCCCGAGCCGGTTCGCGCCAGCAAGGCCCGGGCGGTGTGGTGGCTCGGGCTGCTCGCGCTGCTCACCGGGCCGTTGATCGGCGGCGTGGTGCCGGCCACCGTCGCGCTTGTATTGGCCCGGCAGTTCCGGGCTCAGGCATATCCGGCCGAAGGTTTCCTTACCGGCGCCGCGGTGGTCCGTACCGGCGAACGGTTGGCCTGGACCGGCGTGCTGCTTGCTGGTGCGGCGCTCACCACCGCGATCCTGGTGGGCCTGTTCCAGGTCGCTGGGGGCGGAACCACCAACTACCCAGCGACTGTCGACTAACCCCGCCGCCGCCCCGCCCCTCCCTGCCGACCATGAGCGTGTTGACCGACACGCCGGGCGTTTCTGTCACCACGCTCATGATCGACCGGAACGGGGCGAGGGCGTGAGAGGATCGGAGCGTGCATCCGCAGCCACCCCCGCCGCCTAGCCCGCGGCGTCACCCGCCGCCGCCCCGGGATGCCGCCCGGGCGCCGACCCGCGTCGAGCCGTTGCCCGGCACACCGTTCGGGCTGGCCATCTACGGCGCGCCGCCGGCGAGCTCCGGCCCCGCGGTCGGCTCGCTGGTGGCGGGGATCGTCTCGGTGCTGGTCTCGTTGATCGTCGCTTGTTTCGGCGGCGTGGACGCGATCGCCGCCGCGGAGGGTGGGGCCACCGGGGTGGGGCTCCTGGTCGGGGGTGCCTTCGGGCTGCTCGCGGGGTTCCTGGGCGTCGCTGCGGTGGGGCTGGGGGTAGTCGCTATCCGGCAGACCCGCCCGGGCCGGGCGCCGGCGGGCGCGCCGGTGCGGGGGCGGCCGATGGCCGTGGCCGGTCTGGTCTGCGGTGGGGTCGGAGTGTTGATCGTGACCTGCTCGCTCGGCCTGGCATTGTTGGCGCTGCTGGCGTAACGTCGCCGGTGGCGGCCCAGGTGTTGGCGGGGTGGCCGGCCGGGTCAATCGACCAGCCGGCATCTGCTAGAGTTTGACAGGCTCGGGTGGCGGGCGTATTCTGATACGCCGTGCGCTCGGGGCAACCCGGGCGTGCCCTGCGCGCGTGCCCGTCGGGGACGTGATGTCTGCGAGGGCGCCGCCACACTCTTGAACCCGCTTAGGGCGAAAGTCGGTCGGCCATTCCTGGGCATGGGGCGACACGCCCGACCGCGGGGACCGACCAGGTAGACGTCAGCACTAGAAGGAGACTTGAGAGCCGGATGCCTACGATCCAGCAGCTGGTCCGCAAGGGCCGCGAGGCGAAGAAAGCCAAGTCGAAGACGCCCGCGCTGAAGGGGAGCCCGCAGCGGCGCGGGGTGTGCACGCGCGTCTACACCACCACCCCGAAAAAGCCGAACTCGGCGCTGCGTAAGGTCGCCCGGGTGAAGCTCAGCAGCCAGGTCGAGGTGACCGCGTACATCCCCGGGGTGGGTCACAACCTTCAAGAGCACTCGATCGTGCTGATCCGCGGAGGCCGGGTCCGTGACCTCCCGGGTGTGCGGTACAAGATTGTCCGCGGCTCGTTGGATACGCAGGGTGTCCGGAACCGCAAGCAGGCCCGTAGCCGCTACGGCGCGAAGAAGGAGAAGAGCTGACATGCCACGGAAGGGCCCCGCTCCCCGGAACCCGCTGACGCCGGATCCGGTCTACAGCTCCCTACTCGTGACCCAGCTGGTCAACAAGGTGCTCCTGAACGGCAAGCGGCAGCTCGCCGAGCGGATCGTCTACGACGCGCTCGCCGCCTGCCAGGAGAAGTCCGGCACCGACCCGGTGATCACGCTCAAGCGGGCGATGGACAACGTCAAGCCCACGCTGGAGGTGCGCAGCCGCCGGGTGGGTGGCGCGACTTACCAGGTTCCGGTCGAGGTTCGGGCCTCCCGGGCGACGACGCTGGGGCTGCGGTGGCTGGTGCAGTACTCGCGCGCCCGTCGGGAGAAGACCATGGTCGAGCGCCTCACAAATGAGCTGCTCGACGCGAGCAACGGCCTCGGTGCCGCCGTGAAGCGGCGCGAAGACACGCACAAGATGGCTGAGTCCAACCGGGCCTTCGCGCACTACCGCTGGTAGTGCGAGACCCACGAGAAGATTAGGTAGCACAGTGGCCGTCGCAGACGCCCTCGCCAGGGTACGCAACATCGGCATCATGGCTCACATCGATGCCGGTAAGACCACTACGACCGAGCGCATCCTCTATTACACGGGCATCACCTACAAGATTGGTGAGGTCCACGACGGCGCCGCCGTCATGGACTGGATGGCCCAGGAGCAGGAGCGCGGGATCACCATCACGTCCGCCGCCACCAAGTGTGAGTGGCGTGACCACACCGTCCAGATCATCGACACCCCTGGGCACGTCGACTTCACCGTCGAGGTGGAGCGATCGCTGCGGGTGCTCGACGGCGCGATCGCGGTCTACGACGGCGTCGCCGGGGTGGAGCCGCAGACCGAGCAGGTCTGGCGGCAGGCCGAAAAGTACGGCGTGCCGCGGATGTGCTTCGTCAACAAGCTCGACCGGACCGGCGCCGACTTCTACCGCTGCGTGTCGATGATGAGCGAGCGACTGGGCGCGACCCCGTTGGTGCTGCAGCTCCCGATCGGTGCCGAGTCGGACTTCGTCGGGGTGGTCGACCTGCTGGAGATGCGGGCGCTCACCTGGCGTGGTGACACCCAGAAGGGTGAGGAGTACGCGATCGAGGAGATCCCGGCCGATCTCGCCGAGCAGGCCGCGGCCTACCGGGAGCAGCTGGTGGAGACGATCGCCGAGGCCGACGACGAGGTGATGGAGAAGTACCTCGAGGGCGAGGAGATCGCGCTGCCCGAGCTTCGGGTAGCGATCCGGCGGGCGACCATCGCCAACAAGCTCAACCCGGTGCTGTGTGGCTCGGCGTTCAAGAACAAGGGCGTGCAGCCGATGCTGGACGCGGTGGTGGAGTTCCTGCCGTCGCCGCTGGACGTGCCGGCGATCGAGGGCACCGCGACCGACGGCGAGACGCCGCTGCAGCGTAAGCCCAGCACCACTGAGCCGTTCTCCGCGCTCGCGTTCAAGGTGCAGACCGACAAGCACCTGGGCAAGCTGACCTATGTCCGGGTCTACTCGGGCAAGATCGAATCCGGGTCGCAGGTGGTCAACTCCACCAAGGACCGCAAGGAGCGGGTCGGCAAGATCTACCAGATGCACGCCAACAAGCGCGAGGAGCGTAGCTCCGCGCACGCTGGTGAAATCATCGCGGTGCAGGGTCTGAAGCAGACCACCACTGGTGACACCCTCTGTGACCCGGCGAACCCGGTGATCCTGGAGTCGATGAGCTTCCCGGAGCCGGTCATCCAGGTGGCGATCGAGCCGAAGACCAAGTCGGACCAGGACAAGCTCTCGACCGCGATCCAGCGGCTCGCGGAGGAGGACCCGACTTTCCGGGTCGCCAACGACGAGGAGACTGGGCAGACGGTCATCGCCGGGATGGGCGAGCTGCACCTGGATATCCTGGTCGACCGGATGCGGCGCGAGTTCAACGTCGAGGCGAACATCGGCAAGCCGCAGGTCGCCTACCGGGAGACGATCCGACGCAAGGTCCCGAAGGTCGAGCACGTCCACAAGAAGCAGACCGGCGGTTCCGGCCAGTACGCGAAGGTGATCGTCAGCGTCGAGCCGATGCCGATGCAGTCGGACGGGCCGACGTACGAGTTCGCCAACCAGGTCACCGGTGGGCGGATCCCCAAGGAGTTCATCCCCTCGGTCGACGCGGGGGCGCAGGATGCCATGCAGTACGGCGTGTTGGCCGGGTACCCGTTGGTGGGGATTCGGCTGATTCTCCTCGACGGGCAGTACCACGAGGTCGACTCGTCCGAGATGGCGTTCAAGATCGCGGGTTCGATGGTGCTGAAGGAGGCCGCCCGGCAGGCGGATCCGGCGCTGCTTGAGCCGATGATGTCCGTTGAGGTCACCACTCCGGAGGAGAACATGGGTGACGTCATCGGGGACCTGAACTCTCGCCGGGGCACCATCCAGGCGATGGAGGAGCGTGGGGGGGCCCGCGTCGTCCGAGCCCTGGTGCCGCTCTCGGAGATGTTCGGCTATGTCGGGGATCTGCGTTCCAAAACGCAGGGCCGGGCGAGCTACAGCATGCACTTCGACTCCTACGCGGAGGTTCCGCAGAACGTCGCGAAGGAGATTATCGCGAAGGCGACGGGCGAATGAGCGCAGCGAATGAGCCCCAGCCGAGCAGCCGAGCGATCGCGAAGGCGACGGGCGAGTAGGACCAGACCGGTAGCCGAGCGGCTGCGTCTTCGCGGAAGACACCGGCGAGTAAAGCAAGCGACAACCAGTACGGAACCGTCCACAGGAGGACACCAGTGGCGAAGGCAAAGTTCGAGCGCTCTAAGCCGCACGTCAACATCGGTACCATCGGTCACATTGACCACGGCAAGACCACGTTGACCGCGGCGATCACCAAGGTCCTGCACGACAAGTCGCCGGACCTGAACCCGTACGTGCCATTCGACGAGATCGACAAGGCGCCCGAGGAGAAGGCTCGCGGCATCACGATCTCGATCATGCACGTCGAGTACACCACCGAGGCCCGGCACTACGCGCACGTCGACTGCCCGGGCCACGCCGACTACATCAAGAACATGATCACCGGTGCTGCGCAGATGGACGGCGCGATCCTGGTGGTCTCGGCGACCGACGGCCCGATGCCGCAGACCAAGGAGCACGTGCTGCTGGCGCGGCAGGTCGGCGTGCCGTACATCGTGGTTGCGCTGAACAAGGCCGACATGGTCGACGACGAGGAGCTGCTGGACCTGGTCGAGCTTGAGGTTCGGGAGCTGCTGACCAGCTACGAGTTCCCCGGCGACGACGTGCCGGTGGTTCGGGTCTCCGCGCTGAAGGCGCTCGAGGGCGACGCTCAGGCGGGCGACCAGATCATGGAGCTGATGTCCGCCTGCGACAGCTCGATCCCGGAGCCGGAGCGGGAGATCGACAAGCCGTTCCTGATGCCGATCGAGGACGTCTTCACCATCACCGGGCGGGGCACCGTGATCACCGGCCGGGTCGAGCGGGGTCTGCTCAAGCCGATGGAGGAAGTCGAGATCGTCGGCATCAAGGAAAAGGGCATCAAGACCACCGTCACCAGCATCGAGATGTTCCGCAAGGTTCTCGAGGACGCGCGCGCCGGCGAGAACTGTGGCCTGCTGCTGCGGGGCACCAAGCGGGACGAGGTCGAGCGGGGCATGGTGGTCATCAAGCCCGGGACCACCACGCCGCACACCGAGTTCGAGGCGACCGTGTACATCCTCTCCAAGGACGAGGGCGGGCGGCACACGCCGTTCTTCCAGAACTACCGGCCGCAGTTCTACTTCCGGACCACTGACGTGACCGGGGTGGTGACCCTCCCCGAGGGCACCGAGATGGTGATGCCCGGTGACAACACCGAGATGAACGTCAAGCTGATCCAGCCCATCGCGATGGAGGAGGGGCTGCGCTTCGCGATCCGCGAGGGCGGCCGTACCGTCGGGGCCGGCCGGGTCACGAAGATCCTCAAGTAACACCAAAACCGGGGTGGCGCTCAGCGCCACCCCGGTTTTACAACGCCGTGACTGTGCGGCATAATAGAACGTTGGGTCGGCACCCAGTCAGGCGACTGGTGCGCCACGGGTGCCAACCGGCGCAGCGGTCTACGGCCGCGGGTTCGCCGGGTGCCCAGACTCCACGTCCGACACGATGACCGGCCGGGCCGGGTGGTCAACGCCGCTCCGCGGCTGCGACACACCCGACCGCGGGTGGCGGGCGACCGAGGCAGCACGGTCACAGCGGGAACACGTACCAGCGGGACACGACGTAAGGACAGCGATGGCGGGACAGAAGATCCGCATCAGGCTCAAAGCCTACGACCATGAGGTCGTCGACTCCTCGGCACAGAAGATCGTGGAGACGGTGACGCGGACCGGTGCGCACGTCGCCGGCCCGGTGCCGCTGCCCACGGAGATCAACCGTTTCTGCGTGATCCGCTCGCCTCACAAGTACAAGGACTCGCGCGAGCACTTTGAGATGCGCACGCACAAGCGACTGATCGACATCATCGACCCGACACCGAAGACAGTCGACTCGCTGATGCGGCTGGATCTGCCGGCTGGCGTCGACATCGAGATCAAGCTGTGAGGGACACAATGGACCGGCAAGTCAAGGGCATTCTGGGCGTCAAGCTCGGCATGACCCAGGTCTGGGAGAACAACCGGGTGGTCCCGGTCACCGTCGTACAGGCCGGGCCGTGCGTGGTGACTCAGGTGCGGACCCCGGACAAGGACGGCTACCAGGCGGTCCAGTTGGCGTACGGTGCGGTCAACCCCAAGCGGGTGAACCGGCCCGAGACCGGCCACTTCCAGAAGGCTGGAGTGGCCCCGCGCCGGCACCTGGTGGAGCTGAAGACCGCTGACGCCAGCGAGTACACGCTCGGCCAGGAGGTGACGGCGGAGACCTTTACCGCCGGCGACTTCATCGACGTCACCGGGCAGACCAAGGGCAAGGGTTTCGCGGGTGTGATGAAGCGCCACGGCTTCCACGGCCTGCGCGCGTCGCACGGTGTCGAGCGGAAGCATCGCTCACCCGGCGCGATCGGTGGCTGCGCCACCCCGGCCCGGGTGTTCAAGGGCACCCGGATGGCCGGTCGGATGGGCGGCGTCCGCTTCACCGCGCAGAACCTCACCGTGCAGTCGATCGACCCGGACCAGCACCTGGTGCTGATCAAGGGTGCGCTGCCGGGTCCGCGTGGTGGCCTGGTGCTGATCCGCTCCGCGGCCAAGAAGGGGGCGAAGGCATGAGCTCGGTGGATGTGCTGAACCTCGAGGGTGAGAAGTCCGGCTCGGTGGACCTGCCGGGCGAGGTCTTCGACGTGCAGTCGAACATCCCGCTGATGCACCAGGTCGTGGTCGCCCAGCTGGCCGCTGCCCGGCAGGGCACGCACAAGGCGAAGACCCGCGGCGAGGTTCGCGGCGGTGGCGCCAAGCCGTGGCGCCAGAAGGGCACCGGCCGGGCCCGGCAGGGTTCCCGGCGGGCGCCGCAGTGGCGCGGTGGCGGCATCGTGCACGGTCCCGTCCCGCGCGACTACAGCCAGCGGACGCCGAAGAAGATGAAGGCGGCTGCGCTGCGAGGCGCCCTGTCGGACCGGGCCCGCAACGAACGACTGCACGTGGTCGAGAGCTTCGTCTCCGGGGACGCCCCGTCGACCAAGTCGGCGTTGGCGCTGCTCGGCAAGGTCAGCACCGCTAAGCGGGTGCTGGTGGTGCTCGGTCGCGACGACCGGGTCAACTGGTTGTCCCTGCGCAACGAGCCGCGGGTACACCTGCTCGACCCGGGCCAGCTGAACACGTACGACGTGCTGGTGGCCGACGATGTCGTCTTCACCGCCGAGGCGCTGCGGCAGTTCCTCGGTGACGACGCGTCGTCCACGCCGGACGGGGAGGGGGACCAGTAGTGGCTACCATCGCCGACCCGCGCGACATCATCGTCGCGCCGGTCATCTCCGAGAAGAGCTACGGCCTGCTGGACCAGAACTGGTACACCTTCCTGGTTCGGCCGGACGCCAACAAGACCGCAATCAAGATCGCCATTGAGCAGATCTTCGACGTCCGAGTGATCACGGTCAACACGAGCAACCGCCAGGGCAAGCGCAAGCGGACCCGGCACGGCTGGGGAAAGCGTAAGGACACCAAGCGCGCCCTGGTCAAGCTCGCCGATGGCGACCGGATCGAGGCGTTCGGCGGACCGGTGAGCTGAGGAGCGTATCGACATGGGTATCCGTAGGTACAAGCCCACCTCGGCGGGGCGGCGAGGCGGGAGCGTCGCCGACTTCGTAGAGGTCACCCGGGCCGAGCCGGAGAAGTCGCTGCTGCGGCCGCTGCCGAAGAAGGGCGGCCGGAACGTCCACGGGCGGATCACCGCCCGGCATCAGGGCGGTGGGCACAAGCGGCAGTACCGGGTCATCGACTTCCGGCGCGCCGACAAGGACGGGGTTCCGGCGAAGGTCGCGCACATCGAGTACGACCCGAACCGCACCGCCCGGATCGCGCTGCTGCACTTCGCCGACGGCGAGAAGCGCTACATCCTCGCCCCGAAGGACCTGCGACAGGGCGCCCGGGTCGAGTCCGGCCCTGGCGCGGACATCCAGCCTGGCAACAACCTGCCGCTGCGCAACATGCCGGTCGGCACCATCGTGCACGCGGTGGAGCTGCGGCCGGGCGGCGGCGCCAAGCTGGCTCGCTCCGCCGGGGTCGGTATCCAGCTGCTGGGTCGCGAGAACGAGTACGCCACCCTGCGGATGCCCTCGGGCGAGATCCGCAAGGTCGACGTGCGCTGCCGCGCCAGCGTCGGTGAGGTCGGCAACGCCGAACAGTCCAACATCAACTGGGGCAAGGCCGGCCGGATGCGTTGGAAGGGCAAGCGCCCGAGCGTCCGGGGTGTGGCGATGAACCCGGTGGACCACCCGCACGGCGGTGGCGAGGGCAAGACGTCTGGTGGCCGTCACCCGGTGAACCCGAAGGGTAAGCCGGAGGGGCGCACCCGCCGCAAGAGCAAGGCGAACGACAAGCTGATCGTGCGCCGCCGTTCCAGCCGCAAGCGCGGTCGGGCTAGGGGCTGAGGAGTAGTCAGATGCCACGCAGTCTGAAGAAGGGCCCGTTCGTCGACGACCACCTGATGAAGAAGGTGGACACGCTCAACGAGCGGAACGCCAAGCAGGTCATCAAGACCTGGTCCCGGCGCTCCACGATCACCCCGGAGATGCTGGGGCACACGATCGCGGTGCACGACGGGCGCAAGCATGTCCCGGTGTTCATCACCGAGGCGATGGTGGGGCACAAGCTCGGCGAGTTCGCGCTGACCCGCACCTTCAAAGGCCACGAGAAGGAAGACCGCAAGAGCCGGCGGCGGTAGCCAGGGCGTACCGAGCCGACATTAGAAGGAGACAGGAATGGCAGCCGTACGTAGTCCGGACGCGCCACCCGGTGCGCGCGCCGTAGCGCGGTATGTGTGGATGTCCGCGTCGAAGGCGCGGCGAGTGGTGGACCTTATCCGGGGTCTGCCCGCCAAGGAAGCGCTGACCGTGCTGCAGTTCGCGCCCCAGCGCGCCAGCGTGCCTGTCTACAAGGTGGTCGCCAGCGCGATCGCGAACGCCGAGAACAACGAGGGGCTCGACCCCGACTCGTTGCTGATCTCGGCCGCGTACGTCGACGAAGGGCCGACCGCCCAACGGTGGCGGCCGCGGGCGCAGATGCGTCCCGGCCGGATCCGGAAGCGCAGCTGCCACATCACCGTCGAGGTGGAGGCGGTGCAGCCGGGCAGTACGCCACAGCAGCGCCGCCGGTCGGCGCGGGGCGGTGCCAAGGCCGCGCCAGCGAAGGCGCAGCCGGCGGCCAAGCAGGCGACCAAGGGTGCCGAGGAGGGGACCGAGTAATGGGTCAGAAGGTTCACCCGCACGGGTTCCGGCTCGGCATCTCGGCCGACTGGACCTCGCGCTGGTATGCGGACAAGATGTACGCCGACTACGTCGCCGAGGACGTGAAGATCCGGCGGCTGATCTCGACCGGTCTGGAGCGGGCCGGCATCTCCAAGGTGGATATCGAGCGGACCCGGGACCGGGTACGGATCGACATTCACACCGCCCGGCCGGGCATTGTGATCGGCCGCAAGGGCGCGGAGGCGGACCGGATCCGGGGCGAGTTGGAGAAGCTCACCGGCAAGCAGGTTCAGCTCAACATCCTCGAGGTGAAGAACCCGGAGTCGGATGCGCAGCTGGTCGCCCAGGGCGTGGCCGAGCAGCTCGCGAGCCGGGTCAGCTTCCGGCGGGCGATGCGTAAGGCGATGCAGTCGGCGATGCGCAACCCGATGGCCAAGGGCATCCGGGTGCAGGTCTCCGGTCGGCTGGGCGGGGCCGAGATGTCCCGTACCGAGTTCTACCGCGAGGGCCGGGTGCCGCTGCACACGCTGCGCGCCAACATCGAGTACGGCTTCTTCGAGGCCCGTACCGCGTTCGGCCGGATCGGCGTCAAGGTGTGGATTTACAAGGGTGAAGCGGTGCCTGGGCGGGACGCGCCGAGCGAGTCCGCGCCGCCGTCGCGCCGGCGGGACCGGCCGGATCGGCCGCGGGGCCGGCGGTCGGGCGCTAGTGGCACCACCTCCGCCGGCACCGAAGCGGGCCGGGCCGCCGCGCGCGAGCGCACCGGCGGCTCCGGTGGCGAGTCGGCGCCCGCGCAGGAGCAGACCGCAGGTACGCAGGAGGGCTGAGCCATGTTGATGCCACGCAAGCCCCCGAAGGGGTTCCGTAAGCCGCACCACCCGAAGCGTTCCGGCCGCAGCAAGGGCGGCAACCGGGTGACCTTCGGTGAGTTCGGGATCCAGGCGCTTGAGCCCGGTTACGTGACGAACCGACAGATCGAGTCCGCCCGTATCGCGATGACCCGGCACGTCAAGCGGGGCGGCAAGGTCTGGATCAACATCTTCCCGGACCAGGCGCTGACCAAGAAACCGGCCGAGACCCGAATGGGCTCCGGTAAGGGTTCGCCCGAGTGGTGGGTGGCGAACGTCAAGCCTGGAAGGGTCATGTTCGAGATGTCGTACCCGAACGAAGCGATTGCACGGGAGGCGATGCGCCGTGCGATCCACAAGCTTCCGATGAAGTGCCGCATCGTGACCCGCGAATATGGTGAGGCGTGATGGCGACCGGTACTAAGCCGTCCGAGCTGCGCGAGCTCTCCGACGAGGAGCTCGTCGAGCGGCTGCGAGAGGCGAAGGCGGAGCTGTTCAACCTCCGGGTGCAGGCGGCGACCGGGCAGCTGGACAACAACCGGCGGCTGCAGGTGGTCCGCCGAGAGATCGCCCGGATCTACACGATCGTCCGCGAGCGGGAACTGGGCCTGTCGGCAGCGCCGTCGGAGTTCACCGCCGCTCTGGAAGAGGCCGAGGCGAAGGCCGAGTCCGGCGAGTCGGCCGCCGCTGAGCCGGCCCGGAGCGCGTCATGAAGGAGAACACCGTGACCGACAGCACCGCGACTGACGGCACCGCGACCACCGAACCGGCGCGCGGCCGGCGGAAGGTGCGCGAGGGCCTGGTGGTCAGCGACAAGATGAACAAGACCGTAGTGGTCGAGATCGAGGACCGGGTCAAGCACCCGTTGTACGGCAAGGTCATGCGCCGTACCAGCAAATTGAAGGCGCACGACGAGCACAACGCGTGCGGGATCGGCGACCGAGTCTCCCTGATGGAGACTCGTCCGCTCTCCGCCACCAAGCGCTGGCGGGTCGTGGAGATCCTGGAAAAGGCCAAGTAGGTTCAGGAGATAAGGCCCAATGATTCAGCAAGAGTCACGGCTACGCGTCGCTGACAACACCGGGGCACGGGAGATCCTGTGCATCCGGGTGCTTGGCGGCTCCGGCCGGCGCTACGCGGGCATCGGCGACCAGATCGTGGCCACCGTGAAGGAAGCGATTCCTGGCGCGACCGTGAAGAAGGGCGACATCGTCAAGGCTGTTGTCGTGCGGACCGCTAAGGAGAAGCGGCGGCCGGACGGCTCTTACATCCGGTTCGACGAGAACGCCGCGGTGATCCTGCGCGACGGTGGCGACCCCCGGGGTACCCGGATCTTCGGTCCGGTGGGCCGCGAACTGCGCGACAAGCGGTTCATGAAGATCATCTCCCTGGCGCCGGAGGTGCTTTGATGAAGGTCAAGAAGAACGACACGGTCGAGGTCCTCGCCGGCAGGGACAAGGGTGCGCGTGGGAAGGTGATCGCTGCCTACCCACGGACGCAGCAGGTGCTGGTGGAGGGCGTGAACCGGGTCAAGAAGCACACCAAGGTGCAGACCAGTCGACGGGGCTCCAAGACCGGCGGGATCGTCACCCAGGAGGCGCCGATCGACGTCTCCAAGGTGATCGTGCTCGACGAGGACGGTAACCGGACCCGGGTCGGCTATCGCTTGGACCCGGAGACCGGGGCCAAGGTGCGCATCGCCCGCAAAACCGGGAAGGAGCTGCCATGACCGCCGCGACTCAGACGGCGCCGCCACCCCGGCTGCGCGAGCGTTACCGGAGTGAGCTCGTGTCGCAGCTGCAGGAGCAGTTCGGCTACGCCAACCCGATGCAGGTGCCGCGGCTGGTGAAGATCGTGGTGAACATGGGGGTCGGCGAGGCCGCCCGGGACGCCAAGGTCATCGACGGTGCGGTCCGGGACCTGGCGACTATCACCGGGCAGAAGCCGCAGCTGCGGCGGGCCCGTAAGTCCATCGCGCAGTTCAAGCTGCGGGAGGGCATGCCGATCGGCGCGAAGGTGACCCTACGTGGCGACCGGATGTGGGAGTTCCTTGACCGGCTGCTCTCCATCGCGCTGCCCCGGATCCGCGACTTCCGCGGGCTGGACGGGCGGAAGCTGGACGGCAGCGGCAACTACACCTTCGGTCTGACCGAGCAGTCGGTGTTCCACGAGATCGATCAGGATAAGATCGATCAGGTGCGGGGGATGGACATCACCCTGGTCACCAGCGCCACCACCGACGACGAGGGTCGGGCACTGCTCAAGCTGCTTGGCTTCCCGTTCAAGGAGAACTGACAGAGATGGCGAAGAAAGCACTGGTCAACAAGGCCAACGCGAAGCCGAAGTTCGCGGTCCGGGCCTACACGCGCTGCCAGAGGTGCGGTCGCCCCAAGGCGGTCTACCGCAAGTTCGGCCTGTGCCGGATCTGTATCCGGAGCATGGCCCACCGCGGTGAGCTGCCCGGGGTGTCCAAGGCTTCCTGGTAACCATCGATCTTCGCTGCAGGCCCCACCGGTGGCACCGGCGGGGAACCGGAGCGAGAAAGGCAGAATCCACTCATGACCATGACCGACCCGATCGCAGACATGCTGACGCGTCTGCGTAACGGCAACCAGGCGTACCACGATCAGGTGATCATGCCCTACTCGAAGCTCAAGGCGAACATCGCCGAGGTGCTGAAGTCAGAGGGCTATGTCGCCTCGTGGCAGGTCCAGGAGCCGCAAGATGGCCAGGTCAGCCGGCAGCTGGTGCTAGAGCTGAAGTATGGCCAGCACCGCGAGCGCAGCCTGGCGGGCCTGCGTCGGGTCTCCAAGCCGGGCCTTCGGGTGTACGCCAAGTCGGGGGAGCTGCCCCGGGTGCTCGGGGGCCTCGGGGTCGCCATCATCTCGACATCCCAGGGGCTGCTGACCGACCGGCAGGCCCGTAAGCGCGGGGTGGGCGGGGAAGTCCTCGCCTACGTCTGGTGAGGAGGAGCCGCTGTGTCGCGTATCGGACGTAGGTCGATCCCGGTGCCCGCCGGGGTCGAGGTCACCATTGATGACCGGACCGTGCAAGTGAAGGGCCCGAAGGGCGAGCTGTCCCACACCGTCGCCGAGAGCATCTCGGTCGACCGGGCGGAGGACGGCACGCTGGCGGTGACCCGCGCCACCGACGAGCGTAAGGCCAGGGAACTCCATGGCCTGTCGCGGACGTTGGTAGCTAACATGATCGTGGGCGTCACCGACGGTTACCGGAAGACGTTGGAGATCAACGGCACCGGTTACCGGGTGACCGCCAAAGGCAAAGACCTCGAGTTCGCCCTTGGCTTCTCGCACCCAGTGGTGGTCACACCGCCGGAGGGGATCGAGTTCACCGTGGAGCGGCCGACCCTGTTCCACGTCGCCGGCATCGACAAGCAGCTGGTGGGTGAGGTCGCAGCCAACATCCGCAAGCTCCGGCCGCCGGAGCCGTACAAGGGCAAGGGCGTGAAGTACGCCGACGAGGTGATTCGGCGCAAGGCCGGGAAGGCAGGTAAGAAGTGAGCGCCACGCTGTTGAAGCGGCGCGGCAGCGCCGGGGTCGCCGGGCAGCGTTCGGTGGCTCGCGCTCGGCGGCACTTCCGGGGCCGCAAGCAGATCACCGGGACCCCAAGCCGCCCGCGGCTGGTGGTCACCCGCTCGCTGCGGCACATCGTCGCGCAGGTCGTCGACGACACCAAGGGCCACACGATCGCCTCCGCCTCGACCATGGATCCGTCGCTGCGGGGGACCTCCGGGTCCAAGAGCGAGCTGGCCACCAAGGTGGGCACGTTGCTTGCGGAGCGGGCGACCGAGGCCGGAATCACCGAGGTGATCTTCGACCGCGGCGGCAACACCTACGCCGGCCGCATCGCCGCACTCGCCGATGCCGCCCGCGCTGGCGGGCTGAGGTTCTAGGCGTGGGCACCGGGTTCCAGACGTTCGAGACACGGGTTTGAGGAAGGTACGACTAATGGCAGGTCCGCAGCGCGGCACGGGCGGCTCGGCGACCAGCGAGGGTGGCCGGGACGGTCGCCGGGAGGGCCGCCGCGATCGCCGGGACGGCGGCCGGGGCGCCCCCGCCGAGAAGAGCACTCACCTGGAGCGGGTGGTCACCATCAACCGGGTGGCCAAGGTCCACCAGGGTGGTCGCCGGTTCAGCTTCACCGCCCTGGTGGTGGTAGGCGACGGCGACGGGACGGTCGGCGTCGGCTACGGCAAGGCCAAGGAGGTCCCGGCGGCGATCGCCAAGGGGGTCGAGGAGGCGAAGAAGCACTTCTTCAAGGTCCCCCGGATCGCCGGTACCATCCCGCACCCGGTGCAGGGTGAGGAGGCGGCCGGGGTGGTTCTGCTGAAGCCCGCCAGCGGTGGTACCGGTGTGATCGCCGGTGGCCCGGTCCGCGCGGTGCTGGAGTGTGCCGGCATCCACGACGTGCTCTCGAAGAGCCTCGGCTCCTCGAACCCGATCAACATTGTGCACGCCACGGTCGCGGCGCTGCGGCAGCTGGAGCCGCCGGAGGCGGTTGCGGCGCGGCGGGGCCTGCCGGTCGAGGAGGTGGCGCCGGCGGCGATGCTGGCTGCGCAGGCTGCGGCCCAGCCACAGACCGGCGGCCAGTCAGACGCGTCCGGCGGCGGCCGTCAGGGCAACAACTCGTCCGTGAACACAGCGGTCTGAGCGCAGGGAGAGACTGACGATGGCGCGGCTGAAGGTGACCCAGGTGCGGTCCGCGATCGGGCGTAAGCCCAACCAGCGGGAGACGTTGCGCAGCCTGGGGCTGAAGCACATCAACCATGAGGTGGTTAAGGAAGACCGCCCGGAGATCCGAGGGATGATCTTCACGGTCAGTCACCTCGTGCAGGTCGAGGAGGTGGAGTAGGGATGACGATCAAGGTGCATCACCTACGGCCGGCGCCCGGTGCCAAGACCGACAAGATCCGGGTCGGTCGGGGCGAGGGCTCGAAGGGTAAGACCGCCGGTCGGGGCACCAAGGGCTCGAAGGCCCGGAAGCAGGTGCCGGCCAGCTTCGAGGGCGGCCAGACCCCGATTCACATGCGGCTACCCAAGATGAAGGGGTTCCGCAACCGGTTCAAAATCAGCTATCAGGTGGTAAACCTGGACAAGCTGGCGGAGCTGTTCCCGTCCGGCGGCACGGTGGGGCCGGACGAGTTGGTACAGGCCGGGGCGGTTCGGAAGAACCAGCCGGTCAAGGTACTTGGGGACGGGGACCTCAACGGGGTGAAGATCGAGGTCACGGCGCACGCGTTCAGCGGCGCCGCCCGCGAGAAGATCACCGCTGCGGGGGGGAGCACGACACTGGTCGGCCGTGGGGGCGGCTCGGACTAAGTGGGTGAGGGTGTACTCATCCGAACTAACTGTTAGCATCCGTCCAGACGCCCCCTCGCCCTAGCCTGGGCGGGCCTCGCGCAGGAGGAAGAAGCTTGCTCTCGGCCTTTATCAACGCGTTCCGTACGCCCGACCTGCGCAAGAAGATCCTGTTCACGATCTTCATCGTGGGTATCTACCGACTGGGTGCCAACGTGCCCAGTCCGGGCGTCTCGTATGACCGGGTGCAATCCTGCGTGGAGGCTGCGGAGGCGCAGGAAGAGGGGGGGATGGGTGTCTTCACCCTCCTCAATCTCTTCTCAGGTGGTGCGCTGCTCCAGCTGTCGGTCTTTGCGCTGGGCATCATGCCCTACATCACGGCATCGATCATCATGCAGCTGTTGCGGGTGGTCATCCCGAGGTTGGAGATGCTCCAGAAAGAGGGGCAGTCCGGCCAGGCCAAGATCACACAGTACACGCGCTATCTGACCCTCGGGCTGGCGGTGCTGCAGTCCTCGGCGTTCGTCGCATTGGCGCAGTCGGGACAGTTGTTCGGTAACGTCACCTGTCCCGACGTCATCCCCGGCCAGATCGACACCGGCATCTCCGACTGGATCGTGGTGAGCACCCTGGTGATCACCATGACCGCCGGCACCGGTGTGATCATGTGGCTGGGTGAGCTGATCACCGACCGGGGGATCGGCAACGGGATGTCGACGCTGATCTTCGTCTCGATCGCCGCTCAGCTCCCCACCGAGGGTTGGCGGATCCAGCAGACCCAGGGCCCGGGGCCGTTCATCGCGTTGCTCGGGGTCGCGGTCCTGATCATCACCGCGGTCGTCTTCATGGAGCTCGGCCAGCGCCGGATTCCGGTGCAGTACGCCAAGCGCATGATCGGTCGCCGGATGTATGGCAACACCTCGACGTACATCCCGCTGAAGATCAACCAGGCGGGTGTCATCCCGGTCATCTTCGCGTCGTCGATCCTCTACCTGCCGCAGCTCGGCCTGCAGTTCGCGGAGTCGGAAGACCCGGGCCCGGTGTACCGCTGGGTGGAGCAGAACATCGCGCTGCCGACCAGCCCGATCTACATCGTCACGTACGTCTTGATGATCATCTTCTTCACCTACTTCTACGTCTCGATCACGTTCAACCCGAACGACGTGGCAGACAACATGAAGAAGTACGGCGGGTTCGTGCCGGGCATCCGACCCGGGAAACCGACCGCAGAGTACCTGGACTTCGTGCTCTCCCGGATCACCCTCGCCGGCTCGCTGTACCTAGCGGCGGTGGCGGTGCTACCAAACTTCTTCTTCATCTACCTGGACAGCGATCAGTTCATCAACTTCCCGTTCGGTGGGACAGCAGTGCTGATCATGGTCGGCGTGGGTCTGGAGTCGGTGAAGCAGATCGAGAGCCAGCTCATGCAGCGGAACTACGAAGGGTTCTTGCGCTAACGATGGTGGGGCAACGGGCGTACCGTTGTTTGATCATCCGAGCAGCTGGGAGGGCGCGTGAGACTCGTACTGGTCGGGCCTCCTGGGGCGGGTAAAGGGACGCAGGCGGAGTTCATCGCCGCGCACTTGGCCGTCCCGAAGATCTCGACCGGCGACATCTTCCGCGACAACGTGGCACGCGGTACTGAACTCGGAGTTCAGGCTCGCAGCTACATGGACGCCGGGCAGCTGGTGCCGGACGAGGTAACCATCAATATGGTCCGAGACCGGCTAGCCGAGCCCGACGCTGGTGACGGGTTTCTGCTCGACGGGTTTCCCCGCACCGTGCCGCAGGCCTCAGCCCTCGACAAGCTGGTGGCCGATCTGGGCGCCGGGCTGGAAGTGGTACTGGAGCTCGTCGTGGACGACGACGAGGTGATCCGGCGCCTCTCCGGCCGGCGTACCTGCCGCGGCTGCGGCAAGATCTGGCATGTCGAGTTCGACCCACCGGTTCGGGAGGGTAGCTGCGACCGCTGCGGTGGCCAGCTCTTCCAACGAGACGACGACAAGGCGGAGACGGTCGCGGAGCGGCTGCGGGTCTACGCTCGCGACACGGCGCCGCTGGTCGACTACTACGGTGCGCAGGGCAGGCTGGTCGGGATCGACGCCACCGGGCCGGTTGAGGATGTGACCTTGCGAGCGATCGACGCGCTGCGGTCGTACGGCGGCTAGTCGGGGTCCTGGTGTTCAGACTTCGTGAGCGTCCGCTCGACATCGAGTACAAGACGCCTGAACAGATCGCCTCGATGCGGGCCGCCGGCCTGGTCGTCGCGGACGCGTTGGCGGCCACCCGGGCGGCGGTGGCGCCCGGGGTGTCTACCGCCGAGTTGGACGCGGTCGCCGAGCAGACAATCCGGGATGCCGGCGCGGTGCCCTCTTTTCAGGGTTACTACGGGTTCCCGGCGTCGATCTGCGCGTCGGTCAACGCCGAGGTGGTGCATGGGATCCCCAGCCCGGACACGGTGCTCCGGGAGGGCGACGTCATCTCGATCGACTGCGGGGCGATCGTGTCGGGCTGGCACGGCGACGCCGCGATCACCGTCCCGGTGGGCGAGGTGGACCCGGCGCTGCTGCGGCTGGCGGAGGTGGCCGAGGAGGCGATGTGGGCGGGCATAGCCGCGGCCGCACGCGCGGTCCGCGCCGGCTCGGGCCGGCTCACCGACATCTCCCACACCGTCGAACGGGAGGTCCGTCGGCGACGCCCGAGCCGATGGCGCCGGTACGGCATCGTCACCGGCTACGGCGGCCATGGGATCGGTACCGAGATGCATCAGGATCCGCACCTGCTCAATTACGGCCGGCCCGGCCGTGGGCCCGGCCTGGTGCCGGGCCTGGTGTTGGCGATCGAGCCGATGCTGACGATGGGCCGCCCGCGTACCGCCGAACTCGACGACGGTTGGACGGTAGTGACCGTGGACGGCTCCTCGGCTGTGCACGTGGAGCACACGTTCGCGCTGCTCGAGGACGGGGCATGGGTGCTCACGGCAGCCGACGGTGGTGCCGCGAGACTGGGTTCGCTGCTGGCGACGCTGCCCACGGAGCGTTGACCCGCAGCTGTCCACCTAGATCGGGTCTCATTCGGCTTGGTGGGGTGAGTGGTGCCTGATTTGCCGTAGACAACCTGATTGTCGTCCCAGTTGATCACCACTCGCCCCACCAAGCGGGCCGATGAGCTGAGGGCACCCGAGCGTTGAGGGCACCCGAGTGCAAGGTCCAGCTCGGTCTCGCCGCGGCGGCAGCGATGGCGTAGAGGTGCGCAGAGCAAAGGCTCAAGCAGCGGGGCTGGTCAGCGGGTGCCGGGTGGCGGGCGAGATCTCCGGACACGTGGCATGCTTACTAGCGTGAATGGTGGCACGGGCCGGGAGCAGATGCGGGCCGCCGACGTCGACCGGGAGCGGTTCGCCGCCCGGGTGCGGCAGGCGTTGGACGAGGGCCGGTTGACCCTCGACGAACTCGACGAGCGGCTCCGGCATATCTACGCGGCGAAGACCTTCGGCGACCTGCATCAGGTGGTGGCGGATCTCCCCGCGGTGGCGCCGACCGAGCGTTCAGAGGTGGCCCCGTCGCCGTCACAGGTGCCCCCCTCGCGGATCGAGGAGAACCCAAAACTCCCGGGCTGGCTGTCGCTGTCGTGGCGGCTGTGGCTGGTCGCGGTCGCGGTCAACCTGGTGATCTGGTTCCTGGTCAGCCTCGGCTCCGGCAACCTGGTCTACTTCTGGCCGATGTGGGTCGCAGGGCCGTGGGCAGCGGCCAATATCGGGTTGACCGTCATCTTTCCCCCGCGCCGGCGGCAGTAGCCGGCCCCGGCCGGCGGAGTGGGATGGGGGCGGCTCGCGCACGGGCCATCGCCGCCGACCGGCTCGCGCCGGGCACGGAAGGCGTGTGCAGCCGGGTCGGTCGCAGGGGGCTTGGCGAGTGTGATCGACGTCAACCGCGGCGAGAAGTGACGAAATGCCCGGTTCATTCCGGCTGGTCGGAGCCGTTCGTGGATATAGTTGGCCCCGGGTTGGCCTCTGCCATGCCCTGATGTTGAGATATCCCGGGCGGGAGCGTAAACTAGCCGATTGGCGCACAGCGTCCGCGCCGCCCTGCGCTCGGCGGCGCGGGGCTTTGATGCTGAGTGCTAAGGGTTGGCTTTCCCGGAGACGGGTTGCTGCCCAATGCTGGTTACTGACGTCAGGTAGTGGAGGACATGCCGAAGAAAGACGGAGCCATCGAGATCGAGGGCCGGGTCATTGAGCCGCTCCCGAACGCCATGTTCCGGGTGGAGCTCGCGAACGGCCACCGGGTCTTGGCCCACATCAGCGGCAAGATGCGGCAGAACTACATCCGCATCCTGCCCGAGGACCGGGTCGTCGTGGAACTCTCCCCGTACGACCTGACCCGCGGGCGGATCGTCTACCGGTACAAGTAGCACAGCGTTCACCGACCACTGCGTAGAGATAGGCACCACTGTGAAGGTCAAGCCGAGCGTCAAGAAGATCTGCAGCAAATGCCGGGTGATCCGCCGGCACGGTCGGGTCATGGTCATCTGCAGCGACCCTCGCCACAAGCAACGGCAAGGCTAGTTAGCGGCAACACAGCGGTCTAGATAGGAGTCCGGACGACAATGGCACGGCTAGTCGGCGTCGACCTCCCCCGCGAGAAGCGGATGGAGATCGCGCTCACCTACATCTTCGGGGTCGGTGCGACCCGGGCGAAGGAGACGCTCGCGGCCGCCGGTGTCGACCCGGACAAACGGGCGCGCGACCTCACCGACGAGGAGCTGGTCCGGCTCCGGGACTACCTGGAGGGCAACTACCGGATCGAGGGTGACCTCCGCCGCGAGGTCGCCGCGGACATCCGCCGCAAGGTGGAGATCGGCACCTACCAGGGCATCCGGCACCGCCGCAACCTTCCGGTGCGGGGTCAGCGGACGCGTACCAACGCGCGGACCCGCAAGGGCCCGAAGCGCACTGTGGCCGGCAAGAAGAAGGCCGGCAGGAAGTAGCCGGTAGGAGACCGGGCCCGATCCGGGGCCGGCGAGAACAGCGAACGTAAGAAGGAGCGCACCGACCCATGCCGCCGAAGGCACGTACCGGCGCCGCCGCCAAGAAGGTGCGGCGCAAGGAGCGTAAGAACGTAGCCCACGGGCACGCACACATCAAGAGCACTTTCAACAACACGATCGTGTCGATCACCGATCCGGTCGGCGCGGTCATCTCCTGGGCGTCCTCCGGGCAGGTCGGGTTCAAGGGCTCGCGGAAGTCGACTCCGTTCGCCGCGCAGATGGCCGCCGAGGCGGCCGCGCGCCGGGCGATGGAGCACGGCATGAAGAAGGTTGACGTTTTCGTGAAGGGCCCCGGCTCCGGTCGGGAGACCGCGATCCGGTCGCTGCAGGCGGCGGGACTGGAGGTCGGCACGATCTCCGATGTCACACCGCAGCCGCACAACGGGTGCCGCCCACCGAAGCGGCGTCGGGTCTGAGACGGGTCTGAGGAGTAAGAGGAGAAATGGCGCGTTACACCGGGGCGGACTGCCGTCGTTGCCGTCGGGAGAAGACCAAGCTGTACCTCAAGGGCAGCAAGTGTGAGAGCCCGAAATGCCCGTTCGAGTCTCGGCCGTTCCCGCCGGGGCAGCACGGCCGCGGCCGC
This sequence comes from Natronosporangium hydrolyticum, assembly GCF_016925615.1. Lineage (NCBI taxonomy): Bacteria > Bacillati > Actinomycetota > Actinomycetes > Micromonosporales > Micromonosporaceae > Natronosporangium > Natronosporangium hydrolyticum. Next base: position 889,109 of record NZ_CP070499.1, read on the forward strand.
ACCAAGGAGACCGAGTACCTGCTGCAGCTTCGGGAGAAGCAGAAAGCCCGCCGGGTGTACGGCGTGCTGGAGAAGCAGTTCCGTCGGTACTACGAGGAGGCGAACCGTCGCCCGGGTAAGACCGGTGACGAGCTGCTGCAGATCCTCGAGTCGCGGCTGGACAACGTGGTCTACCGGGCTGGCTTCGCCAAGTCCCGGGACATGGCCCGCCAGCTGGTCAAGCACGGCCACATCCAGGTAAACGGGGGCAAGGTCGACATCCCGTCTTACCGGGTCACCGAGCACGACATCGTCGAGGTTCGGGAGAAGTCGCGGGGGCTGACCCCGTTCCTGGTCGCTCAGGGCGAGGCCGGCAGCAAGACCATCCCGGCTTGGTTGGAGGCGATCCCCAGCCAGCTCAAGGTTCTGGTGCACTCGATGCCGGCGCGGCAGGTCATCGACACCCCAGTCCAGGAACAGCTGATCGTCGAGCTCTACTCGAAGTAGCAGCTCGCCGGTGGCGTTACCGCCACCACCACTTGTCCGCGGACGTCATATAGCGGTCGTCCCGACATTAGGAGAACAACAAGTGCTCATCACCCAACGGCCCACCCTCTCCGAGGAGCCGATCAACGAGACGCGGTCTCGGTTCATCATCGAGCCGCTGGAGCCGGGCTTCGGCTACACGCTCGGCAACTCCATGCGCCGTACCCTGCTCAGCTCGATCCCCGGCGCGGCGGTGACGTCGATCAAGATCGACGGCGTGCTGCACGAGTTCACCACGATCCCCGGTGTCAAGGAGGACGTGGTCGAGCTGGTCATGAACATCAAGGAGCTGTGTGTCAGCTCCGAGCACGACGAGCCGGTCTCGATGTACCTGCGGAAGCAGGGTCCGGGCGAGGTAACCGCGGCGGACATCCAGCCACCGGCCGGCGTCAGCGTCCACAACGGCGACGTCCGGTTGGCGACCCTGAACGCGAAGGGTCGGCTGGACATGGAGCTGACCGTGGAGCGCGGGCGCGGCTACGTCAGCGCCGCGCAAAACAAGCAGCCGAACGCGGAGATCGGCCGGATCCCGGTGGACTCGATCTACTCGCCGGTGATGAAGGTGACCTACCGGGTGGAGGCCACCCGGGTCGAGCAGCGGACCGACTTCGACAAGCTGATCCTGGACGTCGAGACGAAGCCGTCGGTAACGCCGCGTACCGCGCTGGCGTCGGCCGGTTCCACCCTGGTGGAGCTCTTCGGTCTCGCGCGCGAGCTGGACGAGACCGCCGAGGGCATCGACATCGGGCCGTCGCCGCAGGACGCGCAGCTCGCCGCCGATCTGGCGTTGCCGATCGAGGAGCTCGACCTCACCGTCCGCTCGTACAACTGCCTCAAGCGGGAGGGGATCGATTCGGTCGGCGAGCTGATCGGCCGGACCGAAGCGGACCTGCTGGACATCCGCAACTTTGGCCAGAAGTCGATCGACGAGGTCAAGATGAAGCTGGCCGGGATGGGCTTGGGCCTCAAGGATTCGGCGCCGGCGTTCGACCCGTCCGAGGCGGTCGACACCTACGGTGAGGTCGAACTGCCCAGCGGCGGGGCCGAGTACCCCGCGGCTGAGCCGGCCGAGGACGAGTACGAGGAAGACTTCCGCGAGACCGAGCAGCTTTAGGCAGCTGTAGCCGTCGCACAGCTGCCACCCGAGCAGCTGGCCCGGCCGGCCGTTTAGTAATGAGGAGTACCGATGCCCAGGCCCACTAAGGGAAGCCGTCTCGGCGGCACCCCCGCTCACGAGCGACGGATGCTGGCCAACCTGGCCACGTCGCTGTTCCGCCACGGTCGGATCAGCACCACGGAGACCAAGGCGAAGCGGCTGCGCCCGTTCGCCGAGCGGCTCATCACCAAGGCGAAGCGGGGCGACCTGCACGCCCGCCGTCAGGTGGTCTCGGTGGTGAAGGACCGGGACGTGAGCACCGCGCTCTTCGACGAGATCGGCCCGCGGTACGCGGCTCGGCCGGGTGGCTACACCCGGATCGTCAAGACCGGTCCGCGTCGGGGCGACGCGGCGCCGATGGCGATCATCGAGCTGGTCGAGCCGATGGTGGAGGCGCCGGCCGCGGCCGGCGCGAGCGGGAGCCGGCGCGCCGCGAAGGAGGAGTCGGTGGCGGTGCTCGCCGGCGACACCGAGGACGCGCCGACCAGCGCCAGCGAGCCGGGGTCCGCGGCGGCGACCGAGCCGGCGGCGAGCGCCGAGACCGGTGCGGCCGAGACCGAGGACTCCGACCGCAAGGCGTGACCGACGGACGGGTCCGCGTCCGGCTGGATGTGGCCTACGACGGTACGGACTTCCACGGCTGGGCGGTCCAGCAGGACCGCCGGACCGTGGCGGGCGTGCTGCTGGTGGGCCTGCGGCAGCTTCTCGGCGACGAGGGCGCGGCAGGCCTGACAGTAGCCGGCCGGACCGATGCCGGAGTGCATGCGACCGGTCAGGTTGCCCATGTGGATGTAATCGCCCCGGCGTGGCAGACACGCCGGGGCGATCTGCTGCGTCGACTGGCCGGAGTGCTGCCGCCGGACGTCCGGGTCACCGCGGCGACCGAGGTCGGATTCGACTTCGACGCGCGGTTCTCGGCCCTGTCGCGCCGTTACGAGTACCGGGTGAGTGACGCACCGTACGGTGTGGATCCGCTCCGGCGGCACGACACCCTGCGATGGCGGTGGCCGCTGGAGCTGGCACGTTTGAATCAGGCCGCCGCCGGGTTGGTCGGCGAGCACGACTTCGCGGCCTACTGCCGCCGGAACCCGAACCGGACCACCGTCCGGGCAATCACCGAGCTGGCGTGGCGCCGCGACCCGGACGGAGTGCTGGTCGCGACCGTGGCCGCAGACGCCTTCTGCCAGTCCATGGTGCGCAGCCTGGTCGGTGGCATGCTGCTCGCCGGTGACGGCACTCGACCGGTGGAGTGGCCGGCGCAGCTACTCACCCGGCGGGAAAGGGCCGGCGAGGTGCGGGTAGTGGGGCCGCACGGGCTGACCCTGGTGGCGGTGGGCTATCCGGACCCCGAAGCGTGGGCGGCGCGGGCGCTAGCGACCCGCCGGGTGCGGACGTTGACGATCGAGCCGGCGTAGCGCTGCCTGGCGGAGGTCGCTCGCTACTCGCCTTCCGACTCCTGCTCGCCGTCGGAGTCGGAGTCCGGATCGGCTTCGGCTGGGTCGGCCGGCGTCGCCAGCTCCGGGTTGGGTTGGGTAGCACGTTCGTCCAGCACGTTGCTGCGTAGATGGACCTCGATCAGGTCCCAGCTGATCAGCTCCGCGAACCGGCTGTCGGCGTTGCCGAACGGTTCGCCGTCCGAGCGGGCGATGACCGCGTACATCAGGTAGTGGCCGCGGTAGTCCCAGAACAGCACCGTCTCCGAGAGGACGATCGGTTCGGTGCCGTCGCCCGCCAACATGCCGAGGAACCGGCCGGTGCCCTCCTCGATCAGCGGTTTGATGTCCTCGTACGCCTGCTCCGCCCCCGCCTGGTCGGCGAGGTTGACGATGCCGGCGGTCACCAGGTAGCCGTCGGTGGGTGATTCGAGGGTGGCCCGGACGACCTGGCTGCAGTCGAGTTCGCCGAGCAGAGTCGCCATGCCGTCGGCGGCGACCGCGCTGCAATCCTCGGTCTCCTGGGTGGCGAGTACCTGGTATGGCGGCTCGGCGGGGTTGATGACGACCTCGTCGTCGGGGAAGACCTCCGCCACCGTGAGCGGCTCCGGGTCGTTCTCCCGGGAGCTGATGTCGCGGGGGATCACCGGGCTGGGCGGTGGCGCGGTGGCCTGTGAACTCCGGCCGGCCAACTCCTCCTGGACCATGAAATAGCTGAAGATGCCGCAGGTGGAGAGCACGGCGAGGACGCTGAGACTGGCGATGCCGAGATACCACCACCGAGTCCGGCCCGACCGCGGCGGTGGTGGCGGCGCGGGCGGAAGTGCCACCCGACCGGGCGGGGTGCTGGGCGGTGCGGCTCGGCCCGGTGGGGCGGCGGGGGGTGCGGCTCGGCCCGGTGGGGCGGCGGGCGGTGCGGCTCGGCCCGGTGGGGCGGCGGGCGGTGCGGCGCGCCCGGAGGTCTTGGTGGGGGGTGCGGCTCGGCCGGGTAAAGCCTTGGCCGGGGTAGGCCTCCCCGGCAGCGCCTGATTCGGTGCGGGCGTCCGGCCGGGGGAGCCAGGGCCGGGCGAACCAGGGGTGGGCGAACGAGGGCCGGCGGCGGGTGCTCGGCCGGAGCCGGGCGGGCCGGCCCCGACGCCCGGCGGGCCAGCCGCGGGCGGTGGCGAACCGGCGGCGGGTGGGCGGCGCGGGGCCGGTAGCCGTAGCTGCTGACCAGGGTCGGGCGGGTCCGGTCGGGGGTGACGCGGCCCACGGGGTCCCCCCGGTGGGAGCGCGGCTGGGGAGTGAGGGCGCCCGCCCTCTAACTCGTGGCGGCGGGTCACCGCCGGCTCATCGGTGGGTGACCGGGGCGGTGGCGGCGGCTCGGCCGGCTGACCACGGCGTCTAGGCGGGCCCTGGTCTGCCGGCGTCGATGGCTCGCCGCGACGGGGGGGTGTTTCGGGGGGTCGTCGCGGGGGTAAGCCACCAGGTTCTGAGCCTGCCCGGCGCGTCATGGCGCCTAGCGTAGCGAACCGGCGGCGGCTGCTGGTCGCCCGGCAGCCACTACATTCGATCCAGGCCGATTGGAGTAACGGCCGATTGGAATACTGGTCGGGTGAGGCACTACTTTTCGCCGGAGCAACCGGCCGCCCCTAGCCGTGAGCGTACGATCCGGTTTCAGGCCGGGGGTCGGGACTTCGAGTTGACCACCTCCGGTGGTGTTTTCTCGGCGGACCGGCTGGACCCGGGCACTGCGGTGCTGTTGCGCAAAGCACCTTTGCCGGCGGTGGCGGAACCAGGTCCGCTGCTCGATGTGGGGTGTGGCTACGGGCCGATCGCCGCGGTGCTGGCTTGTGCGGCACCGCGGGCCGAGGTCTGGGCGGTGGACGTGAATCCGCGGGCCCGCGAGCTGACGGCCCGGAACGCCGCCGCGTTGGGCGTCGGGGAGCGGGTGCGGGTGGTCGCTCCGGAGGAGGTGCCGAGCGACCTGAGGTTCCGGCAGGTGTGGAGCAACCCACCGGTGCGGGTGGGTAAGCCGGAGCTCCACACCATTCTGGGTCGATGGTTGCCGACGCTGACGCCGGACGGGGTAGCGTGGCTGTTGGTCTCGCGCCACCTGGGCGGTGACTCCCTCCAGCAGTGGCTGTCACGCCAGGGGTGGGCGGCGGGCCGGCACGCCAGCCAGCAGGGCTACCGGGTGCTGCGGGTGACCAGGTCCGCAGGCTCCGGCGCCGCCGGGTGACGGGAAGGACGCTTGCCATGCCGGAGATCCCGGACGTGCTGCTCAACAATGGGGTCCGGATGCCGCAGCTCGGGTTCGGGGTCTACCGGATCCCGGACGACGAGGCGGCCGGTGCGGTGGCGGCGGCGCTCGACGCGGGCTACCGCAGCATCGACACCGCCAGCCTGTACCGCAACGAGGCCGGCGTGGGTCGGGCGGTCGCGGCGGCCGCGGTGCCCCGGGCGGAGCTGTTCATCACCACCAAGGTGTGGAACGACGACCAGGGGTACGACGCGACCATGCGCGCGTTCGACGCCAGCCTGGCGCGGTTGGGCCTGGACTATCTCGACCTATACCTGATCCACTGGCCGGTGCCGGCGCGGGACCGATACGTCGAGACGTGGCAGGCGATGGAGAAGCTGGTCGAGCAGGGGCGGGTCCGCGCGATCGGGGTCTCGAACTTCCAGCCGGCGCACCTGGAGCGGTTGCGACGGGAGACCGCGACCATGCCCGCGGTCAACCAGGTTGAGCTGCATCCGTTTCTGCAGCAGGCGGAGGTGCGGGCCTACCACGACGAGCATCACATCGCGACCGAGGCGTGGAGTCCGCTGGCGAAGGGCGGCGACGCGCTGGAGCATCCCACGATCACCGGCTTGGCCAGCAAGCATGGCCGTACGCCGGCGCAGGTGGTTTTGCGCTGGCAGCTGCAGCTCGGCAACATCGCGATCCCCAAGTCGGTGACGCCGGGCCGGATGCAGCAGAATCTGGCGGTCTTCGACTTCACGTTGGCGCCGGAGGAGCTCGCGGCGATGGGCCGGCTGGACCGGGGCGGACGGCTCGGCCCGGACCCGGATACCCACGGTGCCTAGCGACCCTGCCGGGCCGGCCGCCGGCCAGCGCGAGGCGGTGGTGGCGGTGGTGGCGCGGGCGGGTCAGGTGTTGGTGATCCGGCGCGGTCCGCAAGCGGTCTTCTCGGGTTACTGGGCGCCGTTGAGCGGCAAGGTCGAGCCGGGCGAGGGGCAGGCGGCCGCGGTCGTCCGCGAGGTGCGTGAGGAGGTCGGGCTGGCGGTCCGGCCGCTGGGTCGGGTGTGGGAGTCGCAGACCCACGACGGGGGGTTCCGGCTGTTCTGGTGGCTGGCCGAGGTGCTGCCCGGCGCGGGCGACCTGCACCCCGACCCGGGTGAGGTCAGCGCGGTCCGCTGGCTGCGCCCTACGGAGTTCGCGACGTTGTCGCCCACCTTCGCCGGCGACCGCGAGTTCTTCACTGAGATCCTGCCCGGGTTGTCGCTGCCGCGCTGATCATCGCTGCGCACCCGCCGATCGCCCGACCCGGGGCGGGCCCGGCGTGGCCGGGCCGCTATTCTGCCCCTCGTGACCACCGTTGCCCCGAAGCCGATCGAGACTCGGCCCTACCCGGTTCACCAGCCGGTCAAGGGCTCCGCGCTGGCGCGCATGCTCCGGACCACCGATGCCAAGCAGATTGGCATCATGTATATGACCACCGCGTTCGCCTTCTTCTTGATCGGCGGCGCGATGGCGCTGGTGATGCGGGCCGAGCTCGCCCAGCCGGGGATGCGGTTCCTCTCCCCGGAGCAGTACAACCAGCTCTTCACCATGCACGGCACGATCATGCTGTTGCTGTTCGCGACGCCGATCGTGTTCGCGTTCGCCAACTACATCGTGCCGATCCAGATCGGCGCGCCGGATGTGGCGTTCCCGCGGTTGAACGCGCTGGCCTACTGGTTGTTCGCGTTCGGTGGCACGGTGGTGTTGCTGGGCTTCTTGACTCCGGGCGGGGCCGCCGACTTCGGCTGGTTCGCTTATGCGCCGCTGAACAGCGCGATCCACACGCCCGGTGTGGGTGCCGACCTGTGGATCACCGGGCTGGCGATCTCCGGCCTCGGCACCATCCTGGCCGCCGTCAATATGATCACCACGATCGTGACGCTGCGGGCGCCCGGCATGACGATGTTCCGGATGTCCATCTTCACCTGGAACATCCTGGTCACCTCGGTGCTGGTGCTGATGGCGTTCCCGATCCTGACCGCGGCGCTGCTGGCGCTGCTGTCGGACCGGATTCTCGGCTCGCACGTCTTCGATCCGGCGACCAACGGGCCGATCCTGTGGCAGCACCTGTTCTGGTTCTTCGGCCATCCCGAGGTCTACATCGTGGCGTTGCCGTTCTTCGGCATCGTCTCGGAGATCATCCCGGTCTTCAGCCGGAAGCCGATCTTCGGCTACAAGATGCTGGTGCTGGCGACGATCGCGATCGGTGCGCTCTCGATGAGCGTGTGGGCCCACCACATGTTCGCCACCGGCCAGGTGCTGCTGCCCTTCTTCGCCTTCTTGTCGTTCCTGATCGCAGTACCGACCGGGATCAAGTTCTTCAACTGGATCGGCACGATGTGGCGAGGACAGTTGACGTTCGAGTCACCGATGCTCTTCTCGATCGGGTTCCTGGTCACCTTCCTGCTGGGTGGCCTCTCCGGGGTGTTGCTGGCGAGCCCGCCGGTCAACTGGCACGTCTCGGACACCTACTTCGTGGTGGCCCACTTCCACTACGTGCTCTTCGGCACCATCGTCTTCGCGGTCTATGCCGGCATCTACTTCTGGTTCCCGAAGATGACTGGGCGGATGCTCGACGAGCGGCTCGGCCGGATTCATTTCTGGCTGACCATGGTCGGGTTCCACACCACCTTCCTGGTGCAGCACTGGCTGGGTAACGAGGGCATGCCCCGGCGGTACGCCGACTACTTGGCCAGCGACGGGTTCAACACCCTGAACATGATCTCGTCGATCGGCGCGTTCGTGCTGGGCGTCTCGACGCTGCCCTTCCTCTACAACGTGTGGAAGTCGTACAAATCCGGCCGGGTGGTGCAGGTCGACGACCCGTGGGGGCACGGCGCCTCGTTGGAGTGGGCGACCAGCTGCCCGCCGCCGCTGCGCAACTTCGACCGGATGCCGCGGATCCGCTCGGAACGGCCGGCGTTCGACGCGAAGTTCCCGCACCTCGTTCCGTATTACACCACCGCCGCGGCGGAGCCGCCGGGGCCGATGGGCGGCGACTCGGCGCGGCCAGGCGAACGGGCCGAAGGCGAGCCGGAGGCTGGCCAGGAGTCCGCCGGTGGCGAGGCGAGCGGCGGCGAGCAGCGCCCCTGAGCGCTTAGACCAGCGTGACCCCGGCCTCCTGCATCCGCTGGAGCGCCTTGTCGATGGTCTCGGGCAGCACGCCCGCGGTCAGGTTGAGCAGCACCGTGGTGGCGAAGCCTTCGGCGACGCTGTCCAGCGCGGTGGCGAGCACACAGTGGTCGGTGGCGATACCGACGATCTCGACCTCGGTGACGTCGTGCATCCGCAGCCAGGCGGCGAGGCCGATGCTGCCGGTGGCGCCTTCGAAGCCAGAGTAGGCGGGTTCGTACTCGCCCTTGGTGAAGGTCGCCTCGATCCGGTCGGTGTCGAGTTCCGGGTGGAACTCTGCCCCGGCGGTGCCGACCAGGCAGTGCGGTGGCCAACTATCCACAAAGTCAGGTTCTTCGGCGAAATGATCACCCGGTTCGATGTGGTGGTCCTTGGTCGCCACGACGTGATCCCATCGGTCCGGCCGATCGTGCAGTGCGGCGGAGATGCCGGCGGCTACCGCGCCGCCGCCCCGGACCGCCAACGACCCGCCTTCGCAGAAGTCGTTCTGGACGTCGGTGATGATCAGTGCACGGCTCATCGGTCTCCTCCCATCATGGTCACCGGGATCGCTGGCTCCCCGGCCGAGAGCTTCAACCCTTCCCACGGTACGGCGACGAGCTCGGCGCGGAGGTGTTCGCGGGACTCGGCGAGCGTGGGTAGGTCCCGGGCCGGTTCGCCAGCGATGAGATACGGGCGCTGCAGCAGCCGGTCGTGCGGTGCCGGCTCCGGCGCTCCGCGGGATGCCACCACCTCCTCGGTGGCGGTCCCGGTGGGTTTGTGTCGGCGGACCGCGGTCTTCCGGCCGCCGATGGTGGCTTTGTGCTCGGAGCGTTTCACCACCGGTCGCCCGTCGACCTCGACCAGCTTGTAGACGAGCTCCGCGGTGGGGGCGCCGGAGCCGGTGACCACCGAGGTGCCGGCGCCGTAGGCGTCGACGGGCTCGGCGGCGAGCGCGGCGATGGCGTGCTCGTCAAGGTCACCGGAGACGATGATCTTGGTGTCGACGGCCCCGAGGGAGTCGAGCAGTTGGCGGGACTGCCGGGCCATCATCGACAGGTCGCCCGAGTCGATCCGGATGGCGCCCAGGCCGGGGCCGGCCACCGCGACCGCCCGCCGGATGCCCTCACTGATGTCGTAGGTGTCGACCAGCAGCGTCGTCTGTTTGCCCAGCGCCGCGACCTGGCCGGCGAAGGCGGCGGCCTCGTCGTCGTGGAGCAGCGTGAAGGCGTGGGCAGCGGTGCCGGCGGTGGGGATGCCGTACCGGTGCCCAGCAGCGAGGTTGGAGGTGGCGCCGAAGCCTGCCAGGTAGGCGGCGCGGGCGCAGGCAACGGCGGCCTCCTCGTGGGTGCGGCGGGAGCCCATCTCGATCAGCCGTCGCCCGCGGGCGGCGGTCACCATCCTGGCCGCCGCCGCGGCGACCGCGCAGTCGTGGTTGAGCACCGAGAGCACCAGGGTCTCTAGGACCACGCACTCGGCGAAGGTGCCGGTGACGGTGAGGATTGGCGAGCCCGGGTAGTAGAGCTCACCCTCGGCGTAGCCGTGGATGTCGCCGGTGAACCGGTAGTCGGCCAACCATCGCGCGGTCTGGTCGTCGACCACGCCGGCGTCGCGGAGGTAGGCCAGCTCCGCCGGGTCGACCCGGCAGTCGGCCAGGGCGGCCAGCAACCGGCCGGTGCCGGCGACCACGCCGTACCGCCGCCCGGTGGGCAGTCTGCGGGCGAACACCTCGAAGACGCAGCGCCGATCGGCGCTGCCGTCTCGCAGCGCGGCGCTGAGCATGGTGAACTCGTAGCGATCGGTAAAGAGTGCGGTGCTCACGTTCCTCCCCGAAACAGCGGTCCCGGAACCAGTCTATTCATGGCGGTCGGCGGGCGATCGTGCGAAGAGCGGGAAACCGGTCAGAAAAGGCGTGAAGCACTAGCCACCGACCCGGTGGTGCGTGGCATGCTGGGGGCATGACGACACCGCAGGTCGCTCCCGTTGAGGCTCCGGATTCAGCGGAGATCCCGGAGGCGGACCGGCCGTGGGTCACCATCGTGTGGAACGATCCGGTCAACCTCATGTCGTACGTCACCTGGGTGTTCCAGAAGCTGTTCGGTTACAGCCGGGAGCAGGCAGAGCGGCTGATGCTCGATGTTCATCACAAGGGCCGGGCGGTGGTCTCCAGCGGCGCCCGGGAACGCATGGAGTACGACGCCTCGCAGCTGCACGGGCACGGCCTCTGGGCCACCGTCGATAAGTCGTGAGCATGTTTCAGCGACAGGGTGAGCTCTGCGTGGCCCGGTTCTCGCCCGATGAGGTGAATGTCCTGCGTAAGGTCGCCGCCGAGGTGGTGGAGCTGTTGACGGACGGGTTCGACCGGTCGGATCCGGTGGTCGACCGGCTCTTTCCGGAGGTCTATCCGGGGCGGTCGGAGGATGCTGCTGAGTTTCGCCGCTACACCGAGGGTGAGTTGAAGACCAGCAAGATTGATCAGGCGGGGGCGATCCTGGCGACGCTGCCGTCGAGCGGTGGCGGTGACGTGACGCTCGATGGTGAATCCGCGGACGCGTGGCTCCGGGCGCTGAACGATGTTCGGCTGGCGCTCGGGGTCCGGCTGGAGGTTCAGGACGAGACGAGCCTGGAGGTGGAGCTGGATGAGGCGGTGCTGCGGGACCCCACCTCGTCGCGGGTCTACCAGTTGTCGGTCTACGCCTATCTGGGGTATTTGCAGGAGTCGTTACTCGAGGCGCTGCAGACGTGACAACGGTCACTCCTGCACCGCCCGCCGCCGCCGGGTAGCCTGTAATCCGTGCTGCGGATCGATCAGGAGCTGATGGCGGCGATCGTCGCCCACGCCCGCCGGGACCACCCGGACGAGGCGTGTGGTGTCGTGGCCGGCCAAGCTGGCTCGGACACCCCTACCCGGCATATCCCGATGGCGAACGCCGAGCGGTCCAGCACCTTCTACCGGTTCGACTCGATGGAGCAGTTGCGGGTGTGGCGGGAGATGGACGATCGGGATGAAGAGCCCATCGTCATCTACCATTCGCACACCGCGACCGAGGCGTATCCTTCGCGTACCGATGTGAACCTGGCGGCCGAGCCGGGGGCGCACTATCTGCTCGTGTCGACCCGCGAGCCGGACGTGACGGAGATCCGCTCCTACCGGATCGTCGACGGCGAGGTGACCGAGGAGCCGGTGCAGCTGACCGGCGACCCGGTGGACGGCACCGCGGTGCAGTCGTACAAGTTCGGGCATAGCCCGACCGTGGTCGACTACGAGTGTCGAGCCTGAGCCGCGCCCGCCTTCTTCCCATCCGTTGTCCCGATCAGGAGCTTTCCTTCATGTCTATCGATGTTCGAATCCCGACGATCCTGCGTTCCCACACCGGTGGCGCGAAGTCGGTCGAGGGGGCCGGTGAGACCCTCGCCGAGCTGCTCGCCGACCTGGATTCCCGGCATTCCGGGCTGCGGGGCCGGTTGGTCACCGAAGAGGGGTCGTTGCACCGCTTCGTCAACGTGTACGTCAACGACGAGGACGTTCGGTTCCTCGGCGCGTTGGAGGCGAAGCTCTCCGACGGCGACACGGTGACGATCCTGCCCGCTGTGGCCGGCGGTGCGCTCGGCTCTCCGCCGGCCGAGTAACTGGGTCGCGCCATGCGCTACGACTCGCTCTTGGATGCCTCCGGCGGCACCCCGCTGGTCGGGTTGCCGCGGCTGGCGCCGGCGGTGCCGGAAGGCGCACCGCCGGTGCGACTGTGGGCGAAGCTGGAGGACCGTAACCCCACGGGTTCGGTAAAGGACCGGGCGGCGCTGTGGATGGTCCGCGCCGCCGAGGCGGCCGGCACACTCCGCCCCGGAGACACGATCCTCGAACCCACCAGCGGCAACACCGGGATCTCGCTGGCGATGGTGGCGACGCTTCGGGGGTACCGCCTGGTCTGTGTGATGCCGGAGAACGTCTCGGCCGAGCGGGTGCAGCTGCTCCGAATGTACGGCGCGGAGATCATCTTCTCGCCAGCGGCGGGCGGCTCCAACCAGGCGGTGGCGACGGCGAAGCAGCTGGCCGAGGAGCATCCGGACTGGGTGATGCTTTACCAGTACGGCAACGAAGCCAATGCCCGGGCTCACTATGAGACCACCGGCCCCGAGCTGCTGGAGGATCTGCCCACCATCACCCACTTCGTGGCCGGGCTCGGCACCACCGGCACCCTCATGGGGGTGGGCCGGTATCTGCGGGAGAAGGTCGACGGCATCGAGATCGTCGCGGCCGAACCCCGCTACGGCGAGCTGGTGTACGGGCTGCGCAATATCGACGAGGGCTATGTTCCCGAGCTGTACGACGCGACCGTGCTGACTCGACGGTTCTCGGTCGGCACCCGGGACGCGGTGCTGCGGACTCGGCAACTGGTAGAGGTCGAAGGCCTCTTCGTCGGGTTTTCCACCGGGGCCGTCCTGCACGCCGCCCTCGCGATGGCCCACCAGGCGGTCAAGGAGGGGCGCCGTGCGGACGTGGCGTTCCTGGTCGCCGACGCGGGCTGGAAGTACCTCTCGACCGGCGCCTATACGGGCACCTTGGCCGACGCGGAGCAGGCGCTTGAGGGTCAGCTCTGGGCGTAACCCGGCCACCACGGTCGGCTTTGGCCGCATCGGAGTTGGCCAGCGGGGTCGGATGGACCTTGCTGGCCAACTCTGCGGGAACCCCGCCGGTTAGTCCTCGCGGTCCCGTTTGAGGCGTCGACGGACCTTCGCCGGCTCTGATTCTTCGTCCTTGCCAGCGAGCGACGTGATCCAGTCGATGTGTTCTTCGTCGTAACGTTGCCGCCGCCGTTTCGGTTCGGGCGCGGCAGCTTCGCCGGCCTCCGGGGTGGCCTGCGGATCCACCTCAGCTTCGTCGTCCGGACCGGCTACCGTAACCGGCTCCGGGCCGGAGTCGGCCGGCGCGGGCGCTGCCCCGGTGGGTTCCGGGTCAGCGTTGGTGGGCGCGGGGACGCTGGGGCTGATGGCGGCCAGCCGCTCGGCCCACGGAGTTCGGGGGCGGGGAACCGGCGATGGCGCCGGTTCCGGGGGCGTCGCCGCCGGTTCCGGGGGCTGCGGGGCGAACTCCGGCGGCAAATTCGCCGGCCGGCTAGCGGCCGGGGTGGCCGGCTCGGCCCAGGGCGCGGCCGGGGTGGCCGGCTCGGCCCAGGGCGCGGCCGAGGTAGCCGGCTCGGCCCAGGGCTCGGCCGCGCCTGCGGCCTGGGTGGACCTGAGCGGGTCGTCGGTGGGGTCGGCTACCGGCTCGCTGGGGCTCGCTGAGTCGGCGGGCTCGCTAGGGCTCGCAGGGTCGGCCACCGGATCGGCTCCGGTCGCGGCGGGGTCGGCGTCGCCGGCTCGGCGCTTCCGGCCCAACCAGCGGCGGCGTTTCGGCGGTTCCGCCGGAGCGGCGATCGTCGGTGGATCTACCGGGGCCGAGACCGTCGGCGGGGCCTCAGGCTGGTCGTCCAGGGCCGGGCCGGCGGAGTTGGCCCCGGGTGCGTCCGTCGGCACGGCTGCATCCGTCGGCTCGGCGATCGACCAACCAGCCAGGTCCGGCTCGGCGGCGGGCGGGGCCGCGGGCGAGGTCGGCTCCGGGGTGGTCGTCGTTCCGGAGACCGACCCGGCGGGGCGCTTTCGCCGCCCCAGGCGCCACCGAGACTGTCGGGCGCCGGCGGGCGGGTCGGCGACGTCCGGGACCGGCACCGGAACGGCCGGGTCGGGCTGCTGGTCGGCCGCTGCGAACTCGGCGGTCTCCGAGGTTGCGTCCGATGGGGCGGGTGGGGCAGGGGCCGGTGGTGTCGAGGCCGCCGTCGGCGGATCGTCCGGGACCTGGAAGCGGGCCCAATCTGGCGGGTCGAACTGAGGCGCCCGCGGGGCCCACGGGTCCTGGTCGGCCGCGGTCGGCGGGTGGGCCGCCGGTTCGTCGGCGACCGGTGGCCAGATCGGAGCGGTCGGTGTGGCGTCACCGTCCGGTGGGGCCGGATCGGCGGCCGGGATGGTCTGGGTGGTGTCGGCGTCGGCTAGTGAGTCAGCCGCCGCGGGAGTATGCGAATCGGTGGTCGTGACATTGCCGCGGTCAGGAAGTCTGACTATGCCGACCAGTAACGACGTCAGCAACCCGGTCGCCACCCCGACCAGCGCGCCGGCGTAGGGCGAGGTCTGCAGGTCCCCGCCGTCCGCGCCGGGCGACCCGATCAGGTAGGTCGCAGCCAGTAGCGCTGGGGCGGCCGCCGTCGCCGACGCGGTCTGCAGCGGCGGCAGCCCGCGGGTCCGGGCGGCGGCTGCGAGGCCGCCGCAGATCAACAACGCCAGCAGCGGCGGGGTAAGGATCGCGATGATCCGTTGGGCGTCGCCGAACGCGGCGAGCTCCAGCACCGCTAGTCGTACCTCGGGCAGCTGGGCGCTCGCCGGTAGCGACGGGGCGGTCGAGATCAGGGCGAGCAGCCACACCACACCGATCATGAGTGTGGTGCTGACCGCGGCGAGTCGGATAGTTAGCACCACTACTGCGGCCACGACACCGACCAGTGCCCCCAGCGCGGCGGTCAGTGTGGCCTCCAGCGCGGGGGAGGCGGCGGGGCGGCCGAGGAGCTCCGCGCCGCTGGCCGGCAGCGAAGCCAGCGGTGCGACCACCGTCGCGCCGACCCCGGCGACGACCGCGGCGGCGGCCTTCCCGGCGAGCGTGAGCGGGGCGCCGTACCGGTTGGCCAGCGAGCTGGCCGCCGCCGCGCCCGCGAGGGTTGCGAGGATCGCGAACCAGGCGACCCAGGTCAGTTGCGCCGACCACAGGCCGTCCGAGGCGAACTCGCGCTGAAACCGGAGCAGCCCAAGCCCGTAGCCCAGTCCAAGTTGACCAGCCCCGGCAACCGCGCCGATACCCAACGCCGTCCCGAGCACCCGTCCCCACCGACGCATCTGGTCGGTCTGAGCTGGGGATGGGCGCCAACGGGCGCCGGCGGAGCGGAGTGCCCGCCGTGCGGAACCAAACGCCATGCCGGGGAGGGTACGGCGCGGGCGCGACCCGCGCCACCCCGCGTCCACCCGACTCGCACGGCCGTTGCTCACGGTATTGGTCACGTCACGAGGGCAGGGGGAAGGGTGGCTGGCCGGCGGTGAGCACGATCCCCTTGGGGGTGATCTCAAACTCCCGTACTCGCAGGTCATGGGTGCTGGTCCGGGTCTTGAGCACGGTCAGCGTGCGGTTGACCGTGGTCGCGAGGCCGGTGTACTGCAGTAGCACCACGTTGTCGACCAGGTGGGTGGGGCTGTTCTCGGTGAGCCGGCTGATGCCGACCAGCTCTGGCAGGTCCATGGTCGCCATCAGGCTGACCCCGGCGGCGGCGAGCCGGTGCAGCAGAGCGTAGAGGTAGGTGCGGAACTCGACCGGGTTGTTGGTGGCGAGTTGCAGGTCGCTAAGGCTGTCGACCAGGATCCGGGTGGCACCGGTCTTGGCGACCGTGTCGAGTAGTTGGTAAGCCCACTCGTCAAGGTGGAGATTGACCGGGCTGCGGTACATCACCGTGACCGGGCTCTCCTTGATCGACCAACCGAAGGTGGCGGCGAGCTGCTCCAGCTGGGCCGGGCGTTCCTGGAGCGTGGCGATGAGCCCGCGTTCACCCGCCGCTACCCCGCCGAAGACGAAGTGCAGGCCCATCAAGGTCTTGCCGGAGCCGGGCGGCCCCGCGACGACCGTGGTGGCGCCCGGTCGGTAGCCGTCGCTGAGCATGTCGTCCAGCGCCTGGATGCCGGAGGAGAGCCGCCGAGTGTTGTCGACCGGCCGGAACCGCTGCGGTTGCTCCCGCGGGTCCACCAGTCGGGGGAAGACCTGCAGCCCTTCGGTGGTGATCCGGTACGCGTGCTCGCCCGGCCGGAAGTCGCTGCCGCGAAGCTTGCGCACTTGTATGGACCGGAACCGGGACTCCTGCGTCGGGCCCTCGGTGAGCGAGATGATCGAGTCTGCGACGGCGAACTCGGGCGCCACTGCGGTCTCGCTCTCTTCGTACTCGCCGACCCAGAGCGAGGTCACCGGGAACGCGCTGACCGTCCCGGCGAGGGTGTGGAGAAACCGGCGGAACTCGCCCTCATCCTCCGCGTACGGGTGGAGCGCCTTGAAGCTGTCGATCACCATGATGCCGGGGCGCATCTCGCGTAGCAGTGAGCGAACCCGGTCGAGCACTCCGGAGAGTCCTTGCTGGGCGAGGACTTCGCCGAGGTCGTCGTATCGGACTCGGCCGCCGACAGCGGTCGGTTCGAAGAACGACAGGGTCTGGCCGAACCGGAGGATCTTCTCCAGCGGCTCCGAGACGGTGGAGAGATAGATCGCGGGCTGCTCTTCGGTGGCGGTGTGGAAGATGCACTGCTGCGCCAGGACGGTTTTGCCGGTGCCGGGCAGCCCGATGACCAGGTTTATCGCATTGCGTGGGAAACCACCGCCGAGCACCGCGTTGAGGGCGCTGCTGCCGGTGGCGAGCCGGTCGGTCATGGCGTGGCCCTTTCTCGTCGGAGGAAGGCGCTGTCGCCGAGCAGGTCCCGGACGGCCGAGACCAACTGCAGGGGTTCGATCGGCTTGGGCAGGAACGCCGAAGCCCCGGCGCTGAGGGCCGAGTCGCCGAGTCGGAGGGTGCAGATGGCCAGGATGGGGCCGTGCCCCTGCTCGTGGAGCTGTCGACAGAGCTCTACGCCCCGCCCGGCCGAGATCATGAGGTCCACGATCACCAGGTCCGGGCTGGCGCTAGCCTTGCTGAGGGTGTCGTCGAAATCCATCGCGAGCGATACCGCGTAACCTTCGGTGCGGAGGAAGTACTCCGAGAACTCGGCCGCGAACGGGTCCCGTTCAGCGAGCAGGATGAGTAGCGAGTTGCCGCCGCTCGCGAGTGGTTGCCCGTCCGGAGCCTGGATGCGTTCCCGCAGGAGCCGGTGCGCGTCGGAGGGGGAGAGGCCCGCTGCGACCTGGTCGGCGAGGTATCGGAGCTGCTCGACCTGGTCGCGGGAGTAGAGCCGGTGGCCTCCCTCACTGCGGGTGGGGACGACCACGCCATACCGCTCATGCCAGGTGCGCAGTGTGGGCGTGGGGACGTTGACCATCCGGGCGACCGCGCCGATGCTGTACAGCGGCTGGCCGCTGATCTCCTGATCGCCCGAGTCAGGAGCGGTCGGTGTTGGTCCGCTGCCCGCCATGTGCCCATCGTAGTGGTGTACCACATAATTACTCAACATTTGGGCAACACCTATTGACCAGGGTTCTTCATCGCGCCTAGCATCAACAATATCTACTCACCCAGCATGGATGTACCGTGCGTCCCGCGAAGGAGTTCCCGTGGCGGAAGGGACCATTGCTGAACCGTTGCGCATCACGGTTCAGCCGACGGCCGGCGGGGCGGTGCGGCTCGCTGTCTTCGGCGTGGTGGACCTGGCCACGGCGCCGCAGCTGCGCACCACCGTGCTCGCGCACATCCACGCCCCGCGACGCCCCACCGGAGTGGAACTCGACCTCGAAGCGGCCACCTTCATGGACGCGGTCGGGGTCCGGGCACTGCTCGACGGCCACCGCGCCGCGGCGCAGTCCCGCCTGGCGTACACCATCCACAACCCGCGCGGTATGGTTGCGCACATCCTGACGCTCTCCGGCGTCACCGAGGTGCTGTCGATCGTGGGCTAGCCGCACCCATTTTGACCCTCTCCCATGGGTCAAGGTATGCTCTACGGCTGTTGTGCGTGCGGCTGCTGCACCCACGCGTGAACCCAGACCAACGGACCCTGAGGCAAGGTAGACCTGTGCGTACGTACAGCCCGAAGCCGGGCGACATCGAGCGGCAGTGGTATGTGATCGACGCTGCTGACCTGGTGCTGGGCCGGCTCGCCAGTCACGCCGCCACGCTGTTGCGCGGCAAGCACAAGCCGATCTTCGCGCCGCACGCCGACACCGGTGACTATGTGATCATCGTGAACGCGGGCAAGGTGGCGCTGACCGGAAACAAGCGGCGCGACAAGGTCGCCTACCGGCACTCCGGTTACCCGGGCGGCCTCAAGCAAATTGGCTACGAGGAGCTGCTGACCAAGCGCCCCGAACAGGCCGTGCTGCTGGCGATCAAGGGAATGCTGCCCCACAACAAGCTTGGCCGTAAGGTCATCAAGAAGCTCAAGGTGTACGCCGGGCCCGAGCACCCGCACCAGGCCCAGCAGCCGGTGCCGTACGAGATCAAGCACATCGCGCAGGCAGCGCGGGCGGAGGAAGCAGCATGACCGACAGCAGCACCACGCCGGCCGCCGAACCGGCCGCGGAACCGCTGGCCGAGGAGCTCACCGCTCCAACGCGGCCGGATTCCCCGGAGGCCGTTCTCGCGGACGCTCCGGAGGCCGCGGGTTCTTCAGAGACCGTGCCGGGTTCTTCAGAGACCGTGCCGGATTCCCCGGAGGCCGCTCCAACGCGGCCGGATTCCCCGGAGGCCGCTCCAACGCGGCCCAGCCCCACCGAGGTGGCCACCGACACCGCGACCGCCCCGACCGCGACTGCGCGGGCGCGGCGTTCGGCTTCGGGCCTGATCCAGACGGTGGGTCGGCGTAAGGAAGCCATCGTCCGGGTCCGGATCGCTCCCGGCACCGGCAAGATCGTGTGCAACGGCCGGTCGCTGGAGGAGTACTTCCCCAGCAAGGTGCAGCAGCAGCTGATCAAGGATCCGCTGGTGCTGACTGAGCGCGTCGAGTCCGTGGACGTCTTCGCCAACCTGCGAGGTGGCGGGACCACCGGGCAGGCCGGCGCGCTTCGGCTGGCGATCGCGCGGGCGCTCTGCGAGGTGGACTTGGAGCACCGCCCCGCGCTGAAGAAGGCGGGCTTCCTGACCCGGGACGCGCGCGAGATCGAGCGCAAGAAGTACGGCTTGAAGAAGGCGCGGAAGGCGCCTCAGTACTCGAAGCGTTGATGCTGCTCGGCGTGGCCACTCCGCACCGGTTGTTCGGCACCGACGGGGTGCGCGGGCAGGCCAATGTCGAGCTTACGCCCGAGCTGGCCTTGGCGGTGGCGGCGACCGCCGCCGAGGTGCTCGGCGAGGCGACCGCGCACCGGCCACCCGTTGCGGTGGTCGGGCGCGACCCCCGCGCCAGCAGCGAAATGCTGGACGCGGCGGTGGTTGCGGGGCTGGCCAGCGCGGGCGCGCAGGTGATCCGGGTTGGCGTGCTTCCGACACCGGCGGTGGCGCTGCTGACGTCGCAGCTCGACGCCGACCTCGGCGTGATGATCTCGGCGTCGCATAATCCGATGCCGGACAACGGCATCAAGATCTTTGCTGCGGGTGGGCAGAAGCTCCCCGACGAGCTTGAGGATCAGATCGACCAGGCGGTTCGGGCCGGGTCAGGTTGGCACCGGCCGAGCGGCCCGGCGATCGGCCGGATCACCGAGCTCGACGACGGCGCCGACCGTTACCTCACGCACCTCACTGGGACGGTTGCCCAGCCGTTGGCCGGAGTGCAGGTAGTGGTCGACTGCGCCAACGGCGCGGCGGCGGCGGTCGCCCCCGAGGCGTACCGGCGGGCCGGGGCGGAGGTCTACGCGATCCACGCGGCGCCGGATGGTCACAACATCAACGACGGCTGCGGCTCGACCGCGCCCACCTCCTTGGTGGAGACGGTGCGGGCGCGAGGTGCCGACCTCGGGGTGGCGCTCGACGGCGACGCCGACCGGCTGATCGCAGTGGACGCCGCGGGCGAGCTGGTCGACGGTGACCAGATTATGGCGATTCTGGCGTTGGCGATGCGGGAGCGGCGGGAACTCACCGACGACACCCTGGTGGTCACCGTGATGAGCAACCAGGGGCTCCGGCTGGCTATGAACCAGGCCGGCATCCGGCTCGTGGAGACCAAGGTGGGCGACCGGTATGTGCTCGAAGAGCTGCGCAGATCCGGGTACGCCCTGGGCGGTGAGCAGAGCGGGCATGTGGTGATGCCGGCGTACGCGACGACCGGCGACGGCGTGTTGACCGGGCTGCAGCTGATGGCGCAGGTCGCGGCGACCGGCCGTCCGCTGGCGGAGCTGGCGTCGGTGGTGACCAGGTTGCCGCAGGTGCTGTTGAACGTTCCGGTGGCGGATAAGCGGGCGGTCGCCTCGCTGCCGCCGGTGGTGGCGGCTGTGGCGGCGGCGGAGGCGATGCTGGGTGAGGCTGGCCGGGTGCTGCTGCGCCCGTCCGGGACCGAGTCACTGGTTCGGGTGATGGTGGAGGCTCCCACCGCGGAGCAGGCGCGCGCGATCGCCGACGAACTTGCCGCGGCGGTGCGTACCGCCAGCCCGGGCTAGCCGAACGCAAGCGCCAGCCGCGCAGTTGACATCCAGCCCCGCAGTTGACCATGGGGTTAGGGGCCCGGATTGGCCTCGATCATGTACCTAGGTCCATGATCAACGCGCGGGTAGCCTGCGCCGGTAGAGCACGATCAAAAAGGTGACGGCCGCCAGCAGCAGGCCGGCGACCAACGCCGGCTTCGCGCCGAGCCACCCGCGCAGCTCCTGTAACAGCAGCCGGTGTTCCCGGGCGGCGGCCGGGTCGACGAGGACCAGCGCCACGAAGCCTGCCGCCAGCGCCGACGCTGCGGCGATCAGCGCGAACCGCCACCGGCCGGGCAGCCGGAGCCGACGCGCGAGCACCCGGCCCGCGTTGACCAGGGTGTTGGCCCGCAGGATCCGTAGCGTGCCGACGATCTTGGCCAACGTGAGTAGGCGCAGCGCCTGCACCGGCGCGATCGCGTAGATGACCGCCGGTACCGCCACGATGGTGATCAGCAGCGACCATTTGTGGTGTCGCAGCCAGGCCCGCTTGTCGCCGCAGAGCGCCAGCAGCACCATCGTCTCGGCGGTCAGGACGAGCAGCGACGCCCAGTTGAGCGCGTGGCCGGTGAGCTGCCAACCGGGATGGTCGAGCATGGTGAGGAAGACGGCGGGGATCGCGAGGGCGGCGGCGAGGAGCACCGGCACCGCCAGTCGTTGCTCCCAGCGTCGCGCGAGCGCGTCCCGCTCCGGCCGAGTCTGCTGTCGCATCCTCCCCGCTCTCTCTCCCCCGCCGATCATGGACCTTAGTCCATAACCGGCGGGAAAATCCGTACCAAAGTCCATGATCGTTAACCTCGGGCTGGTAAGAGTAGGGGGTGACTCGTGATCTACGTACGGTGATCTTCGATGTGGGCGGGGTGCTGCTCGACTGGGACCCGCGCTACCTCTACCGGCGGTTGTTGCCGGACGAGGCGGCGGTCGAGCGGTTCTTGGCGGAGGTCTGCACCCCCACCTGGAACGCCGAGGTCGACCGGGGCTGGCCGTGGCCGGCGGCGGTGGCTGAGCGCTGCACCGCCTTTCCGGACCACGCGGAGCTGATCACCGCGTACGACGCGCGATGGTCGGAGATGGTCGCCGGGCCGATCGAGGGCACCGTGGCGATCCTGCAGGAGCTGCGGGGCGGACCGGGCCTGTACGCGTTGACGAATTTCTCCACGCCGAAGTTCGCGCAGGTCCGAGCTGAATACCCGTTTTTGTCATGGTTCGCCGGGATTGTAGTCTCGGCCGAGGAGCGGCTGATCAAGCCGGACCCCCGGCTGTACCAGATCCTGTTCGACCGGCATGGGCTCGATCCGGCCGCAGCGGTCTATATCGACGACTCGGTGGCGAACGTCACGACCGCCCGCGAGCTGGGGATGACCGGGCTGCACTTCACCGGCCCGGACCAGCTTAGAGGGGACCTCACGCAGCTGGGGCTGCTGCCGGCCCGGGCAACTTCAATCACTGGTGCTGCGCGAAACCTGGCCTAACGCGCAGAGTCCATGCGCGGAATCGGCTAGGCTGCGGGCCATGTGCGGAATCGTGGGTTACGCCGGGGAGCGCCCGGCGTTGCAGATCGCGTTGGGTGGCCTTCGTCGGTTGGAGTACCGGGGCTACGACTCGGCGGGGGTGGCGGTGGTCGACGGTCACGAGGTCGTCGCCTGTAAACGAGCCGGGAAGCTGGCGAACCTGGAACAGGCGGTGGCGGAGCTCGCGGCGGCCGGCGCCGACCGTGGGCTGGCCACCGGCGCCACCGGCATCGGCCACACCCGGTGGGCGACCCACGGCGGCCCCACCGACCGTAACGCCCACCCCCACTTGTCCGCGGACGGCCGGATCGCGGTCATCCACAACGGGATCATCGAGAACTTCGCCAAGCTCCGGGCGGAGCTGGAGGCCGCCGGGGTCGAGCTGGCCAGCGACACTGACTCCGAGTGTGTGGCGCACCTGCTCTCGGCCGAGCTCGCCGAGTTGGCGACGGCGGACCACGCCGAGCCAGTCGCCGCGAGCGGTGAGTTGGCGGCTGCGATGCGCCGGGTGTGCCGCCGGTTGGAGGGGGCGTTTACGCTGCTCGCGGTCGACGCCACCGCTCCCGGTGTGGTGGTGGGGGCCCGGCGGGATTCGCCGTTGGTGGTCGGCCGGGGCGAGGGCGAGAACTTCCTCGCCAGCGATGTGTCGGCGTTCATCGCCCACACCCGGGAGGCGGTCGAGCTCGGGCAAGATCAGGTGGTGGTGATCACCCCGGCGGGGGTGGAGATCACCGACTTCGCCGGCCGGCCGGCGAAGGGTCGGGACTACCACATCGATTGGGACGCGGCCGCCGCGGAGAAGGGCGGCTACGACTACTTCATGCTCAAGGAGATCGCCGAGCAGCCCCGGGCGGTCGCGGACACGTTGCTGGGTCGGTTCACCGAGCAGGGGTGGATCATGTTGGACGAGGTCCGCCTCTCCGATCAGGACCTCCGTGACGTGGACAAGGTCTTCATCGTCGCCTGCGGCACCGCCTACCACGCCGGGATGGTCGCCAAGTACGCGATCGAGCACTGGACCCGGATCCCGTGCGAGGTGGAGCTGGCCAGCGAGTTCCGGTACCGGGATCCGGTACTGGACCGGTCCACTCTGGTGGTGGCGATCTCGCAGTCCGGCGAGACCATGGACACGCTGATGGCGTTGCGGCACGCCAAGGACCAGAAGGCGCGGGTGCTGGCGATCTGCAACACCAACGGTTCCACCATTCCGCGCGAGTCCGACGCGGTGCTCTACACCCACGCCGGGCCGGAGGTGGCGGTCGCCTCCACCAAGGCGTTCCTCACCCAGCTGGTCGCCTGCTATCTGGTCGGGCTGCACCTTGCCCAGGTACGCGGGGTCAAGTTCGCCGACGAGGTGGCGGCGGTCGTGTCCCAGCTGCAGGCCATGCCCGCGGCGGTGGAGGCGGTGCTGGAGACGATGGAGCCGGTGCGTCACCTCGCCCGGGAGCTGGCCGCCGCGGGGTCGGTGCTGTTCATCGGCCGGCACGTCGGCTATCCGGTGGCGCTGGAGGGGGCGTTGAAGCTCAAGGAGCTGGCGTACATGCACGCCGAGGGGTTCGCCGCCGGTGAACTCAAGCATGGTCCGATCGCCTTGATCGACCAGGGCACTCCGGTGGTGTGTGTGGTGCCGTCACCGGTGGGTCGGGGGGTGCTCCACGACAAGATGGTCTCGAATCTGCAGGAGATCCGGGCCCGGGGCGCCCGCACCATTGTGATCGCCGAGGAGGGCGACGAGGCGGTCACGCCGTACGCCGATCATCTGGTCCGGGTGCCGGTGACGCCGACCTTGTTGGCACCACTGGTGGCCACGGTGCCGCTGCAGGTCTTCGCCTGTGAGATCGCCGCCGCCCGCGGGCACGACGTGGACCAGCCGCGCAACCTGGCCAAGTCGGTGACGGTCGAGTAGCCAACCGGCGGCGCGGCGCGGCTCGGCCGGCGGATCTTCGGCGCCGGTAGGGTGGCGGCGTGATCGTCGGGATCGGGATCGATGTGGTGCTTGTGGAGCGGTTCGCCGACGCGGTTGCCCGGACCCCGCTGTTGGCCGAGCGGCTCTTCACCGAGGGTGAGCGACTCACCGACTCCGGCAATCCGCGGTCGCCGGAGTCGTTGGCGGCTCGGTTCGCGGCCAAGGAGGCGGTGGCGAAGGCGTTGGGCGCGCCCGCCGGGATGCGATGGCACGACTGCGAGATCGTCGCCGACCCGGACGGCCGACCGTGGCTGACCGTCTCCGGCACGGTCGCCGCGGTCGCCACCGAGCGGGGGGTAAAGCGGTGGCACCTATCGTTGTCGCACGATGGCGGGATCGCTTCGGCGGTCGTGGTGGCTGAGGGGAGCGTCGGAATGGGAGGCGATGCGAGTTGAGGCATGCCTGGCGGGTGTCCGATGTCCGTACGGCGGAGCAGGCGCTGATGGCGACCGTGCCGCCGGGGGCGTTGATGCAGCGCGCCGCGGCCGGCCTGGCGCGGCGCTGCGCGTGGCTGCTTGAGCAACGGTACGGGCGTTGTTACGGCGCCCGAGTGCTGCTGCTGGTCGGTTCGGGGGACAACGGTGGCGACGCGCTATACGCCGGGGCGCGGCTGCGCCGCCGCGGCGCCAGCGTCTCCGCGCTGCTACTGACCCCGGACCGGGCCCACCGGGGCGGGCTCGCGGCGCTGCGCGCCGCCGGTGGGCGGGTGGTGACCGAGCTGCCCGACGCGCTGGAGCTGGTGTTGGACGGGATTACCGGGATCGGTGCGACCGGCGGGCTCCGGCCGGCCGCAGCCCAGCTGGCGGCCCGGCTGCCGGAGCTGCGCGCCGCCGACGGGGGCGCCCCGCCGGTGGTTGCGGTGGATGTCCCGAGCGGTGTCGCGGTCGACACCGGCGATGTGCCGGGGGTGGCGTTGCCGGCCGACCTGACCGTCACCTTTGGATGTCTCAAACCGGCGCTGGTGGTGGGCCCGGCCGCACCGCTCGCGGGGCGGGTGGAGCTCGTCGATATCGGGCTCGACCCGTATCTGCGCAGCGGTCCGGCGGTCTCGGTGCCGGAGCTGCCCGACATCGCCGCCTGGTGGCCCCGGCCTGGGCCCCGAGCCTCGAAGTACACCCGCGGCGTGGTCGGGGTGGCGACCGGTTCGGCCGGCTACCCCGGCGCGGCGCTGCTCTCGGTCGCCGGGGCGCTCGCCGGGCCGGCCGGGATGGTCCGGTACGCCGGGTCGGCGGCGTCGCAGGTGGTGACCGCCTACCCGGCGGTGGTGGTGGCGGAGAGCGTCGCTGCCGCTGGCCGGGTGCAGGCGTGGGCGTGCGGCTCCGGGCTCGGCCAGGGCCACGCCGCGGCGGCCGTGCTGCGCAGCGTGTTGGCCGCGCCGGTGCCGGTGGTACTCGACGCGGACGCGCTGAACCTACTGGTGGACGGTTCGTTCGCGGGTGCGTTGCGGGAGCGGCGGGCGCCGCTGGTGCTCACCCCACACGACGGAGAGTTCAGCCGGCTGGCGGGGCGTGATCCGGGTCCGGATCGGGTGGAGGCGGCGTTGCAGCTGGCGGCGCGGACCAACGCCACGGTGCTACTCAAGGGCGATCGGACGGTGGTCGCGACGCCGGCCGGGGCCGCGTACGTGAATTCGACCGGAACCCCGGCGCTCGCTAGCGCCGGCACCGGCGACGTGCTCTGTGGTCTGCTGGGGGCGTTGCTCGCAGGCGGGGTGCCGCCCGCGGAGGCGGCGATCAGCGCGGCTTATCTGCACGGCTGGGCCGGGCGCCGAGCGGAGCGGGCCGGGCCGGTCACCGCCATGGCGGTCGCTGCCGCACTGCCGACGCCGGATTCGATCCTGCAGGGCACCGGCTGATCCGCCGCCGATCATGAACCCAGGGCAGATGGTCGGCCCGCCAAAGTAAGGTAGGGGTATGTGGCAGGCCGAGGTCAGGGTGGACCTGGCGGCGATCCGGCACAACGTCCGGCGACTGCGGGAAGCAGCGCCGGGCGCTGAGCTGATGGCCGTGGTGAAGGCGGATGGCTACGGGCACGGCATGGTGCCGGTGGCCCGGGCGGCGCTCGCCGCTGGCGCGACCTGGCTGGGCGTCTGCACCGTCGACGAGGCGCTGCGGCTGCGGCAGGCCGGCATCACCGCGCCGGTGCTCGCCTGGTTGCTGGCGCCGGGTGCCCCAGCGGCCGCGGCGATCGCGGCCGAGGTTCACGTAAGTGCCGCGAGCGCTGCCCAACTTGAGGAGTTCGCGGCGGCGGCGCGGGAGGCTGGCCGGCCGGCCCAGGTGCATCTGAAGCTCGACACCGGCCTGGCCCGCGGCGGCGCGACCCCGGTCGAGTGGCCAGCGTTGCTGGAGGCGGCCGGGAAGGCGCAGGCCGGCGGCGAGGTCGAGGTGGTCGGGGTGTGGAGCCATCTGATCCACCCGGGTGGGCTGCACCCGGACACCGACCATCAGATCGCCGAGTTCCGGCACGGGTTGGCGAGCGCCGAGCGGTTCGGCATCCGGCCGCGGTTGCGGCACCTCGCCAACAGCGCCGGCGTCCTCACCCGCTCGGACACCCACTTCGAGCTGGTCCGGGCGGGGATCGCGCTCTACGGCCTCTCGCCGGTGGCGGGCGAAGATTTCGGCCTGCGGCCGGCGATGACCGCCCGGGGCCGGGTGATGCTGACCAAACGGGTCCCGGCCGGGCAGGGCGTCTCCTACGGCCACACCTACCGCACCGAGCGGGAGTCCACCCTGGCGGTGGTGCCGCTCGGCTACGGCGACGGGGTGCCCAGGGCCGCCTCCAGCGCCGGGCCGGTGCAGTTGGCGGGGCGACGCCGCGCCATCGCTGGGCGGGTGTGCATGGATCAGTTCATGATCGACTGCGGCGACGATCCGGTGGCAGCCGGTGATGTGGCAGTCTTGTTCGGTCCGGGCGACGGCGGGGAACCCACCGCCGACGACTGGGCAGAGACAGTGGGCACGATCAACTACGAGATTGTGACCAGGTTCGGTGGATCCCGGGTCCCCAGGGTGTACGACCATGACGAATGAGCGACAGATTCCGAGACCGCGCCGGGCCCGTCGGGCCGGGCTGGTAGGCGCCGCCGTCGGCCTGACCGCCGCTGGCGTGGCGATCGGGCTCGCCGCCGGGCGGGCGATCGGCCGGCGGCCGGGCGAGCACGACGACCCGTACGCCACCGAGGAGTTCGGGCAGGCCGCCTATGACGAGGTGGTGACGGTCCAGACCACCGACGGGGTGGAGATCTACGCGGAGGTGGTGGACCGGCTCGACGGCATCGAGCTGGACGCCGACTTCGCGGAGAAGGTGGCGCCCCGCGCCGAGTCGGAGGGGGAGCCAACCCTCGTCTTCGTCCACGGCTTCTGCCTCAACATGGGGGTCTTCCACTTCCAGCGCAAGGAGCTAACCCAGCGCGGCGACTGGCGGGCGGTCTACTACGACCAGCCCGGCCACGGCCGCTCCGGTCGGCTCGCGGCCGGCGAGTATGAGCTGGTGCAGCTCGCCGAGGCGCTGAAGGTGTTGCTGGACGAGGTGGCGCCGGATGAGCCGGTGGTGCTGGTCGGCCACTCCATGGGCGGCATGACGATCATGGCTTTCGCGGAGCGCTACCCGGAGCTGTTCGCCGAGCGGGTCGCCGGGGTGGTCCTGATCGCCACCTCGGCCGGGCGGTTGGAGGCGACCGCGACCGCCATGCCGGAGCTGCTCTCCCGGGCGAGTCGGCCGCTGCTGCCGCTGGTCAACGGCGCCACCCGGATGACCGGCGGGGTGATCGACCGCGCTCGCCGGGCATCGAAACAGCTGGCGTGGCTGCTCACCCAGCGGTATGGGTTCGGCGCGCCGTCGCCGAGCCGGGCGTTGGTCTCCTACGTCGCGCGGATGAACGACAAGACCTCCACCGAGACGGTGGCCCGGTATGTGCGGACGCTCTACACCCACTCCCGGTACCCGACCCTGGAAGCGTTGCGGGACAAACCCGTGTTGCTGATCTGCGGCGACCTCGACGAGATCACCCCGATGGGCCACTCGGAGGAGATCAAAGCGCGGCTGCCCGAGGCTGAACTGGTGCTGGTGCCCGACAGTGGCCACATGGTGCTACTGGAGCACCACGAGGTGGTCACCGAGGCGTTGCTGGAGTTCCTGGAGAAGCTCGCGTGACCGCTGCGCACCAGACCGCCGCGTACCAGCTGGCGTCGGTCTCCGCGACCCGGCAGTTCGGGCGGGCGCTGGCAGCCGCTCTGCGCCCCGGTGACCTGGTGGTGCTCACCGGGCCGCTCGGCGCCGGCAAGACCGTGCTCGCGCAGGGGCTCGGCGAAGGGCTGGGGGTGGTCGGCCCGATCACCTCCCCGACATTCGTGATCGCCCGGGTGCACCGGCCCGACCCGGCCGCCGGCGGTACGACGCCGTTGGTGCACGTCGACGCGTACCGGTTGGGCATTGACGTGGACCCGCGGGTCGCCGTGGACGATCTGGATCTGGACGCGACCGCCGAGGAGTCGGTCACCGTGGTCGAGTGGGGTGAGGGTGTGGTGGAGCAGCTAGCCCCGGCCCACCTGCGAGTGCGGATCGACCGGCGGGAGGACGACATCCGGACGGTGACGCTCACCGGCGGCGGGGACTGGCCGGAGCGGCTGGTCGAACTGCCTGCCCCGGTAGAGTGCGACCGTGCTGGTTCTGGCGATTGACACCGCGACCGCGGCCACCTCGGTCGCGGTGGTGCGGCTCGTTGACGGCGAGGCGGCGGCTGAGCCGGTGCGGCGGCGACACGTCGATCCTCGCGGCCACGGCGAGCACCTGGCGCCGCTGGTGCGGGCGGCGCTGGCCGAGGCCGGCGGCCGGCCGGCGGACCTGACCGCGATCGTGGCGGGCACCGGCCCAGGCCCCTACACCGGCCTCCGGGTGGGGTTGGCCACCGCCGCGGCGATGGGGCAGGCGCTCAGCCTCCCGACCTACGACGTCTGCTCGTTGGATGGCCTCGGCGCGATTTTGCCCGGCAACGGGCTGGTCGCCACCGACGCTCGGCGGCGAGAGATCTACTGGGCGATCTACACGGACCGGACCCGGGTGGCCGGGCCAGGCGTGGCCAGGCCGGAGGACCTGCTGCCGACCATCGCCGCCCACGGCGTCGGCCAGGGGTACGGCGAGGGGGCGCTGCGCTATCGGGCGGCGCTCGGCGTGCCGGTCGCCGCTGAACCGGTCTATCCGGATCCGGTGGCGCTGGTCGAGGTGGCGGCGGCGCGGATCGTCGCCGGCGCGGAGGGTGAATCGTTGACCCCGAGGTATCTTCGGCGCCCGGACGCGGCCGAGCCGGGCACCCCGAAGCCGGTGACGCCCGGGTGAGACTCGGGCACGCGGGAACGGGGCACCCGGACACGGGCACGCGGGAACGGGCACGCGGACAGGGGGCCACGCGGGAGTGGGGCGGATGGCGCAGACGATCCGGGTCGAGCGGATGCGGTCGACCGACATCGACGAGTTGCTGCCGATCGAGCAGGAGCTGTTCGGTGCCGAGCGGTGGACGGCCGGGATGTTCCGCAGTGAACTTGAGCAGGACCACTATTATCTGGTCGCCCGGGATGCGGCGGGGGTGGTGCTCGGCTATGCCGGGCTGGCGGTGATGGCGCCCGAGGAGGCATGGGTGAACAACCTGGCGGTGCGCCGCGCGGCGCAGCGGCAAGGGATCGGGGAGAGACTGTTGACGGCGTTGCTGGATGAAGCTACCCGGCGGGGCGCGACCCGGGTGTTGCTGGAGGTTGCGGTGGACAACGCGGCCGCGCAGCAGCTCTACGAACGGCACGGGTTCGCCGCGATCGCGGTCCGCCGCGGCTACTACCAGCCGAGCAACACCGACGCGCTGGTGATGGCTCGTGAGTGAGTCGGAGCCGCTGGTCCTGGGGATCGAGACCTCGTGCGACGAGACCGGGGTGGGGATCGTCCGGGGCCACACGCTGCTCGCCGACGCGCTGGCTTCCAGCGTGGCCGAGCACGCCCGCTACGGCGGCGTGGTGCCCGAGGTGGCGAGCCGGGCGCACGTCGCCGCGCTGGTGCCGACCATGCAGCGGGCGCTGGCCGAGGCCGGGGTGCGGCTGGCCGATGTGGACGCGATCGCGGTGACCGCCGGCCCCGGGCTGGCGGGCGCCCTGCTGGTGGGGGTGGCCGGGGCGAAGGGGTATGCGCTCGCCGCGGAGAAGCCGCTGTTCGGGGTGAACCATCTCACCGCGCACGTGGCGGTGGATACGCTGCAGCACGGCCCATTGCCGGAGCCGGCGATCGCGCTGCTGGTCTCCGGCGGCCACTCGTCGCTGCTGCTCGTCGACGACCTGGCCGGCCGGGTCCGGCCGTTGGGCGCCACCATCGACGACGCGGCGGGGGAGGCGTTCGACAAGGTGGCGCGGCTGCTCGGGCTGCCGTTCCCAGGCGGGCCGCCGATCGACCGGGCGGCCCGGGAGGGTGACCCCGAGGCGATCGCGTTCCCGCGCGGCCTGACCGCCCCGAAAGACCTCGCCGAGCATCCGTACGACTTCTCGTTCTCCGGGTTGAAGACCGCGGTGGCGCGCTGGGTGGAGGCCCGGCAGCGAGCGGGCGAGCCGGTGCCGATGGGCGATGTCGCCGCGAGCTTCCAGGAGGCGGTCGCCGACGTGCTGACCCGGAAAGCGGTGGCGGCCTGTCAGGCGCATGGAGTCTCGACGCTGGTGATCGGGGGCGGGGTGGCGGCGAACTCGCGGCTGCGGCTGCTCGCCGAACACCGGTGCGCGCGGGCGGGGTTGACGCTACGGGTGCCCCGCCCGGCGCTGTGCACCGACAACGGGGCGATGGTGGCCGCGCTCGGTTCACACCTGGTGGCCGCTGGCGCCGAGCCAAGCCGGCTGGACCTACCGGCGGATTCGGCGTTGCCGGTGAGCACCGTCCGAGTCTGACGTTTCTCGAGGAGCAGGGAGTGTCCGAGCCGGTGATTGTCCGGATGTGGGAAGTACGCGGGTACCCAGACCGGGTGCCGGAGCTGGTCGATTGGGTGTGCTCGACGGCGCTGTCGGCGGTGGAGCACGATCCCCGGTACGCCGGCAGCGAGGTCTACTCGTCGACCGATCGGGTGGTGGTGATCTCGCACTGGCGCGGTGAGCCGGAGCCGTTGCCGGAGCCGCCGAGCGAGCTGGTCGCGCGGCCGGCGCACGAGTGGGACTTCACTCCGGTCGACCGCTGAAGTCCCGCTCGGGGATGCTGCGGCGGAAGTACTCGTCGGAGGATGGGTAGACGTAGAGCGCCCAGAGCACGAAGAGCCCGATGATCACCGCGATGACGGCGTTGTAGAGGTAGCCGCCCGTGTGGTAAACGATCATGAATATCACCGCGGTGACCATCCGGATGCCCTCGACGATGGCGACGAAGAGGCGGGCACCCTGGGCGCCGCTGAGCAGTCCACCGGCGACGACGAAGAGGACCACTGCGACCAGGGCCTCCACGATCCCGGTCCAGACCAGGCCGGCGGTGCCGAGGCCGGTGGCGGACTGCACCCGGTCGTCGCCGGCGAGACCGATCGTCACCAGCGCGACCGCCGCGGCCATGACCGCCTGGATCAGTACGACCACCGCGACGAAGGTGACTACCCCGGGGCGACGGACCGTCAATAACGACATTCATGGCTCCTTCGGCTCATATCGCCCATTCTAGGAACCCGGGCGGCCGATCATGAGCTAGTTCGCCGAGTCGATCATGAGCTCTCTCCCGGCCGATCATGAGCTAGTTGACAGACACGCCGGGCGTGTCGGCTGTCTCGCTCATGATCGGCCGGGGAGGGCTAGCTCATGATCGGCCGGGCGATGGCGGCGACCGTGGCGTCGGTCAGCCGGATCAGATCCGCCGGGCTCAGCGACACCTGCAGACCGCGCCGGCCTCCCGAGACGTAGACGGTGTCGAACTCGGTCACCGAGGCGTCGACCACCGTCGGCAGTCGCCGCTTCTGCCCTAACGGGCTGATGCCGCCGCGGACGTATCCGGTTGCCCGCTCGGCCGCCGCCCGGTCGGCCACCGCCGCCCGCTTGCCGCCGGCCGCCGCCGCCAACGCTTTCAGGTCGAGTTCGCCGCTGACCGGCACCACCGCTACGGTCAGCACCCCGTCGACCGTGGCCACCAGGGTTTTGCAGACCCGTTCGAGGGCCACCCCCAGCGCCGCCGCGACCGACCGGCCGTACTCTGCGCCGACCGGCACCTCGTAGGGGTGCTGCCCGTGTGGTGTCCGCTGTCGCCGCAGCAGCGCGACCGCCGGAGTGTTCGCCGAGCCCACCCGCTCAGCGTAGGGGGCGGCAGATGAGGGCGGTGTGGGCGTCCGCGACCCGGGTCAGCACCACGGTCGCCGCGCCGGTGCCCCGCAGTCGCAGCTCCCGGCGTACCTGGTCAGGTACGAGCGCGGTACCGCGCTTCATGATCTCCACCTGGCCGATGTCGGCCTCGCGCAGCGCGGTCCGGAGTCGCTTGAGTGAGAACGGCAACACTTGGTGCACCTCCAGCCCGCGCGCGTACGGCGTCTCGACCGGCTGGTCGGTGTAGACGTAGCCGATCTGGTCGTCGGCGAGCGTGCCGTCGACCGTCGCCGCGAACTCGGCGACCAGGTGGGTACGGAGCACCGCCGGATCGGGGTCGTAGAGGTACCGGCGGACCGGCCCGACCGGGGCGTCGTGCGCGCCGTCGCCGGTGAGCTCGCCCCGCGGCGTGCCGTCCGGCGCCAGCAGCGTGGCGCGGCGGGGCACGACCGCCAGCGGGCCGCACCACACGGTCGCCTCCACCAGATCGCCGCCGACCGAGACCCATTCGGCCTCCGCCGCCGCCGGCAGCAACGCGTGGTCGATCCCAGGGGCGAGTTTGAGCACGGTCCGGGGGACCAGGTCCGGCAGCGTCGCCACGAAGCTCCACGGCGGCGAGTAGGCGGCCGGATCGAAGGTACGCCGGCCGGTGCCGGCCCGGCGGCGGGCCGGATCGCAGAAGACCGCGTCGGCGGTGGCCAGTTCGGCCGTGACCGCCGGTGACTCCGCCGTGGTGCAGCGGACGGTGACCCGGTCGGCGAGCCCGAGGGCGGCGGCGTTGGCCTCGGCCACCGCCGCGGTGAGCGGGTCCGCGTCGACCGCTACCACGTCGATCCCGGCCGCGGCGGCGGCCAGGCTGTCCGCGCCGATGCCGCAGCCCAGGTCGACCAGTCGCCGGACCCCGGCCGCGGCGAGCCGGTGCGCTCGGCGTCGCGCCACGACCGCGCGGGTCGACTGTTCCAGCCCGGTCTGGGTGAAGTACAGCTCGGCGGCGGCCGGACCCCATTTCGCCGCCGCCCGGCGGCGGAGCCGGGCCTGGGTCAGCGCCGCGGCGGCGAGGTCGGCGGCGATGCCGTGCCGGCGGAGCGTGGCGGCGGCGGCGAGCGGGTCGTCACCGGCGCTCGCGGCCGTCGCCAGCGCGGCCTGCCCGGCGGGGGTCCGCAGGGTCGCCAACTGGTCCGGGGTCATGATCGGCGGTCGGGCGGCGTCAGGTGCGGTCGGGCTCGGCGGCCCGGAGCGCCGCCGCCTCGCCGAGCAGCGAGGGGTTGACCGAGACGGTGACCACGACCGGCGTCGGGTCCGCGTCGGGTGACCGGTCGGGGCCGGGCGATGGGTCGGAGCCGGGTGATCGGTCCGCCTCGTCGTCGGTGGCCGCCGGGTCGAAGTCGATCACGACGGTGGTGAAGGCGTTGGTGGATTCGGCGAGGCGGTAGCTGGGGTCGCCGACCGGTGGCAAGTCCCCGAAGGTGGTGGCGACCGCGTCAGCGCCCAGCGCCTGCATCCGGGCCTGGTTGCCGGCCTGCCAGGCTTCGACGTACGCGGCCACGTACGCCAGCGGCTCGTCCGGGAACGCGATCGGGTCGAACCCACCGCCGGTCACCGCCTGGGCGTCGCCGAGCTGCTCCGCCTCGACCGTGAGCCACAGCTGGTCGCCGTCGAGGTTGTAGAAGGCGCACTCGGTGGTAGCCGCGGGCTCGTCCGGTGCGCAGTCGATCAGCCGCCAGCCGCGCTGCGGCGGCCCGGGCAGCTCCAACAGCTCCTGCTGGACATTGTTGGTGGCGAGCTCGCCCAGGCGGTAAAGGTCCGGCGCTGCCCAGGCGGCGACCGTGAGTTCGGCGTACTCCTGGGCCTCGGCCGGATAGTGCGGGTCGTCGGTGACCAGGTCGACCGGGGACGGGCTGGGGGTGGCAGCGGTGGTGGCGGTGGCGTCGCCGGAGCCGTCGCCGGTGCAGCCAGCGGCGATGAGCAGCAGGACCGCTCCGACGCCGAGTCCGCGTTGCCCGTGGCCCGTCCTCGCCGCCACCGCGGCACCTCCTGTCTGTCTAGGTCATCCGACGGCCGTCGGATGACCTTTCGGGGTCAGCGGACCCGACCCTCGGCGGTCTCGACCACGCTGTCCGGGCCGGGGAAGACCAATGATTCCCGACCGTCCGGGAACCGGACCCAGTACGGCGGGGCGCCGCCTTTGCCCCGGACTTCGATGATCTCCGCGACCTTGTCCGCGTTGCCTACCTTATTGCCGTGCACGTGCAGTCGGTCGCCGACACTAGCCTGCATTCCGATCGCCTCCGCATGGGTCTGGTGTGGTGGGCGTGCACGTCGGTGAACCGTGGTCACCAGGGTGCCTCATCCCAGCATGCCAAACGTCGGGGCGCCGTGGCACCGGACCGGATCGACCGGCGGCAGAAAACCCATGGATATTGTGGCGTGGCGTACTGGCACTCGCCTTGACGGAGTGCCAAGTCGGGGCATAATCTGCGGTTAGCACTCGCGGTACGCGGGTGCTAAACCCGGCGGTGCCGGCACCCGCGACGACGGGACCGACGGGAGACCGTAACGCCATTTCAGATACCCCAGGAGGGTATGCCCGTGACTACCGCGACGAAGGTTGCGATCAAGCCGCTCGAGGACCGGATTCTGGTCCAGGCGAATGAGGCGGAGACCACTACCGCGTCGGGCATCGTGATTCCCGACACCGCCAAGGAGAAGCCGCAGGAGGGCACCGTCCTCGCTGTGGGCCCGGGCCGGGTCGACGACTCCGGCAAGCGGATCCCGCTCGACGTCAATGTCGGGGACACGGTCCTGTACTCCAAGTACGGCGGTACCGAGGTCAAGTACAGCGGCGAGGAGTACCTCGTCCTGTCGGCCCGTGACGTCCTCGCCGTCATCGAGAAGTGACTCACCACGCTGTCATCGCGAGGTGACCCACGCACGAGCGTTACCGCCCTGGGCCGATCCGGCCCAGGGCGGTAACCCCATGAAGGAGTAGAACCGCACATGGCGAAGATTCTGACTTTCTCGGATGACGCCCGACACCGGCTCGAGCACGGCGTCAACACGCTCACCGACGCGGTCAAGGTCACCCTCGGCCCGCGGGGGCGCAACGTCGTCCTGGCCAAGAGTTTCGGGCCGCCGTCGATCACCAACGACGGGGTCACCGTCGCCAAGGAGATCGAACTCGACAACCCGTACGAAAATCTCGGCGCGCAGTTGGTCAAAGAAGTAGCGACCAAGACCAACGACGTGGCCGGCGACGGCACCACCACCGCCACCGTGCTGGCACAGGCGATGGTCCGCGAGGGCCTGCGCAACGTCGCCGCCGGGGCGAACCCGACCGGGCTCAAGCGGGGCATGGACCAGGCCGCGCAGGCCGTCTCCGAGGCGCTGCTGGGCAGGGCGGTGCCGGTGGAGCGGCGGGAGGACATCGCCCACGTCGCGACCGTCTCGGCGCAGGACGCGACGATCGGTGACCTGATCGCGGAGGCGATGGAGCGGGTGGGTCGCGACGGCGTCATCACCGTCGAAGAGGGCTCCACGCTCGCCACCGAGCTCGAGGTGACCGAGGGGATGATGTTCGACAAGGGCTTCATCTCGCCGCACTTCACCACCGACGCGGAGGCCTCCGAGTCGGTCCTGGAGGACGCGTACGTCCTGATCACCACCCAGAAGATCTCCTCGATCGAGGAGCTGCTGCCGCTGCTGGAGAAGGTCCTGCAGGCCAGCAAGCCGCTGCTGCTGATCGCCGAGGACGTGGAGGGGCAGGCGCTCTCCACCCTGGTGGTCAACGCGATGCGGAAGACGCTGAAGATCTGCGCGGTCAAGGCCCCCGGGTTCGGTGACCGCCGGAAGGCGATGCTGCAGGACATCGCGATCCTCACCGGCGCCCAACTGGTCGCCCCGGAGCTGGGCTTCAAGCTCGACCAGGTGGGGCTGGAGGTGCTCGGCCAGGCCCGGCGGGTGGTGGTGAGCAAGGACGACACCACCATCGTCGACGGTGCCGGCGACGACGCCGAGGTGCGGGCCCGGGTCGAGCAGATCCGCAAGGAGATCGAAGCGAGCGACTCCGACTGGGACCGGGAGAAGCTCTCGGAGCGGCTGGCGAAGCTCTCCGGCGGCGTCGCGGTCATCAAGGCCGGCGCCGCGACCGAGGTCGAGATGAAGGAGCGCAAGCACCGGATCGAGGACGCGATCGCGGCGACCCGGGCGGCCGTCGAGGAGGGCATCGTGCCCGGCGGCGGCGCGGCGTTGGCGCAGCTCGGCGTGCTCGCCGATGGGCTCGGCGCCACCGGCGACGAGCTGGTCGGGGTGGGGATCGTCCGCAAGGCGCTCGACGAGCCGCTGCGGTGGATCGCCAGCAACGCCGGCCACGACGGCCGGGTGATCGTCAACAAGGTCCGCGACCACGACTGGGGGCACGGCTTCAACGCCGCCACCGACGAGTATGTGGAGCTGATCCCGGCCGGGATCGTCGACCCGGTGAAGGTGACCCGCAACGCGGTGACCAACGCCGCCTCGATCGCCGGCCTGCTGATCACCACCGAGTCGTTGGTGGTGGAGAAGCCGGAGGAGCCGGTGCCGGCCCAGAACGGCCATGGCCACGGTCACGGCCACGGCCACCAGCAGGGCCCGGGTTTCTGACCCACAACTCCCTCCCGCCGATCATGAGCTAGGTGAGGACACGCCGAGCGTGTCGGCTACCTAGCTCATGATCGTCTGGGCGGGCTGCACCGGGCCGGGCACACTGGAGGGCATGACCAGCCGTGCGACCGGTGCGCTTACCGGGCTCGCCGCCGCGGCGACCGCCGTGGCCGTAGCCGAGCTCGCTGCAGTGTTCACGGGGCCGGCGACGGCGCCGCTGACCGCGGTCGGCTCGACCGTGATCGATCACGCCCCGGCCATAGTCGTCGAGTTCGGCATCGGGGTCTTCGGGCACTACGACAAGGTAGCGCTGTTCACCGGCGTTCTGTTGCTGCTCGCCGGGGCGGCGGCGGCGATCGGTACGGCCGCTGTCCGGCCTGGCCGCAGCTGGCTCGCCTACCTCGGGTTGGCAGGGTTCGCCGGGGTCGGCCTCGCCGCGGTACTGACCCGCCCCGGCGCGGCGCCCACTGCTGCGCTACCTACCCTGCTCGGCGCGGCGGTGGCCGCCGGCCTGTTCCGCGTCGCGATCGCCCGCGTGGTCAGCGACGGCTCGCCGATTGATCCAGCGTCCGCTCCCGACCGTGATCAGCCCAGCCGGCGCAGCGTTGTACGCGCCCTCGGCTGGGGGCTGGGTGCCGCCGTAATGGTCGGGGCGAGCGGCCGCTGGTTGAGCAACCAGCGAGGCGTCGCGACCGCCCGGTCGGCCGTCGAACTGCCGCAGCCGGTTGACCCGGCCGCGCCAGTGCCGGCCGGGGCCGACCGGGATCTGCCCGACCTCACCCCGTACGTCACCGGCAACGACAGCTTCTACCGGATCGACACCGCGCTGGTGGTGCCACGGATCGACCCGGCCACCTGGCGGCTGCGCATCCACGGACGGGTGCGCCATCCGTACGAGCTGAGCTTCGAGGAGCTGTTGGCCCGCCCCATGGTGGCGCGGCACATCACGCTGGCGTGCGTCTCCAACGAGGTCGGTGGTGAGCTGGTCGGCAACGCCAGCTGGTTGGGCGTGCCGGTCGCCGACCTGCTCGCCGCCGCGCAACCGCTGCCCGGCGCCGACCAGGTGGTCAGCCGGGCCAGTGACGGTTGGACCTGTGGTACGCCGACCGAGGCGCTCACCGACGGTCGCGACGCGCTGCTGGCGGTCGGCATGAACGGGGAGCCGCTGCCGCTCGAGCACGGTTTTCCGGTGCGGATGGTGGTCCCGGGCCTTTACGGGTACGTCTCGGCCTGCAAGTGGCTTACGGAGCTGGAGCTGTCCAGCTTCGACGACTTCGACGCGTACTGGGTGCGGCGCGGCTGGTCGGCGCAGGCGCCGATCAAGACTCAGTCCCGGATCGATACCCCACGCCGGCGGGCCGCCGCCGGGGTGGTCACGGTGGCCGGGGTGGCGTGGGCGCAGCAGCGAGGGATCGAGCGGGTGGAGGTACGGGTGGACGGTGGTCCGTGGCAGGAGGCCACGCTCGCCGACACGGTGTCCGCTGACACCTGGCGGCAGTGGTGGTGGCGCTGGGAGGCGTCCCCGGGCGAGCACACGCTCACCGTCCGGGCGACCGACACCACCGGGCAGCCGCAGCCGGCCGACCTCGCACCGCCAGCGCCGGATGGCGCCACCGGCTGGCACTCGGTGCGGATCGACGTCGCCTGACGAGCGCGGGCCGGCTTCTCGCGCTCGTTCAGGGGGCGTCGACACCGGACGGCGTGGCGGCCCGCTGCCGCGGTGGAGTAGCCAGCAGCGGCCGGTCGACCGGCGGGCTGAGGTCGCGGAGCCGCTGCTCCAACCCGGGTACGTCGGCGCGGCCGCGGCCGTCGTCGACCAGGTCGACCCATCCACTGTGCTGCAGTTGCAGCCGTTCGTGTTCGGTGAATCCTCCCCAGATTCCGTATGGCTCCTGCACCGTCAGCGCATGCGCCGCGCACTCCGCCCGCACCGGACATCGGACGCAGACCGCCTTCGCCGCGACCTCCCGGCGGGTCCGGGAGGAGCCACGCTCCCCATCAGGGTGGAAGAACTGTCCACTGTCGCGCCCGCGGCAGGCGCCGTGGCGCTGCCAGTCCCAGCTGTCGGCGACCGGGCCCGGCAGCCTATGAACGGTCGACATCTCACCTCCTCACCGCGCGGCGATGGCGGCCGCGCGGGTGCACCGACAGACCTTACTCCGACGTGGTGTGGGTCACTAGTACTGAGGGTACGCGAGTGACCACGGGAGAACTTTTACGGAGATTCGGCCTGAAATGCCGCCAAGATCGCAATCTTCGTGGTCTCCTCTCACCAGGGAATTACCTGCTCCGGTGAATCGGGGCAGAAGGGGGGCCGTGGTGCGGACCGCACTGGTATGCGTACGGACACCGATCGCCGCGCAGTCGATCGCCACCTGTGCGGCGCGGATGGGAGTGACCACCGTTCGGACCGCCGTGACCGACGCGGAGGTGATGGCCCGGCTGACTGAGGCGCCGGCCGAGCTGATCCTCGTCGACACCTCGATCAGCCGACCGGACACCGTCGGCTTCACCAAGCGCGTGCTGACGCTGGTGCCGAACGCGATGTTGGTGCTGCTAGGTCATGAGGAGCCGCAGGTGGCGGCGGCGGCGGTCGCGGCCGGTGCCCGCGGCCTGATCCGGGGCGGTGACAACGATCTTGCGGGCACGGTAGCCAAGGTGCTGCTGCTGATCGGCAACCCGCGTCGGCCGCAGTCGGCCGATGGGGCCAGAACCGGCGGCACCGGTTCGCCGGCTGGGCCGGCCGGCAGCGGAGCACACCACGACGGTGGCGAGATCGACGGCGGGGGCCGATCCGGTAGCGGCGCGCAGCCGCCGGCCGTGGCCGGTGAGCGACCCGCCGGCGGCGACCGCCCCGACGGTACGCGAGCCAGCGGACCGCCGGGCGCCGCCGCCGATGGCGCCCGGCTCGCGGCGGCCGGTGGCGACGAACCGGGCCTCGGCCGTCCCGGCGCCCCGAGCCGGCCGGCCGTCCCGGAGGCCGGGGCCGGCCGCCCCGCCGCCGAGCGGGCGGTCGCCAGCGCCCCACCCGGTGCGCCGGCCGGCCCGGCGATGGTGCCCGCGCAGCGCGACGACGCGGCCGCCGCCCCCGAGGTACGCCGGGCGACGCTCACCGAGCGGGAGTTGCAGGTGCTGCGGGGAATGGCCGAGGGGAAGAGCAACGCCGAGATCGGTCGGGAGCTGTTCGTCTCCGAGGACACGGTCAAGACCCACGCCCGGCGGCTGTTCCGGAAACTGCGGGCCCGGGACCGGGCGCACGCGGTCGCGGTCGGCTTCCGCGCCGGCGCCCTCCGCTGAGCGCCGGTCAATCGTCGGCGATGGTGTCCTGCACGCCGTCGCAGTAGCCCCGGGCGTAGTCCCACGTCACGTAGTGCTCCGGATCGGGGTTGCAGGCGGGTTCGTGCACCCGCGGTAGCCCGGAGTCGAGCAGGTGGCGCAGATTGCCGCGGAGCAGATCCCAGTCGAAGTAGTGCGGCTCGTGGCACTCCTCGCACTCGATCACCAGACCGCGGATGCCGATCGGGCTCAACAGCGCCTGATAGACCTCCAGATCGGCGAGGTCTTCCAGCACGTCTTGCCGGTCGGCCTCGGACAGCGGGTCCGAGAGCAGATCGTCGGCGAGGTTGTCCAGCTCCGAGGCGGGGTCCGCGGGGTCACCCTGGAACGGGTCGATCGGCTCGTCGTGCACGGTTCCACGGTAGTCCGCGGTGGCCGAGTCCGCTGCCCGGGTGCCTGCTTAGCTCCGTGTCGGATCTACCGTCCCGATCCGCGCGGGTACGATGGTTCTTTCCGCCGCCGCCAGCCATGGAGAGGCTCATGGACCAGCCGTTGCCCGATCGCGCCGACGCGCTCCCGCTCGGTTTGACCTTCGACGACGTGCTGCTGCAGCCCGCCGAGTCGGATGTGGTGCCGAGCGAGGTGGCGACCGCCACCCGGTTGACCTCCCGGATCGAGCTCGCGGTGCCGCTGGTCAGCAGCGCCATGGACACGGTCACCGAGGCTCGGATGGCGGTGGCGATGGCCCGGCTCGGCGGCATCGGCGTCCTGCACCGCAATCTGTCGGTGGAGGACCAGGCGCTCCAGGTCGACCTGGTCAAGCGGTCCGAGGCCGGCATGGTGACCAATCCGGTCACCTGCGGCCCGGACGACACGCTCGCCGATGTCGACGTGCTCTGCGCGCAGTACCGCATCTCCGGAGTTCCGGTGGTTGACCCGGACGGGCTCCTGCTCGGCATCGTCACCAATCGCGACATGCGCTTCGCCACTGACAAGTCGGTCGCCGCCCGGACCGTGATGACCCCGATGCCGCTGGTCACCGCGCCGGTCGGGGTGGGCCGCGACGACGCGCTGGAGCTGTTGCGCCGACACAAGGTGGAGAAGCTGCCGCTGGTCGACGACGCCGGCCGGCTGCGTGGCCTGATCACGGTCAAAGACTTCGCCAAGGCCGAGCAGTACCCGCACGCCACCAAGGACGAAGCCGGCCGGCTGCGGGTCGCCGCCGCGGTGGGGGTCGGCGACGAGGGCTACAAGCGGGCCACCGCCCTGATCGACGCCGGGGTCGACGTGCTGATGGTGGACACCTCGCACGGGCATCACCGGCACGTGCTGGAGATGGTCGCCCGGCTGAAGCGGCACCACCAGGCGGTCGATGTGGTCGGCGGCAACGTCGCCACCGCTCAGGGTGCCCGCGCGATGGCCGAGGCCGGCGCGGACGCGGTCAAGGTCGGGGTCGGGCCGGGCGCCATCTGCACCACCCGGGTGGTCGCCGGGGTCGGCGTACCTCAGGTCACCGCGGTGATGGAGGCGGCGCGTGGCGCCGCCACGGCCGGGGTGCCGGTGATCAGCGACGGCGGCATCAAACAGTCCGGTGACATCGCCAAGGCGCTCGTCGCCGGAGCCGAGACGGTGATGCTCGGCGGTCTGCTCGCCGGCTGCGCCGAAAGCCCCGGCGAGGTGGTCTTCGAACGCGGCAAGCAGTTCAAGTCGTACCGGGGGATGGGTTCGTTGGGCGCGATGCAGTCGCGGGGCCGCGGCACCTCCTACTCCCGCGACCGCTACTTCCAGCAGGACGTCCCCTCCGACGACAAGCTGGTGCCAGAAGGGATCGAGGGTCAGGTTCCCTACCGGGGGCCGCTGGATACCGTCGCCCACCAACTGATCGGTGGGCTGCGCCTGGCGATGGGGTATGTCGGCGCCCGCCGGGTCGGCGAACTCTCCCAGCGGGGCCGACTGATCCGGATCACCTCGGCGGGGTTGGTGGAGAGCCACCCCCACGACATCCAGCTGACCGTCGAGGCGCCCAACTACACGCCCCGCTGACGCGGGCTGCGGCAAGGAGCGAAGAGTGCGTGACGCGGTTGAG
Organism: Natronosporangium hydrolyticum; assembly: GCF_016925615.1. Taxonomy (NCBI): domain Bacteria; kingdom Bacillati; phylum Actinomycetota; class Actinomycetes; order Micromonosporales; family Micromonosporaceae; genus Natronosporangium; species Natronosporangium hydrolyticum. The sequence continues at coordinate 931,681 of NZ_CP070499.1, forward strand.
ATCGGCCTGGGCAAGACCGCCCTGCGCGGATACCACTTACGGGATGTGGCGATCGTCCCGTCCCGGCGGACCCGGGACGTCGACGATGTCTCCACCTCCTGGCAGCTGGACGCGTACCCGTTCGCCATCCCCTGCGTAGCCCACCCCAGCGACGCCACCATGAGCCCGGCTACCGCGGTCTCGGTCGGCCGGCTCGGTGGGCTCGGCGTGCTCAACGTGGAAGGGCTCTGGACCCGTTACGAAAACCCAGCCAAGGTCCTGCAGGAACTGTCGCAGCAGGACACCGTCGCCGGGGCGACGCAGCGTCTGCAGGAGGCGTACGCCGAGCCGATCCTGCCGGAGCTGATCGTGGAGCGGATCCGGGAGCTGCGGGAGGGCGGCGCGACGGTGGCGGTGCGGGTCTCCCCGCAGCACACGCTGGCGTTGGCGCCGGTGGTGCTGGACGCCGGCGTGGACGTGCTGGTGATCCAGGGCAGCATCGTCTCGGCCGAGCACGTCTCCACCAGCGATGAGCCGCTGAACCTGAAAGAGTTCATCGCCGACCTGGACCTGCCGGTGGTGGTCGGCGGCTGCACCAACTACCAGACCGCGCTGCACCTGATGCGGACCGGCGCCGCCGGGGTGATCGTCGGGATCGGCGCGGACGCGTCGGCGACCAGCGACCCGGTGTTGGGGATCCGGGTGCCGATGGCGACCGCGATCGCCGACGCCGCTGCGGCACGCCGTGACTACCTCGACGAGACCGGCGGGCGGTACGTCCACCTGATCGCCGACGGGGATGTCCGGACCAGCGGCGACATCGCCCGGGCGCTCGGCTGTGGGGCGGACGCGGTGATGCTCGGCGAGCCGCTGTCGCGGGCGCAGGAGGCGCCCGCCGGCGGCGCCTGGTGGCACTCGGCGGCGAGCCATCCGAAGCTGCCGCGGGGCGCGTTCCGGTCGGCGCAGCCGTCGCTGGGGACGCTCGAGCAGCTGCTCTACGGCCCGGCAGATCAACCCGATGGGGCGCTCAACCTCTTCGGCGGGCTGCGGCGGGCGATGGCGAAGTGCGGCTACCGGGACCTGAAGGAGTTCCAGCGCGTCGAGCTGATCCTCTAATTCCGCGATGATCATGGACCTAGGTACCTGGAACCGGCCGGTTTGGGTCCCTATCCCCATGGTCATCGCGTTGGGGCTGGCGTTGGCCGGCTGCAGCTTCGGCGACTCTGCCGATCCGCAACCGACCAGGTCGGTGGCGTCGCCCCCGGTAACCGGGGCGGTCGGGCTCGGCGACCCCTACTTCCCGGCGTACGGCGACGCTGGCTACACGGTCGACCACTACCACCTCCGGGTTCGCTACGACCCGAGCAGCCAGCAGCTGGCTGGAGCAGCCACCATCGAGGCCACCGCCGCCGATGAAGGGCTGGCGTCGTTCGGCTTCGATCTCTCCGGGCTGACGGTGGAGACGGTCACCGTGGACGGGACACCGGCCGAGGCGGCCCGGGGCGACGAGAAGCTACTCGTCACCCCGGCCGAACCGGTCGCGGCAGGCGCCGAGTTCGTGGTGGAGGTGGGGTACGGCGGGGTGCCGGAACCGGTGCACTCGCCGCAACTGGGGACCAACGGCTTCCACCACACCGACGACGGCGCGTTCGTGATCGGACAGCCCCGCTCGGCCAGCACCTGGTACCCGGCGAACGACCACCCGTCGGATAAGGCCACCTATACGATCGACCTGACGGTGCCGGACGGGCTCGCAGCGATCAGCAACGGCGTTCCGTTGGGCCGGGAGAGCACCGACGGTTGGACAACCTGGCAGTGGGAAGAACGCACCCCGATGGCGAGCTACCTAACCACGCTGGCGATCGGCGACTACCGGGTGCACGAAGCGGAGCACGCAGGCCGGCCGATGGTGACCGCGGTCCACAGCGACCTGCCCGAGACCGTCGACGAACAGCTACAGCGCAGCGGTGAGATCGCCGATGTTCTCAGCGAATGGTTCGGGCCGTACCCAGTCGACGCGTACGGTGGGATCGCGCTGTCGGACCGGCGGATCAACTTCGCGCTGGAGACCCAGAGCCGCCCGATCTACGGACCGGGGTTCTTCGCAAGCGGTGACGCCACCTGGGTGATTGTGCACGAGTTGGCCCACCAGTGGTTCGGCAACAGCGTGTCGATCAACACCTGGGATGAGATCTGGCTCAACGAGGGGTTCGCCACCTACGCCGAGTGGCTGTGGGAGGAACAGGACGGGGGCGACACCGTCCAGGAGACCTTCGACGTGTACTGGGAGGGGCCGTACGCCGAGGAGTCGGACTGGTCGCCCCCGCCGGGCGATCCCGGTGCGGCGGCGCTGCTCACCGCCCCGGTCTACCTCCGCGGGGCGATGACCCTGCACGCGCTGCGGCTGACCGTCGGCGAGGAGGCGTTCTTCGAGATTCTCCGGACCTGGCCGGCGGAGCAGCGCAACCGGAACGCGACGACCGGGCAGCTGATCGCGCTGAGCGAGCGGATCTCGGGGCAGTCGCTGCGCCCGCTCTTCGATGCCTGGCTCTACGGCACGGACCGGCCGCCGTACCCCGGCTGACCGGCTCAACCAGCATCCCGTGCTACCAGCATCCCGTGCAACCTGCATTCGATGCAGGTAGCATTCAATGCAGGTAGCATTCAATGCAGGTAGCATTCAATGCAGGTACGCAGGAGGTCGGGCCTAGTGGCCTTTGTCGGAAGGGAAGCGGAGCTTCGGGCACTTCGGGACTGGTGGTCTGGACCAGTCCCGCGACCAGCGCTGGTCTGGGGCAGGCGTCGGGTCGGTAAGACCGCGTTGATCGAACGCTTCGCCGCCGGTCTGCCGCGGGTGGTGTTCCACACTGGGGCTGGTGAGCCGCCCGCTGCCGAACTGGCTCAGCTCTCCCGGGCGGTTGCCCGCGTCTTCCCCGACGAGTTGCGCGACCTAGCCAGCAACCCGTACCACGACTGGCACGACGCGTTGGACCACCTGGCGCGGCTCGCCTCGGAAGAGCCGGTGCTGCTCGTGCTCGACGAGTTCCCGGAGTTGATCAGCACATCGCCAGCGCTGCCCGGCATTCTGCGGGCGTTCCTCGACCGGTCTGGCCACCGCACCCACCTCCGGCTGCTCGTGTGTGGGTCGGCGGTGCGGACAATGTGGTCTATCCAGCAGACTCGCGCCCCCCTCTACGGGCGGTTCGACCTGGCGCTGCCGGTCTACCCGTTCGGGCCGGCGGAGGCCGCGGCCATGCTGCCGGAGCTGACCCCCGCCCAGCGGGCGCTGGTGTACGGCATCGTCGGCGGGATGCCGCTCTACCTGACCTGGTGGCGGCAGGGCGAGTCGGTTGCGGCGAACCTGCTCCGGCTCGCCGGGCGCCCCGGCAGCCCGCTGCTCACCGAGGGCCGGCTGATCATGCACACCGAGGTGGGCAGCGGTGCCCAGACCGCGGAGGTCCTTCACGCACTCGCCGCCGGCCGTTCCCGGCACAGCGAGATCCAGGACGTGACCGGCGCCGACCCGAGTCGGATTCTGGACCGCCTGATCGAAGCCCGGTTGGTCGAACGCGTGCTGCCGGTCACGGATCAACCGCATCGCTCCCGGCGCCGCCACTACCGGATCGCCGACAACTTTCTCGCGTTCTATCTTGGCCCGCTGCTTCGGCACCGTAGCGAGCTGGAACGTGGCCAGGGTGAGACGATCATGCCGGCCGTGGTCAGTGCGCTGGACGATCATCTCGGGTCGCCCTGGGAAGAGGCCTTCCGGGACCACCTTCGGCGGATGGCCCGGCAGGGGCAATTGGGTGAGTCCGTCGTGGCGGTCGGACCCTGGTGGCGGGCGGACGGCGGTGACGAGATCGATGCGGTGGTGATGGCGGAGCCGGGGCGGACCAGGGTGCCGGTCGCGGTCGGCGAAGCCAAGTGGTCTCGCAGGGTGGACGCGGTGAGGGTCGGCAAGCGGCTCGCCCCCAAGGCCGTCTCGCTGACTGCGCAGCTGGGGGCGGGCGCTCCCGATCCGGCCGGCCTGCGGCATGTGGTCTGCGCCCGGGAGGAGGTCACCCGGGCGGACCCGGACATGCTGACGGTTACCGCCGCGGACATCTTCGATCCGGTGTGATCGCGGACTGGATCGGTCCGGGTTGGGTCGTACGGTTGAGTGGTGAAAAGCGCCGTAACACGGGAGCAGGTGCTCGGGTTCCGCGCCCGGGTGCAGCACCTTGACCGGGCAGCGGGCACCAGCGAACCCTTGGCACCTGCCGTCCTCGACCTGGGGGTGCAGGAGACCGGCCCGGACGGCGGCCGGTGGGCGCTGGCGATCCGGGGAGTGGACCCGGCGGCGATCCCCGAAGACGAGTTGATCCTGCTTTGGACGATCCGGGGCGCTCCGCACTGGTACCGTCGCCGCGATCTCGCCCGGGTCGCCGCCGCGGTGGCGCCGTTCTCCGACGCCGACGCCGGCAAGCGGATCTATGACGCCAGCAAGCCGCTGCGGGAGGCGGGCATCGACAATCTGACCGCGCTCGACGCGGTCGCGGCGGCGATGCGCACGGTGGTGACCAAGCCCATGGTCAAGGGTGAGGTCTCCACCCGGCTGACCGCGCTGATGGACCCCCCGTACCTTCGCTTCTGCCGCCCCTGCGACACCACCCACCTGTACGAGATGCCGTTCCGGCTGGCGGCGGTCCGGGCCGGCCTGCAGCTTACGCCGAACACCTCGCCGCCGGTGCTGGCGCCGATCCGGCGTTTCTCACCCGCCGCCGAGCCGGGACCGGACCACGACGTGATCCGGGGGTATCTGCGACTGCTCGGCCCCGCCACACCCAAGCACGTGGCCGACTATCTCGACGCCCCGGTCAAGGAGGTACGCGGCCGGTGGCCGGATGATGTGACCGAGGTGACCGTCGCCGGCGAGCGCCGGTGGCTACTCACCGAGGATGTGCCGAAGCTGGCCGCGGGCCCGGTGACCTTGACCCGGCTGCTCGGGCCGTTCGACCTTTTCCTGCAGGCCAAGGATCGCTCGTTGCTGGTCGAGCAGCCGGCGCGCAGCAAGACGCTGTGGCCGGTGCTGGGCCGGCCGGGTGCGGTGCTGGTCGACGGCGACATCGTCGGCGTCTGGCGGCCCCGGCAGTCCAGCGGCACCCTCAACGTGCAGCTCGACCTGTGGCGGCGGGTCAGTGCCCAGGCCCGCGCGGCGATCGAGGAGCAGGCGGAGCGGCTCGCCGACTACCGGGGCGTGACGCTCGGATCGGTCCTCTCCGACGTGGTCTGAGGTTGCTCAGCCGGCGTTCGCGGCCAGCAGCTGCAACCGTTGCCGCAGCAGCGCCAGGTAGATATCGACGTCGTCGATCTCGTCCTCTTCGACCGGGCACGGCTCATGGGTCAACGCCTGCTCCAACAGGCCCACCGCAGTGGCCGCGGAGAGTTCGGTCTCCGCGCCGAACTGGTCCGGGTCGGCGCGGAACTCGTCCCGCAGCTCGTCGGGCTTGTCGGTCACCCAGACATCGCGGACGCCGCCGAGGTCACCGTCGATGAGGACGGCGAGCGCATGTGTTTCGTCGCCGTACCGGAACGTCGCCAGCACCGCCTGGTCCTGATCGCTGTCCACATAGCCGTAGCAGCTCTCGGGCCGCGGCGTGCCGATCTTCCCGACCCACGGCGGGTCGCCCAGCCCGGTCCCGGCCAGCCGGTCTGCGGCGGCGGTGGCGGATTGCTGGATCGACGCCGATGGACTGATCGCCGCCACCACCCGGAGCAGGCCCAGCGCCGAGGCGCCGCCGTACTGCTCCACCTCGGTCAGCACCGCTGCGAGCTGGTCGTTGTCGTCGTCGTCGCCGCGCGCGATGGCGAGGAACTCGGCGCCGGCCAGTTCGGCCTCCAGCGGGCTGGTCTCCGGCGTGAGCAGCTCCTCGAACTCCTCGATCAGCTCCTCCAGCGATGCTGGTTCGTCGGGCATGACCCCGGCGTCGACCAACCGTTGCAGGATCTCAGTGGGGGTGCCGGGCTCGTCCAGCAGCTGCAGTACGTCGTCGGAGGCGCCAGCGGCGGAGAGCGCCGACCGGAGCTGCTCCAGCATCGGTTCGGTAAGTTTGTCGCCGTCCGGGACGGAGTTGTCCGGGACTGAGTTCGGGTGCTGCTCGTCCTGATGCGGCATCCGCGCATCTTGTCATATGACCGCCAGCGGGGCCGGTAACGACCCCGGTAACGCACATCACCGCAGGTCGTAGAGGACCAGCACGGCGTCGGCGGAGCCGAGCGTGATCCCGACCGTGGTGTCGTCGGCCACGGCCGGGAGACTGAGCCACGATTCGGCGACGGTTCGGCTGCTGCCGTCGGCTAGGTCCACCAAGCGCAGCCCGCCGATGGCGGCCAGCAGAGCAGCGCCAGCGGCGCCGGTCGCGGGGAGGTAGAGACCGTCCTCCCGGTCAGCGTAGAAGTCGAGACGCCACCGTTGCGCACCATCGGCCACGTCGTAGGCGACCGGTCTGCGCAGTTCGCCGTCCGGGTCCGGCTGCCTGACCAGGACCAGGTCGCCGAACCGTTGCGCCTCCGGCTGGCGTACGAGGTCGGGCGCCAGCTCCTGGGCCCACTGTTGCCGGCCGGTGGCTGGGTCGAGCGCGATCAGGTAGCTCTCCAGCGCGGGCTTCGAGTAGCGATCCCCCCGCCAGCCCTCCCAGGGTGAGAACCGGCTGGCGATCATGACCACCGCGTCCTCGTCGGCGGCCACCAGCTGATGCACGAACGGTTGACCGCCGTCACCGACCTCGAAGGCGTACTGCCACACCTGGGCACCGTCGGCGACGGAGTAGGCGCGCAGGGCCAGGTCGCTGGGGGGGACGCCCTCGGCGCCAGCGGCGAGCCTTAGCCACTCGTCTCTGTGGTCGGCTGGCACCCTACTGGCCACCACCACCTCACCAGCGCTGCGTAGGTCGTGTGGCGCCGGCTCGATCGGCATCTCGGCGGTCACCTCACCGGCGTGGGGGTCGATGAGCCAGAGGGTTGCCTCAGGCCCAGTGTCCGGCCGCGTGACCGCCAAGAGTTCGTCGCCGACCGGCGCCACCAGCGCTCGGGACCTTAACCTGTGCTCACCAACCCGGAGACAGCTGTGCACCTCGCCGGTGGCCCGATCCACTGCGACGACCGCTAGCGCTTCGTCGATCGGTTCGTCGACGATCGTCACCAGGTCCCCGATCGGCACCACGGGCTGCCGCCACCCGCGATCCAGCTGCCGTTGCCAGCGAAGGTGGCCGTTGTCGAGGTCGATCGCGTGGAGGACCTGACCGACATCGCCGCGCCGCAGCAGCAGCGTGTCGTCGCCGGCAAGCTGTGGCGCGGTAAAGATCTTGATGTCGAGCACCGCCAGTCGCGGGGCGCCGAACGGCCCGGGGCCGTCGGTCGCGTCGATCGCCCACTCCGCGGGCCAGGGTTCGGCCTGCTCCGCGGGCGTGACGACCGACGCCTCGACTCCCGGGTCTGGCACCGGTACGGCTTCCTCACAGCGGTGTTGCCGCGCATCCCAACCGAGGTAGCCAACGACACCGGTTGCGCTGATCGCGACCGCCAGCCCGGCCGCGATCCAGGTGGCGGGCCGCTTCGATCGAACCTGTCCGATCGCGGAAGTCATGCGAATCAACCTCCCGGGGCGGTAGTCGACGGGGAGGTCCCGGCGAGTAGTGCGGCGCGGCGTTCGCAGACAGCGCGCAAGTCCTGTACGCCGAACGAGGTGCGCTCGGCCACGATCCATCGCCCATCGGCCGCTCGGGTCAGCACCGCACGCCTACTGGACAAGAAGCCCTCGTTATTGATCGGTTCCCCGGTCTCGTCGATCATGTGGAAGGTCGGGCCGCTCTCGCAGATTCCGACCTCGACCGTCGGTGGGTCGCCGTCCGCGAACTCGATCTCGACCAGGTAAGCGTGGACGGTGCCGGCCATCGGCTGTGGGGCTCCCGAGGCACTCTCGATGCGTTCGAAGACCGATGGGTCGCTGTGGTGGTAGATGTAGTCGGGGATGATCGATGGCTCGGTGGCCCAGAGGTTGTAGGCGTGGATCCAGTGGTGGAGCATGTCGACGGCTTCGCGGGCCTCGGTCGGCACGTCGAGGTCTTCATGCCAGTGGAAGTCGAGTCGTTCCTCCGGGGGCGGCAGTGGGGCGGGGGTCGGCGACGGGTCCGGTGTGGGTCGGCATCCCACCAGCGTCAACGCCAGCGCCAGCGAGAGCAGCCCTGCGGGAGCCCGCGCAGCCGTGTGCGCCAACGGCCTAGACATGTGGGGCACCCTTCCGGCGCGGCATCGGTTTCGGTTTCAGGTGGGTTCGGTGCATCCCGGACATTATTTGGGATCGAGGATGCATCAGGGTGGTGGTTCGGCGAGCAGCTTCTCGCAGCGTGCCTGTATGTCGTGGCGGAGCTCCGTGTCCATGACGACGCCGCGGTAACTGACCACCCACCGCTCGGGCTCGACTTCCTCCAGTCGGGTCTCGGCGGTGGTGATGCTTCCCGGGTCGCCGACGCGTTGGCCGTGCTCGTCGAGGCGGTCGCGGTCCCGCCGGTCGTTGCACAGGTGCAGAATCAGCTGGTGGTCTTCGGCTTGCAGATCGACGAGCAGGATCCGGATCGCGCCGGTGGTCTGGGGTGCGGAGATGCCGGCGATCGACTCATACATGAAGTCGGTCGAGTGTTGCTTCAGGTACTCGGGGACCGAGTCAGGGTCGGTTATCCACAGGTAGTAGTGGTAGTCCCAGTCTCTGGCGATGGCCACCGCGGGTTGCGCGGACTCCGGGACCTCGATGGCTTCGTCCCATTCGAAGTGGAGCCGTTGCTCCGGCGGGGGGATCGACGGCGGGGGTGCGGTGGCGTCGGTCGTGGCCTGTTCGCCCCGGGTGCATCCCGCCAGCGCCAGCGCCGCCAGTAACGGTGCCGCCAAGGTCCGCCACCAGCATATGGACATTCCGGACTCGTGTGTCACGTGAGTCAACGTCCTGGGGTGCCGGTGGGCGGAGTGGGGGCTGGCCCCGAGGCGTACGCCTCGCAGGTTGACCGCAGATCTTGGGCGTCGTAGGTGGTCCGTTCCGCGACGATCCATTGTCCGTCAGGCGTTTGGGCGAGTTCCGCCCGACTGCTGCTTACGTAGCCCTCCCGGTTGATCGGCTCCCCGGTCTCGTTGATCATGTGAAACTCAAGGAGATCCTCGCACACTCCGGCGGTGACGGTCGGCGTGTCGTGGTCGACTTCTAACTCGACCAGAAACGCATGGACCGTCCCGGCCATGGGTCGGGGACCGGCCGAAGCGCTCTCGATACGTTCGGAGACCGATGGGTCGCTGTGGTGGTAGATGTAGTCGGGGATGATCGATGGCTCGGTGGCCCAGAGGTTGTAGGCGTGAATCCAGTGGTGGAGCATGTCGACGGCTTCGCGGGCCTCGGTCGGCACGTCGAGGTCTTCATGCCAGTGGAAGTCGAGCCGTTCCTCCGGGGGCGGCAGCGGGGCGGGGGTCGGCAACGGCTCCGGTGTGGGTCGGCATCCCACCAGCGTCAACGCCAGCGCCAGCGAGAGCAGCCCTGCGGGAGCCCGCGCAGCCGTGTGCGCCAACGGCCTAGACATGTGGGGCACCCTTCCGGCGCGGCATCGGTTTCGGTTTCAGGTGGGTTCGGTGCATCCCGGCCGCTATGCGGGATCAGGGATGCCCGTTGCGGGTCGGGAGACGTCAGGGGTGGGTGGGTCAGTGAGCAGCTGTTCGCAGCGTGACTGCACGTCGTGGCGTAGTTCCGTGTCGATGATGAGGCTGCGGTAACTGACCAGCCAGCGGCCGGGTGCGATCTCTTCCAGCCGGGTCTCGGCGGGGGTGATGCCTCCCGGGTCGCCGACGCGTTGGCCGTACTCGTCGAGGCGGTCGCGGTCCCGTCGGTCGTCGCACAGGTGCAGGACCAGCTGGTCGTCTTCGGCCCGCAGGTCAACGAGCAGGATCCGGATCGCGCCAGCGGTCTGTGGTGCGGAGATGCCGGCGATCGATTCGTACCTGGACTCGGTCGAATGTTGCTTGAGGTACTCCGGTATCGAGTCAGGGTCGGTTATCCACAGGTAGTAGTAATAATCCCAGTCTCTGGCGATGGCCACCGCGGCCCGCGCGGACTCCGGCACCTCGATGGCTTCGTCCCACTCGAAATGGAGCCGTTCCTCGGGCGGGGGGATCGACGGTGGGGATGCGGTGGCGTCGTTCGTAGGTTGCTCGCCGCTGCTGCATCCCGCCAGCGCCAGCGCCGCCAGTAACAGTGCCGCCAAGGTCCGCCACCAGCATATGGACATTCCGGACTCGTGCGTCACGTGAGTCAGCGTCCTGGGGTGCCGGTCGGCGGTGTGCGGGCTGGCTCCGTGGCGTACGCCTCGCAGGTTGACCGCAGATCCTGGGCGTCGTGAAAAGACCGCTCAGCCACGACCCACTGGCCGTCTGGCGCCTGAGCTAATACCGCCCGGCTGGTTGTGATGTGGCGCTCGTGGTCGATCGGCTCGCCGTGTTGGTCGATCATGTGGAAGTCGAGCCGGTCTTCGCACAGCCCAACCGCGACCGTCAACTGCTCTCCGCCTTCCTCAAGGAGCACGATCTCGACCAGGTGGATCCGGACGGAACCTGCCATGGGCTTCGGTCCGGCGGAGGCCCGTTCGATGGACTCGGACACCTCGGCGGCGCTACGGTCGTAGATCAGGTTCGGGATGACGGCCGGTTCGGTATTCCAGAGGTAGTAGGCGTACATCCAGTCTTGGAGTAGCGCTACGGCCGGCCGGGCTGCGGCTGAGACTACAGTATCCTCACGCCAGTGGAAGTCGAGCCGTTCCTCCGGGGGCGGCAGCGGGGCGGGGGTCGGTGGCGGCTCCGGTGTGGGCTGGCACCCCACCAGCGCCACCGCGAGCAGCCCGGCGCTGGCGGGGGTCGTTACCCTAGTCAGCGCTCTAGACATGGGAGCACCCTTCCGGCGCAGTTCGGCATCGGTTTCGGCTTCAGTGGGTTCGGTGCATCCCGGCCGCTAAGCGGGATCAGGGATGCCCGTTGCGGGTCGGGAGACGTCAGGGGTGGGTGGGTCGGTAAGCAGCTTTTCGCAGCGTGCTTGTATGTCGTGGCGGAGCTCCGTGTCCATGATGGCGCCCCGGTAACTGACCACCCACCGGTCGGGCTCGACTTCCTCCAGTCGGGTCTCGGCGGTGGTGATGCTTCCCGGGTCGCCGACGCGTTGGCCGTGCTCGTCGAGGCGGTCCCGGTCCCGCCGGTCGTTGCACAGGTGCAGAATCAGATGGCCGTCTTCGGCTTGCAGATCGACGAGCAGGATCCGGATCGCGCCGGTGGTCTGGGGTGCGGAGATGCCGGCGATCGACTCATACATGAAGTCGGTCGAGTGTTGCTTGAGGTATGCCGGCACCGACTCGGGGTCGGTCACCCACAGGTAGTAGTGGTAGTCCCAGTCTCTGGCGATGGCCACCGCGGGTTGCGCGGACTCCGGCACCTCGACGGCTTCGTCCCATTCGAAGTGGAGCCGTTGCTCGGGCGGGGGGATCGAGGGTGGGGATGCGGTGACGTCGGTCGTGGCCTGTTCGCCGCGGGTGCATCCTGGGAGCAATAACGTTGCCAGGAACAGCGCTGTTAAGATCCGCCGCCAGCGGACTGTCGCGTGGTTCATCGCAGGCCTTGCCGATGGTTCTCGGGGTCCCTACCGAACACCCGTTGGAAGTCGCTCGACGCCTGGTACTCGTTCCGGTAGAAACGGAATGCGTCGCCACCAACTCCGTCTGTCTCGTTTCCAACAAGCAAGAAAAGATCGTTCCGTTCGTCGCCATCCAGGTCGGCAACTGGTTTGAGAACCGGGCGACCGTCGACGTAGACCGGGGTTTCGTCGGGCGGCTCGGTCAGCAGAAGCTCTGTCGGGATCTCCCTGTCCTCTGGGAAAGAGTCTGTGGCGATCATCGCGGTGAGGTATTCGTGAGCGGCGTAGGTATTGTCGCGGCCGAGGTCGAGGATGCCGCCGTGGTCGAAGCTGTTGTCTCGCGTAGGCGGGGCGATGTAGCCGGCAAGGATGTCATCCACCATGTGCCCCAGGCCGGCGTTGAGGAATGGTCCCACCGGCTTGAGTGGGGTGGCGCCGATGACGGCGCCGCTGGTGGTCGTCACCGCGCTCTTGCCGTAGCTGGCCCAGCGCATGTGCTCCTCATATGCGGCCATCGCTAACTCGTGCTGGTGCGAGCCCTGGACCAGGCCGGCGTGGATCCGGGATGCGGCCAGGAGCGCGTCCAGGTGGGAGTGGCGCTGGCCGACCTCGAGCATCGAGGTCTCGCCGGCCAACCCGGCCTCCAGCAGCCGTTGCTGGTACTCACCGGCGGCGAAGCTGAGCGCGTTGATCGCCTGCTCGTCGGTGGCGACCAGATCCAGGAACCTGATCTTGTCGTGATCACTGAGGCTGAGCGATCCATTACCCTCGACTCGGGTCGCTGGCCCGGAGGGTTCGCTGAAGTCGCCCAGGTAGGAGGCGGCGATCCGGCTGAAGCTGCGGGCGATCTCCGGATTGTGCTGAGAGAGTGAACGCATCAGGCTGTCGTACGTGTCGATCCGCGGGTCGTCCTGATGGCCTTCCCCCTCCGCCGTCATCGTCACCAGGTCGATCAGCGCCGCCGCGGCCTCGGTCGCCATGGGGTCGTACTCCCCGTTGAGGGCGGCGGCCTGCGCTCGTTCGCTGATCCAGTTGGTGAGCCCAGCCGCCGCCGCGCCGTCGTCGGACCATTGGAACCCGTACAGCGCGTTGAGTAGGAACGCCTGGTCATCGTAGTGATGGTAGTTCGCGTCGGGGTGCTTGAGAGCGGTCCGTTCCATCGGTCCCAGACCTTCGCCGGTGAGCAGTCGGTAGTTGGCCTCCTCGTTGCGGGTGGAGACCTCGAGCAGCGGTTCCAGGATGGCGGCGACCGCTTCCGTGTTGACCAGCGGTGAGGCCGTCGTTATCCCTCGCCCGAAGCCGCCGTCCTGATACATCTGGGCCGCGAAGGCGAGTTCGGCGACCCGCTGGGTGGTGAGCTCGGAGAATCGGGTGCCGCCCTCGACATCGGCCGGGACGTGGGCGAACATCGTCGACAGCTTGGCGAAGTCGTCGAGCCGGTCGACCAGCGGGCCGAGGTGGGGGTACTGCATTGTCTGTTGCGCGTCGAGCGACGGCTGGCTGACCAGGTCGATCACGGTCTGCGGGAGGTGGTAGCGGGACTGCGGGTCCATCGGGTCCTGCCCACGCAGGTGCGGCGGCCACAGCTCGGGGTTGGACAGGCCGAGCAGGCCGGTGCCGAGCGCGCCGAGCATCCGCTCCTGGGTGGCCTGGTCGAATCCGTCGGATCGTTCGTCGCGCCAGCCCCACGGGTTGAAGCCGCCGCCGTCCCAGCGGTGCTCCTCTGCCTGAATGTAGTCGGGCAGCTCCCAGATCCGGTCACCCATCTGTGCATAGAAGTAGTGCAGGAACTTCAGCTCATCCTCGGAGAGGGAGGCGTTGCCGTGTTGCTGCACATACTCGATCCGGCCGGCCATCATCTCCAGCCAGACCATCATTTCGAGGAACTCTTCCGGCGGCAGCTCGCCGTCCATGGCCAGCTGCATCCGTTCGGCGAGCAGGGTGCCGTTGGGGAGGTCCTGCAGCGGCACCTGGGTGAAGTCGTGCTGCGGGAAGAAGACCGGGGCGTAGGCGGGTAACGTGCCGGCCGAGTAGAGGGCGAGGACCGCCTCCTCGTCGTCCGGCCCGCGGTCCAGCAGCCCGGCCACGTGGTCGGCGTCGTCGTCCAGTTGGGGTTCAATTACCCGGTGGAAGCGGTTGCGGAGTTCGCGCAGCAGGTCCTGCTCGGCGGTCGAGACCGACTCCCGGAACTCGTCGTTCGCCTCGGTCCGTTCGGCGGCGGTGGCGTCGGGTGCCAGGGTGGGCGAGGCGATCCCGAAGTTGTTGCGTTTGGCCTCCCAGTAGCGCGAGTTGAGGTCGTCGACCTGCCGGTTGTACTCCGCCACTGCCTCGGAGAAGAGCCGCACCGCGCCGCCGGCGAAGAGGGCCGAGCCGAGCCACCGCTGCGCTTTGCGGCGGACGGGGTCCTCGGCGGCGACCATCGGCATGGTCAGCAGCCCCGCCACCCCTTGCTGGGCGGGGCGGTGGGCGCCGGTCACCGCGTCGTGCAGGCTTTCCACGTCACCGGCGAAGGCCGCGATCCGGTCGCCGGAGGACTGCACCGTCTCGGGGCGGACCGGGTACCGCGCGAACGGGCCCGACCGGCCGCCGCCGTCGATTGCCATCGTCATGATCGTCTCTCCCAGATCGCGACACTTCCGTCTGTCCAGTCGCGACCTCTACTGTACTGTCCGCGCGCCACATCATCGCCGTACGCAGCAAGATCAGCTGGTCGGTTGGACAGCAGGCGATATCGTGGTCTCAGGTCTGAAACCACAGGGGAGCACGATGGCCGACTACTACTACCAGATGACCACCGACCAGGTGCACCATTCGGGTCGGGCGGTCACCGACCTCACCGACGGCGCCTTCGGCCTGGCCAGGCGCTACTTCGGGCTGATCGACGACGAGCGCGGGGTCGTCGGCCATCAGCGGGTCTCGGGTGCCCTGGACCGGTACCGCACGACCTGGCAGCCGGCGGTCAACGAGGTCGCGCTGGAGATCGACGCGCTGGGCGGGGCGACCGCCGGTGGGGCGGTGATGGTGGCCGCCGCCGACGACGACGCCGGGCACCTGCTGAATGTGCAGGCCGGGGCCGCGCAGGCGGCCGGGTCGGCGCTGAGCCGGCCGATCGACGGCTCCGTGGCGGTCTGAGGCGCACGTAGCATGGCACCGTGACCACCGCCCTCACCGGGGCGATCCCCAGCCCGAACATCTGGGGTGACGCCGCCACCTACGAGCTGGAAAATCAGGCCGTCGACCCGGCCGGCGGGTTGGAGCGCGCGATGCGGCAGATCCGGGACTGGCGCGGCGCCCAGGTGCTGGACATCGGCTGCGGCACCGGTTTCCATCTGTCCCGGTTCGCGGCGACCGCCGCCCAGGTCACCGGGGTGGAGCCGCACCGGCAGCTCGCGGCCGCCGCGGCCCGCCGGGCCCGTTCGCTGCCCCACGTCACGGTCCGGCAGGGTACGGCGCAGCGGCTGCCGGTGCCGGACGCCTCGATCGAGGTGGCGCACGCCCGGTGGGCGTACTTCTTCGGGCCGGGATGTGAGCCGGGGCTGGCGGAGCTGCGTCGGGTGATGCGCCGCGGCGGGGTGGCGTTCGTGATCGACAACGACGCGACCCGGAGCACCTTCGGCGGCTGGTTCCGGCGCGCATACCCGCGGTACGACCCGGTCGCGGTGGAGCGGTTCTGGAGCACACAAGATTTCGTCCGCCAGCCGCTGGAGATCTGCTGGCGGTTCACCCGGCGGGCCGACTTCGAAGCGGTGGTGCGGATCGAGTTTCCGCCGGCCATCGCCGACCAGATCGTCGCCGAGCATCCGGAGCTTGAGGTCGACTACGCCGTCAACCTCTGGTGGCGCCGCTACTGATCCGCCAGCATAGAGGCGTGCGTTACGACGTGGTAGTGGTCGGCTCCGGCTTCGGTGGGAGCGTCGCCGCGCTGCGCGCGGTCGAGAAGGGCTACTCGGTGGCGGTGCTGGAGGCCGGCCGCCGCTTCGCCGACCACGAGTTGCCGCAAACGTCGTGGCGGCTGCGGCGGTTTCTGTGGGCGCCCGCCCTCGGCTGCCTCGGGATCCAACGGATCAACCTGCTGCCGGGGCGCCGAGGGGCGAGGGTGCTGGTGCTCTCCGGCGCCGGGGTGGGCGGCGGCAGCCTGGTCTACGGCAACACCCTCTACCGGCCGCCGCCGGAGTTCTACGATGATCCACAGTGGCGCGACATCACGGACTGGGCGGATGAGCTTGCACCCGGGTACGACCAGGCCAGCCGGATGCTCGGGGTGACCACCTATCAGCAACATACGCCGGCGGACGCGACGATGCGGGCGGTGGCGCAGCGGATGGGGGTCGGCGACACGTTCCGGCCCACCCCGGTCGGGGTCTACCTCGGCCCGTCGGGCGAGCCCACCCCCGACCCGTACTTCGGTGGTGCCGGGCCGGAGCGTGCTGGCTGCCGGCACTGCGGCGCCTGCATGACCGGCTGCCGGTTCAACGCCAAGAACACGATGGTCAAGAACTATCTGTGGCTGGCCGAGCGGGCGGGCGCGCAGCTGCGGGACCGCAGCACCGTCACCGAGGTCGTCCCGGCCCCCGACGGCGGCTATCAGGTGACGGTGGTCCGCACCGGCGATTGGCGCCGGCGCCGTACGATCCTGCACGCCGAGCAGGTGGTCTTCGCCGCCGGAGCGCTCGGCACCCAGCGGCTGCTGCACGCGATGCGGCGGCGCGGTCGGCTGCCGGAGCTCTCGCCGCAGCTGGGTGCGTTGACCCGGACCAATTCCGAGGCGATCCTCGGCGCTTCGGTGCCGCTGCGCTCCGCCCGCCAGCGCGGCGTCGACTTCAGCCAGGGGGTGGCGATCACCAGCTCGTTCCACCCGGATCCGCGTACCCATATCGAACCGGTGCGGTACGGGCGAGGGTCGAACGCGATGGGGCTGCTGCAGTCGGTGCTGGTAGCCGGCGGCCGGTGGCGGCCGCTGCGCTGGGTCGGCGGCCTGCTCCGCCGGCCAGGGTTGGCGCTGCGGCTGCCGCTCGTGCGGGACTGGTCGCGGCGCACCGTCATCGCGTTGGTGATGCAGTCGCTCGACAACTCGCTCACCCTGCGCTGGCGCCGCGCCTGGTACGGCCGGCGCCGGCTCTACGCGGTCAGCGGGCACGGTCCGCCGAACCCGACCTGGATCCCGGCCGGGCACCGGGCGGCGCGGCTGCTCGCCGAGGAGATCGGCGGCTACCCGGGGGGCGCGGTCACCGAAGCGTTCAACGCCCCGATGACCGCGCACATCCTCGGCGGCGCGGTGATCGGCGACAGTCCACACTCCGGTGTGGTGGATGCGTACCAGCGGGTGTACGGGCATCCGGGGCTGCACGTGGTCGACGGTGCGGCGGTGAGCGCGAATCTGGGGGTGAACCCGGCGCTGACCATCACCGCCCAGGCGGAGCGGGCGATGTCGATGTGGCCGAACCGCGGTGACCCCGATCCGCGCCCGCCGCTGGGAGCGCCCTACGCCCGGCTGGACCCGGTGCCGCCCCGCCAGCCGGCGGTGCCGACGGGCGCTCCGGCGGCACTCTGGAGCAGTACCATAGGCGGATGACTGCGCTGCTGGACGAGTTGATGGAGCACCCGCTCACCGAGGACGACCTCGACTCGGTCGGGCGTGCCCTGGACGGCACCGGGATTCACTACGAGCTGGACAACGGAAGGCTGGTCCTGATGTCGCCGATGAAGGGCTGGCACGCGGATGCGGCGCGTCGGCTCTGCAACGTGCTGGTCGCGCAGGGGCGGCCCGCGCTGCAGGAGCAGGGGGTTCGGTTGGCCCGGCGGCGGGTTCGGTTCCCGGATATCGCCGCCTTCCGGCAGTGGCCCGACCCGGACGCCGGTCGCCACGACCCGAGCGACTTCACGCTGGTGGTTGAGGTGATCTCGGACGGCAGCGAGCATGATGATCGGGTCACCAAGCCCGACCTGTACGCCGCGGCGGAGATCCCGGAGTACTGGATCGTCGACCGGCACCCGGACGACCGGCGCGACGCGGTGATCGAGTTCTTCAAGCTGGGGCAGGGCGCGCGGTATGAGCGGATCGGTGAGGCGGTCCTGACTGAGCTGGAGGCCAAGTACGGCACCAAGTAGGCGCCGATCTCCGCCTCGGTAGGCTTAGTGCCATGAGCACACCGCGTCCGGTCCTGGTGGTGGACTTCGGAGCCCAGTACGCCCAACTGATCGCCCGCCGGGTCCGGGAGGCGCAGGTCTACTCCGAGATCGTGCCGCACACCATGCCGGTGGCGCAGATGCTCGCCAAAGATCCGGCCGCGATCGTGCTCTCCGGTGGTCCGGCGAGCGTCTACGAGCCGGGCGCGCCAACCCTCGACCCGGCGCTCTTCGAGACCGGGGTGCCCACCTTCGGGATCTGCTACGGATTCCAGGCGATGGTGCAGGCGATGGGTGGGGAGGTCGCCCACACCGGATCCCGGGAGTATGGCGGCACGCCGTTGACCGCGCTACCGGAGCGCAGCGTGCTCTTCACCGGGCTGCCGGAGCGGCAGGATGTGTGGATGAGCCACGGCGACAGCGTCGTGGCCGCCCCGCCCGGCGCCACCGTCACCGCGTCGTCGGAGCGCACTCCGGTGGCGGCGTTCGAGGACCCGGAGCGCCGGATCGCCGGGGTGCAGTTCCATCCCGAGGTGGCCCACACCCCGTACGGGCAGCGGTTGTTGACCCGGTTTCTGCGGGACATCGCCGGCATCGCCCCCACCTGGACCGCGGCGGGCATCATCGACGAGCAGGTGGCGGCGATCCGGCAGCAGGTCGGTGACGGGCAGGTCATCTGCGGCCTCTCCGGCGGGGTCGACTCAGCGGTGGCGGCGGCGCTGGTGCACCGGGCGATCGGGGACCAGCTCACCTGTGTCTTCGTGGACCACGGTCTGCTGCGGGCCGGCGAGGCGGAGCAGGTCGAGAAGGACTACGTCGCCGCGACGGGGATCCGGCTGCACGTGGTGGAGGCCGCGGACACCTTCCTGAGCGCGCTGGCGGGGGTGTCGGACCCGGAGCAGAAGCGCAAGATCATCGGGCGGGAGTTCATCCGGTCCTTCGAGGGCGCCGCCCGGGAGTTGGCCGCCGAGCGGCACATCGAGTTCCTGGTCCAGGGCACCCTTTACCCGGACGTGGTGGAGTCGGGTGGTGGCTCCGGCACCGCCAACATCAAATCGCACCACAATGTCGGGGGGCTCCCGGACGACCTGGCTTTCCAGCTGGTGGAGCCGCTGCGGACGTTGTTCAAGGACGAGGTGCGGCGGCTCGGCGTGGAGTTGGGCCTGCCGGAGCCGATGGTGTGGCGGCACCCGTTCCCCGGGCCGGGGCTGGCGATCCGGATCATCGGCGAGGTCACCCCGCAACGGCTGGAGGTGCTCCGCGCCGCCGACCGGATCGCCCGGGAAGAGCTGACCGTGTCCGGCCTGGACCGGTCGGTGTGGCAGTTCCCGGTGGTGCTGCTCGCCGACGTCCGCTCGGTGGGGGTGCAGGGCGATGGTCGCAGCTACGGTCACCCGGTGGTGCTGCGCCCGGTGAGCAGCGAGGACGCGATGACCGCTGACTGGTCCCGGCTGCCCTACGAGGTGATCGCGAAGATCTCGACCCGGATCACCAACGAGGTGCCCGAGGTCAACCGGGTGGCTCTGGACGTCACGAGCAAGCCACCCGGCACCATCGAGTGGGAGTAGCCCCACGAGTTGATCATGGACCTAGGTACATGGTCGGGGCCGATCACGGTCCCTAGCCTCATGGTCAACCTCAGAGGGAATCTGCCTCGGGCATGAGCAGCCAGGCGACCAGATAGCCGAGCAGGACCACCCCCCAGGTGAGGAAGGCGAGGACCACCACGCCGACCCGTACCACCGTCGGATCGATCCGTAGATAGTCGGCGAGACCGGCGCAGACGCCGGCGATCATGCGGTTGTTGCGGCTGCGCTGCAGCCGGCGGTAGGGAGTGGGCGAGTGCTGCGGGGTTTCGTGGAAATCAGCCATGTCTCCAGGATCGCGCCCCCCGCGGTCGCTGACCTCGGTGACTGCCCTGAGCGTCACCCCCGAAGTTTCCCCGAGTCGGTCACGCTCGAACCGCAGCGGAGCTTGCAGGTCCAGAAACCGACATCGTGACCTAACGTTCACATGATTCGGGCATACTTCCGGACGTGGACGACGGACTGGAGCCGCTGCGCCGGATCGCGGCATACGCCATCTGCATCGACCAGACCGAGCGGGTGCTGCTGGTGCGCTGCTCGGCGACCTCCGGCACCCCAGGCACCTGGTCGTTGCCGGGCGGTGCGGTGGACCACGGCGAGCACCCGGGTGACACGGTGGTGCGGGAGACGGCGGCGGAGACCGGCCTGTCGGTGGCGGTGGACCAGCTCCGGGACGTGCTGTCGGATGTCCGGGCGCTACCGGCCCGGGGGTTGACCATCCACACCGATCGACTGATCTACGAGGTGTCGCTGCGCGGCGGCAATCTGATCGAGCGGGTCGATCAACCGACCGACCTGGCGTGCTGGTTCACGTTGAGCGAGGCGAAGGAGCTGCCGTTGCGGCCGTTCACCGCGGCGGCGCTGGGGTTGCCCACCGAGGCGGTGGACCAGCGGCCAGACAAGGCCCCGGAGCTGCCCTCGTTTCTGGCGGTCCCGGGCAAGGACGGGCTGCACCGGGCGCAGCGGTTCGCCGCGTACGCCGTCGCGACCGACGCGTCCGCGCGGTTGCTGCTGACCCGGATCGCGGACGGTTTCCCCGGGGCCGGGCGCTGGCATCTGCCGGGCGGCGGCACCGATTTCGGGGAGCAGCCGCCGGCGGCGCTGCTGCGGGAGCTGGTGGAGGAGACCGGCCAGCAGGGCCGGATCGAGGCGTTGTTGGGGGTGGCGAGTCA
Organism: Natronosporangium hydrolyticum; assembly: GCF_016925615.1. Classification (NCBI taxonomy): domain Bacteria; kingdom Bacillati; phylum Actinomycetota; class Actinomycetes; order Micromonosporales; family Micromonosporaceae; genus Natronosporangium; species Natronosporangium hydrolyticum. Next base: position 952,233 of record NZ_CP070499.1, read on the forward strand.
CCGGGACGCCGCCTCACTAGGGCCAGAGGGTTACCCGATCGACTGGCACGGGGTCCGGGCCTTCTATCAGGTGGTGGTGGACGACCCGGGCGCCCCGAGCGTCGGCGAGCTGGGAGGCTCCACCGCCGAGGCGCGCTGGTTCACCCGGGCAGACCTGGCTGACCTGCCGTTGACCGAGGTCACCGAGGAGGCCCTCCACGTATGATCGCCAGGCGATCATCGACCGGGAGGGCGAGATGCGGCGACGGATCGGGGCGTACGGGGTCTGCCGGGATCCGGCGGGCCGGCTGCTGCTGGTCCGCGCGGGTGCCCAATCGGCCCGACGCGGCCAGTGGCTGCTACCCGGGGGCGGTCTCGAGCACGGCGAGCACCCGGCCGAGGCGGTGTTGCGGGAGCTGACCGAGGAGACCGGCCTGACCGGTCGCGTCGTCGGCCTGCGGGACGTGCTGGCGGAGGTGGTCGAGCGGCGATCGGGCCGCGAGCACACCGATGGAGTGATCTTCGACCTGGAGTTGCCCGGCGTGGGCCCGCCACAGCCGGAGCCGGGCGACGGTGTGGATGAGCTCGCCTGGCTGTCGCCGGCGGCTGCGGCGACGTTGCCGCACAGCGGCTTCGTGGCAGCGGTGATCGCGGGCGACCCGGGCCCAACGGCGGCCAGTTGGCCGGTGGCGGAGTCACCAGCCAAGGCGCCGGAGCCGGTCCGTGGCCGACCCCGCGGGCAGCGGTTCGCGGTCTACGGGCTGGTGACGGAGGCGGCTGGCCGGGTGTTGCTCACCCGGACCGCCGCGGGTTACCCGGGCGCCGGTCGGTGGCACCTGCCCGGCGGCGGCAACGACGCCGGGGAGCAGCCGCGCGCGGCGTTGGCGCGTGAAGTCGCCGAGGAGACGGCGCAACAGGGCGAGATCGGCCGGTTGTTGACGGTCTCCCACCACCGGGACCCGGCGGCGTTCGGGCCAGAAGGGCACCCGGTCGACTGGCACGCGGTCCGCGCGGTGTTTCAGGTGTCGGTGCCGGCGCCGACCCCGCCGCGGGTGCTGGAGTTGGCCGGATCGACCGCGGCGGCGGCCTGGTTTACCTGGTCAGAGGCGATGGCGTTGCCGTTGACCGAGGTGGCGAGAGGAGTCCTGACCACCAGGTGGAGCAGTGGTCAAGTAGTTGCTTAGAGTAACATGACCGCCCCGGGTGTCGCGGAGTCCTATCCCGCTGTGGGATGGTGTAACCGCGTATCTTCCGGAGATGGAGCCGCCGGCGAGCCCGGACGGCGCAGAAAAAGCACCGGCCTCGCCCGCTGCGCAGGTAGTGGCGAGGGCCGGGCATTGGAGGCGACACGTGCCGAGACTTTCGTGGCGCGCACGGGCCACGTCCCGGCGTCGGCTGACCGCCGACAGCCCCCGCCCGGTCGGGCGGCGGCGATGGACCGGCCGGTTCCGGCAAGGTGGGGTGCTGGCCCGCCGGGTGCTGCGGGTGAGTCACCGCCGCCGCGCCGGTGACGGGCGCATCCCCGACGTCTATCCAACCCGGCCACCACACCCGGAGGGGGACCCGGTCGTCACCCACCCACTGGCTGAGCCACCCCGGATGCGCAACGCCGCCCCACCGGCGGCGGCGCCGCCGGTCCTCGTGCCGACCGCAGCGGCGCCCATCACTGCCGAAACCACCGTCGCACCCGACCCGACCAGCGCCGCATCCGCGCTGCTGCCGGGGGAGCGGACCGCCGCCCGGCAGCTCAGCTTCGCGGTGGTCAACGGCTGCACCCTGGCGAGCCTGTCGCTGGGGTTGCTGGCGATCCTGCTGGCCATGCGCGGCGACGTGCAGACCGCCGCGATCTGCCTGCTCGCCTGCGTCATCTGCGACGGGATGGACGGCGTGCTGGCCCGCCGGCTCGGGGTGAGCAGCCCGTTCGGCGCCCAGCTCGATTCGTTGGCAGACATGGCTGCGTTCGGGATCGCCGCCCCGGTGGTCGTCTACGCGACGCTCGCCGGGGCCGTGCCGCCCGCACCGGCCGCGCTGGTCTGCGCCATGGTGGCGGCGGCCGCCGCGATCCGGCTGGCCCGATTCAACGTGTCGGTCAAAGACAGCCGTTACTTCACCGGTGTCCCCACCACCATGGCGGCCGGGGTGCTCGCGGTGACCGTCCTGGTGGACCTGCCCCTGCCGCCGGCGGTGCTGCTGCTCGGGGTGGCCGCGCTCGCGATCGCGATGGTCTCCAACTTCCCCTACGCCACGCTGGTCCGGCTACTGCGGCTGCCGGTCTGGTTGTGGCTCGCGCCGCTGGCGGGGTTCCTCGCCGATCCGCGGCTGACCTTCGTCGTACTGATCGGGGCGTACCTGCTCTCCGGGCCGTTGCTCTGGGTCCACCAGCGCCGCCGCCTCGGCTGACCTCACCGCCTCGGCTGACCTAGCCGGCTCCGGCCTGACCGCCGCCCCGCCTGACCACCGACCCCGGCTGGGCGGCGCGGCCGGTCACCCGGGCGGGCGACCGGCCGCGGCCGGGTCAACGGCGGAAACGTGCGATCGGGGTGGTGCCGCCCAGCACCCGGTCGTCCGGGGCGACCAGCGGCTCGACCCCCTCGGCGGGTAGGTAGACGTCGGTCCGGGAGCCGAACCGGATCAGGCCGAAGCGTTCGCCCCGCGCCAGCTGGGCGCCGACCGGAGCTCGCTGCACGATCCGCCGGGCGAGCAGCCCGGTGCGCTGCGCCACCACCACCCGCCCCCGCGGACCGGTGTCGAGCACCGTGTACGCGGCGACGTTGTGCTCGGCTTCGGCGTTCATCGCCGGCGCGTAGCCGCCGTCCTCAAGCTGGTAGTCGACGACCTGCCCGGCGACCGGGGCCCGGTTGACATGGACATCGAGCACCGACAGGAAGACCGCGATCCGAAGATAGTCGACCGTGGCGCCGTCCGGGCTGAACCGGTCGTCGCTGACGTGCTCGACCGAGAGCACCTTGCCGTCGCTCGCGGCGATCACCAGCGAGCCGTCGTCGTCGGGCAGGTCCCGCTGCGGATCCCGGAAGAACGCGGCGATCGGCAGCGTCGCCGCCGCGGGGAGCAACCACAGCCGGCTGCGCGGGCGGGCCAGCTTAGCCAGCGCCGCCAACCCCAGTGTGATGCCGGCGGCGGCGACCCCGTTCGAGTCGATGTGGAGCTCGCGGGTGAGCGGGACGCTCGACGGTCGGTCGGTCGCGGTCAGCCGCTCTGCTGCGCCCGGGTCGGCGGCGGCCCACCGCAGCCGGTGGATGCGGACCGGGGGCGCGTTCCATAGCACCAGGTCGGAGCCGACGCCGTAGAGCGCGGCGTGGCGATCCAGCTCGGCGGCGGCGCCGACGGCTAGCCCCGGCAGTGCCACCGTGGCGGCCGTGAGCACGCCCCCGGCGGTCACCAGCTTCGCGAGCTCGGTCAGGGTCTCTCGGGCAGCGTCCGCCTCACCGGTCAACGGTTCAGCGATCACCACCACGTCGGCGGGGTCCGCCGCGGTCGTCGCGGCGAGCACCTGCACCCGGTCGCGTACCCAGCTGCCCTGCGCGGCGATGTGGGTACGCATCGCGGGTGGGTCGGTGGCGACCACCGCCAGGGAGTCCTCCGGTAGCAGGGCGTCGATCGCAGCGGTGAGGACCGGGCTGTCGGGGCCGACCCCGACCAGCAGCGCGGTCTTCGGGCCGGGGCGGCGAGCAAGCTCGTGGACCAGGGCGCGGGCGGCCCGGGCGCCGATCGTGGCGGCGCGCAGCGCACCGAGCAGGCCCGGCCGGTCGGGTGGGTCGGGTTGGCCGAGGGCGGACTCGTTCATGCCGCCCAGCATAGACATCCGGTGCGGGTGACCTCCGCCCAACGCGCGGTCAGCCATGGTCCGGGCCCGACCGCATCCGCAACAGGGCGTGGCTGAGGCCGATCCCGGTCATCGCCAGTACGCTGCCGCCGATGGTGCCGGCGAGCGTACCCGGCGTCAGCGAGTCGAAGTGGGCCAGCAGCCACAGCACCGCCATCGCCAGGAAAGCGATCCCGAAGCACAACGACAGCATGTCCAGCGAATGACTCTTCATCGGGTTACCCCTATATGTCCGAAGCGTACGGAAAGGAGGAGAACGAGTTCGCCGGCGACGGGCTCCTCGACCGCCGGGTACTCCAGGGTCTGGGTGGTACTCAACCCGGTGATGTCGTCGGCGCCGAAGATCGTCGCGTTGCCCGCCCGGGCGTCGACCTCGATCGTGACCGAGACGTCCCGTGGCACGTGGATCCGGATCTCGCCGCCGTCGACTCGCGCGGTCAGCTCGTGACGCTCGCCAGCGAAGTCTAGACCGCGCAAGTCGAGGACTCCCTCCCCGAACGCCACCGCGTACTCCGGCTGCAGGTCGGCGGCGCTGCTCGGACGCCATTGCACATTGGTGGCGACGTGCTCCGGTGGGGTCCAGCCGGCGGCGAGGTGTGCGGTCGGCAGCGCCAGCGCGAGCACCACCCCGAGCACGATCAGTGACCTGCCCCGACCCATCCAGGCACCGACCAGCAGACCGGCGCCGACCACGGCCAGCCCGGCGGCGACGTACCCGGCGACCGGGACGCTGGTGACCCCGGTGAGGTCGAGTACGCCGAGCCCGCCGACTCCAATCACCATGGTGAGGAACGTGAGTAGGGGCAGCGCCGAGCGTTCCTTGGGTGGCCGCGGTCGGGGCGGCGGCGCTGCCGGGCGCGGCGGCGCAGGCTGGGCGAACGGACCGTGCGGGGCGAACGCCTCCGGGTAGGCCCGGGGACCGGCGAACGGAGCCGAGGTCGGGGTCGGCGGGCTCGGTGGGTTCGGCGGCTCGATAGGAACGGTCACCGGGGTGGCCGCCGGCGGTGTGGACGCCAGGTCGGAGATGGTGCGACGGCGAGCCGGTGGTTCGGCCGGTGGTTCGGCCGGCCCGGGTTGCTCGCCGCCCGGCCCGGGCTCGGTTGCCGCCGTCGGCTCGGTTGCCGCCGTCGGCTCGGTCGCGTCCGTCGGCTCGGTCGCGTCCGTCGCGTCCGGCGGCTCGGTGGGTGGCGTCGGTGGTGTCGGTGGGGGAGCCGGCGGCGTGCCCGCTCCCGTCGGGCCTCGCTGCTGCCGTTGCATCAGCACCACGACGAGCACCACCGCTGCGCCGAGCAACACCACCTGGCCGGGGCGGGACATAGTTATCAGCATCGTCACCAACGCGACGATCGACAGCACGACGACGAGCAGCGACGGAGTGGCCGAGTGGCCGCGCCCCAGCACCGCCTCGACCGGTGAGGCGGTGTCCCCCTCCTCCGGGGTCAGCAGCCACACCGCCAGATAGGCGAGCACGCCGATGCCGCCGAAGCAGACCAGCACCGCCAGCAGCACCCGCCACAGCACCGGGTCGGTGCCGGTCGCCCGCCCGAGCACGACGCACACCCCGGCCACGTAGCGTCCCTGCCGGGGGCGCACCAGTCCGTACCGCTCCGCTAGCGACGGTGGCCGACCCTGACGGTGCGCTTCGCGGTGCCCCGGGTTCTCGTCCATGCCCTGATCCTGCCTCTTCGGCGACTAGATCCGCCTCCGGCGGTAACCCTGAGCAGACCCTGAGGTTCGGCTGGTGGGATTGTCGGGGGCAGAAGATTGGCCGGAGCCAGCTCAACCGTGTGACGATCTAACCGATCACGCAGGAATGGGTGGAGGGAGCCGACGATCGACATCGCAGCGTCGCCGTCCCCGCGGCTGTACCGCTCGCGGGAGCACCGGTTGGCGGCCGGTGTGGCCGCCGGGATCGCGGCCCACCTGGGCTTGCCGGTGCTGGCGGTGCGGGCGGTCTTCGTCGGGCTGCTGGGCTTCAACGGTCTCGGCGTGCTGCTCTACGCAATCTTCTGGGCGGTGTTGCCGGTCGACCCGGCCGGGGGGCCGGACCGGGCCGAGTCGCGGCGGGTGCTACCACTGCTCGGGTTCGCCGGGCTGGCCCTGGTGGTGCTGGTTTTCCGGGCGCTGACCGTGGATGATCAGCCGGCGACCGCGGCCCTCGGCTGGCTGACCGCGTTGATCGCGGTCGGGGCCGGGATCATCTGGCACCAGACCAGCGGTGCGGCCACCACCCGGCGGCCGGCCGGCAGCGGCCCCGAGCTCGGTAACGGTGCTGGCGGCAACGCGTGGCTCGGGGCGGTCCTTACCGAGACCGGGCGACGCGCGTACCTGTTGCGCTTCATCGGCGGTGGTGGACTGATAGCGGTCGGGATGATCGGCCTGGTCGCGTTCTTCGCGCCGGTCGGCGGCGGCATCGCCGCGACGATGAACGGGCTGCTCTTCGCGCTGTTGGCGCTTAGCGGCGTGGCGCTGGTCTCGGCGCCGCTGCTGTGGCGGATCTTCGGCGCGCTGCGGGAGGAGCGGGAGGCGCGGATCCGGGAGCAGGAGCGGGCCGAGTTCGCGGCGATGGTGCATGACGAGGTGCTGCACACGCTGGCGTTGATCCAGCGCAACGCCGAGAGCGGCTCTACCGTCTATCGGCTGGCGCGGGCGCAGGAACGCACCCTACGGAACTGGCTCTACAAACCGACCGGTTCGCCGAGCGAGCGGTTGAGCGCGGCGTTGGAACAGGCCGCGGGCGAGGTCGAGGACGCGTACGGGATCACCGTGGAGGTGGTGCTGGTGGGCTCGGACGCTGAGGTGGGGGTTGGAGACCGGGTGCAGGCGCTGGTGGCGGCGGCACGGGAGGCGCTGGTCAACGCCGGCAGGCACGCGCAGGTGGCCACCGTCTCCCTCTACGCGGAGGTCGAGCCGGATCAGGTAAACGTCTTCGTCCGCGACCGTGGGGTCGGGTTCGACCCCACCCAGATCAACGGCGGTCGGCACGGCGTACGAGGGTCGATCGTCGGCCGGATGGAGCGGCACGGCGGCTCTGCGAAGATCATCAGCAGCGCGGGTGAGGGCACCGAGGTACGGCTGTGGCTGCCGCTGCGGGCCACCCCGGCTACAGCGACGACGGGTACGGCCGCGGCCGACCCGGAGGAGGGCACGGCATGAGCGAGCAGGGCGACCCGGGCGTACCGGAGACCGGTGAGGCGGCTGCGCAGCCGGCCCCGCTGCGGGTGTTTCTGGTGGACGATCATGCGATGTTCCGGGCGGGGGTCCGCGCCGAGCTGGGCGGCCAGCGGCCGCCGGACACCTCCGAATCGGGGCGGGAACCGATCGAGTTGGATGTTGTCGGCGAGGCCAGTACGGTCGCCGAGGCGGTACGGCAGATCCTGGTGTTACGCCCCGACGTGGTGCTGCTCGACGTGCATATGCCCGATGGTGGCGGCCGGGCGGTTCTGGAGGCGGTACGCCGCGAGGGGGGCGGCGCGACCGCGGTCCGGTTCCTGGCGCTCTCAGTCTCGGACGCGGCCGAGGATGTGATCGGGCTGATCCGGGCGGGCGCCCGCGGCTACGTCACGAAGAGCATCTCGTCGCAGGAGTTGGCGGCGGCGATCCGGCGGGTAGCCGACGGCGACGCGGTCTTCAGCCCACGGCTGGCCGGCTTCGTGCTGGATGCGTTCGCCGCCCGTCCCGACGCCCCGGTGGCCGACCCGGAGCTGGACCAGCTGACCACCCGGGAACGCGAGGTGCTCCGGCTGCTGGCCCGCGGGTACGCGTACAAGGAGATCGCCAAGGAGCTCTTCATCTCGATCAAGACGGTCGAGACGCATGTTTCGAACGTCCTGCGCAAGCTGCAGATGTCCAACCGGTACGAATTGTCCCGGTGGGCGGCGGACCGCCGGCTGGTCTAGCGGCTGGTTATAGCGGTCCGCGGCCGGCCCGCAGCACCAGCAGACCCAGCTGGGTGCCGACCGGGCCCAGGTCGCGGTGGAAACGGTCGAGGATCTCCCGCTCCCGGGCGAGCACCAACCGGGTGCCGCCGGCGGCGACCCGGGCCGCGCCGACCCGCTGGGAGAGGGCCGCTCGTTCTCGCCACAAATCGACCAGCGCGGAGTCGATCTCGTCGATGCGGGCTCGCAGGTCCGCGATCTCGGCGTCGGGAGAGCTGGCGGTGGGCTGACTAGGGGCCGTGGTGGTGCTCATCATGTCGCTCCTTGGCTGGTCGGTTCGGTCCCCGCCCCGGAGCGCCGAAAGCCCCGGGCTCGGGAGCCCGGGGCTTTCGTAGGTCGTGTTGACTAGGCGCTACCTACGGCTGCCGGACTCCCGGAGCCGTAAAAAAAGTAGAACTTCTGCCCAGTCATGGCTCTGAGTATGCCACACCGGCCGGCCAGCGCAACGACTTCGCCACTATCTGAGATGCGCAGTTACGGCCGGCGGGAACGGCGGTGACCAGCTACCGGTGGCGTCGTAGCCGAGGCATAGACTCGCCAAGCGATGCGCGGACTCTCTGAGACTTCACTCTTCGATGCGCCGGCCGCCCCGGCGCGCCCAGCGCCCAGCCGTGACCCCGGCGCGCTGCTCGCCGGCCTGAACGGGCCGCAGGGCGAGGCGGTCACTCACGCCGGCTCGCCGCTGCTGATCGTCGCCGGGGCCGGCTCCGGCAAGACCCGGGTGCTCACCCACCGGATCGCCTACCTGCTGGCCGCGCGGGATGTCCACCCTGGCGAGATCATCGCCATTACCTTCACCAACAAAGCCGCCGGCGAGATGAAGGAGCGGGTCGCCGCACTGGTCGGTGGCCGGGCGCGGCTGATGTGGGTGTCGACCTTCCACTCCGCGTGTGTCCGCATCCTGCGAGCCGAGCATGAGCACGCCGGGCTGAAGTCGAGCTTCTCGATCTACGACGCGGACGACTCCCGGCGGCTGATGCAGCTGGTCACGCGCGAGCTCGACCTCGACCCCAAGCGCTACCCCGCCCGGGCGCTCGCGGCGCAGGTGAGCAACCTGAAAAATGAACTCATCGACCCGGCGGACTTCGCCGCCGACGCCAAAGGGCCGCAGCAGCGGGCGCTTGCCGAGGCGTACGAGCTTTACCAGCGGCGGCTGCGGGAGGCCCACGCCCTCGACTTCGACGATCTGATCATGACGACCGTGCACCTGCTACAGGCCAAGCCGGCGGTGGCGGAGAAGTACCGGCGTCGGTTCCGGCATGTCCTGGTCGACGAGTATCAAGACACCAACCACGCCCAGTACATGCTGATCAAGGAGCTGGTCGGCGCGAGCGGGGCGGAACCACCGCCGGCCGAGCTGTGCGTCGTCGGCGACGCCGACCAGTCGATCTACGCGTTCCGGGGCGCGACCATCCGCAATATCCTGGAGTTCGAGCGCGACTACCCCGAGGCCCGGACGATCCTGCTGGAGCAGAACTACCGCTCCACGCAGACCATCCTCAACGCCGCCAACGCGGTGATCGACCGCAACTCCGGGCGGAAGCCGAAGCGGCTCTGGAGCGACCAGGGTACGGGCGAGCGGATCGTCGGATACGTCGCCGACTCGGAGCACGCCGAGGCCGACTGGATCGCCCGGGAGGTGGACCGGCTCGCCGACGCGGGGGAAGCCCGCTTCAGCGAGGTGGCCATCTTCTACCGGACGAACTCCCAGTCCCGGGTCTTCGAAGAGGTGTTCATCCGGCTGGGGCTGCCGTACAAGGTCGTCGGTGGGGTGCGCTTCTACGAGCGTCGGGAGGTTCGCGACGCACTGGCGTACCTGCGCGCGGTGGCGAACCTCGACGACACCGTGAGCGTCCGGCGGATCCTCAACACCCCCCGGCGGGGGATCGGCGACCGCGCTCAGGCCTGCGTCGAGGCGCTCGCCTCCCGGGAGCGAATCTCCTTCGGCGCCGCCCTGCGCCGCGCCGCTGAGGCGCCAGGCATCGCCAGCCGGGCGGCGAACGCCTGCCGCGACTTCGTGGGGCTGCTGGACGAGCTCGCCGGGCTCGCCGACGAGGGCGGCCCGGAGGGGGTGCTGGAGGCGGCGCTGCACCGCAGCGGCTACCTCGCCACCCTGGAGGAGAGCACCGACCCGCAGGACGCCGGCCGGTTGGAGAACCTCCAAGAGTTGGTCAGCGTGGCCCGCGAGTACACGGAGCGGGCCGAGAGCCTGGCGGAGGCGCAGCCGCCGACGCTCGCCGGTTTCCTGGAGCAGGTGGCGCTGGTCGCCGACGCGGATCAGCTTCCCGACCCCGCAGACCCGGAGCAGAGCGGGGTGGTCACCCTGATGACGCTGCACACCGCGAAGGGCCTGGAGTTCCCGGTGGTCTTCCTGACCGGGCTGGAGGAGGGGGTCTTCCCGCACCTGCGGTCGCTGTCGGACCAACGGGAGCTGGAGGAGGAGCGGCGGCTGGCCTACGTCGGGGTGACCCGGGCCCAACAGCGGCTCTACCTCACCCGGGCGGTGACCCGGTCGGCCTGGGGCCAGCCGCAGTACAACCCCGCCTCTCGGTTTCTGGAGGAGTTGCCGCCGGAGCTGGTCCGTTGGGAGCGGACCGCCGACGCGGTCACCTCGTGGGGCGGCGTCGGTGGGCGGGCGGAGCGGACGGGGGAGCGTCCCGGGTCGGCGAAGGCGGCGCGCCTGGCCGAACAGCTCGGGGTCTCGGGCGCGGGCCTCACCACCGCAGCCGACCTACCGTCGGTGCCGTCAGTCGAGGCCGGTGACCGGATCAATCATCAGCGGTACGGGTTGGGGCGGGTGCTGGCGGTGCAGGGAGCCGGTGCCCGGGCCCAGGCCCAGATCGACTTCGGGGACCAGGTGCTCTGGCTGGTGCTGCGGCACGCCCCGATCGAAAAGGTCTGACCCGCCCGATCGACCCCCGCCCGGGCGGGGGTCCACCGGGCGGGGGTCGGGGGTCGGGGTAGGTGGCTCAGCAGCCGTCGATGTTCACGCCTCGGTTGCTCATCCACTGGGTGGGCTCCACCTGGTTCCACATGCCCTGATGCACCTCGAAGTGCAGGTGCGGGCCGGTGGAGTCGCCTGTGGACCCTTCCAGCGCGATGACCTCGCCAGGCTCGACGGTGTCACCGACCGAGACTCGGGTCTCGGAGGCGTGGGCGTAGTGCGTGAAGTGCCCGTCCTGATGGTCGATTACGACCGAGATGCCGTAGCCGCCGAAGACCCAGCCAGCGTGGGTAACCGTGCCGGCGCCCGCCGCGTGGATCGGACCACCGTTCGGGTAGGCGAGGTCGACACCGGCGTGCAGCGTGCCCCAACGCTGCCCGAAGCAGGACGTGGTGCGGCCGTCTGGCATCGGATGGACCCAGTCGGGCTGCTCCTCGGTGGTCTCCGAGGGCTCCGGCTCTGGCTCTGGCTCGGATTCCGACTCGGTTGGCTCCGGCTCCGGCTCCGGCTCCGGCTCCGGCTCCGGGGAGGGCGACTCGTCGGGGGCCGCCCCGCGGGCTTCGCCCGAGTCCTCCCGGTCCCGGCCGGACTCGGAGCCGGAGCGGTCACCGCGGTCGCCGCGTTCAGTGTCCTGTTCCCGCTCGGCGAGCGGGTCGTCCGCTCCGTCCGACTCCGGGAGTTCGCTCGCCTCGCTGGTCGCGGGGCTCCGGTCGAAGACCGAGGCTTGGGCGGTGAGTGCTCCGCCAGCGGCGAGCATGAGTACCGCCGCGACCGCCACCAGCGCCTGGCTGCGGCGGGTGGCGGTGGCGGTGTTCAGTAGCCGCCGGCCGTGATCGGCGGCTACCGGGGTGAGCCGGCGGACCTGCTCTCGGACGTTGTCGACGAATTGGCGGCCGTGGTTGCTCGCGGTCGCGATGGCGCTACGACTGCGGTGCCGGATCACGTCGATCCGGTCCCGGTGCTGGGCGCCGCCGGTGGCGGCGCCGGGGTTGGGTTGGTGGTCGCGGTCGGTACCAGGGTTGCTGCGCCCACGGCGCAGGAACTTCTCCAGCACGGGGGAACCTCCGTCAGGGGGTACGCGGGAAGTTCCAATGGTGCGGACCAGCGCCGTATACGCAAACGGCTGGGCGGTAGTCGGGCCGATACCGGGGGCCGCCAACCCCGATTTTCGGGGGGTTTTGTCCCTGATTGAGCCTGTTTCGGGGCGGGTTGGGGGGTGCGTCGGGTCACAACCCGGGGTGTGACGGGGGGAACTTTATAGCTGCTCCGGGCAACAATAATCGGTCAGATCAGCCCGAGCCCGACAATGGGACCAGCCGCCCGCCGACCGGTTCAGCCGTAAATCTCCTCTTTGGCGTTGAGGACGTCCACGCCCCGCTCCTCCAGCCACTCGAGCGGCTCCACCGGGGTGTTGTGCTGGTGAATCTCGAAGTGGAGATGCGGCCCAAATGAGAAGCCGGTGTTGCCGACCAGCGCGATCCGATCGCCCGCGGTCACCTCTTGACCCTCACTGACGAGCAGCTCCGAGGCGTGCGCGTAGAGAGTCTCGACGCCGTCACCGTGGTCGATCACGACTGCGTAGCCGAACCCGCCGTGCCACCGTGAGAGCACGACCGTGCCCGCGTGCACCGCGTAGATCGGGGCGCCCTGCGGTGCGGCCAGGTCGATGCCGTTGTGCATGCGTCCCCAGCGCCACCCATACGACGAGGTGAAGCTGTAGTTGTGCATAGGTAGCAGCCAGACATCCGGGGCCGCCTGTGGGATCGAGGTGGCGAGGCCGCCCTCTCGCTCGGCCCGGGAGGCGCGCTCCGCGGCCTCGGCCCGGCCCTCGAGCGCGCTGGTGTCGAGGTTGCCCAGCGACGACAGGCGGTCCGGGTCGAGCTTCGCGTCGTCGAAGCCGGCACCGGCACCGAGCGCCACCACCCCGGCGCCGACCACCGCACTGGTGACGACCGCGGCATAGCGGCTGCGGGGTGCGGCAGGCACGCGGCGACGCCCCCGATATCTCGCGGGTGACGAGTCCTCGTCCAAGCTCACCCTCCGTGATTGTCCGGTGTGGGAGTGGCGGATGTCCCGGCCGCTACTCCGAATCACACGGCACCACTGATCAGCACCCGGCACACCGTAACCACAGTGTCGGTAGGGAAGCAAGATGGCTCATGGGGAAACTCTGAGTGACCTTCCTATCAGTACCCTGCTGTCTCCGCTACCGGAACCGGGCCCGAACATCACGGCTCGACCCCGGTCCGGCCGTCCGAGCCGGCTGCGTCGTTGTTGAATCCGCGTCCTGCCTCGCGGTGGCTGCGGCGGTAAGGTTAGTGTTCGTTCAGGACGTGCCCTGGCCTCGGTGATCTCCGGCCGACAACGGTCGCCGGGCACCGAAGGTCGGGGCCCACAGGGAAGGCACGCAATGAGCGCACGGATACGGGTGGTCGTGGCGAAGCCCGGGCTGGACGGGCACGACCGGGGCGCCAAAGTGGTGGCCCGCGCACTTCGGGACGCGGGTATGGAGGTCATCTACACCGGCCTGCATCAGACCCCGGAGCAGATCGTGGAGACCGCTGTCCAGGAGGACGCCCACGCCGTCGGGCTCTCGGTCCTCTCCGGCGCCCATATGACGCTGTTCCGGCGAGTGGTGGAGCTGCTCGACGAGCGCGACGCCCGGGACATCGTGGTCTTCGGCGGCGGGATCATCCCGGATGTGGACATTCCCGAGCTGGCGCGAATCGGCGTGGCCAAGGTGTTCACTCCCGGTACGACCACCGAGTCGATCGTCGACTGGGTCCGCGGCAACGTCCGTACCCCGATCGGCTAAGCCGCTGCCGCCAGCGGGCCAGGCCGTGGCGAACGAAGAGACCGGCTCACAGATTAAGGAGAGGCCGGGCGCACCCCTCACACGCCCGGCCTCTCTATGCACGACGCCCCGCCGCCACCCCTCGACCGACAGGGCATCGGCCGCATATGTGCGGATTGTCAGCGTGAATCAGCTGCCGACGTCTTACTCAACGACGGCTCATCGCGGGGGTAACGGGATCCTTGGAGCGAGTTCCGCATATCTTCGACGGCCGCGGCGTGGGCCGGCGACGCGGGCGGCGACCACACACCCAACTGCGTACCGTGCCTTAAGGGTCGCTAGGCTGCCGGCGTGGATCTGTACGAGTACCAGGGGCGCGCGCTCTTCGCCAAGCACGGGTTGCCGGTGTTGGCCGGCGGGGTCGCCACCACCCCGGAGGAGGCCCGCGAGCTCGCGGCGCAGCTCGGTGGTCAAGTGGTGGTCAAGGCGCAGGTAAAGGTCGGCGGCCGAGGCAAGGCCGGCGGCGTGAAGCTCGCCGAGGACGCGGACGAGGCGGCCGCGCACGCCGCCGCCATCCTCGGCATGGACATCAAAGGTCACCGGGTCGAGCAGGTCATGCTGACGGTGACCGCCGATATCGCCGAGGAGTATTACCTCTCCTACCTACTGGACCGGGCGGAGCGGACCTTCCGCTGCATCGCCAGCGTGGCCGGCGGTATGGATATCGAGGAGGTCGCCGCGACCACCCCTGATCGGGTGGCGAAGGTGGCGATCGACCCCAACGTGGGCGTGGACGACGCCACTGCCCGGCAGATCGTCAGCGAGGGTCAGTTCCCGACCGAGGTCGCCGACCAGGTGGCCGAGATCGCGCAGGGGCTCTGGCGGGCGTTCATCGCCGAGGACGCCACGCTGGTCGAGGTGAACCCGCTGGCACGTACCCCGCAGCGCCGGGTGCTCTGCCTGGACGCCAAGGTGACGCTGGACGAGAACGCGGCCTTCCGGCACCCTGAGTACGAAGAACTCGCCGACCACGCCGCCGAGGATCCGCTGGAGCAGCGGGCCAAGGAGAAGGACCTCAACTATGTGAAGCTGACCGGCGGCTCGGTCGGGATCGTTGGCAACGGTGCCGGCCTGGTGATGTCCACCCTGGACGTGGTGGCGTACGCCGGAGCGGATCTGGCCGGCGGGGTGAAGCCCGCCAACTTCCTGGACATCGGGGGCGGCGCGAGCGCCGCGGTGATGGCCAACGGTCTGGAGATCGTGCTCTCCGACCCGGACGTGAAGTCGGTCTTCGTCAACGTCTTCGGCGGGATCACCGCCTGTGACGAGGTCGCCAACGGCATCGTGCAGGCGCTCGACCTGCTCCGGCAGCGCGGGGAGCAGGTCGACAAGCCGCTGGTGGTCCGGCTGGACGGCAACAACGCCGAGGCGGGTCGGGCGATTCTCGACAGCGCCGCCAACCCGCTGGTGCAGCGGGTGGACACGATGGATGGTGCCGCCAAGCGGGCGGCGGAGCTCGCGGCAGCAGGGAAGTAGTCATGGCGATCTGGTTGACCAAGGACTCGAAGGTCATCGTGCAGGGGATGACCGGCGGGGAGGGCTCGAAGCACACCCGACGGATGCTCGCCGCCGGCACCACCATCGTCGGTGGGGTGACCCCCGGTAAGGGTGGCCAGCAGGTGGAGTTCGACGGCGTGACCCTGCCGGTCTTCGGCGATGTCGCCGCGGCGGTCGAGCAGACCGGCGCCGATGTGTCGGTCATCTTCGTCCCGCCGAAGTTCGCCAAGGCGGCGGTGATGGAGGCGGTCGACGCCCGGATCGGCCTGGCGGTGGTGATCACCGAGGGCATCCCGGTGCACGATTCGACCGCGTTCTGGGCGTACAACGTGGCCGCCGGCGGCCACACCCGGATCATCGGCCCGAACTGCCCGGGGATCGCCTCGCCCGGGGCCGCCAACGCCGGCATCATCCCGGCCGACATCACCGGCCCCGGCCGGATCGGGCTGGTCAGCAAGTCCGGCACGCTGACCTACCAGATGATGTACGAGCTGCGGGACATCGGCTTCTCGACCTGTGTCGGGATCGGTGGCGACCCGGTGATCGGCACTACCCACATCGACGCGCTCGCCGCCTTCGAGGCGGACCCCGAGACCGACGCCGTGGTCATGATCGGCGAGATCGGCGGCGACGCCGAGGAGCGGGCGGCTGAGTTCATCAAGCAGCACGTCAGCAAGCCGGTCGTCGGCTATATCGCCGGCTTCACCGCGCCGCCCGGCAAGACCATGGGTCACGCCGGCGCGATCATCTCCGGTTCGGCCGGCACCGCACAGGCCAAGCAGGAGGCGCTGGAGGCGGTCGGGGTGCGGGTTGGTCGGACGCCGACCGAGACCGCCGGTCTGGTCCGCGAGGTCATGCGCGGCTAGCGCCGGCTGGTAGGCGCTTTGGTGGCATGGCGCCGACCGGTAGGCGCTTTGGTGGTATGGCGCCGACCGGCAGGCGCTTTGGTGGTATGGCGCCGGCTGGTAGGCGCTTTGGTGGTATGGCGCCGGCTGGTAGGCGCCTTAGCGGTATGGCGCCGGCTGGCGCGGACTGCGATGCCGGCACCGGTTCGCCGACAGCGACTATTCGTGCTCGGTTCGGGCAGAATGACGGCATGCAGGTCGAAGGTAGTCGTTGATGGCGACTCGTGATGACCCCCCGGTGCCGGCCCAGTCGGCCGCACCAGAGGAGCTGTTGACCGCGGCTGAGGCCGCCCACCTGGCGGCCCGGAGCGCGCCGGGCGAGTCAGCCGACATGGCTGGTGGGGCGGCCGACGCCCCGGCCGTCGCCGGTGTCGCGGGTGCCGCCGCCGCTGCCGGGCGGGCCGGTCGGCCGGGTCGGGCGAGCCGCGGTGATCGGCCGCGGCGGGCGCCGCTGCCGCTGGCCGCTGCGGTAGCGACCGGCTGGGCGGCGCTGCTTTCGTTCACCCCGGTGGCGCTCTTCGTCACGCTGTTGATCTTCGTCGAGCTCGGTCCGACCGGCCTGCTCGATCCGTTGCGGGTGGCGGCCGCCGGCTGGCTCCTCGGCCACGGTGTCGCACTGCAGACGCCAGAAGGTCCGATCGGCGTCGCGCCGTTGGCGATCGGGGCTTTGGCCGCATGGCGGGTGGCCCGGGCAGGGGTGCACGTGACCCGGGCGATGGGGGCGCGGCACCGCCGTTCGTTCTGGCACGCGCTGCTGGCGGCGGTGGTGGTGGCGGTCGGCTACGGCGGGCTGGGCGCGCTCGCCGGGTTCGTCGTCGGGGAGCAGGACTGGGGAGTTTCGGTCGTCGTCGCCGGGGTGACGCTCGCCGGCTTCGGTCTGCTGGCGGCCGGCTGCGGATCATTGCACGCGACCGGAGTGTGGCGGATGTGGCTGGCCAGGCTGCCGGCGGCGGTGCCGGCCGGGGCGCGGGCAGCGGTGGTAGCGGTGGCTGTCGTCTTCGCCAGTGGCGCGGTGCTCGCCGGGGCGGCGATCGCGGTCGACTGGCGGGAGGCCGGTGACATGCTCGCGGTCTACCAGACCGGTGTGGCCGGTCAGGCCGGGCTCACCCTCATGTGCCTGGCCTTCGCGCCGAATCTGATGGTCTGGGCGACGGCGTATCTGCTGGGGCCGGGCTTCGCGATCGGTAGCGACACGGTGGTTCGTAGCAGCGAGGTGACAGCGGCGCAGCCCTTGCCGCCGTTGCCGGTCTTCGCCGGGGTGCCGGACGGTCCACTACCGACCCTCGGGGCGGTGCTGCTGGTGGTGCCGGTGATCGCCGGGGCGCTCGCCGGTCGGGGGCTGGCCCGTCGGCTGCGGGCGGCGGCCCTGATCCGGCGGATCCGGGCGGGCTGGGGCCAGCTACTGACGGCGGTGGTGGTCGCCGGGGCGGTCGCCGGGTTGTTGATTGGCGCGGCGGCCTACCTCTCGGGTGGTCCGCTGCTCAGCGGAGCGTTGACCACGCTGGGGCCGGATCCGTTGCCGGTGGCGGGGTTCGCAGCCGCGTCGGTGACGGTCGGCGGGCTGATCGGGGCGGGCGCCAGCACGGCGCTCTCCCGCCGCCGCCGGGCCTGACCCCGCCCGCCTGCTCGCCGCTTGACCCTTGACCCTTGACCCTTGACCCTTGACCCTTGACCCGAGAATGCCCGGCGGCGACGTACGGTCAGGCGGCTTCTGGCTGGGTACGTGGGAGTAGGCGGACAGCGATCGGCCGGTGCCGCCCGCTCCGAGGAGTTGCCCGAGGCGGGCGGCACCGGCCGATAAGAGCCGGTGGGTGACGCGGGGTCACCCGGCGGGCGTCGTCAGAGCGCCGTCAGACCCCCGATGAGCTGCAGCACCGTGAGGATCGAGCCGATCACGATCGTCACGATGCCGAGCGTCGTCGAGGTGCCGAACTTCTTCGCCTGGTTCATGCTCAGTACGCCGAAGACGACGCCGACGATTCCGCAGCAGACAAAGCTGAGCACGATGCCCAGGATGCCGAAGAGCGTGGCCTTGTTGCTGCCGCCGGTTGCCGGTGCACCAGGTGCGCCAGGTGCGGTCATGTGTGTTTCCTCCCGGGTCCTCAAGTGATCGACCAGAGGTGATCATGCGGTCCGGTGACCAGCACGTCAACCCCTGATCGATCAGTACAGCCGATGCCCGGTTGGCACCGGCGTGGCCTGCGGTTACAGGTCGCGGACCGTCGACTGCGGCTGGTCCTGGCCTGAACGCTACGACGTGGGGAGACTATCCGAGCCCCGCAACCACCGCGTTGGCAAAACTAGAACGAGCTGCTGAAGGTGAACACGTCCAGCAGGCTGAGGACGGTGCCGCACAGGCCGAGCCCGGCGGCGACGGCGCCGCAGATGATGCCGGTCAGCGCCTGGCCACGGTTGGTGGCGAGTCCCTGGTCGGCCTTCTGTTTGCCGAGGAAGCCGAGCACTACCGCGACGATGCCCGCGAGGATGCCGAAGCCGAAGCAGCACACCAGCGGGATGGCGGCGATGCCGACGATCATCGCGGCGAGGCCGAGCCCGTTGCTTGGTTGCTGGGGCGGGGGGCCTGGTTGACCCGGCATGCCCGGGGGAACTGGGGCGGTCATCATGATCCTTCCGTCAGTTACGTGTGACTCGGCAGATCTTAGGTGGCGGGAGCAACCATGGATAACTGGTCGAGTGGGCGCGGGGCTCGGCCGCCCGGCGGGTAGGTCTGGCACGATCGGCCTGCCGGCGCCCATGTCGGGGCCGGTCGGTAGGGTGCCAGGGTGACCGCTCGGCTCGTCGTACTCGTCTCCGGGGCCGGCAGCAACGCCAGAGCGTTGCTCGAGGCCTGCGCCGCTCCGGCGTACGGCGCGCAGGTGGTGGCGGTCGGCGCGGACCGGCCGGGGACCGGCGGGGTTGCGCTGGCCGCGGCGGCCGGGGTGGCGACCTTCGAGGTGCCGGTCGGCGACTATCCGGACCGTGCCGCGTGGGATCGGGCGCTCACTGAGCGGGTGGCGGCGCACCGTCCGGATCTGGTGATCTCGGCCGGATTTCTGCGGCTCGCCGGCCCGGCGTTCCTGTCCGCCTTCCGGAATCGTTTCCTCAACACCCACAACTCGCTGTTGCCGGCGTTCCCCGGCATCCACGGCCCGCGGGACGCGCTGGCGTACGGTGTGAAGCTTGCCGGTGCCACGCTCTTCTTCGTCGACGAGGGGGTCGACACCGGCCCGATCGTCGCCCAGGTGGCGGTGCCGGTGCAGCCGGACGACACAGTGGAGACATTGACTGAGCGGATCAAAGTCGCCGAGCGGGCGCAGCTGGTCGAGTGCGTCGGGCGGCTGGTGCGTGAGGGTTGGACCATCACCGAGAGGAAAGTGAGCATCCCATGACCAGTCGGCGGCCGATCCGGCGCGCACTGGTGAGTGTGTATGACAAGGCGGGCCTGGCGGAGCTGGCGCAGGCGCTCCACGCCGCCGGGGTGGAGATCGTCTCCACCGGTTCCACGGCTGGGGCGATCGAGGCGGCCGGGGCCCCGGTGCGCCGGGTGGAGGAGCTGACCGGTTTCCCCGAGTGTCTGGATGGGCGGGTGAAGACGCTGCATCCGGCGGTCCACGCGGGGCTGCTCGCCGATGTGGACCGGCGCGAGGCGCACGCCGCCCAGCTGGCCGAGCTGGAGCTGGCCCCGTTCGACCTCCTGGTCTCCAATCTCTACCCGTTCCGGGAGACCATCGCCTCGGGCGCCGGCCTGGAGGAGTGCGTCGAGCAGATCGACATCGGCGGGCCGGCGATGGTGCGGGCGGCGGCGAAGAACCACGCCAATGTCGCCGTCGTCACCTCGCCGGAGCGCTATCCGGAGCTGCTGGCGGCGGTCGCCGAGGGTGGGTTCACGCTGGCGCAGCGACGGGCCCTGGCGGCCCGGGCCTTCATCGACATCGCCGACTATGACCGGGCGGTCGCGGCGTGGAGCGCGCAGGTGCTGCTGGAGCCGGAGCCGGAGCCGGAGCCGGAGCCGGAGCAGCAGGGCTGGCCGGCGTACGCCGCCTCGTCCGGGCAGCTGGCGACGGTGCTGCGCTACGGCGAGAATCCCCACCAGGCCGCCGCGCTCTACACCGACCCGGCCCAGCCGGTCGGGTTGGCGCAGGCCGAGCAGCTGCACGGCAAGGAGATGTCCTACAACAACTACATTGACGCCGACGCCGCCTGGCGCTCGGCGCACGACTTCGCCGAGCCGTGCGTGGCGGTGATCAAGCACGCGAACCCGTGCGGTATCGCCCTCGGGGCCGATGTCGCCGAGGCGCACCGCAAGGCGCACGCCTGTGATCCGGTCTCGGCCTTTGGTGGGATCATCGCGGTCAACCGGCCGGTCACCGAGGAGTTGGCCCAGCAGGTCGCCGAGATCTTCACCGAGGTGATCGTCGCCCCGGCGTATGAGGACGCGGCGCTGACGGTGCTCGCCGAGCGGAAGGGCCTGCGAGTGTTGCGGGTGCCGGCGTGGGAGCCGGTGGCATTCGACGTGCGGCACATCTCTGGCGGCACCTTGCTGCAGTCGGCTGACCGGATCGACGCGCCGGGCGACGATCCGGCGAGTTGGCGGCTGGTGGCCGGCGAGCCGGCCGCGCCGGCGGTGTTGGCGGATCTGGCGTTTGCCTGGCGGGCGGTGCGGTCGGTGAAGTCGAACGCGATCCTGCTCGCCGCCGATCGGGCCACGGTCGGGGTCGGCATGGGCCAGGTCAACCGGGTCGACGCGGCCCGGCTCGCGGTGGCGCGGGCCGGGGCCGAGCGCGCCACCGGTTCGGTCGCGGCCTCGGACGCCTTCTTCCCGTTCCCGGACGGACTGCAGGTGCTGATCGACGCCGGTGTCCGGGCGGTGGTCCAGCCGGGCGGATCGGTCCGGGACGAGTTGGCGATCGAGGCGGCGACCGCGGCCGGGATCACCCTCTACCTGACCGGGACCCGGCACTTCTACCACTGAGAGAGGAGCGAGCCGTGAGCGCAGTGCGGCTGGACGGCAAGGCGGCCGCGGCGGCGGTCAAGGAGGAGCTGCGGGAGCGGGTCAAGGCGCTGGCGGCGCGGGGGCGTACCGCGGGCCTGGGGACGATCCTGGTCGGTGACGATCCGGGTTCCCGGGCCTATGTCGCTGGCAAACACCGGGACTGCGCCGAGGTCGGCATCGCCTCGATCCGCCGGGACCTGCCCGCGAGCGCCACCCAGGATGAGGTGCTGGCGGCGGTCGCGGAGCTGAACGTCGACCCGGCGTGTACCGGCTTCCTGGTGCAGCTGCCGCTGCCATCCGGGGTGGACGAACAGGCGGTGCTGACGGCGGTCGATCCGGACAAGGACGCCGACGGCCTACACCCGGTGAATCTGGGCAAGTTGGTGCTGGGGATGCCGGGGCCGCTGCCCTGCACACCGCGCGGCATCCTGGCGTTGCTGCGCCGGTACGAGGTGCCGGTGGCGGGCGCGGAGGTGGTGGTGATCGGTCGGGGTGTGACCGTGGGCCGGCCGTTGGGGTTGCTGTTGAGCCGCCGGTCGGAGAATGCGACGGTCACGTTGTGCCACACCGGTACCCGGGAGCTGGCTGGGCATACTCGCCGGGCCGACATCGTGGTCGCGGCGGCCGGGGTGCCGGGACTGCTCACCGCCGATATGGTCCGACCGGGGGCGGCGGTGCTCGATGTGGGGATCACCCGGGCCGAGCGCGACGGCAAGGTGAAGCTGGTGGGTGATGTCGCGCCCGAGGTCGCCGAGGTGGCGGGTTTCCTGGCGCCGATGCCCGGTGGGGCGGGGCCGATGACCCGGGCGATGTTGTTGGCGAATGTGGTGGAGCGCGCCGAGCGCGATCACTAATTACCCTATGTAGTCGGCGCGTCACTTGTTATTACTGTCCGGTTTGTCGAGGATGCGGGTATGTGGAGGCCGCTACCCGTGTCCGCGATCGCGTTGGTCCTGCCCGGTCTGTTCGGCGCCGCCGCGCCAGCGTCCCAGCAACCCGCCGACGACGAGCCGTTCGTCTACTCCCCCGACCCGGTGCTGGTCGATGAGGTGATGGCCCAGTTGCCGCCGCGCGACGACACGGTCGCCACCGATGTCCACGTGCAACGGGAGAACGCCGACAAGTGGGCGTTCGGCACCGTGGTTCAGGTGGCTCCCGAGGAGCCGGAGCGCCACCCCGACGGGTGGCTGTGGCTGGCCTGGGCGGAGGGCGACCGGTGGCGGGTGGCGCTGGAGGGCTCGCCGCAGTTCGCCCGGGTCAGCGACGACGCCCCGGTGCTCACCGAGCCGGAGCAGGAGGTGCTCGGTACCACCGGCTATGGCGGCTCGGCGCCGCTGGCGACTGACTTCCGGACGGGGATGCGACTGCCGTACGCGGTGGGGCAGCAGTGGCGCTACACCGGCGGGCCGCACCCGATGAGCGGCACCGTCCGCAGCTCCATCGACCTGGCCGGCGGCGACGGCCGGGTGCTCGCGGCCGCCGACGGGTACGCGTACACCATGTGCCCGTCCGAGACCGGCTGGATCCGGGTGGTCCATGGCCGCGGCTTCGCCACCGACTACTACCACCTCGAAGACAACATCGTGGTCTACGGCAGTGCGGTCGCCGAGGGCGACTATATCGGGATGATCGGCAATGACGTCTCCTGTGGGGGCAGCAGCACCGGCCCGCATGTCCACTTCTCGCTGCGCCGGGACGGCGAGTACGTGCCGATCGACGGCTACAACCTCGGCAAGTGGGTGATCGGCGCCGGAGCGGCCAACTACCAGGGGTTCGCTCGGCACGGTTCCACCCGGGTGGATGTCGGCGGGGTGCTCCACAACCACGGCGCCCTGGCCCTGGACGAGGGGGTCGTCGACACCTTTGGTCCGGGGGAGTTGAACCGTCGCGGCGGGCCCGGGGCCGAGCACGAGATCGTGGGCTCGGTGGCCGATGGCGCCACCGTCACGATCGAGTGCTCTGCCCGGGGCAGTGACCACACCGGCCGGGACCGCACTACCAATGTGTGGCACCGGCTCGGCGACGGTGGGTGGGTCAGCGCCGCGTACGTGTGGACCGGCGCGCCGGACCCGCTCACCCGATGGTGCTGAGTCGCGATTAAGGTCGGGGCATGGGTACTGGCAAGAAGGTCACCGTGGTCGGCGCCGGCTTCTACGGCTCCACCACCGCGCAGCGGCTCGCGGAGTACGACATCTTTGACACGGTGGTGTTGACCGACATCATCGAAGGGAAGCCGGAAGGGCTGGCGCTGGACCTGAACCAGTCCCGCGCCGTCGAGGGCTTCGAGACCACCGTGGTCGGGCAGAGCACCGGCCAGCAGGGTGAGGGCTATGAGGCGATCGAGGGCTCCGACATCGTCGTGGTCACCGCCGGTCTGCCGCGCAAGCCGGGCATGAGCCGGATGGACCTGATCGAGGTCAACGCCAAGATCGTCCGGCAGGTCTCGGAAAACATCGCCAAGTACGCGCCGAACGCCGTAGTGATCGTGGTCTCGAACCCGCTCGACGAGATGACCGCGCTCACCCAGCAGGTCACCCAGTTCCCGAAGCACCGGGTGATGGGGCAGGCGGGCATGCTCGACACCGCCCGGTTCACCAACAACGTTGCGGAGGCGCTGGCGGTGCCGGTGAGCGCGGTGCGGACGCTCACCCTGGGTTCGCACGGCGACACCATGGTGCCGGTGCCGTCCCGCTGCACCGTGAACGGGACCGCGCTGGCCGACCTCTTGCCGGCCGACAAGGTCGACGAGCTGGTGACCCGGACCCGTAACGGCGGCGCCGAAGTGGTGGCGCTGCTGAAGACCGGGTCTGCCTACTACGCCCCCTCCGCCGCCGCGGCGAAGATGGCGCGGGCGGTCGCCGAGGACAGCGGCGCGGTGATGCCGGTCTGTGCCTGGGTCGACGGCGAGTACGGCATCTCCGGGGTCTACCTCGGGGTCGAGGCCGAGCTGGGCGCGACCGGGGTGCGCCGGGTGGTCGAGACCGCCCTGACCGACGCTGAGCGGGCGGCGCTGGGCGAGGCGGCCGAGGCGGTCCGCGCCAAGCAGGCTGACGTCGCAAATCTCTGAGCAGTGCGGCCGCCGGCCCGCCCGGGCCGGTGGCCGTCCCCGCTAGAGTGTGGCGGATGAACGGGTACTCGCACTGCCAGGTCGTGACCACCATCGACAGCAAGGACGCCGCGGACGACCTCGCCCGGGCGGCGGTGCAGGCGCGCGCCGCGGCCTGCGCCCAGGTGATCGGCCCGATCTCGAGTAGCTACTGGTGGGAGGGGTCGGTCCAGACCGAGCAGGAGTGGCAGGTGGTCTTCAAGACCACTCAGCGCGCCTACGGCAGCCTGGAGGAGTACATCCGCGCCCACCACAGCTACGACGTGCCGGAGATCCTCTGCCTGCCGGTGACCGCGGGGCACCGTCCGTACCTGGAGTGGCTCGACCACGAGGTCGCATGAACCGCGCCGCCGATCATGAGCGTGTAAGCGGACACGCCCGGTATGTCCGCGTACACCCTCATGATCGGCCCGGGTGCTACCGGATCAGGCGGGCCGGCTTGGTCGCGAGGTAGAACAGCTGCTCCAGCGGGCCCCGCCGGAACAGCTGCGACCAGGCGAAGGCGAAGACGATCGAGCCCACTACGAACCAGCCGAAGACCGCTTGCGGGGTCTGCGGCAGCCACCGGATCGGGCTGCCGTCCTCGAGCACCGCGAACCCGAGCGCCTGTGCGGTGTAGGCGGTCAGGGTCATGGTGCCGGCGGCGGCCACCGGGGCAAGCAGCGACCGCAGCCACTCCCACCGAGTGAGCAGCGCGGTCGCGATCACCAGCAGCGCGATCGCGACTCCGAGGTTGCCGAGGATCTCGAACGTGGTGCCGCTGTGGGCGTACGCGTCGAGCAACCCGCTGCGCTCCCGGTCGATCTGGTAGGCCGAGCTCTCCTCGACGAGGGACCAGGGCTCGAGCCCGGCCAGAGCGGTCTTGAACTCCGCCAGGCTCTGCGGGGCCGGCTCCGGCTCCGGGATGTCGAACGGTGGGATCACCGGATAGCGCAACCAGTGGAGCAGCAGCGGGACGCCGTAACCGACGATCATCAGCACCGGGCCGAGGACCGCCAGTCGCAGCTGGGTCGCCCGGCGGGCCAGATCGAGCCGGCCCAGCGCCATGCCGGCCAGCACGTAGGTCAGGAAGGCGCCGGTGGGGTAGAACCCGTAGATCAGCAAGGCGCCCAGCTCGTAGCCGGCGAGCGGGAACTCGTAGCCGGGGTAGGGCGGCTCGCCGCCGTGGATGATGTCGCCGAACCCGGCGGTGAAGAGCTGGCCGAGCCCGATCACGGGGTCGTAGGGCAGCAGCCGTTCCAGCTGCGCCGGGGAAGCCAGCAGGTGGACGTAGCGCACGATCACCGGCCCGACCACCGCGACCACCCCGGCCGCTACCGCCAGGCCGCGGACACCCAGCCGGAGGAACGGTAGCGACAGCAGGAAGAAGACGCCGTAGGAGGCGATAATCACCGGGATGGTGGCGCCGGCCGCGACCAGGGCGGTGCCCAGCACGATCAGCAGCACCCCGCGGATGGCGATCTTCACGGCGGCCTGGCGGCGGCCGCGTTCGGTCCGCGCCGCCCGACCGCCGGAGAGCAGCGCCAGCGACCACCCCGCCAGCACCGCGAAGGTCGCCGAGGACCGGCCGTGCGGTAGGTCCGCCAGCCAGTCCGGCACCCCGGCGGCGGCCCACTCCTCATGCAGACCCAGGTTGACCGCGAACATCCCGAACAGGGCGAGCGCCCGGACGAGGTCGACGGCGACGATGCGGCCCGAAGACTCGGCGCCCGAACGAGCCGGCTCGGCACTGGTCGGCGGTGCCGCCGCACAGCCGTCTGGTTTGTCCGCGTTCGTAGGTGTGGATGAGCGAATAGGGCGATATGTCATAGACATGGGGTAAACCTAGAACGCCGCGTCGTCGCACGCCGTCGCGTTGCGCCGCTTCCGGCCGGTGCTCAGGTGGTGGCCGCGTAGCCCGGTCGGGTGGCGGCGCCCCCCGCTGGGCGGGGACCCCCGCCGAACAGCGGGGGAACAGCACTATTTATGCCACTATGTTCCAGGATGCTCGCGGGAGGGCTCATGATCCGGGTGGTGATCGTCGACGACGAGGCGTTGATCCGGTCCGGCTTCACCCTGATCCTCAACGCCGCCCCGGACATCGAGGTGGTGGCGGCGGTCAGCGGCGGGCGGGCCGTGGCCGAGATTGGCCGATCGCGCCCAGATGTGGTGCTACTCGACATCCGGATGCCCGACGTGGACGGGCTCACGGTCCTCCGGCAGGTCCGGGCGGCGCCCCACCCGCCGGTGGTGGCGATCCTGACCACATTCGACACAGATGAGTACGTCTCCGCGGCGCTACGGCTGGGAGCGGTCGGATTCCTGCTGAAAGACACCGACCCGGAGCACCTGGCCCACCAGGTTCGCACGCTCGCCGGCGACGGCACGGTGCTCTCCGCCCGGGTCACCCGTACTGTGGTCGACGGCTACCTGGCCAACGGCGAGCGGCCGGCCACGTATCCCGAGGTCTCCCGGTTGACCGGTCGGGAGCGGGACGTGCTAGAGCTGCTCGCCGAGGGCATCTCCAACGCCGAGATCGCCGCCCGGATGCACCTCAGCGCGGGCACGGTCAAGGACCACGTCAGCGCGCTGCTGACCAAGCTGCGGGTGCACAACCGGGTGCAGGCGGCGCTGGTCGCGCAGCGCGCCGGCCTCTTGGGGCCGGGCGGCCGAGCGTGACCGGCCGCCGGGTGCCGCGCTGGGTGGTCGACCTGGTGGTGCTGTCCGTGGCCGCCGCGGATGCGTGGGCCCGGGTCTGGCAGCTGTCCCCGCTCTACGAAGTGGTCGACGGCGGCTGGCTCTACGAGCACGGAGAGCCCGGCGTCTACCACGTCTCCGAGATCGTGGCCGAGCACGGCCTGTGGTGGGGCCTCTACTTCGACGACCGGGTGCTGCTCAGCCTGCTCGCGCTCGGGGTGGTGGTGCTGCCGGCCCGCCGCCGGTGGCCGTTGGCGGTCTTCCTCGTCACCCTGCCGCCGTTGGTGTGGCTATCGCAGACCGCGGCGACTCTGATCGCCCTCTATACGCTGGCGTCGCTGTCCCGTCAGCGGCTGCTGCTCGGGGCCTGCGCGCTGCTGCTGGCCGTCCACTCCACCTGGGTGTGGGGCGCGGGCTGGGAAGAACAGGTCGACCAGCTTACCGCGATCTGGTTCGGTCAAGGACTCGTGCAAGCCGCCGCGGCGGTGTTCTTGGGGCAGTTGGTGCAGGTCCGACGGGACCTGTCACAGAAGCTGGTGGAGATCTCGCAGGCGCGCGACCACGAACAGTGGCTGGTCACTCAGCGGGCACTGGCGGCCGAACGGGCGCAGCTGGCGCGGGAGATGCATGACGTCGTCTCCCACCAGGTCAGCCTGATCGCGGTGCAGGCCGGCGCGCTGCAGGTACACACCCGCGACCCCGAGGCGAGCCAGGCCGGGCGGACCATCCGGGAGCTCAGCGTCCAGACCCTCAACGAGCTGCGGCACATGGTGACCGTCCTGCGTGAGCCAGGCGGTGGGGGGAAGGGTGGAGGAGACCAGCGGGGAGTGCTTGAGCTGGCGCCGCAACCCACGCTGGCGGAGCTGGCGCCGCTGGTCGCCGGCGGCGGGGTCGATGCCCGGTTGGAGCTGGGGGAGCTGCCGGAGGTGGACCCGCCCACTGCGCGGGCGATCTACCGGACGGTGCAGGAGGCGCTGACGAACGTCCGTAAGCACGCGCCGGGAGCGACCGCGACGGTCCGGGTGGCGCTGGTCGACGGCGTCATCCGAGTGGAGATCGTCAACACTCCGGCCACCCGCCCGGTAGTGCCCCTGCCCGGCTCCGGGCAGGGGTTGCGCGGGCTGGCCCAGCGGGCGGAGCTGGTGGGTGGGTCGCTCGATCATGGCCCCACCGCCGACGGCGGCTGGCGGGTGCGGGCGACCCTCCCGGCCGCTTCTCGCCCCGCCTCGCCGGCGGCTGCCCCGGTGCATCAGCCATCCCGCAGCACCTGAGCCCGGCACCAGATGTGTCATAGTGTGCGAGTGAACTGCCTTGGCTGGGAGTGATGGTGGGTATTACTGAGCGGTTTTCGGGGCAGCTCCGGAGCCGACTGTTGAATGAGCGAGCCGGCACCACCACGGTGAACGCGGTCGAGGTCGAGCCCCGATTTGACGCAGCTGGTGACGAGTACATACTGGTGACGCTGATCGTCTCGGAGCCGCCCCCGGGGGAGGCGACCTGGCCATTGGACGACGCCTTCCACCTTCGAGAGAGGGCGCGTCAAGCTGCTGCCGAGATCGACGTGCCGACAGAGGTGGAGATCACAATTACCTCGGCCGGGGACAGCGACACCTCCGACGAGCTGGTTGGCGAGGAGGACGAGTCGCCCGGGGCGCCAGGGTGACCGCGCGCCCCATCATGGCCGACGAGCTTCTGAACCTGGCGGATGATTTGGTGCCTGTTGACGCCGGTCGCGGCAGGCCCAGGACGGTCGAGCTTCGCCGGGCCGTCTCCACCGCGTACTATGCTCTCTTTCACGAGTTGATCAGGCACGCCACCCGAGAACTGGTCGGCGACGATTCGAATGTGGAGCTGCAACGCCGACAGGCGGCGCGCTGGTTCGCTCACGGGGATCTGAAGATCTTGGCGGCTGTGGCCGCGGGTCGGGATCGACAGAAGCGCGCGCTCGCCGCGGTCCTCGGCGAGGCCCATGCGGACCTCGTGCGCGTAGCTGAGGCGTTTGTCGCGCTCCAAACTGCTCGCCACCGGGCTGACTATGACCATGACTACGACGTCAAGCGGCGCGACGCGCTCCTCATGGTGGCAACCGCACGCGATGCCGTACAAAGAGTGCGCGGCTTGGAGAAGGCGAACGACGAATCGCTTCGCCGATTCCTGCGCCTGATGGTGGGTGGTGTTCAGATAGCGAAGAATCGATGAGATTACCGGCATGGCGACGACCACGATAGATATCCGCGAGCAGCTGCCCGACGACTGGCGGGAGGCGATGACGCCGTACCTCGACCAGTCGGTGGTGGCGTCGCTGAACCGCTTCCTCACCGAAGAGTACGCGAGTGATGTCGTCTATCCGCCGCAGGAAGATCTCTTCCGGGCGTTCCGGCTGTGTCCGCTCGAAACCACCCAGGTGTTGATCCTCGGGCAGGATCCATACCACCGCCCTGGGCAGGCGCACGGGCTGAGCTTCAGCGTGCGCCCGGGAGTGCCGGTGCCGCCGTCGCTGCGCAACATCTACCGGGAGTTGGCCGAGGAGTTCGGGGTCGACCCGCCCACCACCGGCGATCTCACCGGTTGGGCGGGGCAGGGGGTGCTGCTGCTCAACGCCGTGTTGACGGTGCGGGCCGGCGCGCCCGGCTCGCACGCCAAGCAGGGGTGGGAGCAGGTCACCGACGCCGCGATCCGGGCACTGGCCGCCAGCCGACAGCGGGTGGTGTTCGTACTATGGGGGGCGTACGCGAAGCGTAAGGCGGCACTCGTCACCGGCGACCGGCATGTGGTGTTGACCGCCGGTCATCCGAGCCCGATGAACGTGCGCGGTTTCCGTGGCTGCCGCCCGTTCGGCAAGATCGACGCGGCGCTCGCCGAGGCCGGTCGTGCCGGTGTCAGGTGGGTCTGATGAACCAGTACGCTCGTACGGGATCGCGAGGACAGGCGAGAGGAGCACCCCGGTGGCGAAGATCAAGGTAACCAACCCGGTCGTCGAGCTCGACGGCGACGAGATGACCAGGATCATCTGGCAGCAGATTCGTGAGCAGCTGGTCCTGCCGTACCTCGACGTCCCGCTCGAGTACTACGACCTGTCGATCCAGAACCGGGACGCCACCGACGACCAGGTGACCGTGGACGCGGCGTACGCGATCCGGCGCAACGGGGTGGGCGTGAAGTGCGCCACCATCACCCCGGACGAGGACCGGGTCGAGGAGTTCGGCCTGAAGAAGATGTGGCGCTCGCCGAACGGCACCATCCGGAACATCCTCGGCGGGGTGGTCTTCCGGGAGCCGATCATCATCAGCAACGTGCCGCGGTACGTCCCGACCTGGACCAAGCCGATCGTGATCGGCCGGCACGCGCACGGCGACCAGTACAAAGCGACCGACTTCGTGGTGCCGGGGCCGGGCACGCTGACCGTCACCTTCCAGCCGGAGGACGGCGGCGAGCCGATGGAGTTCGAGGTCGCCAAGTTCCCCGGCGGCGGTGTGGCGATGGGGATGTACAACTTCGACGACTCGATCCGGGACTTCGCCCGGGCGTCGTTCCGGTACGGGCTCAGCCGCGGCTTCCCGGTCTACATGTCGACCAAGAACACCATTCTCAAGGCGTACGACGGCCGGTTCCGGGACCTGTTCCAGGAGGTCTTCGACGCCGAGTTCGCCGAGCAGTTCAAGAGCGCCGGCCTGACCTACGAGCACCGGTTGATCGACGACATGGTGGCGGCGGCGATGAAGTGGGACGGCGGCTTCGTCTGGGCCTGCAAGAACTACGACGGTGACGTGCAGTCGGACACGGTCGCCCAGGGTTTCGGCTCGCTCGGGCTGATGACCAGCGTGCTGATGACGCCGGACGGGCAGACCGTGGAGGCCGAGGCGGCCCATGGCACGGTGACCCGGCACTACCGGGCGTGGCAGCGGGGGGAGAAGACCTCCACCAACCCGATCGCGTCGATCTTCGCCTGGACCCGCGGGCTGGCGCACCGGGGCAAGCTGGACGGCACCCCGGAGGTGACCCGGTTCGCCGAGACGCTGGAGCGGGTCTGCGTCGGCACGGTCGAAGGCGGCCAGATGACCAAGGACCTAGCCCTGCTGATCGGTGGCGACGCCGGCTGGCTGACCACCGATGAGTTCATGGCAGCGTTGGGCGACAACCTCGCCCGCGCCCTCGACTGACCATCCCCGGCCGATCATGGACCTAGGTACCCTATCGGGGCTTTTCGAGGTGCCTAGGTCCATGATCGGCTGTCTGGATCGGTGACCGATCAGTAGACTGTGGCCGAACGTCCCGCATCCGTCACCCCCGCGGAGGTCAGGTGGACAGCGACCGGTCGACGCCCCGACCGCCGGTCCCGGAGCAACGGGCAGGGTTCGTGCCACCGGCGGCACACCCACCGGTGACCATGGCCGGCCCGGCCCAGCCGACTGCCGGCAGCGCCGCGCCCAGCGTCGGTGGCCGGCCCCGTTACTTCCCGAGCGTCGTCACCTGGCTGCGGGTAGGGATGGGGCGCAGCCGGTTAGGCATTCTCGGCGCGCTGTTCGGCACCTGGTTCTATGTGCCGTTCGCGATGATAATGAGCGCGGTCTGCGCGGTGGTACTGGGCATCACCGGCTTCTTCGGTGGCTTCCTGTTCAGTTACGGGCAGGCCCCAGCGTTCGTCAGCGACCTGCCGGTGCTGGGTGCGGCGGTCGACGCCTTCCTCCCGGCCTCCGGCGGTGTCTTGGGTGGACTCGTCGGGGTGTTGTTGGGGCTGATACTCGGATTCGTCGGTGGTCTGCTGCTGTTCTGGGTGCTCGCCTTCGCCGGGGACCCACTGTCCGGAGTGGGCTGGGCGCTCGGGGCGGTAGTCACCGGGCTGCTGGTCGGCGTGGTCTACACGCTCTACCGGGTCGGGTTCGAGTCGCTCATCCTGCGCCGGACCGGGGCCCGGCGACTCAGTCGCCGGGAGCGGGAGCTACTACTGCCGGCGCTGCAAGAGTGTACTCATCGGCTGGGCCTGGCGAACCATCCGCCGATCTTGATCGAGGACGACGAGGAGCCGAGCGCGGCCGCTTACGCCCGGCACATCGTGGTCACCCGCGGGTTGCTTGAGGAGTTCGGGTACGAGCGCGAGGTGCTCGCTGGCGTCCTCTGCCACGAGCTGGTCCACTGGCGCAACGGTGATCCGATCTCGGCGGTCTTCATCCGGGGGGTCGCGTTGCCGCTTTACCTGGTCTACGCCGGGGTCGGTTGGGTCACTGAACGCCTTAACCATGCGTTCGCGGTCGCGCTGCTGTGGTTGATTTTCTGGCCGGTGTTGTTGACGGTTCGGCTGGTGGTGATCCCGGCCCAGGCGGCCGACCTCCGCCGCGCCGAGTACCGGGCCGACCAGGGGGCGGTGCTGGCGGGCTACCGGGACGGGCTACGGTGCGTCCTGGAGCAGCTTCGGGGCTCCTTCGAGGTGGGCCGGAACGGGTGGACGCGGGCGGTCTGCGCCGTGCACCCGCCGAACGAGCTCCGGCTGGAGAAGCTGGAGGATCCACACGGTCATTACCCGTTGACGGCGCCCGATCCGGCGTCCGATCCGGCGGACGGCGCGGCGGCGGAGTCGGCGGCAACCCCGGCGGCTGGGGTCGGCTGATGGCGGTCGCCGGCCCGGATCCGGGCAGTGTCTTCGTTGACTACCGGCCGGCCTCGCGCCGATGGTGGCTGGTGGTCGGCGCGGCGGCGGCGGTGGCGGTGCTGCTGCTCGCGGGGTTCGCGGTGCGGGCGGCGATCTCGCCGCCGGCGGCGGCGGTGCGCGCCTTCTTCCAGGCGTTGGCGGACCGGGATGCCGAGGCGGTGCACGATCTGGTCGCCCCGGAGATCGCCGATCCGGTGGCCGCCGACGCGATCAACGACCAGGTGCTGGCCGACGGCTATCAACCGCCGGAGCAGTGGACCGTCCACGACACCACGGTCGAGGACCGGTCCGCGGTGGCGGAGGTGAGCTACCGGCTCGATGGCCGGGAGCATGAGGTGTCGATGCGGCTGCGTCGCGACGACGGCCCGGCCGACCGGCTGCTGCCCCGCTGGTTGGTGGTGGACGCGATCGGCACACTGACGTTGACGGAGGCGCCCGACGAGGTGACCGTCAACGGGCACCCGGTGGCGGCGCACGAGCCGCACGGGCCCGCGGTGTTGCCGGCGTTACCCGGCGGGTATGAAGTGGCGGTCCCGGCCGGTGAGTCGCTGTGGCAGGAGCGGTCGGTGGCGGCCACCGTCCATCCGCAGCGCACGACCGAGGTACGGGTGCCGTTGGTGGTCCGGTCGGAGGTCCGGGACGAGGTCGAGCAGCGGATCTCGGCGCTGCTCGACGAGTGCGCCGAGCGCACCGAGCTAGTGCCGCCGGGGTGCCCGTTCGGGTATGCGGTTCTCGCCGCGGCGGAGGACGTGCAGTGGCGGATCGAGAGCTACCCCCGGATCACGGTGGAGCCGGTCGAGCAGCACCAGGAGACGGTGCTGCTGGTGCAGAGCGCCGAGGACGGGGTGGCGGTGGTCGCCGGGGTGCGGGGGTTGGGCGGCAGCTTCGAGACCCGGGTGCCGTTCCCGGTCTCGGGGACCGCGGCGCCGCGGGGTGGCTCGATCATCTTTGATCCGGGTTGGTGACCCCGGTCGCCGCGCGGAGCGCCGCGGCGGCGTCCTCCGGCGCGATGTCGTTGATGAACATGCCCATCGCCGACTCGGAGCCGGCGAGATACTTCAGCTTCCCCGGCGCCCGCCGGATGGTGAACACCTGTAGATGCAGGTAGCCCAGCTGCCGGTCCTGGTGGACCGGGGCCTGGTGCCAGGCGGCGATGTAGGGGGCCGGTGCGCCGTCGAAGAGGTTGTCGAACCGGCGGAGCAGGTCGAGATAGAGCGGTGCGAGCGCGGCCAGCTCCGGCTCGGTGAGCGCCGGCAGGTCCGGCACCTGGCGGGTGGGCGCCAAGTGGACCTCGTAGGGCCAGCGGGCGGCGGCGGGAACGTAGGCGACCCAGTGCGGATTCTCCGCCACCACCCGGACTCCGGCGGCGCGTTCGGCGGCGAGTACATCGGCGTACAGGTTGCGTCCGCCGGTCTGTTCCGCGTGGCGGCGGGCGGTGTCGAGCATCCGTTCGGCACGCGGCGGCAGCACTGGATAGGCGTAGATCTGGCCGTGCGGGTGGTGCAGCGTCACGCCGATCTCGACGCCGCGGTTCTCGAAGCAGAAGACCTGCGCCACCGCCGGGTCGGCCGACAACGCCGCGGTGCGGTCGGCCAGTGCGGCCAGGACGGTCTCCACTCGCCGCGGGGTGAGCGCGGCGAAGCTGGTGTCGTGCTCGGCGGTGAAGCAGACCACCTCACACCGCCCGGCGCCGGCGGCGACCGGGCTGTACGGGGTCGGCGCCGGCCCGGGATCGGACAGTCGGCCCGAGAAGGCGGGAAACCGGTTCTCGAAGACCGCCACCTGGTAGTCGGCGGCCGGTATCTCGCTGCGCCGCTCGGCCGATGATGGGCATAGTGGACATTGGTCGGCGGGCGGTAGGAAGGTGCGGCTCTGCCGGTGGGCGGCGACCGCGACCCACTCCGCCAGCAGCGGGTCGTAGCGCAGCTGTGAGGCGGGCGGCGGCGGGGGCAGGGTTCGGGCGTCGGCCCGGTCTCGACCCGCCGGCAGCGGGCTGTCCGCATCGTCGTAGTAGTAGAGTTCTCGGCCGTCGGCGAGCGTGACCGCGGTGCGGTGGGGGCGGCGATGGTCCGGATGGGGAGCCAGGTCACTAGTCACTGTCAGCGTCCTCGAAGAGTCCGTAGGGGGCAGGCTCGACGGCCTCGATCCGGGCGAGGGCGAACATCCGCTCGTCTTCGCGAAGGTGGCACCACGCGAACAGGTGCCCGCCGTCCAGCTCGGCGCTGTCGATGACGCGCATGCTAGTCCGACCCTGGGCGTCGGTGTAGCTGATGGTTACCGGGTCACCGGTGGTCAGCGCCGTCTCTAGCAGTCGCCGTTCGGCCTTGGTCAGGTGGTTGGCGGCGCTCGCCAGCCGCGACGAGAGGTCCGGCCGCCGGCCGCGCGCCGCGCTGGCCCCCGGTGACCGTGGTCGTGGGGCGCTGGTGGGCAGCGGCGCGGCCAGCAGCCGGCGGGCGAGCGACTCCGGCGACTCTGGTTCCCGGGGTCCCGGCAACGGGTGCGGCGGTTGCCCCCGGCGTGGCTCGGGCGCGCGCCGCTGCGGGGGCCGACCGAACTGGGGTACCCCATCGGCGGACTCACCGACCGGGGCGTAGCCCGCGGTGCGCAGCGCGGCGAGCACCTCGGCGGGCGGGGCGGCGGCGGTGAGTACGCCGGGCGCGATCGTCGTCAACCGGAGGGCTTTGAGCGCCTTCGCCCCGGCGAGTTCGGCGGCGAGGGCCTCGTCTTCGACTCGGAGTACGCTGCTGGCCTCCCGTACCCGGATCTTGCCGTGGCGGCGGGCGATGTCGTGCACGAGATAGGTCAGGGGTTGTGGCAGGGCGTTGCCGACCGCGCGGCCGGTCAGCTGGTCCAGCAGCAGGGCCGGCTGGTGTCCGGTGTCGAGCGCCCGGCGTACCGATCCGGCGGTGAATCGCCAGGTGGTCGCGCCGCCGCCGGATTCGCGGTCGGCTGCGTCGTCGAGCAACCGGGCCAGCTCCGGGTCGGGTACGCCGGGTACCACTGCGGTCAGGTCAGCTTGGAAGACCGCTTCGGTGCTGGTCGGGGGAAGTAGCTCGCGGTACGCGTCGGCCAGCTCGGCGGGCGAACCGGCGTGGAGCGGTGCCACGAGCACAGTGGCCGCACCGTGGGCGACCGCGCCGAGGTGGCTGGCTTCCCGCCAGGCGGCGGCGATCAGCTCCGTGGTCATCGGGTCGGGGGGAAGCCGCAGCGGTGCCAGCCATCGGACCGGTTCGGTCAGCGCCTGCGGATCGCGGACCGCCTGTCCGGATGGGAGGGTTCCCAGGAAGGTCAGGAGGAGGTGCCGGGCGAGCGCGGCGACCGGGCCGCGGTGGTCGCGGATCAGCGCCGGGGGCGGCTTCTCTCCGATCACGTCGGGGTCGAGCATCGGGCTGGCCGGTAGCGCCAGCCACGCCGGCAGCAGCGCGGCGAGCCGGTCGGCCGGCGCATGGTCGGCCCACTGGTCGTAGCGGGCGCTGGGAAGTAACTCGCCGCCCCCGCTGCGGTCCGGTACGACGGTGAGCAGTTCGGCTTCGTAGGCCACCTCCAGCCACAGGCGTACCACCGGTGTGGTGAGTTGTGTGGCCTTGGCGAGCCGGCGGAGTTCTTTGACGCCGACGCCGCCGGATTTGAGCATCACTGGGGGTGTCTCGGCCACCGTGTCGAGTACCGCGTCGAGCGATTGCAGGGCGATGCCGCTGACGGCGCCGGCCTCGTTGCTGACGATTTCGGGCGCGACTGTGCTCAGTGGCACCGTGGGGTGGTGCGGGGAGAATGGCGCGCGCCAGTCTGGTCCGCGTAGCGCGAGGCCTACCTCGCGGGGTAATTGGTGGCTCCCCCACGGGTCGGTTAGTACCAGGCCGTGCTGGGCAGCCCACACCAGCTCCGAAGCCAATCGTGGGCTGGTGTACCAGCCGTGGGCGTGGCTTGGTTCGGGGCCGGCCTGGTCGAGTCGGAGCAGCTCCGCGCGGACCGCCGGTTCGGCGTTGTCGAGGATTCGCTGGATCTGGCCAGGGTCGGCGAGGGCGGTGCTGATACTGGTGACCAGCTGCTTGGCCCGGCCGCTCGCGGGTAGGCCCAGCGCGCGGGCGATGGGGCGGAGTTGCTCGACCGGGTAGCGGGTGAGCAGCGTCGCCGCGGGCAGACCGAGACCGAGCGGGGCGGAGAAGGCGCGATAGCAGGGTTCGACCATCCGGAGTACGCCGGCGCCCGGGTCGAACCACGCCAGCCCGGCGTCGGCGAGCCGATCGAGGGCCGCGGCGAGGTCGGCGTCGTCGGTTGGGCGCCCGAGCCAGTCGGCGAGCGCGGCGGGGTCGCCTCCGTCGGGCTCCAGCAGCTGCAGGACCTCGACGACCTGAATGGCCGGTGTTGGGAGGCGGCGGAGCGCGGCGGCGACAGTGCTGGGGTGGGCGAGGCGGTCGGCGAGCTCCAGGAGGTTAGTTGGCGCCGGCGGCAGGGAACCCTCTGGCCGGTGGGTCAGGAGGGTGGTGAGCTGCGCCGGGGAGCGCGAGCATAGCCAGTCGGCGAAGGTGGCGGCCACGGTGCCACCCTAATGCCCGGCCTGCGCGGGGGCGCCGGGCCGGGCTTCGGCGACACGCCGGCGCCATCCTGGACCGGCGCCGCACAATATGCCCTATATGCAACAATTAGCACAGGGTGGGGAAACCTCCGATTCGGCGGATCGCGGGCCGCCTGCCGAGGTTCGGCAGGCGGGTCGATTGAGTGTGCGGAATGGGCGAGTCGGGGGTAGCCACTGTGGCGGGTGGGTCAGATGTCGGATTCGGGGTGAGGCCGGGGCGGTTCTGTCGCGCGCTTGTGGCGGGAGCCGCGGGGCGGGTTGAGGGTGCCGGAGAATGGGCCGGTGCCCTCGGTGGTCTGTGCCCAAAAGTCGGCGCTGGGTGACGATTCCGTTTCTGTCGGGGACAGTCGGCGCCAGACGGTTCACTGTAGAGGGGCTACTGTGGAGAAAATTCCCGGAAATAGTGGACAGCTCGCCGAAAGCGTGGCAACGTATGAAGCATGGCTCAGACTGGAATTAACGCAACGGCAGCAGCCCTGCTCGGTCTGTTGCACGATGGGCAGATGACTGGTGGCCAGTTGATGGCCACGGCGGAGGAGCGACTCGGGCGCTACTGGTCGATGACCCGTAGCCAGGTCTACCGGGAGCTGCCAGCTTTGGCGGAGCTCGGTTACGTGAAACTCGGCAAGCCGGGTCCGCGCTCCAGCCAACCGTATTCGATCACCCCGGCGGGTAAGCGAGCTTTCGTCCGGTGGCTGACCGAAGATCCGGGCCGTGACACCTTGCGCAACTCGGTGGCGCTGAAGGTCGCCTTCGGTGACAAGCAGTCGTCGGCGCAGCTTCGCAAACTGCAGGAGTCCGCGGTCGAATACCACAACCAGGAGCTGGCGCGGAGTCGCGACCAAGCGAAGGAGGCCAAGAAGGAGGGCGACGAGTACGGCGCGACCGCGCTCGAATTCGCGATCGGGTATCACAAGGCGGCGCTCGCCTGGCTCAAGAACGTCCCCGCGAAGTAGGTCAGCGGACGGGTCACCGAGGCGGCGGGTCAGCGTGCTCACCGACTATCACGGGTAGGGTTGGTCGGCGTGAACGCAGTTGACTTTTCCGACCAGCTCCAGCGCCTCGACACCACCTTGCAGGGCATCGAGGCGGTGCTCGATCTGACGGAGCTGCGGTCACAGCGCGCCGCGCTCGAGCGTGAGGCGGCGGCCCCGGGTTTGTGGGACGACCAGGCCAACGCGCAGCAGGTGACCTCCCGACTGTCACACGTGAACGGGGAGATTTCTCGGCTGGAAGGGCTCCGCCGACAGGTGGACGACGCCAAGGTGTTGCTGGAGTTGGCCGACGCCGAGCAGGATGCCGGGTCGTTGGCTGAGGTGGAAGCGGAGATCGGCGCCTTGACCAGGGCGATCGAGGCGTTGGAGACGCGGACGCTGCTCTCCGGTGAGTACGACGAGCGGGAAGCATTGGTGGCGATCAGGGCCGGCGCCGGTGGGGTCGACGCGGCCGACTTCGCCGAGATGCTGCTGCGGATGTATCTGCGGTGGGCGGAGCGGCGGGGCTTCGCCACTGAGGTCTACGACACGTCGTACGCGGAGGAGGCGGGGCTGAAATCGGCCACGTTCGCGGTCAAGGCGCCGTACGCCTACGGCACCCTGAGCATCGAGTCGGGCACCCACCGGTTGGTGCGGATCAGCCCCTTCGACAACCAGGGGCGGCGCCAGACCAGCTTCGCCGGCGTCGAGGTGTTGCCGGTGGTCGAGCAGACCGACCGGATCGAGATCCCGGAGACCGAGCTGCGGATCGATGTCTTCCGTTCCTCGGGGCCGGGTGGGCAGAGCGTCAACACCACCGATTCGGCGGTGCGGATCACGCATCTGCCGACCGGGATCGTGGTCAGC
Organism: Natronosporangium hydrolyticum; assembly: GCF_016925615.1. Classification (NCBI taxonomy): domain Bacteria; kingdom Bacillati; phylum Actinomycetota; class Actinomycetes; order Micromonosporales; family Micromonosporaceae; genus Natronosporangium; species Natronosporangium hydrolyticum. The sequence continues at coordinate 991,033 of NZ_CP070499.1, forward strand.
TGCCAGAACGAGAAGTCGCAGCTGCAGAACCGGGCGGCGGCGATGCGGGTGCTGCAGGCCCGGTTGCTGGAGCGTAAGCGGGCCGAGGAGCAGGCAGCGATGAAGGAGCTACGGACCGACGCTGCCGGCTCCTGGGGGGATCAGATGCGTTCGTACGTCCTCCACCCGTACCAGATGGTGAAGGACCTTCGGACCGAGTTTGAGACCGGCAACCCGACCGCGGTCTTCGACGGCGACATCGACTCGTTCATCGAGGCCGGTATCCGGTGGCGTCGGCAGCAGCAGCTCACCGCGAGTGCAAGCTGACGCCGAGTCGCTGCCGGCTGGGCAAATCGGACGATATGGGGTGGCGGCGGGGCCCCGGTAGCAGTACCGGGGCCCACGCCCTACGCCGGGGCTATGGTCCGGGCGCGGGTGTGCGTAGACTCTCCTCCCGTGATTCGCCTTGAGCGTGTGACCAAGACCTATCCGAAGGCGGCGCGGCCCTCCCTGGACAACGTGGACGTCGCCATCGACAAGGGTGACTTCGTGTTCTTTATCGGGCCCTCCGGCTCGGGTAAGTCCACGATCATCAAACTATTGCTGCGGGAGATCACCCCGACTAAGGGGCGGGTGGTGGTCAACAACCGCGATGTCGGATCGATGCGGTCCTGGCGGATTCCCACTTTCCGCCGGTCGATCGGGTGCGTGTTCCAAGACTTCCGGCTGCTGCCCAACCGGACCGCGTACGAGAACGTCGCCTTCGCGCTCGAGGTGATCGGGAGGTCGCAGTCGGTCGCCCGGCGGGTGGTGCCGGAGGTGCTGGAGCTGGTCGGGCTCGGCGGTAAGGAGCACCGCTACCCGCACGAACTCTCCGGTGGTGAACAGCAGCGGGTCGCGGTGGCCCGGGCGTTCGTGAACCGGCCACTGGTGCTGCTGGCGGACGAGCCGACCGGGAACCTCGACCCCGACACCTCGATCGAGATCATGCGACTGCTGGACCGGATCAACCGGACCGGCACGACTGTGGTGATGGTCACCCACGACTCCAACATCGTCAACCAGATGCGTCGCCGGGTCGTTGAGATCGAGAGCGGTCGCATCGTTCGGGACCAGCCGCGAGGAGTGTACGGCTAGATGCGCGCGAAGTACGTCTTTACTGAGGCGGCGCTCGGGCTGTGGCGGAACGTCACCATGACGGTGGCGATGATCATCACCATGGCGGTCTCTCTGACCATGCTCGGCGCCAGTGGTCTGTTGTTCCTCCAGGTCGACAAGATCAAGGACCTCTACTACGACCAGATCCAGGTCTCGATCTTCCTGAGCCCCGAGGTGTCGGACGAGGAACGAACCGAGCTGGAGCAGACGCTCGCGACCGATCCGTTGGTCGCCGACTACTTCTACGAAACCCAGGAAGAGGCGTACGAGCAGTTCCGGGCGCTCTTCGCCGACCAGCCGGACCTGATCGAGGCAGTGGGGCCAGAGTCGCTACCGGAGTCGTTCCGGGTTCGGCTGACCGACCCGGAGCGCTTCCAGGAGATCGACGCCCGTTACAGCGCGGTGCCGGGGATCAGCGAGATCGTCGACCAGGAAGAGCTCGTCAGCGAGATCTTCTCGGTGCTGACGGCGGTGCAGACCATGGCGCTGGTCGGCGCGGCGGTGATGGCGGCGGCGGCGATGATGCTGGTGGCGAACGTGATTCAAGTCGCGGCGTATAGCAAACGCCGCGAAGTGTCGGTGATGAAACTGGTCGGAGCGCCGAACTGGTTCATCCAGACGCCGTTCGTGTTGGAGGCGATGGTCGCCGGCCTACTCGGTGCGATCCTGGCCTTCGGTGCGCTGGCCGCCGGTAAGGCTTTCCTGATCGACGGGCCGCTTTCACCATTGGCCGATCTGCTTACGCCGGTGCCCTGGCGCAACGTGATCCTGACCTTGCCGGCGCTGGCCGGGGTCGGAGCGTTGGTGAGCGCGATTACCGGCTGGCTCACCTTGCGCTTCTACCTCCGGAAGTAGCCCCCCCGGGTCCGGTCCGGAAATCGCCACCGTCCGGGCCGGACCCGAGGTAACATGGCCGGTCGCGTCGTACGAGAGGATGGCTGGCGGTGGCACGGGAACCAGAGCGCAAGCTGGTCGCGTCGAATCGGAAGGCTCGACACGACTACGCCATTCTCGACACGTACGAGGCGGGGATCGCGCTCACCGGCACCGAGGTGAAATCGTTGCGGGCCGGCCGCGCTTCGCTGGTGGACGCCTTCGCGCAAGAGTCGAACGGCGAGATCTGGCTGCACCAGCTGCACATTCCGGAGTATTCGATGGGCACGTGGACCAATCATGCTCCGCGGCGGACCCGGAAGCTGCTGCTTCACCGCGGGGAGATCAACCGGATGGTCGGCAAGTTGCGGGATCCGGGTATCACCATGGTGCCGCTGACCCTCTACTTCGCAAATGGCTGGGCCAAGGTGGAGCTGGCGCTGGTACGGGGGAAGCGCTCCTACGACAAGCGGCAGGACTTAGCGCGCCGGGACGCCGACCGAGAGATCGCCCGAGCGGTGGGTAGACGCGCCAAGGGCAAGGAGTAGCCCAATCCGACCTATCGGGGCGACCCACGCGGTCACCCCGATAGCAGACAGTCGTGATGCGTCACGCCGTCATCCGACATATATTCGCGCAATGGCCGAGCTGCGGCTCCACTTCGATCTCGCGCACCCCCGGCAGCGGGTGTGGCGGGCGCTGACCGAGCCGTGGCTGCTCGGCCAATGGTTCATGGCCACCGACCTGGCACCCCGCGAGGGCAGCGAGTTCGAGCTGGATCCGGGGACCCGGCCGGGCTTTCTCGGCCCGATCACCGGGGAGGTGGTGACCGTCGCCGCCCCGGACGAGTTGGTGATGCGGTGGCAGGCAGAGAAGCTCCACACCCGGGTGAGTTGGCAGCTGCTCCCTTCCGGCGACGCGTGCCGGCTGGTGCTGGTGCAGAGCGGCTTCATCGGCGCACCGGCGGCGTTGCGGATCGCCGCGCTCCGAACCACCTATGCGGAGCTGTTTGCGCGGCGCCTCCCGGAGCTACTGGGCCGGATGGCCGCCGGGGAGTCGACAGCGGCCGGTTCGGCAGCGGCCGGCGCGCCGCTGCTTCGGCCGCCGTCGCCGGTCGCCGCCGCGGAGACCCGGCGGCGTCGGTTGCGGGCGAACGCGGCGATTACCGCCTGGGAGGCGACCAGTACGCGGGATGTGCGGGCGAACCGGCCGGGTCGGGCTGCGCCGGACCTGGCCGGGCTCAGCGGGGCTGGGCCGGTGCGGACTGGGCTGGCGCGGGCTGGGCTGGCGCAGACTAAGCCGGCTGCCGGGCAGCTTCCTGGGCCGGTCGCGGCTCCGGCGCCATCGGCGCGCCCGGCGGGCTCCGGCCACACCCGGGCGGCGAAAGCGCCCCGGCCCGCCGGCTCGGTCGACGGACCGGTCGCCGCTACGGCTTGGCTGCGCAGCCTCGCGATCGGCGGGGCGGCGGCGCTGGCGGCCGCGGTGGTCTTCGCGGCGATGGTGTATCCATTGGACGGGTCCGAGGGGCCGCCGCCGGTCGGAGACGGGCCGCTCGACGGGCCACCGGAGCCGGGGATGGCGCTCCAGCCCGGCACGGTGCCGGTGGCGACCGGTGCCCGGCCCGGGGACGGAGTCCCGGCCGGGTCGGTGTCGGCGGCGCCGACGGGTGAGCTGCCTGACCCCGGTGGGGGTCCGGTCTCGGTCACCGGGTCGGCGGACTTTCCCGCCGCCCCGCCCGGTGGTGGGAGTTCGGCACCGCCGGTCACCCCGTCCGCCGGGCCGCCGCCGGATGGGTCACCACCGGATGGGTCACCCCCGGACGGGTCGCCGCCGGAGGAGCCGGCGGTCTTCGACGCGACAATGAGCACCGCGGGCTTGCCGCTGCTCGGTGGCCGGGCGGTGGCGGTGACGGTCAACAACTCCGGCTCTTCGGCGGCGGAGTGGACGGTAACCATGCAGGTCGGCGTCCAGGACGTGGTGAACATCACAGGCGCGGAGTATGCCCGGGTGGGAGACGAGGCGATCTTCACCGCCCCGGCCGGTCTGGGGCCGGGCGAGAGTCAGGTCTTCGAGTTCCACCTGCGAGCTCCGGTGCTGGGCCTGATCGGTGCCCGGGATCCGACCGGTTGCCAGATCGACGGGCAGGCCTGCGGATGAGCGGGCTGGGCGGACGAGCGAGATACTGGAATGCCGGGCGGGCGGCGCGGCGTTATGCTGAGGGTGCGACAGCTGGTCGCAATCCCGAGGGGGTGACAGGTTTCGACTTCGTACGTTGCGCCAGGGGAAGCGAGCCGAGGAAGCCGACGCCCGCTCGTTAAAACGGCCGTCGGAAACCACAAGCGCCGACAATAAGCGCGCTGACTACGCTCTCGCCGCCTGAGCGAGTAGCTAGTCTGTCGGTCTGGGAGCGCCTTCGTCCCAGCAGCCGGCATCAGTGAGAAGGCTGGCAGACCAGACCCGGTCGCGGGGTCTGTGACGCGAGATTAATCAGCGACTGGGCCCGTCACATCGACTCGCTCGCGTGATCGATGGGGCCGAGCAGAGACGTAGCGAGCTGCGCTCGGAGAAGCCCTGGTAATGCGGCGGAGGACCCGGGTTCGATTCCCGGCACCTCCACCCAAGCGAACCGCCGGCCACCCTGTGGCCGGCGGTTTCGCGCTTTCCGGGGTAGGCCCCGGCCATACATGGAGCGGTCATACCTTGAGGTAGTCAGCGCACAGGGGTAGGCGGCCAGTCCCTGGCATGACTGGCCGCCTACCGTGAGGTGACTCCGGTTATGTGGTCTCAGGTGTCCTGGCCGGATGACTTGGCGTCTTTGGTGGGACGATGCTTGTTGACCTCGTCGCGGACCTTCGTCGCTTCGTCCCGGACCTTCGCCGCCGCCTCGCGGGTGGCGTTCGCCGCGTCCTCGGCGGCGGCCCCGGCCCGCTCGCGGACGGTCTCCGCGGTGCCGTTGGCCCGCTCCCGGAGCGAGGCGGCGGTGGCCTGCACCTGTTCCGGCAGGATCGCCTCCCGGGTCTCCCGGCGAGCCAGCAGGGTCGCCACCGCGGCGCCAGCGACTGCGCCGAGGGCGAGCCCGGTGCCCAGCCACCGCCAGCGGTCTACCGGCGGCTCGCCGCGCAGTGCCCGGCCGGCGTCGGTCACCCGTCGCCGCGCGACCTGGCCACTGCGCCGCGATGTCCGCCCGACCTGCTTGGCGCCGTGCTCGGCGGCGGAGAAGAGCTGCTCTACCGCGGCCGTGACGTCGTCACGGGTCCGCCCAAGATTGTCTGAGTCGGGTACGCGAATCATGCGCCACCTCCACGGGGGGTCGGCAAATGGCGTCAAAGTCAGTGCCCACTGCTGGCCGCGGTTAAACCTCCGGGGGCCGACGCGGCGAACGGCGTGGGGGCCGGGGCGGGATCCGTTTCGCCGCGACCACCGCCCGGCGGTCGATGTGCAGCTCAGCGGTGTCCGTGGCGACGCTTAGCGAGGTGTCGGTTATGTCGGTCAACGTGCCGAGTGCGTCGCTGAGCACCGGCCGGCCGGCCCGCTCGCCCACGATGCGGCGCACGACCACCCGGTGCCCCAGATCATGCGGTCCGAGCACCGTCGACCACCTCCTACCGGAGATATTAGGCTGGGTGGTGCCGCGGGCGATCGCGGCTTAGGCACGTCTGAAAGGACGACCAGTGACGTACATCATCGCCGAACCGTGCGTTGATCTGCTCGACAAGGCATGTATCGAGGAGTGCCCGGTCGACTGCATCTACGAGGGCAACCGGATGCTCTACATCCATCCGGACGAGTGCGTCGACTGCGGCGCCTGCGAGCCGGTCTGCCCCGTAGAGGCGATCTTCTACGAGGACGACGTGCCGGAGCAGTGGAAGGAGTACACCGCGGCGAACTACGAGTTCTTTGAGGACCTCGGCTCGCCCGGTGGCGCCGCGAAGGTCGGCAAGCTCGACAAGGACGCGGCGTTCGTCGCCGCCCAGCCGCCCCAGCAGTCCGACCACTGACGGCCGTGTCGCCAGCGGAGCGCGGCGCCGCCGACCGGCCGCGCCGCGCCGCCGCGTTGCCCGACTTTCCCTGGGACCGGCTGCGCCCGGCGAAGGAGCAGGCAGCGGCCCACCCGGACGGCGTGGTGGACCTTTCGGTCGGGACACCGGTGGATCCGGTGCCCGAGCCGGTGCGGGCCGCCCTGTGCGCCGCCGCGGACTCGCCTGGCTATCCGACGGTGGCCGGGACGGCCCGGCTGCGGGAGGCGATCACCGAGTGGGTCGCCACCCGCTGCGGGGTCTCCCCGGAGCAGCTGGCGGTGTTGCCGACGATCGGCTCGAAGGAGCTGGTCGCAGCGCTCCCCGCACAGCTCGGGCTGGGCCCCGGCGACACGGTCGTGGTGCCGTCGATCAGCTACCCGACCTATGAGGTCGGGGCGCTGCTGGCCGGCGCTTCGGTGGTCCGCAGCGATTCGCTGACCGCGGTGGGCCCGTCGTCGCGTACCCGGCTGGTCTGGGTGAACTCGCCCGCCAACCCGACCGGGCGGGTGCTGCCCATGGCGCATCTGCGCAAGCTGGTCGCCTGGGCGCGGGAGCGAGGCGCGGTGCTCGCGAGTGACGAGTGTTACCTGACGCTGGGCTGGGAGGGCGACCCGATCTCGGTGCTGGCCGCGTGCGACGGCCGGTACGACCGGGTGCTGTCGGTGCATTCGCTGTCCAAACGGTCGAATCTCGCCGGCTACCGGGCGGGTTTCATCGCCGGAGATCCGGAGCTGGTGGGCCAGTTGTGGGAGGTGCGCAAGCACAGCGGGGCGATCGTGCCGGCGCCGGTGCAGGCGGCGATGGTGGCGGCGTTGGCCGACGAGCAGCACGCGCGGGCGCAGCGGGAGCGGTACGCGACCCGCCGGGCGCTGCTCCGCCCCGCGCTGGTCAAGGCCGGGTTCACCGTCGAGCACTCCGAGGCCGGCCTCTACCTCTGGATCACCCGGCAGGAGCCCTGCTGGCAGACGGTGGCGTGGTTCGCCGAGCGGGGGATCCTGGTGAGTCCGGGTGAGTTCTACGGGCCCGGTGGCGATCACCATGTGCGGGTGGCGCTGACCGCCAGCGATGAGCGGGTCGCGGCCGCGGTCTCCCGGCTCACCGGCTGAGCCATGCCCGAGCGGCTGGAGCTGCCAGAAGACCACCTGGAGCCGTTGTGGGCGCGCGCCCGGCGACTGGCTGGGCAGGGCGGCCGGCGGCTGCTGGGGTTGGCCGGCGCGCCCGGTGCTGGTAAGTCGACAGTGGCCGAGCTGCTGGTGGCGGAGTTGGCCCCGGCCGCGGTCCTGGTGCCGATGGACGGCTTCCATCTGGCCGACGCCGAGCTGCACCGGCTCGGCCGGCATCTGCGGAAAGGCGCGCCCGACACCTTCGACGCGGCCGGCTTCGTCCAGCTGCTCAGCCGGCTGCGTGACCCGGCGCCGGAGCCGGTCTACGCCCCGCGGTTCGACCGGTCCCGGGAAGACCCGGTCGCCGGCGCGATCCCGGTGCCGCCGGAGCTGCCGTTGGTGGTGACCGAGGGCAACTACCTGCTGCTGGCCGAGGGGGTCTGGCAAGCGGTGCGGGAGCTGCTGGACGAGGTGTGGTTCATCGAGCGCGACGAGGCGACGCGGGTGGGCCGGCTGACCGCCCGGCACCAGGCGTACGGGCGGAGTCTGGCGGAGGCGGCAGATCGCGCGCGCGGTAGTGACCAACGCAACGCGGAGCTGATCGCCGGCACCCGGCACCGCGCCGACTTGATCGTGCACCTCACCCCGCGCCGCCCCGCACCCCCGCGCTGATCATGGACCTAGGGTCCATGATCAGCGCCAGATCAGGTGCCAAACCCCATGATCAACGCGTCAGCGGTCAGTTGTGGGAGTGGAGCGCCGGGTTGAGCAGGATGCCGGACCCGGTGCGGCTGCGGGCCTCTAGCGCGCCGGTGACGGAGTTGCGCCACAACATCAGGTTGGAGGTGCCGGATAGCTCGCGGGCCCGGACGATCCCGCCGTCCGGCAGCGTCACCTTGGAGCCCGCGGTGATGTAGCAGCCCGCCTCAACCACGCAGTCGTCGCCGAGCGAGATGCCGATGCCGGCGTTCGCGCCGATCAGGCACCGCTCACCGATGCTGATCACCTCGGTGCCGCCGCCGGAGAGCGTCCCCATGATCGAGGCGCCGCCACCCACGTCGGAGCCGTCCCCGACCACCACCCCGGCCGAGATCCTGCCCTCCACCATGGAGGCGCCGAGGGTGCCGGCGTTGAAGTTGACGAACCCCTCGTGCATCACCGTGCTGCCGGTCGCCAGGTGGGCGCCGAGCCGGACCCGGTCGGCGTCGCCGATCCGGACCCCCTCCGGCACCACGTAGTCGGTCATCCGGGGGAACTTGTCCACCCCGTACACCGCCAGCTGGCGGCTGTTGCCGCGCTCCAGCAACCGCAGCTCGGTCACCCGGTCGGTGGGGCAGGGGCCGGCCGAGGTCCAGGCCACCGTGGCGAGCAGCCCGAAGATGCCTTCCAGGTTGGCCTGGTGTGGCCGCACCAGCCGGTGCGAGAGCAGATGCAACCGCAGGTACGCGTCGGCGGCGTCCTTCGGCGGGTCGGCCAGCGACGAGAGGTGGACCTCCACCACTTCGGTGCGCACGCCCGGCAGCACCCGTGGCCCGACCATCGTGGCGAGGCCGGCGTCGTCGACGAGCACCGCCATCCCGCCGGTGGTGGCGGCGCCCAGCCCGAGCGAGCCGGCCGGGAACCACACGTCAAGGACGGTGTCGTCGTTGGTGATGGTCGCGAGGCCGGCGCCCCACGCCGGTGAGGTGGAGAAGCTCATACCGGCAGACGCTACCGTTTCTGGTCATGAGCGAAGCGCTGACCCCGCCCGTGCTAGCCGATCCGGTGGCGTTGACCCGGGCGCTGGTCGACATCGAGTCGGTCTCCGGCGACGAGGAGACGATCGCCGACGCGGTGGCGTCGGCGTTGCGGAGCGCCGGGCATCTGACGGTCGACCGCTACCGGCACAACGTGATGGCCCGCACCGAGTTGGGCAGGGCGCAGCGGGTGGTGCTCGCCGGGCACTTGGACACGGTGCCGGTCGCCGACAACCTGCCGGCCCGGGTCGCCGACGGGGTGATCCACGGCTGCGGTACCTCGGATATGAAGTCCGGAGTGGCGCTGGCGCTGCAGCTGGCGATGACGGTGCCGGCCCCCCGGTACGACGTGACCTACCTCTTCTACGAGGCCGAGGAGGTGGAGTCGGAGCGCAACGGGCTGTTTCTGGTGTCCCAGGCGCATCCGGAGTGGCTCGCCGCCGACTTCGCGATGTTGCTGGAACCGACGTACGGGCTGGTGGAGGCGGGGTGCCAGGGCACGCTGCGGGCGATGGTGACCACCCGCGGCGTTCGTGCCCACTCGGCGCGTTCGTGGCGCGGCGAGAACGCGATCCACGCCGCCGGTGAGGTGCTGGCCCGGCTGGGCGACTACCAGCCCCGCCGGGTGACGATCGATGGCTGCGAGTTCCGGGAAGGGCTCAACGCGGTTCGGATCAACGGTGGGGTCGCCGGCAATGTGATTCCCGACGAGTGTCGGGTGGAGGTGAACTACCGGTTCGCCCCCGACCAGTCAGTGGCGGCCGCCTCCGATCATGTCCGGGAGGTCTTCGACGGGTTCGAGGTGACGGTGGTCGACGCCGCCCCAGGGGCGCTGCCCGGGTTGACCGCGGCGCCGGCGGTGGAGTTTCTGCGGGCGGTCGGGTCACCGCCGAACGCGAAACTGGGCTGGACCGATGTCGCCCGGTTCGCCGAACTCGGCATCCCGGCGCTGAACTTCGGGCCGGGAGATCCCAACCTGGCCCACGCCCGGGACGAACGGGTGGAGATCGCGAAGATCAGCGAGGGCGCGTCAGTGCTCCGGCGCTGGCTCGCCGGGGAGGAGACTGCGAGCTGACGCACCCGGTGGGGCCGGGGGTGCGCTCACCGGGTGCGGGGCGTCGTTGGCGGCCGCGGCCCGCCGCTGCGCCAGCAGGAGCCGGATTCGCCGCCGCGACTGCCGACGCACGCGGGCCAGGTCGTGAACGCTCATCATGTCGTACCTCCCGGTGGCCCACCACATACCGCGTATGTGTTAGGTAAGACGCGGGAGACGGTCCGGTGGGTTGCGTCTCGCGGCGATTTTTTCGGCGGCATTGGATGGGGTGGAGCGTCATGGCGTACGAGGAGGACGGGCACGGGCTGGCCGGGCCGGAGCGGCACCGGGGGGCGGTGACCCTCCGCGGCGACGCGGTGCCCCGGCTCACTGAGGACCAACGCCTGCTCGATTCCCGGGCCCGGGCCGACTGGAAGACCAAGGACGCGTGGCGGGCGCTGCGGATCCTCTCCGAGTTCGTCGAGGGGTTCGACACCCTGGCCGAGCTGCCTGCGGCGGTCAGCGTCTTCGGCTCCGCCCGCAGCGAGCCCGACAGCCCCGAGTGCGACCTGGCGTGGCGGGTCGGCGCCGGACTGGCGGAGGCCGGGTACGCGGTGATCACCGGCGGCGGGCCGGGGGTGATGTCGGCGGCGAACCGCGGCGCCGCCGAGGCGGGTGGCCTGTCGGTCGGGCTCGGCATCGAGCTGCCGTTCGAGCAGAAGCTCAACGACTGGTGTGAGATCGGGATCGACTTCCGGTACTTCTTCGCCCGGAAGACGATGTTCGTCAAGTACGCTCGCGCGTTCGTGGTGCTGCCGGGAGGCTTCGGCACCCTGGATGAGCTGTTCGAGTCGCTGACTCTGGTGCAGACTCGCAAGGTCACCCAGTTTCCGGTGGTGATGATGGGCTCGGCGTACTGGCAGGGGTTGTTGGACTGGCTGCGGGACACGTTGAGCGCCGACGGCAAGATCAAACCGTCGGATCTGGACCTGATCCACGTCACCGACGACGTGGCCGACGCGATCGCGCACATCCAGGCCGCCGACTCCGGGCTGTGACCGGGGCAGCTCCGCGAGGGCTCGTTGCTCAGGGCTCGAGCCGCCAGAGCGCGTCCATCGGCAGGGCGCGCAGTCGATCTCCGTAAGGGAGCGTCTGCCCTCCGGTGTAGAGCACAATGCCGGCTACGAATCGGTCGCCCGCCTGTCGGGCGAGGTCGCGCAGGCCTGCGAGGTCCTCAGCACGTACGGTCGCGCCAGCTTTGACCTCGATCCCGACCACTCTGCCGTCCGGAGACTCGATCACCGCGTCGACCTCGCGTTGCTCCTTGGTCCGGTAGTGGTAGAGCCTGCCCCGCTGCTGCGACCAGGTTAGTTGTCTAGCTAACTCCATTTGTACGAAGCTCTCCAGTATCGGGCCAGCGGCGCCACCCGGCTCCCCTAGCCGATGGGCGTCCTGCCCAAGCAGGTGGCACGCGATACCGGAGTCCACAAAGGCTAACTTGGGAGTACCCACGATCCGTCGGGCGTGGTTCGGCGACCAGGCCGGGATGCGTTTGATCAGGAAAACCGCGGTGAGCAACTCCAGGTAACGATTCAGCGTGGTGCGTGGGATGCCAGACTGGCCCGCGATCGCGGCGGGCACGAGTAGTCCACCGGTGTGCGCAGCCAGCAACCCGAGCAGCGAGAGCAGTTCGCCGTGGCGTTCGATGCTGGCGAGCTCCAGCACATCGCGTTCGATCAGAGTAGCCAGGTACGAGTCGAAGAATGCGCTGCGGCGCCGCGGTGTTCGTCTTACCGCCTCTGGGAAGCCTCCGATCGTTACCCGCTCAAGGTAGTCTCGGCGGCGCAATTCAGAGGTGTGTTCGAGTTCCGGGCCGTGTCGGAAGACCGCGTCCACAAAACGATCCGGTGTGCTCGTCAGCTCGCCTTGCGAAAACGGCCACAGTTCTATGATCTCCATCCGCCCGGGCAGTGTGTCCGGGAGGTGGCGGAGTGAGAGCACGCGGGAGGATCCGGTCAGTAGGAACTGGCCAGGACGTGGGTCGAGGTCGACGGTCAGCTTGATCGGCGACAACAGCTCAGGCGCTAGCTGGATCTCGTCGATGATCATGAGCCCGTCGTGATCCACGAAGCCGGTCGGATCATCGCGGGCAGACAGCAGTGTTGCTGGGTCATCCAGCATGCGAACGCTGGTGGGAATCGTGGCTTCGGTCGACAACCGGGTGAGTGTGCTCTTGCCCGCTTGCCGAGCACCGTTGATGAGCACTACCCGGGTATCGGCCAGTGCCTCGGTGACCAGCTCTTCCGCGTGGCGACTGAGGAGGCGGCGATCGGTCGACATGACGTCATTGTCGCCGATAATCAAGATCAACGGTCAGATGGCCGCTAGGTTCGTGGTCACCTAGCCATGGCTACCGTGGTCACCTAGCCATGGCTACCGTGGTCACTTGGCCATAGCTGCCGTGGTCGGCTGGTCGTACCTGTTGGCACCGCTGCCGAGCGTGGCTGGCCCATACCCGCGGGCCGGGCGGGTCAGCTCGTCGTACTGGCGTGGTGTGATGGCACGTGTGAGTCGGGAGAGGCGCGGGTACCGGTTGGTCCGGCCGGTCGAGCCGGCGGGGCCGGAGGGTTTCGTTTCCGACCCGGAGCAGGCTGCGGCCGTGGCCCACGTCGACGGGCCGCTGCTGGTCGTCGGCGGACCCGGTACGGGCAAGACCACCACCCTGGTCTCGGCGGTGACGGCCCGGGTGGTCGGCGGTGTCGACCCGCAGCGGCTGCTCGTGTTGACCTTTGGCCGGCGGATCGCCGGTGATCTGCGCCGCCGGATCGAGCGGCGCCTGACCGAGGCGGCCGGCACCGTCCCGGAGCCGCTGGTGCGCACCTTCCACGCGTACGCGTTCGGCCTGTTGCGGCGGGCCGCGGCGAGCCGGGGGGAACCGCCACCGCGGCTGCTCACCGGGCCGGAGCAGGACACAGTCATCCGCGAGCTGCTCGCCGGGGATGAGGCGCGCTGGCCGGAACGGATGCGGGCGGCGCTGCCCACCCGGGAGTTCGCCCGGCAGTTGCGGGACCTGCTGCTGCGGGCGGCAGAGCGGGGCATCGACGCGGCGACGCTCGCCGCCTACGGCGAGAAGGCGGGCCGGGACGACTGGCGGGCGGCCGCCGAGTTTCGCGCCGAGTACGAAGCGGTGTTGGCGCTGCGCGACGCGACCAGCCGGGCCTCGGTGGGGTATGACTACGCCGAACTGGTCGCCGCGGCGGTGCGGCTGCTGCAAGCTGACCCGGAGTTGCTCGCCGCCGAGCGGGCCCGGCTACGGGCGGTCTATGTGGACGAGTACGCCGACACCGACCCGGTGCAGCGGGAGTTGCTGGCGCTGGTGGCCGGGGGTGGGGCGCCGCTGGTGGTCTTCGCCGACCCGGACTCCGCCATCTACGGGTTCCGCGGCGGCGACCCGGCGGGGGTGCGCACCTTCCCCGACGACTTCCCCACCCCGGCCGGGGCGCCCGCGCCGGTGCTGACGCTGCGCCACGGCCACCGCGGCGGGGCGGCGGTGGGCGCCGCCGCCGCCCGGGTGGCCACCCGGCTACGAGGTCCGGCACGGCACCGGTCGGTGACGGCGGCCGCGGGGAGACCGCCGGGCAGTGTCGAGGTGCGGCTGTTCCGGTCGCCGGCGACCGAGCACAGTTGGCTGGCGCACCGGTTGCGGGAGATCCACCTTCGGGAGCAGGTGCCCTGGTCGGCGATGGCAGTGGTGGTGCGCGCGGGGGGCCAGTTGGCGCGGGCCCGGCGGGCGCTGCGGGCGGCGGACGTACCGGTGGTCACCCACGCCGAGGACCTGCCGCTGCCGAGCCAGCCGGCGGTCGCGCCATTGCTGCGGCTGCTGCGCTGCGCGCTCGATCCGGCCCGACTGGACGAGGCCGCGGCGGTGAGTCTGCTGCATTCGCCGCTGGGCGGCGCCGACCCGTTCACTGAGCGGCGGCTGCGGCAAGGGCTGCGGGCGCTGGCCCGCTCTGCCGGTGATCAACGGCCTTCCGGGATGCTGCTGGTGGAGGCGCTGCGGGAGCCGGCGGAGCTGGCGATGGTCGACCGCCGGTGGGCGGCGCCGGCGAAGGCGGTCAGCGGCCTGTTGGCGACCGCCCGCGAGGCGGCCGCCGTGCCGGGCGCCACCGCCGAAGCGGTGTTGTGGGCCGTGTGGCGGGCGAGCGGCCTCGCCGAGCGTTGGCAGGCGGTCGCCACCGGCCACCGCGGCGGCGCCGAGGCCATCGGCGAGGGCCGGGGTGAGGGCCGGGGTGAGGCGGCCCGGGCGGCCGCTGCCGACCGCGATCTGGACGCGATCGTGGTGCTCTTCGACGCTGCGGCCCGGTTCGCCGACCGGCTGCCGGGAGCCCGGATCGAGGTGTTCCTCGACTATCTGCAGGGTCAGGAGCTGCCGGCGGACACGCTGGCGCCGAGCGCGGACCGGGGCGAGGCGGTCCGGCTGCTCACCGCTCACGCGGCGAAGAGCCTGGAGTGGGAGGTGGTGGCGCTGCCGGGGGTGCAGGAAGGAGTGTGGCCGGATCTGCGGCTGCGCGGCAGCCTGCTGGGGGCGGAGCGGCTGGTCGACCTGCACGCGGGCCGGGAGGTCGGCACCGCCGGGCAGAGTTCGGCGTTGCTGGCCGAGGAGCGGCGACTCTTCCACGTGGCGGTCACCCGGGCGCGGCGGACGGTGCTCGCCAGCGCGGTCGCGGCCGATTCGGTGGGCGGCGACGAGCTGGCCCAGGAACCCTCCCGGTTCTTGCGGGAACTGGCCCCGGACGCGTTGCCGCTCGACGAGCAGGACGACGCCGGGGCGCCGGCGGTGGCCGGGGTCGCCGCCGGTGAGTTGAGCCGTGGCCTCGGTCTGACCCTGCCCGGCGTGGTGGCGGAGCTTCGGGGTGTGGTGGCCGACCCCGGGCAGTCGGCGGCCCGCCGGCAGGCCGCCGCCGCGCAGCTGGCCAGGTTGGCGCGGGCCGGGGTCCCCGGCGCCGACCCGGACCAGTGGTGGGGGTTGGCGGCGCTCTCGGACGATCGGCCGTTGGCCGGCGACGGGGACGTGATCCGGGTCTCGCCGTCGGCGATCGAGTCGGCGCTGCGGTGCAGCCTGCGCTGGCTGCTGGAGAAGCACGGTGGGGGAGAGCCCCCCAGCGCCGCCCAAGGGGTGGGGAACCTGGTGCACGCTACCGCGATGCTCGCCGACCGGGCCACAGTGGATCGGGCGGAGCTGGTGGCGTGGCTGGGTGCCCGGTTCGACGCGATCGAGCATGCGGCGCGCTGGCTCGCCGGGCCGGAGCGGGACCGGGCCGAGCAGATGATCGACAAGTTGGTCCGGTGGGTCGCCGGCAATCCCCGCCGGCTGCTCGCGATCGAGCAGGAGTTCACCGTTCGGCTGGACAACGTGGAGCTCAACGGTCGGGTGGACCGGTTGGAGCTGGATCCGGCCGGCCGGCTGGTGGTGGTGGACCTGAAGACCGGAAAGCAGGCGCCGGCCGGGCCGGAGATCGAGCAGCATCCGCAGCTCGGCGCCTACCAGGCGGCGGTGGCGGCCGGCGGCTTCGCAGAACACGGCGACGAGCCCGGCGGGGCAACCTTGGTCCAGCTCGGGACGGGCACAAAGGACGCCAGGGAGCAGGCACAGTCCGGCCTCGCCGACGCCGGTGACCCGGAGTGGGCGGGGGCGCTGGTTCGGCGTACCGGGGCGGTGATGGCCGGGTCGACCTTCACCGCGGTGCGCAACAACCGGTGCCGCACCTGCCCGGTGCGGACCAGCTGCCCGATCTCCGGGCAGGGACGGCAGGTGGTGCAGCCGTGACCAGGCGAGCGCGGCCCGCCTACGACGCCGGCCCCCGTTACACCCCGTACGAGCTGGCGGAGCTGCTGCGGCTGGCGCCGCCCACGGCGGAGCAGGCGGCGGTGATCCAGGCCCCGGTGAGCCCGCTGCTGGTAGTCGCCGGGGCGGGCTCCGGCAAGACCGAGACCATGGCCGGCCGGGTGGTGTGGCTGGTCGCCAACGACTATGTGCGGCCGGAGCAGGTGCTTGGGCTGACCTTCACCCGCAAGGCCGCTGGCGAGCTGGCCCACCGGGTGCGTACCCGGCTGGGGCAGCTGCAGCGCCGGCTGGGCCGGGAGCCGGCCGACCAGTACGTCAGCGCCGGCGAGCCGACCATCGCCACCTATCACTCGTACGCCGCGCGGATCCTCGCCGAGCACGGGGTACGTGCCGGGCACGAGCCGGCGGCCCGGCTGCTGACCGAGGCGGCCCGGTGGCAACTCGCCGACGAGTTGGTCCGCAACTACGACGGGGACATGGCCGGGGTCACCTTCGCCCCGTCGACAGTGACCGACGCCGTGTTGGCGCTCGCGGCTGAACTCTCCGAGCACCTCGCCCACCCCGACCAGGTGGCCCGGTGGACCGGCCGGTTCAGCGACGCCGTGACCGCCGCTCCCGGCCGGGTCTACGCCGGCGTCCAGGAGGTGCTCGACCGCGCCCAGGTGCGGCTGCGGCTACTGCCGCTGGTTCGGGGCTACGAGCGCCGCAAACAGGAGGAGGAAGCGCTCGACTACGGCGACCAGCTGGCCCGGGCGGCGCAGGTGGCCCGGGACCACCCGGAGGTGGGGCAGGTGGAGCGGGAACGCTTCCCGGTGGTGCTGCTCGACGAGTACCAAGACACCAGCCACGCCCAGGTGGTATTGCTGCGGTCGCTGTTCGGCGCGGGGCACGCGGTGACCGCGGTGGGTGACCCCTGTCAGTCCATCTACGGGTGGCGGGGGGCCAGCGCCGGCACCCTTGACCGGTTTCCCGAGCTCTTCACCGGCGCTGATGCCCCGACTCCGGTCCGGCAACTCACCACAAGTTGGCGCAACCGGCCCGAGATCCTAGCGGTGGCGAACCGGCTGGCCGCCCCGTTACGCGCCGCCGGCGCCCGGGTGGCCACCCTCGCGGCCGCGCCCCGGCCGGCCGACCCGGTGGGGCGGGCAACTATCCGGTGCCATCTCGCCGAGACCTACCTGGACGAAGCGGCGTGGGTGGCGAACCGGATCTGGGTGGCGTGGCAGCGGGACGAGCCGCCGACCAGCGCGGTGCTGGTCCGGCGGCGGGATCAGATCCCGGCGGTGGAGACGGCGCTGCGGGCCCGCGGCTTGCCGGTGGAGGTGGTGGGGCTCGGCGGGCTGCTGGACACTCCCGAGGTCCGGGACGTGGTGTGCACGCTTCGGGTGCTCGCCGACCCGGCGGACGGGGCGGCGCTGGTCCGGATGCTCACCGGGGCCCGGTGGCGGATCGGCCCGCGGGACCTGGTGGCGCTGCACCGGCGGGCCCGGGCGCTCGCGGCGGCCCGCCGTCCGGAGTCGACAGACGAGCCGGAGATCGTGCCGGACCGGCTCGACGAGGCCACCCTTTCGGAGGCGCTAGCCGACCTCGGCGACCCGGTCGGCTACTCGGTACCCGGCTATCAGCGGTTGGTCGAGTACGCCGCGGAGCTGGCGGCGCTGCGGGCTCGACTGGATCAGCCGCTCCCGGATCTGGTCGCCGATGTGGTCGCCACCATGGGCCTGGATGTCGAGGTCGCGGTGCGGGCGAGCGCGGCCGGGGACGGCGACGCCGGCCTGTCTCGGGGGCACCTCGACGCCTTCGGCGAGGTGGCGGCGAAGTTCGCCGCCGAGGCGCCGGGCGCCACATTGGGTGGGCTCCTCGCCTATCTAGCCGCGGCCGAGGACGAGGAGCGAGGTTTGGCGCCCGGCGAGGTCGAGGTGATCGAGGGCGCCGTGCAGATCCTGACCGCCCATGCGGCGAAGGGGCTGGAGTGGGATGTGGTCGCGGTAACTGGCCTCACCGAGCAGGTGTGGCCGTCGCCGCCGAAGCGTGCCGACCACTATCTGCAGGGGTTCGGGGTGCTGCCGTTCCCGCTCCGCGGTGACGCCGACAGCCTGCCCGCTTTCTCGGTTGCCGGGGCCGAGGACCAGCGGGCAGTGGAGGCGGCCCGGAAGTCCTTCGAGGAGGCGTGGCGAGAGTACGACGAGCGGGAGGACCGCCGGTTGGCGTACGTGGCGGTGACCCGGGCGCGGCGGCAGTTGCTCGCCAGTGGCTACTGGTGGGGCGACGGGGTGAAGAAGCCGCGGGGGCCGTCCGGCTTCCTGCTCGACATCGCTGACGAGTGCCGGGCCGGCGCGGGTGTGGTCGACGGCTGGGCGCCGGCGCCGGCTGATCAGACGGCCAATCCGACTGCGGCGCTGGATGCTACTGCGCCGTGGCCGGTGGACCCGCTGGGGCCGCGGCGGCCAGCGCTGGCGGCGGCCGCGGAGCTGGTGCGGTCGGCGATGGCGGCGGCCGAGGGCACCGATGACGGTCAGACCGGCGAGGTCGACCCGGTCGGCGATGACTGGCGGCAGCGGGTCACGCTGCTGCTCGCCGAACGCGCCGAGCGGCAGCGCCGGGGTGGCGAGTTGACGGTGCGGCTGCCGGCGCAGCTGTCGGTCTCGCAGCTGGTGACGCTCTCGGCTGACCCGGCGGCGCTGGCGCGGACGCTCCGCCGGCCGATGCCCGCCCGACCCGACCCGTACGCCCGGCGGGGGACCGCGTTCCACATGTGGCTGGAGCAGCGGTTCCAGGGCGACCAGCTGCTGGATCTCGACGAGCTGCCCGGGGCCGCGGACGCCGACGCCGCCGGCGATGCGGCCCTGACCGAGCTGCAGCAGCGGTTTCTCGGCAGCGAATGGGCCGACCGGGTGCCTGCCCAGGTCGAGGTGCCCTTCGCCGCGGAGATCGGCGGGGTGGTGGTGCGGGGCCGGATCGACGCGGTCTTCGCCGACGCCCCGAAGTACGGCGGAGTGGCCGGCGGATTCGACGTGATCGACTGGAAGACCGGCCGGCGTCCGAGCAGCGCCGCGGCGACCCGGGCGGTGGCGGTGCAGCTGGCGGTCTACCGGCTGGCCTGGGCCGAGCTGGCCGGCGTGCCGATCACCACTGTGCGGGCCGGCTTCCACTACGTGGCCGAGGGCCATACGGCGCGGCCCGTGGACCTGCTCGACGCGGACGCGTTGGCGACCTTGGTGACCGCGCTCCCTACGGCCGAGCCGGCCCCATCCTGAGCGGACGGTGCACCTCCGGCACCGCCTGACCCGCGCTGCCGTCCGCCGCTTGGTGGGTTGAGTGGTGATCCACTACGCGACAAACCAGGGCCGAACTGGCAAACCAGGCACCACTCAACCCGCCAAGTCGGGTGAGACTATCCGCCCGCCGTCAGTCGGTGAGCAGCGTCGGGCCCCCGATGCGCCAGTAGGTCCCGGCCTCTCGGGCCATGAGCTCCTCGTCGACCAGATGGCGGCGTAGCGACGCGTAGTCGGGGTGCCAGGCCCGGAGGGTCGCGTCCACCTCGCGTTCCGGGTAACGCACGCCCGGCTCGAACGCGGCGACGATGTGCTCAAGTACCACCCGGCGCTTGCCCCATGCCGCCGGGAGTTGGGTGAGTCGCCCCTGCTGCAGGAAGGTCTGCAGGATGGTGTCCCGGGCCGGGTCCGCGTCGAGCGGTTCGGCGGGCGGCGAGGTTGCCGCAGTCTCGCGGACCGCGCGTTTGAAGGCCTCCCGGTCAGCGGTGAGCGCACCGTCCACCTGATACAGCAATCCGGCGCGCTCCAGGCGCCGGAGCGCCGCCATCACCTCGCGCAGCGGCGTTCCGGTGGTCTTGGCCACCTGGTCGGGGGTGGTGGCGCCGAGGGTGACTGCCGCGAAGACCGCCAGCCGATCTGGTTCGGCGAGCAGGCCACACAACTCACGAGGTCCCACGGTTCGACGCTACCTGCAGGGCCAACCCATTAACAGCGGCCGGCCCGGGGCGCCGGGCGAGGCCGCCGGGCGAGGCCGGTACGGCGCCGGGCGTCCGAACGGGTGAATGCAGCGTGTCAGATTTGTCGGGTGAAACGTGAGTAAATACCTTTCACGAGTAATTCGGGCATAACCCCCTAGTTCTGAGGAGTCCAGATGTCCAAGTCACGCGATGAACTCTGGCTCGCCCCACGTTGGGCCACGCGGCGTCCGCGGCCAGCTCCGGTGATCGACTCTTGCGAGCTGACCACCCGCGCCGATGGCGGGCTGGATGTGGTCATTCGTGGTCGCGGGCTCCGGTCCGGGGTGATGCCACCGCAGATCCGGATCGGCGGCCGCCCGGTGCGCCGGGTCGAGGGGTGCAGCGAGACCCAGCTCTTCGGCGTAGTCGCGCAGGGCGACGCCGGCGACGAGGTGCTGGTCGACCTAGGCCCCGGCGGCGAGGTGAGCGCTGCGGTCGCCAGCGTCGCGTGACCTCAGTCGACGACGAACGCCCGAGCATCCAGTATGGTGGCTCCGGCCGGTTGGGCGAGTACCGGATTGAGTTCAAGCTCGACCACGTCGGGATGGGCCAGGACAACCTCGCCGACCGCGACGATCAGGGCCACCACCGCGGACAGATCGGCCGCGGGCGCGCCGCGGTAGCCCCGGAGCAGCCGGGCCACGCCGAGTCGGTCGAGCATGGCGCGCGCCTGCGGTGCCGTCACCGGCAGCGGCTGGACCGAGACATCACGCAGCAACTCGACGAGCGTGCCGCCGGCGCCGACGGTCAGCACCGGACCGAAGGTGGCGTCCTGCGCCACCCCGATCAGCAGCTCCACGCCCGGCGTCTCGACCATCGGGGTGAGCAGCGCACCGGTCAGCGCCGCGGTCGGAACGGCCCTGCTCACCTGGGCCAGCAGCTCCTGATAGGCCACCGCGGCGTCGGCCGGCGCCACCCCGAGCCGAACTCCCCCCACATCGGACTTGTGGACCACGTCGGGTGAGACCACCTTGAGCGCCACCGGCCCGGCCAGCTCACCAGCGGCTTGTGCGGCCTCGGCGGGGGTGCGGGCGAGCCGATGCGGACCGATCGGCACCCCGGCGGCTGCGAGTAGTTCCCGGACCGCCGGCTCGGTCAGGGGCCGGAGCCCGTCCGGCGGCGCCGCGGGGGAGGGCAGTGGTGGCCACTGCGGTGCCGCCGCGGCCAACCATTGCTGCCGGGCCGCGATCGCCGCCGCGCACCGGACCGTGACGTCGACGCTGGACATGACCGGCACGCCGGCCGCCGCCAGCGGCGCCAGCACCGGGCTGCGTTCACCCGGGTAGACACTGCAGACCAGCAACGGTTTGCCGGCCACGGCGCGCTCGGCGAGCACCTGGCTGGCCCGTTGTTCAGCCGCGGCCAGGGTCGGATCGAAGCGCTGCGCGTACCCCCCGATCAGCCCGACCAGGATTACCTGGTCGACCTCGGCGTCGGCGAGCAGCAGCTCGGCGGCTTCGGCGAAACGCGCCGGGTCGGTGTCGGTGGCGCCCGCCACGTCGACCGGGTTGTGGACCGCCGCGGCCGGCCCCAGCAGTCTCCGGAGCCGGCTCCGGGTGGCTTCGGCCGGCTCGGCGAGCCGGAGCCGACCAGTGCCCGCGATCGCGTCGGCGGTCATGGTGGCGTGGCCTCCGCCGTCGGCGAGCACCGCCACCCGCGGGCCGGCGGCGGGCCAGTTCGCCAGGGCGGCGCTCACCGGCAGCAGTTCGTCCTCCCGCGCCACCACCTCGGCCCCGGCGGCGTGCAGCGCGGCGGTCGCCACCGTGGCGTCGCCAGCGACGGCGCCGGTGTGCGAGCGGGCGCTGCGACCGCCAGCATCGCTCTGGCCCCCTTTGAGCAGGACCACCGGTTTGCGCCGGGCGGTCCGGGTGATCGCCGCCAGCGTCTCGCGGCCACGTCGAAACCCTTCGGCGTAGCCGCAGACGGCGCCGACGTCGGTGGCGTCGCCGAGATAATCGATGAGCTCCGGGAAGCCGAGGTCCGCCTCGTTGCCGACCCCCGCGTACCGGCTGAATCCGGTACCGCCGAGGCGGTGCGCCGCCGCGATTACGCTGAGCAGCAGGTTGCCGCTCTGGGAGATGACCCCGAGCGGGCCCGTTGGCACCTCCGGCAGGCCGACCAGGTTGATCCGGGCGGGTAGGTGGAAGCAGCCGGAGGTGTTCGGCCCGAGCAGGCGTACCCCGTGGTCGCGGGCTGCCGCCACCGCCTCGGCCTGGTAGCGGGCGCCCTCGTCGCCGGTCTCGGCGAAGCCGACCGCGACCGCGACCGCGCCGGCTACCCCGGCGGCGCCGCAGTCGGCGAGCACCGCCGGCAGCGACCGCGCCGGGGTG
Source organism: Natronosporangium hydrolyticum (assembly GCF_016925615.1). Classification (NCBI taxonomy): domain Bacteria; kingdom Bacillati; phylum Actinomycetota; class Actinomycetes; order Micromonosporales; family Micromonosporaceae; genus Natronosporangium; species Natronosporangium hydrolyticum. The sequence continues at coordinate 1,013,121 of NZ_CP070499.1, forward strand.
GCGATGAACGCGAGATCCACCGGGGCGCCGATCGCGCTGACCGTTGGGTAGGCGGGCAGCCCGAGTACGCAGGCTTCCCGCGGGTGCACCGGGTAGACCGGGTGCGGGTAACCGTCGTCGAGCAGTTGCCGGACCGCGTGGTTGCCGCGTTTGCCGTGGTGGTTGGAGGCGCCGACCACGGCGATCGCGTGTGGATCGAACATCCTGTCGACGGTCGACCGCATCGCTCAGCGCCCTTCGAAGCTGGGGGTCCGCCGTTCGGCGAAGGCCGCCAGGCCTTCCCGCCAGTCGGCGGTCCCCATGCAGGTGGTCAGCGCCGACACCTCCTCGGCGATCGCCGCTCCGATCTGGTCGGGCTGGTTGAGCTGCTGTTTGAGCAGCCCGGTCGGTACCGGTGCGGAGTCGGCGAGCCGGCCGGTCAGGTCGCTGACGGCCGCCGGCAGCTCCGGGCTGGCGACCGCCTGGTGGGCCAGGCCCCACGCGGCGGCCTCGGCACCGGTGAAGCGGCGGCCGGTGAAGAGCAGCTCGCGGGCCCGGGCCAGGCCGACCAGCTGTGGCAGCAGCATCGTGACGCCGCCGCCGACGTAGGTGCCGAGGGTGAGTTCGGGGAACGCGAAGACGGTCTCCGGGGTGGTGATGAGAAAGTCGGCCGCGGTCGCCAGTTCGGCGCCGGCGCCGAAGGCGTAGCCGTGCACCACCGCCAGCACCGGTTTGGGGAGGCCGACCAGGTCGGTGACGGCGGCGCCGGCAAGTTCGGCGTAGCCGCGCCGGTCGGCGAGGGTCCGTTCGCTGCCGGCGTGGGCTTTGAGGTCGGCGCCGGCGCAGAAGGCCCGGCCGGCGCCGCGCAGCACCACCACCCGGATGGTCGGGTCGGTTCCGGCCCGGGCTAGCTGTTCCCGCAGCGCGGTGTACATCGGTTCGCTGACTGCGTTGAGCCGTTCCGGCCGGTGGAGGGTGAGGGTGAGTACTGGGCCGTCTTGTTCGTCTAGCACCGGGCCGGTCACGAGGGATCCTTCCTAAGTGGTGGGCTGGTTGCGTCCCGCCCGGGCCGATCGGCGCCGCGGCGGTTCATAGTAGACAGCGAACTCCTCGAGGAGCGCCTCCTCGGTGGCGAGGGCTTCGCGGGACTCGGCGCCGAGCCGCGCCGCCACCTCGGCCGCGATCGCCTGGACCAGCGAGACCACCGCGGTCATGGAGCGCAACACCGCCGGGCCGGTGGTGTCGGTGAGTAGGGCGTGATCGGCCGACGGCAGCAGCGGCGAACCGGTGTTGTCGGTGATCGCCACGGTGGCTGCTCCCCGTTGCCGGGCGCAGCGGAACCCGGTGACGGTGTCGGCTGAGTACCGGTGGATGGCGAGGGCCACGAACGCGTCGCCGGGGTGCACTTCACGAAGCTGGTCGACGATCGTGCCCGGGGTGAGTAGTCGCACCCGTTGCCGTACCAGCTGCAGTAGGTACCACAGCAGGTAGGCGGGGCTGTGGGACTTCCGCAGCCCGAGCACGTGCACCGCCGGGGCCGCGCTGAGCAGTGTCGACACCTGCGTGAGCTGCCCCGGCGGGAGGCGGGCGAAGGTGCGGGCCAGGTTCTGTTGGTCGGCGCGCGCGGCCCGCTCCCAGAGGTCACCGGCGGTCGCCGGGTCACCGGCGGTCTCGAGTCGGTGTACGAGCTGGGCCTGGTCGTGCAGGTGTTGTTTGCACAGCCGCCGTAGGGCCGGGTAACCGGGGAGCCCTAGGAATTGGGCAAATCGTGACACAGTGGAAACATTGACGCCGACCTGTTCGGCGAACTCCGCCACGGACAGGAATGCGACCCCCGCTGGATCTTGTAACACCTGGTCAGCGAGGGTTCGGTAGGCCGGAGTCAGCTGCCGCGCCCGCTCGTGGATCCGGGCGGCGAGGGCGGAGTAGCTATCCGGGGTGCTCATGCGAGTGACAACACTTGCACGATTCGCTTGCGGTTTCAACTCAATGTGGCATAGAGCCTTGCATAGATGGAGACGGCAGAATACGGTACCGACCTCACTCATGGTTTTGGGAGGATGAGCATGACTGCAGTGACCCGCCGGGTGGCGCTCCGCGCGACCATCCCGGCAGCGGTAACGGCATTGATATTGACAACTGCCTGTGCGCCCGACGACTCCAATGGCGAGGAACCAGGTGACGCGGGCGAGCTGTCGCACATGCTGCTCGCCACCGGGTCGACCGGGGGCACCTATTACCCGCTCGGCGGGGGCATGGCGAGCATCTGGTCGGAGGGGATCGACGGGTTGACCGTGAGTGTCCAGGCCTCCGGCGCCTCGGTGGAGAACCTCCGGCTGCTACAGGCCGGCGAGGTGGAGCTCATCATGGCGGTCAACGGGGTCGCGATCAACGCGATGAACGGCGAGGGAGACTTCGCTGGCGAGGACCACGACTTCATGGCGATCGGCAACGTGTACGCCGAGGTGACCCAGATCGTGGCCCGTGCCGACGCGGAGATCGAGACCATCGCCGACCTAGCGGGCAAGCGGGTCCAGATCGGCCCGGCCGGCAGCGGTACCGAGGTGTCGGCCCGGCAGATCCTGGACTACCACGGCATCGATGCGGACAGCGACATCGACTCCTTCCAGGACAGCTTCGGCGACGCCGCTGACCAGCTGCGGGACGGCACCGTGGACGCCGCCTTCGGGATTCTGGCGTTGCCGGCGGCCAGCATCATCGACGTCGCCACCGGTACCGACCTGGTGATGGTCGACCTCGAAGGGGAGCCGTTGGAGCAGATGCTCGCCGACGACGCCAGCCTGAGCGCGGTGGAGGTGCCCGAGGGCACCTACCCGGGCCAGGATGACGCCGCGACCTGGGTGACTAACTGGGCGACGCTCTATGTCGCCCCCGGCCTCGACGAGGACCAGGTGTACGAGCTGGTCAGCCTGATGTACGAGGGGATGGACCCGGACACCGTGGGCCACGCGGTGGCGGACGAAATCCAGCTGGATACCGCGATCGACGGGCTCGGCGGCGTGCCGCTGCACCCCGGAGCCGAGCGGTACTACGAGGAACAGGGCGTCGACCTGCCGTGACCCGGCGGCGGGTGGTAGCGCTGGTGGCCGCCGCCTCGACGCTCGTGGCGGCGGCGGTCACCGGCTGGCTGCTCCCGCAGCGGGCCGACCCGATCGACGGGCTGCACCTGCAGGTGTGGGATCACGAGCGGGAAGCGGTCGCCTACCAGCGGCCGGTGGTTGCTGGTGAGACGTTCCAACTGCGGCACACCCACTCGGTGACCCGGCGGCCGGTGGTGGAGACCTTCTCCATCACCGGCGCCGCGGGCATCGGCTTGGAGGAGCTGTGGTTCGACGAGTTCGGCCCGAACCTACCGGCCGGGCCCGAGCAGATCGGTTCGGTGACCACCACCTTCCACCGCGAGTCCGACGGTTTCCGGGTGGAGCATCATGGCCGGCTCCTACCGACCGTCCCATTGCGAGTAGGTAGCGCTTCAGTAGATCATGTGTTGACCTTCCTCGACGGGGCCGACCTGCGGCTGCTGGAGATCGCCCGGGCAGGTGCGTACGTGGAGCTCCGGGTCACCGGAGGCTGAGACAGGAGAGACCGTGTCCGAACAGGTTCACCGCCGGCCGGTGCCCGAGCAGGGACCGGATCGCGGGGCCGGAGCCGAGCCCGAGCTCGGTCCGGGCCAGCCGGCAGTGGTCGACGATGACGCCGCCAAGCGTGACATCAGCCAGCTGGTGGCGGACCAAAGCTTCGCCGAGGCGGCGCCGAAGACCCGGAAGGACCAGCACGCCTTCTGGCGCGGGGTGGTCTTCCTCCTGGCGTTGGCGCTCAGCCTGTTCCACCTCTACACCGCGATCTTCGGCACGCTGCCCAGCCTGCAGCAGCGCACCTTCCATGTGGCGTTCGGGCTCGGGCTGATCTTCCTGATCTATCCCGCGTCCCGACCGCAAGGGCCGCGCCAGCTCTGGACCGGGTGGGCGCTCACCGGCCTGGGGCTGTTCCTGCTGGCCTACCTTTATGTGACCGGTCAGGCCTACCCCTACATCCTGATTCCGGCGGCGGTCGTGCTGGTGGTGGTGCAGGCAGCCCGGCACCTGCCGCTGCGGTTGTGGGGGATGCCGCTGGCCGACATCCTGCTGTCGCTACTCGGCTTCGCCGCCGGGTTGTACCTCTTCTTCGACGTGGACACCTTGCTGCGCTCGGCGGGCCGGGTGCCCACGGTCGACGCGTCGGTGACGCCGTTCTTCTGGGCCGGCACGGTCGGGATTCTGCTGGTGCTGGTGGCGGCGCAGCGGGCGATCGGCTCAGCCCTGACCATCCTGGCGGCGATCATGCTGGTCTACGCCTACGTGGGGCCGTACCTGCCGGGGTTTCTCGCCCATGGCGGCTACTCGGTGGACCGGATCGTCGCCAGTTCGTTCCTGGGCTCCGAGGGGGTGTTCGGCACTCCGATCGCGGTCTCTGCCACCTTCATCTTCCTCTTCATGATCTTCGCCGCGATGCTGCAGCGGACCGGGATGGAGAAGTTCTTCACCCGGTTGGCGTTGGGGCTGGCCGGCGGTTACACCGGCGGCACCGCCAAGGTGGGCGTGCTGACGAGCGCCTTCTCCGGCACCATCACCGGCAGTTCGGTGGCGAATACCGTCTCGAACGGTGCGTTCACGATCCCGATGATGCGCCGCTCCGGCTTCAAGCGGGACTTTGCCGGGGCGGTCGAGGCGGCCTCCTCGACCGGCGGCCAGTTCGCCCCGCCGATCATGGGGGCCGCCGCCTTCATCATGATCGAGATGACCGGGATCCCGTACATCGAGATCATCAAGGCGGCGGCGATCCCGGCGGTGCTCTTCTTCGTCGCGCAGTTCATCGTGATCCACTTCGAGGCGAAGAAGCAGGGCATCCGGGGCCTACCCCGGGAGCAGCTGCCGAGCGTCCGCCGGCTGCTGGCGATCCAGGGGTACCTGCTCGCCCCGATCATCCTGATCTTCGTCATTCTGGCCTCCGGGTTCACCCCGATGCGGGCCGCGCTGTGGGCGATCGGTGCCACCATCGTGATCAACATCGTGGTCCAGCTCGGCGCCCTGGTCGTTGGCGCGGCCCGCCGCGATCCGCCGCCGCTGGAGCCCGGGGCGGCTGATCTGGCATCGGCGCCGAGCCGCGAGGAGCCGGCACCCCCGGCGGTTGAGCCAGCGAGCGGTGCGGGGCTGCGCCGCGTCGTTCGCAGGCTGAGGTTGGTCGCTGGGCAGATCTGGTGGCGCGGGCGGTTGTGGAGCCACCGCCTGCGGCGCCGGGGTTACGAGTGGCAGCGGCGACAGCGACTGCGCTGGCGGCGATGGCTGGCGGATGCTCCACCGTGGGTGAGGGGCGCGGTTGCGCAGTGGCGTAACGTGGACGACAAGCTCACCCCGGGCCGGCTGCTCGAAGGGTTGGTAGACGCGGCCCGGATCGCGTTGCCGATCATCGCCGCCTGTGCCGCCGCCGGGTTGATCGCCGGAGTGATCACCTTGACCGGCCTCGGGCTGAAGCTGGTGGGCGAACTGACCTCGCTCGCGGGCGAGATCGCCGGCGTATTGAACGTCGTCGGCGGTTGGTTGAACCTGCCGGAGGTCGGGGTCACCGGCCTGTTGATCATCACCATGTTCCTGGTGATGATCTCCTGCCTGATCCTGGGCATCGGCGTGCCGACCACCGCGAACTACGTCATCACCGCCACCCTGGCGGCGCCGGTGCTGATCGCGTTCGACGCGGTGCCGCTGCTGGCGGCGCACATGTTCGTCTACTACTTCGGGGTGATGGCCGACATCACCCCGCCGGTCTGCCTCGCCGCGTACGCGGCATCCGGGATCTCCGGTGGTAACCCGCTGCGGACCGGAGTGTGGTCGTTCCGGATCGCCATCTCCGGCTTCATCGTGCCGTACATGTTCGTGCTGAACCCGCAGCTGTTGCTGCTCGACGTCACCTGGAGCGGGGCGATAGCGGTGGTGGCCACCGCCTTGGTGGGGGTGACCGCGCTCGGTGCCGCGGTCGCCGGCTACCTGGACCGGCCGCTGCACTGGGGGACCCGGATCCTGCTGCTGGTCGCCAGCCTGAGCCTGCTCGGCGGTGGGCTGGCCAGCGACGCGTTCGGGTTCGCGCTGTTCGTCGCGGTCTTCGGTTACCACTACTGGACCGGGCGGGACCGGCCGGCGCCGGATCGGGTGGGCTGAGCCGAGTACGGGGAGGGGCGTGGTGGGCAGGACCGCCACACCCCTCCCCGTAACGGTGTACGGTCGGCGAGTGTCGGCAATCATGACGCCCGAGATCCCGGGGACCAGCTACCCAGTGGAGCGAACCACCCTCGACAACGGGCTGCGGGTGGTGTTCGCGCCCGAGCGCAGCGCCCCGGTGGTGTCGGTGTCGGTCCTCTACGACGTCGGCATCCGCTCCGAGCCGCCCGGCCGCAGCGGCTTCGCGCACCTCTTCGAGCACCTGATGTTCCAGGGCTCGGCGAACCTGGAGAAGCTGGCCCACTTTCGCTATGTGCAGGGCTCCGGCGGCACCTTCAACGGCTCCACTCACCTGGACTACACCGACTACTACGAGACGCTGCCGGCCGGTGGCCTGGAACGGGCGCTGTTTCTGGAGTCCGACCGGATGCGCGGTCCCACCCTCACCGAGGCGAATCTGCGCAACCAGGTCGACGTGGTCAAGGAAGAGATCCGGGTGAACGTGCTGAACCGGCCGTACGGCGGGTTTCCGTTCCTGACGCTCCCGCCGGTGATCTTCGATACCTTCCCGAACGCCCACGACGGGTACGGCTCGTTCGGTGATCTTGAGGCGGCCACGGTCGCCGATGCTGCGGAGTTCTTCGAGACCTACTACGCCGCCGGCAACGCAGTGCTGACGCTCGCCGGCGACTTCGACCCTGACCACGCCATCCGGCTGGTCGAGCAGCACTTCGGCGACGTGCCAGCGCGGCCGGCGCCGGCGCGGCCGAGCTTCGCCGAGCCGGATCTGGCCGCCGAGGCGCGGGCCGAGTATGAAGACCGGCTGGCGCCGCTGCCCGCGGTCGCCGCCGCCTGGCGGGTGCCGGACCCGCTGCGGGATTTCGCCGGCTACCTGCCGTACGTGGTGCTGGCCGAGGTGCTCACCGACGGTGACGCCTCCCGGCTGGTCTCCCGATTGGTGTTGCGGGACCGCTCGGTGACCAGCATCGGTGGTTACATCGGCTTCCTCGGCGAACCGTTCGGTGTCCGCGACCCTACGGTGCTGCTGCTGCGGGCGCACCTGCCGCCGGGCGGCTCGGTCGACCCGGTGCTCGCCACGATCGACGAGGAGCTGCAGCGGTTGGCGACCGACGGGATCACCGAAGCGGAGCTGCGGCGGGTGCAGGCACGGATGGCCACCCACCTGCTGCGGGACGCTGATGGCGTGTTGGGGAGAGGGTTGTCGATGGCGGTGCTGGAGCTGCAACGAGGCGACCCGGCGATGATCAACGACCTGCCCCGGCTGCTCGGTGCGGTAACCCCCGATCAGGTGGTCGCGGCCGCCGCGACCCTCCGGCCGGAGCGTCGGGCCAGCCAGAGCGTCCTGCCGGGGGCGGCGCAGAGCAGCCCGGACGCCATCGCCGCCGCGGCGGGTGCGGCATGAGGCCGGTGCCGGAGCTCGGGCCGCTCGGGGAGCTGACCCTGCCCGACTCGGCGGAGCAGCAGCTGCCCAACGGGCTCACCGTGATCGCACTGCGTCGGCCCAGCGTGCCGCTGGTCGAGCTGCGGCTGCGAGTGCCGTTCGGGGGCGCTGACCTGGCGGCCAGTTCGGTGCTGACCCAGACCATGCTCTCGGGTACCAGCCAACGGACCAACCTGGAGATCGCTGCCGAGCTGCAGGCGGTCGGCGGCGCGCTCGGGGTGGGAGTCGATCCCGACCGGCTGCTGGTCTCCGGCAACGCGTTGGTGAGCGGGCTCGATCGGGTGCTGGAGCTGCTGGCGCACGTGTTGACCGAGGCTCGTTATCCGGCCGAGGAGGTGGTCACCGAGCGGGAACGGCTCGCTGACCGGATCCAGGTCGCCCGCAGCCAGCCGTCACACCTGGTCCGGAAGACATTGCTGCGACGGATGTTCGGCGACCACCCGTACGCGGTGCAGACGCCGGAGCCGGAGCAGGTACGCGACGTCGACACCGCGGTGTTGCGGCAACTGCACGCTGGCCGGGTGCATCCGGCCGGGGCAACCCTGGTGCTGGTGGGGGACCTGCGGCCGGCGGAGGCGTTGGCGGCCGCGGTGCGGGCGCTGAGTGACTGGGACGGTGGCGCGCCGCCGGTGTCGTTGCCGGCCGCTCCGCCGCTGCGCCCGGGGCCGTTGCTGGTCGCCGATCGGCCGGACGCGGTGCAGTCGTCGCTGCGGATGGCGCTGCCGGCGGTGGGGCGGACCCATCCGGACCATGCGGCGCTGCAGCTGGCCAATCTGGTCTTCGGTGGTTACTTTTCGTCGCGTTGGGTCGAGAACATCCGCGAGGACAAGGGCTACACGTACGGCCCGCATTCGGGTGTGGAGCATTCGGTCGCTGGCTCGTCGTTGGTGATCGCGGCGGAGGTGGCGACCGAGGTCACCGCGCCCGCGTTGCTGGAGACCTACTACGAGCTGGGCCGCTTGGCCAACGGCGCGCCGACCGAGTCGGAGCTGGAGCAGGCCCGGCAGTACGCGCTCGGCACCGTCCAGCTGGGGCTGGCGACGCAGTCCGGGTTGGCCGGGCTGGCGAGCACCTACGCCGGCTTCGGGCTGCGACTGGACTATCTGGAGCATCACGTCAAGGCGTTGGCGACCGCGACCGTGGCTGATGTTGCGGCGGCGGCGAGTCGGTACCTGGCGCCCGCGAAGGCGGTGACGGTGGTGCTCGGGGACGCCACGGTGGTCGAGGCGCCGTTGGCGACGTTGACGCCGGTGACTCGCGAGCCGGTATGACCGGACCGTCCAGGCCCACCGCCGCGCGGGAGAACATCGCGCGCCAGGCCGCTGGTGGCCAGGCCACTGCGGGGCAGGCCACTGCGGGGCAGGCCGCGGGGCACCGGGCGGCCCCGGGGCAGATCAGTGTGCCGCAGATCCCGGCCGGACCTCCGCTGGCGCGAGCCGGGGTGGACCGGGCGGCGTTGCGGCGAGGAGACCCGCAGTGGTTGGCCGAGGCGTGGTCGCGAAGCCGCGTGTTGGTGGTCGATCCGAAGGGTCGGGCGTTCTGCGCCGCCGCCGACTCGGCGACCCCGGAGCTGGTCTTCAGCTCGGCCGAGGCCGCACCCGCCGGCGAGCGGTTCTTTCTGGGGCAGGATCAGGCGGGCGTCCCGTACTTCGCCGTGGTCTCGGAGTCGCCCACGCCACCACATGCCGGCGCGAGGTTGGTGTCGTTGCGGGAGGTGGGGGCGGAGCTCAACGATCGCGACGCCGGCCTACTCACCACCGCCGCCTCGTTGGTGAACTGGCACGCCCGTCATCGGTTCTCGCCGATGACCGGGGAGGCCACCACCCCGGCGGACGGTGGTTGGATCCGGGTGGACTCCGCAGGCCAACACCTCTTTCCGCGGACCGACCCGGCAGTGATCATGTTGATCCACGACGGGGTGGCCGGCCCTGCCGGGCAGTGTCTGTTGGCCCGGAACGCCACCTGGCGGCACCGCCCGGGGGGTAGACGGTTCTTCTCCATCCTCGCCGGCTTCGTCGAGCCCGGTGAGTCCGCCGAGGCGGCGGTGGTCCGCGAGGTGTACGAGGAGGTCGGGGTGCCCGTCTCGGGCCTGCGCTACCAGGCCAGCCAGGCGTGGCCGTACCCCGGCTCGCTGATGTTGGGGTTCACCGGTGTCGGGGACCCGGCGCAGCCGCTGCGACTGGAGCCCACCGAGATCGCGGAGGCGCGGTGGTTCACCCGCGCCGAGGTGGCGGCGCTGCTGCCGGAGCGGCCGGATCCGACCGGGGCGCCGTACGGGGAGGCGCCGGCGGGTTCGCCGCTGGCCCTGCCCGGGCCGGCCTCGATCGCGCACTACCTGATCCACGGCTGGGTGGCGGAGTTGGAGCAGAGTTAACTGGGTGGCGTCTCGAAGCGTAGCTTTCGAAAGATCTCTTGCGAAGGGATCCTTTCGAAAGCTAAGCTTCGAGCATGTCTGAGGATGAACCGGCAGCCTCCGTCGATGGCGCCAACGCAGCGCTGCCACATCGGGAGCTGAGCGATCCGCGGCAGTTGCGGGCGTTGTCCCATCCGGTGCGGATGGGGATCATCGACCAGTTGTTGACGTATGGCCCGCTCACCGCTACTGAGTTGGGGCAACGGCTGGGGGAGTCGGCGTCGAACTGCTCCTGGCACCTCCGTCTACTCGCCAAGCACGGGGTGGTCGAGGAGGCCGAGCGGGGCACCGGCCGGCAGCGTCCCTGGCGATACGTGCCGCAGGCGGTCAGCGTCGCGGCCGAGTCGGCTGAGCCGGGCTTCGCGACCGCCCGGGAGGCGCTCATCGACACCCTGATCGCCCGGGATCTGGAGTCGTGGCGGGCCTGGCAGCAGCAGCGGGCCAGCGAGCCCGAGCCATGGCGGGACACCGGCATCACCTGCCAGGTCAACTACGCCTGGCTGGACGCTGACGAGTTCGCCGAGTTCCGGCGGGAGCTGCTGGAGGTGGTCGACCGGCACCTGCTGCCCCGGTTGGAGCGGATAGACCCCGAGCAGCGGCCAGCCGGTGCCCGGCCGGTCCGGTTCCTCGCCCTCGGGGCGCCGAGCGGCCCCGTCTACCAACCCGCCGAAGCGCCCGAGTCGGCCGAGCCCGAGGGAGAGTGACGAGTGTTACTGGAGATCGATAACCTGGTCAAGGTCTACCGGCGCGGCGTGCGCGCCAACGACGGCATCAGCCTCGGGGTCGAGGCGGGCGAGGTGCTGGGCCTGCTGGGCCACAACGGGGCCGGCAAGACCACCCTGCTCAATCAGGTGGTGGGGCTGGCGAGGCCGACCTCCGGCCGGATCCGGATCGACGGCACCGACCCGGTCACCGATCCCGCATCCGCCCGGCGGCTCTGTTCCCTGCAGCCGCAGGCGCATGCGCCGCTCAACGGCGTAACCCCGCGGCAGGCGATCGAGATCATGGCGCGGATCCGGGGCGCCAGCCGTAAGCGGGCCCGCCAGCGCGCCGACGAGTTGTTGACCGCCCTGGACCTGTCTGCGTGGGCAAACACCGTCGGCGAGCGACTCTCCGGCGGTGTCCGCCGACTCACCGCGTTCTGTATGGCGGCGGCCGAGCCGGGTCGGGTGGTGATGTTCGACGAGCCGACCAACGATGTGGACCCGGTGCGCCGGCGGCTGCTATGGCAACAGGTGACGGCGCTCGCCGAGCAGGGCTGCGCGGTGGTGCTGGTAACCCACAACGTGGTCGAGGCGGAGCGGGCGGTGCAACGGCTGGTGGTGCTGGACCGCGGCCGGGTGGTGGCGCAGGGCACCCCGGCCCAGCTGCGCGGTGACCGGGCGGCCCGGTTCCGGCTGGAGGTGCTCGCGGTCGACGATCAGGCCGCGGGCGCGCTCGCCGCCGAGTACGTTGGCGCAGCCCCAGCGGTGGTGAGCGGCCGCCGGGTGGTGACCCCGATCCGCGCCGACGACGCGGCGGGCGCGCTGGCGTGGGCGCAGCAACAGCAGGCGGTCGGCCGGGTGGACGAGTTCTCCGTCTCGCCGGTGAGCCTGGAAGACATCTACATCTCGCTGGTCGGCGCCGAAGGCGGCGCGGAGGAGGAACGGGATCGTGCCGAACTGGCTGCGTAGCTACGGATTGTTGCTGCGGTGGAACATCCTACGGCTGCGGACGGAGCTGCCGCTGTTCCTGATCATCCAGACGCTGCTCTCGGTCGGGGTGGTGCTGGGCTTCTCGTTCCTGATGCCCAGCTATGACCGGGAAACCGCGCTCTACCTCACTACCGGCGCGCCGACCGTCGCCCTGGTAACCGTGGGGATGGTGCTGGCGCCGCAGATGGTGGCCCAGCAGAAGCTCCGCGGCATGTTCGACTACCAACGGGCGATGCCGGTGCCGCGGATGGCGATGCTCGCCGCCGATGCGACAGTGTGGATGGTGGTGGCGATCCCCGGGATGATCGCCGCGTTGTTGGTCGGCGTAGCCCGATTCGACCTCACCCTGTCGGTGAGCCCGCTGGTGCTGCCGGCGGCGCTGCTAGTGGCGCTGGTTGCGGTCTCGGTCGGGTACGCAGTCGCCTACCTGGTCAAACCGGAGGTGGTCGGCGTGATCACCAACCTGATCCTGATCATGACGATGATGTTCTCCCCGGTCAACTATCCGGCGGAACGGTTGCCAGACTGGCTCGCCGCCGCGCACCAGTTCTTGCCCTTCCAATACCTGGCCCAGGCGCTACGCGACACCCTCGACACCCCCGCCGGTGGGCTGTCGGCGGTGCCCTTCCTGGTGCTCGCCGGCTGGGCGGTGGTCGGCCTCGGCGTCACCTACCGGGTGATGACCCGCCGGGCCTGACCGCTCCGCCGATCGGCGGTACCGGTGATCAAATACCCTGCAGCTGTACGACACACCGCGGGTCGTACAGCTGCAGGGTATTTGATCACTACGGCCGGCCTGGTGCGGGCAGGCGGGTCCTCAGCCGGCGGCGGCCAGCTGCTCGCGTACCTGGGTGATGGTCGGGTTGGTCAGGGCGGTTCCGTCCGGGAATGTCACCGTCGGCACCGTCTGGTTACCGCCGTTGACCTTCATCACGTAGTCGGCCGCGGCCGGGTCCTGCTCGATGTCGACGACGGTGTAGCCGATGCCCTCCCGGTCCAGCTGGGCGGCGAGCCGGCGGCAGTAGCCGCACCAGGGAGTGGAGTACATGGTCAGCACGGGGGACCTCCAAGATCAGAAAGTCGGCGAACGGGGGGTTCGCCACTACCTTTGGGCAACGTCAGGTACGACTGCGATGATGCCTGACTGTGGCGGATGACGCAGCGGCGCAGGTGTTGGCAGGGCTGGACCCGGAGCAACGGGCCGCGGTGACCGCACCGGCCGGACCGGTCTGCATCCTGGCCGGTGCCGGCACCGGCAAGACCAGGGCGATCACTCGGCGAATCGCGTACCGAGTGGTCAGCGGTGAGATCGACCCGAGACGCATCCTCGCGGTGACCTTCACCGCCCGGGCCGCCGGCCAGCTGCGGGAGCGGCTGGCCCAGCTGGGCGCCGACGGGGTGCAGGCGCGCACCTTCCACGCCGCCGGGCTGCGGCAGCTGCGTTACTTCGCCCCCCGGCTGCTCGCCGGCCGGCAGATGCCGGAGCTGGTCGATAGTAAGGCCCGGCTGGTGACGCTGGCGGCGGCCCGGGCCAGTCTGCGGGCAGACCGGACCACCGCCCGGGACCTGGCCAGTGAGATCGAATGGGCCAAGGCGAACCTGGTCGAGCCGGGAGAGTATGCCGCTGCGGCGGTCAAGGCACAGCGGGAACCCCCGTTCGAGGCGGCGAAGGTGGGCGAGGTCTTCACCGCGTACGAGGAGTTGAAGCGTGCCCGCGGGTTGATCGACTTCGAGGACATGCTGCGGGCGGCGGTCTGGGGGATCGAGGAGCACCCGGACGTCGCCGAGCAGATCCGCTCCCAGTACCGCCACTTCGTGGTCGACGAGTATCAGGACGTCAACCCGCTGCAGCAACGGCTGCTCGACGCCTGGCTCGGCGGGCGCCGGGACCTGACCGTAGTCGGCGACGCCAGTCAGACGATCTACTCGTTCACCGGCGCGAGCGCTACCTATCTGGTGGACTTTCCGCGGCGGTTCCGGGACGCGGTGGTGGTCCGGCTGGTCCGCGACTATCGCTCCACGCCGCAGGTGGTGACGCTCGCTAACAACGTCATCTCCCAGGCCCGCGGGGGCGAAGCCCGGCTGCGGGTGGCGTTGCAGGGGCAACGGCCGCCGGGGCCGGAGCCCGACCTGCGGATCTTCTCTGACGAGCCGGCCGAGGCGGCGGCGGTCGCCGCGCGCTGCCGAGAACTGGTCGCCGCGGGCACCCCCGCGCGCGAGATCGCGGTGCTGTTCCGGACCAATGCCCAATCCCAGGCGTACGAGGAGGCGCTGGCGGAGGTCGGAGTGCCGGCGGTGGTGACCGGCGCTGCGCGGTTCTTCGAACGGCCGGAGGTACGGCAGGCGACGATGGCGCTGCGGGCCGCCGCGAAGAGCCCGCCGGTGCCGGACGAGCCGCTGCCGGCGCAGGTTACCGAGGCGCTGGTGGCGACCGGTTGGCAGCCGGACGCGCCGCCCGGCGGCGGCGCCGCCCGCGAACGGTGGGAGGCGCTGGCCGCGCTGGTGACGCTCGCGGAGGAGGTGGCCTCGTCGTCGTTGGCGGACTTCTGTGCCGAACTGGCGCGGCGGGAAGCTATCCAACACACCCCTACTGTGGAGGGCGTGACGTTGGCGAGCCTGCACTCGGCCAAAGGGTTGGAGTGGGACGCGGTGTTCCTGGTCGGACTCGCCGAAGGCACCCTGCCGACCACGTACGCCCGGACCGACGAGGCGGTCGAGGAGGAGCGCCGGCTGCTCTACGTCGGGATCACCCGGGCCCGCCAGTGGCTGTGGTTGTCGTACGGGCAGTCCCGTTCGCCGGGCGGGCGGGCCCGGCGGCCGTGCCGGTTCCTGCCGCAGCTGGCCGGCTCCGCGGCGGCTTCGGACAGCGGCGATCCCGCGCAGCGGCGGGCGGCCCGGCGCCGCAATCAGGTGGTCGCGTGCCGGGTCTGCGGCGCGACGCTGTTCGCCGGTGCGGACCGCAAGCTGGGCCGGTGCCCTGACTGCCCGTCCGATCGCGACGAAGAGCTCTACGAGCGGTTGCGGGAGTGGCGGCGGGTGGTCGCCGGCGAGCAGCACGTCCCGGCGTACGTCGTCTTCACCGATGCGACGATGGCGGCGTTGGCAGAGCGTTCGCCGCAGACGGTGGCGGAGCTCTCCGCGATCGGTGGGATCGGCCCCCGCAAGATCGAGCAGTACGGCGAGGCCGTGATCGCGTTGGTGGCGGGCGCTTCCGTGGCCCAGGTAACAAATTTGCCACCACCCCAGTAATTCGATTGCGCGGGGCACGGGGCGGGCGTAGCGTGACCTGAAGCCGACCAGATGGCTCGCAACTACCGGTTGCGGTGCTGTTTCGAGATCAGGACAGGAGGTGTTGACAGTGAAGAACGAACTTTCCATGCGGCAGCTGTCGATGCCTGCTGTCGTCGCCCCGGCGCACCACAGTGATCTCCTCCCGCCCCACCACTCGGTGGGTCAGTCGGCCCTGCAGAAGTCGGCGCCGGTGGCGTCGCGACTGCGGGTTCGTGGAGTTCGGATCACTGGTGCCGCCGCACGGCACGCTGCCGCTGTGGGTCGTTTCGCTGGTTCTGCCGCCTTCGGTGGCCTCACCAACGGCAACGCCTACATGGGTGATGTGCGCGGAGTCCCACCTCGAGGGAGACCGGTCTAGTCGCTAGACCACCGGCTCACCTCGAGGCCGCGGAACCCGTACACCGGGATCCGCGGCCTTAGTTATTGCCAAGAGTTCGATCAGAGCAAAGGAGAGGTGACCGGAAGATGAGCCTGGCGCCGGCGCCAACGCTACGGCCCGCCCCACGGGTCGGGCAGGACGCGCTGCCCTGCCGGAACTTCGACCCTGACCTGTGGTTCTCTGACGCCCCGGCGCAGCTGGAGCTGGCGAAGTCGCTCTGCGGCGGTTGCCCGCTGCGGCTGGAGTGCCTGGCCGGAGCGGCGGAACGACAGGAGCCCTGGGGTGTCTGGGGCGGCGAGATCTTCGAGCACGGACAGGTCGTGGCCCGCAAGCGGCCGCGTGGCCGGCCGCGCAAGGAGGATGTCGCCCGCGACGCCGCGCTGCGGGATGAGGCCGCAGCCCGAACCGCCCGCGCAGTCGAGGCGGTCGACGCACGTCAAGCATTGCGACTGGCCGCCTGAGTTCGGCCGGTACTACCCGAAAGGTTTTGCAGCATGTGGCACGTACCTGAGACCTATCTACTTTCTGAACTCTTGTCCCGAGCACGAATGTCTGGCCGGCGTGCGGCCGGGCGGCCTGCTCGACAGGTAGCTCAGTCCGCCCGCCGGACGCACAGTCGCCGGCTCGGCGGGCAACGACATTGATCCATCGCCAGCGAGGGCGGCGCCGGCCGAGGGGGGCCGGTGCCGCCCACGCTGGCGGGCAATTACTCGGTCGCCACGAAACCGGGTAGCCAGCGCTCCAGTACGGCGCGGTAGGCCGCCGCCGCCTCCAACTGGCACAGCACCCCGATCGAGCCCATAGTCACCCGATGGATGAGCAAGTAGGACGGCGGCAACGTCAACTGTCGTCCGAGCGAGTAGGCCGGACTGCGAGGGCTCGCGATCCGGGCCGCCTCGTTGCGCAGCCAGGCGCGGGTGAACTGGAATTGATCCGCCCGGACCGGCTCCAACATGGGCAGCAGATAGGCGAGGACCTCGGCCGGGTCTACGTCGATATCCGGCTTGATGAATCCCTCGTCGCGCAGCCCTTGGAAGACGCCGTCGGCGTCGCCGTCGAGCGCCAGCCGGACCAGCCGCCCGATCGGCTCCGGGTGGCCCTCCGGCAGGCGGGCGACCGCGCCGAAGTCCACCACGCCCAACCGCCCGTCGGCGAGGATCCGGAAGTTGCCCGGGTGCGGATCGGCGTGTAACAGACCGGCCCGCTGCGGGGCCGAGAAGTGCAGCACCGCCAGCAATCGACCGGCGTGGTCGCGCTGTTCCGGTGACCCCTCCGCGATGATCTCCGCCAGTGGGGTGCCGTCGAGCCACTCGGTCACCAGCACCCGGTCGGCGGCGGCGACGACCGCGGGCACCATGATCTCCTCGTCGTCGGCGTAGGCCGCGGCGAAGGCCCGTTGCGACTCCGCCTCCAGCTGGTAGTCGAGCTCTTCGCCGACGCGGGCCCGCAACTCGGTGACGAGCGGCTTGGCGTCGATCCCGGGTTGAATCACCCGGAACAACCCGGCCATCCGGGACAGCTGCGCCAGATCGGAGGTGAGCGCCTCCCCGGCGCCCGGGTACTGCACCTTCACCGCGACCCGGCGGATGGTTCCGGTCTCGTCCCGCCAGCTGCCGCGGTGGACCTGACCGATGCTCGCCGCGGCGGCGGGCTCGTCCTCGAACTCGACGAGGCGCTCCTGCCAGTCCGCACCGAGCTGCTCGGTGAGGACCTTGTGCACCGTGGCCGCCGGCATCGGCGGTGCGGCCTCCTGCAGCTTCGTCAGCGCCTGCCGGTAGGGCCCGGCGAGCTCCTCCGGCAGTGCGGCTTCGAAGATACTCATCGCCTGGCCGACCTTCATGGCGCCGCCCTTGAGCTCCCCGAGCACCCGGAACAGGTGTTCGGCGGTGCGGTGCTGCACCTCCGGTGTGATCACCTCGGTGGCGAAGCCGGTCACCCGGCGGCCGAGGCCGAGCGCGGCCCGGCCTGCGAACCCCAGCGGTAGGCCCGCGAGGCGGGCAGTGCGGTTGACCGCTCGGCGGGGGATATCACTCATCTGACGATTGTGCCCGACGCGGCGCGGATGGCCGATGGTCGCGACCACCCCGCCAGCGCCCCGCGACCACCCCGCCAGCGCCCCGCGACCACCCCGCCGGCGCCCCGGGGCGTCACTGGGGCGACGCCCCGACCGGCCGCGGGCGGGACCTGAGGTAGCGGTCGAAGCAGGCACACTCCGGGTGCGGTGGCCAGCTGCGGCGACGCGGCTGGCCCGGGGCGACGATCTCCAGGCTGGCGCCCAGGGTGCCCGGGGTGCCGCCGTCGAGCCAGCACAGCGCCTCGCCGACCGCGAAGCCGGCGGCGGTCAAGATGGTGGCGGTGGAGCACGGCTCGTTGGCGGGCTGGGCCAGCTGCGAGGCGACCTCCGGCCACTCCGGGTCTCGATCTCGCCGGTGCAGGTCGAGGCAGTTCAGGCAGGGCCCGCCGGTGGGCGGTACGAACGGTCCGATCACGGCGGCGGCGTCGCGGACGCCGATGGCGAGGTGTGCTAGCCGGTGCCGAGCGTAGCCCTCGGCGATCAGATTCGCCGGGCCGGCGCCGCCGACCTGGACCACCAGGCTGGTGTCGCGGCGCCGAGGCGCCCAGGTACGGGTGTCCGGGGCCGCCCGGGTGATCGACTCGGCGATCTCCGGGTCGATGGGAGGCGGGGGCCCGCCGGCCGCGGGGTCTGGCGGGGCGGGCAGGCCGGTGGTGCCGCGGGCCGGTGGTCGTCGCTCGGGGACCTTGGCCGGGGCGGCGATGGTCGGGGCCGGGACGATGCTGGGCGCGACATGGCCGACCCCGGCCTGGGCGAGTGCGACCGCCACCGGGGCGGCGAGCGGCCCGTAGCCGGTGACCAGCACCCGGGCGGCGGCCCGCCGCCGCAGCAGCTGGGCGGGGGTGCGGTTCGACTCGGCCCGGCGCAGGGCGAGCGCGCTCGCTTCGGCGGTGAGGCGTCGCCGGGCCGTCGCCGGCAGGCTGTTCGGCAGCAGCGCCTGGGCTCCCATCAGCAGCCCGGCCCGGGTCAGCGAGTTCAGCAGGGCCAGCGCGTCGGACTCCGCCACCCCGTACCGCTGGGCGGCGGTGGTAAGCACCGAGCGCTGGGACCGACCGCCGTCGAGCAGGTCGAGCAGCCGGGCGACCGCGGGGTTGGGGAGGTCAAGGACTACCGCGCGGGCGGGGTCGGTGCCTAGTTGCAGCCGGTTCGTGCCGCGCCAGATCCGCCGTAGGCCAGGTAGCAGCGTCGGCCGCGGTAGCGAGGCCGACGACGGGCTGGGGACCGCGGCGGTGTGTGAAGTGCTTCCCATGCCCTAACACGCTGTCACCGGGGGTCACGCACTGCGTCAAGTTATCCACAGGGTCCGTCGGTAATACCGTGGGTTGTCCACAGATCTCGCCTGGTTATCCACAGGGAAGGTGGCTCCGAGTCGGGGAGTTGACAACTGAACGTGACTGGTCTGGCCCAGTCCCAGTTGGCTGCTGCCTGCTGGTTGCTGCCAGGCCGCGGACCCGGCGGGCGGTCAGGCGCGGCCGAGGATCCGGTTGACGGTGGTGCCGCAGACCGGGCAGGGCCCTTTCGCCATTCGCATTCCGGTCTTTGAGATGGCGACGGTGCCCTCGAAGTCCCGCTTCTCCTTGCACTTGACACAGTAACCGTTGTACGTCTGGGCCGTTTCGGCCACGTCCCCACCCCTTTGTCCGAGTTGCGGCCGGGTCGCCGCACTCCGAGCAGTGTGCCTGCCGTGATGCCCGACGCAAAGAAGGTGGAAAGTGACACGCCGGACACTGGTCGCATACTCGACAGATCCTCGAGCAACAGTAGCGGGAACCGGCCGTATGCCGCTAGGTTGCGGTCGTGAGCAGTAACGTTGCGGCGGTGGCCGCCATCCGCTGATGGGCAGTAAGCCGGTGGTCGAAGTGCGGCGCAGCCGACGTCGTCGACGCACCGTGTCCGCATATCGGGACGGCGAGCGAGTGGTCGTGCTCATTCCGGACCGGTTCTCCCGCGCGGAGGAGAGCGAATGGGTCGACCGGATGCTCGCCCGGCTCGCGGCCCGGCACGCCGGGGCCGCCCACTCCGACGAAGAGCTGGCGGCCCGGGCTCGGCGGCTGGCCGACCGCTACCTCGCCGAGTACGCACTCTCGCCCGCGAGTGTGCGCTGGGTCTCCAATCAGCGCAGCCGTTGGGGCTCCTGCACCCCGGAAGACGGCACGATCCGGATCTCCGAGCGGCTGCGGGCGATGCCCGAATGGGTCCTCGACTACGTGTTGTTGCACGAGCTGGTGCACCTGATCGTCCCTACGCACGGCAGTTACTTCTGGGCGCTGGTCGGGCGGTATCCGAAGAGCGAACGCGCCCGCGGCTACCTCGAAGGCATCTCGGCGGCCGCCACCGGCTGATCTTCCGGGAGTGGATGCCACCGGCCGCGCGCCATGGGGCGTACCGTGGGGGTGTGGCAGACAACCCGTTCGGCTTCGCCATGCCTGGCGGACAACCACCGGACCCGACCGACCCGCAACAGATGCAGCAACTGCTCGCGCAGTTGCAACAACTGCTCGCCGGCCCCGGCGCCGCCGGCCCGGTGAACTGGGAGCTGGCCCGCCAGGTCGCGGCCAGCCACCTCAACTCCACCGGCGACCCGGCGGTCCCCGCCACCGAGCGGGAGCAGGTCGTGGAGGCGCTGCGCCTGGCCGACCTGTGGCTGGACCCGACCACGTCGCTGCCCTCCGGCGTGCGCACCGGCGAGGCCTGGAACCGCAACGAGTGGATCTACCACACGCTCGAGGTGTGGCAGAAGCTCTGTGATCCGGTCGCCTCCCGCATGGTCGGCGCCATGAACGACCTGGTGCCACCGGAGGCGCAGGGCAGCCTCGGGCCGATGCAGACCATGGTGAAGGCGCTCGGCGGCGCGCTCTTCGGTGGCCAGCTCGGGCAGGCGCTCGGGTCGCTCGCGGCGGAGGTGCTCTCCGCCGGCGACATCGGGCTGCCGCTCGGCCCCGCGGGCACGGCGGCGCTGATCCCGGCCAACATCAACGCCTACGGCGAAGGTCTCTCCATCGACGCTGAAGAGGTACGCCTCTACGTCGCCCTCCGGGAGGCCGCCCACCAGCGGCTCTTCGGCCATGTGCCGTGGCTGCGGGCGCATGTGCTCGGCGCGGTCGAGGCGTACGCGGCCGGGATCCGGGTCGACCGGGAGGCGGTCGAGGAGGCGATGAGCCAGTTCGACCCCGCCGACCCGGAATCGATGCGACAGCTCCAGGTCGAGGGGATCTTCTCGCCGGACTCCACCCCGGAGCAGACCGCCGCGCTGACCCGGCTGGAGACCGCGCTCGCCCTGGTGGAGGGTTGGGTCTGCGAGGTGGTCGACGCTGCCGCCACCGACCGGCTGCCCGCCATGGTGCGCCTCTCCGAGGCGTTCCGGCGGCGCCGGGCCGCCGGTGGCCCGGCGGAGCAGACCTTCGCCGCGCTGGTCGGTCTGGAGCTGCGGCCCCGCCGGCTGCGGGAGGCCGCGACGCTCTGGCGCGCGTTGACCGAACACCGCGGAGTGGACGGTCGGGACAGTCTGTGGGACCACCCGGATCTGCTCCCCACCGCCGACGACTTCGGCGACCCGGAGGGCTTCGCCAGCCGTTCGCCCGAGCTGGAGTTCCCGCCGGAGGAGAACTGACCCGTCGCACCAACCACGTCGCGGCACCGGCGGGCTAGTGGTCTGCTCCCGATAGGCTGGCGGGTATGCAACGTCGCGGGATCACGGTGTTGGTTGGCGCCCTCATCGTCATGGTGCTCAGCTTCGGGGTGATGCTCGCCCCGGTGCCGTACGTGGTGCTCCAACCCGGTCCGACCTGGAACACCCTGGGCGAGGGGGCCGAGGGTGGTCAGGTCATCGAGATCGACGGCGCCGACACCGCCGACTCCGCCGGCGAGCTGCACCTCACCACCGTCTCGGTGCAGCCGGAGGTCAGCCTGCTCACCGCCCTCGGTGCCTGGCTCGACGGCGAAGAGGCGGTGGTTCCCGAAGAGCTCGTCTACCCGCCGGACCAGACCCGGGAGCAGGTCGAGCAACGCAACGCCGAACAGTTCTCGCGGTCGCAGACCAGCGCCGAAGCGGCTGCGTTGTCGCACCTCGGCTACCCCACGCAGGTCGCGGTGATGGGGGTGGTCGAGGGGGCGCCCGCCGACGGGGTGCTCGAGGCCGGCGACGTGATCACCGAGGTGGACGGGGTGGCGATCAGCGAGGCGAGCCAGTTGCAGGAGCAGGTGGCGGCCGGCGAGGCCGGGAGCACGCTGCGGGTGGAGTATCTCCGCGACGGTGAGCCCGGGTCCGCCGAGCTGACCACCGAGGGTGCCGACGACGGCACCCCCCGGATCGGGGTGGAGATCACCCACGAGTTCGATGTCCCGTTCGAGCTGAGCATCCAGCTGGACCGGATCGGTGGTCCCAGCGCCGGGTTGATGTTCGCGCTCGGCATAATCGACAAGCTTCAGGACGAAGACCTCACCGGCGGCGAAACCATCGCGGGCACCGGGTCCATTGACGAGCTGGGGCAGGTGGGTGCGATCGGGGGCATTCCGCAGAAGCTGGTCGCCGCGCGAGAGCTGGGCGCCAGCGCGTTCCTGGTCCCCTCGGCGAACTGCGCGGAGGCGTTGGCCAACCCACAACCAGGCCTAACCCTGGTACGCGTCGACACGCTGGATGATGCCCTGACCGCGCTCGCGGACCTCCGAGCAGACCGGGAGCCGGTCGCCTGTTAGGCGCAGGTACCCTGTGGGTTACCCCTAACAGATAGCGACAGTTTCGGAGCTGGTCTTGGTCGTACGGGAGGGTCGCCCGCTGCCCGGTCTCAGCCGGCGCGCGAAGGCGACTATCGGCGTGGTCACCGGCGTGATCGTGTTGTTCATGCTGCTCGGCACCATCGTTGATCTGTGGACGGACATCCTCTGGTATCGAGAGGTCGAGTTCACCCAGGTCTTCACCGGCGTGCTGTTCGCCCGGGCCGGGTTGTTCGCGGCCTTCGGTGTCGGCATGGCGCTGATCGTGGCGCTCAATCTATGGCTCGCCTTCCGGCTCCGGCCGCTACTGCGGCCACACTCGCCGGAGCAGGCTTCGCTCGAGCGGTACCGGATGCTGCTCACCCCCCGGATCGGGCTCTGGATCGCCCTGGTCGGTGGCGTGGTGGGGCTGTTCGCCGGACTCACCGCGCAGGGCCGCTGGCCGGACTGGATGCTGTTCCGGCACGGCGGCGAGTTCAACTGGAGCGACCCGCAGCTCGGCGTGAATGCCGGCTTCTACGTCTTCCAATACCCCTTCATCCGGTTCCTGCTGGGGGTCGGCTTCGCCGTGGTGGTGCTGTCGCTGATCGGCGCCCTGGCGATGTATTACCTGTACGGCGCGGTGCGGCTGCAGGGCGTCGGTGACCGGATCACCACCGCCGCGCGCGCTCACCTGTCGATCCTGGTCGCGTCGTTCATCGGGCTGAAGGCGGTCGCCTACTGGCTGGACCGGCGCAGCCTGATGCTGGAGTACAACGAACCCATCGGGTTGTACGGCGCCGGGTCATCCGGCGTCAACGCGATGCTCGGCGCCAAAGAGATGCTGATGTGGATCGCCATCATCGTGGCGGTCGCGGTGCTGGTCTTCGCCAACGCGGTCTTCCGCAACCTCACCTACCCGGGCGCGTCGCTGGCGCTGCTGGTGCTGGCCGCGGTCGTGATCGGCGGCATCTACCCGTGGGGGGTGCAGACCTTCGACGTCAACCCCACCCTCCGGGACAAAGAAGAGCCGTACATCGAGCGCAGCATCGAGGCCACCCGGTACGCCTTCGGTCTCGACAACACCGAGATGACCCCGTATCCGGGCACCAACGAGACCCCGCCCGAGGAGATGGCCGACGACGAGACGTTGCGCTCCGCCATCCGGCTGCTCGACCCGGAGATCCTTCCGCAGACCTACACCCAGCTGCAGCAGGTGCGTGGGTTCTACGGCTTCGGCGAGAAGCTGGACGTGGTCCGCTACAACGACGCCGACGGCGAAGGGGTGACCGACTATGTGGTCGGGCTCCGGCAGATCTCCGATGACGGGCTCACCGACCAGCAGCGGCAGTGGCAGAACCGGCACAGCTACTACAGCCACGGGTACGGCATGGTGGCCGCACCGGCCGCCGAGATCGTCTGTAACGGTCGTCCGTTCTTCGTCTCCGGCTTCCTCGGCACGGCCGATGAGGAGGCCGCCGAGCAGGTGATCGACGGTGATCGGTGCCGCCGCTTCTCCGACCTGCCGGAGCTGAGCGCGGACCAGCCGCGGGTCTACTACGGCGACGAGATGAACGACTACGTCGTGGTCGGTGGCCGGGACGAGTTCGACCGCCCCACCGCCACCGGCGACGACACGTACGTTTACACCGGCGACGGCGGTGTCGACGTCGGCAGCTTCGGTCGCAAGCTGCTCTACGCGATCCACTTCCGGGAGACCAACTTCATCCTCTCCGAAGTGGTCAACCCCGAGTCCCGGGTGCTTTACGACCGGGAGCCGCGGACCCGGGTGGAGAAGGTCGCACCGTTCCTCACCGTCGACGGCGACCCGTACCCGGTGGTGGTCGACGGCCGGATCGTGTGGATCGTCGACGCCTACACCACCGCCGAGACCTTCCCCTACTCGCAGCGGATCAACCTCCAGCAGGAGACGACCGACGCGCAGGTCGGGGAGGGCACCGTGGCGCAGCTGGCGCAGGAGGACGTCAGCTACATGCGCAACGCGGTGAAGGCGACCGTCGACGCCTACGACGGCACCGTCACCCTGTACGAGTTCGACGAAGAGGACCCGGTGCTCGACGCCTGG
This sequence comes from Natronosporangium hydrolyticum, assembly GCF_016925615.1. NCBI lineage: Bacteria > Bacillati > Actinomycetota > Actinomycetes > Micromonosporales > Micromonosporaceae > Natronosporangium > Natronosporangium hydrolyticum. The sequence continues at coordinate 1,037,403 of NZ_CP070499.1, forward strand.
AACTCGGCGTTCGGCGGCGACCTGGTGGTGCCGAAGGCGGAGACTCCGCCGGAGCTGATGGAGCACTTCCGGTACCCGCAGGACATGTTCAAGGTGCAGCGGAACCTGTTGCAGCGGTTCTACGTCGAGAACCCGGGTGAGTTCTTCGCCGGCACCGACTTCTGGGAGGTGCCGAACACTCCGGCCAACCCGGACTCGCCGTTCGTGCAGCCGCCGTACTACCTGCTCACCCAGTTCCCGGGGCAGGACGAACCGACCTTCCAGCTCACCTCGGCGGTGAGCCCGGTCGACCGGCTCAACCTGGCGGCGGTGATCTCGGGCGCCTACAACGACGGCGAGTTGCAGCTGGAGGCGTGGCAGCTGCCGGACGACACCCGGATCCCCGGGCCGGTGCAGGTCCACCAGGACATGACCAACGCGGCCCACATCCGAGAACGGATCACGCTGTTGGAGGGCTCCGCCCGGGTTACCTACGGCAACCTGCTGTCGTTGCCGTACGAGGACGGCATGCTCTACATCGAGCCGGTCTACGTGCAGACCACCGCGGCCGAGGCGTTCCCGCTGATGCAGCTGGTGCTGATGAGCTACGGCGAGTACGTCACGCTCTCCTCCTCGGTCGAGGAGGGGCTGGAGGATCTGGTCGAGCAGGGTCGGGGCCAGGCGCCGACGCTGCCGGACGACGAGGATCTGCCGTTGCCGGAGGATGAGGCGCCACCGGAGCAGCAGGCCCCGCCGACCGATCCGCCGGCCCAGGAGCCGCCGCCGGACGACGCTCAGCCGCCGGCCGACCTGGAGGAGGCGCAGGCCCGGATGGAGGCCGCCGAAGAGGAGCTGGTCGACGCGTACCAGTCCGGCGACCTCAACCGGCTCGCCACCGCCTTGGAGGAGTGGTCGGAGGCTCGCGATGAGCTGCAGCAGGCCGAGGGGCAGGCCGGCGAGGATTAGCCGGTCGGTCTGACCCGATGAGCACACCGGTGGGGGTGGCGGCGTTGGCCGCCACCCCCACCGGTATCTAGCGCTACTTGTCCCGGGGAAGCGAGAGCCCGCTCATGAGTGATCGCTGGAGCACCAGGAAGACCACGATCGGCGGGATCGAGGCGATCAGCGCCCCGAGCATCATCGGGCCGTAGAGCTGACCCTGTCCGGCCTGCTGCAACGTCGCCAAACCAACCTGAACCACCTGGTCACGTTGGTCCGAGACGAGTAGTAGCGGCCACAGGTACATGTTCCAGCCGTACAGGAACTGGATCACCGTCAACGCGCCGATGACGTTCCAGGAGAGCGGGACCAGCACGCGCCACAGGAACTGCAGCGGGCTGGCCCCGTCGAGCTGCGCTGCCTCGGCCAGGTTCGCCGGCAGGCTGGCGAAGTGTTGCCGGAACAGGAACGCTCCGGTCGCCGAGGCGAGGAAGGGCACGGTCAACCCAGCGAGCGAGTCTGCCCACCCCAGCCCGGAGACGATCCGAAACAGCGCCAGGATCGAGATCTCCGTCGGCATCATCAACGTGACGAGGACGAAGAAGAACAGCAGCCACCGCCCGGGGAACCGGAAGTAGACGAACGCCAGGCCCGCCAGCAGGGCGGTGACGGTCTTTCCGAGGGCGATCGTCAACGACATCACTGTGGAGTTCAGCATGAACTGGCCCAGGCTCCGGTTGTGCCAGACGATCTCAAAGTTCCGGGCCAGCGAATCACCTGGCCAGAGCTGGAAATTGACCAGCTGGGCGTTGTTCTGGGTCGCCGCCAGCATCGCGTAGAGCACCGGCGCGCAGAGCACCGCGCAGGTTACCCACAGGAGTAGGTGGAGATGCAGCGTGCGGCGCGGCCGCCGACCAGAGACGAGCATCGGATCCTTTCTAGTTGCTGTAGCTGACCCGGCGGCCGGTCGACCGGAACTGCCAGGCGGTCACCGCCAACACCATCGCGAACAACACCATCGACCGCGCCGCCCCGTCGCCGAACGATCCCTGGACCTGCGCCACCTGCACGATCGAGGTCATCGCATCGGTGGTGGCCCCCGACGGGCCGCCCCGGGTGAGGTAGTTGATGGTGCCGAATACCTCGAAGAAGGCGTACGTCACATTGGTCACCACCAGGAAGAAGGTGATCGGACTGAGCGCGGGCACCACGAACCAGCGGAATCGCTGCCAGGCGTTCGCCCCGTCCAAGTGCGCGGCCTCCAACATCTCGGATGAGACGTTCTGCAGCCCGGCGATGTAGAAGAGGATGGTGAAGCCGAGCGTCTTCCAGACGCTGGCGAGAATCACCACCGCCCGCGCCAACGATGGGTCGGTGCGGTAGTTCGGCAGCTGCCACGGGGTGAGGGTCTCCACCACCTGCCCGGCGATACCCGAGAGCGGATCGAAGATGACGAAGAAGAGGATGCCGGCGATCGGCGGGCTGATCGCGTACGGCCAGATCAGCAGGGTGCGGTAGATCCCGCGACCGCGTACCGGCTGGGAGAGCAGCACCGCGATGGCGAGGCCCACGGCTAGGCCGATCACCACCGTGCCCGAGGTGAGAATCATGGTGGTGACGAAGACGCTGCGGTACGCCGGTCCGAACAGCGCGGTGGCTGCCGCCAGGACGGTGGCGATCGTCAGCCAGCCGCGTACCCGCGGCAGCGCGCCGCTGCCGGGCCACTCGGCACCACCCCGGGTGACGAACCCGAGCAGCAGCGCCACCCCGAGCAGCAGCGCCGGCAGCAGCAGCCACCACTCCAAGGTGGGCCCCAGCAACCGGGTGTAGTTGTCGACACAGGCGAACGGTTGCCGCGGCGCGCCGAGCCGGACCGTGTGGGTCGACATTCGCAGCGTCTCAAGTAGCGGCCAGTAGAGGAAGAGCGCGAGGATGGCCAACGTCGGCAGCAGCAGCCCGAGCGGGAGCCACGCGGCGGTGCGGAAGGTGCCACTGCGGTCGCCCTGGTCGAGCCGCGAGACTCCGCCCGGGACAGCTAGCGCCCGCCCCAGCCAGACCGCGGCGGCGATCGCCACCCCTGCCCCGGCGGCGAAAGCGACCACCCCCACCGCGTAGTCGAGCGCGGTGCGACCAGGTTCGAAGGTGCAGGCACGCAGCGGCACCATGGTCAGCAGCGGGCCTGCCGCCCCCGCCCCACCGACGATCAGCGCCCCTCGGTAGCCGGGCAGCCCGGCGAATCGCCAGGCCGCCCGGCCGATCATGGCGCCGGCGACCGCCGCGACCGCGAAGAGCGGCAGCAGCACAGGATAGACCGGCAACGGAGCAGGTCAGCCGACGTAGAGGGAGTTGTACTCGTCGAGCAGCGCCTGCGCTTCCTCGGTCGCCTCGGCGAACCGGGACCGCGGGTCAGCGCCGGAGACCAGCACATCCTCCATGGCCAGGGTCATCACATCCCGGATGCCGACGAAGGCTCCGAGTAGCGCCCCCTGTGCGGCGGGCGAGCCGTCGGCCGCCGCCAGTTGTTCGTTCGCCACCCGGTGGTACGGATTCTCCTCGAACCAGCCCTCGTCGTCGAGCAGCGCTACCGCCGATTCGGTGATCGGGATGTAGCCGGTGGTCCGGTGCCAGTCGGCGGCGTTCTCGGGGTTGTTCAGGAACTGGAGGAACGCCAGCGCGCCGTCTTCGGTGACCTCGTCCAGGCCAGCTATCAGCCACAGCGTCGCCCCGCCGATCAGGTTGCCGGCGTACGGGACGTCGTGGTTGTAGGGCATCGGGGCCACCTCCACCGGGAAACCGGCGTCGGTGCCGTCCTGCACCACGGCGGTGGCGTCGCCTGAGGAGGTGAGCAGGAACGCGACCTGTTCGGCGGCGAAGGCATTCTTGGTCCCGTCCCAATCCCGCTGGGTGCCGGTGTAGACATAGTGGTCGTTCTCGGCCAGCTCAGCCCACCACTCGACCCAGGAGAGCATCTCCGGCGAGTCCAGCTGCACCTGCTCCGCCCGGTCGGCCCGGCCGTTGTCGTTGCCGGCGAGCAGGCCGCCCTGCTGGGCGATCGACTGTTCGAAGAACCAGCCGTGGTTGGGCCAGGTGATGCAGTGCGTGGGGGGCTCATCGAGGTCGGCGAGCGATTCGCACGCCGCCTCGATCTCCGCCCAGGTTGCGGGCACCTCGGCCACGCCCGCCGCGTCGAGCAGGTCACCGTTGGCGTAGAGCAGGGTGGAGGAGGTGTTCCACGGCATGGAGCTGAATTCGCCGTCGGTGGTGTAGTAGTCGCGGGCGGCGGCGACCACGTCGTCGAGCACCACCGGCTCGCCGAGCACCTCGGTTCGCCCGGCCAGGGCGCCCTCCACCGAGGCGAACAACGGGTCGCCGCTGGGCGCCACCGCGTCCCGCGCCTCCTGGGTCGCGACCTCGAAGTACTGCACCACGGCGGGCGGGTCACCCTGCCCGGCGGCGAGCGTGGTCGCTTGGAAGAGCGCCTCGTAGCTGTCGTACCCCTGCACGTTGACCTGATAGTCGGCGTGCGCTGCGCTGAACTCGTCGGCTCGTTCCTGGGTCCAGTCCAGCCGGTAGTCGGTGAATCCGATCCAGACGTCTACCTCGGTGACGCCGTCTCCGAGGTCGCCGTTGTCCCCGCCGCAGGCGGCTACCAGCACTCCGACCGCCAGCGCGACCGCCAGCGTCCTCGGTGAGCGCGACCGTTCCGATCGGCGCATCCGTCCCTCCCCGGTTGGCTTGGCCCGCGCGGGTCGCGGACCACTGCCGCCATGGGACCGTGCCGGGCAGACACGCCATCGACGGATGCCCCAACCATCGGTTGCCGGAGATTGAACTTGTCGGGCCGGTCGGGTCGGCTGCCCGGTCAGCGGTCGTCGAGGGTGTGGGTTGCCCAGTCGTCGCAGCGCTGCTCGTTCTCGGCCACCTGTTCCTCGGTGAGCGCGGGCGCACCGTCGGCCGTCTCGACGTTGTTGTAGGCGACGCCGTCGACGCGCCACGGTGGCCCGCCCGCGTCGTCGTCGGCTGCGAGCAGGCGATACGCGGTGACGGAGGAGCGCTGGCCGTCGGCGCGCGGTGCACCCTCCGCGCCATCTCTGGTCCAATACCCGATGTCGTAGCAGAGCAGCACCAGGGCTTCGTCCGAGGTGGTCTCAGCACTTAGCAGTGTGTACCAGCGGGGACCGTGGAGGTCGATTCCGCCGGGGTTCGACGCGCCGCGCGCGTACCCTTCGAACCGTTCGGTCTCTGGCGGGGTGGTCAGATAGGGCAGTAGCGCCAGCGTCTCGGCGACCGGCTGCTGCTCTGCGAAGATCGCCTCCGCCAGCCCTTCCAGGTGTTGTACTACTCGCACCGCGTCTGCTGCTGCCGGGTCGGCGGGTTCGTCGAGCCGCCAGAGCAACGGGCTGTCCTCGCGGGCGCCGTCGATATCGATCTGCCGGTAGACCTCATCGGCGCTGAGGTCGGCCGGCGACGCGGGTTCGGTGCTCTCCGGCCCCGGGGTACTGTCCGGCCCGGCTGCTCCGTTGCCGCATCCCGCCAAGGCCAATGTGGCGCCGAGTAGCGGTGCGAGACCTGACGTTACCCGGCTCCGCATGCGGTTACCTCCTCGCACAGGTATGGCTAGTAGCTCTCAAGGTCGCCCTGGGCACGGTCGTAACCGTCGTCGTAGCGGCCATCCACGTCGTCGATCCCGGACAGGCCGGAGCCTGGCTCGCTGATGTACCCGTCCCAGGCCCGCTGCTGCCGGTCGCTCCACTCATGGTAAGGAATCGGCTCACCGTCCTCGAGCAGGTCAGCGGGGAGCGCGGCCACCTGCTCCGGGGTGAGGTTGCGGTAGAGGGCCGCGTCGGCCATCCCCTGGGTCAGCTCCCGGCCCTGTTGCCGGACGTCACCGACCTCGTAGTTGGCGTCGCCGATCCGGCCGGCCTGCTGTGCCTCCTCCGCCCGACTCATCATCTCGCTGATGACCGAGCCGACCGGGCCGGGGAGTTTGCTGGTGGCGGCGTCCATCCCCAACCCGGCCAAGAAGTATTTGTTGCGCAGCGCGTCGTTGTAGGCGCTGTCGGCCGACTCCTGGTCACTGACCGCATTGCTGTTGTGGCCGAAGTCGAGCGCCCCGTAGACCAGACCGCTGCCGTGGCCGGCGAACCGCTCCGCCTCGGCGATGCGCTCCTCGACCGGCGTGCCGCTGTCGGCGAGGTAGTAGTCGTAGACCATGCCGGAGTAGATCGCCGACGCCATCTGCACCTGCTCCCGGGCGTCGGGATTCTTGCCCAACTCGGCGAGAAAGATCTGGGCGTGGCGCTCTGCGGCGTCGACGACGTGATCGCCGGGCGCACCGTCGGGAGCAGCCCGACCGATCATGTTCCAGTGCATGTCGTCGATGTAGAACGCGGCGATCTCGCCCATCGACTCCCGCAGTTCGTCCGGGAGGATGTCGCTGTCCCGGAACCGTCCCGCCTGCTCGCCCTCGGCCCCGCCGATCGGGTTGTTCGGGAAGCCGCGGGCAGTCTCGTCGGTCGCGATCTCGTAGATGATGGATTCGACGATCCGGTGGGAGCGTTCGTCCGGGTCCTCGGTGGTGGCCCGCACCAGCACGTCGCCGAGCAGAGCCTGCCCCGGGGTGGTGCCGCGGCCGTCGAGGTCAGGGTTGTTGGCGTAGTCGGGGAACCAGAACCGGTCGGTGAGCAGGTAGTCGACCCGGGGCAGTCGGCCACCGGGGGTGCCGTCGAAGAGCGTCTGGCCGGTGAAGAAGTCGCGGGCCGCGTCCGGGTTGCGCTCCAGCGCGCTCATCAGGCCCACGACCGGGTCGTAGCCATCGTTGCCGACTCCGCCGGGGATCCAGTTCAGCTGGACCGGCCCGAGCCCCACCACCGTCCCGGTGTCCATCCAGATCGGGATGCCGTCGCCCTGCACCGACCAGCCACCGTTGCGTTCGAAGTCGAGCATGTCCCCACCGATCAGCGTGAGGAACGAGCTGTCGAAGTGGGCGTCGGGCGACTGCATCAGCACCCCGAGGAGCTGGTGGCCGTAGATCTGGTCGTGCAGACCACCGTAGTTGGGGTGCGAGGGGTATCCGACGTCGATCTTCTGCCGGCCGAGCGTCAGCAGCTCGACCATCCACTCGCTGGGCAGCTCGTGCTCACCGGGCTGGTACCGCGCACCGGGGTGGGGGGGTTCGGTGCCACGTTTGGTGGTGGCGGTGGCGAGCGCGATCGCGAGGCTGTTCTGGATCGAGCCGACGAGCTGGGCCAGGTCGGGGTCGGCCTCGTAGGCGGGTTGCACGAAGGCGACGTTGCCGGTCAGCTTCAGCAGGCCGTCGGGGCCGATCGCCATCATCAGGTGGTAGGCGAAGGCGTCATCGTCGGCGTGTTCGGCGAGGATCGCTTCGAGCTGCGCCAGCTCTTCGGTAGTGGGCACGTAGTTCGGGTCGTTGATCCGGTCGATCAGGTCGCCGACCTCGCCGGCCAGGTCGGCCATGGCCTGGTCGTGCCACTGGGGCAGGAAGACCGCGAGCGCGCCGGTCGGCCGCTGCAGGACGCCGGCGGCGGTGAGCAGGGCCAGGTTGTCGGCGGTGGGCCCTTGCCGGAGCATCCCGGCGGCGGCCTGCGCTCCCTCGTCGATGAACTGCTGGTGTGCCTCGCGCCAACGGTCGCGCATCTGCCGTTCGTGTTCGGCCCGGGCGAGTACCAGCTCCTGGTCGAAGGCGTCGCCCTCCGGCACCCCCCACCGGTTGGTGCGGGCCTCGGCGCGCAGGGTTTCGATGCCGTCGACCCGGGAGTTGAAGAGGCGGACCTGTTCGCGCCAGAAGTGCAGCGGAGCCGCGGCCCAGGCCAGCGCGCCGATGGACTGTTCGGCGCGTTGCCGGACCGGCTGCGGCGCGGCGCGGAGCTCGGCCGAGGCGAGCCCGTCCCAGCTGTCTACCGCTGGTTGGAACCGCCGGTCGGTCATCCCTTCCAGGTCGATGCCGCGGTCGGCGAGCCGGGTGAGCCGGTCGGCTACGGTTTCGAGCTCCCCGAGGTCGGCGGGGTGCTTCTCGAACGGTGCCAGTGAGACGTCGGTGGACCGGCCGGCCGGGCTGTGCGGGCCACCAGCCCCATCGGTGAGATAGAAGTCCGGGCTGACCACGAGCGGAGCTCCTTAAACGGCGAAGTTGATCTCTCGGCGGAGGGAACTGGCGAGATTCCCGCCATGCTGGTGCTGGGTGTGGAGCAGGTGGGCGCCGTCGTCGTCGGCCTGCTCCACCACCGTGCTGGCGGTGCTGACGTTGCCGCCGAGCGCGTCGACCTCGCCGGCGAGTCGGGCGATCGTGGGGTTCCAGGTCGATCCGTAGGCGCCGAAGGCCGAGCCGATCGCGAAGTTCCGGGCAGCGTCGGCGGCGTCGGTGAACGCCACCGACGCGGTCGTCGCCCAGGACTGCCAGTTGCCGGCGGTGGCGGCGACGTCTCGGCCGGCCTGGTGGACCGGTTCGGATTCGGTGTGGAGGTATGGCGGGCTCACGGCGTTACCTCTGGGTCGGTGGTCGGTTCGCCTCACCGTACCGAGGATTGTCAAGTATGGGCCGTGACCAGCGCCTTCACTCCAAGGTGAGCTCTGCCGCCGCTCGGGTGATCGAATCGGCGTCCAGCCCAGCGGCGTGCAGCTGTTGCTCGGGATGGGCGGAGCCGGGCATGGTGCGGACCGCCAGCTTGCGAATCCGGGGCAGGTCGACGCCGCCGTCGGCGAAGACCTCCAGCACCGCGTCGCCGAGCCCGCCCTCCGGCCAGTGGTCCTCGACCGTCAGCAACCGGGCGGTCTCGCGCGCGGCGGTACGCAAAGCGTCGGCGTCGATCGGTTTCACCGAGTACGCGTCGATCACCCGGGCGTTCACCCCTCGTTCGGCGAGCTGGTCGGCCGCGGCGAGGGCGCTGTGGACGGTAACTCCGGTACCGACGATCGTCACCTGATCGTCGGGGGAGCTGCGGAGTAGCCGGCTGCCGCCGATCGGGAACTGCTCGCCGGGTTGGTAGATCACCGGCGTACCGCCGCGGCTGGTGCGCAGGTAGCAGATGCCGGCCCGGTCGGCCATGCTACGGACCAGCGCGGTGGTCTGATTAGCGTCGCACGGGTGCAGCACGGTGCTGCCGTGGATTGCCCGGAACGCGGCCAGATCTTCCAGCCCCATCTGGGAGGGGCCGTCCTCGCCGATCGCCACGCCAGCGTGGGAGCCGACTACCCGAAGGTTCGCTCGGGAGATCGCCGCCATCCGGAGGAAGTCGTAGGCGCGGGTCAGGAAGGCGGCGAAGGTGGCGAGGTAAGGGCGCCAGCCCCGCGCCTGCATGGCGATGGCGGCCGCCACCAACTGCTGTTCGGCGATGTAGAACTGGAAGAACCGGTCCGGGTGCGAGGCTTCGAAGACGCCGCTGCGGGTGGAGTCGGAGACCTCACCGTCCAGCGCCACCACGTCGCCGTACGCGTCGCCGAGCGCGGCCAACGCCGCCCCGAACGCGTCCCGGGTGGGTACCGACTCGCCCACCTCGTACTCGGGCAGTGAGAGTTGGCCGCGGACCGGGAAGGTGTGGGGTTGCTGATCCTCGGCGACTGGCCCGGCCACCGGCACCGTGACCTGCCGGGCACCGCCGAGTTCGGCGATCACCGTCGCCGCGTCCGCCAGTGGTTTGCCGTGGTAGCCATTCTGGTCCTCGACCTGCGGCGCACCCTTCCCCTTGCGGGTGCGGGCGAGGATCGCGGTGGGGGCGTCGGTGGTTGCCGTGGCTTCTTGGTAGGCACGGTCGATCTGGTCCACGTCGTGCCCGTCGATCTCGATCGTGTGCCACCCGAAGGCGCTGATCCGCCGGGCGTACGCGGCGGTGTCCCACTCCAGCCGGGTGGGGCCGCGTTGGCCGAGCCGGTTCACGTCGACGATCGCGGTGAGGTTGGCCAGTCGTTCGTGGCCGGCGTGCGCAAACGCTTCCCACATCGAGCCCTCAGCCAGTTCGCTGTCGCCGCAGAGCACCCACACCCGGTACGGCAGTCGATCCAGGCGGGCAGCGGTCAGCGCTGCGCCGACGCCGACCGGAAGCCCCTGGCCCAGCGAACCGGTGGCGACCTTCACCCACGGCAGTCGGGGAGTCGGGTGGCCCTCCAGCCGGCTGCCCAACTTCCGGTAGGTGAGGAGTTCGGACTCGGTGATCGCGCCAGCGGCCCGGAGGGCGGCGTAGAGCAGTGGCGAGGCGTGGCCCTTGGAGATGATGAACTCGTCGTTGTGCGGGTCGTCGGGCCGATCGAATGCGTAACGCAGTTGGGTACCGAGCAGCACCGCCACCAGATCGGCGGCGGACATCGCGGAGGTCGGGTGTCCCGAGCCGGCCTCCGCGGCGCAACGGACGGCATCGACGCGCAACTGTTGCCCCAGTTCAGCCAGGTGGTTGGCGCGTTGATCCGGCGGCAGATCGGTCCAGGTCATACCGAGCGTGATACCCGGGGCTGGATTCGGTAAACCCTTGGTGCGAGTGCGGTCATAAATTAAGCCCTTTCACTTATAGCTACGTCTGGGCGGTGTGGCCGAGGCTGTCTGGATGGAGCATCCCAACCCCCGGATACATAGCGGCGCGCCCCGGCGCCGAACGCCGTGGTGGCGTTCGGGCACCCTCGCGTCCCTGACCGTGTTAATGGTGACCGCGGGCCTCACCGGCCCGGGGCACAGTGCCGCGTTCGCCGGCACCAGCGAAGCCGCCCCGACCGGGGCGGAGATCGATGCCGAGCTGCGAGCGGTCTTCGACGAGGTCGACGAGGCCACCTTCATGGTGCTGCTGGAACAGCAGGCCGATCTTTCGGCCGCCGCCGGCGCAGACGAGTGGGCGAGCCTCGGCGAGCAGGTCCACGACGAGCTGACCAACACCGCCGAGCAGAGCCAGGCGAGCCTACAGGCCCTGCTTACCGAACGCGGCGCCGACTTCCGTTCCTTCTGGATCGTCAACGCGTTGCAGGTCACCGGCGATGTGGCGCTCGCCGAGGAGTTGGCGGCCCGGCCGGAGGTGGATCAGGTCCTGCCGGAGCAGGAGTTCGACCTGCCCGAGCCGACCCCGGACGAGGCGCCTCCGTCGATCAACAACGTCGAGTGGGGCATCGACCGGATCAACGCACCGGACGTCTGGGGATCCTACGACGTACGCGGCGAGGGGGTCGTGGTCGGTGTGATCGACACCGGTGTCCTGTATGACCACCCGGCGCTGGTGGAGCAGTACCGGGGCAACCTGGGTGGCGGGGAGTTCGACCACGCCTACAGCTGGCATGACCCGTCCAATGTGTGTGCTAACCCGTCGCTGGTGCCCTGTGACCACCATGGTCACGGCACCCACGTGACCGGCACGATCGTCGGCGACGACGGCGGTAGCAACCAGATCGGGGTCGCCCCGGATGCGCAGTGGATCGCCGCCATGGGCTGCGAGTCCAACACCTGCAGCGATAGCGCGCTGCTCTCCTCCGGCGAGTTCATGCTGGCGCCGACCGACCTGAACGGCGAGAATCCGCGACCGGAGCTGCGGCCGCACATCGTCAACAACTCGTGGGGCGGGGGCGCCAACACCGACCCGTGGTATCGGGGCATCGTCGAGTCGTGGGTGGCGGCGGGGATCTTCCCGCAGTTCGCGAACGGCAACGATCCGTTCAACGCCGCACCGTGCGGGTCGTCGTCGAACCCGGGCAACCTGCCGGAGAGTTACGCGGCGGGCGCGTTCGACATCAACGGCAACATCGCGGGCTTCTCGCACCGGGGTCCGTCGGCCTGGGACAGCGATGAGGTCAAGCCGAACATCGCCGCCCCCGGAGTGCAGGTGCGCTCGGCGTGGGCCAACGGCTCTTACCAGACGATCGGCGGCACCTCCATGGCGTCGCCGCACGTGGCCGGCGCCGTGGCGCTGCTCTGGTCGTTCTCGCCGGAGCTCGCTGGCGACATCGACGCCACCCGGGAGGTGCTGGACGTCAGCGCGGTCGACACCGAGGACCTGAGCTGTGGCGGCACCCCGGAGAACAACAACGTCTGGGGTCAGGGACAGCTCGACGTCCTGGCGGCAGTCGAGGCCTCGCCGGTGCCGGGCGAGACCGGAACTCTCGACGGCACGGTGACCGACGCCGACAGCGGTGACCCGCTCGCCGCGACGGTGGTCGCCGAGGGCGAGGTCACCCGGACCGTGACCAGCGGCGCCGATGGCGGCTATCAGGTCACGTTGCCGGCTGGCGAGTACGAGGTGACCGCCTCGGCGAGCGGCTACTTCGCCGAGACCGTCACCGAGGTGGTGGTCGTCGAGGATGAGACCAGCACCGTGGACTTCGCGCTCGAAGCGGACCCGGATGCGTTCCAGCCCTCGATCACTGTGGATCCGTCGGAGTTGTCGTCGGGGCAGGGTCCGGACACGGTGGTGACGCAGGAGTTGACCATCGGCAACGTGGGTGACGCGGAGCTGTCCTGGGAGATTCTGGATGAGCCGGCCGGGTCGCCTGGTGCGACGTCGGTGACGTCGGTGGAGCCGGGTGAGGTCTCGGGTGAGGCGTCGTTGTCGACGGCGCCGTCGTTGTTGCGTGGGGTGTTTGGTTCGTCCCCGCGGGTGGCGACGCCGGAGGTGCCGGTGGTGCAGGATGCGGTGACGTTGTCGCATTCGGAGTCGATGTCGATTGTGGCGGAGAACTCGGTCGGGTGTACGCCGGATCAGGGTCTGTCGACGACGGAGAATTCGTATCTGCGGCACTTCGTGTTGGATGACTTCGGGATCACCGACGAGTTCGATGTGTCCGAGGTGTCGTTCGGTGTCGAGGTGGTGCGTGGGGTTTCTCCGACGGTGTCGGTGAATCTGTATGAGATGGTCGATCCGGCTGGGTCGTTCGAGTATGGCAACTTTGAGCTGATTGGTTCGGCGGAGGAGACGCTGGAGCCGATGGAGCTGGAGGTTGTGACGGTGCCGGTGTCGGGTACGGCGGCGGCGGGTTCGACTCTGGTGGTGGAGGTTGATGTTCCGGATCTTTCGGGGTCGGGGGCGTTGTTCATCGGGTCGAATTCGGATGGTCAGACTGCGCCGTCGTATTTGGCGTCGGGGTCGTGTGGGTTGCCGGAGCCGACGGATACGTCGGCGATCGGGTTCCCGGGTATGCATGTGGTGATGTCGGTTACCGGTGGTGGTGACGTGTCGGAGCCGTCGTGTGAGGTGCCGGGTTGGTTGTCGGTGTCGCCGGCGGCTGGTGCGGTGGCTCCGGGTGGGTCGCAGGTGGTCGAGGTTAGTTTCGACTCGGCGGGGCTTGCCGACGGTGATGTGGTGGCCGGGACCTTGTGTGTGGCCTCTGATGATCCGGAGTCGCCGGTGGTGGAGATTCCGGTGGAGTTGGTGGTCGAGGAGGTGACGGCTCCGGTGGTGGAGGTGTCGCCGGGTTCGTTGTCGGCGGAGGTGCCGGTCGACGGGGTGGTGGAGCAGGAGTTGTCGGTGGGTAACACCGGCGACGCCACCCTCGACTGGGAGATCGGCCAGGCTGAGATCAGCAACCGCCAGGCGTTGCTTGAGGAGGGGGTCCTGCTGGTCCCCGACTCGAGCGGCAACCGGGTGATGGCTTTCGACCCGGAGACCGGGGATCTGATCGACGCCGACTTCATCCCGGAGGACGCCGCGGCGGATCTCGGGACTCCGATCCACATGATCCCGAACCCGACCAACGATGGTCTGCTGCTCTCCGACCAGATTCGTCACGTGGTCAACGCGTACGACCTGGCCGGCGACTGGCAGGGCGTCGCCGCGCCGATCGGTGGCGCGGACACGTCGATCCTGCAGAACATGCGAGGGATCGAGGTGTCGGCCGAGGGCACGCTGCTGGTGACGGTGGCGGCCGGCGGCAACGCCCACTCGGTGGCCGAGTTCGACGCTGAGGGCAACTTCCTCGGCACCTTCATCGACCACGGTGCGGGCGGCCTGGACGGGCCCTGGGACGTGCTCTTCCGCGCGGACGACGTGCTCGTCTCGGCCAGCGGAAGCGGCGACATCCACCGTTACCACCTGGACGGGACGCCGCACGACCAGCCGATCTTCTTCGATGGTCTCGGGTTCCCGCAGCAACTGCAGGAGCTGCCGAACGGCAATGTGCTGGTGGGCCAGTTCACCACCCTGGGGGGCGTGACCCCTGGGGTGTGGGAGCTGACCGCCGACGGTGAGCTGGTCGATGTCTACACCGGTGTCTCCGGTAACCGGGGCGTCTACGAGCTGCCGAACGGCAACATCCTCACCACCAACGCCGGCGGTGTCCACGAGATCGACCGCGGCAGCAGCCTGGTGGAGACCAAGATCGAGGGCGCCAACGCCCGCTTCATCACTCACGTGCAGCTGCAGGGCTGCGCGGCTCCGGGCGACGTGCCGTGGCTGTCGGTGTCGCCGGCGTCGGGTAGCACCGAGCCGGGTGGGTCGAGTTCGGTGGCGGTGAGTTTCGATGCTGCCGGGGTTGAGCCGGGTGATTATGAGGCGCTGTTGTGTGTGGCGTCGAATGATCCGGCCTCGCCGGTGGTGGAGGTGCCGGTGAGCATGTCGGTGGTCGAGGACGATGATCCGCCGGGTGAGCCGGTGGTGTGCGACGAGACGATCACTGGAGTGCATGCTGGTGCGTTGACCATCACTGAGGGGGTTACCTGTCTAGCGGCGGGTGCTCAGGTACTCGGTGAGGTGAATGTGTCGGCGGGTGCTGGTCTGGTGGCGACGGCTGCGGTGGTGCAGGGTCCGGTGTCCGCGGTGGGTGCCGCGGTGGTGGATCTGTCGTTTACGCAGGTAACTGGTCCGGTGGTGGTTTCGGGTGCGACCGGGTCGGTGTCGTTGTTCGCTAGCCAGGTGACCGGGTCGGTCAGTGTGGTGAACGGTGCGACGGCGTCGGCTGCGGTGGTGGCTGGTAACACGATCATTGGTTCGTTGTCGTGTCTGGGTAATGACCCGGCGCCGACGGATCTGGGTCTGGCTAACACCGCTACCGGCGGCAAGCTCGGCCAGTGCGCCGAGCTCTAACCATCAACGAATGGCGCCGATCATGGACTAAGGGTCCATGATCGGCGCCATTCGGCGTACCTTTCCTCATGATCATTCGAGTGGGGACGTGAGCTGATCAACAGTCGCGTGACCCAGCGCCGGTCGGCGGCGGCCGCTGGCTATGGTGGGCGCGGTCAGGTGTGGCCAGGTGCGGTGATCCCGCCCCGTCTCGTGCTGACCGCGACTCTCGCATCCATCAAGGACGGTGTTACGAGCTCCGAAGGGGTGGACTGCGGCCCGGTGGGCCCGTTGCCTGGCAACGGGCCCACCGGCGTATACAGGGGCGGGAGCGTTGAAGGAGGGCCGGGGTGTCCAAGCGACGGCTGACCTGGGTGGCGATCATGTCGCTCGCTACCGCAAGCATCGTGACCGGTTGGGTGCTGTCCCAGACTGACGGCGAGGTCACTTTCGGTAACGCCGCTATGGTCGGTCTGATCGCCGCCGTCCTGATGGGGATCGCGGTGGCGACCGTCCGCCGGAAGTAACGGATCGCCCGTCGGCCCCCTCTGGCCGATCACCCGCCGCAGGTGGCGCTGGGGTCGGTGCCAAGCCGGGGGTGGTTCACGTCGCCGTCGAGTTCTTGTCGCACTCTTGTCGGACCCGGTGGTTATGGTTGATGACATCTTCTGACGAGAGGAGTGTCGCCATGGCCACCCTCAGTGACCATGCGCGCGTCGCCACCGAGTCCCGGGTCTTGCGGACGATGGAGGACGCGCTCGAGCATGTGCATGCGATCTGTTTCAAGACCGGCCCTCCGCGGCGGGTGGGGGTGGAGCTGGAGTGGCTGCTCCACCGCCTCGACGATCCCGCCAGTCCACTCGACCTGACCCGCCTACGACACGCACTCGGCCCACACGCCCCACCGGCCCTCGACCCGGACTCCCCGCACGAGCCATTGCCGCACGGCGGCACCGTGACCCTCGAACCCGGCGGCCAACTGGAGATCTCCACCCCGCCGGCCGTGTCACTCTCCGAACTGCACCGCACCACTGAGGCGGATCTCGCCTATCTCACCTCCCTGCTCGACCGCGCTGGCCTCGGCCTCGGCGACACTGGCATCGACCCACATCGCCCGCCCCGCCGGTTGCTGCACACCCCCCGCTACGACGCGATGGCCGCCGCGTTCGCGCTGCACGGCTCCGCCGGTCTCACCATGATGTGCGCCACCGCCGCTACCCAGGTGTGCCTGGACGCGGGGGAGGCGGCCGCGACCCCTTCGGGGGGTGGTTCGGAGTCCCTGAGTCAGGTGAGCCAGCGCTGGCGCGCGGTCCACCAGCTCGGTCCGGTGCTGGTCGCGCTATTCGCGAACTCGGCTCGACACGCCGGCCGGGATACCGGTTGGGCATCGGCCCGGATGCGGACCTGGCTGGCGACCGACCCGACCCGCACCGCGCCGGTGCCGGTGGGGCCCGATCCGGCCACCGCCTGGGGGCGGTACGCAGTGGCGGCGCCGCTGTTGTGCCTGCGCCGGCCGGGGGGCGGTTGGTCCGCCCCGGCCGGGGTCACCTTCGCCGACTGGCTCGCCGGCGCGCTCGCGCCGGCGCCCACGGTCGAGGACCTGGAGTACCACCTCGGCACGCTGTTCCCCCCGGTACGCCCCCGGGGCTATCTGGAGCTGCGATTTCTCGACGCACAGCCGCCCGGCGAGTGGTTCGTGCCGGTGGCGGTGGTGGCGGCGCTACTGGCCGATCCGGATCGGGGCGCGGCCGCTGCCGAGCGGGCGGCGCCGGTGGCCAGCGCATGGCAGGAGGCGGCCCGGTTCGGGTTGGCGCACCCGGGCATCCGGGCGGCTGCGGCGGCCGTCGCGGAGCTGGCGATGGCCGCGCTGGACCGGCTGGAGCTGACCGCGCCGGTCAGGGAACAGGTGACGGTGACGGTCGGCCGCCGGCTGGCCGGCGGGAAGGGAGCGACGCGATGACTACCACCCTGCGCGAGCGGATCGCCGACGAGCTGCTCCGAGCCCGGTCGCGGACCACCGCCCTGGCCGAGGCAGTCGACGAAGCTGACCTGGTGAAGCAACACTCGCCGATCATGTCGCCGTTGGTCTGGGACTTCGCCCACGTCGGCAACCAGGAGGAGCTTTGGCTGGTCCGCGACGTGGGCGGGCGGGAGCCGGTCCGCCGTGACATCGACGAGCTTTACGACGCGTTCCAGAATCCCCGGCACGAACGGCCCCAGCTGCCGCTGCTGAACCCGACCGAGGCCCGCGGCTACCTGCGGACGGTCCGGGAGAAGGTGCTCGACCTGCTGGAGCGGGTGCCGTTGGCGGGGCGGCGGCTGGTCGACGAGGGCTTCGCCTTCGGCATGATCGTGCAGCACGAACAGCAGCACGATGAGACCATGCTCGCTACCCACCAGCTCCGGGTCGGCGAACCGGTGCTCACCGCGCCACCGCCGCCGCCCGCCGCGGTCGAGGTCGCCGGCGAGGTGGTGGTGCCGGGGGGCCGGTTCACCATGGGGACCTCTACCGAGCCGTGGGCGCTGGACAACGAACGGCCGGCACACCAGGTGGAGCTCGCGCCGTTCGCGATCGACGCCGCGCCGGTGAGTAACGGCCAGTACGCCCAGTTCATCGCCGACGGCGGCTACGACGATCCGCGGTGGTGGAGCGAGTCGGGGTGGGCACACCGGCAGCGGGCCGGCCTGGTCGCGCCGATGCACTGGGTCCCGGACGGCGACGGGTGGGCCTACACCCGGTTCGGGGTGACCTCTCCCGTCGCGCCGGATGAGCCGGTGGTGCACGTCTGCTTCCATGAGGCGCAGGCGTACGCGCGGTGGGCAGGCAGACGGCTGCCGACCGAGGCGGAGTGGGAGAAGGCCGCCCGGTTCGATCCGGCGACCGGCCGTTCCCGGCGGTACCCCTGGGGCGACGTCGATCCGACCCCGGCGCACGCGAACTTGGGGCAGCGGCATCTGCGTCCAGCGCCGGTGGGCGCCTATCCGGCCGGCGCCTCGCCGCTCGGCGTGCATCAGCTGATCGGTGACGTCTGGGAGTGGGTGGACACCGACTTCACCGGCTACCCCGGGTTCTCGCCTTTTCCGTACCGGGAGTATTCAGAGGTCTTCTTCGGCTCCGACTACAAGGTGCTGCGCGGCGGTTCGTTCGGCACCGACCCGGCGGCCTGCCGGGGGACCTTCCGGAACTGGGACTACCCGATCCGCCGGCAGGTCTTCTCCGGTTTCCGATGTGCCCGGACCCTGGATCCGGCGGAGCGGGCGGCGCTGGGCTGATGTGTCGACACCTGGCCTACCTCGGCCCAGCGGCCACGCTCGCCAGCTGGCTCTACGACGCGCCGCACGCCCTGGTGCACCAGGCCGCCGCGCCGCGGGAGATGCGCGGCGGCGGCACCATCAACGCCGACGGTTTCGGCGTCGGATGGTTCGTGGCCCCGGGCAAGGAGCCGGTCCGTTACCGCCGCGACAAGCCGTTGTGGAGCGATGTGGACCTTCCCGGGCTGGCCGCCGCGACCACCGCCCGGGCGGTGGTCGCCGCGGTCCGCTCGGCCACTGTCGGCATGCCGGTGACCGAGGCCGCCTGCGCACCATTCGCCGGCGACGGCTGGCTGTTCAGCCATAATGGACGTGTCGTCGGCTGGCCCGAGTCGCTCGCCACGCTCGCGGCGGAGCTGCCGGTCACGCAGGTGATGACGATGCCGGCACCGACCGATTCGGCGTTGCTGTGGGCGTTGCTGCGGGCGCGGTTGGCCGCCGGGTCGGCGCCAGCGGCGGCGGTCGCGACCATCGTGTCCGAGGTTCTCGACGCGGCCCCCGGGTCGCGGCTCAACCTCCTGCTAAATGACGGCGAGACCATCGTCGCCACGACGGTGACCCACTCGCTGTGGGTGCGCCGGCTCGACGGTGGGGTAGTGGTCTGCTCCGAGCCGCTCGATGAAGGCCCACAGTGGCGCCCGGTGCCAGCTGGTGCGTTGGTGACCGCGACCCCGGACCGGGTCGAGATCACCGACATCGAGGCCGCCCAGGTCCCCGGCTAGCCGATTCGTACTTTCCGTCGGACGGAGATGATAATGCCCGAACTAGACATCCACCTGGACGAGACCGACCGGTCCGCGCAGCTGCGCGCCGACGCGTACGCCGGATTGTTGGCGGCGCCGAAGTGGCTGCCGCCGAAGTGGTTCTATGACGCCCGCGGCAGCGACCTCTTCGAGGAGATCACGAGGCTGCCGGAGTATTACCCGACCAAGCTGGAGCGCGACCTGCTCGCCGCCCAGGCGGATCGGATCGCCGCCATCACCGGGGCCCGTACCCTCGTCGAGTTGGGGTCGGGCTCCTCGGAGAAGACCCGGCTGTTGCTCGACGCCCTGCACCGGCGGGGCGACCTGGCGACCTTCGTCCCGCTGGACGTCTCGGCCGCGGCGTTGGCCGATGCCGTGGCGCTGCTCTCGGCGGATTATCCGCAGCTGCGGATCGAGGGGGTCGTGGCAGATTTTCACCAGCATCTGAAGCTGCTGCCGGGCAGCGGGGACCGGCTGGTCGCGTTCCTCGGGGGGACGATCGGCAACTTGGCGCCGGCTGAGCGGGCCCGCTTCCTCGCCGAGCTTCGGGCGACCCTGGAGCCGGGTGAGTGGCTCCTGCTCGGCGCCGGTCTGGTCACCGACCCGCAGGTGATGGTCCCCGCCTACGATGACGCCGCCGGAGTGACCGCCGAGTTCAACCGTAATGTCCTGCGGGTGCTGAACCGGGAGCTCGACGCCGACTTCGATGTCGAGGCGTTCGAGCATGTCGCGGTGTGGGACCCCGAGCGGGAATGGATCGAGATGCGGTTGCGCGCCGCTCGGGCGATGTCGGTGACCCTGCCGGCCATAGGCGTGACGATCGAGTTCGCCACCGGTGAGGAGCTACGGACCGAGATCTCGGCGAAGTTCCGGCGAGACTTGCTGGCGGAGGAACTCGCCGCTGCCGGCTTCAACCTCCGGCACTGGTGGACCGATCCGGCCGGCCGGTTCAGTCTGTCGCTGGCCGAAACCGGGTAGCCGGCCTACCGCTGAGCTGCCCGTCGACCGGCTGCGGTCAGTGCTCGTCCCAGTGGTCGCCGTGGGCGGCGTGGCGGTGCTCCCCGTGGAGGTAGTCCACGTGGTCGCCGTGCGGGACCGGCTCGTGCCCGCAGCCCTCACCGTGGCTGTGGTCGGCGTGCTCCTCCGCGGCGACGTGCGCCTCGGGCCGGCACTCGTCCCAGTGGCCGTCGTGGGCGTGATGCGCATGGCCGTCGTGCAGGTAGTCCACGTGGTCGTCGTGGGTCACGGCGACGTGGCCGCAGCCGGCGGCGTGCTCGTGGGGATGGGTCTGGTGCTCCTGGTGAGTAACCGCCATCGCGGGTAGCCTCCCTAAACTATGCAATAGTTGCTATATGTTGTTGATTCTAGCAACTCGGGGGCTGACCACCAGGTCACGGCGAGCGCGTCACCTGAATCGCGTCATGTGAAGCCGGTCACGCGAAGAGCGTGTCCCGGGTGAGCCGGCCGAGCGGCTTGTCCGCGTCGCCGGTCACCACCACCGCGTCTACCCCGGCGGTGAGCATCGCCGCCAGCGCGTCGTAGCGAGACGCGCCGATCGGGACCTCTGGCAGTTCGGAGCTGTCCTCGGGGCGGCGGGGGGCGAGTAGCTCCGCCGTGATTGGGGCGACCGCCAGCCGGCGGACCCCCCGGTCCGCCCCGACGAACTCGCGGACGAATTCGGTCGCGGGGGCGCGGAGCAGCTCATCCGGCGTGGCGTACTGCTCCAGGCGGCCGCCTTCGGAGAGCACCGCGATCCGGTCGCCGAGCCGGACCGCCTCGTCCAGGTCGTGGGTGACCAGCACGATGGTTTTTCGTACCTCGGCCTGTAGCCGACGGAACTCGTCCTGCAGCCGGCCCCGTACGATCGGGTCCACCGCTGAGAACGGCTCGTCCATCAGCAGCACCAGCGGATCCGCTGCCAGGGCTCGGGCCACGCCCACCCGCTGCCGTTGACCGCCGGAGAGCTCCCCCGGGTAACGGTCGCCGTACTGGCCCGGCGGCAACCCGACCAGCTCCAGCAACTCGTCGACCCGAGCCCGAGCGGCCCGCCGCGACCAGCCCAACAACCGTGGCACGGTGCCGACGTTGGCCCGAACGCTCTGGTGCGGGAAGAGCCCGACGTGCTGGATGACGTAGCCGATCCGTCGCCGAAGCGTCACCGGGTCGCCGCTGGTGATGTCCGTACCGTCGAGCAGGATCCGCCCCGCGGAGGGTTCGATGAGCCGGTTCACCATCCGCAGCACGGTGGACTTGCCACAGCCCGAGGGGCCGATCAACACCACCAGCTCGCCGGGGGCGATGTGCAGGTCGAGCGAGTCGACCGCGACCGTGCCGTCCGGATACTGCTTGCGGATCGACTCCAGCGTGATCGCGGCCGCCGCGCTCGGCGCGGCCTGGGGCGGCGGGGTAACGTCCACGCATGTTCCTTCCGCGGGGTGGCCGGCTGTCGAGCGGGCGAGTGCGGAGCCGGCGGGTGGAGCGCAGGTGACGACTCCGCTCATGGTAGCTGCGGAGCAGGTGGTGGCGGCGGCTGGCGCCCAGCCCGCTCCGGTCAGTAACCCCTGGTTCTCGTGGGGCTACCTGCAGGCCAACGGTGACCGGATCCTCGACGCCCTCACCGAGCACGTGGCGCTCACCGGGCAGGCGATACTGTTCGCCGCCGCGTTGGGGATCCCGCTGGCTGTGCTCGCTTACCGGGTCCGGCCGTTGACCGGGCCGATTTTGGCCAGCGCCGGCGTGCTCTACACCATTCCCGCGCTGGCGGTCTTCGCCTTCATCGCGCCGTACCTAGGGATCGGCCCGCGTACCGTGATCGTGCCGCTGGTGCTCTACGCCCTATTGGTGATCATCCGCAACACGCTGACCGGTCTGTTGCAGGTGCCGGTCGAGGTCCGCGACGCGGCCCGCGGCATGGGCTACGGGCGCTGGGCGCAACTGGTCCGGATCGAGCTGCCGCTGGCCCTGCCCGGCATCCTCACCGGGCTACGACTCGCCACGGTCGCGACCGTGGCGATGACCACCATCGGCGTGGTGGTTGGCCACGGCGGGCTGGGCCAGCTGATCCTCGGCGGCTTCCGCAACAACTTCTTCAAGGCCGAGATCCTGACCGGCGCGGTGCTCTGTGTGGCGTTAGCGCTGGTGCTGGACCTGGTGCTGCTCGCGGTCGGGCGGGCCGCGACGCCGTGGGCGCGCCGGCGGGCGGCGGCATGAGCAACCCGGTCTCGCAGGCGATCACCTGGCTCAACGACCCATTGAACTGGACCAACCCGGGTGGCGTCCTGGACCGGCTGGGTGAGCACCTGGTGATCTCTGCTGGCGCGGTCGGCCTCGCCTGCCTGATCGCCTGGCCGCTGGGGCTCTGGCTGGGGCACCGGCGCCGGGGCGGCACCGCGATCGTGGTCCTGGCCAACATCACGCTCGCGATCCCGGTGCTGGCGACGTTGACCATCCTGCCGTTGACCTTCCTCGGGTTCGGCCGGCCGGCGGTGATCGTGGCGCTCGCCATCTTCGCGGTCCCGCCGTTGCTCGCCACCGCGTACACCGGAATGACCGAGGTCGACCCGCAGGCGCGGGAGGCCGCGATCGGGATGGGGCTGGCGCCGCATCAGGTGATCGGGCGGGTCGAGCTGCCGCTGGCAGTGCCCTACCTCGCGGCCGGGTTCCGGACCGCCTCGGTCCAGGTGGTGGCGACCGCCACGCTGGCGGTCTTCGTCAACGGCGGCGGGTTGGGGCAGATCATCGGCGCCGGCTTCGGGCTCGGGATGGTGACCGGGGGCGGCCAGATTTTGGCCGGCGGCCTGCTGGTAGCGCTGCTCGCGTTGACGGTGGAGGGGGTGCTGGCGGGGGCTCAGCGGCTGGTCACGCCCCGGCCGATGCGTCGTCGGCTGCGGGTTCGGACCGGTGCGCAGCCGGCGACGTGACCGGCTCGCCGCCGGGTCACAATCACGTCACGATGCCGGACATTTAGTGCAGGCCGGTTGTCAGTGCTTGAGCCGCGAGGTTTCCTGGGCTGGCGCGGACGGCATCTCGGACCGTCCGTCGGGACACGCGGCCGGCGGGTTGTGGCGGTTTTTGCCGCTCGATCCGTCGCGCCGGGACACAGAAGGCGGGCGGATCACATGCGATGGAACCTTGCGCGCGGCGCGTCGACCGTGTCGGGGCTGGCGGCCCTGGCCCTGATCGCTGCGGCCTGTGGTGAGCCAGGTCAGTCGGGCACGGATGCCCCCGACCCAGCGGCTGCCGGGGAAGGCTGCGCACCGGTCGCGGGCGAGCAGCTGGTGGTCCTGGCGGACGACCAGGGGTTGCAGACCGCCGACAACCTGGTGCCGGCGGTCAACGCCGACACCGCCGAGGAGGACCTGATCGCGGCCCTGGACGCGGTCTCGGCGGCGCTCGATACCGAGCAGCTGATCGAGCTGAACCGGGCGGTCGACCTGGAGCGGCAGAGCTCCCAGCAGGCCGCGGAGGAGTTCGCCGACACGGTGGGGCTGACCGGCGACCTCGACGCCGGCGCGACCGGCGAGGTGGTGATCGGCACCGCCGACTTCAGCGAGAGCCAGACCATCGGCGAGCTGTACCGGATCGCACTGGAGGCCGCGGGCTACAGCGTGGAGGTGCGCACCGTCGGCAACCGCGAACTCTACGCCGCCGCGTTGCAGCGGGGTGAGCTCGACATCGTGCCGGAGTACGTGGGCACGCTCACCGAGTTCCTCAACGCCGAGGTCAACGGCGCCGACCCGGAGCCGCTCGCCAGCAGCGACGTCGCCGAGACCGTGACCGCCCTGCGTGGCCTCGGCGAGGAGGTCGGGCTGGTCTTCGGTGAGCCCTCCGAGGCCGCCAACCAGAACGCCTTCGCGGTGACCCAGGAGTTCGCCGACGAGTACGGCGTCACCACCCTGAGCGAGCTCGCCGACGAGTGCGCCGGCGCCGAGACCCTGCTCGGCGGCCCGCCGGAGTGCCCCCAGCGGCCGTTCTGCCAGCCTGGGCTCGAGGAGACCTACGGGCTGAGCTTCGGTCAGTTCTTCTCGCTCGATGCGGGTGGGCCGCTCACCAAGGAGGCGCTGCGCACCGGTGAGATCAGCCTGGGGCTGGTCTTCTCCGCCGACGGTGACCTCGCCACCGACTGACCCGGCTGACCCGGCACTAACAACTTCCCGCTGCCGTGCGGCCAGTCGCCGCCTCATCGGCTGGCCGATCGGCCCCACGGGGTTCGTCGCCAATGGGATCCTAAGAGTCATCGACGTCCAGCTCCGCCGTTGCTTCCGTTTCGGTAGCCGCCGCGGGCGAGGAGGAACAGATGGCCGACCAGACGGGTGTGACAGACCAGGTCGACGTGATCGTGGTCGGGCTCGGTCCAGCGGGCGAGATGGTGGGGGGCAAGCTCGCCCAGGCAGGGTTGTCCGTGCTGGGCATTGAGGCGAACCTGGTGGGCGGCGAGTGCCCCTACTGGGGGTGCAACCCGAGCAAGATGATGATTCGGGCGGGTCACGTGCTGACCGAGGCCGGGCGGGTCGATCAGCTCGCGGGTACCGCCACGGTCGCACCCTCCTGGCGACCGGTCGCCGCCCGGGTCCGGGAGGAGGCCACCGCCGACTGGGACGACACCGCGGCGCGGAACCGGTTCGAGGAGGCCGGCGGCGCGTTTCTGCGGGGGCGGGCCGAGCTGACCGGCCCGGGCCGGGTCTCGGTAGCGGGGGTCGAATATGCCGCGACCCGGGCGGTGGTGCTGGCCGCCGGCACCCGGCCGGCGATCCCACCGGTCGACGGGCTGGCGGAGACCCCGTACTGGACCAATCGGGAGGCGATCGAGGCCCGGGAGGTGCCGGAGTCGCTGGTGGTCCTCGGCGGGGGCGCGGTCGGGCTAGAGCTGGCCCAGGTGTACGCCCGGTTCGGGGCGGCGGTGACGGTGGTGGAGGCGCACGACCGGCTGGCGTCGGCGGAGGAGCCGGAGGCCTCGGCGCTGCTGCAGGAGGCGCTCGCCGAGGAGGGGATCACCGTGCACACCGCCGCGAAGGTCTCGCGGATCAGCTATGACGGCGCGCACTTCCGGCTGGAGTGCGGCGATGATCTGGGGGTCACCGGGCAGCGGCTGCTGGTGGCCACCGGCCGTCGTCCCGACCTGGCAGGGCTGCAGTTGGCGCGGGTCGGCCTCGATCCGGAGGCCAAAGCGGTGGCGGTGGATCGCCGGATGCGGGCCGGCGACCGGCTCTGGGCGGTGGGTGACATCACCGGCGTGGGGATGTTCACGCATGTCGCCGTGTATCAGGCGGAGATCGCCGTGCGCGACATCCTCGGCGAGCCGGGGCCGGCGGCGGACTACCGGGCGGTGCCCCGGGTGACCTTCACCGATCCGGAGGTGGGGGCGGTGGGCATGACCGAGGCGCAGGCCCGGGCAGCCGGCCTGCGGGTGCTGACCGGAGTCTCCCAGGTGTCCCAGACGGCGCGCGGCTGGATCCACGGCCCGGGTAATCGTGGCTTCGTGAAGCTGATCGCGGACGCCGACGAGGAGGTGCTGGTCGGGGCGACCGCCGCCGGCCCGGTGGGCGGCGAGGTGCTCAGCGGGCTCGCGGTAGCGGTCGCCGGCCGGGTGCCGATCGACACCCTGCGGCACATGATCTACGCCTATCCGACCTTCCACCGGGGGGTGCTGGACGCGGTGCGGGACCTGTCCTGACCCGGGTTGGTCAGCGGTCGCGCTCCCGTTCCGGGACCAGCCCGGCCAGCTTGCGGCGCAACCGCTCTTTGAGCTCATCGGGCGCGGTCTCGTCGCCGCAGCACCTGCCCACCAGCGCCTTCACTTCCTGCTCGATGTCGTACTCGCGCAGGCAGGGTGAGCACTCGTCGAGGTGATGGTGGATGAGCGCCCGGCGATCGTTGGTGCACTCGTAGTCGAGGTAGAGATAGACCTCTTCCAGCACCTCGCGACAGTCGGTCTCGGATTGCTCGCGGCCCACCTGGTCACACCTCCTCTCCCGGGGCGGCCGACCCGTTACCGGGGTTCGGGCCGCTGCTTGGGGCGTTCGCCAGACCTCGACCCGCCGCGTAGCCCTCGAGCATGCGGCGCAGGTTGCGCCGCCCTCGGTGCAGTCGGGACATGACCGTCCCGATCGGCGTGCCCATGATCTCGGCGATCTCTTTGTAGGAGAAACCTTCCACGTCGGCGAGGTAGACGGCCAGCCGGAACTCCTCCGGCAGCTGCTGCAACGCTCGCTTGATGTGGCTGTCCGGCAACCGCTCCAGGGCCTCGGTCTCGGCGGACTTCAGCCCGGTCGAGCTGTGCGAGCCGGCCTCCGCGAGCTGCCAGTCGGCGATCTCTTCGGTGGGGGCCTGGATCGGTTGCCGTTGCCGTTTCCGATACGAGTTGATGTAGGTGTTGGTGAGGATGCGGTAGAGCCACGCCTTCAGGTTGGTGCCCGCCTCGAACTGGTGGAACGCGGCGTACGCCTTCATGAAGGTCTCCTGGACAAGATCCTCGGCGTCGGCCGGATTGCGGGTCATCCGGAGACCAGCGGCGTAGAGCTGGTCCAGGAACGGCAACGCGTCCCGCTCGAAGCGCGCCTGGCGCTGCTGCTCGGTCTCGGTGGAGGCCACCCTCGCACCCACCCTCGTCTCTGCCGGTGTCGAAGGCGCCGGCCGGCTGGTGGGCCGGCTGCGACGCACGGTCGGTACTGCCGGCCGGGTGGGCCGACCAGCCGAGGATACGCGCACCGTGGGTGCGTCCGTGGCAGCTGGTCTCGGTGCGAGGGTGTGCACTCGGCGTCCTCTCCGTGGTCGTCGCTCTCACAAGCTCGGCGCGCCGGCCCGGGTCAGCTACCCGCCGGCTCGTCGCGCCGCGTCTGATGACCACAACGCCGCCGCGGGCGGGACCATTCCGCCGCGTGCGGCCGACCGGTTCGTTACCGCCGGCGGACCCGCTCGTTAAACGGTACGAAAGCGACAAAACAGAGCAAAACAAGCGTTTTGGGCCGACTGGCTGACCGCGTCAACCTCCCGACCCTTCCTGGCTCTCGGCCGGCTCACCCGCCAGCCCGTGGAGTCAGGAAGGGTCACCCGGCGTTCACCAGCCGGAGCAACTCCGCGCGGTCCATCGACGCGCCCACCGGCAGCCCCGGCAACCCGGCGGTATCGGTGGTAGCCGCGTGGGGCCGGCGGCCGACCGACTCGGCCAGCACTGGCCCCGCGGCCGCCGCGGTGGCTACCACCGGCTGGTTGGCGGGCAGCTCCGGCGCTGGCGATCCTTGCTCCTCGCTGTGCCACACCACCGCCATGGCCCGTCGCTCCCGGGCGGTGGTGCCGCCCCAGACGCCGTGTAGATCGCCGGCCTGTAGCGCCCAGGCGAGACACGCGCCCTGCACCGGGCACGGCCGGCACATGGCGACCGCCGCGTCGGCTGGCTCGCTCGGTGCGGGAAAGAACGTCTCCGGATCCACATGCTGGCAGGCACCACGGGTGCGCCAGGCCGGATCGCGGCCACCCTCTCGCAGCGCGCGGAGCAACCGCTCATCGCGGCGCGCCTCATCAACCTCGTGCGGCCGGGGCGTGCGCGCCCGTGTCAACTGACCCACCTCCCTCACGGGAAACGTTCCTCCGGCGCTGTGTTGTATCGCACAACGGAGACCGGAGACAAGAGCTAGCCCCAAGATTGGCCAAAATCTGTCTCGGGAACCGTCTCTAATTGGGGAAATATGGGCACGGGCGGAGGTCGCCGCCGGGGCCGGTCCGAGGGCTTAGAAGAGCGTCGGTTCGACCGCCGCCGGTGGGTTGTCCACATCGATCCGTGCCAGCAGCTCCGGGCCGTCGTTTCGGACGTTGCCGACCGCCGGCCCGACCGGTCGCAGCTCCAGCCCGGCGACGAGGTCGGCGGACGGGGTAGGCGGCGGGGAAGGGGTGGCGGCCAACCACGAAGCCCACTGATCCGGCGCCAGCAGGATCGGCATCCGGTCGTGGATCCATTGGAGCTCCCCCGCGGCGGCGGTGGTGATGACGGTGAAGGACAGCGGGTATCGCCGGCCCTCCCCGCCGCTCCAGAGCCCAGCGAGGGCGAGCACTGCCCCGTCGCCGGGGGTGATGAAGTACGGCTGCTTGCCGCCACCTGGCAACCGGCGCCACTCGAACCAGCCGTCCACCGGGACCAGTGCGCGTCGGGACGCGAACGCAGCGGCGTACGCCCGGGAGGTGGCTACCGTCTCCACCCGGGCGTTGATCATTCGGGCGCCGATCCGCGGGTCCTTCGCCCAGTGCGGAACCAGCCCCCACCGTCCCAGCGACAACACCCGCCCCGGAGCGTCCGGGTCGATCCGGATCAGCGGCGCCAAATCAGTCGGCGCGACGTTGTAACGCGGCAACGGCCAGTCCGCGGCGGTTCGCGGCCCGCCGTCGGCCGGGTCACCGTCCGCCCGCTCTTGGCCGGCCGCCGGGCCCTCGCGGGTCGCCGGGCGGTGCGCC
The DNA here is from genome assembly GCF_016925615.1 of Natronosporangium hydrolyticum. Taxonomy (NCBI): domain Bacteria; kingdom Bacillati; phylum Actinomycetota; class Actinomycetes; order Micromonosporales; family Micromonosporaceae; genus Natronosporangium; species Natronosporangium hydrolyticum. Next base: position 1,065,802 of record NZ_CP070499.1, read on the forward strand.
TCGGCCGTCGCCGCAAAGAGTGTCCGGAGCTCGGCGGCGCTGCGGGTTGTCGCATACCGTCCGCACATGGCGACAGCGTAACCGCCCTGGCGGCGGGGTAGCCGCGCCCGATCGAGGGCTGCTGCACCGACCCACCCGACCGGAACGGCACAATGTACGGGTGCAGACACCCACCGCCGCCGGACCGGAGGCCGGGTCGCCCTGGCCGGCGCCGGTCGCCGCCGCGCCCGTACGCGGGTCGGTCTCGTTGCCCGGCTCCAAGTCGATGACCGCCCGCGCGCTGGTGCTCGCCGCCATCTCGGACGGGCCCTCGACGATCCACGGCCCGCTCCACGCCCGCGACACCGAGCTGATGACCAGCGGCCTGCGGGCGCTGGGCTGCTATGTGTCCACGATGGATGACGAGCAGTGGCTGGTGCGCCCGCGCCCGCTCACCGGTCCGGCCCACATCGATGTCGGTCTCGCCGGTACGGTGATGCGGTTTCTGCCGCCGGTCGCCGGGCTCGCCACCGGTGACGTGACCTTCGATGGCGACGCACGCGCCCGGCTGCGGCCGCTGCGGCCGCTGATCGACGCGCTGCGGACCGCTGGCGTCGAGGTGGCGGCGGGCCCGCACGGCGGGCTGCCGGTCACCGTGCAGGGACGTGGCTCGGTCGAGGGTGGCGAGCTGACCCTCGACGCCTCCGCCTCCAGCCAACTCGTCTCCGGCCTGCTGCTCGCCGCGCCGCGGTACCGGCAGGGTGTGGTGGTCCGGCATGTGGGGCCGGCGCTGCCCTCCCGGCCGCACCTGCGGATGACCGTCGAGATGTTGCGAGCCGCCGGTGCTGGCGTCGACGACCGGAAGCCGGACGTCTGGACGGTCGCCCCGGGTCGGCTGCCCGGCCGAGCCTGGGAGATCGAGCCGGACCTCTCGGGGGCGGCGCCGTTCCTGGCCGCGGCCCTGGTGACCGGCGGCGAGGTGACCGTCGAGGGCTGGCCGCACACCACCACCCAGCCGGGAGACCAGCTGCGGGACCTGCTGACCCGGTTCGGGGCGACCTGCACGCTGGACCAGCGCGGGCTCACCGTCCGCGGCAGCGGGGAGATCCGGGGGATCGAGGCCGATCTGTCCGACGTGAGCGAACTGACGCCGGTGATCGCCGCGGTCTGCGCGCTGGCGGACCAGCCCTCGCGGTTGTGGGGCGTCGCTCACATCCGCGGCCACGAAACCGACCGGATCGCGGCGCTGAGTCGGGAGCTTCTGCGACTCGGTGGTTCGGTCACGGAGGAGCCGGACGGGCTCACCATTACCCCGCGCCCGCTGCACGGCGCCGACTTCGAAACCTACGACGACCACCGGTTGGCCCACGCCGCTGCGGTGATCGGACTCGCGGTGCCGGGGGTGCGACTCACCGACGCCAGCTGTACCGCCAAGACGCTGCCCGATTTTCCGCAGCGCTGGGCGGCGATGGTGGCCAGCTCCGGTGCACCCGGCGGGGCGGGCTGAGCGGCCGAGGGGGCGAGGGTGGCACGGCCACGGGAGTACGACGAGGATGATGTCCGGGTCCGCCCGGGCCGCTCCTCCCGCCCGCGAACCCGTACCCGGCCCCGGCACTCCGACGCGGTCGAGGGGATGGTGGTCGCCGTCCATCTCGGCCGCTACCAGTGTGTGGTGGATGAGACCGCCGTGACGGCGATGCGCGCCCGCGAACTCGGCCGCCGCTCGGTGGTGGTGGGCGACCGGGTCGCGTTGGTGGGGGACGTCTCCGGCGACCCGGACCAGCTCGCCCGGATCGTCCGGGTGGCGCCGCGCCGCTCCACGCTGCGCCGCACCGCCGACGACGACCAGCGGACGCCGGAAGGCCGGCTGGAGCGGGTGGTGGTCGCCAACGCCGACCAGCTGGTGATCGTCTCGGCGTTGGCCGACCCGCCGCCGCGTACCGGCTTCATCGACCGGTGTCTGGTCGCCGCCTACGACGCCGAGATCGACCCGCTGCTGTGCCTGACCAAAGCCGACCTTACCGCTGGCGCTGACGACCCGGCCGTCGCCGAACTGCTCGACTACTACAACGCGCTGTCGTTGCCGTACCTGTTGAGTCGGCCCGACTCCCCGTTGGAGCCCCTGCTGCGCCGGCTTCGCGGCCGGATGTCAGTGCTGGTCGGACACTCCGGAGTGGGCAAATCCACACTGGTCAACCGGCTGGTGCCGGCGGCCGATCGGGCGGTGGGTGCGGTGAGCGCGGTAGGCAAGGGCCGCCACGTCTCCTCCAGCGCGATCGCGCTGCGGCTGCCGGCCTCGCCGGGCAGCGGCCCCGAGTCCGGCTGGATCATCGACACTCCCGGGGTGCGCAGCTTCGGGCTCGCGCACGTCTCGGCGGACAGCCTGCTGGCGAGCTTCACCGACCTGGCGGAGGGCAGCGCCGAATGTGCACCGGGCTGCGACCACCTGGGCGGGCCCGGCTGCGGGCTGGACGCCTGGGTGGCGGCGGGCCGCGCCGACCCGCGTCGCCTCGCCTCGTACCGCCGGCTGCTCGGCTCGCGCGGCGCGGGTGACGCCTGAGCAGGACGCCCAGCGTCCGGTCCGATAGGTTGCGACCATGACATCTCGGCACGGGGAGACGTCCCGGTACTCCGACGACCTGTCGCTGGCACATGTGCTCGCGGACGCCGCCGACTCGATCTCCACTGCCCGATTCCGGGCGCTGGACCTGCACGTGGAGTCGAAACCGGACCTGACTCCGGTCTCCGACGCCGATACCGCGGTGGAGCGGGCACTCCGGGCCACGTTAGCCCGCACCCGTCCCCGCGACGGGGTGCTCGGGGAGGAGTTCGGGGTCACCGAGGCGGCGGCCGGGCCAGGCTCCCGGCAGTGGGTGATCGACCCGATCGACGGCACCAAGAATTTTGTCCGGGGAGTGCCGATCTGGGCGACGCTTATCGCGTTGATGGAGGGCGACGAACCGGTCGTCGGGCTGGTGTCGGCCCCGGCGTTAGGGCGCCGGTGGTGGGCGGCGAAGGGGCACGGCGCGTACGCCGGGCGGCACACGGCGGCGGCCAGCCCAATCTCGGTCTCCGGCGTCAAGCGGATCGCCGACGCGTCGTTCTGCTACTCGGACCTGATCGGCTGGGAGCAGAACGGGCGGCTGGCAGCGGTGTTGGACATCATGCGCAGCAGTTGGCGTAACCGTGCCTACGGCGACTTCTACGGGCACATGCTGGTGGCCGAGGGGGCGGTCGACGCCATGGTCGAGCCGGAGCTCTCGCTGTGGGATGTGGCGGCGCTGGTGCCGATCGTGACCGAGGCCGGTGGCACGTTCACCGACCTGGACGGCAACGCGGGTCCGGCCGGCGGGTCGGCGGTGGTGAGCAACGGGCGGCTACATAGCGACCTGCTGGAGCGGCTCAACTCATCTGGTTTGGTGGCGCTCTGACCGTTATGCCGGCGCTGACCGCTATGCCGGCGTCCGCTGTGCCCGCCGGCCGGCTGCGCCGATCATGAACTTAGGTCCATGGTCACCGGAGCGACAGGTCCCCAAGCCCATGATCGAGCCGGCTAGGCGGCGGCCTAGCTGGCGTTCGGCCGCTTGCCGTGGTTGGCGGAACTCTTCTTGCGGGCCTTGCGCTTACGTGCCTTCTTGGCCATCTCACAGACCTCCTACGATCGGTGCCTCAGCATAGCCGAGCACCCACCAGCGGGGCGGGCACTGCCCATCGGGTCCATGGTTGGATAGCGTGCAGTCCTGCCGGTGCGACACACTAAGGAGTACCCGCCCATGGCCGAGGAGATCCGAGCCGAGATGGTGGCCAACGTGTGGAAGGTCGTAGCGTCCGTCGGTGACGCGGTCGAAGACGGCGACACGTTGGTGATCCTGGAGTCCATGAAGATGGAGATCCCGGTCGTGGCCGAGTCGGACGGCACGATCAGCCAGCTCGCTGTCAACGAGGGCGACGTGGTGCAGGAGGGCGACCTGATCGCCGTCATCGAATGAGCCGAGCGCGGGCCAGCAGGCAGGGCGTCACGATCCGGCCGGCTACCCCGGCCGAGTTCGGGCGGATCGCCGAGCTGACCGTGACCGCCTACCGCGATGACCAGCAGCTGCCGCCCGGCAGCCCCTACCAGGCCGTGCTCGCCGACGTGGCCGGCCGGGCCGCCGGCGGCGAGCTGCTGGTCGCGGTCGATCCGGATAGCGCGGCGTTGCTCGGCTCGGTGCTCTATGTGCGCAGCGGCAGCCGCTTCGCCGAGCTGTGCGGCCCGGATGAGGCCGAGTTCCGCACCCTGGCGGTGGCACCGACAGCGCAGCGGCGAGGCGTCGGCGAGGCGCTGGTCCGGGCCTGCCTGCGGCGTGCCCGAGAACAACAGCGCACCGCGGTGGTGATCTGCAGCCGGGACAACGCCGACGCCGCGCACCGGCTCTACACCCGGCTCGGCTTCCGGCGGATTCCCGAGCAAGACTGGAACCCGCAGCCGGGGATCCGGCTGTTGGCGTTCCGGTACCAGCTGGCGGGCCCGACCCCCGCCCCGGAGGTCGGCACCGGGCGGTCTGACGACGAGGGTAGATAAGAAAGGATCCGGTGTGACCAAGGGAACCGGTATGGCGGTGGACATCGGCGAGCAGCCCGAGGTCTACGCCCGGCTCAGCGAACCGGAGCACGCCGACGCGATCGCAGCGGTCGCTGCCCGGGTGGCGGCGCGCCAGCCGCGCCACGTGGTGCTCACCGCCCGCGGCACCTCCGACCACGCCGCCCTCTACGGCGCGTACCTGACCGAGATCCGGCTGGGCCTGCCGGCGGCCCTGGCCTCCCCGAGCGGCATCACGCTCTACGGCGCCCGCCCCGACCTGTCGGAGGCGCTGGTGATCGGGGTCAGCCAGAGCGGGGGGTCACCGGACCTGGTGGAGGTGCTCCGGGTGGCCCGGGCGGCCGGTGCGCTGACGGTGGCGGTCACCAACCAGCCCGGTTCGTCGCTGGCCGAGGCGGCTGAACTCGCCATCGACGTGGCGGCCGGGCCGGAGCGGGCGGTCGCCGCCACCAAGACCTACACCGCCGAACTGTTGGCGCTGCTCATGCTGGTCGAGGGGGTTCGGGCGGGCGACGGCGCGCTGCCCGCGCAGGAGCGGGCCACGCTGGCGGTCCTGCCAGAGCTGGCCGCGCTCACCCTGGCCGACCCCACCGCCACCGAACTCGCCGAGCGGTACCGGTTCGCCGCCCGGCTGGTCACCACCGGCCGCGGGTACGCGTACCCGACGGTCCGGGAGGCCGCGCTGAAGCTGATGGAGACCTCGTACCTGGCCGCGCTGGCCTTTTCCGGGGCGGATCTGCTGCACGGCCCGCTGGCGATGACTGATCCGGACGTTCCCGTGCTGGCGGTGGTGGGCGAAGGCCCAGGCGGCACCGCGATGCGGGAGGTGTTGACTCGGCTGGGGGAGCGGCGGGCGGATGTGGTCGCGGTCGGGCCGAGCCCGGTCGAAGGTGCGGCGGCGCAGCTGCGGGTGCCGGCGTTGGATGAGCGCCACGCCCCGCTGCTCGACATCCTCCCGCTGCAGCAGTTGGCGTTGGCGTTGGCGTTGGCCCGCGGCGAGAATCCAGATTCGCCGCGTGGCCTGCAGAAGATCACCACTACGCGATAGCCGTTCTTGATGATCAGGTGGAGTCGAGCTATGGCGGCCGCAGCTCGCGGCAGCTGGGTACGATAGCTCGTGTCGACGCTGCGGATGCTGGTGGAGGAGCACACCAGCCTGAACTCGGAAGACATCGATCACCTGCATCGGCTCGCTGGCGACTGGCAGCTGATCTCCGATCTTTCCTTCGCCGATCTGGTGCTCTGGGTGCCGGTCGAGGGGGGTGACCCGACTACTCGGGGTCCGGCGTTTGTCTGCGTGGCCCAGGTCCGGCCTACCACCGCCGCCACCGCTTACCAGGATGACCAGGTGGGGCGGTTACGCAGCGGACCGGAGGTGGCGCACCTGGCGGTCGCGCTCACCCAGGGCCGAATCTGGCGCGAGGGCGACCCGGTCTGGTACGGAGACACTCCGGCGCGCCATGAGGCGATCCCAGTTCGGCGGCGCACCGTCGAGGGGGAGCCGGGGACGGTGATCGCGGTGGCGGCCCGGGACACCAATCTGACCACCGCCCGCACCCCGAGCCATCTGGAGCTCAACTACCTCACCAGCGCCGACGATCTCGCCCAGATGGTGGCCGACGGCACCTTCCCGCCGCCACGGCACCGGGGCGAGACGACCAGCGCCCCTCGGGTCGGCGACGGCCTGGTCCGGCTGGACGCGGCGGGCAAGGTGACCTACGCCAGCCCGAACGCGCAGTCGGCGTTTCGCCGGTTGGGGCTCACCGCTCACCTGGTCGGCGAGGACCTCGCGGCGTTGATCAGTCGGTTGGCAGAGGATCCGCTGGCGGGCTCGGAGGCGGCGGCCCGGGTGCTGGCGGCGCTGCGCGGCGACGCCCCGGCCCGCCGGGAGATCTCGGTGCGGGACGCCAGTGTGCTCACCCGGGCGTTGCCGCTGATCCCTGCGGGCGTTCCGATCGGGGCGTTGGTGTTGGTCCGCGATGTGACCGAGGTGCGGGCGCGGGACCGGGCGCTGGTCACCAAGGACGCCACTATCCGTGAGATCCATCACCGGGTGAAGAACAACCTGCAGACGGTCGCGGCGCTGCTGCGGCTACAGGCCCGGCGGGTGAACGCGGTGGAGGCGCGGTCGGCGCTGGAGGAGTCGGTACGCCGGGTGGCGTCGATCGCGTTCGTCCATGAGACCCTGTCGATGACTAGCGACGACGCGGTGGAGCTGGACACCGTCGCCGACCGGGTGGCCGCCGCGGCGGCGGAGGTGGCGGTGCCGGAAGCGAAGGTGGAGGTCCGCCGTTCCGGGAGTTTCGGCACGCTCCCCGCCGAGGTGGCCACGCCGCTGGTGATGATCCTCAACGAGCTACTGCTGAACGCGGTCGAGCATGGCTTCGCCGAGGGTGACGAGGGCGAGGTGGTGGTTAATGTCCGCCGTGGCCGGCGGGAGCTGACCGTGACCGTGGTCGATACCGGTGCGGGGTTGCCAGCGGATTTCGACGGTCCGCCGAGGGACCGGCTCGGTCTACAGATCGTCCGTACCCTCGCCACCGGCGAGTTGCGGGGCGAGATCGACCTTCGGCCCCGCGCCGGTGGCGGCACCGAGGCGGAGTTGGTGGTGCCGTTGACCCGCACCGGTGGGGCCGTCGCGCCCGGTTGAGCGGTGGCGTGTCCGGAAGGTACCTCTCGGTATCTGGGAGGTGGCTGCTCGGCGGTGGACGGCGGGCCGCCGGCATGAGACAGTAAACGGCGTGACCAGCCTCGCGCGCCACGCCGCCACCTCGACGTCGAGCGGGTTGACCTCCCGCCGTCACGTCGACTATGGCCGTGTCCGCAGCGCGATCTGTCCGGCCGGTTAGCCGCCCCTAGCTCTCTGTGACGGGGCGTGCCCGCCGGGCTCCCCTCCCGACGCCGTAGTCGCGTCCAGCCGAGTGGTGCTCGGAGCTTCCAAAGCCCCCTGCTCAGCGCCACCGCGATCGCAAAGGACGACAGATGACGGTCACCAACGGGCCCCGACGACCACGTGGGGAAGGTCAGTGGGCGGTGGGGCACCGCGAGCCGCTCAACCCCAACGAGCGAGCCAAGAAGGACGACGATCCGCTGCACGTGCGGGCGCGGATCGAGAACATCTACGCTCACCGCGGGTTCGCCAGCATCGACCCGCAGGATCTCCGCGGCCGGTTCCGCTGGTTCGGGCTCTACACTCAGCGCCGGCCCGGGATCGACGGTGGCCGCACGGCGCTGCTGGAGCCGGAGGAGCTCGAAGACGAGTACTTCATGCTGCGGGTGCGGATCGACGGCGGCCAGCTGGATCTTGCCCAGCTGCGGACCATCGCGGAGCTCTCGCAGCGCTACGGCCGGGACACCGCGGACCTGACCGATCGGCAGAATGTGCAGCTGCACTGGGTGCGGATCGAGGACGTGCCGGAGATCTGGCGCCGGCTGGAAGCGGTGGGGCTGCAGACGACGGAGGCGTGTGGTGACGCTCCCCGAGTGGTGCTCGGCAGCTCCGTGGCCGGCGTGGCGGCCGCGGAGGAGCTGGACGGCACCCCGGCGATTCGGGAGATCGTCGACCGGTACGTCGGCAGTGAGGAGTTCTCCAATCTGCCTCGTAAGTTCAAGTCGGCGGTGGCGTGGCTGCCCGACCTGCCATATGAGATCAACGACATCTCGTTCTTGGGGGCGGTGCACCCCGAGCACGGTCCTGGGTTCGACCTGTGGGTGGGGGGCGGACTCTCCACCAATCCGATGTTGGCCAAGCGGCTCGGCGTCTGGGTGCCGCTGGCCGAGGTGCCCGAGGTCTGGGCCGGTGTCACCGGCCTGTTCCGCGACTACGGCTACCGCCGGCTACGCCACAAGGCGCGGTTGAAGTTCCTGGTCGCAGACTGGGGGGTGGAGAAGTTCCGGGAGGTGCTCGAGTCCGAGTATCTACACCGCCGGCTGGTCGACGGGCCCGCGCCGCCGCTGCCCTCCCGGCCGATCGACCATGTGGGCGTGCACGAGCAGAAGGACGGCCGGCGCTACGTCGGCGCTACCCCGGTGGCCGGCCGGGTCTCCGGGACGCTGCTGGCGCAGCTGGCCGACGTCGCCGAGGCGCACGGCTCCGGCCGGGTCCGACTGACCGCGTACCAGAAGGTGCTGGTGCTCGATGTCCCGCCGGAGCGGACCGAGTCGCTGATCTCCGCGCTCGCCGAACTCGGGCTGCAGGCGCGGCCGTCGGCGGTCCGGCGGGGAGTGATGGCCTGCACCGGCATCGAATACTGCAAGCTGGCGATCGTCGAGACCAAAACCCTCGCGAACGACCTGGTGGCCCGGTTGGAGCAGGTGCTCGCCGACAGCGACGCCGACATCACGATCAACATCAACGGCTGCCCCAACGCCTGCGCCCGTACCCAGGTGGGGGACATCGGCCTGAAGGGGCAGATCGTGATGGATGCGCAGGGCCGGCAGGTCGAAGGCTTCCAGGTGCATCTCGGCGGCGGTCTCGCGTTGCGCGAGGGCCAGGAGGCGAGCTTCGGCCGCAAGGTGCGTGGCCTGAAGACCACCGCCGAGGAGCTTCCCGAGTACGTTGCCCGGCTCGCCGGCCATTACGTGGCCGGGCGCAAGGACGACGAATCATTCGCTGAATGGGTGCTGCGCGCAGATGAGGAGGAACTTCGGTGACTGCGACGAGGACCACCACCCCCGCGCGGGGCGTCGACGAACTGATCGACCTGGCTGCTGAGGCTGGTCGCCGGTTGGAGGGCGCCAGCGCGGAGCAGATCGTCCAGTGGGCGGCGGGCACTTTCGGCGCCCGGTTCTGTGTCACCAGTTCGTTCGCTGACGCGGTGCTGGTGCATCTGGTCTCCCGGGTGGCCCCAGGGACCGAGGTGGTATTCCTCGACACCGGTCTGCACTTTCCGGAGACGCTCCGGGTGCGGGACCGGGTGGTCGAGACCTTGCCGGTGCGGGTCCGGTCGATCCGCCCCCGGTTGACCGTCGGCCAACAGGACGGTGAGCACGGCCCGCGGTTGTTCTCCCGAGCGCCCGACGAGTGCTGCGCGATCCGTAAGGTCGAGCCGCTGGAGCGGGCTCTGGGCGACTACGACGCGTGGGCAGCAGGGCTGCGTCGCGACGAGTCGCCCACCCGGGCCAACACGCCAGTGGTCCACTTCGAAGCATCGCGCGGCAAAGTGAAGGTCAATCCGCTCGCCGACTGGAATCAAGCCGATGTGGACGCCTACATCGCACGGTGGGATGTGCCGGTCAATCCGTTGCTCCGGCAGGGTTATGGTTCGGTCGGTTGCTGGCCATGCACCAGGCGTACCACTGCGGGGGAGGATCACCGCGCCGGCCGGTGGGCGATGTTCGACAAGACCGAGTGCGGGCTCCACCTCTGATGTCGCCGGCGGACCTCGCCGGCCGGGAGGCGGTGTTGCTGGTCGCCCATGGCAGCGCCGATCCGCAGGCGGCGAGCACGACCCGGGCGCTCGCCGCAGAGCTGGCTAGGGCACGGCCGGAGATGGTGGTACGAACCGCCTACCTCGACCACACCGACCCACGGCCGGACGACGAGCTGGTCGCGTTGGCGGGTGCCGGGGTGGTCGGGGTGACGGTGGTGCCGTTGTTACTCACCGCCGCCTACCACCATCGGGTCGACCTGCCGGCGATGCTCACGGCGGCGGAGGAGCGTGGCACCCTGCCGCCGGTACGCGTCAGCGCGGTGCTGGGGCCGGTCGCTGGTACGGTGCCGCACTGGTTGCTTGGCGGGCTGCGGCGTCGACTGGCTGAGTCCCTCGCCGGGAGCGCCGGGGTGGACGGGCTGGTGTTGGCTGCGGCGGGCACCAAAGACGCCGGCGCGCGCGCCACTGTCGAGTCTGCCGCGACCGTCCTGGGCGACGCCCTGGGGCTGCCGTGTGTGGCGGCCTACGCATCAGCCGCGGCGCCGGATCCGGGCACCGCAGTTCGGACGCTCCGTGCCCAGGGTGCGACGCGGGTCGGGGTGGCGGCCTATTTTCTGGCCACTGGCCGGCTTTACCGGGCGGCGGCCCAGGGGGCGCGCACCGCTGGCGCGGTGGCGGTTGCGGAACCGCTGGGCACCGCCCCGGAACTGGTGCGGCTCATCATGTCCCGGTTGGATGATCTACATGCGGGGGTGGCTAGTCCAGAGCGGCTGTCACTGGGCGTCGACCTGCTCGTCACGGCCTGACCGGTGGCCATCCACTTGCTATAGCCCACCACGAGATGCCCTGTGGTGTCGGTGATTGCGCGGTCAGCGCAGCGTGTTTGATTCTGCGCAACAGAACGCCCCGGGGCCGATCGGCCACCGGGGCGTCGAGCTGCTGGTCTGAGAGTTCAGAACGAATGCGCACCGAGTCGAACGGCACCGCGGCGCTTGACCGCTCGCCGTTCCTCCTCACTCATTCCGCCCCATACGCCGGCGTCCTGGCCCGATTCGAGTGCCCAACGTAGGCACTCCTCCGTGACCGGACAACGCCGACAGACCGCCTTGGCCTGCTCGACCTGCAACAGAGCCGGGCCGGACGTCCCGATCGGGAAGAACAGCTCCGGATCCTCGTCTCGGCAGGCAGCACGGTGGCGCCAGTCCATGGCGGCTACGCTCCTTGTTCAGTGAGTGAATGCTTGGATTGTGCTTTGGACGTCCGCGGAGACCCGTCGCAGTCGGCGTCCCGCTGCGACCGGTACGCGTGAGCAGACGATGAGCCCCCGTTTGCGGTCCGCTTGTGAGTGCTTTCACGAACTGCCGCAATGTCAAGGGGTGACCCGGGAAAATGGCCGGTTGGGTGAGTAAGCTCACGACCGGTTTGTCCCGAATCGCTGGCCGTGCCAGCCCCCTGACAGCGACAGCCGCTAGTCAATGTAGTACGGTCTGCTCGGCTTTGCCAGTATTTCGTGGCCCGTGTCATGCCGGTCGTGTCTCGGGCTGCCCGGGCAGCGATCCTACCGGCGCTTAGCGAATCCGGCAGAGCGCCTCCGGGCGGACCCTCAGCAGCACACGCGAAGCGCCTCCGGCGCGGCTGTGAGCTGGATCTTCTCTCGTTCCCCGAGGTAATCGCCGTCAACCTGGAACGGCTGCGGGGTCTCGGACCGGAGGACCAACTCCGAGAGATCATGCCACCGGTGCACCTGCCGTCCGTGCGGGGCGCGCCGGGCAGCGAGCAGCTGACCGAAGGTCCGCGCCGTACCCGCCAGGCCCGAAGAGGCCAACGCCATCACGTCCAACCCGAGATCGAACGACGCCTCCGGATTGGGGTCTATCGGGCGCGGGCCCAGGTAGGTCCAGGGCGCGGTGTTCTGCACGATCACGGTGGCTACGGCGCCGAGCCGGGCGTGGGGGTCGCGCCCGCCGCCGGGCACTTCAACGGTGATCGGTGCCGGCCGTCGGCGGTCTGCCACGAACTGGCGGGCGGTCGCGCGGGCGTAAAGCCACGGGTTGGAGGTGCGACCCCGGCGTCGCGCCTGCTCGACCCGGCGCACCACGGCCGCGTCCAGGCCCAGACCGGCGCAGAAGGTGAAATAGCGGTCATCCGCCCGACCCAGGCCGATGGTCCGGGTGCGGTCGTCGCGCAGCGCCTCCAGAATCGCCCCGGTAGCCTCCGCCCAGTCGCCGGGCAGGCCGAGCGCTCGGGCGAAGACGTTCGTCGAGCCACCCGGGACCACCGCCAACGCGGGCCGGTCGGTGGCGCGCTCCCCTACCGTCAACAGACCGTTGACGACCTCATTCACCGTGCCATCGCCGCCGTGTACCACCACCAAACCGGCCTCCGCAGCGGCCTCTCGGGCGAGCGTGGTGGCGTGGTCCCGTCGTCGCGTGTAGGCCACCTCGAGATCCACCGCGCTCCGCAGCGCCCGCGCCAGGACATCCCGGCTGCGTCGGCTGGTAGTGGTGGCCTGTTGGTTGACCACGAGCAGCGCACGCATGGCCGAAGCGTATCCCCTTCGCAGCGCGGCCGGGGTGGCTGTGCCGTTGCGGGTGCGGGCGGTACCTGCCGGTAAGGTCTTTGCCGTGTTCCTGACCGACCTGCCTGGCCCACTGCGGTGGGCGGTGTGGTTGCTCGCGGCAGAGGCGGTGGTGGCCACCGTGATCGCGGGGTTCTTCGGATATGAAGGGCTCGCGGCGGAACCCGCCAGCCTGGTCGACGCGTTGGCGCTCGCGGGCTATGTAGCGTTGCTAGCGGCCGGGTTGGCCGGCGTGGCAGTGGCGTTGGCCCGCCGCAAGCCACGGGCCCGTGCCCCGGCCATCGTGCTCCAGCTGCTCCTGCTGATGTTCGCCTACGTCCTGGCTACCGGTGGCAGCGCACTGCTCGGGGTGCCGCTGGCGGTGCTGTGCATCGCGATCGTCACCTTGTTGCTTACTCCGAGTACCAACCGCGAACTCGCCAGCTGATCGCGGCCGATCGCGGTCGGTCAGCTCTCCGCCCGGCGGGCGGTCATGGTGATACTCGCCCGCTGGTCCGCCACCGACGCGGCGGCGGCGCTCGCCAACGAAGTCAACACCTTCCAGGTGAACGAAGATGTCGCGGGCAGCGCCGCCGTCGCGGTGGTGGGGACCGCCACCTCTACCGCCAGCTCATCACCGGTGAGCGCGAACCGGCAGCTCAGGTCCGAGCCCGGGACGGCGAGTCGGATCAGCATCGCGCAGGCCTCGTCCACGGCGATCCGGAGATCTTCGATCTCGTCGAGGGTGAAGTGCAACCGGGCCGCCAATCCGGCGGCGGCGGTCCGGAGCACTCCTAGATAAGCGCCGTCGGCCGGCACCGTCAGTAAGACGACGTCGGCCGACGCGATCGCCGGTGCGTGCCCGCCGGTCACCCCTGCTTGGTCTCCCAGAAGATCTTCGAGATTTCGTCGATCTTCCCGAGGAGCTGCTCGGCCACGTCGACGTCGGTGGAGCCCTTTGCCCCGCTCGCGCCGGCCAGTTTGGTCGCCTCGTTGAAGAGCTGGTGCAGGTGCGGGTACTTCTCGAAGTGCGGCGGCTTGAAGTAGTCGGTCCAGAGCACCCACAGGTGATGCTTGACCAGCTCGGACCGCTCTTCCTTGATGATCAATGCCCGGGTGCGGTACTCCGGGTCTTCGCTGGCCTGGTACTTCTCACAGATCGCCTTGACGGACTCCGCTTCGATCCGTGCCTGTGCCGGGTCGTAGACCCCGCACGGCAGGTCGCAGTGGGCACGGACGGTCACGCGCGGAGTCAGCATGCGCGGCAGTCGCATCGGGTCCCTCCATTGGGATGAAATACCGTGATTCTTGCGATGATCCTCTTATCATCGACCCTACTCGGTAACCCGACGACGCGGGCCCCGACCCGCGGCAATGTCACATTCTGGTCGGAGTGGTCATGTTCGTTGCGCAGGTCGCAGGTCCGTCGATGGCGCCGACCCTGCGCCACGGCGACGCCATCCTGGTACGCCGGCGGGGGCAGGTGCGGTGCGGCGAGGTTGTGGTGGCGCGGTTTCGTAGCCGGCCAGACCTGCTCGTGGTCAAGCGGGCGATTCGTCGGCACAGCGACGGCTGGTGGGTCGAGTCGGACAATTCCTTTACAGCAGACGACTCCCGGGCGTACGGTGTGGCCGATGTGATCGGGCGAGTCGTGTGTCGTTGGTGGCCGCGACCGACCATGCTTCGGCGCCGTCACAGCCGGTCACCGCGAACCTGAGCGGTTCCTGTTTGTCGAGGTGAGAGCGCCTCTTCGTGGCGTCGGCCGACCACCGACTGTTGCGGTTGGCCAGGGAATCCTTTAGCGTGGCTAACATCGCGCGGCCAGTTGAGTACCTGGGAGGCCGCGCGGAGCTGGTCGAGGGCGACCAGCGGGTACCGGCGGACGTCGCATCGAGCTGACCCCCTAGCCGGCTTGTGCCGCGGCGTCCGTTGCGGGCCGCTACCGGCCCGCCAGCAGGGTTTCCCCTTCTGCGGACTCAGTGTACGAGCGGTCCAGGTCAGCGCCGGAGCAGTGGCGACCGCCACTCGCCCGGTGCTGCATGAACACTCGGGAGCGAGCATGGGAACAGACCACGACGGTAATCAACGAGCGGTGGCGGAGGCGCCCCCCGAGTCACCATTGGACTCTGATGCTCCACAGGACTTCGGTGACAAGCCGTTGGAAGTCCGTGAAACCGACCACTACGTTGCGGAGTACGTCACCGACTTCGTGGAGAAGTGGGATCAACTGATCGATTGGAAGAAGCGCACCGAGAGCGAGGGCACCTTCTTCACCGACCAGTTGAAGGCACGGGGCGTACGGAAGGTGCTGGACGTCGCCACCGGGACCGGGTTCCACTCGGTCCGGCTCCTGGAGGAGGGCTTCGAGACGGTCAGCGCCGACGGTAGCCCGGAGATGCTGGCGAAGGCCTTCGCGAACGGTCTGTCCTACGGCGGTCACATCCTCCGGGTGGTGCACGCTGACTGGCGGTGGCTGAACCGCGACGTTCATGGCGAGTACGACGCCATCGTCTGTCTTGGAAACTCCTTCACCCATCTCTTCTCCGAACGCGACCGGCGCAAGGCACTGGCCGAGTTCTATGCGATGTTGAAGCATGATGGTGTCCTCATCCTCGATCAGCGCAACTACGACGCGATCCTGGACGACGGATTCTCCAGCAAGCACACCTACTACTACTGCGGCGAGAACGTGTCCGCGGAGCCGGAGCATGTCGACGAGGGGCTGGCCAGGTTCCGGTACACCTTCCACGACGACGGTTCGCAGTACCACCTCAACATGTACCCGCTGCGGAAGGACTACACCCGGCGGCTCATGCGGGAGGTCGGCTTCCAGCGGGTCGAGACGTACGGGGACTTCCAGGAGACCTACGCCAAGCACGATCCGGACTTCTTCATCCACGTCGCGGAGAAGGCCTACCGGCGGGACGAGGAGTTGGCCCAGGTGTACTCCTCGGCGGTGAACACCGCCCGGGATTACTACAACTCCGAGGACGCGGACAACTTCTACGCCATCATCTGGGGTGGCGAGGATATCCACGTCGGCCTCTACGAGTCACCGACCGAGGAGATCGCGGTCGCCAGCCGCCGGACCGTCGAGCGGATGGCGAGCCGGGTACGGCTGACCGCGGACACCAGGGTGCTCGACGTCGGTGCCGGCTACGGCGGAGCGGCGCGTTACCTGGCGAAGACCTATGGTTGCCGGGTCACCTGTCTCAACCTCAGCGAGGTGGAGAATGCCCGGAACCGGGAGCTCAACCGCGAGCAAGGGCTTGCCGGGCTCGTCGAGGTGGTAGACGGATCATTCGAGGATCTGCCGTTCGAGGACAACGCGTACGACGTCGTGTGGTCCCAGGACGCCTTCCTGCACAGCGGCGACCGTGGTCGGGTGCTGGAGGAGGTGGTGCGGGTGCTGCGCCCTCGTGGTGAGTTGATCTTCACCGACCCGATGTCGGCCGACAACACCGCGCCGGCGGCGCTGACGCCGATCCTCGAACGGCTCCAGCTGGAGTCGATGGGCTCGCCGGGCTTCTACCGGCGGCAGCTGTACCGGCTGGGGGTGAAGGCGGTCGACTTCCACGACGAGTCCGTGCAGCTGGCCAATCACTATCAGCGGGTGCTGGAGGAGCTGGAGCGCCGTGAGGGTGAGCTGGATGGCCACGTGAGCGAGGCGTACCGCACCCGGATGAAGGCCGGCCTTCGGCACTGGGTCGACGGTGGCCGTGCCGGCAACCTGGCCTGGGGTTTCTTCCACGCCGAGGCGTAATCGACCGGGCATCAACCGGACCGCTCGACGGCCCTGGTCCCACTGCGGTGGGGCCGGGGCCGTCGCTTGTTGTGGGTGTTGGTGTTGTTACCGGTGGTGTTGCTGTGGCTACCGAAAATAGTGTGACCCCCCGGGTTGCATCGGTCTTGTGGGTCCGCTAGAGTTCCATCTCGGCCCGGCAAGCGGGAGTCCGGAAGGACGAACGGGAGCCGGGGGCGGGGTTGACACAGTCCCGCCGCCCGGGTAGAGTTACACGGGTTGCCCTGAGGATCTTCCCCAGAGATGGGGTCGGATCAGCGGTGTGTGTTTGTTTCTTGATATCTCGACAGGATGCTTTTGGTGGTCCGCGCCGGACTGTATTTGTCTGGTGGGGATCATGGTGTGTGATTTCTGCCAGGATTTTTTGTTGGAGAGTTTGATCCTGGCTCAGGACGAACGCTGGCGGCGTGCTTAACACATGCAAGTCGTGCGGAAAGGCCCTTTCGGGGGTGCTCGAGCGGCGAACGGGTGAGTAACACGTGAGTGACCTGCCCTCTACTTTGGGATAACCCTCGGAAACGGGGGCTAATACCGGATATGACCTTCCGCTGCATGGTGGGAGGTGGAAAGGCTTCGGCCGGTAGGGGATGGGCTCGCGGCCTATCAGCTTGTTGGTGGGGTGATGGCCTACCAAGGCGGTGACGGGTAGCCGGCCTGAGAGGGCGACCGGCCACACTGGGACTGAGACACGGCCCAGACTCCTACGGGAGGCAGCAGTGGGGAATATTGCGCAATGGGCGAAAGCCTGACGCAGCGACGCCGCGTGGGGGATGACGGCCTTCGGGTTGTAAACCTCTTTCGGCTCTGACGAAGCCTTTCGGGGTGACGGTAGGAGCAGAAGAAGCGCCGGCCAACTACGTGCCAGCAGCCGCGGTAAGACGTAGGGCGCAAGCGTTGTCCGGATTTATTGGGCGTAAAGAGCTCGTAGGCGGCTTGTTGCGTCGATCGTGAAATTCTGCAGCTCAACTGTGGGTTGGCGGTCGATACGGGCAGGCTTGAGTTCGGTAGGGGAGACTGGAATTCCTGGTGTAGCGGTGAAATGCGCAGATATCAGGAGGAACACCGGTGGCGAAGGCGGGTCTCTGGGCCGATACTGACGCTGAGGAGCGAAAGCATGGGGAGCGAACAGGATTAGATACCCTGGTAGTCCATGCTGTAAACGTTGGGCGCTAGGTGTGGGGACCCTTCCCGGGTTTCTGTGCCGTAGCTAACGCATTAAGCGCCCCGCCTGGGGAGTACGGCCGCAAGGCTAAAACTCAAAGGAATTGACGGGGGCCCGCACAAGCGGCGGAGCATGCGGATTAATTCGATGCAACGCGAAGAACCTTACCTGGGTTTGACATGCCGGGAAATCCTCCAGAGATGGGGGGTGCCTTCGGGCGTCCGGTGCAGGTGGTGCATGGCTGTCGTCAGCTCGTGTCGTGAGATGTTGGGTTAAGTCCCGCAACGAGCGCAACCCTTGTCCTATGTTGCCAGCACGTAATGGTGGGGACTCATGGGAGACTGCCGGGGTCAACTCGGAGGAAGGTGGGGACGACGTCAAGTCATCATGCCCCTTATGTCCAGGGCTTCACGCATGCTACAATGGCCGGTACAGAGGGCTGCGATACCGTGAGGTGGAGCGAATCTCTTAAAGCCGGTCTCAGTTCGGATCGGGGTCTGCAACTCGACCCCGTGAAGTCGGAGTCGCTAGTAATCGCAGATCAGCAACGCTGCGGTGAATACGTTCCCGGGCCTTGTACACACCGCCCGTCACGTCATGAAAGTCGGCAACACCCGAAGCCGGTGGCCTAACCCCTTGTGGGGGGGAGCCGTCGAAGGTGGGGCTGGCGATTGGGACGAAGTCGTAACAAGGTAGCCGTACCGGAAGGTGCGGCTGGATCACCTCCTTTCTAGGGAGACACTCTGTGCGCTGCTGTTGTGGTGGTGCGAGTGTGTGGTGCGGTCTGCTGGGGCATCCTGTCGGGTTGTGAGGGAACAAGCTCACGGTTGTGTGGGGTTTGTTTTCTTGGCTGGCGCTGCTGATGGTTCTGCCGGTTGGTGGGGTTGTTGGTGGTGTGTGGCTGGTGTGTTGAGATTTGTATAGTGGATGCGAGCATCTTTTAAGTGTTTTTGTGGTCAAGTGTCTAAGGGCTGACGGTGGATGCCTTGGCACCAGGAGCCGATGAAGGACGTGGGAGGCCGCGATAGGCCTGGGGGAGTTGTCAACCGAGCTGTGATCCCAGGGTGTCCGAATGGGGTAACCCGGCACCAGTTGTGTGGTGTCACCTGCATCTGAATTCATAGGGTGTAGGAGGGTACGCGGGGAAGTGAAACATCTTAGTACCCGTAGGAAGAGAAAACAATAGTGATTCCGTGAGTAGTGGCGAGCGAAAGCGGAGGATGCCTAAACCGGTTGCGTGTGATACCTGTCAGGGGTTGCGTGGTCGGGGTTGTGGGGCGTGTGCGTCGTCTGGGCTGACACCTGGGCGGGGTTTGTTCTGATGGTTAGCCGAATCTGTTGGGAAGCAGGACCGTAGACGGTGATAGTCCGGTAGGTGAAAGCTGTCAGGCTGCCTTGTGCGTGTTCCCGAGTAGCGGTGGGCTCCGAGAACCTGCCGTGAATCTGCCAGGACCATCTGGTAAGGCTGAATACTTCCTGGTGACCGATAGTGCACGAGTACCGTGAGGGAAAGGTGAAAAGTACCCCGGGAGGGGAGTGAAATAGTACCTGAAACCGTCTGCCTACAATCCGTCAGAGCTGTGTTGCTGCCTTGTGTGGTGGTGTGGTGATGGCGTGCCTTTTGAAGAATGAGCCTGCGAGTCAGTGGTGCGTGGCGAGGTTAACCCGGGTGGGGTAGCCGTAGCGAAAGCGAGTCTGAATAGGGCGTTGAGTCGCGTGTTCTGGACCCGAAGCGGAGTGATCTAGCCATGGGCAGGCTGAAGCGCCGGTAAGACGGTGTGGAGGGCCGAACCCACCAGCGTTGAAAAGCTGGGGGATGACCTGTGGTTAGGGGTGAAAGGCCAATCAAACTTCGTGATAGCTGGTTCTCCCCGAAATGCATTTAGGTGCAGCGTCGTGTGTTTCTTGCCGGAGGTAGAGCACTGGATGGCCTAGGGGCCTTACCGGGTTACCGAAGTCAGCTAAACTCCGAATGCCGGTAAGTGAAGCGCGGCAGTGAGACTGTGGGGGATAAGCTTCATAGTCGAGAGGGAAACAGCCCAGATCGCCAGCTAAGGCCCCTAAGTGTGTGCTGAGTGGAAAAGGATGTGGAGTCGCGGAGACAACCAGGAGGTTGGCTTAGAAGCAGCCATCCTTGAAAGAGTGCGTAATAGCTCACTGGTCAAGTGGTTCTGCGCCGATAATGTAGCGGGGCTAAGTACACCGCCGAAGCTGTGGCATCTGCACGTGTGCTTCGCCTGCCATGTTGTGTGGTGGGTGCAGGTGTGTGGATGGGTAGGGGAGCGTCGCGTCGCCGGAGAAGCGGCCCTGTGAGGGAGTCGTGGAGGCGGCGGGAGTGAGAATGCAGGCATGAGTAGCGAATGCAGGGTGAGAATCCCTGCCGCCGGATGACCAAGGGTTCCAGGGTCAAGCTCGTCTGCCCTGGGTGAGTCGGGACCTAAGGCGAGGCCGAGAGGCGTAGTCGATGGACAACGGGTTGATATTCCCGTACCCGCGTGTAGGCGTCCAACGATGAATCCGTTTGTGCTAACCATCCGAGTCTTCTGTTGCTGCCTTCGGGTGGTGATGGTTGGTTTGCGTGGGAACCTGGATGGTAGTAGTCGAGTGATGGGGTGACGCAGGAAGGTAGCTGAGCCCGGCCGGTGGTTGTGCCGGGGCAAGCGTGTGGCCCGCACCATAGGTAAATCCGTGGTGCATGTGGGTGAGGCGTGATGCGGAGCCGATTCAGGTGAAGTCAGTGATCCTATGCTGCCGAGAAAAGCCTCTAGCGAGTCTGCCGCGGCCCGTACCCTAAACCGACACAGGTGGTCAGGTAGAGAATACCGAGGCGAGCGGGTTAACTGTGGTTAAGGAACTCGGCAAATTGCCCCCGTAACTTCGGGAGAAGGGGGGCCACTTCTGGTGATGACCCTGGCGGTTTGAGCTGGGGGTGGCCGCAGAGACCAGGGGGAAGCGACTGTTTACTAAAAACACAGGTCCATGCGAAGTCGTAAGACGCGGTATATGGACTGACGCCTGCCCGGTGCTGGAACGTTAAGGGGAGCTGTTAGCCTTTCGGGGTGAAGCGGTGAACTGAAGCGCCAGTAAACGGCGGTGGTAACTATAACCATCCTAAGGTAGCGAAATTCCTTGTCGGGTAAGTTCCGACCTGCACGAATGGCGTAACGACTTCCCCACTGTCTCAACCACAGGCCCGGCGAAATTGCATTACGAGTAAAGATGCTCGTTACGCGCGGCAGGACGGAAAGACCCCGGGACCTTTACTGCAGCTTGACATTGGTGCTTGGAGTGGTTTGTGTAGGATAGGTGGGAGCCTGTGAAGCTTTGACGCTAGTTGAGGTGGAGGCATTGTTGAAATACCACTCTGGCTTCTCTGGGCATCTAACTTCGGGCCCTGGATCGGGTTCAGGGACAGTGTCTGGTGGGTAGTTTAACTGGGGCGG
This sequence comes from Natronosporangium hydrolyticum, assembly GCF_016925615.1. Taxonomy (NCBI): domain Bacteria; kingdom Bacillati; phylum Actinomycetota; class Actinomycetes; order Micromonosporales; family Micromonosporaceae; genus Natronosporangium; species Natronosporangium hydrolyticum. Next base: position 1,086,696 of record NZ_CP070499.1, read on the forward strand.
TTGCCTCCCAAAATGTAACGGAGGCGCCCAAAGGTTCCCTCAGCCTGGTCGGCAACCAGGTGTTGAGTGTAAGTGCATAAGGGAGCTTGACTGTGAGACTGACGGGTCGAGCAGGAGCGAAAGCTGGGACTAGTGACCCGGCACCGGCGTATGGAAGCGGTGTCGCTCAACGGATAAAAGGTACCCCGGGGATAACAGGCTGATCTTCCCCAAGAGTCCATATCGACGGGATGGTTTGGCACCTCGATGTCGGCTCGTCGCATCCTGGGGCCGTAGCAGGTCCCAAGGGTTGGGCTGTTCGCCCATTAAAGCGGCACGCGAGCTGGGTTTAGAACGTCGTGAGACAGTTCGGTCCCTATCCGCCGCGCGCGTTGGAGACTTGCGAAGGGCTGTCCCTAGTACGAGAGGACCGGGACGGACGAACCTCTGGTGTGCCAGTTGTCCTGCCAGGGGCATGGCTGGTTGGCTACGTTCGGGAGGGATAACCGCTGAAAGCATCTAAGCGGGAAGCCTGCTTCTAGACGAGGTCTCCCACCCACGTGATGGGGTAAGGCCCCCGACAGATTATCGGGTTGATAGGCCAGACGCGTAAGCGCAGTAATGTGTTGAACGGACTGGTACTAATAGGCCGAGGGCTTGACCATATACTTTTCGCTTGTTGATGTTTGCATCCACTATACGATTCTGAGCACACCGGTTTTGGTGTGGATAGGTGTTACGGCGGTCATAGCGGCAGGGAAACGCCCGGTTACATTCCGAACCCGGTAGCTAAGCCTGCCAGCGCCGATGGTACTGCACTGGCGACGGTGTGGGAGAGTAGGACGCCGCCGGACTTAACGTTGGTGGGGGAGGTACCCGGTTTCCGGGTATCTCCCCCACTTTTTTGTGCCTGCCTGCCCTGTTACCGTTCGGTATGCGTGCTGTCTTTGCGTCCGCCTTTCATCCCGATGACCCGCTAGCTGGGTTGGTCGTGGGTGAACGGCCCGAGCCGGTGCTGCCGGCGCCTGACTGGGTGACGGTGGAGGTGCGGGCGAGTTCCCTGAACCACCACGATCTGTGGTCGCTGCGGGGAGTTGGGCTGGCCGAAGCTGAGCTTCCGATGATCCTTGGCTGTGATGCCGCCGGCGTGGACGAGCACGGCAATGAGGTCGTGGTTCATGCGGTCATCGGCTCGCCGGTTCGAGGCGACGAAACCCTCGATCCGCGCCGGAGTCTGCTCTCCGAGCATTATCAGGGCACAATGGCGGACCGGGTGGTGGTGCCGGCGCAGAATCTGCTGCCGAAGCCGGCTGGGTTGAGCTTTCCGGAGGCTGCTTGTGCGCCGACCGCATGGCTCACCGCCTACCGCATGCTGACCACCCGGGGCGGTGTCGGCCCGGATCAGGCCGTCTTGGTGGTTGGTGCTGGTGGCGGGGTCGCGACCGCCGCGGTGGTGCTGGCCCAGGCGTTGGGCGCACGGGTGTATGGGAGTAGCCGCGACCCGGAGAAGCGGGAGCGGGTGGCTGAGCTGGGCGCGATCACCGTCGAGCCGGGTGCCCGGTTGCCGGAGCGGGTGGATGTTGTGATCGAGACCGTGGGGGCGGCTACCCTCGAGCATTCGATCAAGTCCACCAAGCCCGGTGGCCGGATTGTGGTGAGCGGGGCGACCTCCGGCCACGCGGCCACCGTCGACCTGCGGCGGATTTTCTTCCTGCAACAGCAGTTGCTGGGCTCGACCATGGGCACTCGAACCGAGTTGTCGGAGTTGCTGGAGCTGATGGCCGGGTCGAAGATCCGCCCCGTGGTGGACACCGTCTTTCCGTTCCCGGAGGCGCGGTCGGCGTTCGCTCGGTTGGCGAGCGGCGAGGTGTTCGGCAAGCTGGTGCTCGACCACACCGCCAGTTAGCGTCCCGCTGGATCAACCCGGCTGACGAGTCGACGTCTGCGGCCTCCGTGCGCCGCTCGACGGGTTACTCGTCCTCATCGTCGAGGCGGGCGAGCCAGGTGGCGAGCCGTTCGATCGGGGTCTCGAACTCGGGGTTCTGGTCAACGAAGTCGCGGAGCCGTTCAGCGACCCAGTTCAGCGACACCGCTTCGTCGCCGCGCCGTTGTTCGAGCTCCTCGATGCCGCGATCGGTGAAGTACATTGCTGCTCCTTACGTGGTCGCGGGGCCCACCGAGCTGGTCGGTGGGCCCCGCGACGGGCTGTCTAGCTGCCCGGCTTGGCCGGCAACGCCGCTTCCAGCAGGGCCGACTGTTCCAGCTCGTGGACTTTGGTGGAGCCGGCACCGGAGGCGGCCGCAGCGGGCCGGGAGATGCGCCGTAGTCGGACCCCGTCGAGGTGTTCGAGCAGGTTCAGGGCGATGAACGACCAGGCACCCTGGTTGGCGGGTTCTTCCTGCACCCAGGCGACATCCTCCGCGCCGGGGTAGGCGGCGAGCGCCGCCTGTACCTCCGCGATGGGGAGCGGGTAGAGCTGCTCCAACCGGATGATGGCGGTGTCAGTGATACCGCGGGCGGTCCGCGCCTCGGCCAGGTCGTAGTAGACCTTGCCGGTGCAGAGGAGGACCCGCTTGATCGCCGCCGGGTCGGTGACCGCCGGGTCGGCCAGGACTGGCTGGAAGGTGCCGGTGGTGAAGTCGGCGACCGGGGAGACGCAGTCTTTGTGCCGCAGTAGCGACTTCGGCGTGAAGACCACCAGCGGCTTCCGCTTGCTGGAGAGCGCCTGCCGGCGGAGCAGGTGGAAGTAGTTCGCCGGAGTCGTCGGGTTGGCCAGCCGGAGATTGTCTTCGGCGGCCATCTGTAGCCAGCGTTCCGGCCGGCCGGAGGTGTGGTCGGGGCCCTGGCCCTCGTGTCCGTGCGGAAGCAGGATCGTCACCGCTGAACGTTGACCCCATTTGCGTTCGCCGGAGGCGAGGAACTCGTCCGCGACCACCTGCGCACCGTTCGCGAAGTCACCGAACTGGGCCTCCCACAGCACCAGCGCGCCCGGCTCCTCGACCGAGTAGCCGTACTCGAAACCGACCGCGGCGAACTCGGATAGTAGCGAGTCGTGGGCGAAGAACCGGGCTCCTTCGGCGGCGACGCTGGCGAGCGGGGCGAACTCTGCCCCCGTCTCGGCGTCCATCACCACCGCATGTCGTTGCACGAAGGTGCCGCGGCGGCTGTCCTGCCCGCAGAGGCGCACCGTGACGCCCTCGGAGAGCAGGGTGCCGAACGCCAGCAGCTCGCCGAAGGCCCAGTTGATCTGGCCTTCGTGGGCCATCGCCTGTCGGCGCTTGAGGAGCTGACCCACCCGCTTGTGGGGGGTGAAGCCCTCGGGCAGCGCCAAGTGGGCGTCGCCGATCGCCTGGATCGCCGATTCGGGTGCGGCGGTCTGCACCGGCGGCTCCGACTCCGGCTCGGCGGGTCGGCTGATCCGGGGTGTGGTTGGTGCGGCGGCGTCCCGGGTGGCTTTGAAGACCCGTTCCAGCTGCTGCTGGTAGTCACGCAGCTGCTCCTCGGCCTCGTCGACTGTGATGTCGCCCCGGCCGATGAGCTCCTCGGTGTAGAGCTTGCGAACCGAACGCTTGCCGTCGATGATCTGATACATCCGGGGGTTGCTCATAGACGGGTCGTCGCCCTCGTTGTGGCCCCGCCGGCGGTAGCAGATCAGGTCGATCAGGACGTCTTTGTTGAAGGCCTGTCGGTACTGGAAGGCCAGCCGGGCGACCCGGGCCACCGCCTCCGGGTCGTCGCCGTTGACGTGGAAGATCGGTGCCTGGATCATCCGGGCGACGTCGGTGCAGTAGAGCGACGACCGAGCGTAGTGCGGCGCGGTCGTGTAACCGACCTGGTTGTTGACGACCACGTGGACGGTGCCGCCGGTGCGGTAGCCGCGCAGTTGGGAGAGGTTCAGGGTCTCCGCGACCACGCCCTGGCCGGCGAAGGCGGCGTCGCCGTGGACCAGTAGCGGCAACACCGTGTAGCCCTCGAGCCCGAGGTCGAGCCGGTCCTGCTTGGCCCGCACGATGCCTTCGAGGACCGGATCCACCGCCTCCAGGTGCGACGGGTTGGCCACCAACGACACGGTGGTGGCCTCGTCGCCGGCCGGGGTGGTGTATTTGCCGGTCATGCCGAGGTGGTATTTGACGTCGCCGGAGCCCTGGGTTGAGCTCGGGTCGATGTGACCCTCGAACTCGGAGAAGATCTGCTCGTACGGCTTGCCGACGATATTGGCGAGGACGTTGAGCCGGCCGCGGTGTGCCATGCCGATGACGACCTCGTCCAGCGAGGCCGCGGCGGCCGCCTGCAGCACCTCGTCCAGCAGCGGGATCAGCGATTCGGCGCCCTCGAGCGAGAACCGCTTCTGCCCCACGTACTTTGTCTGAAGGAAGGTCTCGAACGCTTCGGCGGCGTTGAGCCGATTCAGGATGTGCTTCTGGGCCTCGGTGGCGGGCTTCTCGTAGCGGTGTTCGACCCGGTCGGCGATCCAGCGCCGCTCCTCCGGGTCCTGGATGTGCATGTACTCGACGCCGATCCGGCGGCAGTAGGAGTCGCGCAGCACCCCGAGGATGTCGCGCAGCTTCATGGTCTGCTTGCCGGCGAAACCGCCGACCGGGAAGATCCGGTCCAGGTCCCACAGGGTGAGGCCGTGTTCGAGGATGTCCAGGTCAGGGTGCTGGCGGATCTCGAAACCGAGCGGGTTGGTGTCGGCCATCAGGTGGCCGCGCACCCGGTAGGCCCGGATCAACTCGATGACCAGGGCGTTCTTGTCGATCTGGCCTTCGGTGCTGATCCGGTGGTCGGTGGTCCAGCGGACCGGCTCGTAGGGGATCCGCAGCGCGGTGAAGATCTCGTCGTAGAAACCGTGCTCGCCGAGGAGGAGTTCGTGGACGGTGCGGAGGAACTCCCCGGACTGGGCGCCCTGGATGATCCGGTGATCGTAGGTGGAGGTGAGCGTGACGATCTTGCTGACCGCGAGGTCGGCCAGCGTCTCCTCGGACATGCCCTGGTACGGCGCGGGGTACTCGATCGCGCCGACGCCGATGATCGTGCCCTGCCCGGCCATCAGCCGGGGCTGGGAGTGGATTGTGCCGATCCCGCCGGGATTGGTCAACGTGAGCGTGGTGCCGTTGTAGTCGGCGATGGTCAACTCATTGCGACGGGCGCGGCGGACCACGTCCTCGTACGCCTGCCAGAACTGCCGGAAGTCCATGACCTCGGCGGCCTTTATGTTCGGCACGACCAGGGTCCGGGAGCCGTCCGGCCGGGCGAGGTCGATGGCGAGGCCGAGGTTGACGTGTGGCGGGGAGACCAGTGCCGGCTTGCCGTTGTCGGCGGTGCCGTAGGAGTTGTTCATCCCCGGATGCCAGGCGAGCGCCTTGACCAGTGCGTACCCGATGATGTGCGTGAAGCTGACCTTGCCGCCGCGGCCGCGCGAGAGGTGATTGTTGATCACTATGCGGTTGTCGGCGGCGAGCTTCGCCGGGATCGCGCGGACGCTGGTCGCGGTGGGGATGGTCAGCGACTGGTCCATGTTTTGGGCGATCCGGGCGGCTACGCCGCGTAGCGGGGTTTGGGTCGGCTCTTCGGCCGGCTGCTCGGGTGGGCTGTCGGCTGCCGGGGTGCTCTTGGCGCCGTCGCCCGAGCGGGCGGGCGTGGTCGGCCCGCCATCCGGTGACTTCGACTCGGCCCACCGTGGCGGCCGGGCCTGCGGGCCGGTGTCACCGGCCGGCTTCGGCGGGGCCTTGCCCGATGCCGCGCTCTGCCCGGCCGGGGCGGCCGACGGCGCGGTGGTGGCCTGCCCGCCGGCGGCCTGCGCCGGTGGCGGGGGCTGGCCTTTCGGGGGGCCTTCGGCGGCGGGAGCTTTGGCCTCCGCCGACTCGTCGCCCGCTGCTGCGCGGTCGGCGGTTCGGTCACTCTCGGTGGCGGTCGGGGCCGCGGGTTGGTAGTCCGCGAAGAACTCGTGCCAAGCGCTATCTACGCTCGCCGGGTCGGCGAGGTAGCGCTGGTACATATCTTCGACGATCCACTCGTTCGGGCCGAATCCTGCTAGCGGATTATCCTGCGACGTCTGTGGCGCTGACACGGCCTACTGTTCGCCTCTTTCGAGATCGCTCGTCGGGTGGGACCAAAGTTAGAGTCCCGTCCCCAGGCTACGCCGTGTCGGCCGGATGTGGGGAGCAGGGAGGCCCGATCATGGTGTGACATGATCGGGCCTCCGGTACGGAATAGGCGTTGCGTTACGAAATGTCCCGTTTCCGGTTGATCACTACGCCGATGGCGCCAGCGACCACCGTGTAGGCGAGCAGTACCAGCGCCCCGACCCACCACGCGGGGGTCCCCGGCACGCCCTCACCCCCGGTGGTCATCACCTGGGAAGCGATAGACGGGACGAGCACCTGGAACTCCAGCACCGTCTCGTTTTCGAGCAGCATCGACAGCAGCATGAACGCCAACGACACCAGCTGGGTGCCGATCAGGTACGCCAGCGCGGCGGTGATGGTGGCGGCGAGCAGGTTCGTGATCAGCGTGCCGATCGCGATTCCGAAGATCGCCCAGACCAGGTACGCGGCTAGGTTCAGCCAGATCGTCCGCTGCACCTCACTGTCGCCGAGGAGCAGCCCTTCCGGCCGCCCGGCGAAGAACAACGCCCCCACCCCGATCGCGATCGCCGAGGTGATCGCCCAGAAGACGAAGGCGATCAACACCGCGGTGACCGATTTGCTCAGGATGACCGTGGTGCGGTGCGGCGTGGTGAGGTAGGTGGTGGTCGCGGTCTGGTGATGATATTCGCTCGCGACCATCACGATGCCGATCAGCATCACGAACATCAACCCAAGGAACTGGCCCGAGGTGTAGATGTTTCCGGCGTGGTAGACGGGGTTGGCGTAGTCACCCTCCGTGCCGAACATCGCCGGGTCGTCCAGCGCGGTGGCGGCGAGCCAGATGTTGAACGCCAACGCGATCCCGGTCCACGCGAGCGCGCCCAGCGCGAACCACCACCAGGTGTTGGTGGTGCTCAGCTTGAGCAGCTCGCTGCGGAACAGCCGGAACCGGGCGGGGCGACCGCCGCCGAGGGAGGGGGTCGGCGTCACTGTTGTGGCCGTGCTCATCGGATCCCCGCCTTCCCCGCGGTCAGCTCCAGGAACACCCGCTCCAGGTCGGGCTTGTCGGTGACCAGCTCATGTAGCTCGACGCCGGCGCGCAGCGCCGCGGCGCCCACCTCCGGTGCGGTGACCCCGGTGAGGATCAGCTCGTCGCCGTCGGCGGTGGCGACCGTCGCGTCGGCAAGCGCCGAGGTCAGCTGCTCCGGGTTGGGGGTCTTGACCCGGATCCGGGCGGCGTCGGCGAGTCCGTCCACGACGGCGCCCATGGTCCCCTGCGTGACCAGCTTGCCGGCGGCGATGATCACCACGTCGTCGGCGAGCAGCTGCATCTCTGAGAGCAGGTGGCTGGAGACCAGGACCGTCCGCCCCTCCGATGCCAGTTTCTTGAGCAGGTCCCGCATCCACCGGATGCCTTCCGGGTCGAGCCCGTTCGCCGGCTCGTCGAGGATCAGCACATCGGGGTCGCCGAGCATCGCGGCGGCGATCCCGAGTCGCTGTTTCATCCCCATCGAGTAGCCCTTGAACTTGCGCTTGCCCGCGGGCGTGAGCCCCACTAGCGAGAGCACCTCGTCGACCCGTTGCGGAGGCAGGCCGGCAGCGGCGCAGATGACCCGCAGATGGTTGCGGCCGGTGCGCCCCCGGTGCGCGCTTGACGCCTCGAGGACTGCCCCGACGTGCCGGAGCGGCTGTTCCAGGTCGGCGTAGCGGCGCCCGCCGATGGTGGCCTCGCCAGCGGTGGGGGTCACCAGGTTCAGCAGCATCCGTAGGGTGGTGGTCTTGCCGGCTCCGTTCGGACCGAGGAAACCGGTCACTCGGCCGGGCTCGATCGCGAACGACAAGTCGTCCACGGCCCGGACTGTGCGGTATACCTTGGTCAGGCCGGAGACGACGATCTGTGCGTCGGACATTGTCACTCCTCCTGAATTCGCTGCCAGCGTCTCACAGCGGTGAAAGCGCGGCGGCGGTGGCGCTACAGCGCGATCCAGGTGGCGGCGGCGTGGGCCAGGAGCGGCTGCCCCGGGCCGGCGCCGTACAGCGCCGTCCGCACCTGAGCCTTGCGCCCCACCTGCTCGCGGGTCGCGCCGGTGACCACGCACTGCTCCCCGGGCGTGGGCAGGCGGGTGATCTGCGCGGCGATCCGGCCCAGGACGTACGGGCGGGCGGGGGAGAGGACCGCCCAACCGCCGGGGCAGTCCAGGGCCGCCCACACGGTCACCGGGTCGACGCCGGCCGGCGGCACCCGCCAGGTCGCAGCGGTGCGTCCGTCGGCCAGCCGCCCCGGGAAGATATTCAGGCCGTCGTGCTCCGGGCGGCGCGGTCCGCACACGTAACAGGTGGGAAACGGGTGGTGGGCGAAGCCCGGGTACGCGTCGGCCGCTGCCTGGGCGTCGTCCCAGCTGACCGGCGCGGGGGCGGTGGTCGGGTCGGCGGGAGCGACCGGCGTCGCCTCGGCGATGAGGTCGTCGCCGGCGAGGACGGCGAGCGTCGGTGTTCCGGGTCGCAGCCGAAGCTCGGTCTCCAGCGGCGGCGGCCGGCGCAGCGTCACCTGGGGCACCATCCCGGCCTCGACGGGTACCTCGGCGGCGATCAGGCCCGCGGTGTAGCCGCCGTTGCCGGAGTCGGGCGGACCGTTGAATCGCCGTCCGATGATCATGCGGCTACGATACCCGTACCGGGCGGTCAGCCGGTTGTCAGCGGAGATGCAGGCGGCGTTCAGCCGAGCGAGCGATGATTGGAGCATGACCCGGCAGGTGGAGGCGCGACTGCTGGTCGTGGAGGACGACCCGAACATCCTGGAGCTGCTTTCGGCGAGTCTGCGGTTCGCAGGCTTCGAGGTCGCGACCGCCAGCACCGGCAGCGAGGGCGTCACGAGCGCGTTGCGCAGTCAGCCGGACCTGGTGGTGCTCGATGTGATGCTGCCGGACCTGGACGGGTTCGAGGTGATCAAGCTGATGCGGGCCGAAGGGGCCCGGTTCCCGGTGGTCTTCCTCACCGCCCGGGACACCACCGACGACAAGATTCGCGGGCTTACCCTCGGCGGCGACGACTACGTCACCAAGCCGTTCAGTCTGGAAGAACTCACCGCGCGGATCCGGGCGGTGTTGCGCCGTAGCGCCGGTGCGCAGACGTCGCCGCGGCTCAGCTTCGCCGACCTGGAGCTTGATGAGGAGAGCCACGAGGTCTATCGCGGCGGCGAGCGGGTCGGGCTGTCGCCGACCGAGTTCAAGCTGTTGCGTTACCTGATGCTCAACGCCAACCGGGTGCTGTCGAAGGCGCAGATCCTCGATCATGTGTGGAACTACGACTTCCGGGGCGACGACAACATCGTCGAGTCGTACATCTCCTATCTGCGGCGCAAGGTGGACACCGTCGAGCCGCGGCTGATCCATACCCTGCGTGGGGTCGGGTACGTGCTGCGCAAGCCGAGTTGATCGCGGCATGACCGGGCTGCTCCGCCGGACCCCGCTGCGGGTCAAGCTGGTCGCTGCCGTGCTGGCGTTGGTGACCGCGGCGCTGGTGGTCATCAGTACCGCCAGCACCGTGGCGCTGCGGGCCTACCTGACCAATCGGGTCGACGTGCAGTTGGCGGAGACCGTGCAGCGGGCGCAGACCCAGAGCCTGGCCGAGGTGGCGCCGCACATCCCGGTGCTGCCCACCGACTACCTGATCGATTGGTTGCTGCCCAGTACGGCGCGGGTTACGGCGCACGACCGCCGGTACGACGACGACGAGTTGCCGCCGCTGCCGGCCGATTTGGCGCAGGCGCAGGAATTGGCCGGCGACCCGTACACCGTCACCGCGGTTGGCGGGGGTCCTCGGTGGCGGGCGGTGGTGACCATCTTTCCCGGCGGAACCGTGCTCACGGTGGCGCAGGACCTGTCGGACGCCGACAACGCGGTCTCCCGGTTGGTCTGGACCGAGGTCGTGGTGGGCGCCGCGGTGCTGGCGCTGCTGGCCGGAGTGGGGGTGGTGGCGGTGCGCGGTAGCCTACGGCCGTTGCGGGAGATCGAACGGACGGCCGGCGCGATCGCCGCGGGCGATCTCAGCCAGCGGGTGCCGGAGCCGGAACCACCGCCGGTGACGCCGCACACCGAGCTCGGTCGGGTGGCCCGGGCGCTCAACACCATGCTCGGGCAGATCGAAACCGCGTTCGCGGCCCGTGCCGCGTCCGAGGCCCGGATGCGGCAGTTCGTCGCTGACGCGTCCCACGAATTGCGTACGCCGTTGACCACGATCCGCGGCTTCGCCGAGCTCTACCGGCAGGCAGCGGCGGTGAACTCACCGGCTGAGGCGAGCCGGTTGGTGCGGCGGATCGAAGACGAGGCGGCTCGGATGGGGTTGCTGGTGGAGGATCTGCTGCTGTTGGCGCGACTGGACCAGGAACGACCGCTCGCGTTGGCGCCGGTGGAGCTGCCCGTGATCGTCGCCGACACGGTGCAGGCCGCTCGGGCGATCGACCCGGAGCGAGTGATCGAGTTGGTGGTCGAGGGCGCCGACGAACCGTTGGTGGTACGCGGTGACGACGCCCGGCTGCGGCAGGTGATGAGCAACCTGCTGAACAACGCGACGACCCACACGCCGAGCGGGGCGCCGGTATCGGTGCGGCTGCGGGCGGTGGCCGACCACGCCGTGATCGAGGTGGCCGATCAGGGCCCCGGACTCTCCGAGGAACAGCGGGCGCGAGTCTTCGAGCGGTTCTACCGGCTGGATTCGGCCCGGTCACGGCCGGCGAACGGGGGGCAACGGCCGGCCCGCCCGGCTGCGACCGGGGCGGGCGGCACCGGGCTGGGACTGGCGATCGTGGCGGCGTTGGTGGCGGCGCATCAGGGGACGGTCGAGATTGACGAGACTCCCGGCGGTGGCGCGACGTTTCGGGTTCGGTTGCCGCTGTGGCGCGACGAAGGGAATCCGATAGCGTCGGATGCGGCCGGGTCCACTGGGTGAACCGGCGCGGTGCTAGCGCTGTGGAAGGGTGGCGTAGATGAGCGACGACCGTGACTGGCACTGGCAGCGCCCGACCGAGCCGTGGGGGGAGCCGGCCGGGCCCGCCCCGGCGACCGGTGACGGGCCCACGCTGTCGGCTGCCTACCCGGATCCGTGGGCTGCCCCGAGCGGCGAGGCCAGCAGCTGGCCGGGGCCGGTGCGGCAGGACCCAGGCCGGTCGATGACCTCGATCGTCCTGATCGGAGCGCTCATGGTGATCTCCGCGGTGGGCGGGGGCATCGCCGGTGCCGCCTTGTATTCACAGGCGTTGGAGGGTCGCGGGACCGCCCCGGAGAGTGTCCGCGTGGTGGACGGGCCGCAGCTGGATTACTCCTCGCTGGCGGGTATCGCCTCCGATGTCCAGCCCAGTGTGGTCTCGATCCAGGTGGGGAGGTTCGGCGGATCCGGGGTGATCATGTCGGAGGACGGGGTCATCCTGACCAACGCCCATGTGGTGGAGCCGTCGCCGGACGGCCAGGTGCAGGTGCGGTTCAGCAACGGTGAGACCGGCGAGGCCACCGTGGTCGGCGCCGACCGCCGCAGCGATATCGCGGTGGTTCAGGTCAGCGACGCCAGCGGGTTGACGCCGGCCAGGTTCGGGGAGAGCGACGACGTCCTGGTCGGCGACACGGTGCTGGCGTTGGGCAGCCCGCTCGGTTACGAGGGGTCGGTTACCCAGGGGATCGTCAGCGCCCTGGACCGGACGCTGCGGCCGGAAGACCCCGATGCGCCGACCCTGTCCGGGCTGGTGCAGACCGATGCGGCGATCAACCGTGGTAACTCCGGCGGGGCGTTGGTCAATCTGGCCGGCGAAGTGGTCGGGATCAACACCGCGATCGCGGTGGAAGACCGCCAGGGAGGCTTCATCGGGCTCGGGTTCGCGGTGCCGAGTAACCGGGCGACCGATGTGGCCGAGCGGCTGCTGCAGGGTGAGGAGGTCCGCCACGCCTTTCTCGGGGTGGCGGTCGGTCCGGCCGAGGACGGCGGCGCGGTGATCGGTGACGTCACGCCGGGTAGCCCGGCCGACGCCGCCGGGTTGGAGCCCGGCGACGTGGTCATCCGAATCGGTGACCGGGCGATCACCGACGATGGTGACCTGGTCTCCGCCGTGCAAGCGGCCGAGGTGGACGAGCCGATCGAGCTTGAGTACCGGAGGGGCGGGACCACCCAGACCATCACGGTGGTGCTGACCGAGGTGGACGACTGACCGCTCGGGGTCGGACCAGCCGTTAGCGCGCAGCGTCAGGCCCAGTCGAGGGAACGGGTGACCGCCTTGCGCCATTGGGCCCGGGCCGCCTCCCGCTCGGTCGCCGACATGGTCGGCTCCCAGCGCCGATCCGGCTGCCACTTCTCCCGTAGAGTCGCCAGGTCCGGCCAGAAGCCCACCGCGAGACCGGCGGCGTACGCAGCGCCGAGGCCGGTGGTTTCGGTCACGGTCGGCCGGACGACCGGCGCGTCGATCAGGTCCGCCTGGATCTGTAGCAGCAGCTCGCTGGCGGTCATCCCACCGTCGACCTTCAACATGGTCAGGTCGAGGTCGGACTCCTGGTTCATGGCGGCGACGATGTCGGCGACCTGCCACGCGGTCGACTCCAGTGCGGCCCGGGCGAGATGGCCCTTGCTCACGTAGGAGGTCAGGCCGGCGATCACCCCGCGCGCGTCCGGGCGCCAGTGCGGGGCGAACAGGCCGGAGAAGGCCGGCACGATGTAGCAGCCGCCGTTGTCGGTGACGCTCTCGGCCAACTCGTTGATCTGCGCCGCGTGCTCGATGATGCCGAGCTTGTCGCGGAGCCACTGGATCAGCGCGCCGGTGATAGCGATCGAACCTTCCAGAGCGTAGACCGGCGGCTCACTGCCGATCTGGTACCCGACCGTGGTGAGCAGCCCGTGTCGACTCGTTACCGGGGCGGTCCCGGTGTTCATCAGCAGGAACGACCCGGTGCCGTAGGTGCATTTGCCCTCGCCGGGGTTGAAACAGGTCTGGCCGAACAGCGCCGCCTGTTGGTCGCCGAGCGCCCCGGCCACCGGGACGCCGGCGAGCACCCCCGTCGCCTCGCCGTACACCTGCGACGACGGCACGATCCGCGGCAGCAACCCCCGCGGTACGCCCATCGCGGTGAGGAGTTCGTCGTCCCAGTCGAGCGTGGCCAAATTCATCAGCATGGTCCGGCTGGCGTTGCTGACGTCGGTGACGTGTTCGCCGGTGAGTTGCCAGATCAGCCACGCGTCGATGGTGCCGAATCGCAGCTCGCCGGCTTCGGCGCGGCGGTGCAGCACCGGGTCCTGCTCGAAGCGCCACCGTAGCTTGGGGCCGGCGAAGTAGGTCGCCAGCGGCAGACCGCAGCGTTCCCGCCACCACTGCTCCGGGTGCTCCCGCGCGAGTCGACGGATCAACTGGTCGGTGCGCATGTCCTGCCAGACGATCGCGTTACCGACCGGCTCACCGGTCTGCGCGTCCCAGAGCAGGGTGGTCTCCCGTTGATTGGTGATCCCGACCGCCGCCAGGTCGGCCCGGGACAGGCCGGCCTGGTCCAGTGCGGACCGGGTGACTCGCTGCACCCGGTGCCAGATCTCGGCTGGGTCGTGTTCGACCCAGCCCGGTTGCGGAAAGAACTGCTCGTGCTCGGCCTGGTCGGCGGCGATGATTCGGCCGTCGGAGTCGAAGACGAGGCAACGCGAGGAGGTGGTGCCCTGGTCGATCGCGGCGAGGTAACGAGTCACGGCGTCAAGTCTGCCGGATCTTCACCCCGGCGGGGGTGCCCGGCCGGAGCTAGGCTCGTGGGCGCCCTGGCAGGTTGCGCGCCAGCGTTATGGTTGATCAAACCATCGGACGACACCGGCTGGCCGACGGCCGGTGGGGGTTGCGCCCGAACCTGCAGCAGCTCGGCGTCCGGGCGAGCAACCTGGGCACCAACGCGACCGGCGCCGCGAACCTGGTCAGCGACGCCGACGGTGAGGGCGCAGCCGTCCTCAGGACCCAGACCAACCATGCGGAGCAGCAGCGGTCCTGGTTGCTGCGGCCGGTCGACGCGCCGCGCTGACGGGCGGGCAGGGGTCACGATGGAACCGTTCGAAAAGCACCGGGCCAACGTCGTGGAGCTGCGGACCTGCGGCAACCAGCTGTTGGCCCAGGCCGACGAAGGGCTGCGCAACGGCGGGTTGACCAGGCAGGCGTACCAGCCGGCGATCGAGCACTGGGACGGGTTGGGCGCGCCGGAGCTCGCTGCCGCCCGGGATCCGCTCGACCGGCAGTGCCAGGCGGCGAACGGTGCATTGGCCTGGGCGTCGGTGGTCGCCCACTACTGGGCCGACCAGGTGGAGACGTTCAACAGCGAGGTCGACCGGATCGTCTCGCAGTGGGAGACCGACCTGTTGCAGACTAGCCAGGCCGGTCAGACGCCGGAGGAGATAGCCAGCCTCCGCAGCGCCGTGACGTCGGAGTCGCGCCGGCGATGGTGGGAGGCGTACAACACCCACGTGCTCGACGGTGAGGACCGGGTGACCGCGATGTTGCGGGAGGGCCCGACCGCCGAGCATGTGGCGGAGGCGCGCCGGGTCGGGCTGATCGGCGGGTGGGGGCCGACCACCGACCACTTCACACCGCCCGGCGGTGGTTCGGGGTGGTTCAACAGCTCCCAGCTCGCGCTGTTCGCGGCCGGGATCGTCAGCGGTGTCGCCGCGCCATTGTTGGATAGCCGGGCCGCCGGTTTCGCGGCCACCGCCGGGCACTTCCGCGGTCTGGCCAACGGTGCCCGGATGTCCTGGTTGATGTCGACGATGGTGGCGATGCAGCACACCGGTGCGGTGGTGGCGCTGCGGCAACGCGGTGGTGGCTACTACCACCCGACCAGCGGCCGGTGGGTCCCACAATATTGGCGGGCCCGGTCCGGTCAGGTGGGCGCCTACCGGGCAGCGCAGTTCGGTCGGGATGCCGCCCTCCACGCTGCGCAACGCTTCGGCTACCAGGCGGTCGCCAACGATGCGGCGGCCTCGGTGGCGCAATCCCACTCATCCAAGTGGGCCACTGCCGGCAAGTGGGTCAATCGCGGTGGGGTCGCCGCCGCCGGCGCCAGTGGCACCTGGGACCAGTGGTCGCGAGACGCTGGCCGGACCGATCTCGACACCGGGGAGCGGGTCGCTCGTAGCGCGACCCGCGGCGCGGCCGTCGGCGGCGGTGCCTGGGCGGGCGCAGTCGGCGGCGCCAAGACCGGCGCGATGGTGGGAGCCGTGCTGGGCCCGAAGGGGGCGGTGGTCGGTGGCCTGGTCGGTGGCGTGGTCGGCTCCGGGGTCGGCAACATGGTCGCCGATCACGCGGTCGATGCGGTCAGCGCCGGCTGGAACGGGGTCAAGGAGCTCGGCTCCAGCGCCGGCGGTGCGCTCAAGAGCGCCGGGTCGGCGATCGGAGATGGCGTCAAGGGCCTGTTCGGGCGTTAAGGTTTCTCGATGGCATCGGAGACGGTCCCGACCCTGGTGGCGGCGGGGGCGATGGTGGCCGGCGGTTCGCTCGGCGGCTGGCAACTGTGGCGTTGCTGGACCGGCCGGACCCGCCGTTGGGTCCGGCGGCCGGGGGAGACGGTGCTGGTGCTGACCTGGGGTCCGTTCGGGGTGCTACTGCTCCTCGGCACCGGGGTGTTCATCCTGCTCGGCGAGCCGGTCGGGGTGGCGGTTGGTGGGGTGTTCTGTGTGGCCGGCTTCGTGCTGCTGGTGCCGGGCCTGCTCTACCAGTTCTTCCGCCCCGGCTGGTGGGGGCCGCGCTGGTTCCGCGAGTTGCCGGCGGCGGCGCGGACGCCCGATGTCTCGGACGCCATCACCGCGGTGGGGGTGGCTTTCGGTGCTCGCCCCGAGCCCGCCAGCGAGACGATCGCGGCTGGCCAGGCGGTGGCCTTCGGGCCGCAGGTTGGTCGTTGGCGAGCTACGTTCATCGACGATCCGGATGCGCAGGCACCGGCTCATGCCTTGGCGATCCCCGGCGGGGTGTCCGGCGTACTCACGCTCTACCGTGGTGGCTTGGTCTTCGCCGCTGACCGGTGGGAGGATCAGCTTCGCCGGGCGCCGACGGTGCTGGCGGTGCCGCTGGCCGAGGTGGGCGGTGGTCGGGTCGCGTCGGCCGGAGCGGGCCCGGACGGGCTGCGGCGGCGGGCGAAATCGCGGGTCCGCCGGGCCCGGTTGGTCATCGGCACCGGCCGTGGGGACCTGGTCTTTGAAACGGGCGCGGCGCGGCGCATTGCCGCACGGGTGGCCGAGTTGATCGGGGGGAGAGTGTGGTGACCGCAGGGCGGGGCGTGACCCAGTACGAGCATCCGAGCGCGGCGTTCATGCTGTCGCTGCCCGAGCAGTGGGAGCGGATCGAGGACATCGAAGGCGTGGCGCTGGTGGCGGTGGAACCACCGCGCGGCCCGTGGTTCCGCGCCAACGTGGTGGTGACCATCGGTCAGATCGAACCCGGGGCGCCGGTGACCGACTGGCAAGACGAGACGCTGGAGCTGCTTCGCCAGACACTGCAGGAGTTCGTGTTGATCGACGTGGCCGACGGGGAACTGGCCGGCGCGCCGGCTCGGCGTACGCTGGCCCACCACACCATCGAGGACGAGGAAGCGGTCAACGCCGTCGTGATCGAGCAGTGGGCCGTGGTCGCGGGCGGGCTGGGTTTCACCTTGACCGCCTCGGTGGCGGCGCTGGAGTACGCCGACTACGCCGATCTTTTCTACCGAGTGGCCGCCGGTTTCCGGCCTGATCCGGAGTTCGTGCCCTGATGTCGATCGAGTTCAATCCAGACAGCGGCCACCTTCGCCTTGACCGGGATAGCTTCGCCCGGCTGACCGAATGGTTCCGCGAAGGCCGCCCCGGCGCGGTGCCGCCCGAGCTGTCGGCGGCCGGCGCCCTGGACGACCAGGGCGACCTGCATCCGGTCCCGCTTGCGTGCCTGGCTACGGTGGCGGCGCCGCTGTGCCGGATCGCGGTGCGGATGACCGACCCGGCCGGTCGACTGGAGCAGGGCGACCTGTGGCTCGGCCCCGAGGTGGCCGGAATGCTGCTGGAGCTGCCTGATGGCCGCGCCGAGCTGGGTCTGCTCCATCCCATCTTCGTACCAGTGATGCTGTGGCGAGTGCTGGCGTTGGGGCCGCGGCTGCGGTTGAGCGCCGATGCCGTGGCGGTCGATCCCGGTACGCTCGATCAACTCACCGATCCGCGGCCGGAACGCCGCGCCGACGCGGTCCGGGTGCTGGCCCAACATGGCGTTACCGGCGCCGAGGAACTGCGGTGCGACGCACGCGTGCAGGCCAGCTGGGTGGCGCCCGGGGGCGCGCCGGGGATACGGGTGGTGCGAGTGCTCGACACTCCAGCCGGGCTATGGCACGTCACCCGGGAGGGTGACCTGGCCCTGCTGACCCCGACCACCGCCAGCGCGGTGTGGCGGGAGTTGGTGAGCGTGCTCCCCAATGACCAGGAGCTCCCCGCCAGCGAGTAGCCGGCCGGGTCACACCTCCGGCGGCAACCAGGCGACCTGCACCTGCTGGAAGCCGCCGCCGCGCATCGCGTAGAGAGCCCGGCCCGCCGGCAGCCGCTGCGAGGTGACCCCGTTGGCCAGCGGGCCCTCCATCCGGTCGCCGGAGAAGAGGAAACCCGGCGCGGAGACGTCGCCGAGCCGCTGCACGACCGGGTCCAGTGCGGACCGGGCAGCACCCCCGGTACGTCGGGACAACACCAGGTGCAGTCCGAGGTCGCGGGCCTGCGCCAGGAGGTCAGTCAGCGGCGTCAGCGGATTGCCGGAGCCGGTAGCGACCAGGTCGTAGTCGTCGACCACGAACAGGATCTCCAGGCCGGTCCACCAGCTGCGATCCTTCAGCTGTGCGGGGGTGACGTCGGGACCGGGGCGACGTTTGGCGATCGCCTGGGCGATCTCCTGGGTGACCGCGGCGGTCTGGTCAGGGCTGGCGCTGTAGGCGAGCAGGTATTCGTCCGGCACCACCCCCAGCAGGCTGCGCCGGTAGTCGATCAGCACCACTCCGAGCTGTTCGGGGGTGTAGAGCTGACGGGCCCCGGAGAGGATCACGCGTAGCAGGTTGGTCTTGCCGGTCTCGCCGTCACCGTAGATCACCAGGTGCGGGTCGGCTCCGAACAGGTCGATGCCGGCCGGTTTCAGGTTCAGGTCGGAGATGCCGACCGGGAAGCCGCGATCGCCCGGTTCGGCCGGTGGAAGTTCTTCGTACGGGTAGGTGTGTGGCAGCACCTGGACGGTGGCGACCCGGCCCTGTGGCCACCGCTGCGCAGCGGTGGTGATCAGCTCTGCCTGCGCGTCGGCGAGGCCGGCGGTCTCCGCCCGACCGTCGATCCGTGGCACCGCCGCCTGGAACAGCAGGTCGCCCTCGATGACGCCGCGACCGGGGGTCTCCTTGCTGATCCGTTTCTGCAGCTCGCGGTCGAACATGGTGTCGAAGGCGTCGCTGAGTCGCAGCTCGACTCGGCCAGTGAACGACGGCTGCATCCGCATCCGGATCTGCATCGCCTGCGTGATCGAGATCACCACGTGGACGCCGTAGTTCGCCCCCCGCGCCGCGATCTCGCTGATCCGGTCCTCAAGCAGCTCGAACTCTTCCCGGAAGACCGCCCAGCCGTCGATGATCAAGAAGACCGCGCCGGGTATCTCGGCAGGCACGGTGCCGGTTGCCCGGGCTGCCCGCAGCGCCGCCGGCGAGGCGAGCCCGTACTCGCGGAACAGCGCCTCCCGGGTGTTGACCGCGTTCGCCACCTCGGAGATGGTCCGGCTGACCCGTTCCGGGTCGAGGCGGGTGGCTACCCCGGCGACGACCGGCAACTCGGCGAGCGGGACCAGGCCACCGCCGCCATAGTCGATGCAGTAGCAGGCCACTTCGCCCGGGGCGTAGCGCAGCGCCATCGAGGCGAGCATGGTGCGCAGGACAGTGCTCTTGCCGGACTGTGGGGCGCCGAGCACAACCAGGTTGCCGCCGGCGCCGGTGAAGTCCCACTCGAACGGGAACTGGCGTTGCCCGCTGGGGTCGTCAGCCAACCCCAGGGTGGCGCTCACCGAGTCGGCCCCGCCCCGCGCCTGCGGGTCCTGCACCAGGTCGAGCGGCAGCACCTCCGGCAGCGGCGCCAACCACACCGGGCGTACCGCCGGGGCGCCGGCGCCGGCCAACCGCTCGACCGCGACATCGAGGATCGACCGCTGGCCGCCCTTGCCGTCGGCCGGCGCCGGGTTGCCGTCGCCGTTCGGCCCGGCAGCCTGGCTCTGCGTGGCCAGCCAGCCGCCGAGGCCGTTGACCGACAGGTACGGCACCACCGGTACGACTGTCTTGGTCTCGGCCTGCGGCGGCGTGTAGGGGGCGGAGACCAGCGCGGCCTTGAACCGCTCGAAGACCGTGGTGTCCACTTTGAGATAGCCGCTGCCAGGCTCCGGTGGCAGATGGTACGCGTCGGGGACCCCGATCGCTTCCCGGCTCTCGCCTTCGGAGAATGTGCGCAGGCTGATCCGGTAGGAGAGGTGGGACTCCAACCCCCGGATCTTGCCCATCTCCAGTCGTTGGGTGGCGAGGAGCAAGTGGACTCCGATCGACCGGCCGATCCGGCCGATCGCCACGAACAATTCGGCGAAGTCGGGCTTGGCGGTGAGCAACTCGCTGAACTCGTCGATGACCACCAGCAGATGCGGCAGCGGCTCCAGCGGCTGGCCACTGGCCCGCATGGTGTGGTACGCGCTGACGTTGGGCAGGTTGCCGGCTGACTTCAGGACCTCCTGCCGGCGGCGCATCTCCCCGAAGAGCGCGTCGTGCATGCGATCCACCAGGGTGATGTCATCCTCGATGTTGGTCACCATGCCGGCGATGTGGGGGAGCCCGGCCATCGGGGCGAAGCTGGCCCCGCCCTTGAAGTCCACCAGCATCAACGCCAACAGGTCCGGCGGGTGGCCGATCACCAGCGAAGTCAGCAGCGTCCGCAGCATCTCCGATTTGCCGGAGCCGGTCGCGCCGACCACCAGCCCGTGCGGCCCCATGCCGCCGTGCGCCGACTCCTTGAGGTCCAGCATCACCGAGTTGCCGCCGGTGCCGACGCCGATCGGCACCCGGAGGCGTTCCCGCAGCGCCCGGGGTTGCCAGGTCTCCTCCGGCGCGAGCCGGGCCACGTCGGCCACCCCGAGGATGTCGGGCAGGCCGACGGTGCCGGTGAGCAGGTCACTGCCGCCCTCGTCGCTGACCAGCCGCAGCGGCGCCAGCATCCGGGCCAGGCCCGACACCAGCCCATCCGGCAGCGCGTCCACCCGGAAGGTGGTGCCGTCCCACTCCTGGCGGGCCGAGCCGTCGACGACCGAGATCCGGCCGTCGACCGCCTCCGGCTCCTCACGGCGATGGCCCAGCAGCAGGATCACGTGTACGCCGAGCTCAGCCAGTGAGACGCCACGCTCCGGCGGCTCCAGGCCGTAGACCCCCTGCAGATGCTCGCCGTCGACGACGATCACGAGCTGCTCCCGTGGCCGCAGCCGCTGCCCCCGCTGCCGCTGGTAGGCCTCCTGCCGGGCCTCCAGATCGGAGCCGATCAGTTCGGCCATCGCCGACACGCTGGTCGCCACCAGCCGAGCCGAGAGCTCACCGTCCAGTTTGCTGGCGTGGTGATGGTGCGGCAACCACTTCGCCCACTCCCACTCCGGCGCCTGCTGGTGAGCCCGAACTACCGCGAGGCGAACCTCCTGCGGGGCGTGGAAGGTGACGAGCTGGGCGATGAGCGCCTTAGCCAGCTCCCGCCCGGCGTGGCGGTCACCGACCACGCTGAGCACGCCGGTTTTGGCCAGGTTGAGGCAGATCGGCTGCTCGCGAATGGTCGCATACCGGTTACGTAGTGTTTTCGCGGTCTCCAGGCAGACCGGGTCGAACTCATTCAATGGACCGTCGTCGGCGTTCATCGACGGCTGGGTCGCCACCGGCCGGTCACCCAGCCCCATCCGAAGCACCAGAAAGTCGTCGTCGTCCACCCGCCGCTCCCAGCGGCGACTGTTGGTGCGCGCCACGTCGAGCAGCTGGGCGGGCTCCGGGTGCCGCCAGTCCGAGCTGGCCTGCTGCGCCGAGACGGTCTTACGGAGGGTGCGGCGCAGCTCCTCCAGATAGTCCAGATAACGCTCCCGCGCCTCCCGCAGCTGCCGGCGTGGCCCACTGCGCTGGGCGATCAGCATAATGATGCCGACCGAGACGGCGGCGACGAGGAAGAGCCCACCGGCCGCGGCCATCAGCGGGTTCTGGCTGTTCAGCGCCATCATCAGGCCACCGCCACCGGCCATCACCGGCATGATGATCATCGACGCGCTCATCGCCGCCGGCGGCGACTGCTGCGGCTTCGGCGGGTCAGCGATGGTGATGTCGCCTGAATCCACCGCCGGTGGATTGATCCGCGCCGGGCGCTTCACCAGAACCGTGCTCACCTGCGCTCCTGCCTCCCTGTGGCTGGTCGCCCCGCCGGGCGTGACAACTCACCGTAGTATGGCGGGCAGCAGCAAGCCTCGCAGCTTTGGAGCCACCCCCACGTGCCCACCGCGTACAGTCGTGTCACAGTCGTCAATGGTGCCCGCCGAGTCGACCTCGCCCTGCCGAGCGCACTGCCGCTCTCGGAGGTGATGCCGCAGCTACTCGGCTACTGCGCCCCCGACGGAGCGCCGGAGCAGCCGGCCGGATGGACGTTGGTCCGGCTCGGCGGTGGCACCTTGAGCCTCTCCACCACTCTCGCGGACGCCGGGATCACCGACGGTGACGTCCTTGAGCTGCGGACCGCCTACGACAACGTGCATCCCGCCTACGTCGAGGACGTCCGCGACGTGCTCGAGGACACCATGGACGAGGCGGCCCGGCAGTGGCAGCCGTCGACCACGGTCGGCTTCGCGCTCGTCACCGGCGCCGCCGGGCTGGCGTTCGCCACCCTGCTCCCGTCGGTCTGGCAACCCCGTTCGGTCGCGCCGTTGGTCACCGCGGTGGTGGTCGCCGCGTTACTGGTGCTCGCCGGCTGGTGGGCCACCCGGCAGGACCACGGTTGGGTGGCACAGCTGACGATCGCCGTCGCGGCGCTGTGGGCCGGGGTGGCCGGTTGGCTCGCGGCGAGCTTCCCGCAGTGGCCGGTGGCGGCGGCGCTCGGTGCCGCGCTCGCCGCCGCGTTGCTACTCACCGCCCTGGCCCGGGTAGCCACCCACCTCGCCACCGCCCAGCTGGCCGCCCTGAGCCTGGTGGGCGCGGCGGGGATCGGGGTCGGCGCCACCGAACTGGCCGGGTCCGACCCGATCGCCGCGGCACGGGTGGCTGCGGTGCTAGCGGTGATCATGGTGGGGGTGTTGCCCAGGGTCTCGCTCACCGTCGGCGGCCTCGCCAGCGCCGACTACCGGGTCCGCAACCACGGCCTGATCACCGGCGCAGAGCTGACCCACCGGATCGAACAGAGCAACGCCCTGCTCTACGGCGGCCTGCTAGGGGCCGCCGTGGTGGGCGCCGGCAGCGGCGTGCTCCTGGCCACCACCGGATCCCGCTGGGACGCCGCCTTCGGGGCGGCGGTCGGATTGGCGCTGGCGCTGCGATCCCGCGTGTTCTCCCGGGTGCCGCAGATCGTCCCGCTGCGGGTGGTGGGGCTGGCGGTGCTCGTCGTGCACGGGATCTTCGCCGCGCAGACGGTGCCGGAGCTGGTGCCGTGGCTGGTGCTGATCGGGGCCGCGGTGGCGACCGGGGCGGTGGCGCTCAGCGCGGTGCCGCTGTCCGATGTCGCCCGCGCCCGGGTCAAGCAATTGCTGAACCGGGTCGAGCTCATCGTGATGGTCGGGGTGCTGGCCCTGGCCGCCGCCGCGCTCGGTTGGTTCGACTGGGTGGAAGAGTTCACCCCGAGCTGAGCACCGGTCACCGGGCTGCGACCAACGAGTACGAACCGAACCGAGACGCGAAGACCTGCGAGCCAGGAGAGGGGGGCGACGATGGCGTCCGAGCCAGCCGGCGAACCGGCCGACGAGGCGGCCGGCGCGGTCCGGCGGGCGGCGCAGGACAGCGCCGAGGAGCTCGCCAAGATGGGGATCGATCCGCGGGCGCTCGGCCTGGAAGCCGCCGCGCCGGAGCCGCCGGCGCCGCCCCCGGGGCCGGCGCCGGCTGAGAGCGGGTCGACCGGAACCGCAGCCGCCGGCGGTTCGGCGGGCGGCAGAGTGAGCGGTCGTGCCAGCCCCGGGGGTCCGCCGGTCCCAGTACGTGGCGTCGCGTCTTTGCCAGGTCAGCCCGGAGCGCCGCCGCCACCAGCGGCTCAGAAACCGCCAGCGGCTGGCCGGGCGGTGCCGCCGACCCCAGCGCGAGGAGCGGCAACCCCACCACCGGCTGCGCCACCGTCCGGGCCGCCGGCTCCGGCTGGGCCACCGGCTGCTCCACCGGCTCCGGCTGCGCCACCGTCTGCCCCGCCGGCTGGGCCACAGTCTGCGCGACCGTCTGCCCCGCCGGCTGGGCCACAGTCTGCGCCGCCGGGCACGTCCCGCCCCACTACCTACGGCCGGCCTCGGCAACCTGCCCCGCCTCCCGGAGCACGGGGTCCCGCCTACGCTGACCCCAAGCAAGAGCCGGCGGACACTACTCTCAGCCGGCCCATCGGCGGTGGGACCCGGCCCGCGGCGCCCACCCCGGAGGCGCTGCGCCCATTGACCAGACTGGTGCTGCCCCCGAGCATGGGACCTTCCGCGGGCGTCCGCCGGCTGATCCGGGCAGTCACCCTGGGGGTGATCGAACCGCGCGCCGCGGCAGCGATGGAGTACGAACGCCAGTTGGTGGCGAGGGCGCGGCTCCGGCGGCCGGAGCCGCGGGTGATCGCGGTGGTGGCGGGCAAAGGCGGGGTGGGCGCCACCACCACCGCGGCGAGCGTCGCCCTTACCCTGGCGACCCTGCGCAGCGACACCACGGCCTTCGTCTCGGCCCGCTGCGGCAGCGGCTCGTTAGGTGAACGGCTTATCGGTCGGGCGGCCCCGCCGGTGTCGGCGGTGATCGGCCAGGAGCCACCGGATCCGCTCTGGGTGCATGACAGCTTGGCGGTGGTAGACGGCGCACCCTGGCATTCGCCCACCGACCGGGCGGCGATGGTGCAGCTGCTGGACCGTTCCCGGGGGCAGCATCCGCTTACCATTGTGGATGTCGGTAATGAGCTCAGCGAGGCGGGCCAGGCCGCCATCGAAAAGGCCGACCAGGTGGTCCTGGTAACCAGCGCGAGCCAGGACGCGGTGGTGGCGGTGCAGGTCGCACTCAGCCGGGTGCACGACGCCGACCCGTTCCGGTTGGGTACGGCGGTGCTCGCGTTGACCTGTCTGAACCCGCGGCAGGCCCGCCACACGGTCCGGCGGCTGCGCTCCGATCTCGGCATGCAGGCACCCCGTACCGTGCCGATCGGATTCGACCCGTGGCTGGCGGCTGGTGGTCAGATCGACCCGGCGCAGTTTCGGGCAGCCACCCGGGAGGCGTATCTGCAGATCGCGGCGCTGGTTGTGGAGCCTGGAAGTCAGGAGCAGTGGTTCGCCCAGCCCAGCGCCGGTGGCGTACCCGCCCAGGTCGGTGCGCCGGTGGCTCCACCGCCGGGGTACCGGCCGGCGGCTCCGCACCCGGCTGGGCCACCGGCGCCGCATCCGCCCGCGCCGCATCCGCCCGCGCCGGGGCCGCCCGGTGTCGGCTCACCCGGGCGACGTCCGGGGGCACCGCGGTGACCAGCCCGCAGCAGTCGGAGGGGCATGACTCGGCATCGTCTGCCGGCCCGCCCAGCGCTCCGCAGAGCACCCCGTTCGGCAGCACGCCAAACGCCGAGCGCTACCTCTTGGAGGCGGACAACCTGCGGCGCCGCCAGCTCCGATCCGCGCTGTTGCATGGATCAAGCCGGACCTGGCGGGACCGGCGGCGGATCTGGCCGGCGGTGGTCGCCGGGGTCATCCTGGTGGCGATCATCTCGGCCGCGATCGCGGTCACCGGAACCTTTCAGAACTACCGCCGTGAGCAACGGGAGGAGCAGCGGGAACGCGAAGAGGAGCAGCGGCAGCGGGAAGAAGAACAACAGCAACGCGACGAGGAGTTCGAGCAGCAGCGTCGCGAACAAGAAGAGCAGCGAGATCTGCAAGAGGAGACCGCCGGCACGGGTGGGGAAGCGGCGGCGATCCCGGAGCCGCCGCCCGGGGGCTCGACCCTGCCGCTGCCGAACATCCCGTAACCCGAGCCTGGCGGCGAAGACAGCACTGGCGAGGCCCCCAGGGGCCTCGCCAGTTTGTTGGGCTGGACGCCAGTCAGCTACCGGAGCCGAGCAGCCGGGCCGCCTTCTGGCCGCCGGCGAACAGGGTCTGGTTGACCGTGCCGGTGCTGCGCTGCATGTCCTTGGTAGAGGTGATGTACTCGTCGATCAACTGGTCGACCTTCTGCATGCAGAGCGCGTGTTCGTCGCTACCCATACCACCATCGAGGGTGGAGAGAGCCTGCTGCGCGTGGGTGCGCAGCTGTGCCCGCAGGCCTTCCACATTGCCTGCGAACGCGCCCTGGTCAGCGCCGAGCTGATCGATCACTCCGAAGTTGGCGTGAATCTGGTTTGGATTCATCGGGCTGTCCCTTCTCGTCGCTTAGGCGTTGATCTGCCGGCTGAGGGTGGAGACCTGGGTCTCCACGTTCGAAGCCGAAACCTGCTGAGTCGAGACGGCTTCCTCCTCCCCAGCGACGATGGACTGCTCACCGCGGACGGCGCGGACCGCCTGGTCGGCGAACTGGGCACCGAGCCGCTTCAGGTTCTCGGCGTGGGTGCCGGTCATGCCGGTGAATTGGATACCGGCACGGCCCCGCAGGCCAACCTGCGACTCCGCCATGCGGTTACGGAAGGCGTCGGACTGGGCGTGACCGTCCTGGGCGTCGGTGTTGTAGCGGTGGCCGGTCTGCGTCAGCGCACCGGTCTCGGTGAGATTAACGTACTTTTCTGGCATCGAGGATCTCTCCCCCTCGTCGATCTTCCCGAGCCGGGAACGACCCGGGCCTATGGTGCTTGCCGTTCCGATAACACAGTAACTCCATCGTGCAACCTCTCGCCTACCGAAAATGTGTCGGCTATCCGGTAGGGACGAGAAGGTCGCGGGGCCAGGTGCTGACCAGCCGGTACGTCTCGGGCGCCAAGTCCTCGAGCGACTCGGCGTCGCGGGATTCCAGCAGCTCCCGCAGCAGGTCCCGCATCCGGCCGGTCTGACCGTCGGCGTGCTCGGCCCGCAACAGATCCCGCCACGGCTGGTCGTGACGTCGCTGCGGGTCGGCCAGCCAGGCCTGGGCAACTGCCCATCGGACCCCGGCCGGGTCCCCGTCGGCCAGGCAACGCTGGGCGAGTTCATGCGCGGTATCCACGATGGCGGCCAGCAGATGCTCCGGGTAGATCTCCGACCCGGCCAACCAGGGGTACGGGTTGCGGGTGCCCGGAGTCGCTGGCGACTGCGCGTCGGCCAGCGGCACCCCCCGTACCAGACGGAGCGCTGTCTGTAGATCCGCCGTGCCGGCCGCTCCCCGCAGCGCCGCCCGGGCCCGGAGCCGGCGGAACAGATGCCAGTCGAACAGGTACCCGTTCGCGAGCCGGTAAGCCAGGTCGGCCCCGATATCCGGCAGCCACGGCCGCCCCTGCTCGTCGTGGCCCAACCACTGTCGAACCCGGCTGATGACCAGTTGCCGGGCGGCGGCGGTGACCTGCCCACCCGGCCACAGGGCGTCGTCGAGCAGGTTGGCGTCCGCGCCGCTACCGGCCCGTTGTGCCAGGAAGACCAGCAGCTCGGTGTGCAGTCGTCGGCGGCTCTGCGGCGGGTCGCCACCGGCGGCTACAGTGACCGGTCCGAGCACCCCGATCCGCGGCCGGGCTGGATCCTCGTCGAACCACGCCGCCACGTCTGCATCCAGCCGCTGATCGGCCTCGGCGGCAAGGACGACCGGGACCGTCCCGGTCTGGCCGGCGGTGGCGACCGTGACCGGTTCCGGAGCCGGCGCGGCACCCACTACTGCCCGACCCACGCCCCGTACCGCCCCGGCCGCGTCGGTGCCGAGCGTCCAGCCCTCCGGCTCAGCCGCCGGTGGTACCGGCACCAGTTGGGTAGTCCGGGCGGCGCGCATGGTCTGGGCGAGCGAGGCCAGCTGCGGCACCGGTAGCGCGGCGGCGTTCAACGAGGCCCGCAGGAACGGCAGCCGGACCTGGACGGCCCCGTCGAGGGTCACCTCGACCTGCGGTGACCCGGCGGCGGGCGGAGCCGGATCAGGGCTGACGGTCGCGACGGCGCAGCGGGCGGCACCCGTGAGCTCCCGCGACAGTTCGGCCAGCGCCGCGGCGTCCGCCGAGGTCGTCGGGTTCGCCAGCAACACCTGCGGCATCCAGGAGTCACCGGCCACCCCCCGGACCCGGCCGCTGAGCGCGTCGCCCGCGCCGGTGTGGGACAGCGTGGCGCGGGCGGCGGCGACGCGCTGCCGTACCTGCGCGATGGCGGCGTCCACGGAGGCCGCCACCGTGACCCGATACGGGTTGACCGACGTCAGCAGCTCCGCCTCGTACGGCTCGAACCCTGCGAGCAGCACCTCGGCGTGGTCGGACCAGGTATTGCAGGCGAGTTCGGCGGCTAGGTAGCGCAGCAGATCCAACGCCCGGGCCGGGTCGCCGTGAATCGTGACGAAGCCCAGTCGCTCCAGGTCGAGCAGCAGGTGAATGCCGGCCTGGGAGCCGATGGTGGCCAGCGTCGGCAGCGGCGCGAGCCGGGGCTCACCGGCCGGCGGCAGGATGGTGCCGGCGGGCAGAGTCCATCGATCAGGATGGTCGCGCCACGGCGCCGGCGGCCCCGGGCAGGCCGAACCGAGCAGCAGATGCACCGAACCCTCGTCGATCATCGCGCCGGCGATGTCGGGCAGCGGCCCGTCCCGGCCCGCCAGCGAGCTGGCGAGGTGTCGCAACGCCGCGTCCAACCGGGCGGTGTCGAGCGGCTGCTCGGCACTGCGCAGCGCCTTCTCCAGTCGGCGGGCGCCGTCGGTGGCGAACCGGAAACCCGGCCGGTGGTGCTGCCGGTGGTGCTGCCGCAGCAATGCTGCCGCCCCCAGGACCAGCGCCGCCAGCAGGCCGGCGCCGGCGAATGTCGCCGGCGCCAGCCGGTCGAGCTCCGCCTCGTCGTCGGCTGTCACCTCGGGGGCCGCCTCGGCGGCCGGCGCGGTGCCGAATCCGCTGGCGGTGGGCACCGACCCCGCCCGCTCGTCGCTGGTCTGCCCGCCGTCGTCGGCGGGCCCGAGCCCGTCGACCGCGCCCGGTCCGCCGGGTTGGTCTGGCTCGGCCGGCCCTTCCGGCTGTTCGGGATCGTCTGGCTGTTCGGGATCGTGTGGCGGCTCGGGATCGTGTGGCGGCTCGGGCTGGTCTGCCTCCGAGGGTTGGTCTGCCTCCGGCGGCCCGGCGTCGGCGGGGACGCTACTGTCGCCGGTGGCGTGGGGGGTCACGCCGCTGTCGACGGCGTCGGGTGGCAGCTGCAGTGTCCAGCCCGGCTCGATGTGGTCGGGGAAGTTGCCGTTCCGGTCGCCGTACTCGGGGTTGAGGTCGGCGATCTCCTGGTAGCGGTGCGGGTCGCCCAGATACCGGTCGGCGATGTGCCACATCCAGTCGCCCTGCGCGACCTCGTACTCGTGCTGGGCCGCGGCCACCTCGTCGGTCTGGTCGCCGCTAGCCGGTTCGCCCACCGCTGGGGTCGCCACCGGCAGGGCCCCGAACCCCACGATGGCCGGGGCGGAGATCTCGGCGCCGGGGGTGGTGGTCTGCGCGGTCCCGGTGGCGCTGGTGGCGCTGGTGGGGATCGTCAGCTGCCAGCCGGCGTAGATGCGGGTCTGCCCCCGCTGGAGGGTACGGCCGTCTGGCTGCTCGACGCCGTAGTTTGCCTCGGCGATCCGTTGCCAGGGCACGCCGTACTTCTCTTGCAGGTCTAGTAGCCCTTCGCCGCGTTCGACGAGGTGCACAACGGACTCCGCCGCCACGGCGGAGCTGGTGGCGTAGTTGTAGACCGACGGGTCGAGCGGGCCGGCGGCGGGTGCGGCGATGCTCGGTGGTGCGGTGTCGACCATCGCGGCGCTGGCGCTGGCCACGGTCGGGGTGATCGCGACCGTGGCGATTGCGGCGATCAACACCGCCGCCAGCCGCTGTGGCCCGCTCAGGCCGGGGATGCGCGGAGTCGACCGACGGGTCATCCGCGACAGCAGCTCCAGCACCACCGTGCCGGTGAAGACCGCCCACGCCAGCCAGCCCAACACTGCGAGCAAGGACAGGAACAGCGAGCCGTCGTCCGGCGAGGTAAGCGCCGCCCACACCCCGTCGAGGTCTGGCCACTGGTCGGGGAGTGGGTTGCCCGCTAGCAGCGCCAACGCCACCGGGAGGCCACCCACCAGCGCGCACAGCAGCAGCAGCGACCCGAAGGCGCGGGCGAACCGCTGGGTGGGGCTGGCGGGGACGAACGGGGTCTTCGGCGGCACGGGGCGCTCCCAGCTCAGGCTTCGGTGACCAGGACAGCGGTGGAGGTGGCGGTGATCTCGACGTCGGAGCGCCCGAACAGGCCGAGGATCCGGTTGCGGTACGGCATCCGGACTTCAATGTGCACAGTGGTGCCGTCGTCGATCAGGGTCACGGCGGGCGGCAGCATGTCGTAACGTTCGTTCGCCTGGATGAGGTATTCCTCGGCGTACTGGGCGGCGAGCGCGGCGTTCACTCGGTGGTCTCCCTGTGCGGCAACGACCTCCACGTCCACCGCCTGGCCGGCCGCCCGCGCCGCTTCGGCGGCGAGGTTCTCGGCCCGCATCAGGGTCCGCAGCTGGCCGGTTCCGTCTACCACCCCACCGAAGACCATGACCAGGCCGAAGAAGGCGATCGCCATGAAGACGCTGACCCGGCCTTGATCACCCTCGGGTTGGGTTAGCCGGCGGCGGAGTCGTGGCCACGAGCGTCCCATCACCGCTCCCGGTACGAGTCGAGGGGGGAGACGAAGGTGCTCTGCAACTGGAAGGAGTTGGGTACCCCGGGCAGGGCGAGGTCGGTGAAGGAGACCTCACAGGAGACGGTCACCGAGACGAAGGCCAGGTCGGTCCCGGTCTGCGAGAAGCCGCTGAGCTGGGGGGTGACCGTCGGCGGTTGCGCGCAGTTCAGCCCCTGCTCGGCCAGCGCCGCCGCGGCCGCGTTCTGGGCGTTGCCGGCGGCGGCGGCTTCGCTGCGACTGATCGAGGCAGCCCGGGCCGCGTCGTGGGCGGCGACGTCGATGGCGTTGAGCGCCACCGCGGTCCGGCCGAACACGATCGCCGCGACGATGATCAGGAGGAATACGGGGGTGAGGATGGCCATCTCGACGGTGACCGAACCACTCTCGCGGTCCGGGCGCAGCAGGCCACGCCGGCGGATCATGGTGCCTCCGTGAATCGCTCGACCGTCCCCCGCGCGGTCTGCTCGATCTCCCAGGTGACGCCGGGAAGGATCGACAGCGCCTCGCCGCGCACCGTCACGAAGACCTCGTCGTCGCTCCGCACCGGGGCATCGACCTGGGCGTCGACCAACCAGTCCCCGGAGTTGGCGAGGTAGGACTCGGCTCGCTCCTGGCCCGCACCGGGGGTGGCGTCATAGCGGCGCTCGGCCGAGACCGCGAGCTGGGCGGCGGAGAGGGCGACGGTGCGGGCGGTGAAGTACGTCGCGACCTGCACCGCGCCGAAGATCACCGCCACCAGCACCGGCCACAGAATCGCCAGCTCCACGATGGATGACCCGCCCCGGTCACGCTCCGATCGCGGGATGCGTCCCCGAGCCACCCGTGGCCCGGCCGTGAGCATCCGCGTCATGATCAGAAGTTCTGGTCGGGGATGGTGGGTGCGCTGTCCAGCAGTTCCGACACATAGGCGCCGAGCGCGACCAGCAGGCCTACGGCGAGCACCGCCATCCCGATGATGATCACGGTCGAGGGGATCGGGCTGTCGCCGCGGTCGGGTTGGTGGGACAACTGCCGCAGCCGGGTGGCCACTGCGGCGGTCAGCTGGTGCAACCGGGTCATGGTCTTCGTCCTTCCTGTTGGCGACTAGTGCGCTCCGACGCGGGAGAGCAGGGGGTAGATGATGAACACCGCCAGCACCAGCAGGAGCGCGGCACCGGGTATGTCGAGCTTGGTGGTGGTCGCTTTGGCTCGCGCCAGCGCCTCCACCCGGATCTGGTCGCGCAGTGACTCGGCCCGGCTGAGTAGCGTCTCGTGCACCACTGCACCGTCGGCGCCGGCGGCCTGGACGATGTCGCCGACATCGCCGAGCTCCGGCACGTCGATGGTGGCGGCGAGCTCTCGCAGGCCGTCCCACGGCTGGTGCAGCTGTAGCTGCGCCCGCAGCAGCGTCTCCCGGAGCCGCTCGAAGACCCAGCCGTCGACCCCCCCGCAGGCGCGTTCCAGCGCGGCGACCGGGCCGTGGCCGGCGGCGAGCTCCAGACTGACCAAATCCAGATAGGAGCAGATCGCCCGCCGGAATTCGTACCGAGCCTTGGCCGCCTTGGTGATCACGTCGAAGTGCGCGGCGAGGCCGCCGATCGCGGCGAAGACCAGGCTGGCCAACAGCGGGATGACGAAGGGCACGCCGATGCCGGCCAGCAGGAACAGGGCACCGAGGACCGACGGCAGCGCGAACCCGATCAGGGCTGACAGCCCGATCGAGAGCCAGTATTGCTGTGGGGTGCGGCCGAGCAGGGTCAGCTCCCGAGCCGGTGGCCGCCACCCCCGTTGCCACCATGGGGGCCGCCGGGCCATCCCGCCGAGCGTCACCGGGTCGAGCCCGGTCGGGTGGAGCCGGTGCAGCGCCCGCCCGGCGTCCGGCGTCGCCGGCAACGCCCGCCACACCAATAGGAAGACGCCCAGGCCGAGCAGGCCGCCAGCGCCGATCGCCGCCGGGATCATCGGGTCACCTCCGGGTTCGGTGGCCCGAGCAGCCGGGGGAGTCGGGCTGGCCGGGTCATCATCCGCACCCAGATCAGGAGCAGGACGAAGACGCCGGCGAGCAACGCCATCAGGATCTGGCCTCCCGCGGTGGCGTATGGGGCCATGTACTCGCCGCTGAACGCGGCGACCACCACCACCAGGATGGTGAAGCCGACCATGAACCGGATGGAGAGCCGGGCGGAGGAGCGTTCGGCGTCGGCCTCCTTACGCATCGCTACCTCCTTGGCGGTAGCGCCGGCGATCGCCCCGAGCACGGTGCCGAGCCGGTCGCCACGGTCCCGCAGGTGCAGCAGCAGCGCGGCGACGATCTGGTCGCAGACCGAATCGTCGATCTCGTCGGCGAACGCGAGCAGCGCCTGCCGGCCGTTCCAACCGGCCTGGAGCCGGGCGGCGAGCGCGCCCGCCTGCTCTTCGATCGCTGGCGGGGCGGTCGAGGCGGCCGACATCAGCGCGGCCTGCAGGCCGGCGCCGGTGCCGGCCACGTCCCGCAGCCGCCGGGTCCACTCGGCGATCGCCTCGACCCGGGCGATGGCCCGACGTTCGGCTCGGCCGCCAGCGAGGAGCCAGGGCACTCCGGGCACTGCGGCCGCGACCACCAACCCGAGCACCGGCAGCCCGCTGACCAGCCAGGTCACCGAGCCGGCGAGCACCGCGGCGGCCACCCCGATCTGGTAGCGCCGCTGCTCTTCGGGGTTGCGGCCACCGCCGCGCCAGAGCCGGGTCGCCACCTTGGCCAGCCACGGTGGTGGGCCGGTCGGGCGGTGCCGGGGGGTCGCGAACGCGCGGACGAAGACGATCAGACCGGCGACCAACAATCCGCCCGAGATGGCGGCGAGCAGTTGCACCCCGGTCATCGTCGCCCCGCCCTGGTCGCCAACGGGCGTCGCCAGGCACCGTCCCCGGCGGCGATGTACGGGGTGAGGTAGCGGCTGTCGTAGCCGATCCGGAGCAGCTGCTCCCGGACCCGTTCCGGATGGTGGCGGGGCACCGCCCGGCCGTCGTAGCCGGGTCCGAACAGCTCGGTGGTGACGACCTGGCCGCGGTCGCCAGCGCCGACCACCTCCACCACATGCGAAACGAACCGGTGTTTCCGGCCGCCGATCTTGGTTTCGTCGACCACGTTGACGTAGACGATGAGGTCGAGCGCGCCGGCGACCATGCGCTGCGCCAGTTCGGCGGTCATGTCGGTGCCGTGGCTGAGCGCCAGCTCGACCGCGCGGTCGACGACCGAGGCCGGGTTGCGGGCGTGGATGGTGCAGATGGAGCCCCGGCTGGTGGTCATCGCCTGCAGCATCGCCACGATTTCGCCGCCGCGGACCTCACCGACGATGATCCGTAGCACGCCGAGGCTGAGCGAGACCGGGATCAGGTCGGCCAGTGACACCTCGCCCCGGTGGCGGCCCCGCGCGTCCAGCTCGCCGTGGCCCTGCCGGGTTTCCATGGACATCGCCCACGGGTGGCGACCGGTGGTGTGCAGGCCGAGTTCCCGCCGGTCTTCCATCACCACCAGCGGTTCGCTGGGGGCGATCTCGGAGGCGAGACCCCGCAACAGGGTGGTCTTGCCGGCGCCACCCAGCCCGGCGATCATGATGTTGAGGTCGGCGGCCATGGCGGCTTTGAGGAGGTCGCGGACCAGGTCGCTGACCATGTCCAGCTCGACCAGGCGGTCGAGGTCGACGTCGAGCACCCGGTGCCGCCGGATCGCCGCGTGCGGGCGAGGGGTTACCCAGCCGACCGCGGTGAGCCGGCTGTGGTGTTGGTCCGGCAACTCCATCGACAGGTGGGGGTTGGCCGGCGAAAGGTTTTTTTCGCTGCCCGCCCGGCGAGCCAGGGTCTGCAGGATGTCGAGCAGCTCTTCGTCGCTGTCCGCGACCGGGTCACCGTCGACGACCGTACCGTTGGCGTACTCGATCCGGACCTGATCGTGGCCGAGAATGTGGACCTCGGTGACCTCCGGGTCGGCGAGCAGCAGCTGCAGCCGACCCAACCCGAGCAGCTCGGCGATGACCGCGTCGAGCAGCGTCTCTTCGTACTCGGGCGGCACCGGGTCGCCGGCCCGCCGCTGGTTGTCGACCCAGTCCCGGACATGTCGGGCGGCGACCCGTTCGGCTTCGAGTTGGCGTTGCTGGGCCTCGACCGGTCGGCCGCCGAGCAGTTGCGACAGTTCGGTGCTGACCGCGTCGCGCAGTTCGCGCACGATGGCGAAGTCGGCGCGGAGCGTGCCCCGGCCCGGGGGCGCCGACCCGGGGGTCGCGACGGACTGGGCGGCCGGTTGGGCGGCGGCTTGCGGCGGCGGGGCGGTGGCTTGCGGCGGGGCGGTGGGCGGCTGCGGGGCAACCCCCGGCGGCGCGGCCACCGGCGGGCCGGCGGGCGGTGGGGCGGCGGTCGGCGGGGGCGGCACCACGACCGGCGGTGGTGGTGGCGGTGTGCCAGGGACCGGCGGTGGGGACGCGGCGACGGCACCATTGTGCGCGTACACCTGGGCAGTGCCGACTCGACGGTGGCCGGCCGGCGCGGCCTGACCGGCCGCAGCGGTCGGGTTCGGTGGCGGTTGCTCGTCGGCGGCCATGATCACACCCCGGTGTTCTGGCTGGCGGGCGCGGACGGTGGCTGCCCCGGATCGGGCTGGGCACCGGCCGCCCGCCGGTGCTGCACATGCGAGACCAGCGTGGGGTGGGCGCGCGCCGCGGCCCGCATCAGCGGGGAGTTCATCCGGATGTTGCCGCCGTGGCTCAGCACCCGCGCGGTCTTCGGGTCGTCGGGTAGGCACGCCACCACTGGATTGTGCAGCTCGTGGCCGACGGTGCGGACGGACTGGTCGCCGGGGCCGGTCACGAGCAGCCCCAGCGGGGTGGTGCCGGCGCCGTGCTCCACCAGCTGGGAACGCAGCGTCCGCAGCGTCGGCACGGCTGCGGCCATACCTGGCAGGGAGGGGCGCAGCGCCAGCAACACTGCGTCGGCCCGGTTGATGACCGGCCAGGGAGTATTGGGGGCCGCTAGCCGGCCGCAGTCGACGATCACGTCGTAGCCGGGGGTGAGGTGTTCGAGTTCGGCGAAGAAGGTGGCGAACCGGTCCCACACCGGCCGCAGCGCTCCGGATTGGACCGGGTCGCTGATGCCGGGGAGAAGCAACCGTTTGAGCGTCGGATGCTGCAGGTCGACCAGCTGTCCCCACCACCGGTCGCGCAGGCTCTCGCCGCGTAGCTCGGAGACGGCCAGCTCCCGGATGCCGCGGTCGGCGGCGAGCGACCCCGCGAGGTAACCGGCCTGGACCGAGCCGCCCGCCGGGTCGCATTCGGCGAGCACACACCGGTTTGGCCAGATCAGCGTGAGCGCCAGCGCCGCGGTGGTGACGCCCGGGCTGCCTTTGGCGGAGACGAGGGCGATGACGGCCATCCGTCAGCTCCCTGGCTGTCCGGGCATGACCGCCACTGACAGCTCGTTGTCGGCGGCGAGCGCGGCGATCACCGGCGCGTCCCGGGCCGGAACCACGATGTCCAGCGTGACGGTCCGGGAACCACCACCGCCGCCCAGCAGCCCGGAGTCGCTGCCGTCGCCGCCGACGCCGACCACGATCGCTTCCCAGGTACGCGCGGAGGAGGCCGGCTGATCCTCGGTGCTGTCGCCGGTCGGGCCGCCGGTCTCCACCAACAGCAGTAGGTTGCCGGGCTGCACCGGCTGGGCGGGTAGCCGGTCGCTGCGGACGGACACCCCCAGCCGGACCTCGCCCGGGCCCGGATGCGGCCGGTCGGTCACGTGCGCAGGGGTCAGCAACGTGCCTGCGGCGAGCGGCATGGTGGCGTAGTTGCCCACCACCCGGGCGAGCTCGTTCGCGGGCACCGGCTGCACCCCTTGTGGATTGCTCATGCGCACCACCACGAGGTCGGTCTCGTTGATCGGAGCGCCGTAATTCACATCCTGGGCGACCGCGAGGTACTCCCCTTCGGCGGCGACCAGGGTGACCAGGAAGGTGGTGCCGAGGGCGCCCACGACCACCAGCGCGACCGCCAACGCTAAATGTCCGAGTCGGACCCGGCGCTCGCGGGGGCCCACCGGGGCGGGGATGGGGGCGGCTGGCGCACCGGGGTGGGCGGGCCCGCCCGGCAGCGCCGGAGCGGTCGGTGCGCTGATCGGGGAATTGCTCTGGCTCATCAACTCATCGCCTCGTCAACCGGAGCTGGTCAGTTTCTCGTCAGGACCTGGATTTCATCGATCTGCAGCGCCACCGAGCTGGCTGACTCGGCGGTGAGCGTGTCGCTGGCGTCGCTCGCCTGGGCCTCCCAGGTCACGGCCCAGTGGCTGGTCGCGGTGATCTCATACTTGCCGCCCGGCTGGTCTCGGCTGGCTCGGTGGTAGTAGTGGTGGCAGTTGTCGCCGGGAGAGCGGAAGTCCTGGCTGGAGTCCCACACGCGATGCTGGTCTCGGGCACAGGTGAAGACTGTACCGTCTGCCATGTCCCAACTCACCTCGGTTACCTCAGCGCTGATGGTGACACAGACACCCTCGAGGCAGTGCTCGGCGCTGATCGGGCCCCACGAGCCCTCGTCGTCGCCGACACCGAGCCATACCGGCAGGCCGATCAGCCCGGCGCCGGTCTCCGGCGGCGCCAGCTCGAACTCCACCGGCGCCAGGTCGATCTGGGCGAGCCAATGCCGCGCGACCGTCTCCGGATCGATCGCCACCGCGGTCTCGCCAAACTCGAACCAGCGCCAGTTGGCGGCCGAGTTCACGTTGAACGACTGAGTGGGCATCTCGCCGATGACGCTGATCAGGCAGGTTCCCCACAACCAGCGGCCGTCCTCGCCATCCACGCGTCCATCTTCATGCGCCGGCCGCCTCGCCACAGCTGGTGGGTCGCCCCAATAGCAGCCGTCCAGGAAGAAGGCGCCGTCGTCGGTGACGCAGGGGATCTCGACAAGGTCGGACTGGGCGACCAGGATCAGCGCGCCCGGCTCCGAAACTTCCGCGCCGACCTGCACCGCGTCGCTGCTCGCGTGCCAATAGCAACCGGAGTCGCCGCCGCCCCGCGGAGTGCCCTGGTCGTTGTCGCCACCCTCGTCGTCACGGCTGTCCTCGTCTCCGACGAAGCACTCC
Organism: Natronosporangium hydrolyticum; assembly: GCF_016925615.1. Classification (NCBI taxonomy): domain Bacteria; kingdom Bacillati; phylum Actinomycetota; class Actinomycetes; order Micromonosporales; family Micromonosporaceae; genus Natronosporangium; species Natronosporangium hydrolyticum. Next base: position 1,123,812 of record NZ_CP070499.1, read on the forward strand.
GGGTCGAGACTGTCGGTGCAGCCGGCGTGATCTCCCTGGGCCGCGAGCGCGGTGTCATGGCGGAGGGGGTACTGCTCGGCCCCGGACCCTTCGGACATGGCGCTACTGACGAGCAAGACCAGTAGCGCCATTGTGCAGCCCGGAACTAATAGACGAGCAAACGATGATTTGATCAACATTCCTCATCCCAATCAGTGCTCTGCCCCACGACATACCAGTTGTCGTCGGTGCCAAGGAGAAAGAGGGCGGTGACCGGGTATCGGCCGAGTGGGTCGCCGTCACCCGCTGGCGAATCGTCCTCCCTGTTTACCAGGTCGTACCCGCTGTAGTCGATGCAGAAATCGATGGTCGCCTCGGTGGGGAGGTCTGGTGGGTCGAGTTCGGCCACCTCTGCCGAGATGATGACCAACTCCCCTTTGTAGTAGACATCGTGGTCCTCATTGCGCCGGATGGTGTTCTGTAGGTTGTTTAGCGCACCGGAGGGGTCTAGGAAGTTGGCGAGCAGGTCGGGATGCTCTGGGTCGCCGGCCTCGTGCGCCACGACCACGGCGCTCAGTGCCTCCTCGTATGACTCGACGAAGGGTTGCAGCTCTGGGTCGACCGTCGGGGTGGCGGTGGCCGCAGTGGGCGGGGCGGCGGGCGGATCGGGTAGGTCGAGGTCGTCGTCGCCGCAGGCCGCGGTGGCGGCGACGAGCGCGACCGCCGGTGCGAGCGTGAGCCACCGGCGCGGGTGGGCGTCTCTACGAGTCACGATCGATAGCTCCCCATGATGGTGTGATCTCGAGCCGAGCGCTCTCCCGTCGCGCTGGCTCGGTGGGTAGCAGTCTAAACCGCCGACACAACCCCTTCAGATGGATCAATCCGTGCAACTGACTGTCCAGATGCGCTTGGTGGGCTGGGTGGGGATCTTGCACCCCGGAATATCCGACTTTTCCGGGCGCAAGATCCCCACCCAGCCCACCAAGCGAGAGAATAAGCGTCCACTATTTGACTCGACAGCGAATCTATGTGGAGTGCATCCTACAGTTTGGGCAATTGCCGAAACTGGCAACTGTCTTTCCAGGATTGCCGTCCAGCTCAGGCGGTGAGGCGGTCCAACGCCTCCTCAAGGGTCGCCGCCGAGGTGGGGCTCATACCGCCCTCGGCGGCTCGGATCTGCACCTTGTCCCGCAGCTGGGCGGCGGCCGACGCCAGGTCGGTGACCCCGGCCTCCACCTCCCGCTGCAGGTTGCTGATCAAGTTGTTCAGATCAAGCGCCACATCCTCCCGGATGTCGTCGCGCGCGTGTCCGTCGTCGACCAACTCGCCCACCGTGTGCAGGGTGACCGACTCCAACCCGGGGTCCTGCTCCAGCCGTTGCGGATCCGCTGGGTCGTGATCTTCGAGCTGGTTGTCGGCCCCAGCAGAGGTCGGCTCGGTCGTGGTCGGTCCGGGTGACGAGGGCACGGGCGAGGAACCGGCCCGATGGGCGCCGGCCGGGCCGTCGGGTTCCGAGGGGTCATCCTTGGCGGACTCGTTCGCCTCCGGTGAGGACCCTGGCGGGTGGCTGGAGCCGAGCACGGTAGCGCCGAGCACCAGCCCCACCACCAGCGCCGCGGCCGTGCCGGCGGTCGCGACCAGGCGTTGGGTACGGGACGCGCCCCGCCGACCGGCTCCGGGCAGGTGACGGCGGAGGGTCCAGGCGACCTGGTTGGCGGTCGGGCGGTGTTGCGGATCGGTAGCCAGGCACTGCAGGCAGAGCTTCACCACCGGTGGTGGTAGCCCAGGGATGAGCAGCGGCGGCGGCTGCTCGCGCTGGGTCAGCGCGAGCTCTTCCCAGGTGTCGGCGGGGAAGGGGGGCGACCCGGTCAGCGTCTCGAACAGCAGCACACCGAGGGCGTACGTGTCGGTCGCCGGCCGGGCCTGGCGGCCGTCGAGCCGCTCCGGGGCCACGTAGGTGGGAGTGCCGAAGGTGATGCCGTCGGTGTCCTCATCGGGCGCGCCGACCGTGGTGGCGATGCCGAAGTCGAGGATCTTCGCGCCGCTGGTGGTGAGCATGACATTGTCCGAGGTGACGTCGCGGTGGACGATCCCCCGCCGGTGGGCGGCGGCGAGCCCTTCGGCGACCTCGGTGCAGATCCGGAGCGCCTCCGGCCAGGGCAGCGCGCCGTCCCGGAGCCGGGCCGAGAGCGGTTCGCCGTCCAGCAGCTCCATCACCACGTACGCGGTGGCCTCGCCCTGGGCGTTGAAGGTCTCGCCGTAGTCGTAGGTGGCGGTCACGTGCGGGTGGGTGAGCCCGGCGGCGGCGCGCGCCTCGGTGCGGACCAGTGCCCGGAACCGGTCGTCCGCAGCGAGGTCCGAGGCGAGCACCTTCACCGCGACGCCGCGTTCGAGCATCTCGTCGTTGGCCCGCCAGATGACGCTCATGCCTCCCACGCCGATCCGGTCCAGCAGCCGGTAGCGGCGACCGAGCACGGTGCCGGGTGCTAACGCGTCCATCTCGGACCATCCGTAGATCGGGAGGGGCCTCCAGATTGCGTCGAGCGACGTGGTTTTGTCAACGGCAGGTTAAATCGATCTTGAGGACTACCTGGTCGGAGCGGCCCAGCAGCATGATCGGTCGCGGGCACTGCCGGCCGCCGTGCCAGGATTGCAGGATGGTCGACAAGCCGGTGGCGTTCGTGCTGGGAGGCGGCGGAGTACTCGGCGCGGTCGAGGTGGGCATGCTCCGGGCGTTGTTCCGGGCCGGCTACCAGCCGGACCTGGTGGTCGGGACCTCGATCGGGGCGGTCAACGGGGCGCTGGTCGCCGCCGACCCCTCCGCCGAGGTGACCGACCGGCTGGTGCGGATGTGGGGTTCGCCGGAGGCCCGGGAGGTCTACGGCGACTCGATGGCCCGGCAGGTGCGCCGGTTCGTCGCCCGTACCCACCTGCACTCGCCCCGGCCGCTGCGCCGGCTGCTGGAGCGGGAGCTGGGGCCGGGGCGCCGGTTCGACCAGCTACCGGTGCCGTTCCACTGCTGCGCGGCCAGCATCGAACGAGCCGCCGAACACTGGTTCGACGAGGGGTCGGTGATCGACGCGGTGCTCGCCTCCAGCGCTGTGCCGGGGTTGCTGCCACCGGCCCGGGTCGCCGGCGAGCACTATCTCGACGGCGGGATCGTGAATTCCATCCCGATTGGTAGGGCGGTTGAGCTGGGCGCCGGTACGATCTTCGTGCTGCAGGTGGGCCGGATCGAGCGCCCGCTGAGTCCGCCGCGTCGACCCTGGGAGGTGCCGCAGGTGGCGTTCGAGATTGCCCGGCGGCACCGGTTCGCCAGGGAGCTGGCGGCGTTGCCCCCCGGGGTCACCGCGCATGTCCTGCCGGCCGGAGGGGAAGCCCGGGACGACTCGCCGCTGGCCTACCGGGACATGGCCGCGGTGGGGCGCCGGATCAGCCGCGCCTATGTCGCCTCCCGTCGCTATCTGCAAACGCTGGGGCAGGAGTAATGGCTCCGCCGCCGCGCTGGGTACGCCGGGTGGTGCTGGCCCCGGCGGTGGTGGCGCTCGCGTTCTTCGCGTTGACGACGCTGCCGCTGTGGTTGCTGGTGGCCGCGGCAGCGTCGCCGCTGATGCCGGGTTGGCTGCGGCCGTTGCGACTGTTCTGGATCAGCCTCTTCTACCTGGTGTTGAACGCCGCCGCGCTGGTGGTGATGTTCGGGCTCTGGGTGGCGTCCGGGCTCGGCTGGAAGAAGCGCGCGCCCCGGTTCCAACGGGCCCACTACGCGTTGACCGGCTGGTGCCTGGCGGTGTTGTTCTGGCAGGCGCGGTGGACCCTGCGGCTGCGGATCGACATCTCCGGGCCGGACCCGGACACCGCTGCGCCGGGCCGGCCGGAGCTGGTGCTGTGCCGGCATGCTGGGCCAGGAGACTCGTTCATCCTGATCCACGCCTTGGTCAACTGGTTCGACCGCGAACCCCGGGTGGTGCTGAAGGACACCCTGCAGTGGGACCCGGCGGTGGACGTGCTGCTGAACCGGCTGCCCAACCAGTTCGTCGCGCCCGGGCATCGGCGCGGCGACTGGTCGATAGCGGCGATGGCCGCGGAGCTCGCCGCCGGCCTCGACGACAACGACGCGATGGTGATCTTCCCAGAGGGAGGCAACTTCACGCCCCGCCGGCGGGTGGCGGCGATCGACCGGCTGCGCGCTCGCGGCCTGGCCGACGCGGCCCGCCGGGCCGAGGACCTGCGGCATGTGCTGGCGCCGCAGCCCGGCGGGGTGCTGGCCGCGCTGGACGCCGCCCCGAAGGCTGGAGTGGTCTTCGTGGCGCACACCGGACTCGAGCGGATGGTCACCGTCGCCGACGTGTGGCGCGAGCTGCCGATGGACAAGCGGATCACGATGAAGTTCTGGTCGGTGCCGCCGGACGAGGTGCCGGTGGACCGGCAGGCTCGGATCGACTGGCTCTACGACTGGTGGCGCCGGATCGACGAATGGGTCGGCTCCCATCAGCCGGTGCCGGAGCCGCCACCGCGCCGTTGGTGGACGTTGGGATGGCGGTGGCCGGGCCGGTCGGCGGAGTAGGCCCTCGTACTCAGCCAGGTTGAGTACCAGCCAGCTACCGGCCGACGGCTCCCGGGCCGATGATTTCCGGTATGACTGAGCAGTTCCGAGCAACGCCGGGGCCGGCGGCGTATCCGTGCCCGGTCTGCCGGGCGCCGGCCGACCTCGACGCCGGATGTTCCGGTTGTGGTCGGCCGCCGGACCCGATCGCGGCGGCGGTCATCCAAGCTACGGCGCGCGTCGCCGAGCTGGCAGGGGAGGAGCACCGGCGCTGGCGGGGGCTCGCCGAGGTACGGCAGCAGCTGCGCACCGAAAGGTCCCGGCGGGACGCTCTCGCCGCCCAGGTACGGGCAGCGCGCGGCGCTGCGGTCCCGGCGGGTTACCCGGCCGGACCCGCCGCTGCGTCGGCGCACTCGCCGGTGCCCCCGCCACCGGGGGTGCCGCCGGCTCCGGTGCCTCCGCCACCTGCGGTGCCGCCGGGTCGGCCCGGGCCGGAGCTGGCGAGCCGGAGCGTGCAGACGGTGCTCTTCGTCGCCGGTGGCTGGCTGTTGGGGATCGGGGCGGTCGTCTTCGTGCTGGTGGGGTGGGGCCGCTACGGGGTGGTGGGGCAGGCCGCGACGCTCGCCGCCGCCACGGTCATCGGCCTGCTGGGGCCGGCGTTGGCCAAGTGGCGGCAGCTGCCCGCTACCGCCGAAACCCTCGCCGTCGTAGGCATGCTGGTACTGCTGCTCGACGGTTACGCCGCGTGGCAGGCGGGGATGGTAACCCTCGTCGCCGGGTCGACCTGGGCGGGCGCGGTGCTCGCCGGCGTCGCCGGGATCAGCCTCGGCTACGCCCGACTCAGCGGTCTGGTCGGCCTCCGGTTCGTGGCGTTGGTGCTGGCCCAGGGGTCGGTACCGCTGCTGGCGGCGACGTTGATCGGCCGGCTGGACGGCCTGGCGGCGCAGTCGCTCGGAGCGGCCGCGCTCGCGCTGCTGCTGGCCGCCGGCAACCTGGTGCTGGTGGAGCGGCTGCGGCGGGGGCCTGATCCGCGGCCGGCCAGCTCAGCGATTCTGCTCGGGTTGGGGTGGCTGCTGGTCGGGGCGTGGCTGGTGTTGGGCGGCGTACTGGCCGGGCTGGTCCTGCTGGTGCCGGAGCTCGGCACCGCCGCGATCGCCACCGGGCTGCTGGTCGGGTTGGTGGTGGTGCTGGTCGGCACGGCTCAGGCGGCGGACCGGACCGGTTGGCGGCAGGTGGTGGCTGCTGGCGCAGTGCTGGTTCCGGCGCTGGCCGGTGCCCGGCTGGCCGCCGTGGCGGTGCCGGAGTTCGCGCAGCTCGCCGCCGTGGTGGTGATCGCGGGGGCGGCGGTGGCGACCGCGGGGCAGCAGGGGTGGCTGGCCCGCCTGGTGGGCCCCCGACCGGGTCGCTGGGTGGGCGGGCTGGTCGCGCTCGGGCTGCTCGGGCACGCGCTGCTGGGGCAGGCGCTCGGGCTGCTCGGGTCGGCCGGCTCGGCGCTCCGGACGGCGAACGACCCCGCCCGTACCGAACTCGGAGCCGTCGCGGGCGGTGCGTACCCGTGGCAGCTACCGGTGTCGGTGGTGGTGGTCGCGGCGGCGTCCGGGTGGCTGCTCTGGGCGTGGCCGCTGGCTCGCCGGTTGATCGCGGTGGCCGCGGTGCTGCTCGCGGCAGCGGCGGCGGCGCCGCAGCTCGGGGCGGTGCTGCTCGGGCCCTACTCCTGGTTGTTCCAGGGTTGGCCGGGCGCCCCGGCGGGGACCGGGCTGTTCGCCGGTGGGGGTTCGGTGGCTAGCGGTCCGGCGGCGCTCGGGACGGGGTTGCTGGCCGGTGTGACCCTGCTCGGCGGCTGGCTGGCCACCCGCCGGTGGCGAACCGGTTTCGCGGCGGGTGGGGTAGTCGCCGGGCTGGCGCTGCTGGTGACGTTGGACTGGGCGCAGGCACCGTGGCCGACGGTGCCGGCGGTCAGCCTGATGGGGGGAGCCGCGATCCTGGTCGCGGCGGTCCGTTGCCGTTCGGGGTGGTGGACGTTGGCGGGCCTCGGCTACGGCGGGGTGCTGGCAGGCGCCGGCCTCGCCGGGGCGTCGCCGACCGTCTGGTCTACTGTGGCCGCACTCGAGGTGCTGGCGGTGGCGGCGGTGCTGGCCGCGGTGGTCGCGCGGCGGCAGCAGCTGCGGGTGACGGGGTGGGTGGCGGCGGCCGGCTGCCAGCTGTTGGCGTGGTGGGTGCTGGTGGTGTCCTGGCAGGTGACCACGGTTGAGGCGTACACGCTGCCGGTGGCGGCGATCGCCCTGTGGTTCGGGTACCTGGCTCGCCGCCGGTTGGCCGGTTCGTCCGGGCTCGGCAGCTGGCTGGCGTACGGGCCGGCGCTGGCCGCGGCGGCGCTGCCCAGCCTGGCGGTCACCGTGATCGACCCATCGCCCGGGCGGCGGCTGCTGGTCGGGCTGGCCGCGGTCGTGGTGCTGCTGGCCGGGGTGCGGTGGCGGCTGCAGGCGCCGGTGGTGGTGGGGGCGACGGTGGCGATCCTGGCGGCGCTGCGGGAGCTGGCGTTTGTCTGGCAGCGGTTGGACGCCTGGGTGCCGTTGACGGTGGCGGGTGCGCTGTTGCTGCTGTTGGCCGCTACCTATGAGCGACACCGCCGGGAGCTGACCCGGGCCGCGGCGGCGCTGCGCCGGCTCGGCTGAGCTGGTGGGCCGGCTGGAGCGCGGGGGCCGGCTGGCGGGCGCTGTCGGGCCGGCTGGGTCGCTGTCGGTCGCGTGCGCTGGTGGGAAGGGTGGTTCCTCACGGCGCTGTCCGGGGATGGGAGGTATAGGGTCAGCGGCATGGCTGAGCTGCTCGCACCCGACGAAGTGCGTTCGGCGCTCGGGACCCGGCCGGGTTGGTCCGGTGACCCGGCGCGGATCTCACGCACAGTGGAGTTTCCGACCTTCCCAGCGGCGATCACGGTGGTGGACCGGGTCGCTGTGGTCGCTGAGGAACTCGACCACCATCCAGATATCGACATCCGGTGGCGGACGCTGACGTTCCACTGCGCCACCCACTCGGTCGGCGGAGTCACCGCCCGCGACCTTGACCTCTCGGGCCGGATCGACGAGATCGTGGCGGCCGCGGGCGGTCGGGACGTCAGCGCCGGAGCACACTGATGCGGTTTGAGATCAGTCACGTGCTCGACGCGATCGAGGCGCGGTTGACGCTGGATCCGGCGTTGGCCCGGGCGGTGGTGGACCTCGCCGAGGTGGTGCGGCTGGTCGACCTCGACGGCAACGACAGCAAGCCGGCGACCCTGTTGCGGCTCGGGCGGGTGTTGGACGCCTTAGGTCAATATTTGGCCGAGGACGGGGTCGCGATCTACGTGGTGGCCGACCGTTCCGTGCTCTCGGACCTCGATCTGACCTCCAATGAGCGGATGGTGGTGCGGCGCTGGGCCGATGACGGTCTGGTGGAGGTGCTGCCCGACCCGGCCGACCGGGTGCTGTCGGTGGCGGAGCTGCTGGGGGTGCCGGTGGTGAGCCGGCGCGGCTTCACCGAGTACGCCCAGCAGTACCGCTGGCTGCCGCGGGGGTTGCTAGCGCCGACCCCGGCCGGGATGGTCCCCGCCGCCGAAGGGCTCCCCGGTCCGGCGGCCGCGCCGGTGCTGGTCCGGTTGTGGCAGTGCCCGGAGTCGGCCTGTGCCGGGTTCGGCGCCCCCGCCGGTGGCCAGCCGCCGCCGCAGCTGCAAGCGGCCGTACCCACCTGTCCGCGGCACGGCACCCGGCTGCGCGACGCCGGCCCGCAGCCACCGGCCCGGGTCTTCGCGGTGCGGGTCGATGGGGCGGTGCGGGGCCGGTTTGTGGTCCGCGAGGCGTCACCGGTGGTGATCGGCCGGGCGCCTTCGCCGGCCGCCACCGGCACCGTAGTCGAGCTGGGCCCGTTGCTGGGGGATGAGGCGCTGCGCTGGATCAGCCGGAACCACCTCTGGCTGGAGCTGCGGGGGCAGGCGCTAGTGGTTACCGACACCAGCACCAACGGTACGACGATCCGGACCCCGGCCGGCCCGGCGCAGCTCGGCCCCGGGCAGGCGTACGGGATGGGCAACGACGACGTGGTGGAGCTCTTCCAGGGGGTGGAGCTGGGCCGCCCGAACCGGTTCCAGGGCGGGGCTGCCCGGCCGGCCTCGGTGATGGGGGAGGCGCCCACGATCTCGCTGCGGATGCCGCGATGACCGTCGGGTCAGCAGGCTGAGCTGCCCGGGCGGGTCACGCCCGGTGGCTGAGCACGGCCTGTAGCTGATCGACCGCCCAGTCGAGCTCCGCGGCCTCGACCACCAGCGGCGGCGCCAGCCGCAGCGTCGACCCGTGGGTGTCCTTCGCCAGCACGCCGCGTTCGGCGAGCAGTTCGCAGGCGCGGCGGCCGGACATGCGGCCGGGGTCGATGTCGATGCCGGCCCATAGGCCCCGGCCCCGGACCGCCACCAACCCGTGGCCGACCAGCGACTGTAGCCGTTGGTGGAGGTGGTCGCCGAGTTCCCGGGCGCGGGCCTGCGGTTCGCCGCTGCGCAGCAGCTCCACGACGGCGCTGCCGACCGCGCAGGCCAGCGGGTTGCCGCCGAAGGTCGAGCCGTGTTCGCCGGGGCGGAGCACGCCGAGCACCGACCGGTCGGCCACCATCGCCGAGACCGGGACGATCCCGCCCCCCAGCGCCTTACCCAGCAGGTACGCGTCGGGGCGGACGGCTTCGTGGTCCAGCGCGAAGGTGGCGCCGGTGCGGCCCAGCCCAGACTGGATCTCGTCGGCGAGGAAGAGCACGTTCCGTTCGTCGCAGAGGCGGCGGACACCGGGGAGGTAGCCCGGCGGCGGCACCAGCACGCCGGCTTCGCCCTGGATGGGTTCCAGCAGCACCGCCACGGTGGTGTCGTCGATCGCCTCGGCGAGCGCCGCGAGGTCGCCGTAGCGGACGATCCGGAACCCGGGGGTGTAGGGGCCGTAGTCGTCCCGGGCATCCTTGTCGGTGGAGAAGCTGACGATGGTGGTGGTCCGGCCGTGGAAGTTGTTCTCCGCGACCACGATCGTGGCCTGGCCCTCCGGCACTCCCTTGACCTGGTAGCCCCACTTGCGGGCGACCTTGATCCCGGTCTCGACCGCCTCGGCGCCGGTGTTCATCGGCACCACCAGCTCCATGCCGCACAGCTCGGCCAACCCCCGGCAGAAGTCGGCGAACTGGTCGTGCAGGAAGGCGCGGCTGGTGAGGGTGAGCCGGTCCAGCTGTGTCTGGGCGGCCGTGATCAGCGCGGGGTGGCGGTGGCCGAAGTTGAGGGCCGAATATCCGGCGAGGCAGTCGAGGTAGCGCCGGCCGGACACGTCGGTCACCCAGGCGCCGGTGGCCTCGGCGACCACCACCGGTAGCGGATGGTAGTTGTGCGCTGTCCAGCGCTCCGCCGCCGCCACCGCATCGGCCAGCTGGCCGTCGTCACCCTGCCCAGCCGTCATCGTCGCACCTCTCCGTCCGGTCGTAGCACTCGCCACGGTATGCGGCGGGCGCCGCGCTGGCCATTGCGAATGCTTGCGCCGCGTCGCCGATGGTTGCGAATTCAGCCGGTCGGGGCGGTGGTTCGTTGCGCCGTAGCGCCGGTGGTCAGCGGTTCGTTCAGCCGCGAGCGGCGGTGCCGCGGCTCCGGAAGACCAGGGTGATCGCCCAGCTCACCACGCCGACGATGATGGCGCCCCAGAACGCCGCCCAGAACCCGTCGACCTCGAACGGAAGGTTGATCGCGTCGGCGAGCCACCCGGTGAGCAAGAACAGCAGCGCGTTGACCACCAACGCGATCAGTCCGAGCGTGAGGACGTAGAAGACGCAGCCAACGACCTGGATGATCGGTTTGATGAAGGCGTTGATCACTCCGAAGATCACCGCCACCAGGATCAACGTCAGCACATTGGCGATTGCGGTGTCGCCGGTCAGGTTGATCCCCGGCAGTAGCGTGGCGACCCATAGCGCCAGCGCTGTCGCGAGAGTCCGGATGACGAAGTCCACCCTCTGAACCTACCGCGCCCTGCCGGCGCGGCGAACCGCTACGGCAGGATTGTCGCTCATGCCCCTACTACTCCTGGCGTACCTCGGCTTCATCAGCCTCGGCCTACCGGACGGCATGCTCGGGGTGGCCTGGCCCTACATGCGCGTCGACTTCGACCGCCCCGCTGGCGCGATCGGCTTCGTGCTGCTGGTGTTGACCGCCGGCTACCTGCTCTCCAGCGTCTCGGCCGGGTTCATGCTCGCGCGGTTCGGCGTCGGCCGGCTACTCGCCACCAGCACCGGCCTGGCCGCGACCGGGTTGCTGGGCTTCGCCGCCGCACCGGGCCTGGTGCCGATGGTGCTGGTGGCCGGGTTGCTGGGGGCCAGCGCCGGTGCGATCGACGCCGGGCTCAACGCGTACGCCGCCCGGCACTTCGGGGCCCGGCACATGAACTGGCTGCACGCCAGCTTCAGCTTCGGGGCGACGCTCGGCCCGCTGGTGGTGACCGCAGCGGTCGCGGTCGGGCTGGCGTGGCGCGGCGGCTACGTGGCGGTGGCGGTGGGCCAGGTGGCGCTGGCGGTCGCGTTCGCGCTGACCGTCCGGGCCTGGCGGGACCGGGCAGCGGACCGGGTGGAGCAGGGCCGGCCGCCGGCACCGGCCACCGCCGGTCCAGCGTTGCCGCCCGCAACCGCCCGCTCGATCCGCCGCCCGCCGCCGCTTGTGGCCACCCTGCGACAGGCGGGGACGTGGCTGGGGGCGGGGGCGTTCGCGGTTGGGGTGGCGATCGAGGCCGGCGCCGGGCTGTGGGCGTACACCCTGCTCACGGAGGTGGACGGGGTCTCCGGCCAGCTCGCCGGGGTGGCCGTCTCGGCGTACTGGGGGAGCCTGTTCGTGGGGCGGCTGTTGGTGGGGGTGGTCGTGGAACGGATCGGTGTCCACCGGGTGCTCGTCGGCAGTGTGACGGTGATCGTGCTCGGCGCCGCCGTGGTCGCGCTGCCGGGGGCGGCGCCGGCGACCGTCACCGGTCTGGTGCTGATCGGGCTCGGCGTGGCGCCGATCTTCCCGCTGCTCATGTTGACCACGGCCCGGCGGGTCGGCGAGTCGCACAGCGACCGGGTGGTCGGTATGCAGGTCGCTGCCGGGACGCTGGGCGGTGCCGCGGCGCCGGCGCTGATCGGCGTGTTGATCGACCTCTGGAGCGCCGCGGTGCTGGGGCCATCGCTGCTGGTGTTCGGGGCGCTGCTAGGCGCGCTCTACCTGTGGGCACACCGCCGGTCGGCCGGCGGGGAGGCGGGGGAGCCTGCGGGCTCGGAGTTGTCGGGGCCGCCGGACCAACGGTCGGCGGCGGGTACCGAGCCCTAACCACCGGTGGGGCCCGGCGCCGTAGCGCCGGGCCCCACCAGGGAACTACTGACGGTCAGGTCAGTTGGTCATGTTCGGGAGGAAGTCCGGGTTCTCGTCCAGCCACTGCTGGGTCGAGGCCTCGTACTCATCCTCGGTGGCGGCCTCGTTCTCGTTGAACATGATGTTCTCGAGCGAGTAGAGGTCGTCGGCGGTCATCGACCAGTTGCCCACCCACTCGGCGGCCTCCGCGAAGTCCGCGGTGAAGTCGGCCCGTGCGAAGGCGTGGATCTGCTCCGGGTCACCCAACGCGTTCTCCGGGTCCTCCAGGTTCCGGATCGGGAACGCGTCGTACGCCCAGTGCGGCTCCCACAGGGTCACGACCACGTTGTCGCCGCGGTCGACCGCGCCCTGCAGTTCGGCGAGCATGGCGGCGGTGGAGGACTCGATGAACTCCATGCCCTCCAGGCCGTAGGTCGGGATGACCTCGTCCTGGGTGATTCGGGTCAGCCCGGCGCCCGGCTCGATGCCGACGATCCGGTTGTCGAACTGGTCCGCGGCGTCGGCGAGTTCATCCAGCGACTGGATCGGAGCGTCCTCGTTCACCGCGATGGTCAGCGGCGCCTCGTCGAACCAGACCCCGAGGTCCTCCATCTGGTCACCGTGCTCGTCCCAGTAGTCCTCGTGGGTGGCCGGCAGCCAGGCGTCGAACGCCACGTCGTACGCGCACTGGGCCATGCCCAGGTAGAGCGGTCCGACATCGGCGAACTCCACCGTCACGTCGTAGCCTTCCGCCTCGAACGCAGCCTTCCACAGGTACGTCGCGGCGATGCCCTCCTCCCAACCGTTGAAGGCACCGATAGTGATGGAGTTCGAGTCGGCCGGCTCGTCGCAGACGCGCTCACCGTTGCCGTTGGCACCGGTGTCGTCGCCGTTGCCGTTGTCGTCGCCGTTGCCGCACGCCGCGACCAGTAGGGCGGTCGCCGCGGCGCCCGCCATCAGCGCCGAAGCTTTCCTGTAGCGCCTCATGTTCATTACTTCATCCTCCTCGGTGCCGACCCGACGCATGACGCGTTCGGAGATCGGTCACCTCATCGGGTCATGATCTCGTGATCATTGTGGTTTCGTTCACCCGGCGCGTTGTAGACGCGCCACGGTCGACCGGGCACCGATGGCCGCGGTCACCCTGTCCAGGAAGATCGCGAGGATCACCACGGACAGGCCAGCCTCGACACCGAGGCTGAGGTTTGTGCGGGAGATAGCCGCCAACACCTGCTGGCCCAGCCCGGGGGCGCCGACGAAACCGGCGAGCACCACCATGGAGAGCGCAAGCATGATGACCTGGTTGATGCCGGCCATGATGGTCGGCAGCGCCAAGGGCAACTGGATCTGCCAGAGGATCCGAGAGGGCGGGCTCCCGAATGCCTGCCCGGCCTCCACCACCTCGGAGTCGACCTGCCGGATCCCGAGTTCGGTGAGCCGGATCGCCGGGGGCATCGCGAAGATGATGGTGGCGACCATGCCGGGCACCACCCCGACCCGGAACATGAAGACCGCGATCAGCACGTAGATCAGTGCCGGCATGGTCTGCATCAGGTCCAGGGCCGGTTTGACGACCAGGCTGACCGCTCGGGACCGAGCCGCCAGGATCCCGATCGGGATCGCCAGCAACGTCGCCACCAGGCAGGCCACCAGCACCATCGCCAGCGTCTGCATCGCGTTGTTCCACTGTCCCATGAGATCGATGAGGAACAGTCCACCGAGTGTGATCAGCCCGAAGACCGCGCCGCGGGCGACCCCGCCGAGCGCCGCCAAGAGCAGGATCATCACCCACGACGGCGGGAGGAACATCAGCAGGAACGAGGCGCGCTCCACGTCGAGGAGTGAGTACGGCCCGTTGTAGCTGTCCAGCAGCGTGAAACCGTTGCTGCGGTGGAGGTACCAGAGCGCGACGTCCACCACCAGCAGCGCGCCGGCGGCGCCGAGCCCGATCTGCCAGGTGGGCCAGCTCCGCCCTCGGTATTGGTGAACCGCGAACCAGGTCAGCAACCCGCCGAGCAGGATCACCAGCCACCACGGTGGGGTGATCAGTGCCGTGGATAACGTGTTGTAGGCGTTGAGGAGCCCGTCGCGGATGACGTTGAGCACCATCGAGAAGGTGGCCATGAACCACTCGATGCCGTCCCGCGCCCAGTCGCCGAGGGTGAACCACTCGAACCAATCTCGCCAGTTGTCCATGTCTACGCGCTCCCGCCCGGTTCCCGTCGCTCCACGATGACGTCCGGCCGCTCATCGTCCGCCGCTGCGGACGACTCGGCGGCAGGGCCGCCCTCGGGTGGTGGGGATTCTTCGGGTGGGGCGTCGGTGGCCAGTGTGGCCATCGCGGTCAGCAGCGTCGCCCGTGGAATCACCCCGAGCAGATGCTCATCGTCGTCCACCACCGCGACCGGGAGCGGACTCTCCGCTGACGGGGCGAACACGTCGGCGAGCAACGTGCTCGCGGATACCGTGGCCGGCTTGTCCAATACACTGTCCAGTGTGGTCGTCTGCTGCTTGACCGCCCGCTGCGCGGCTTCGTCCCGGATCACGCCGCGGAGCTCCTGCTCCCGGGAGACCACGTAGGCCGCCTGGCTCTGGTGTTCCCGCATGGTCCGCAGCGCGGCCCGGGGGCCACCGGTGTCGATGACCACCGACCGGGCCGGCTCCATCACCGACGAGGCGGTCAACACCCGGGTACGGTCGACATCCTGCACGAACTGGGCGACGTAGTCGTTCGCCGGATCCTGCAGGATCTCCTCGGCGGTGCCGACCTGGACGATCCGGCCGGCCCGCATCATCGCGATCCGATCGCCGAGCCGCATCGCCTCGTTGAGGTCGTGGGTGATGAAGATGATGGTCTTGTTGAGGGTGCTCTGCAGACGCAGCAGCTGATCCTGCATTTCCCGTCGGATCAACGGGTCCAGCGCCGAGAACGCCTCGTCCATCAGCATGATCTCGGTCTCGGCGGCGAGCGCCCGAGCCAACCCAACCCGCTGTTTCATGCCACCGGAGAGCTGCGAGGGCAGTTTGTCGCCCCAGCCGTCGAGGCCGACCATCGCCAACGCCGCTTCGGCCTTTTCATACCGGGTGGCTTTGTCGACTCCCCGAACCCGCAACGCGTACGCCGCGTTGTCCAGCACCGTCCGGTGGGGCAGCAGTGCGAAGTGTTGGAAGACCATACTCATCCGGTCCCGGCGCAGCGAGCGCAGGGCGCCGGAGGAGAGCGCCGCGACATCGGAGTCGCCGACGTAGACGTGACCGTCCGTTGGCTCCAGCAGGCCGTTGAGCATCCGGATCAGCGTGGACTTTCCGGATCCTGACAGACCCATTACCACGAAGATCTCGCCCGGCGCCACCTCGAAGTTCGCGTCGATAACCGCGCAAGTCGCGCCGAACCGCTCCTTGACCGCCTCCAGCGGGGCGCCTTCTTCGAGGTGGCGCACCACTTCCCGGGGGCGTCGACCGAAGATTTTGTACAGTCCCTCTGCACGTAAGGCAGACACAGTTCCCTCTCCGTTGGTTGGCAACGCAGACCGCCAGGGGTGCAGCGGTCACGCCTCAAGCCCGCCCAGGCGGGAGCGGCTCGCGACACCGGCGCTGCCTGGGGGTGGGGAAGACACATCCGCCATGATGTGTGTCCCGTCAGCAGCACCCGGCAAGCCCCCGGACGCCAAGCTCTACTTTACCGGAGGAGGCTGCAGCCGAGCCAATTACGCCTAGACCAGCCGGAGTACGAAACCATAACAACCTTGGTGCGGCGCGGTCCGGTGGGAACCCAAAGCCCGGCTAACGGTCCTGGGTACGGGACAGCCACCACAAACCAAGCACCGGAAGCACCAACGGGACGAAGCCATATCCGATCCCGAAACCCGACCAGACCGTGGCGCGTGGGAAGGCATCGGGCAGCACCAGACTCAAGCCACCTACCACCAGGACCCCGGCCAACTCCACCCGGCAGCACAGCAGCGCGACCCGACGGGCGGACGGCCCGCCGCGGGCCAGCGCGATCGCGGCGACCAGATAGATCACCGCGGCGAGCGCGGAGAGTAGGTACGCCACCGGGGCCTCCTCGAACCGGGTGGCGAGCTGCCACCCGGCGCGGGCGCCCGCGGAGAGCGCGAACAGACCGTAGACCGCCACCAGCAGCCGACCCGGGCCGGTCCCGGTGGCGGCCGGTCCGGCGCCGGGACCAGAGCCGACCGGGCGCGGCTCAGCCACTCCACACCTGCTGCAACCGGAGCACCAGCACCGCGGTCACCCCCGCGGCGATGGCTACGATCACCGAGCCCCACCGGGTCCGTTCGGCCATGCTCAACAGCGCCGCCAACGGTGGGATCAACACCGCGGTCAACAGATAGCCGATGAACGTGGCCAGGCCGTCGGCGGGCCGCTCACCAGCGAAGACATTAGTCAGGGCGGCTATCGCCTGCACGACCAGCAGGCCCTCCAGCACGGCGAGTCCCGCCAGGTGCAGCAGCCCCGGCGGGCGATCGAGCATCGCCGTCACCACGGCGAACCCGCCCACCAGAAGCCCGGCGACGATGATGCTGGTGGCGAGGCCGTTGACCATAGGGGAAGCCTATGATGCCGAAGGGCGCCGCCCTCGGCGGGGCAGCGCTCGTCGGCGCCACGGCGCGGACCGGTCAGCCGGCGCTGCGGGCAGCGGTCTGGACCCGACGCCAGACCTTCTTGTAGGCGGCCAGGCCATCTTCATGCAGTGGCCGGGTGGGCCCGGCGGCGATGCCGACCCGCTCCGGGATGGTCCCCCAGATCGGCACCCGCGCCTCCGTCCAGTGGCCCACCATCTCCTGGTAGTCGCGGGTGAAGGTGCGCGCGGAGGTGACCACCAGGCCCGCCGGGGTGCCCGCCGGGACCAGCCCCAGCACGGTCTCCACCCGGGGCGCCTCGATGCCGCCCACCCGGGTCGGGATCACCACCACGCTCGCCCGGTCGATCAGCTTGCCGAGCATCCGGTCGTTGGCTGGTGGGCAGTCCACGACCACCAGATGCTCCTCGTCCAGTCGGTCCAGCGCGCGGGTGACCAGCCGGTCGGTCGGGGCCTCCACCACGCTGAGCTTGGCGAGCCGCTCGTCGCCTGAGTACTCGACCCACTCGGCGGCGGCCGCCTGCGGATCCACATCCACGATCGTGGCGGAGCGCCGGCCTGCTCCCAGCGCCGCCAGGTACACCGAGGTGGTCGTCTTGCCCACCCCACCTTTCACCGCAGCCACTACGACGATCATGCGGCTCACGTTACCGCGTCCTCACCAACCGCGCGCGCCAGCCGGGTGACCATCTCGTGGAGGATCGGCGCGGGCGTCGCAATATTCATCCTTACCCATCCACGGCCGGCCTCGCCGCACTCGGCACCGTCCACGAGGGCCACCGCGGCATGCTGGGCGAAGAACTCGCCGGGCGCATCTGCCGCCGGGAGCCGGCGGCAGTCCAGCCAGGCCAGGTAGGTGCCCTCCGGGGGGTGGTACGCCAGCTGCGGCAGCTGGTCGGCGAACAGCTGCGCCAACAGCTGTCGATTCTGGTCCAAGTAGTCGATCGCGCCGTCCAGCCACGACCGGCCGGCGCGGTACGCGGCGGTGGCGGCCGGGACCCCGATGGTGGCCGGAGCCGTACTCGCGCCGGTCCCGACCACCGACCAGGCGGCGCGGTCGGCGGGGTTGCTAAGGATAATCTGGGCACAGCGCAGGCCGGGCAGATTCCACGCCTTCGAGGTGGAGACCGCGGTGATGGTGTGGGCGGCGGCCGCCGCCGAGGTCATGGCGTACGGAGTGTGGCGGTGCCCGGCATAGGTGAGCGGCGCGTGGACCTCATCGGCGAAGACCCGGCCACCGAACCGGTCGACCAGCTCGGTGACCGCGGCGAGCTCGTCGGGGGTGAAGACGCGGCCCACCGGGTTGGCGGGGTTGCACAACACCAGCAGTCGTCCGCCGGCGCGGAAGGCCGCCGCCAACCGGTCGAGGTCTAGTGTGTAGTGACCGGCTTCGCAGCGCATCGGGGTCTGCAGCACCTGCCGGCCATGCAACGGCGGCAGCGTCAGGAATGGCATGTAGGCGGGGGTAGGCAGGATGATCGGCGTATCCGGCGGGGAGAAGTGGCGCATCACCAGCTCGAAGCCGGTGAGCACATCGGAGACCGGGAAGACCAGCTCCGGCTCGACCCGCCAGCCGTACCGGGTGTGCTGGAAGTCTGCGCACGCGGCGGCCAGGTCGGCCGCCAGCGCCGGCGGCAGGTAGCCGAACTCGCCGCGCGCGACCGCCTCGTGCAGGGCGGTGAGCACCGCGGGCGCGGTGCCGAAGTCCATCTCTGCCACGAACGCGCCGATCGTCTCCGGGCCGAACTTGGTCCACTTGAGGCTGCCCCGCTCGCGGAGCTGTTCGGTGGTCAGCGACGCCAGCTCGGAGGGTCCGGGGAAGTCGGCCATACCACCCATGATGCCGGATCGGGCGCGGCCGGCGCCGGGCGTGGTCGGCGGCCCGCGTCAGCTGGTGATGTCCCGCCCGGCGAACCGTGCCCAGGCCGCAGTCCAGAAGATCACGATGTAGGCACCGGCGGAGAGCAGGCCCCGCTGCAGGTCGGGCAGGTAGATCGGGGAGCGCAACAGGTCCCCGAACGCGGTCCACCAGTGGGTCAGCAGGTACGGGTGCAGCCAGGCCAGCTGCGGAATCGAGTCCAGCACGAAGCTCGCCATGGTCAGCATCAACACGGCGATGCTGGCGCCGATCGGTTGCTCGGTGAGGGTGGAGACGAACAGCCCCACCGCCCCGAGGGCGCACAGCGCCACCCCCAGGTACCCGCAGATCAGTAGCAGCCGCAACAACCCACCGCCCAGCCCGACCTGCTGGCCGGAGAGCAGCGTCACTGGGCCACCACCGAACAGCAGCCCGCCGGCGAGCAGCCCGACCGCCGCGATCAGCAGCACCGCGGTGACCGTGAACGCGGCGACCGCCACGCCCTTGACCGCCAGCAGGGTGGTCCGACCCACCGGCACGGTGAGCAGATAACGCAAGGTGCCGGTGTGGGCCTCGCCCGCGATGGCGTCCCCGGCGATCACCGCCACCGCCAGCGGTAGGAAGAGGGTCAGGCACGCGCTGAGCGCGGCCAGCGCCACGAAGAAACCGTTGCCGGTGATTCTGGTGAAGAACTCCGGCCCGCCCGCCCCCGCGACCGGGTCCGCGATCCGGATCGCCACCGCGATCACCACCGGCACCGCCGCCAGGACCGCCAGGCCGGCCCAGTTCCGGCGGCGGCCGAAGATCAGCCACAGCTCGCCGCGCAGCAGGCGCAGCCGCGGCCACCCTCGGGCGGGCGCGACCTCAGCCACTGACATCGAAACCCTCCCCGGTGAGCGCCACGAACGTCTCTTCCAACCCCGGGCTCGCAACCGTGAAGCCGCGGACCGGCACCCCGTCGCGTACCAGTTCGGCGACGATCCGCTCGGGCGCCACCTCGCCGAGTTCGCCACCAGCGGTCGCCTCGCCGAGATTGATCCCGGTGAGGCCGAGTCGCCGCAGGGTCCGGCCGGCCTCGCTAGGCTGATCGGTTTGGATCAGCGCCCGCCGGGCGGTGGCGGTACGCAGCTGTGGCAGCGGTGCCTGGGTCACCAGCCGGCCCCGGTGCATCACCCCCACGTGGCTGCAGATCTGCTCGACCTCGGCGAGCAGATGCGTGGAGAGCAGCACGGTGGTGCCCTCCCGCGCCAGCGAGGTGATCAACGCCCGGACCTCCCGGGTGCCCTGGGGGTCGAGGCCGTTGGTCGGCTCATCCAGGATCAACAGCTCGCGCGGGCGTAACAGGGTCGCCGCCAGCGCCAGCCGCTGCCGCATGCCGAGTGAGTAGGTCCGGTACCGCTGGTTGCCGGCCGCGCTGAGCCCGACCCGACGCAACGCGGTGGCGATCTGGTCAGACCCGCCACGCGGATCGGCGGTCCGGTCAGCTAGCAGCAGCCGGCGCAGGTTGTTTCGACCCGACAGGTACGGGTGGAAGGCGGGCCCCTCGACCAACGCCCCGACCCGGGGCAGCACCGCTGCGGCGGACTCCGGCATCGGGGCCGCCAACAGGGTGTGCCGCCCGGCGCTGGGTCGGACCAGGCCGAGCAGCATCCGGATGGTGGTGGTCTTGCCGGAACCGTTGGGCCCGAGGAATCCGTAGACGCTGCCGCGGGGGACCGCCAGGTCGACGCCGTCGACGACCAGCCGCCCGCCGTACCGTTTGCTCAACCCTTCGGTCCGGACCGCCCAACCCTGGTCAGGCTC
The DNA here is from genome assembly GCF_016925615.1 of Natronosporangium hydrolyticum. Lineage (NCBI taxonomy): Bacteria > Bacillati > Actinomycetota > Actinomycetes > Micromonosporales > Micromonosporaceae > Natronosporangium > Natronosporangium hydrolyticum. Next base: position 1,143,961 of record NZ_CP070499.1, read on the forward strand.
GGTCACTCATCCTCTCCCTGGGACTCCGGCTCTCCCGAGGACTCCGGTGACGGCTGGTCCGGCAACGCTGCCGCTGGGTCGTCGGCCACCGCCACCAGCCGCTCCGGGGGAACCGCTCCGATCAGGAACCGGTCGTCGTCGGTGAGCAGCGCGCTGAACAGGTCGCCGGTGAGCAGTTGGCCGCTGCCCCATTCACCGCTGACCGTAGGTAGCCCGGCGAGCAGCCACGCCAGCTCGTCCTGGTCCAGCTTCGCCTCCGGGACGGCCAGCACCAGCACGCTCGCCCAGCCTTCGCCGACCACGGTCGCGGCCGGCCACGGCTGCCCCTCGTGCCCCTCGTGCCCCGTGACCGGACCCCACGGCAGCAGCTCCGCCTCGGTCACGGTGGCGTCGGGCGGTGGGTTGAACCGGAACTGCTCCGGGTCGGGTCGCTCGAAGCTGAGGTGGGTGAACTGCACCTCGACCGCCGGGTCGGCGGCGGCGCCGAAGACCCGCACCGCGAGCGGGACGCTGTGCTCGGCGTCGATGGCGATCCGGACCTCCCGGAACAGCGACTCGTCATCGCGCGGCGAGAGCACCAGCTCGTACGCGGCCCGACCGGCCACCTCGGCGGTGCCGCCGGTCGTCACCTCGGTGGTGGGATCGAGGAAGGCGAGCACTGCTTCGGCGGCGGCCTGGGGGGTGAGCCCGGGCGTGGTGTCCTGCGGCCCGCCCGCCTCGCCGAACGGTGGTAGCTGCCGGTGGGAGGCTTGATTTTCCCGACTCTCCCAGATCCACAGGTCCTCGCCGTCGACGATGATGTCCGACTGCCCCAGCGTGCCCAGCAGTGCGATCCGCAGCTGGTCCGGGCTGCCATACCAGACCCGCAGGGTATTGGAGCCGGACCATAGCGTGCCCAGGTCGGCGCTGCCGTGGCCGGCGGTCTCCGGGAGCCCGGGCAGCCCGAGGTCGATCGTCTGCACCACGGTGCCGGAGAACCCATCCACCTCGGCGGTCTGCAGATCCACCAGTAGCTCGGTGGCGCTGCGAGGGGGCAGCTCGGGCTCGGTCGCCGCGATCGCGTTCGCGGCGGCTCCGCCGCCGATCACCATCGCCGTCGCGGTCGCCGGCACCAGCCACCGCAGCGCCGGTCGCCTGCTCCACACGCTCATCGCCGTACCTCCTCACTCGTGCCCCCATCGTCGCCCGCCGGGCGCCTGGTTGCCAGGGTGCCGACTGGTGTCTGTGCGGTAGCTGAGAAGCACCGCAGGTGTACCGCGAGTCGCTGGTCGCGGGGTGGCCGTGCCAGGCTGTCTGGGTGCGACTGCTGGTGGTGGAGGACGAGGCCCGGTTGGCCGGGGCGCTGCGGCGCGGGTTGCAGGCGGAGGGCTTCGCCGTGGATGTGGCGCTGGACGGCCCGAGCGGGCTCGACGCGGCCCGGCACGGTAGCTACGACGCGGTGATCCTCGACGTAATGCTGCCGGGATTGTCGGGATATCGGGTGGTGCGGGCGCTCCGGGACGAATCGAACTGGGTGCCGGTGCTGATGTTGTCGGCCAAAGATGGCGAGTACGACCAGGCCGATGGGCTCGACGTCGGCGCCGACGACTATCTGACCAAGCCGTTCTCGTACGTGGTCCTGCTGGCCCGACTCCGGGCGCTGCTGCGGCGCGGCGCCCCGCAGCGCCCGGCGGTGATCACCGCCGGGGACCTGAGCCTCGACCCGGCCCGGCGGCGGGTTACCTGCCAGGGCGCCGAGGTGGTGCTGACCAGCCGTGAGTTCGCGGTCCTGGAGTACCTGATCCGCCGGCAGGGCGAGGTGGTCTCCAAGATCGAACTGTTGGACCACGTGTGGGACTCGGCGGTGGCCACCGCCCCCAACGCGGTCGAGGTCTACATCGGCTACCTGCGTCGCAAGCTCGGCCGGGAACGGCTGCTGACCGTACGCGGCGCGGGCTACCGCCTGGTGAGCGAACCGGTGGCGCAGCCGCAACCGGTGACGGAGGGGTGACCATGCGGTGGTGGCGGCGGGCCAGCCTGCGGACCCGGCTCACCTCGTTGGCGGTCGGTGGGCTCGCGGCCGGGCTCGCGGTCGGCGGGCTGGTGATGCTCGCCGTCCTCGCCATGACAATGCAACGCAGCGTCGATTCTGAGGCGAACCGGACCGGCACGGACGTCGCCCGGCTGGTCCAAGCAGGAGCCCTGCCCGAGCCGGTGCCGGTTACGGGGGAGCAGGTGGTGCAGGTGGTCGACGGGCAGAGCCGAGTGCTCGCCGCCTCGCTTGGCGCCGACCGGCTGGTGCCGATCCTCCGCGACGACGAGCTGGCGGAGCTCCGTACCGGCGGCAACACCATGGTCGACGGCGACCGGCTGGGGGTCGCCGGCAGCGTCCGGGTGGTGGCGGTGGCGGCGAGCAGCCCGGCCGCAGGAGAGGTCACAGTGCTGGTGGCGAAGCCCATGTCGGACCTGCGGCACAGCTACGCAGCGGTCCGCGGCATCCTGCTACTGGCCTTCCCGCTGCTGGTGGCCGGGCTCGCGATGGTGATGTGGCGAGTGGTGGGAGCGGCGCTGCGACCGGTCGAGGGCCTGCGGGCCAGCGCCGCCGAGATCACCGCGGCCGGAGGGCCGGCGAGCCTGCCGGTGCCGGCATCCAGGGATGAGGTCCGGCGACTAGCGGTCACCCTCAACGACATGCTCGACCGGTTGGAGCGCGCCCGGGTCAGGCAGCGGGCATTCGTCGCCGACGCGGCCCACGAGCTTCGTAGCCCGTTGGCGACTCTGCGCACCCAGCTGGAGGTGGCGCAGCGGCTGGCCCAGCGCGACCCGGCCGCGGCTGACTGGTCCCAACTCTCCGACGAGCTGCTCACCGATGTCGAACGGTTGAGCAGGCTGGTGGACGACCTACTGCTGTTGGCCCGCGCCGACGAGACCGCGCGGCATCCCGGACCGGTGGCGCCGGTCGAGCTAGGGCAGCTACTGCGGGAGGTCGCCCGGGGGTACCCGGCTGGCTCGGTGGTGGTCGACACGGAAGGCCCGCCGGTGTGGGCAGCCGGCGAACCCGAGGCGTTGCGGCGGGTGGTGTCGAATCTGCTCGACAACGCGGTCCGGTACGCCGCCCAGCGGGTGACGCTGGCGGTCGCACCAGCCGGCCCGTACCAGCTGATTACGGTGACCGATGACGGCCCCGGCATCCCGGCGGCGGACCGCGAACGGGTCTTCGACCGGTTCACCCGGCTCGACGACGCCCGGGATCGCGACGCTGGTGGGGCCGGCCTCGGCCTGGCGATCGTCCGGGAGCTGGTGCGCCGGCACGGTGGTTCGGTGCGACTGGTGGAGGCGGACCCGGCGCCCGGTCTGCGGGCCGAGGTCCGGCTCCCGCCGCTGGTTGACCCTCCTCCGGCCGATCCCCACCCGGCCGATCATGAGCGTACTGGTACGACTCGCCCGGTGAGTCGGTTGATTGGCTCATGATCGGCCGGGCGGAGGCTCGGGCGGAGGCTCGGGCGGAGGCTCGGGCGGAGGCTCGGGCGGAGGCTCGGGGCCGGTCGAGAGGTTGCGGCCGGACTCGGGGTCGAACAGGTGCAGCTTCTCGGCGTTGAACCAGACCGTCACCAGTTCACCCTCGCGGGCGGTCGACTCCGCCGATAGCCGGGTGACCAGTTGCGTGCTGGCGGCGGAGAGATCCGTGGTGCCGGCGTCGGCGGCGAGCTCCTCCAGCTCCCGCGCGCTGGCCCGCCCCGACTCCAGCGTGAAGTAGACGTACTTGTCCGAGCCCATCGATTCGACCACGTCGGCTCGGCTCTCGAAGACCAGTCCTTCCTGGCGTTGCGCCGGCTCGACCAGCTCGGCGTCTTCGAAGTGTTCTGGTCGAACGCCCAGAATCAGGTCGCGGGGAGCCTCGGCCGCGGCCAGCCGGCGCCGAAGCGGGTCCGGGAGCACCAGGTCACCGAGGACGCTGCGCAGCCGGCCCTCCGCAAGCTGGGCCTCCAGGAAGTTCATCGCCGGTGAGCCGATGAAGCCGGCCACGAACAGGTTCGTCGGGTGGTCGTAGAGCTCCTGCGGCGGGCCGACCTGTTGCACCCGGCCGCCGCGCATCACCACCACCCGGTCACCGAGCGTCATCGCCTCGGTCTGATCGTGGGTGACGTAGACGGTGGTGGTGCCCAGCTGCTTCTGTAGCCGCGACACCTGCGTGCGCATCTGCACCCGCAGCTTGGCATCCAAGTTGGACAAGGGCTCGTCCATGAGAAACGCTTTCGGGCTCCGGACGATCGCCCGGCCCATCGCTACCCGTTGCCGCTGGCCGCCGGAGAGGTTCGCCGGTCGGCGGTCCAGCAACTCGGTAAGTTCCAGAACCCGGGCCGCCTCCGCCACCTTCTCGTCGATCGTGGCCTTGTCCAGCTTGGCCAACCGCAGCGGGAACGACATGTTTTCGCGTACGGTCATGTTGGGGTATAGCGCGTACGACTGGAACACCATCGCGATGTCGCGGTCTTTGGGGGCCTGCTCGTTGACCCGTTCCCCGGCGATGTAGAGATCCCCGCTGCTGATGTCCTCCAGGCCGGCGATCATGTTCAGCGTCGTCGACTTTCCGCAGCCGGACGGGCCGACCAGGATGACGAACTCACCGTCCGCCACGGAGAGGTCTACCTCGGCGACCGCCATGGTGCCATCGGGGAATTTCTTGCTGACGCTGCTCAACACGATCTCGGCCATGGTCGGCTCACCTACTATCCCTTGACGGCGCCGGAGGTCAGGCCGGAGACGATCCGGCGCTGGAAGAGCAGCACGAAGATGATGATCGGAATGGTGATCACCACCGCGGCTGCCGAGATCGATCCGGTGGGGTCCTCGAACTGGCTGTCGCCGGTGAAGAAGGACAGCGCTACTGGTGCGGTTCGCGACGCCTCGGTGGAGGTCAGTGAGACGGCGAAGAGGAAGTCGTTCCAGCAGAAGATGAAGACCAGGATGGCGGTGGTGACCACGCCGGGTGCGGCCAACGGTGCGATCACCCGCCGGAACGCCTGCGCCTGGGTGGCGCCGTCCATCTTCGCCGCCTTCTCCAGGTCCCACGGGATCTGCCGGAAGAACGCGGACTGGGTGTAGATAGCCAGCGGCAGCGCGAAGGTGATGTACGGCAGGATCAGTCCTGGCCAGGTGTCGAAGAGGCGGAGGTCGCGCCACAGTTCGAAGAGTGGGGTCACCAGCGAGATCTGCGGGAACATCGCGATCAGCAGCGACACACCGATCAGCGCCCGTTTGCCTGGGAAGTCCAGGCGGGCCACCGCGTAGGCGGCCATCATCCCGAGTACCACCGCGATCGCGGTCGAGATCAGCGCGATCCCGATCGAGTTGATCAGCGAGCGGGTGAACAGCGCGGTCTCGAAGATGTTCTGGTAGTTCTCGAGTGTCCACTCTCGAGGAATGAAGTTGCCGTCGGCGATAGTCGCGGGAGTCTTGAACGACAGCGAGACGATCCACAGCACCGGGAAGAGCGCGAACGCGATCACCGCCGCGTCCAGCAACCCCCAGCGCCACTTCCGTCCGGTCGTCACCTCGCCGAAGGCGGCCATCAGCGAGCCCCCTCCTGGGTGCTGCCGGGGGCTGCCGCGCCGAACAGCTTGACGAAGAGGAAGGCGATGATCGCGACCGTGATGAAGATCAGTACCGACAGGGTGGAGCCGATGCCCAGGTTCAGACCCTGAATCAGGTTCGTATATGTCAGCATCGAGACCGACGAGGTGTCGTTGGCCCCGCCGGTGAGGATGAAGATGTTGTCGAAGATCCGGAACGCGTCCAAGGTCCGGAACAACAACGCGACCAGGATCGCCGGCTTCATTACCGGCAGCATCACCGACACGAAGCGTTGCCAGGCGCCGGCGCCGTCAACCGCCGCCGCCTTCAGTAGATCCTCGGGAACCAGCGCCAACCCGGCCATCAGCAGCAGCGCCATGAACGGCGTCGTCTTCCAGACCTCCGCCAGGATGATGATCGCCAGCGCGCTGGCCCGGTCGGTCAGCGGCGCCTGCTCTGGGGTGAACAGATTCGCCAGGTAGCCGGTGCCCGGCGTCCACGCGTACCGCCAGGAGAAGGCGGCGACCACGGTGACGATCCCGTACGGGATCAGGGCGGAGGTCCGGACCAGCCCGCGACCCACCAGCGTCCGGTGCATGACCAGCGCGAGGCCGAACCCGAGCACGAACTCGATCGCCACCGAGACCACGGTGATCAGCATGGTGACGAAGAAGGCGTTCCACCAGAACTCGTTGCTCAGTACGGTGCCGTAGTTGGCCAGGCCGACGAACTCGCGATCATCCGGGAACCGCAGGTCGTAGCGTTGCAATGAGAGCCACACCGAGTACAGAATCGGGTACCCGGTGACCGCCACCATGACCACGGCCGCCGGGGCGCAGAGCAGCCAACCAAGCCGCCGCTCGGCCGCGGCGCCCTCGCTGCGCGCCGGACGCCGCCGCCGCGCGCCGCCGGTCTGTACGCGTACCGCCTCGGCGCCCGGCTGCGAACTGGGTGCGGTCATGGCAGGACTCCACGGGAGTCCAGCGCATCCTGGATCTGCTCCCGCAGCCGCTGCGCGGTCGCCGCCGGCTCGATCTCCGACGGCGGCGACAACGTCGTCGCGATCACCGTCGATACGTTCTGGTACGCCGGCGTCAACGGCCGGTTCGAAGCATCCAGCAGCTCGTCGAGGATGACGTCGCGCATGGGGTACGCCTCCGCCAGCTCCGGCTCGTCGTAGACGCTCTCGATCGTCGGCGGCACCCCGTCGTTTACCGCGGAGAAGAGCTGATTCTCCGGATTACGCAGGCACAACGCGGCCTCGAACGCCTCCGCCGGGTACCGGGAGTAGGCGCTGACCGCCAGGTTGTAGCCGCCGGCGGTGACCCGCGCGGGCTGGTCCGGGTCGACCGCCGGGTACGGCGCCCAACCGACATCGGCGGCCAGCTCCGGGGCGTCCTCCTGCAGCGCCGGGTAGACGAACGGCCAGTTCAGCTGGAACGCGGCGTCGCCGGTCTGGAAGGCCAGCCGCGCCTCGTCCTCCATGGCGTTGCTGAACGCCGGACTGGTCACCCCGGCGGTGGCGAACCGCTGCAGCAGCTCCAGCGCCTGGACCGCCCCCTCGTCGACCACCGCCTCGGTGCCTTCTTCGTCGACGATCTCGCCGCCGGCCGAGGCGGTCAGGGTATTGAAGAGCACCACCAGGCCCTCGTACTGCGCACCCATGGTGATGATCTCGTACGGCTGGCCCTGGTCGCGTAGCTCCTGGGCGGCCTCGATCAGCTCGTCCCAAGTGGCGGGCGGCTCGTCGACCAGGTCGGTCCGGTACCAGAGCAGCTGCACGTTGGTGTTCTTCGGGGCGGCGTACAGCCGGTCCTCGTACCGGGCCGACTCCACCGCTGCCGGCAACGTGTCCTGCTCCGCCGCGGTCTGGTACTCACCGGTCCACTCCCGGACCCACTCGGCGCTGGCGAACTCCTGGGTCCAGGTGACGTCGAGTCCGAGGACATCCATGTCGTTGTCTTCGGCGGCGAGCCGCCGGACCATCTGCACCCGTTGCTCGTCGGCGTCTCGGGGCAACACCTGATAGTTGATTCGGTAGCGGCCCTGGGCCGCTTCGTTGCAGGTCGCTACGACCTCGGGCAGATTCTGCTCCGGGGCGTAGTAGAGGTTGATCACGGGCGGGCCGCCGGCGTCGGTGGCGCAGGCGGCGAGCGGCATCGCCACCCCGAGGGCGGTGAGCACCGCGGTCGCTCGGGCCCAGGCGCGGCGGTGGGGTCCTGGGCTGGTCGGCATAACCTCATCATTGCTGCTAAACCAGACTAACGATGATGTTTTCACAAAATTTTCGGAGAAGACTGCTAGGCTGCTGCGAGCTGTGTTACCGGCCGGCGGTCGTCGGTCACGGTGCCGATCCAGGGTCGGATCCGGCCATTGAAGAACTAGAACGCCACGGACCGCCGCACACCACAGAATCCGGATTTGCCCTTATGGTGGGGGCGTGCGTTTCACAGTGACCCAGGTGATGGACGCGATCGAGCAGCGGCTGACCACCGACATCTGCGGGGCACAGGCCGTGGTCGATGTCGGGGCGGTGGTCCGACAGGTGGAGCTCGATCGTGGCCGCCCGGTGAACCTGGTGCGGATCGGCATGGTCGTGGACGCGCTGGCCCGGTATCTCATCGACGACGGCGCGATGCTCTACGGCGTGATCGAGCGGTCGCTCTTGTCGGAGCAGGGCTTCACCTCCAAGGAGCGGATGGTGCTCGGCCGGTGGGCAGACGACGGGCTGATCGAGGTCACCGCCGGGGCCGCCGATCGGGTCCTGGAGATCGCCAACCTCACGGGCCTGCCACTGATTCTGCTGGGTGCGCGACCGGTGCCGGCGGCGCAGTACGACTGGCTCGCCGACCCCGGCGGCCGAGTGCTGCGGGTGGTCCCCGGTAGCGGGGTCGCTTCGTTGGTCCCGCTGATCGGCACCGAGCAGGCCGAGCCGTCGCCATCGGCGGCCGTCGCTGCGGTCGGTCGGGCCGAGGTGCCCTCGCCTACCGGCAGCGCCGACCCGGAGCCGGCTGAATCGGAGCCGGCCGCCCCGGAGCGCGCCAAGTCGGAAGCGGCTGCGCCGCCGACAGCCGCCACCACCACTACGACCGCCGCCGTGCCCGCGGCGTCCGGGTCGACCTCGGCGGCGACCCTGGCATCGGCCGCCGCACCCGCGCCGCCCTCGGGCCTGCCGCTCGACCCGGTCGCCGACCGGGTGCCGGCGGCGGTCGGGGCGGTGACCGCGACGGTGACGCCGCCGGCCGGGGCGGCGACCGATGGTCAGACCACCGAGCGGACCGATGTCGAGGAATCGCCAGCGACCACCGAGGTGCCCGAGCCGGCGGAGGCCGCTCCCGCCCCGGCCCCGGAGTCCGCGGTGGCTACTGGCAACGCGGAGGCTACTGGCAACGCGGTGGCTACTGACAACGCGGAGGCTACTGACAACGCGGAGGCTACTGACAACGCGGAGGCTACTGACAACGCGGTGGGTACGCACGACGCGGCGACGGAGCCGGAGCAGGTTGCGGCGCAGCCGCCGGGGACCGGCTTCGCAAGCGCGGTACCGGCAGTGAGAACCCGGATCTCCTGGCGCCGGTTCGGAACCGATCCGGCGCACCCGGAATCGGTCGCAGCGGCGGTGCGTCGAGAGTGGCGTTGCCACTCCTTTGACTGTCCGGCCTTCGGCGAGCTCCGGCGGCGGGGCCAACCGGCGCCGAAACTCGTCGGCGACACCGTCGTGTGCCCCCGCCACGATGAGCCGATGACGGAGCTCGGTCCGCGCCCGCCGGCATATTCAGTGTCGATCGTGGTCGAAGAGCTGCCGCGTCGCCGGTTGGTAGTCCGGGATGGGCACCCGGTGGCGGTCGGCAGCACCGACGATGAACCGGAGACGGTCTCGGTAGCGCCGTGGCTGCACCCGGCCGCCGCCGCCTGGGTCAGCCCGGTCCATGTCCGGTTGGAAGCGACCGAGGCGGGGTTGTCCGTCACCGACGTCAGCGACAACGGCACGCTGCTCTGGCAGCGAACCAGCCCGGACGATCCGGGCATCTCCCGACCGATGTTCGGGCAGGCCCACGTGTTGGGTCAGTGGGACAGCGTCGAGCTCTACACCGGTATCGAGCTGATGCGGGGTGACCACCGGCTGGGTGGCGTGTTGCACCAGCGCGAGTTCCGTTCGGTGCTGCTGGACGCGCCTACCGGGGCGTACCACCAGATCAGCGACGGCTCCTAGACCGCCGTCACCGGCTACACCTGCCGGCCATCGACCTAGCCCCACCGGGTGGGCTGCCGCTGTGTTGCAATGACCTGCCGGTGGTTCCGGGCGTCGAGGTGGAGCAGAGGTGGCGAACCCGAATGCTGACGTTCTTGGCTGACTTGTTCGTTCCGATGCTCGCGACCCTGGCGGCGTTGGTGCTCGTCTTCATCGGCCACCGCCTGTTGCGGTTCCTCGGTCGTCGCTCCACCCTCGCGCGTGACCTGGTGAGCCGTGCGTACCGCCCGGCGCAGGTGGCGGCGGCGTTGCTGGCCTGGTGGCTCACGCTGTGGCTGCTCGCCGACGAGCCGTGGCACGAGCCGGTGCTGCACGGTCTCCTGCTTGGGCTGATCGCGGCCGGGGGTTGGCTGGCGGTGGCGTTGCTGAACGTGCTGACCGACACCGCGCTGCGCCGGCTTCGGCTGGAGGGGCGGGATCCACTGGTCGCGAGGCGGATCCGGACCCGGCTCAAAGTGGCGCACCGGGTGACGCTCGCGGTGGTCTCCACGGTGGCGGGCGGCATCATGCTGATCACCTTCGAGAGTGTCCGCACCGTCGGGGTGAGCCTGCTGGCGTCGGCCGGCCTGGTGGGTATCGTCGCGGCGCTCGCGGCGCAGAGCATGTTGAGCAACTTCTTCGCGGGGCTGCAGGTCGCGTTCGGCGACTCGCTGCGCCTCGACGATGTGGTGGTGGTCGAGGGGGAGTGGGGCTGGATCGAGGAGATCACCCTGCGGCACGTAGTCCTCAAGATCTGGGACGAGCGGCGGCTGATCCTGCCGACTTCGTACTTCACCACCACACCGTTCGAGAATTGGACCAAGTCGGAGCGGCAGCTGCTCGGTACGGTCGAGCTCGATGTGGACTGGTCGGTGCCGTTCGACGAGATGCGGGCGGAGTTACGCAGGGTCCTTTCGAACACGCCGTTATGGGATGGGCGGGAGTGCGGCCTGCAGGTGATCGACGGCACCGGCAACGCGGTACGGGTGCGGGCGCTGGTGAGCGCCCGGGACAGTTCGGCGCAGTGGCAGCTGCGGTGCCTGGTCCGGGAGCAGCTGATCGGGTGGCTGCAGCGGGTTCATCCGACCGCCCTGCCGCGGCTGCGGACCGATGTGGCGGCGACTGCGGTGCCGGAGGGCTCTGCCGTCCCCGGCGCCGGCGCCATCCTCAGGCAGCCGGGTGGGGCGGGCGCCGATGGCGCCCGCCCCGATCAGCGGTCGGTCAGGTAACCAGCGTCAGCCGGTGACCAGGGTCAACCCGTAGGAGCTCAGCATCGGGTTGATCGGCTGGAAGAACGTCACGCCGCCCCAGGAGCAGTTCCCGGAGCCACCGGAGGTGACGCCCTGGGCGCTGATGCCGGAGGCCACGAACGAGCCGCCGGAGTCGCCCGGCTCGGCGCAGACGGTGGTCCGGGTCAGGCCGCTCACGCTGCCCTGGGCGTAGTTGACGGTCTGGTTGCGGTGGGTGATGTTGCCGCAGTGGGCGCCGGTGGTCGAACCAGACCGGCAGGTCGCCGCGCCGATAGCGGCCACCTGCGAGCTGCGGACCACCCAGTTGCTGCCGTTGTACTGAGTCACCCACGGCCGGGGCACCCAGTTGGTGTTGGCGGCGACGTAGCCGGCGTCGGAGCCGGGGAAGTTCGACCGCTGCACGGTGCCCATCGCGACCTGGTTGTGCCCGCGGACGCTGGTGCCGACACCGCCACAGTGGCCGGCGGTGACGAAGCCACGCGGCTGGACCGCGAAGCCGACCGAGCACCGGCTGTTGCCCGGGTAGTAGGCCTGGCCGCCGATGATGTCGTACAGCAGCTCCGGGGCCTCGGAGGTGGTCTCCACCCGGACCGTCGCCGCGTCGACCCCGGCCTCCTCGACCCAGGCTTCCGCCACGGCGTCGGCACCCGGCGCGGCCTGCACCACGACCTGGTTGGTGACGACATCGACGTGCCAGCCGTAGACCTCGCTAGCGTCTGGCGTGGTCACACCATCCAGCGTGGTCATCACCGAGTCGAGCTGCGCCTCGGTGTGGGTGACCAGCCGCGGCACCGCGCCCGCGGCCCGGACGGTGGTCGCCTCGGCCTGGTCGGTCACCGCCACCACGAGGTGGTCGCCGTCGATCCAGGCGCCGCCGATCGATTCGAGGCTGTCCCGGAGCTCCACCTCGGTCTCGGTGGCGGCGAAGTCGAGCGCGAGCCGCTCCAGGGCGGCGTCGTTGCTCAGACCCAGGTCCCGTTCCATGGCGGCGAGCATGGTGGCGTCGCCGAGCGGGGCGTCGTCGGGGGCCGCGGCGCCGAGGCCCGGGCTGGCGGATGCGCCGGCCGGAGCCAACGCGGCCGCGATGCCCGCGGATAGCGCCACCGCAGCTAATCTAGACACTGTACGTCGGTCCATACTGGGGGTCTCCTTACAGGGGGAAAGTTAGGGAGTTCGACCTCCCCGGGGGTACTCGTACGCTATGCGGGCCTGTCCGATCGGGGTACATACCGTTCGGGTCATACCGCGGCGACGCAGTAGCCGGTCCGCGTCCACAACAGCGTGGCGGGGGCGGCTGCGCCGCCCCCGCCACGCTGGTTAAACGGAGGAGTGTTCCCCAGTGTCTAGACCAATTATCTGGTCTCTGGGGTTAACTGGTCACTAGCGACAATCCGTAGGCGCTGAGGATCGGCTGCAATGGCTGGAAGAACGTGACGCCACCGGTGGAGCAGTTGCCGGAGCCGCCGGAGGTCACGCCCTGCGCCTGGCTGCCGGCGAGCCAGGAGCCGCCGGAGTCGCCGGGCTCAGCGCAGGCGGTGGTCCGGGTCAGTCCGGTCACGGTGCCTTCCGCGTAGTTGACGGTCTGGTTGAGGTGGGTGATCTCGCCGCAGTGCCAGCCGGTGGTGGATCCGGACCGGCACACCGCCGACCCGACCCCGGCGGCCTGGCCGCCCGCCACTGTGACCGCGCTGCCGTTGTACTGGTTGACCAGCGGCTGCGTGCTCCAGTTGCTGTTCACCGAGACCCAGCCGTAGTCGTTGCCGGGGAAGCTGGAGCCCTGCACGGTGCCCTGGGCGGCGTTGTTGAACCCGCTGGTGCTGGTGCCGACACCGCCACAGTGGCCGGCGGTGACGAAGCCAGCGGGGGCGACCGAGAAGCCGACCGAGCAGCGGCTGGCGCCCGGGTAATAGGCATCGCCGCCGATCACGTCGTACAGCGGCTCCGGCGCCTCCTCGGTGGGCTCGACCGTTACCGCGTCGACCCCAGCCTCCTCGGCCCATGCGGTGGCCTCGGCGACCGCGTCCGGGGCGGCCTGCACCACCACCTGGTTGCTGGTGACCTCGACGTGCCACCCGTAGACCTCGTCGGCATCCGGGGTGGGTGCGGCGTCGAGGTCGGCCATCACGCTGTTCAGCTCGGCTTCGCTGTGGCTGACCAGTTGTGGCTCCCCGCCGGCGGCCCGCACCTGCTCGGCGCTGGCGTCGTCGGTGACCGCCACCACCAGCTGCTGGTCGTCGGTGACCCAACCGCCGGCGTAGCCGTCGGCCAGGTCGGAGGCGAGTTGTTCGAGGGTTTGGCTGGCTGCGAACTCGGTATCGAAGCGCTGCTGGGCCGCTCCGGCGGTGAGGCCCAGGTCGCGCTCGACCGCGGTGAGCATCTCGGGGGAGCCGGTGAAGGTGCCGGCCTCGTCGGCCGTGCCAGCCTCGGTGGCGCCAGCGGCTGCTGGGAGCAGTGCGGCCGCGAAGGCGGCCGAAACGGTAACTGCTCCGAGCCGTTTGGCGAATCTCTGGTCCATCATGGTCCCCTAACTGTTGACGAACGGTTGAACCGTGGGGTGACTTCACGGTATGCAGGCATGGCTGATCGAGGGAGATACCACCCCGGTCATATCACTGAGTAGATAGTGGCTTAGCTGCGGCGAGTGGCTGTGCGCCGAACTGCGGCTGCCGCCTGAGCCACTCCGCGTAGCGGGGTAGTCGCTCAACGGCGTCCTGATAGGCCTCGACGGCGTAGTAGGCGATCCGGTCGGCGTGCTGCGAAGCCGGTGTCTCCGGGTGCCACCCGAGCAGATGTCGCCAGTGCAGCGGAGTGCCGGCGATCGGTACCGAGACCAGCCCGGGCGGTGGTCGGAAGCTCGACTGGCAGGGTGCGATCGCGGTGCCCGCCTCTACCAGCTCCACACAGGTGCGGACATCGCCCTCATACATGTCGCGGGCGGTGAAACCGGCCCGGGCGCAGGCGGCGGCGAAGCAGCTTCGGAAGCACCCGTCGCCGGGGGTCATCACCCAGGACGCGTCGGCGAGATCGCTGAGGTCGACTTCGCGCTGGCCGGCGAGTGGATGGTCCTCGGGCAGGAGGATGAAGACGGCGTCCACCGCGACGACGTGCCAGGCGAGGTCCCGTTCGGCGCCGGAGCCGAGGGCGGTCGGCGGCGAGGAGCTGCCGCAGGCGCCGACGAGGGCATAGTCGAGCCGGCCGGTAGCGAGCATCTCCGCTAGCTCGGAGGCCTCCCATGAGGTGTGTGTGGACAGTACGGCATCGGGGTACTCGGAGGTGAGCCGCTGCATCAATCCACTGAGGATCGGGCCGTTTACGGTGCCGATCCGGTAGGCCTTCATGGTCGTCGCGGCGGTGCTGGCGAGCCGGGCGGCCTCATCCTCCAGCCCTTGGATCGCGGGTAGCAGGATCCGGGCTCGAGTGAGCATGAGTTCACCGAGCGGAGTAGGGCGGGCGCCGTGCCGGTCGCGTTCAAATAGTTGGCCGCCGATCGCCCGCTCGATCCGTTTAAGTTGGGCGGCCAAAGCAGGCTGCGCGAGCCCCAGCGCGGCGGCTGCCTTAGTGATGCTGCCGGTGTCCGCGATCGCGCACACGATCCGCAGATGCCGCAGCTCGAGCTTCATAGCGCGACGGTAGGACGAAAAGCCAAAACCCGGAAGACCTTCTGGTCGAGAAATATCGAACAACCGATGCTTGCGGGGCTGGTCGTGGTGGCATAGCGCGCTTAGCGGACATTTAGCTGTAGAGCACTGGTGACGATTCGTAATCGACCTTTGCCGACGCGCCGGCCCCGGGTTGTCGGACCCGTCGGCCGGTAACTAGCCTAAGACCTATGACTCCTTACGACATCGACCCTGTCGCATGGCACGAGAGCTGGGATCGACAGCAGGAAGCCTTCATGCCCGACCGCGAGCAACGCTTCTCCGCGTTACTGGATGTGGTGGATGCGGTGACCGGCGGTCAACCGATGCGGGTGCTCGACCTGGCCGGCGGCCCGGGTTCCCTCTCGCTGCGGGTCCGGCAGCGGTTCCCCGATGTGGTCACCACGGTGGTCGACATCGACCCGGTGCTACTCGCCATCGCCCGCGCGTCACTGCCGGGCGGCGCTTCGGTGGTGAGCGCCGACCTGTCCGACCCGGACTGGCTGGCGGCGCTACCTCACCGGGAGTACGACGCCGTGCTGACCGCCACCGCACTGCACTGGTTCCCGGCCGAGCGGGTCGCCGAGATCTACGCGGAGGCGTGGCAGGTGCTCCGGCCCGGCGGAGTCTTTGCCAATGTGGACCACATCATCGACGACGGGCTACCCAGCCTCGCCGAGCGACTGGAGCAACGGGCGCGCGAGCGGCGGCATGCCCGGTGGGCAGCGGGCGCGGTGCTGTCCTGGCAGGGTTGGTGGGAGCACGTGGCGAACGATCCGGTGCTGGGGCCGCTAGCGGCCGAGCGGGCCAAGATCTTCGAGATCGAGCACCGCTCCTCGGAATCCTTCCCGCCGCTGTCGTGGCACCTGACGGCGCTTCGTAGCGCAGGCTTTACTGAGGTGGGCTCGGTCTGGCGCGGGGGCGCGGAGGGGGCCGTCGCCGGGGTGCGCTGAGCGCGTTCTCCGTCACACCCGCGGCCCGGGAGTCGGTTGCTGGGGGTAAGATCGCATCGACGTGCGCCGTTGCCGGCGGTGGGTGAGGCGGCGGCGACGGGATGAGACGAGAGCGCAACCGAGAGGCGTACATGGGCGACGAACGCCACTCGCACGGGCGGAGCCGGCGCGGCACTTCGGTGGCCGCGCCGGTCCGTGGTTACCGGGGGCATCGTCGGGTCCCCGGCCGATGGTGTGGTTATCGACGGCTGGCGCTCCCCGCGTTGGCCGCCGGTGCGGTGCTGGTCGGTGGCGGGGCGTTCGCCGCGACGGTGCCGAGCGAGCGGTTCGCCCCGGCGGCGCCGGCCGGCCGGGCGGCGCCCGAAGCGGTAGAGGCGACCGCCGGTGGGCCGGTGCCGGTGCCGCCCTCACCGCCGCAACCGGCCACCGGGGCGCCGCCGCCGGAGCCGACCGCCTCCCCGTCGACCGTTCCGTCCGCGGCGGTGGAGTCCAGCCCGACCAGCGAGGCGCCCGCCAGCCCGGCGCGCTCCCCGGTGGTGCGCAACTACGAGGCGGAGCACGCCGAGCTGAGCGGCTTCGTCCAGATCTTCCCGTTGCCCGACGCCTCCGGCGGGGCGGTGGTGGGTTCGATCGGTCGGCACCGCGACAGTCACGTGCGTTTCCTGGACATTCGGGTCGAGGACCCGGGCGAGTACGAGTTGACCATCTACTATGTGGCGCCGCAGGACCGCAGCGCCGCGGTCACCGTCAACGGCGACGAACCGATCATTGTCGAGTTCCCCGGGCTCGCCACCGGTCGGGAGGTCGGTGAGGTGAGCCTCCTGATAACGCTGACGGCCGGCGCGAACGAGGTGCAGATCGGCAACCCGGCCGGCCTAGCGCCCTCGCTGGACCGGATCACCATCACCGGCTGAGCGCCCGGAGACGCCCCTGACCCTGCCCGGTCACACCTCTTCCCGTTCGACCGCCCGCTGGATGGCGCGGTAGATCGCGCCGAACCGGGCCGCGTTGTCGGTGCGGTAAAGGAGCAGATCCTGGTGACGCCACCGGACCCAGATCTCGTGCACCGAGGTGCCCCGGTCGTAGGAGCGTTCCAGCGCCATCATCGGGAATTCGAGCAGCGGGGCGAGCAGCATCAGTAGCACCACGCCGAGCCCGACCAGCGCCACCGCGAGCCCGATCTGCGCCGCGATCCCGTGTTCGCGGGCGATGAAACCCGCCGCCAGCACCCCGCCGATGAACACCGGCACGGTCAGGATCGCGATCAGGCCGAACCGGGCGAACCGGCGGGTGGTGGTCTCCAGGGTCGGGCGGCCCCGTTCGTGCCAGACGTAGGTCAGTTCGTCGGTCGGGAAGACCCGCGGGCCGACCTCGATCGCGCGGTCGGTGACCCGTACCTGGCTGTCCCGGTAATAAGTGGTCACCTCTCCAGAGTAGATGCACTGTGCGATTCGGTCACTGCTGATCGTGGTCGTGGTTAGCTCCGTGGCCATCGTGGTGGCCGTGCCCGTGATCTTCGTGCTGGTCGAGGTCACCGGCCGACTGCCCCTCCTCGACCAACACGAACTGGCCCATCATGCCGTCGTCCTCGTGGCGGAGCAGGTGGCAGTGGAACATGTACGGGATGTCGGGGTCGGGGTAGTCGGAGAAGCGTGCGATCAGCTCGAAGCTCACCCCCGCGGGTAGATAGACGGTGTCTTTCCAGCCGGCCAACTCCGGCGGCGGCCCGGCGCCGCCGACGGAGAGTACTTGGAACTGCACGTCGTGGATGTGGAAGTTGTGCGGAGTGCCGTCCGCGTTCTGCACCCGCCATACCTCGACGCTGCCGGCGGTGACCGCGAAGTCGATCCGCGACATGTCCATCCGCTGGCCGTTGATGTGGCTTCCGCCCAGCTGTAGCGACCTCGTCGCCACCGCCTCGGCCGGGTCCAGCCGGGGCACCTCGACCAGGTCGGTCGGCACCTCCGGGCGTGGCGCCAGCTGGTCGGCCGCCCGCAGCTGCAAGATGTCGAGGGTGTCGTCGCCGCCGCCGAAGCGGCTGCCATAGGCGTTGACGCCCAGCTCAGGTGGGTAGCTGCGGAGTGTGGCCGTCTCGGCAGGCGCCAGCTCGACCACCAGCTCCGCCCGTTCACCGGGGGAGAGCATGACCCGGGTGGTGTGGTGGGGCTCGCTGAGCAGGCCGCCGTCGGTTCCGATCAGTGCGAACCGACGGTCGTCGGCGAAGCCGAAGTCGTAGCTGCGGGCGGTGGATCCGTTCAGCAGCCGCAGCCGGACCCGCTCGGTGGTCACATCCAGGTACGGCGACGGGGTGCCGTTGACCACGATCGAGTCGCCCAGGATGCCCACCCCGCTCAGGAAGTTGGCGGAGGCGTCGAGCTCCCCGTCGTCGAACTGTTTGTCCTGCACCACGACGGGGATGTCGTCGACGCCGTACTCGTCCGGCAGCGGCAGCGCGGCGCCGGGCTCGTCCTCGATCAGGAAGAGTCCGGCGAGGCCGCGGTAGACCTGTTGTTCGGTCTCGCCGTGTGGGTGGGGGTGGTACCACAAGGTGGCGGCGGGTTGGTCGATGCGCCAGCTGGGGGCCGCGCTTTCACCGGGCCCGATGGCGGTGTGCGGGCCGCCATCCATCGCGGCGGGGAGCCCCATCCCGTGCCAGTGCACGGTGGTGGGGTCGGGGAGCTGGTTGTCGATGTTGACCGTGACCTGCTCGCCGCGGCTGGCGCGGAGCGTCGGGCCGAGGTAGTCGCCGTTGTAGCCCCAGGTCTCCATGGGGCCGCCGCCGAGGTCGTGCTGGCCGACGCCGGCGGCGAGGTCGAAGACCCGGTGCCCGTCGTCGTCGAGCTCACCCTCGAGCAGCGGCGGGATGGCCAGCGGCTGGTCGAAGGCGAGTTGGCCGGTCGTGTCGAGAACGGCTCGTTGCCAGGTCCAGGCGCCGGCACCCGCCAGCGCGGCGCCGCCGAGCAGGACCAGCGCTAATGCGCTCGCGATGAGGATGGGGATGCGTCGCATGGCGTCCCTACTTGTAGGTTGCTTACATGTAGGCTGGCTACTCTAGCACTCTACAGGTAGGCTGGCTACATGAAGCCCGATCTGCTGCGCGGCCATCTCGACGCGATGATTCTGGCGGTGCTGGAGCACCAGCCCCGGCACGGCTACGCGATCATGGAGGCGTTACAGGCGCGCAGCGGCGGAGCGCTCGACCTGCCGACCGGCACGCTCTATCCGGCGCTGCGTCGGCTGGAACGGGCCGGCTACCTTCGCAGCGACTGGAGCACCGTCGGTGGCCGCCAGCGCCGGACCTACCAGCTCACCGAGGGCGGTGCCCGCGCACTCCGCGCGGAGCGGACCCAGTGGCGGGAGTTCAGCACCGTGGTCGAGGGGGTGCTCCGAGCCGGCCCGGCCGGCGCCGGCTAACCGGCGACGAGAGCGCGCCGCGCCGAGCGGGCAACCACCAGCAGCGGCACCAGCAGCAGCCCGACGGAGAGCGCCACGCTGACTACCAACCCGCCCGGAGCGACCACGGTCATCGCCGCGCCGAGCACTCCGAAGACCACGCAGGCGGTCAGCACCGCCCAGCCCAGCCCGCGGGCGAGCGCCGCCGGCGCCCACCGCCGAGTCGCCGCCCCACTGGCGACCAACGCCGCGACCGCGGCCAGGACGGTCGCCGTCCCCAGCCAACTCAGCACCTGATCGAGCACCGCGTACCCGCCGGGCCAACGGGCCGTCCCGGAGCCCAGCAGCAACGCCCCCGCCGCCTGCCACAACAACGGCTGGGCCGTGAGCAGGGCCACCGCGAGCAGCACCGCCCGGCGCGCCTGCGACAGTGCGAGCTCGGTCTGGAACGCCGCCGCGATCTCGTCGGAAGAGCCAAAGTCGGCCACCGCCCGCCGCCTCGCCTCACCCTCGGGTGTGCCGGCCCGTTGGTACGCCTCGGCGGCGTCGACCAACCCGTCCCGAGCCTCTGCTACCAGGTCTCGCCGGCATCGGCCCGGCCCCACCAGCGACCGGGACAACCGGTCCAGGTATGCCTCGATGACGTCCACCGGTCAAGTCTGAGGGACCGCACCGGTCGCAGACATCCGGGTAAGCCCTGACCGACCCCTGAGCTTGCGGCGGCACCCGCCGGTCAGGCCATCCACACAGTCTTCAGATTGCAGAACTCGCGGATGCCGTGGGCCGACAACTCCCGGCCGTAGCCCGAGTTCTTGATCCCGCCGAACGGCAGCTGCGGATGCGAGGTGACGATGCCGTTGATGAAGACCAGCCCGGCCGCCAGATCCTGGACGAAGCTCTCCTGCTCCGCGGGGTCGGCGGTCCAGGCGTTGGCGCCGAGCCCGAACGGAGTGTCATTCGCCAGCGCGACCGCGTCGGCGTACGAGTCGACCTGGAACACCCCCGCGACCGGGCCAAAGACCTCCTCGGACCACATCCGCATCTGCGGGGTCAGATCGGTGACCACGGTCGGCGGGTACCACCAGCCGGGCCGGTTCGGGCGGTCACCTCCGCAGCGCACCCGGGCGCCGTGCAGCACCGCGTCGCGTACCTGCTCCTCCACCTCATCCCGGCCGCTGGCGGTGGCGAGCGGCCCGACATCGCTGGTCTCCGCCATCGGATCGTCGAGGACCTGGGCGGCCATCGCGGCCACGAACGCGTCAGTGAACTCGTCATACACCTCTCGGTGCACCAGGAACCGCTTGGCGGAGATGCAGGACTGGCCGTTGTTCAGGCACCGGGAGGTGGTCGCCGCCGCCGCGGCGGCGGCGATGTCGGCCGACGGCATCACCACGAACGGGTCGCTGCCGCCGAGTTCCAGCACGGTCTTCTTCAACTGCTCACCGGCGATCGCCGCGACCGCCCGCCCGGCGGCCTCACTGCCGGTCAAGGTGGCGGCCCGCACCCGGTCGTCCCGCAGCACCCGGGGCACCGCGTCGGAGCCGATCAGCAACGTCGAGAAGGCGCCGTCCGGGAAGCCGGCGCGGGCGAACAGGTCGGCCAGATACAGGGCGGTCTGGGGCACATTGGAGGCGTGCTTGAGCAGCCCTGGGTTACCGGCCATCAGGGCCGGTGCGGCAAACCGCATCGCCTGCCAGAGCGGGAAGTTCCACGGCATGATCGCCAGCACCGGGCCGAGCGGTTCGTACCGGGCGTACGCGCGGCGGGCCCCCACCGCGGGCGCGTCAGCCGGCTCGTCGGCGAGGAACGCGGCGCCGTGCTCGGCGTAGAAGCGGCAGGCGGCGGCGCACTTACCGACCTCGGCGCGGGCGGCGACCAGGGTCTTGCCCATCTCGGTGGTCATCATCCGGGCGACGCTGTCAGTCTCGGCGTCGAGGATGTCGGCGGCGGCCCGCAGCCACTGCGACCGTTGCTGGTACGAGCTGCGCCGCAGCTCCTCGAAGCCGGTCGCGGCCCGGCTGAGCTGCTGCGCCACCTGCCGGTCGGTCATTGGTTCGAAGCTCTTGAGCGTCTCACCGGTGGCCGGGTTGATGGTCTCGATCGCCATGAGCGGACCTCCGGGGTAGGTCGAGCGGAGCGCCGGGCGCCCTAAGATCAACTAGTCTACCTCTGGCACGGTGCCCGGCGGGGGCTGCGAGACCCGGCCGTCGGCGACCACCACCGTGTGCCGGCCGCGCAGTGTCCCGCCGGCGGGGATGGTGCGAGGGTGCCGGAAGGCGAAGGCGGCGCAGACCCCGGGATAGCCAGCGGCCCGTACGAACCAGTGGTCGCCCGGGCCCAGCCCGGCGAAGATGAGCGTGTACGGATCCGGACCCGCGCTGCGGAGCCCGACCCAGTCGGCGGTGCTCCCGTTCACCGCCGCTTCGCCCGCGGCGGCGGCGGAGAACACCTCTGGTGGGGCGTCGCCGGCCGCCGCCCGCCAGAAGAAGCCGCCGTAGCCACACGGGCCGGGTCGGCCGTTGGTCGCCGGGCTGCCGAGGGTGATCTCCCGCCCGGCTGGGGCGGTGAGCGTGTAGGAGACCTCCAACGCCCAGGCGTCGGGGTGGCCGGGCACCAGTCGTGCCCGCAGCTCGCGCTGCTCGTCGAGGAGCAGGTCGCCATCGTGACCAAGCCACTGCAGGCGCGCGACGAGGTGGTCGTCGCGCTCGGTGAGGAACTCCCGGTGCTGGATCGAGCCGTGGTCGGCCAGCCAGGTGTAGCCGGTGTCCCGCAGGTAGGTGCGGCCGCCCCATAGATTGTTGCCCGCGACGTCGGCCACGGTCAGTGAGGCGCCGAGGTGCCAGCGGTGGTCATCGGGCAGCGCGTCGGTGACCACGGTGCCGCGCAGGGTGCGGACCGGGTGCAGGAACGGTCTGGGAGCCAACGTCGGGTCGAGCGCTGGTGCCAGCTGGTACTCGGCGACGACGCGATCCCGTAGCCGTAGCCGCACCCGGTCACTGTCCATCTAGAAGCTCAACCTCCCGGCGCCGGCGCCGTTGACCACCGTCGACGGCACGTTCTGTGGATTGGTCAGCTGGTAAGAATAGGGGATGCTGGCGACGCTGCCGCCGGTCTCCGGGGTGCCGGAGTTGACCAGAACGTTGTCGCGGAACACCAGGCTGCCCGGGCCGGACGCGGCGTAGCCGACGTGGGTCGGGTTGCTGACGTTCTGGAAGTAGTTCCCCTCGACCAGCACCCCGGCTCCCATCGTGGAGGCGACGCCGTACTCCCGGTTGTCCCGGAAGTAGTTGTTGAAGACGTGCACCGGGTTCCCGAACCGGACCCGGGGATGCCGGGTGTGGGTGCCGTCGAAGTAGTTGTGGTGGTAGGTCACGCGCAGATTGCCGATGTCGGCGGTGTGGCCGTCGCTGTGCCCCAGCAACATGCTCTTGTCGTGGTTGTAGAAGTGATTCCACGAGACCGTGACGAAGTCCGACTCCCGCTTGACGTCGACCGCGCCGTCGTAGCCGTTGGTGAACGAGTTGTGGTCCACCCAGATGTTGGTCGCCGACTCCTGGACGTTGACTGCGTCGTCGTTCCAGTCTCGGAAGTGGATATTGCGGATGATCACGTTGTGGTCACCGTTGATGTTGAATCCGCAGCCGGCGATGGTGGCGTTGCTGCCCACTCCGAGGATGGTCTTGTTGGAACGGGTACGCAGCATGCCGGAGCAGTTGATGGTCCCGGAGACGTGGATCACCGCGGGGGAGGCGGAACCGACCGCGTTCGACAGCGCTGCGGCGCTGGTTACCGTGATCGGCGAGGCGTTGCCGCCCCCGGTGGTGCCGCCGTTCATGCTCGCCCAGCCGATCGGGCCCCCGGGCGGCGGCGGGGTTCCCCCACCACCATCGACCGGCGCCAGCTGCCACTGCTGATTCCAGGTGCCGTGGGAGTCGTACTGGGAGAGTCGGGCGCCGCTGTGCGTCGCCCACTCCCACAGGTCCAGCGCCTTACCGCTGAAGCGATTGATGAAGCTGGCGTACCCGTCGCCCCGGTCGACGATCTGCCACTGCTGGTTCTCCCCACTGAGGTCGTGCCACTGCCGGATCTCAGCGCCGTTGTCCGGGTTCCAGTTGTAGACATCGAGCGCCATCCCGCTGTGCCGGGCGACGATCCGGTAGTAGCCGTTGCCGGCGGGGACGAACTCGAACTGCTGGTTGGCCTGCTGGCCGGGGGAGTGCTGGACCACCTCGGCGCCGGCGCTGGTGGAGCCGCCGGCCACGTCGACCGCGAGACCGCTGTGGCGGGAGATGAGCTGGTAGTAGGTGCCCGGCTGGACCTGGGCGGTGGCCGGGCTGCTCGGCATCGCGACCAGCCAGCTGGTCGCGGCGACACATAACGCCGCCAGGGTCGCGAAACTGCGGCGACGTAGGGATCGGGTGCGCATGTCAAACTCCAGTCGATGAGGTGGTGCCGTCGAATCGGCGGCCCCGGCTCGGTGCGTGGGCGGCGTGGCTGGGTTGGCTCCCGATGCTGTGAGTCTAGAGATATTAGTTTGCAAATACAACGAAGTGGGTTTGCAGGTACGGCAAGCCTTTCGCCCAGTGGTGGCGACCTACCCACGCCAGCCCGCCGGCGGGTGCGCGATCCGCGCACCCGCCGGCGGGCCGGTCCCGAGTCAGCCCAAGAAGGGCAGCTTGCCAGCGCCGGCGGCGAGCGGCACCACCGCCGCGACCGCGGGAGCCGGCAGCACGGGTCCGCGCCGCAGCTGTGGCGTCCAGCCGACGTCGTCGCCGAGCGGCGGGTCGTTGCCCGCGTTATACGCCGCGAGCAGGCTCATCGGCCGGCCGATGCCGGGGCCGGTGCGAACCCAGCTGCCGTGCTCGGTGAGGTCGGTGCCGCCCCATTCGTAGATGACTTCGGCCGGGTCGACCCCGGAGCCGCGGAGATCGAGGTAATTGTTTTCGTAGTACCCCTGCGACTCGACCCCGACGCCCCAGAGATACTCGAAGTCGAACGAGTTCGCGGTGACCGCGACCCGGAAGAGGTTGTTGTAGACATCGATCTTCCCGAACCGCATCCGCGGCGCCCGTTGCCCGATCCCATCGAAGACATTGTGCCGGAGCGTGACGTTGAGCCGGCCCGGGTCCCCGCCGTCGGGGTTGTTGGTGGAGCCGATCAGCATCATCTTGTCGTGATCCCGGAAGATGTTGTGGGAGACGGTCACCAGGTCGGCGGTGTGGGTGATGTCGAGCTGCCCGTCGTAGACCTCGAACTTGCGGCCAAAATACTCGGGAAGGTCATCGGGCGAGGTCAGGAACGAGTTGTGGTCGATCCAGACATTCTCGCTGCGCCGCACCGACAGCTGGTCCCAGTTGGAGTTCCAGTTGCCGCTCGCGCCGTCCAGCGGATCCCACGCGGGGAAGCAATCGTAGGCGTCGCGGAAGGTGAGATTGCGGAGGATCACGTTGTCGGCGTTGTTGACCATCAGCGTGAGGTGGGTCAGGGTGCCCCGGTCCAGCCCGATGATGGTCGTGTTCGGGCCGACGTTGATGACGGTCTGCGCCTCCTGGTTGCGCATCGAGCGCTCCCGCGCCTCCGCGAGCGGCCCGTGCGGGCGCTCCTGCCAACCCCACACCGCCGGGTCGTAGGCGGCCAGGTATTCGTCGAAGTCGTACGCCGGGTCGGCGAGCTGCTGGCAGTCGAGCAGCTCGCCGTCGGGCCCTTCGAAGCCGTCGATAGTGCCCTTGACAAAGACGACCTTCGGAACGTCGTTGCCAGCGTTTGTCGCGTTGTCGCCACCGAGCGCTTCGATCAGCGAAGCTCGATCGGTGGCGATGTGGATCTGGTCGGCGGTAGCGGCGGAGCCGCCGGTGGTGCCGCCGCCGGCCGATCCCCACCCGTCTCCGGTGGGTAGGGTCTGCTTGCCGTAGCCGAGCGCGGTCAACGGGGGACCGCCAGCGGGTGGAGCCGCGGCGGCGGGACCGCTGGCGAGCGTGGGAGCGACCGCGACCCCCGCGGCCAGTGCGGTCGCGGCGAGGGTGGCAGCCCATCTGCGCGAGGTCATGTTTGCCTCCTAGGGGCGGGACTCGGCGCCCGGACGCATCCCGTGCCAGGAGCCGGGCTCCTCATTGCACCTTAGGAAAGGGCTTTCCTTACGGTCAAGGCTGCCGATATGCAGATATGTTGCAGTGTGTCGGGGTGGTCGCCCAGCCGACCCCGAGCTCGCTCGGCAACGCCAACTGTTCCGCCGCCGTCTGCATCACCGCGCTCACCCCGGGCACCATGACCACCCGATCGTCGCCCTCGCCCTGCGCGGCCACGGCACTGGGCGCCAGTGGCTGGGGCGGTGGCGCCCCGGTGATCGCGGAGATCAGCACGGTGAACGGCTCGGTACGCGCCAGCGGCGCCAACAGCGGTGTGCCGGTGGACCGGTGCGCCAGCAGATTCGCCAGCAGCCCGGTCCGGCCGGGCACCGGGCGCGGTGTGGACTCGCCCGGTAGTTGCAGCCGGTCCTCGGTGTAGCGGAGGACGGCCGGTCCCCGCTCGGTGTGGACGATCACCTCGCCGGCCAGGTGCTGGTCGGCGCAGAGGGTCACCGCCACCACCATCGGCAGACCACCGTCGAGTTCGGCGCGCAGCACCGCGGTGTCGTCCACCTCGATCGGGCGCGCGCAGTAGCGCTCCAACGCTAGGTCGGTGATCTGTGGGGGTCCGCCACCGACCTGCTCGGCCACCGCCAGACACTGCATCAGCGCGTGGGCGAACGGGTTCGCCAACGCCCCGTCGAGTACCGGCCGACCCGCCAGCCGGCGCCGTCCGGCCCACGGCGCCCGGCGGTAGTAGGAGTCCGGGCGTTGCCAGGCACCGACCGCGCTCACCCCGGTGACCCGGCCGTACGCGCCACTGGCCAGGGCGGCGGTGAGCTCCGCCAGCGCCGCCGACCCCAGTGCCTGGAAACCGACCTGGGCGACGCTCCCGGTAGCGGCGAGCACCGCCGCTAGGGCGACGTGCTCGGAGTAGCTGGTCACCGGCGGCTTCTCCAACAACAGGTCGGCGCCGGCCTCGGCGGCGGCGGCCGCGATCTCCACATGGGTGTGTGGCGGTGTCGCGATGACCACCACGGCCGGCCGGGTCTCCGCCAGGAGCCGGCGGTAGTCGCGGAAGAGTCGAGCACCGGGCGGGATCGGGGCGTCGGGCGCCGGCACGATATCGGCCGGGTCACACAGGCCCACGGCCGTAATCTCGCCAGCATCGGCAAGTTCGGCCAACACCCGCCGGTGCCAACGACCGTAGCCGTCGGCGCCGATCAGCGCTGCCCGCGGTGGGCTGTCATCGTTCATGCTGTTACTCCCATCCCGGCGAGGGTGTCTCGGACGCCGTGCCGAGCCAGGGTGGTCAACCATTGGGTCAGCAGGTCCGCCAACTCGGCATCGTGGCGCAGCGACGCCGGAAAGACCGACTCCAGTCCCAACAGCGCCGTGACCACACCGGCCGGAGTGCGCTCCGCCGCCGCCAGCCGGTGGCGGATCTCGTCGGCCAGCGGGTCGTCGAGCGGCAACGCCCGGCCATCGTCGGCCTGCCCGCAGACGAACCGCATCCACGCCGCGAGCGCCAGCGCACCCCACTGGGGCAGCTCACCGGCGGATCTCCGGTCAGCCACCATATGCACCAGCCGCTGCGGCAGCTTCTGGCTGCCGTCCATGGCGACTTGGCGGGTCCGATGACCGGTGGCCGGGTTGGCGAAGCGGTCCAGCACCGACTGGCCGTACTCGGCGACCGAGACACCGGCCGGCGGCGTCAGGCTGGCGGCGATGTCGTCGCGCAGCAGCATCGACACCATCGCCGACGCACCCGGCAGCGCCAGCGCCTGGTCGATGGTGCGGCACCCAGCCAGCGCCCCGAGGTAGGCCAGTGTGGAGTGGACCCCGTTGAGTGCCCGGAGCTTCAGCCGCTCGTACGGGCCGGCGTCGTCGGTCAGCACCGCTCCGGCCGCCTCCCAGGCCGGCCGGCCGGCGGGGAAGTCGTCCTCGATCACCCACTGCCGGTACGGCTCGGCGGCGACCGCGGCCTCGTCGGTCAGGCCCAGCGCAGACCGGACGGTGGCGAGCGTTTCCGGAGTGGTCGCCGGCACGATCCGGTCCACCATGGTGCTCGGGAACCGGACGTGGCTGGTCACCCAGTCGACGGCTGGTGGCTCGGCGAGCGTCAACGCCTGCCTGGCCATGCTGGCCAGCTGCCGACCGTTGGCCGGCAGGTTGTCGCAACTGACCACCGCGAGCGGCCCGGCGTCGGCCCGGGCCCGGGCCGACAAGCCCAGCGCCAGCAGCGCCGGCACGCTCGCCGGTGGGGTATGCCGGGTGAGTTCTGCCCGCAGCGCGGCGTCCAGCTGGAGCTGGCCGGTCGCGGGATCCAGCCGGTACGCCTTCTCGGTGACCGTGAGGGTGACCACCCGGATCGCCGGGTCGGCCAGCAGCGCCACCACCGCGCCCGGGTCGCTCGGGGCATGCCGGACCCCGTGTAGCGCCCCCACTACCCGGATGTCGGTCTCCGCCTGGTCGCGGCTGGCGACGCTGAACAGCCCGTCCTGGGCGGTCAGCGCGTCGACCAACGGCCGGTTGCGGGGGGCGACCGCCACAATGCCCCAGTCGCCGCCGCGGGCGGCGATCGCCGCTTCGGTGAAGACCGCCTGGTGGGCGCGGTGGAAGGCGCCGAGCCCGAGGTGCAGGATCCCGGGCCGGAGGTCGGCCGGGTCCAGCAACGGCCGGCTCGCCGGGGGGAGCCGGGAGATCGTGGCCCGGCACAACCGGTCGACCGTCACCCCCGGCTCGTCAGTCGTGCCAGCCCTCATCGCCATACCGGCCCGTCCGGGTAGCTGAAGCGGGCCACCGACTCGGGCTTCATCTCGATGCTGTAGCCGGGGGCGCTCGGGAGCTGGTAACGGCCACTGCTCATCCGGACCGGATCGACGAAGTGTTGGTGCAGATGGTCGACGTACTCCACCATCCGCCCGGTCAGCGATCGACTGACCCGCAGATAGTCGAAGGCGGTCAGGTGTTGTACGTACTCGCACAGGCCGACCCCGCCGGCGTGCGGGCAGACCGGCACCTCGAACTTGGCGGCCAGCAACAAGATGGCGAGCACCTCGTTGACCCCGCCGACCCGGCAGGCGTCGACCTGGCAGACGCCGATAGCGTCGGCCTGCAGCAGTTGCTTGAAGATGACCCGGTTCGCCGCGGCCTCGCCGGTCGCGACCCGGACCGGGGCTACCGCCGCCGCGATCCGGGCATGCCCGAGCACGTCGTCGGCGTGGGTCGGTTCCTCGATCCAGTACGGGTCCACCTCGGACAGCTGCGCCATGTGCTCGATCGCCTGCGGTACGTCCCAGATCTGGTTGGCATCCATCATCAGCAGCGACTCCGGGCCGATCTCCGCCCGGATCAGCCGGGCGCGGCGCAGGTCGTCCTCGAGCGCACCGCCTACCTTCATCTTCATCGCCCGCCAGCCTTCGGCGTACGCCGCGCGGGTCAACGCCCGGACCTTCTCATCCGGGTAGCCGAGCCACCCGACCGAGGTGGTGTACGAGGGGAGGCCGACCGCCCGCAGCTCCGCGAGCCGGTCGTCGCGCCCCTGCTGGCCCCGGTCGAGCAGGTCGGTCGCCTCCGCCGGCGTGAGCGCGTCGCTGAGGTGGCGAAAGTCGATGTTGCGGACCAGTTCAGCGGTGGGCAGGTCGGCGAGTAGCGCCCAGATCGGTTTGCCCGCCACCTTGGCGCGCAGATCCCACACCGCGTTCACCAGCGCGCCGGTGGCCATATGGATGACGCCCTTCTCTGGCCCCAGCCACCGCAGCTGCGGGTCGGCGGTGAGCGAGCGCCAGAAGGCTACCGGCTCATCGGCGATCTCGGCGAGGCTGCGCCCGACGACGTGGTGCGCCAGCGCGGTGACCGCACCACAGGTCAGCTCGTTGCCGCGGCCATTGGTGAAGGTCAGCCCGGCGCCGACCGGACCGCCGTCGGTGGTCAGCTCGACGTACGTGGCGGAGTAGTCGCCCCGGTTGATGGAGTCCGAGCCGTCGCCCGCGTCCGCGGTCGGGAAGCGCACATCGTGGACGGCTACGTCCTTGATCGTCACGGTCATGGCTGCTCCAGTCGGAAGATCCGTTTCGGGATGCGGTAGGCGAGGTCGACGATCGTCTCCGCCGCCTCGGCCAGTGGCAACCGGTGCTCGGCGACCAGCCGGGCGAGGAATCCGGCGTCGACCCGGCGGGCGATCTCGTGGCGTACCGGGATCGAGCAGAACGCCCGGGTGTCGTCGACGAATCCGGCGGTGTTGTAGAAGCCGGCAGTCTCGGTTACCGCTTCCCGGAACCGGCGCAACGCCTCCGGCGCGTCCAGGAACCACCACGGCGCGCCCAGGTAGACCGCCGGGTAGCCGCCGGCCAGCGGCGCCAGTTCACGGCTGAAACTGGTCTCGTCCAGGGTGTATAGGACCAACGTGAGCCGGGGCTCATTGCCGTACGCGGTGAGCAGCGGGCGGAGCGCCTCGACGTACTGGGTCGCCTGCGGGATGTCCCCGCCCACGTCGCGCCCGTGCCGTCGGTAGAGCCACTGGTTGTGATTGCGCACCGACCCGGGGTGCAGCTGCATCACCAGCCCGTCGTCGAGCGACATCCGGGCGAACTCCAACAGCATGTGTCCCCGGAACAGCTCGGCGTCGGCGGCGTCGGCCTCGCCCCGTAGCGCCCGGTCGTAGACCGCCGCCGCTTGCCGGTGGTCGAGCGCGGCGGTGCCGGCGGTGACATGTCCGTGGTCGGAGGAGGTGGCGCCGGCCTTGCGGAAGTCCTCCCGCCGTCGGCGCAGCGCGGCGAGGAAGCCGTCGTAGCTGGTCGTGTCTTCGCCGCTGAGCTCGCCCAGCCGGGCGATGTTGGCGGCCCAGCCGTCGAACTCGAAATCGACCACATTGTCTGGCCGGAAGGTGGTGATCACCCGGCCGCCGGGGCCGCCCCACCCGTCGGCCGCCAGCCGGGCGTGCGCGCCGAGGTCGTCGGTGGGTGACTCGGTGGTGGCGAGCACCTCGATGCCGAAGCGTTCGAATAATGCGCGGGGCCGAAACTCCGGCTCGACCAGCCGGGCCGCGATCCCGTCGTAGATCTCGTCGGCGGTCGCCGGCGTCAGCGGCGTGGTGACCCCGAAGACGTCGCGAAAGGTCCGCTCCAGCCAGATCCGGGAGGGAGTTCCTCGGAAGAGGTACCAATGCTCGGCGAAGGTCCGCCAGATGGTGCGGCCGTCGGTCGCCACTGGCGAGCCGTCCACCGAGGGCACCCCCAGCCGCGCCGGCGGCACGCCCTGGGCGTGCAGCATCCGGGTCAGATAGTGGTCGGGGACGATCAGCAGCCGCGCCGGGTCGCCGAAGGGGGCGTCCTCGGCGAGCAGCCGCGGATCCACATGTCCGTGCGGACTGATCAGCGGCTGCTCCTTGACCAGCCCGAACAGCTCCCGAGCGAGCGCCCGGGTGGTCGGGTCGGCCGGGAACAGCAGGTCGTCATCGCCGGGCATCGGACTCCTTCGGCTGGTGGTGGGACAGGTCGAGCAGGTCGCTGGTGCGGACCGGGGCGCCGCGTTCAAGCGAAACGTTGCCGGCGAAGCCGACGAGCAGTGAGGCGGCGCCGTCGCGTTCGGTGGCGGCGCGCCCCAGCCGGTCGGGAATCCGGCCCGGCTCGGCTCCGAACAAGACATCGGTCATCCGGCTGTCCGCACCGCCGTGCCCTTCCCGCTGGTGATCAGGGACATCGACCTGGTAGGGCGGCCGCCAGAACGGTCGTACGGTGAGCGTGTAGCCGCCGGCCTCGGCGGCAGCGGCGTCGCCGTGCAGCTGCGCCCCCTTTAGCCCGCCACCAGCGGCCGCGGCGACGTGGTCGTTCTCCACCACCTCCAGCTCCAGCCGGCCCTGACTGCCGTTGAACATCACCCGGTACCCCTCCCACGGCGAGTAAGCGGTCAGGTGGTAGGTCATCCGGGCGCCGCTGTCGTATCGGACCAGTACCGACAGGTCGTCCTCGATGGTCACGCCCGGGGCGAAGACGTTGCGGTCGCGGTGGTAGCCGTCGTGCGCCTCGGCGTCGAGGTAGAGCTGTTGAAGCTGCGGACTGTCGGCCATGCGGAGCGCGAACGGGTCCGACTCGGCTGCGGCCGAGCCGTGGGCGCGGTCGTAGCCGCGATCGTAGCCGTGCCGTTGCCCGTGCTCGCCGTAGAAGAACAGCCGGCCAGAGGCGTAGACCTCAACCGGGTGGGCAGCCAGCCACCAGTTCACCAGGTCGAAGTGGTGGGTAGCTTTGTGCACCAGTAGCCCGCCCGAGTTGGCCTTCTCCCGGTGCCACCGCCGGAAATAATCCGCCCCGTGCCGGACATCCAGCAGCCATTCGAAGTGGACCGAGCCGACCTCGCCGATGGTGCCGGCGCTCAACAGCTCTTTTACCCGCTCGTGCAGCGGGTTGTAGCGGTAGTTGAAGGTCACGGCGACCCTGCGGCCGGTGTCGGCAACCGTCTGCAGGATTCGCTGACAGCCGGCCACGTCGACGGTCATCGGCTTCTCGGTGATCACGTCGCAGCCGGCTTGGAGCGCCGCCACGATGTATTCGTCGTGGGTCCGGTCGACGGAGGTGACGATGACCGTGTCGGGCCGCTCGGTGGTGAGCAGCTCCGCGAACCGGTCGGCCGGCCAGCCGGTCGCGGGCGGCGCACCGAGTTCGGTCAGGGCCCGGTTGTGGGCGGCGATCCGGGCGGGGTTGGGGTCGGCGAAGGCGACCAGCCGGGACCGGTCGGCGTAGGTGGTGGCCAGGGCACGCGCGAACAGTTGAGCGCGCGCGCCAGCGCCGACGATGGCGTACCGGTGCGGCACGGCTCCTCCTCGAAGCGACAGCAAAGGTTTGTAGCGGAGCCAACCATGAACCCGCCACCGACGTCAATCATTGACCGTGGTAACACCGACAAAGTAGGACGAAACAGGTGCGTGTTAACGTGTGAGTTGTTATCCTGCAACAAATCTGCATACTTTGCCGGTTGACATGCCCGCAATCGTTTGCATTAATTGCGGTCACACGTGACGACCACCACACCCCGAGGAACCCGCGTGCCTGTAACGATCCGCGACGTCGCCACCGCCTCCGGCGTACACATGTCCACGGTGTCCCGGACGTTCTCGGCGCCGCACCTGGTCAACCCGGAGACCCGCAGCCGGGTGCTGGCCATCGCCGAACAGCTCGGCTACCGGCCCAACCGGGCCGCCCGGGCGCTGATCACCGGCCGGACCCACAATCTCGGCCTCATCGTGGCCGACCTGGCCAACCCGTTCTTCCCCCCGCTGATCAAAGCGGCCGAGGGGCAAGCGCGGCAACGGGATCACCACATCTTCGTCGCCGACGCCAATGAAGACCCATTGGTCGAGGAGGAGCTCGTCCTGGCGATGGCCAAACAGGTCGACGGCGTACTGCTCTGCAGCCCTCGGATGAGCAACAGCGTGATCGAGCAGTTGTCGCGGGACGTCCCACTGGTGGTCGTCAACCGGTCGATCCCGGGCCTGCCCTGCGTGGTGATGGATGTCGGGCAGGGGGCGCGCAGGGCCGTCGAGCACCTGGTGGAGCTGGGGCACCGCCAGCTCGCGTTGCTCGGTGGCCCGCGTGGCTCCTGGACCAACCGGGAGATCCGCCGGTCGGCGGTGGCCGCCGCCCGGTTGGCCGGGGCGGAGCTGGCGATCATCAGTCCCAACCCACCCACCGAGGAGGGCGGTTACGCCGCCGCCGAGCTGGTGGTGCGGGACCCGGCCACCGCCGTACTCGCCTACAACGACCTGATGGCCATCGGTCTGCTGGAAGGGCTGGACGAGCTCGGGGTCGGCGTGCCGGACCAGGTCAGTGTGGTCGGCATCGACGATATCGAGTTGGCCCGGCGGACCCGGCCGAAGCTGACCACGGTCGCGACTCCGGCGGGGGCTGCGGGACGCGCCGCCGTCGACATGTTGCTACAGCACGGCGACGACCGCCGGACTACCGCACAGGCGGTGCTCCAGACCGAGCTCGTGGTCCGGGAGTCGACCGCGCCCCCTAGCGCCGCCGCAGCCGGCGCCGAGACCTCGAACCGGGAGTGATCCTGTGGTTAGTGTGGGCAGACCCGCTGCCGCGCCACCCGTACCGCAGCCGGCGGCATCGCCGCCGCCAACCCAACCGAAGACCTGGCGACGGGACGGCCGGGCCGCGCTGCTCTTCCTCGGGCCCTGGTTCGTCGGCCTGGTCGCGATCACCGCGGGTCCGATCTTCGCCTCGCTGGTGCTCTCCTTCACCGACTACAGCTTGCTGAGCTCGCCGAGCTGGATCGGGCTGGAGAACTACGAGCGGATGCTCAACGATCCGCGGCTACACAGCGCGATGTGGGTGACGCTGCGGTACGTGGTGGTGTCAGTGCCGCTGCAGCTGGCCCTGGCGCTGGCGCTGGCGTTGGTGCTGGACCGGGGCGTCCGGCTGCTGCCGCTCTACCGCTCGATCTATTACCTTCCCTCGCTGCTCGGCGCCAGCGTCGCGATCGCGATCCTGTGGCGGCTGGTCTTCGGCACCGAGGGACTGGTAAACCAGGTGCTCACGCTCCCGGTGATCTCGAACGTCGCCGGCATGCTCGGAATCGAGCCCACCGGCTGGGTCTCCCATCCTGACTACGCGCTCAACACGCTGATTGTGCTGAACGTCTGGACCTTCGGATCGCCGATGGTGATCTTCCTGGCGGGGCTGCGGCAGATCCCGGTGATGTACTACGAGGCCGCGGCGGTCGACGGCGCCAGCTGGCTGACCCGGTTCGGCCGGATCACCCTGCCGCTGCTGACCCCGATCATCTTCTTCAACCTGGTACTGCAGATGATCGGCGCGTTCCAGACGTTCACCCAGGCATTCATCGTCAGCGGCGGGAGCGGCGGGCCAGCCGACTCGACCCTCTTCTACACGCTGTACCTCTATCAACGGGGGTTCGGCAACTTCGACATGGGCTACGCCTCGGCGATGGCCTGGGTCCTACTCGTAATCATCGGAGGGTTCACCGCCGTGAACTTCCTGGCCGCGAAGTACTGGGTGTTCTATGGTGACGACTAAGCCGACCACGGTCCCCGATCCGGCGCGGTCGCAGCGAATGCAGCGGCCGCCGCAGATCAACCGGGGTCGAGTCAAAGGCCTGCTGATCCATGTCGGACTCATTACGTTCGGCCTGGTGATGCTGTATCCGCTGCTGTGGATGATCTCCAGCGCCTTTACCCCGACCGAGCTGATCTTCCGTGAGCCGGGGCTATGGCCCAGCCAGCCCACCCTGGAAAATTTCCGGGACGGGTGGACGGCGCTGCGCCACCCGTTCCACCGATACATCTTCAACTCGATGGTGATCGTCTTCGGTGCGGTGATCGGGAATCTCCTGGCCTGCTCGATGGCGGCGTACGCGTTCGCCCGGCTCAACTTCCGGGGCCGGAAGTGGTACTTCGCGATCATGCTCGGCACCATCATGCTCCCCATCCACGTTGTGATCGTGCCGCAGTACATCCTCTTCGCCCAGCTCGACTGGATCAACACCTTCTATCCGTTGATCGTGCCGAAATTCCTGGCCACCGACGCGTTCTTCATCTTTCTGATGGTGCAGTTCATCCGCGGCCTGCCAAAGGAGCTGGACGAGGCCGCCCGGATCGACGGCTGTAACCATTGGGGGATCTACTGGCGGGTGATCCTGCCACTGTCGATGCCGGCGCTGGCGACCACCGCGATCTTTACCTTCATCTGGACCTGGAACGACTTCTTCAGCCAGCTGATCTTCCTTGCGGACCCAGATCTGGCTACTGTGCCGCTGGCGCTGCGGCTCTTCGTGGACTCGACCGGCTCGACCTCCTGGGGCCCGCTGTTCGCGATGTCCGTGGTCGCGCTGGGGCCGATCTTCGGCTTTTTCCTGGCTGGTCAGCGATACCTTGTCCGAGGCATCGCGACCACCGGGATCAAATAGGACGTCCGCTCGTCCTCGCCATGGTGAGTATTTGAACCGGAAGGAGCAGGACCGGGCACCTGGGATCGCGGCATCGCGACCCGGATCGGATTTATTGAGAGGAGCAGCACCGTGCGAAGAAGTATGCGATTCGGCCGCCAGTCGGTCGTGGTCGGCTTTGCGCTGGCACTGGTCGCCAGCGGATGCGGCGACAGTGGTGGCGACGACACAACGGTAACCCTCCAGTTTTCGTGGTGGGGGTCGGACTCCCGGCACGACGAGACTCAGCAGATCATCGACGCCTTTGAGGCGGCGAACCCCGACATCCGGATCAACGGCGACTTCACCGACTGGAACTCCTACTGGGACCGGCTCGCCACCGCCACCGCCGGCGGCCGGCCGCCGGACATCATCACCCAGGAGGAGCGGTTCGTCAGCGAGTACGTCGCGAACAACCAGCTGCTCGACCTGAACACACTGCCGGACGACGCCCTCGACCTGAACCACCTGGACGAAGCCGCCCTGGCCGCTGGTGAGATTGGTGATGGGCTATACGCGATCGCGACCGGGGTCAACGCCTTCACGATCGTGGCCGACCCGGAGATCTTCGACGAGGCCGGGGTCGAGCTGCCCGACGACACCACCTGGACCTGGCAGGACTACCTCGACCTCTCGGTGGAGATCTCCGAGAGCGGCGCCGGCTACGGCGCCCAGGTCTTCGGCACCAACGAGGCCGGTTTCAACGCCTACGCGCGGCAGCGGGGCGAGTCGCTCTACCAGGCGGACGGCGGCCTCGGCTTCTCGGCCGAGACGCTGGCCGAGTGGTGGACGCTGTCGCTGGACCAGACGCTCCTCGGCGGCGCGCCGGAGGCCACCGAGTCGGTGGAGATCGGCTCCTCCGGTCCGGACCAGTCGTTGCTGGCGACCAACGACGGCGCGATGGGCTTCTGGTGGACCAACCAGCTCGGCGCGCTCGCCGGCGCCGCCGGCCGAGACCTGGTGTTGTTGCGCCAGCCCGGCGAGGCCGACGGTCAGCGGCCCGGCATGTACCTCAAGCCGGCGATGTTCTATTCGATTTCGGCCAACACCGACCACCCAGAGGAGGCGGCCCGCTTCGTCGACTACCTGCTCAACAGTGCCGAGGCCGCGGAGATCATGCTGACCGACCGGGGGTTGCCGGCGAATCTCGAGGTGCGGGAAGCGATCCAACCGCTGCTGCCCGAGACCGAGCAGCAGGTCAGCGAGTTCCTGGCGGAGATTACCCCGGAGCTGGCGGACCCGCCGCCACCACCGCCGACCGGCGCCGGCGAGGCCGTCGACATCATGCAGCGGCTGCACGAGGAGGTGCTGTTCGAACGGATGACGCCGATCGAGGCGGCCGAACAGTTCATGCAGGAGCTCGAGGCCGCCACTAGCTAACCGCCCGCCCCGGCCTCGTGGCCGATCATGAGCTTGTTGGCCGACACGCCCCGGCGTGTCGGCCAACAAGCTCATGATCGGCCGGAAGTGATCGGCGCGAAGTCACGGGGCGGGGAACGAGTCGATGGTGGCGGCGAGGATATCCTGGCCCGGTTGTGCCCACAGTGTTTCGTTGAAGATCTCGACCTCGATTGGTCCGGTGTAGCCAGCGGCCTCGACGGCCGTGTGGAACCGACCGAAGTCGATGCACCCCTGCCCGGGCAGGCCGCGACCGGTGAGCACCCCGGCCGGCAGCGGCGTGACCCAGTCGGCGAGCTGATAGCAGCTGATCCGCCCAGCGGCACCGGCCCGCGCGATCGCCGCCCAGACACGGTCATCCCACCAGAGGTGGTACGTGTCCACTACTACCCCCACGACCTCCGCCGGGTACGGCGCGGCGAGCGCGAGCGCCTGGTCGAGTGTGGAGACAACACACCGGTCGGCCGCGTACATCGGGTGGAGCGGTTCGATCGCCAGCTGCACTCCGGCGGCGTGGGCGTGGGCCACCAGGGCCCCGATCGCATCGCCGACCCGGGCGCGGGCGGCGGCGAGGTCTGGTTCGTCGGCCGGCAGACCACCGCTGACCAGCACCAGCACCGGGGCGCCGAGCGTGGCGGCTTCGTCGATGGCGCGCCGGTTCTCGTCGTACCAGCCCGGCTGCTGGAAGAACCCGCCGCGGCACAGCGAGGTGACCTGTAGGCCGGCGGAGCGTACCTGGGCGGCCGCCTGCCCGACGCCGACCTCGGCGACTGATTCGCGCCAGAGCCCGACGCCGCGCAGGCCGGCGGCGGCGCAGCCGGCTACCATCTCGGTGAGCGGCCAGTGTTTGGCCGTGGCCTGGTTGAACGAGAGCCGGGGCGAGGGTCCATCGGTCACTGCGGCACCCCGCAGACGGAGAAGAACGCCCGGGCGCGGGCGGCAGCGAGTTGCGGGTCGGGCAACAGCCCGGCGGCTGCGGCCAGGATCAGCGCCTGCGCCAGATGGACCGGTGACCGGCCGGACTGCCCGCCACCGACCATTGTGAAGTGCGTCTGATGGCCGGCCAGCCAGGCCAACCAGGCGATGCCGGTCTTGTAGTACTGAGTGGGCGCAGCGAAGATATGGCGCGAAAGCGGCACGGTCGGCGCCATCGCGGCCGCATATCCGCTGTCGTCACCGGCGTCGAGCGCGTGCAGGGCGGCGGCCGCAGCCGGCGCGATCGCGGCGAAGATCCCGAGCAGCGCGTCGGAGTAGCCCTGCTCGTCGCCGCGGATCAACTCCGGGTAGTGGAAGTCGTCGCCGGTGTAGAGCCGCACGCCGGCCGGGAGCCGGCGTCGCATCGCGACCTCGCGTTCGGCGTCCAACAGCGACAGCTTGATCCCGTCGATCCGGTCCGGGTGCGCCGCGATCAGCGACAGCACCGTCTCGGTGGCGGCGTCCAGGTCGTCGGCGCCCCAGTAGCCGGCGAGCGCCGGGTCGAACGCCTCACCCAGCCAATGCAGCAGGACCGGGCGGTCAGCGCTGGTCAGCAGGTGATCGTAGAGCTGGAGATAGTCATCGGCGGACCGGGCCGCGGCGGCGAGGTGCCGGCTGCACATCAGCACCGGCAGCGCGCCGGCTTGGCTGACATCAGCGAGCTGCTGCTCGTACGCGGCCCGGACCTGATCGAGCGTCGCCGGGCCGGGCGGCAACTGGTCGGTAGCGACTCCGGCGACGATCGCCCCGCCCACCTCCCGGGCCTCGGCGCAGCTGCGCCGGATCAGCTCCCTGGTCGCCGGGTAGTCCAGGCCCATGCCGCGCTGGGCGGTGTCCATCGCCTCGGCGACCCCGAAGCCATGCCGCCACAAGTGATGCCGGAAGGCTAGCGTGGTGTCCCAGTCGAGGGTCGCCGGCTGGCCGGGACCGTTCTCAGCGGTCGGGTCGGGCACCACATGGGCCGCCGCGTACGCCACCCGGGAGCGGAACGGGTGCGTGGGCACGGGCCAGCCGTCGCCAGCCGGGAGGCGGAGCTCCTCGCCGCCGGGCAGCGTCACCCGGGTGCTCATGCCAGCTCCGGCAACGGAAGCCGGCGGCCGTCCCGGGCCGACTGCAGGCCGAGCTCGGCTAGCTGCACCCCGCGGGCGCCGGCCCACAGGTCGAACTGGTGCGGCCGGTCGGCGACCACGTCGGAAAGGAACTGCTCCCACTGGGCCCGGAAGCCGTTGTCGAACTGGTCGTTGTCTGGCACCGGTTGCCACTGGGACCGGAAATCCTCGCCCCCGGGGAGGTCAGGATTCCAGACCGGCTTCGGGGTTGCCGCGCGGTGTTGGACATGACAGTGGTGCAGCCCGGCGACCGCGCTGCCCTCGACCCCGTCGACCTGGAACTCGACCAACTCGTCGCGGTGCACTCGGACCGCCCACGACGAGTTGATCTGCGCGACCACCCCGCCCGCCAGTTCGAAGATGCCGTAGGCAGCGTCCTCGGCGGTGGCGTCGTAGGGCTCGCCCTGCTCGTCCCAGCGGCGGGGCAGATGAGTGGCGGTGTGGGCAGTAACCGTCCGCACCGGTCCGAACAGGTGCTCTAGCAGGTAGTGCCAGTGCGGGAACATGTCGGAGACGATCCCGCCGCCGTCGGCGGCCCGGTAGTTCCACGAAGGACGCTGGGCCGGCTGCCAGTCACCCTCGAAGACCCAGTAGCCGAACTCGCCGCGTACCGACAGCACCCGGCCGAAGAAGCCGCCGTCCAGCAGTCGTTTCAGCTTGCGGAGTCCGGGCAGGAACAGCTTGTCGGCGACCACGCCGTGCCGGATCCCTGCCGCGTCCGCCGCCCGAGCCAGCTCGACCGCGCCGGTCAACGACTCGGCGACCGGCTTCTCGGTGTAGATGTGCTTGCCGGCGGCGATCGCCGCGGCGAGCGCCGGCTGGCGGGCCGAGGTCAGCTGGGCGTCGAAGTAGATCTGGACGTCCGGGCGAGCGAGCGCGGCGGTCAGGTCGGTGGTCCAGTCGGTCAGGCCGTGCCGGCCGGCGATGTCGGCGAGCTTGGCTTCGTTGCGTCCGACCAGCACCAGTTCGGGAATCAACCGTTCGCCATCGGCGAGCGGCAGGCCGCCGGCTTCCCGGATCGCGAGTAGCGACCGGAGCAGGTGCTGCCGGTAGCCCATCCGTCCGGTGACGCCGTTGACGATGATGCCGATCGTCTTGCTCTGCATCGCTCCAGCCCTCACGTCCTAGGAAAGCGTTTTCCCGGCCAGCTTACGTGGCCGGTCCGACCGGTGCAAGCCACCGGTCACGTAAGCTGACCGACAGCCGGTCGGCGCTGCTCGCCTCGCCGGCGCGAGCGATCGGTCGAGGGGAGACGTGGCCAGATGGCGACGCTGGTAGAGGTGGCGCGACGGGCGGGAGTGTCGCCGGCGACCGCCTCCCGGATCCTCTCCGGCAGCAGCAAACCGGTCTCCGAGGAACTGCGGCGCCGGGTGCTAGCGGCCGCCGAGACGCTGCAGTATGTGCCGAACGCGCACGCCCAGCAGCTGGCTCGGTCGCAGCCGACCGCGGTGGGCGTGATCGTGCACGACGTCTCCGACCCCTACTTCGCCGAGATCACCCGCGGGTTGCAGCGGGTCGCCACCGACGCCGGCCGGCTGGTGTTCATCTGCAACAGTTACCGCGACCCGCGCCGGGAACGCGAGTATGTCGGCCTGTTGCATGGCCACCGGACGGCGGCGATCGTCCTCGCTGGCTCCGGGCACCACGACCGGCGCGCGGCCGCCGCGATCGCGGCGGCGCTGCGGCGGTACGCGCGCGACGGCGGGCGGGTCGCGGTGGTCGGCCGGCACCTGCACCACCCGGGCGACGAGGTGCTGCCCGACAACGAGGCCGGCGGTCGGCTCGCCGGCGCGGAACTCTACCGGCTGGGCCACCACCGGATCGGGGTGATCGCCGGCCCGCGAGACCTGACCACCACCTCTGACCGGCTGGCCGGGTTGCGGGCGGCCGCCCGGGCGCACAACCGGTCGCTGCCGGCCCGCCGGATCGCGTACGCCGACTTCGACCGGGAGTCCGGCGCCGCCGCGGCAGCTGCGTTACTCGACGCGGAGCCTGGTCTGACCGCGCTGGCGGTCCTGAACGACACCATGGCGATCGGCGCGTTGGCGGTCGCCCGCGAGCGGGCGCTGCGGGTACCCGGGCAGCTGTCGGTGGTGGGCTTCGACGACATGCCGATCGCGCGGGACCTGGTGCCGGCGCTGACCACCGTCCGGTTGCCGCTGGCGGAGATCGGGGCGGAGGCGATGCGGCTGGCGTTGGCGACCAGTGGCGAGCCCCGGAGCGTGGCGATCGAGCCGGAGCTGGTGCGCCGCGCCAGTACCGCCACCGCCCCGGAGTAGACCTCGATCATCGGTCGCCCCGTCCGGAACCAGCCGGCCAGCGCTCGCGTCCAACCGGTCAGGAGGTGCGAGCTGATGGGTACCCGACGGATGCCGGCCGTACTACTGGCCGGAGTGTTACTGATCGCGGGGTGCGGCGGCGGGCCTGGATCCACCGCCGACCAGCCACCAGAGCCGGCCCCGTCGCCGGCCGGGCTGCTGACCGACCTCGCCGCGGCCGACGAGGCGGCGGTGGCCAGCGCGGTCAACGGATTCGGGTTCGATCTGTTCCGGGCAGTGGCGGTGCCGGACGAGAACACCGTCACCTCGCCGCTGTCGGCGGCGGTGCTGCTGTCGATGGTGCTCGCCGGCGCCGAGGGGGAGACCGCGGCGGAGCTCGCGCAGGTGCTGCGGCTCGCTGACACCCGCGATGTCCGGATGGGTGAGCTGCTGGGTCGGCTGGCCGAGACCGACGAGGTGCTGCTGGAGACGGCGAACGGCCTGTGGGCCGACCCCGAACTCCCGCTGCACGACGACTATCTTGGCTTCGTCCGGGACACCTTCAATGCCACCGCTACCCAGGCCGATCTCGGTGCGCCAGCGACCGCCGAGGCGATCGACGACTGGGTCGCCGACCAGACGCAGGGGCGGATCGACGGGCTCGCGGCGGAGCTGGGGCTGCCCGACCCGGACGCCCCGCTGGTGTTGCTGAACACCGTCTACTTTCTGGGGGAGTGGGAGACCGAGTTCGATCCCGAGCAGACTGGGCCCCGACCGTTCCGGGTGCCGGGTGACGAGACCGTCGAGGTGCCGACGATGCAGCTGGCCGGGGCGGAGTTCGGCTATGCTGCCCGCGCCGGCTACGAGGTGCTGCGGCTCCCCTACGGTGCGGACGGTCGGTACGGGATGGAGATCTTCCTGCCGGCCCCGGCTACGCCGCTGAGCGACCTGGTCGG
Organism: Natronosporangium hydrolyticum; assembly: GCF_016925615.1. NCBI lineage: Bacteria > Bacillati > Actinomycetota > Actinomycetes > Micromonosporales > Micromonosporaceae > Natronosporangium > Natronosporangium hydrolyticum. The sequence continues at coordinate 1,185,691 of NZ_CP070499.1, forward strand.
CGACCTCGATCAGGACGAGTGGCGGGAAGCGGTGACGAGCCTGGCCCCGCGCACCGTCGACCTGCTGGCGTTGCCCAGGTTCCAGCTGGAGTGGGGCGCGCCGCTCGACGACGCGTTGGTCGAAATGGGATTGGCGTCGGCTTTCACGCCGTACCAGGCAGACTTCTCCGGGATGTCCCCCGCAGAGCTGTACCTGGCGACGGTGGTCCAGAAGACATTCATCCAGGTCGACGAAGCTGGGACCGAGGCGGCCGCGGCCACCGGCGGTTCAATGGGGGTCACCGCCGCGGAGCCGGAGCTGCGGTTCGAGGTGGACCGCCCGTTCGCGGTCACCATCTCCGACCAGCAGACCGGCACCATCCTGTTTCTGGGGGCGGTCACCGACCCGCGGGGGTGAGCGGCGCGGAGTCCGGGCCCGCCTCCGCGTGCCCAGCGGCCCGGGCGAGCAGCTCCACGACCACGACCGTGAGCAGCACCGCGGCAGTGATCCAGAGGACGCCGGCCAGCCCGGGGTGGCGCCACAGCAGCAGCGCGGCCACGCCGACGATCACCGCTGCCACCTCGACGGTCACTCGGTGGCGAAGCAGGAACCGGGGCACCGGACCGGACAGGCCGGCGCCGGCCAGTTCGGCCGCGGTCGTGTCCAGGGCGCGGTCGCCCTGGCGGCGCACCCAGCGGGGGACTGCGCCGGGGCCCGCGGCCCAGACCACGACCGCCGCGAGCACCGCCACCCCGATCAGGGTCCGTAGCCACCCGGCGAGGAACCGGGTGATGGTGTCGTAGAAGTCCGCGGCGGCCTGGCGGGACTGCACCTGCGGTGGCAGGTGGTCCAGGTAGTAGGCCCGGGCGAGGGCCAGCATCGCCACGCCGAGTAGCGCGCCGGCCGCCACCGCGACCGCGGCGGTCAGCGCGCCACGGCGGTGGTCCGGGGCGAGCAGTACGCCCCCGAGTAGCAGCCCGATCGCGAGCAGCGGCAGCAGCCACCCGGCCTGGTCGAGCAGGTACGCGGCGTCCTGCAGTCGGGGCAGCGCGTCGGTGTGCAGCAACGGATACTCGATCGACAGATCGGTCGGAATCTCCGCAGCGAACGGGAAACCGGCGTCGACGAGCCGCTGCCGAACCAGCTCAAGTACGGCCCCGAGGTCGAGGTAGATCTGGTCTCCTTCGGCGCGCAGTAGCTCCCCTTGGCCGGTGGTGAGCAGTCCGACCAGTTCGTCGTGGGCCAGCCGGTTCGTCTCCCGCCATAGCTGGGCGAACTCTTCGGTTTCGATGAGGGTGCGCAGCTCGGACCTTAGGAACACCTCGATCCGGTCTGCCGCCGGGGCGACCAGGACGTCGAGCAGCTCCGGGGCGCCGAGCTCTTCGGCCTCGTCGGCGAGCTGCTGGATCCGCTCCTCGAGGTCGAGGGCGGTGACAATTTCCGTGCTGAGCACCCGGGCGAGTTCAGCCTGCACGGCCGGCTCCTCGACCAGCGGCGCGACGGTCGCGACGTACCGGTCGGTGTCGAAGACCTCTTGGCGGACGAAGACCGCCGCGACCGAGGCGGTCGCGAGCACCGCCCCGAGGAGCAGCAGCACGATGGCGGCGACCCAGCGGCCCGTACGCGGCCGGCGTCGTGACCACTCGGCGGCCTCCCGGCGTAACCGGTTGAGCTCCGCCCGCTCATCGTCTGCCAGCGGCGGACCCGCGGCGTCGCCGGGGGCTGCCCCGGGCCCTTCGGGCGAAACCATATCAAAACCATAAAATAACTAAATGCCGCTAACCGCTTAGATAGACATGATCGGATACCCCGATGCTTCTCCAGCTCCCGGGCGGTTTATCCTTCCCATCGCGGTCCATCCCTTTCAAAGCTCGTCATCATGACCTACGGTATGGTCTGTCCTGCCGTGCGTAACGAATCGGAGAATCCCGATGAGTAGCCCCACCGGCCAGACCGCCGCCGGCCCGGCCACCCCCACCGGCGCATCCGCCCCCGCCCCCGCCCCCGCCCGATCCGCCTCCGCCCCGCTGTACCGACTCCCGGCCCGGCGGACGCTGCCGCAGCTGGCTCGCGACCCGATGCGGGCGCTGGCGGCGCTGGGCCGCGAGTCCGACGGCGCCCCGGTGCAGCTCAACCTCGGCCTGATCCGGCCGCTGCTGATCAGCCACCCGGAGCACGCGCAACAGCTGCTACTCAACCCCAACTTCGAACGCGACGGCATGCTCTGGAAGCCGATCCGCCGGCTGCAGGGCGACGGCCTCTCCGGCGTCGGCGAAGATTGGCGCAACAGCCGCCGGTTGCTGCAGCCGCTGCTGGCGATGCGGCACCTGCGTGGTCTGCTGCCCACCATGGCCGCGGCCGTCGACGAGGCGCTCGACGCCCTCGACGCCCGAGCCGCCGACCAGCGGCCAGTCGCGCTGGTGCCGGAGATGATGCGGATCACGCAGCGGGTGATGGTCCGGGTCTTCTTCGGCGACCGGATCTCGCCGGCCGACTCCGACCGGCTCGGCAGCGCGATCAACGACGCGTTCGGTTCGCTCGGCGCCCGGCTACTGCTGCCGTTCATGCCCCACTGGTTCCCGATGCCGGGCGACCGGGCGTTCCGTAAGGCGGTCGCGATCGCCGACGAGGTGATCTATCCGCTGGTCCGGCAGAGCCGCCAGGACCCCGCCGGCGACGACCTGGTCACCCGATTCGTCCAGGCCACCGACGAAGCCGGGGGGCACCTGGACGACCAGCGGGTCCGGGACGACCTGGTGAGCATGTTCGTGGCCGGCACCGAGACCACCGCGCTCACGCTGAGCTTTTTCTGGCTGCTCTTCCACCGGCGGGCCGAGCTGGCCACCCGGGTGGCGGACGAGGTCGCCGAGGTGGTGGCGGCCGGGCCGCCCGAGCCGGCCCACCTCGATCGGCTCCGCTACACCAAGATGGCGCTGCAGGAGACGCTACGGCTCTATCCGGTGGGGTGGCTGCTGCCCCGGACGACGATCGCCGACGACGAACTGGCCGGAAACCCGGTCAAGACCGGCAAGACGGTGATCCTCAGCCCGTACCTCACCCACCGGCTGTCCGAGTTCTGGGAAGAGCCGACGGTCTTCGACCCGGAGCGGTTCAGCCCCGAGCGCAGCGCCGGCCGTCACAAGTTCGCCTATCTCCCGTTCGGCGCCGGGCCGCACCAATGCCTAGGTAACCACTTCTCGTTGCTGGAGGGCCAGCTGGTGGTGGCGGCGATGCTGCACCGGTGGCGACCCACGGTGGCGGCGCCCCAGGACGCGCTGGAGCCGCGGGCGACCGCGTCGCTCCGCCCTCGCGGCGAGGCCGAACTCACGCTCGCGCCGCGCCGGTGAGACCGGGCCAACCACCGACGATGAGGGATGTGTCATGAGGTTCTTCCGGCGTAGCAGCGTGCGTGCCCGGATCGCGGCGCTGCTGTCGGTGTTGGTGCTGCTGTGGGCGTTCGCGGCGTGGGTGACCGCCCGGGAGAGCTTCAACCTGCTGGTGCTCAACTATTTGGAGACCGCCGGCGTCACCACCGAGGAGCTGGTGGAGGCGATGCAGCAGGAGCGGCGGCTCTCCGCCGCGGTGGCCGCCGGCGGCAGCGACGCCGACCTGCACGATGAGTTGGCGGCCGTGCGCGGACGGACCGATCTGCTCGTCGCCGGCTGGCGCGACCTCGTCGACCGGCCCAGTCAGCGGTTCGCCGCCAGCGACCGGCTGGCCGAGCGGTACCAGCGCTTCGACGCACACCTGGCCGACCTGCCGGTGGTGCGGGGGCAGCTCGATGCCGGTTCGGCCACCCCGGAGGAGGTGCGACAGACCTACACCGGGACGGTCACCGCGGGGTTCGCCATCTACCGTGCCATGTCCGGACTGGATGACCAGGAGGTGGCCCGCCAGTCCGGGCTGCTCGTCGAGCTCAGCCAGGCCCGGGAACTGCTGTCCCAACAGGACGCTCTGCTCGCGGCGGCCTACCAGCGGGGTCAGCTGGCCCAGCCGGAGCTGGTGGAGTTCGTGCAGCTGGTCGGCGCCCAGCGAGGACTCTACGAACGCATCGCGGCCGAGTTGCCGCCCGATGTCCGCAGCCTTTATGACACCGCGGTCGCCGACCCGGCAGTGTCGGAGCTGCGGCGCCTGCAGGACCGGCTCATGGCCGAGGCCGACCCCGGAGCGGCGGCGCCGGTCGCCGATGAGCAGTGGCGGTCCGCGGTCACCGCGGCGATGGCGAGCATGCGCCAGCTGGAGCTCGCCGGTACGGAGGTGGTGGTGCAGGGGGCGATGCCGGTGGTGGCCGGCATCCTGGTGCGGCTGCTACTCGTCGGCGGGCTCGGACTGGTAGCCGTGCTCCTGTCGATCACCACTGGCCGGACCATCATCCGTCGACTGGAGACGCTGACCGACCACGCCTCGACGCTAGCTGGTGAACGGCTGCCGGCGGTGGTCCGCCGACTCCGCAGCGGCGAACCGGTGGATGTGGCGGCCGAGGCGCCGCCACTGGCCGACCCCGGCGGCGGGGAAGTGGGCGAGCTGGCGACCGCGTTCAACCGGGTTCAGCAGGCGGCGGTCCAAGCCGCGGTGGAACAGGCCGAGCTGCGGCGGGGCGTGCGCGACGTCTTCCTGAGCCTGGCCCGGCGTACCCAGGGTCTGGTCAGCCGGCAACTGAAGGTGCTGGATGAGGCGGAAAGACGGGAAGCCGACCCGGACAAGATGGCGGAGCTGTTCCGAATCGACCACCTCGCCACCCGGATGCGGCGAAACGCCGAGAACCTGATCGTGCTCTCGGGCGCCAGCTCCGGCCGCACCTGGCGGCACCCGGTGTCGATGGTGGACCTGATCCGGGGCGCCATCTCGGAGGTGGAAGAGTACACCCGGGTTACGGTGCTGGCGGTGGACGAGGGGGCGGTGCCGGGCCAGGCCGCAGGCGACCTGATCCACCTGCTCGCCGAGCTGGTGGAGAACGCCGCGGCCTACTCGCCGCCGTACGCGCCGGTGACCGTCTCCGGGCAGCGGGTGGCCCGCGGCTTCGCGATCGAGATCGAGGATCGTGGGCTGGGCATGAGCGAATCGGAGTTGGCCGCCGTGAACAGCCGGCTCGCCGACCCACCGGACTTCGACCTCGCCGACGCCTCCCACCTGGGCCACTACGTGGTGGCGAAGCTGGCGCAACGGCACGAGGTCCGAGTCCAGCTGCGGTCGTCTCCCTACGGGGGAGTCTCGGCGGTGGCGCTGATACCGCAGGCGTTGGTGCTGGAACCGGCGTTGGCCAGCGCGGAGCTTCCGCGTCGGGAGCGGACCAGCGGCGCCGGCCAGCACACCGAGGAGATCGAGGTGGGCTCCGACCAGCGCACCGGGTCAGCCGCCGGGCCGACCGCCGGGCCGACCGCCGTGCCGCCGACCGGGCCGCAGCCGGCAACGCCGCAGACCGAGCATGCCGCCGGCACCTCGGGCAGTTTCGCCAAAACCCCGGACAGTGACGCCACCACCCCGGTCAACGGCGCCGCCCGCCCGGCGGAGTCGGCCGCTGGACAGACCGCGGCGGGTCTACCGTGGCGGGTCCGGCAGGCGAACCTACCCCGGCAACTTCGTTCGGAGGTGGCCGGTGCGGGCCAGGCCGGCGCCGACGAACCGGGCTGCGAGACCGGGTCCGGATCGCCCGGTGACGAGCCGGCCGATCGCGACCCCGAGGAGGTACGCCGGATGATGAGCGCCTACCAGCATGGCACCCGGCTTGGTCGGCAGGAGGCGGCGGACCCACCGCCGCCAGCGATCGGACGGGTCCGCAGCAGTGACGTTCCGCAGGAGAAACAGGAGGGATGATCGGTGGCGCAGAGCCCAGCCAAAGATCTGGCGTGGCTGTTGGACGACCTGACGGGGCGGGTGGCGGAGGTGGAACGGGCGATCGTGTTGTCCAACGACGGTCTGCTGATCGCCGCGTCCCGTAACGTTTCCCAGGAGGACGCCGAGCATCTCTCGGCGGCCGCCTCCGGGTTCCAGAGCCTCGCCCGCGGCACCGGCAGGTGCATCGGTGGCGGCGCGGTACGGCAGACCGTGGTCGAGTTCGAGCGGTCGTTCTTCTTCGTGACCGCGGCCGGTTCCGGGGCCAGCCTTGCGGTGCAGGCGACCGCCGAGGCGGACGTCGGTGTGGTCGCCTACGAGATGGCCAAGCTCGTGACCGGGGTCGGGAGATACCTCAGCACCGGAGTTCGGGTGCCTCCCTTCGCCTCGGAGACCATGGTGAACTGAGATGCCGTTTCCGCCGCCCGAAGCCGGCCAGGACTACGACGAGGCCGGGCCCGTCGTCCGCCCGTACACCGTCACCTCCGGTCGTACCCGGCCGAGCCGGGGCCGGCTCGATCTGGTCTCCATGGTGGTGGCGGTCGGGTCGGCGGCGGCATCGGTGGACCGTACCCCGGAGCAGCGGGCGATTGTCGCACTGGCACAGCGTCCGATCTCGCTGGCCGAACTGGCGGCCCAGTTGAACCTTCCCGCGAGCCTGGTGCAGGTGCTGCTGGGGGATCTGCTCGACGCCGAGCTGATCAGCATCAGCCAGCCGTACCCGGCGGGTTACTACCATCGAGACACACTTGAGGCGATACGTGATGGGCTACGGGCGCTCTGAGGAGAAGCCACACTCGACCGGCACGAGGCAGCCGGTGCCAGCGGCGGTGAAGGCGTTGGTAGCGGGAGGTTTCGGGGTGGGCAAGACGACGCTGGTCGGCGCGGTGAGCGAGGTCATGCCGCTGCGGACGGAGGAGTACCTCACCGACGAGGGGTTGGTCGTCGACGATATGTCGGGGGTGGAGCGGAAGGGCACCACCACGGTGGCGATGGACTTCGGCCGGATCACCATCAACGACGAGCTGATGCTCTACCTGTTCGGGGTGCCTGGTCAGGACCGGTTCTGGTTCGTCTGGGATGAGCTGGCGCTGGGGGCGCTCGGAGCGGTCGTGCTCGCCGACACCCGCCGGTTGGCCGACTGTTTCGCCTCGGTCGACTACTTCGAGCGGCGGGGTCTGCCGTTCATCGTTGCGGTGAACGTCTTCGACGATGCGCCGAAGCACTATCAGCCCGCTGATGTGCAGCTGGCGCTGGACCTGGACCCGGACGTGCCGGTGGTGATCTGCGACGCCCGCGATCGGGAGTCCGCCAAGACGGTGCTGGTCACGCTAGTGGAGCGGGTGCTGCGGACCCGCGGCGACTAGCCCACGGGCGGGCGCGGCTCGACTACCACGACAGTCGGTCCGACCGCGACGCGCTGGCGTTAGGCTGGTGGGGTGGCGGCGAGTCCGATCCCCGAACGGGTCAGCTGGGCGATGTCCCGCCTGGTGGTCGGCCCGAGCGACCGGCTACTCGAGATCGGCTGTGGCCGGGGGACGCTGGTCTCACAGGTCTGCGACCGGCTGGTCGACGGGCAGATCGTCGCGGTCGACCGTTCCGCCACCATGATCCGCCAGGCGCGGGAGCGTAACGCTGACCATGTCGCCGCCGGCCGGGCGGTCTTCCACACCACCTCGTTGGATCGTCTCGACCCGGCGGCGGGGAGTTACGACACGGTGGTGGCGCTGAACGTCAACCTGTTCTGGGTCCGCCCGGCAGGTTACGACCTGGCGTTGATCACGCGGCTGCTCCGGCCGGGCGGGACGCTGCACCTGATCTACGAGCTGCCGGTGGTCGACCGGGCGGAGGCGGTCGCGAAGCGGCTGGAGGCGGCGCTGACCGCCGAGGGGTACGAGGTCAGGCTGGCGCACGACCGGACCCGGCGCGGCAACGCGCTGCTCGCCGTGGTCGCTGCGCCCTGACCGGGCTGCGTGGCGGCTCGCGATGCCAGACCCGACCTAGCGCCTCGTATCGGAGGCCGTGGCAGGCGGCCGATACGAGGGGGAGATAATGACGATTCTGGTTACGGGAGCTACCGGCACCATCGGTCGCCAGGTGGTCAGACAACTGGCCGAGGCTGGTCACCGGGTGCGCGCGCTGACCCGTACCCCGGAGACGGCGGTGGTGCCGGCCGGGGTGGAGGTGGTCGGCGGCGACCTCGCCCGGCCGGCGACGTTGGCGTCGGCCCTGTCAGGGGTGACCGCGATGCACCTGATCAGCATCGGCGGCGACGACTATGCGCCGCTGCGGACCGGCGACGAGATCATGGCGATGGCGGGTGCCGCCGGGGTGGGTCGGGTAACGGTGCTCACCGGCAGCGACGACGAGTTGGCGGTGCTTCGGGCGGTGACGGCCAGCGGGGTGAGCTGGACGCATGTGCGGCCGCTGGAGTTCATGGCCAACAAGTTGGCGTGGGGGCCGTCGATCGCCCAGGACGGCACCGTGGCGGCGTTCGGTGAGGCGCCGATGGCGATCGTGCACGAGGCCGATGTGGCGGCGGTCGTGGTGGCTGGGCTCACTGCCGACGGGCATCATGGCGCGACGTACTCACCGACCGGCCCGGCGGTGCTCAGCCGCCCGGCTGCCGCCGAGACCATCGGTGAAGTGATCGGCCGGACCGTGCGGTTCAAACCGCTGACCCGAGCGGAGGCGCGGGCTGGGATGCTCGCCGACGGGGTGTTGCCGGAGGTCGCGGACTACGTCCTGGACTATGAAGCGAGCCCGCCGCCGGAGGCGGCGGTGGTCTCGCCGGTGGTGGCGGAGGTGACGGGCCGGCCACCCCGCCGGTTCGCGGAGTGGGTCGCTGAGCACGCGGCCGAGTTCCGGCCGAAACCGTCCGAGGAGACTGACTGAGTGTCGGTAAGCGGACACCTACCTAGGGTGTCGACGGGGTACTCTGTTGGCACACCACCGGCTCGGGGGGACCGGTGGTGGTCCATGTCCACGCGCTCGCCCCGGTTGGTCTATGACACCCCCTGCCTCGCCCGGCGACCAGCGCCGTCACCGGCTGGAAGCGGAGCTGGTGGAGGCGCTCGCCGGGCTTCCGGTGATGCAGCAGCCGGACAGCCGGCAGCAGTTGGTGCGGATGCTCCGGCGCCGGCTCGGGCCGGACATTCCGGTGTATGATATCGCTGAGCCTCGATACCAATGTGTGGAGATCGTGGAGGTGTGCCTGGCCTCGCCCGACTCCTGGCAGGTGGTGATCGAGGTGGTGGCATCCTTCCACCCGCACGCGCCGCAGCTCGCCCAGGTCGTGGAGCTGCAGCAGGAGTGGGTGAAGCTGCACGACCAGCTGCTGCGCGAGCATGAGGAGGAGGTCCGTGACGTCCTGTCCGAGGAAGACTGGGCGCAGCTGCGGGCGCTGCTGACGGCGATCCGACCCAGCCAGCTCGGGCGGCTGTTCCAGCGGGCGACCGGGCACCGGGCGGCGAGCCCGCCGATCTGGTGTGTCGACGCCTGGGACATCTTCGTCTACCTTGCCGGGCAGTACACCCCACCGGAGAGCCTGCCGCCCGAGATGGTCTTTCTGTTGTTGCTGGAACAGGAGGTCGATGAGGAGGCCGCGGCCCGGATCCGTCGCCGTAACCAACGGCAGGCGAGTAAGTTCGGGTTGACCGCCCAGCTGGATCAGCGGCGGGCGTTGACCGATCGCCGCGCCGACCTGCCCGCCGACCCTCAACTCTATGTGTTGATCCAGGTGGAGCAGGAGTGGGAGCCGGAGCTCGGGGAGAACGCGGAGCCGGCCGTGTTCACGGTCTCCCACTACCGGCAGTGGCTGGGGGACGAGTCCTGGCACTCGCCGCTGCGCGGCGTCTTCCCGGATGTGTCGAGGGCCCGCCTGGCGCTGGTCGTAGAGGAGATCGTGGCGCAGGTAGAGCTTGAGTGGGCGGATCGTCGGGCCGAGGTCGCCATTGAAGTGGTGCTCCCGTGGCAGCTGCTCAACGAGGACATCGCCTGGTGGCCGGCGGAGCGACCAGCCGCGTACCTGGGGGCGAGGGTGTTGGCCATGACCTACCCGGTGGTGGTGCGCAGCCTGGACCGGCTGCGGCAGCGTCGATGGCACGGGGCGTGGCGCCGGCGGTGGGAGCAGCTGCGCCGGGAGCCGGCCGGAGACCGCGTCTACCGCAGCCGACCTCACGGCGCGGACTATTTCACCACCATGGAGGCCGAGCTGACCGGCGACGCCAGGTGGGGGACGCTGGTGTTGAGTGAGCCGCCGGCGCCCGGGGCGGCGACCGGCATCCAGGAGGTCCTGACCGGCCTGCGCGCCGGCCTGCCGGCGATTATCTGGCATCGGAGCGAACCGACCACCGACCGGCTCTGGGACGAGCTTCGGGAGTTGGTCGGCGACGGCGGCACTTTACGCCTGCCGATTCACGTTCGGCAGCTGCGCCTGGACGCGTTGCGAGCAGAGCCGGATCAGCGTGATCAACACATCGGACGGCATGTGGTCCTGCTCTGGGACGACCCGGAGCGCAGACCGGAGTTGGATGGTCCGGAGGACCGGATCGGAGGAGCCAACAGATGACCCCTGATAGCACCGGCGCTAGCGGGGAGCCCGCTCCCGGCTGGTGGATCTACCGAGGCACCGGGCAGGTACTGGATACCGAGGAGCGAGAACGCCGGTGGCCCGCGCCGCCGCGTTGGCGTACTTTCGATGGTGGGCCCGATGAACCGGCGCCGCCGAGCGACGCCAAGGACCTGGAGCGACGGTTGGGCACGGTGGTGGTCTCCGAACGGGTCGACATCCACGAGGTCGACATGATCAACGCGGCGGTCTACCTCCGCCGCCCGTTGCTGGTCACCGGCCGGCCCGGGTCGGGCAAGTCCACCTTGGCTTACCGGATCGCCCGGGAGCTCCAGTTAGGCCGGGTGCTCCGCTGGCCGATCACGACCCGGAGCACGCTGCAGGCGGGGCTCTACGAGTACGACGCCATCGGTCGGGTGCACGCGGCGAGCCGGCACCGGGCCGGCCGACCGGCGGCCGAAGGCGCCGCCGACCGTTCCGACGCCGAAGCGGAGATCGGGGACTTCCTACACCTCGGCCCGTTGGGTACCGCCCTGCTGCCGTACCGGATGCCCCGGGTGTTACTCATCGACGAGATCGACAAGGGTGATGTGGACCTTCCAAACGATCTGCTCAACGTCTTCGAGGAGGGTGAGTTCGAGCTGCGGGAGCTGATGCGGTCGGCGGCCCGGGTACCCGAGGTCGTCGTCCATACCGCTGATCCGGCGGGGACCGCGACGATCCGGCACGGCCGGGTACGGTGCCACGAGTTTCCGATCGTGGTGATGACCAGCAACGGTGAGCGGGAATTCCCCGCTCCGTTCCTGCGGCGGTGCCTGCATCTGCGGGTCCCGGAGCCGGATGCCGGGAAGCTGGCGGCGATGGTGGCGGCGCACTTCCCGGACGAGCAGCTAGCGGATGCCCGCGAGATTATTCGTGCCTACCTGGAGCGCCGGGACCGGCTCGATGGCCTGGCGGCGGACCAGCTGCTCAACGCGTTCCAGCTGCGGATGGCGGGCGCGTTCACCACCACCGATGAGGAGAGCCTGCGTCGGTTGATCGAGGCGATCTGGCACCGGCTCTCGCCGATCGGGGCCGAATGAGTGATCCGAGCTGGCAGCAGGTCGCCGAGGCAGTATGGTTGGCGACCCGGATCAGCTCGTCCGTGCCGGCGACGGCCCTACCGTCGCCGGCACGGACGCCCGAGGTCGGGCGCGGTCTCCGTCGCGCCGATTCGCCGCCGACCAGCCACGATGAGTCGCGGGCGCGGCGCGACCCGGCCGGAAGTGGTCGGCCGGTCCCGGCGGTCGAGGCGTCCACCATGGCGGGGAAGATGCCCGCGGCGGATCCGCCCCGGCCGCGCGTCACCCAGCCTGTCCTGCCCGGAGCGGGGGCGATCGCGCGGCGGTTGCGGCCGTTGCGGCAGCCGGTGCCGTCACGTCATATTCGGCTGCTCGACGAGGCGGCCACCGCCGAACGGGCCGCCCAGGATGGGCTATGGCTGCCGGTCTGGACGCCAGCGCCGGCGCCGCGCTGGGACGCGGTGGTGGTCGCTGATGATCATGTGTCGATGACGATCTGGTGGGACCAGGTAGCCGAGTTCGTCGCTCTGTTGCGCCGGCAAGCCGCCTTCCACGAGGTCCATCTGCGCCGGCTGCACACGGACACCAAGGACCCGGCCGAGGTCCAACTCTCCCGCCCGGGTCGGCGGCACCACCCGGTGGGGCTGCCGGCCACTGATCGTCAGCGGATCATTTTCGTGCTGACCGACGGCGCCGGGCCGGCCTGGTCGGCGGGGGTCGCGTTGCCGGAGGTGGGGCGGTGGGCGCGCCGGGCGCCGGTGGCGATCGTACAGCTGCTGCCGCAGCAGCACTGGCACCGCAGCGGTCTCTGCCCTGAGCGGCTCCGGCTGTGGGCGCCCCGGCCGGGAGCCGCCAATGGTGAGCTGAGCTGGTGGCGTCGCGAGCCGTGGCTGGAACCGGCCGACGAGAGCGGATCGGCGACCGAGCGGCCCGTCCCGGTCCCGGTGTTGGAGCTGCGACCGCGGTGGTTGGCTGCCTGGGCGCAGCTGGTCGCGGGCGACCACGGGGGTTGGCTAGGGCTACCCGCGGTGCTGGCGACCCGCCCGGCGCCCGCCGCCGTCGACACACCGGCAGTCCCCGCCGAGCCCGGGGAGCGACGGCCAGCGGCGCGCCAGCGGGTACGGGAGTTCGCGGCCCGGGCGACTCCGCTGGCGGTCCGGCTGGCTGGGCTGCTGGCGGCGGCCCCGCTCAGTGTGGCGCTGATCCGGGAGCTACAGCATCGGTTGTTGCCGGACTCGGACGCCACGCACTTGGCTGAGGTGCTCACCAGCGGGCTGCTCCGGCCGGTTCCCGAGGTGGCGGCGGGTGAGTCACCGATGGTGACGCTTGAGTTCGAACCCGGCGTTCGGGAGGAGTTACTCACTGCGGGCCGGCGAGCCGACGCCCCCCGGGTCTGGCGGGTGGTGGAGGCGGTGCTGGGGGCGGCGGTGCCGGCCGTTGCCCAATTGAGCCGCGTGATCGACGATCCGGAGCGGACTCCGCTGCCGCCGGTCACCGCCGAGACAGTGGCGTTTCTGCGGGTCGAGCAGGCGGTGCTGCGGGCGCTCTCCGGGCGTTACCTGGATCGAGCACGACGACTGGATGATCAGCTCGGTGGTCCGCCTGAAACCGACACCGCGCGTCACTCCACCGTGGGCCGTGAAGATGTAACAATGGATGGACCGGCGGACATTCATCAAGTTCGTCCTCCCGAAAGGGAAGGAGTCGGCGTGTCTACCAGCAGTTCCCCATCAGCGACCGCCCCCTCGACGGCGGCGCCGCGGACCCCGTCGAAACCCCCGGCGATCTGGGGCAACATCCCGCCCCGCAACCCCAACTTCACTGGCCGGTCGAAGCTCCTTGAGCTGCTGCATGAGCAGATGCAGGGAGGCGCGACGGCGGTGCTGCCGCACGCGCTGCATGGGATGGGCGGAGTCGGCAAGTCCCACTTGGCCATCGAGTATGTCTACCGGCATCAGAGCGAGTATGACCTGATCTGGTGGATTCCGGCGGAGCGGTCGGCCCAGATCGGCGCCTCCCTCGTCGAGTTGGCGCAGCGGATGAATCTCCCGGCCGGGCCGGACGTCGCCAGCGCCCGAAATGCGGTGCAGGAGGCGCTGCGCCTCGGCAGCCCCTATGCGAAGTGGCTGCTCGTCTTCGACAACGCTGAGAGTCCCGAGGCGGTGCGCCAGTTCTTCCCGGCGGGCGGCACGGGCAGCATCATGGTGACCTCCCGCAATCCGCACTGGGCGAGCGTGGCCCGCACGCTGGAGGTGGACGTCTTCACCCGGGAAGAGAGCGTGCAGCTGCTGCGGCTGCGCGGCCCGGACCTAGACGATGTCGAGGCGGACCGGTTGGCCGAGGCGCTCGGCGACCTGCCGCTGGCACTGGAGCAGGCAGCGGCGTGGCGGGCCGAGACCGGCATGCCCGCCGAAGAATATCTGCGGCTCTTCGAACGCAAGCGCATCGATCTGCTCGCCCAGGCGGCGCCGATGGACTATCAACTGCCGGTCGCCGCGGCGTGGAACGTTTCGCTTGATCGGCTGGTGGTCTCCAACCCCGCCGCCTTCCGGTTGCTGCAGCTCTGTTCGTTCCTGGCGCCGGAGCCGATCCCGCGGACGCTGCTCGGTGGTGCTCACAACACCGATGTGCACCCCGAACTGAACGCGGCGCTGCGCGATCCGATGCGGCTCAACCGGGCGATCCGGGACATCAACCGGTATGCACTGGCCCGGGTCAACCACCGGACCAACTCGATTCAGATGCACCGGTTGATCCAGGCGGTGCTCAACGACCGGATGAGCGAGCCGGAGCGGGAGTCCATGCGGAGCAGCGCTCACCTGCTGCTCGCCTCGGGTGATCGGAACGATCCGAACTCGCCGGCGAACTGGCGCAGCTATGCCGAGCTCTATCCACATGTCGAGGCGTCGGGCGCGATTCTGTCACCGGTGCCCTGGGTGCAGCAGCTGGTAGAGAACGAAGCAAAATATCTGTACTGGGGCGGCGACTACGAGGCGTCGCTGGACCTGAGCCGGCGGGCGTACGAGACCTGGCGGGGTCAGCTGGGGCAGGATGCCTCCGCCACGCTCAAGATCGGCCATTGGCTCGGGTTCATGCTCTACATGCTGGGGCATTACGCGGAGGCGGCGCAACACAACGCCGAGATCCTGGCCGCCTACCAGCGCACCACCAGCGAGGATTCCGAGGAGCTACTGAAAGCGGTCGGTGCGGTCGCGGCGGACCGGCGGGTGGCAGGCGACTTCGCCGCCGCCCTGGAGATGGAGCAGGACCTCTATCAGCGGCACGTACGGGCGCTGGGGATCGACGATCCGAACACCCTCAACGCCGCCCACAACTTGGCGGTCAGTCTTCGGCTCACGGGCGACCTCTCCCGGGCATACGAAGTGGATCAGGACACTTACGAGCGCCGCGTGCTGCTCTTCGGGGAGGACCACGCGTTCACCCAGGAGAGCCTGCTGAACCTGGTGATCGACCGGCGGGAGCTGGGGGAGTTCATCACCGCCCGGATCCAGATGCAGGATATCGTCGACCGGCTCCGGCAGGAGCAGGGCGCCGAACAGACCCAGACGCTACGGGCGCTGCGACGGTTGGCGTCGGCGGTACGCAAGGCCGGCGACCACCGGACCGCCCGGCAGCTCTCCGAGGAGGCCCGCGACGGCTACGCCTCCCGGTACGGTGAGAACAATCCGGATGCGCTGTTGGCCGCGCTCGGGCTCGCCGTGGACCTGCGCGCCACCGGTCACTTCGACGAGGCCGTCCAGCTCGGCGAGCAGGTGCAGGACGAGTACCGACGGCTTTTCGGTGCCGACCATCCGTATACGGTGGCGGCCCAGCTGAACGTCGCGATCTCCCGTCACCTGCGGGGCGACGTGGCCCGCTCCCGGCAGATCAATGAGGACGGGGTTTCGGTGTTGACCAGGCTGCTCGGGGCGGATCATCCGCTGAGCCTGGCGGGCGCGGTCAATCTCGCCAACGACCTGTACGCGCAGGGTGAGGTGAGCGCGGCGCACGCCCGCGACCTAGAGACCGCGGACCGGATGCGGCGGGTGTTTGGCCCAGAGCATCCGACCACGTTGATCTGTCTCGGCAACCTGGCGATGGATCTGTTGGCGATGGACCGGCAGAGCGAAGCGTATGAGCTGCACGCGGAGGTCTCCGCCGGCCTGCACCGGGCGTTGGGCGAGAACCACCCGGCGACCGTCGCAGGCAGCGACCTCACCGTCCGCGGGACCTGCGACCTAGACCCGATGCCGTTGTAAACGGAGCCGGTCGGCGCCGACCCGGACGCCTAGCGGGCGAGCGGGTCGGCGCCGAACCACTCGGCCAGCCGTAGCGGAAGCGCCAGTGGGGTGCGATCGGTCGGGACATCGGCGCCGGCGGCCTCGCCCGTGCCGGCTCCGGGCGGGGAGGTGGTGACGACCCGTTGGTAGACGGCGCAGATCAGCTCCGGCCGGAGGCGCAGCGCGGCCGCGGCCGCACTGTCGGGGTCCTGCGTCGACTCGACCAACCCCAGTCCAGACCAGGCACTGGCCGAACCAGGATCGGTGGCGAGCTCTGCCAGGTAGCCCCGTCTCGCCAGCGCGAGGTCTCCCGCCGCGTAGGCCAGGTCGGCGGCGGTCGCGCCGGAGACCTGCTCGGCCAGGGCCGCGGGGTCTTTCTGCAGTTGGTCGAAGCCGTCGGGGTCGGTGAGCCGCCACATGGTCAACACCGCGCGGGTGTCCAGCCGTCGGGCGGCCGAATCGCTTACCACTGTGGAGGAGGATTCAGCCCCGGTCGGCGGGGCGGTGCCGGCGAGAAAAGCGGCGGCGAATGCCTCGATCGTCTCCGGGGCGGGGCGCAGGTGGTGGAGTCGCCAGCGGGCGCGGTGGTCGGTGACGGCGGCGTCCGCGGCGGAGCTGATCTCAGCGGGCACCGGCTCGGCCGACCACTGTCGGGCAGTCTCGGCCAGGTTGCTGACCAGCGTCCGACCGGCCTCGGTGAGCTCCGGCAGCGTGCCGATCGTCGCCAGGACGAGACTCACCTGGCTGTGCCACTTGGCAAATTCGAGCTGTGCCAGCCGGGCGGTCCGGCCGGTGGCCCGGCCGCGTAGCGCCCGCCAGAACTCGGTGATGCCGACGAAGGCGTAGACCCCTTGCAGCAGGCCGCCGAGCGGGCGGGGGTCGTCCCGCCACGGAGCGTAGAGGCGTTCCGCCGGCTCGGCGCGGTGCAACGGGGTGAGGTGGAGCAGCCCGCCCAGCTTGATGTGTTGAAATTCGTGGACCAGCGTCACCGCGAGTTCCGGGGCGTCCTCCGGCTCAGAGACGATCGTGCTGCCGAAGGCGTCCCCGGCGGAGGCGCTCATGGTGCGGAACCGTTCGGCAGCCGGCTGCGGGACCACCGAGGACAGCCCGGCCGCGATCGCCGGAGCGAAGCCCGGACTGGCGTCGACGATCAACTCCCAGGCCCGGGTGAGCAGGGTTCGCCACCGGGCCACCTGCTCCGCTGAGAGCCGGTCGGGCGGAGTCGGGGAGCGCAGGTTCCGGTACGGGTCGAGGTGGTCGAGGGTGACGCTGAGCCGGTGGCCGGCGTGCTCCGCGGTGATGGTGGGTAGTGCGACCCAGGCCGCGGCGTCGGGGTCGGAGCCCGCTGGCGCGGCATCCGGGGCGGTCGGCGCCGGGATCGTGACGCTGGCCCCGCCGGCGGTGATGGTGCCGGTACCGTCGGCGCCGGTGATCTCCGCTACGGCCCAGGTCTGGCCGGTCGGTAGCCAACAGCCGCCGAGGGTGGGCAGCGCCGCGTACCCGTCGCGGATCGGAATGCTGATCGCGAAAGTGAGTCCGGTGCGCAACGCGGCTGCGGCGGCGAGTGCGTGTAGGTAGCCGAGGTCCACCCAACGAGGCGCGGTGGCCGTGGTAGCGCCCCGCAGCCGCCGGAGCGCGTACCCGGCCCAGGTCCCGACCTGCGGATGCAGCAGGATCTTGTCCATCTCGGAGGGTTGGTGCCGCTCCGCCGTCACGAGCAGTCGCCACGCCTCATCCAGCTCCGGCAGTGGGGCGGTCGCGGCTGGCTGCTCGGCGACCGCGTCGAGCACCGCGCGGAGCTGGATCAGCCGCCAGCTCCGTTCGGCGGCCAGTAGCAGGCGGACCGTCTCCTCGTCGCCGTACCCAGCGGTGAGGACGGCGACGTGCGGTTGCGGGAGCCGGTGCCGAACCAGGGTCCGGTCAGACGGCCCCAGCGCCTGGTCACCGGTCATCATTCCTCCACAACAGACGTTCGGGTTAGTCGAGGCGCTGGGGGTTGTAGCCACTGGTGATGCTGTCTGGATCGTCGACCCGGCGGAGCAGCCGCCCCATCACCGGTGCGATCACCGCCGCGTCGAGTTCGGGCAGGTCGGCGAGGGTGAGGTCGGCGAGATCGACTAGGTCCGACTCGACGTCCGCGGCGGTCGGTTGATTCACTCCGGTAGGCCCTTCTCGAGTCGGGTTCGGCTAGCAATTAGTACCAGACCGAACGGCCATTGTGGGGGCAGCGATCGGCCCACTGTACGGCCTGTGGGGGTCACCATACGGTAACTTGGCTACCGTGTCCCCCCACGTAGGTATCACCTTCGTCCACGGCTTCCTGTCGTCGGTGAAGGTCTGGTCGGGATTCCAACGGCTGATCTCAGCCGACCCGCAGCTGGCGGAGTGCTCCACCCACACCTTCGGCTACCGCAGCCCGGCCTTCTCGCTGCATCCGCTGCGGCGGATCCCCCGCCTGCCGGAGCTCGGGGACGGTCTGCGTACGTTCCTCACCGAGCGGTTGCCCGACCAGCGGCCTGTGGTGCTGGTCTCACACAGCCAGGGTGGGTTGGTGGTGCAGCAGCTGCTGGCGCAGGCGGTAGCCGACGACGACCGGGCGCTGTTGTCCCGGATCCGGTTGGTGGTGATGTTCGCGTGCCCGCACGCGGGCTCGGATCTGTTGCTGCCGTTGCGCCGGGCCGCCTGGTTCTGGCGGAACCCGCAGGAGCGTCACCTTCGGCCGCTGCAGGCGGCCGTCACCAGGGCGCAGCGGGTGGTCTTGAACCGGGTGGTGCACGGTGCGGGCGATACTCGGGTGGTGGTCTACGCCGCGGACAGCGATGCGGTTGTGCCGCCAGCGGTGGCGCTCGGCGTCTTTCCCGACGGTGGAACGCTGCCGGGAGACCACTCCTCGATCATCCAGCCCGATTCGCACGCCCACCCGTCGTACACGGCGCTGCGGCACCAGCTCACACAGCTGACAGCGCCCCCGGTGCTGCCGCTCCAGCGGTCGGTCTCCGACCCGGTCGCTGCACCGACCAGGCCGGCGGCCGTTGCTGGTCCCGGCCCGGTCGCCGCCGGCCCCGATCGGATCGCCTATCAGCGGCTGGCTGCCGATCTGCTGGCGGTGCCGGGTAGCGACGACCCCGCCTGGCGGCAACAGCTCTACCGGTTGTTGCCGGGGCCGGTCCGGCAACACCTGCCGCGCAACAGCGTCGCGCATACCGAGCTGCTCGGGGTGTTGATGACCATTGAGGATTATCGGGAGTCGGGGGCGTGGGAGGCGCTCGCCGAGGCGGTCCGGGTGCTGGCGCCGCACCATCCGGCGGCCGCCCGGTTCCAGGCGAGCCTGGTCGAGCAGGGGCTGGTGCGGCCGCCGGCGCCGGAGGCGTGAGCCGCGGCGCTGACCCGCCACTGCTACCGCCAGGTCTGCTACCGCCAGGTCTGCTACCGCCAGGGTCTGCTACCCCGAGGACTTGCTGGCGCTGCCGAGTCCTTGCCGGGTCATCGTGCCCCAGACCGGCTTGCTGCCGCGCAGCACCGACCAGCTGCCCTGGAGTCGATACCAGGCGGTGAGCTGCCGGTAGCCCACGTTCTCCAGCACCGCCCCGGCGGCGATCGCGGCGATGTCGCGCCACCGCCGGTACCGGTGGAACACCAGCTCCTCCATCACCAGCGCCAACAGGCTGACCACCATCGCGTACCCGTAGGCGACGAGCAGGAACCGCCACGCGAAGTCGATGTCGACCACCCCTGCCAGCATCCCGGCCGGGATGAGCACCAGTGCGGCCAGCTCCACCACCGGCGCCAGCAGTTCGAACAGCAGGTAGAACGGCAGCGCCAGCAGGCCGATCCGGCCGTACCTGCGGTTGCCGATCATGCTCCGGTGGTGCAGTAGCAGTAGTTCGGTGAGGCCGCGGTGCCACCGGCGCCGTTGCCGCCCCAGTACGGCCAAGGTGCTCGGCACCTCGGTCCAGCAGACCGGTTCGGCCACAAACACGATCCGGTAGTCGGCCCGCCACTCCCGGAGCCGGCGATGGAGCCGGAAGACCAGCTCGGCATCCTCGCCGACGGTGTCGCGGGCCAGCCCGCCGATCTGGACCACCAGGTCGCGGCGGAACAGGCCGAAGGCGCCGGAGATGATCACTACGCTGCCCAGCCGGGACCAGCCGGAGCGGCCAAGCAGGAACGAGCGTAGATACTCGGCCACCTGGATCCGGGGCAGCCAGCCGGTAGGCATCCGGACGTCGATGACCCGGCCGCCGACGATGGTGCAGCCGTTGGCGACCCGGATCGCGCCGCCGGTGGCGACTACCCGGAGCGGGTCGTCGATGAAGGGCTTCACTACGGTGAGCAGCGAGTCGGAGTCGAGCACCGAGTCGGCATCGACCATGCAGACCAGTTCGCCGTCGGCGATGTTGATGCCGGCGTTGACCGCGTCGGAGCGGCCGCCGTTGGTCTTGCGGACCAGCAGCGGCGAGCTGGCGCCGGTACGGGGCGCGTAGACGCCGAGGATCTCGCCGGCGACCGGCACGTCCGGCGGCATCACCATCGGGGTTTCGGTGAGGTCGAACTCGTCGATCAACAGCGCGGTCGTCTGATCCGTCGAGCCGTCGTCGATTACCACCACCTGGGTACGCGGATAGCGCAGCGCGAGCATTGCGTGTACCGCGGTGACGATCCCGGCACCCTCGTTGTGGGCCGGCATCAGCACTGAGATCGAGGGGGTCAGCGGGCTGCGGAAGGTGAGGTCGAGCCCGGCGAACGCGCGCCGCCGGACGTTGCTGGCCAGCTCCCAACCGCCGAGCAGCACCAGCACCAGCAGCGAGCTGTTGAGGAGCAGAAAGTAGCCGAGAATCACCACGTCGGTGTAGCGGAGGACCTCGCCGACCCAGTAACTTAGCTGGTTCATGAGCGCAGGGCTTCCCGCTTCGGGGCGGGGGCCGGCTCCCGGGCCGCGGCGGACCTCGCTATCCGGTCGAGTACCGCGTTGGCGTGCTCGGCGCCGCGTCGGGCCGGCCCGGTAGCGGTCGCCTGCGTCGCGGCCGCCCGGTTGAGGGCGGCGAGCCCGGTGGGGCCGAGTCGGGACAGGGCGGTGGCGGCGGCCCCCGCGACATGGTCGTCCCCGCACGTCAACAACTCGGCCAGCGGCGTCACCGCGTCGACCGCGCCGAGCTCGCCCAGCGCCGCCGCGGCGGCGGCGCGCAGCGGCGCCGGCTCTGCAGGCTGGGTGCTGGCGAGCAGCGGCGCCATCGCGGCTCCAGACCCGAGCCGGCCCAGCGTCTTCGCCGCCCGGAGCCGCACCGGCTGCGAGCGGTCGTCCTGTAGCACTTCGGCGACCTGGGCCGGGACCCGGCCGGCGAGGCCGCCCTCGCCTTCGAAGGTGCCGATCAGGCGCATCGCATCGAGGACCGTTGTCTGCACCAACGGCGGTCCGGTGAGGGCCGGCAACAGCATCGGGGCGATCCTGGGCCCGAGCTGGGCGAGCGCGTGGGCGACGAGCTGGGAGGGGGCGGGCTGGGGTGGTTGGAGGCTGCTGAGCAGCGGGCGGGCGGCGGCGGGGTCGCCGATCCGGCCCAGCGCCTGGATGGCGGCGACCCGTACCTCGGGGTGGGTGTCGGCGAGGAGCCGGCACAGCTGCGGTACCGAGGCGCCGTCGTGCAGGCTGCCGAGCGCGGCGGCGGACCGGGCGCGGCGCACCGCGCTGATGCTGTGTAGCTCGCGCCGGGCCTGGTGGACCAGCCCGCGGCGGGCCAGCAGGGTGGCGAGCGCTTCGTGTGCCTCGCCTCGGACCTTGGTCAGTAGCTCGAAGGCGCTCGGCGCCACCGCCCGCCAGTCGGCGGCGGGCATCCGCGCCAGCTCCGTTAGCTCGGCCGGATCGCCGCTGGCGACGAAGGCGAAGAGCAGCTGCCGTGGCCGGGCGACGCGCCGGGCGCGTCGCCGTTCGGTGAGCACCCGGCCGGCGTGGATGGCCGCGATCGTCACCGCGATCACCCCTGCTACGGCGAACAGGATGACCGAGGCGAGCGTGGCCAGCTGAGTCATGAGCGGTCCGGGGCCTGGTGGCCGGGGACCAGCCGGGGCAACCACCGCCTCATAAAATGAGACTAACTCGAAATATCCCCTATATGCCTCCTACCTGCCGGTAGTGAGCCGGGTGGTGGCGCGGGAGTCTGCTACCACCCGGCCCTGGGCCAGATGCTCATCAATAATCCGCCCGGCCAACTCCTCGTCCACGGCCGTGTACCAGACATCCTCCGGATGCACCACCACCAGCGGGCCCAGGTTGCACGGGAAGAGGCAGCCGGTGCTGGTCACGAGCGTGTCGTCGGCGAGGCCGGCGGCGGCGATCCGTTCGCTCAGCGCGTCGGCCGCCGCTGCCGCTCCGTACGCCGCGCAGCGCGGCCCCCGACAGACCAGCACGTGGTGCCGGTGGCGCGGGATGGTCGACCAGGCCGGGCTGCGGAACGGCCCAGGCACCCCGCCGATGGCGGTCACCGGATCCGCCAGCGCCGCGAGAATGGTGCTGACCAGCTCCGGCTGGAGCGCCAGGGGCGCGGTGACTGCGACGGTCGGCAGCCCGCTGGCGCACTGGTCGCCCCGGGTCTGCACCCAGTGTCCGTGGGTACGCCGCAGCCACACGTCGAGATACCGGTCGGGCGGCAGGTGGGTCGGCACCAGCACGATCTCGCTGGCCCCGGCGTCAGTCGCCTGGTCGAGCGCTGTGACGAGCGAGGGCGCTTCGCCGTCGAGGAAGCAGGCGCCGACCGGGCTGTCATCGCCGCGACGGCCCAGCTCGGCGGCGACCGCCGTGGCGAGTTGACGTACCGTCTCCTGGCCACCGCTCTGGGCGACCTGCCGGGCGACCAGCAGGATGTGTCGACTATTCATAGCCGGACCGTGCCTCCCACACCTCGTGGACGGGTCTCGTGCCGTGGCCGGTCTCCTGGCTGACGGGGTGGTGCGGCGACGGTCTGCCTTCCCGGACACCCGAGTTGGCGTCCAGTGGCCGCTCCCGCCCGCTGGTGCGGGTGGTTGGCGAGCGTCGATCGTCGACTTCCCGATCACAGTGGCGAGGGCCGCTCCGGTTTCGCACCGGTCTTCCCGAGCACCACGGCAGCGTCACGATAGCCGTACAAAGCGGCGCCGAACCAGCGCGGGTGACCATGACAAGGATCACGTGCGCTGGTTCGGCGCCGGTCGGTACCGGGGTCTGCCGGTGATCAGGCGGTGCGGTGATCAGGGTGCGGTGAGCAGGGTGAGATTGCCGCTGCTCAGGATCGGCAGCAGCGGCTGGAAGAAGGTGACACCCCCGGCCGCGCAGTTGCCGGAGCCGCCGGAGACGATGCCCTGCCCCTGGTAGTTGCCGGAGAAGACCGGGCCGCCGGAGTCGCCCGGCTCGGCGCAGAGGGTGGTTCGGGTCAGCCCGGTGACCGTGCCCTGTGGGTAGTTGACGGTGACGTTCTTGGCGGTGATCGTGCCGCAGGTGTACCCGGTGGTCGAACCGATCTTGCACACCGAGCCGCCGATCGGGGCCTCTTGTGAACCGGTGGTGATCGGCGTCGGGATCCAGTCGTCGGTCACCAGCACCACCGCCCAGTCGCTGCCGGGGAACTGGGAGAGCCAGAAGTTGCCCTGTGGCTCCTGGTTGAACCCGTAGGTCCGGACACCGACGGAGCCACAGTGGCCAGCGGTAATGAAGCCGTTCTGGCCGGCGGTGGTGCGGATCAGGAAGCCGACGGTGCAGCGGTTGTTGTTTGCATAGTAGGGGTCGCCCTCCTGCAGCGGCCAGGGCTGCAACAGCCGCGGGGCCTCGGCGGTGGTGACCACGGTGATCAGGTCGTCGCTGACCCCGTTGGCCTCGGCGAACTCGGCCGCGACGGGCTCGGCCTCCGGTAGCACCTCGACGACCACTTGATCGGTGGCCTCGTCGACGTACCAGCTGGTGACCGACTCCGGCGGTGCCGCCGCCCGGTCGAGGGCGGTCTTCGCCGCGGCCAACTGGCCGAGGCCGGGTGAGTCGGGAGCGGCCGCGTGGGCGGTGGGGGAGAGCGCCAGGGCGGCGAGGATGCCGGCGGTAGCCGCGGCAGCGACGAGCCGGCCAATGCGGGCGGGTCTCATGAGCGCCTCCGATCGGGAGAGCTGGCAGGCACAGGGGTCGATGGCGCCGAACCTATATAGCCGCGTCTCTATCGGTCAAGGCGTAACCGGTGGGGAAAGCCCTATCCGCTGGATAAGCGGGCGCCGCCCGGGCCCGCGCGTCCAGTCGTTGTCCAGCCGTGGGCCGACCCGCTCAGCCGCGTGGCGCGTCGAGGAACTCTCGGTTGAGCCGGCGCTGCCACTCCGCCATCCGCCACATCGGATGATGCGGTGCCGCGTTCGAGCAGATCAGAGTGCCCCAGGCGTCGATGTCGGCGCTGGCACGGACCGCCCGTTCGCAGACGTCGCGCCCGACCGGGCCGTCCTCGAACTCGCCTGTCAGTGGGGTGTAGCCCACCCAACCCTCGGCGAAGACCAGCGGGACCTGATGGTCGGTGGCCCAGTCGGCGGCTACCGCCAGCCAGATCTCCAGCGCCGCTGCCATGCTGCGCCGGTGGTCACCGTAGCGTTCGTAGAGCCAGCGGTCCCACTTCGCCGGGTCGCACCAGTCGTGGGCGTAGACCTCCCGCGGTGGGACCACGGTGGCGGCCACCCGCCACCGGTCGGGCTCCGGGGGCAGCCACTGCTCCAGCGGCGGCGCGTCCGGCCGCAGCAGTTCGGCGTACGCGCGTTGCTGCGGGAACGGCCGGCTCAGGTCGCGTAGCGCGAATTCGCTGACCAGCTCGTCGAGCACCCCGTAGACGTAGGGGTGGAAGACCGCCACGTCGGCGTTCTCCGGCACGCCGCGCATCCGGCCCACCGGCACCCCGGCGTAGTTCGTGGTCACCAGGGCCGCCGGGTGTCGGGCCTTGAGCCGGTCGATGCCGTCGGTGAGGTACGGCTTGAGGCCGAGAACCGGGTCGGCGCCGGCCGGCAGCACCTCGGTGAGCCGGCTGAACTGCACCTCGTTGTGGAGTTCGACGAACGCGACCCGGTCGTCGAGGCCCTCGGTCGCCAGTAGATCGAGGAGGTCGGCGAGGGCGTCGGCGAGCGCGGTCACCCGGTCGGCCGGCGGTACCGCCGACAGCGCCTGGTGCCAGGAGTCGTCGGCGAGGAACGCGGGGCTCTGCTGATACTCCCAACTGGAGACGATGATGTAGCAGTCGTGCCGCTGGGCGGCCCGAAACAGCTCCAGCAGGTGCGCCCGTCCGTCGACGGTGGCCGGGGTGGCCACGTCGTACCACCGGGTGCGCTGCCCGTACTCGCCGCCCAGGCCGCCGAAGCGCAGCGCGGTGGTGTCGAGCCCACTGCCGAAGAGTAGGTAGGGCATCGCGCAGATCCGGATCGTGTTGTAGCCGCGCGCGACCGCCTGCGCGAACGCCTCGTCCAGGTCGGCGAAGACGTCCCCCGGGGCGGTACGCGTGTACCAGCTGAAGTCCCACAGCGTGATGGTGAGCCGGTCGGGTAGGTGGGCGGGGATGGTCGTACTCATTTGCTCGATCCCATCAGGAGTCCGGAGACGAAGTGACGTTGGAAGGCGAAGAAGACGATGGCGGTGGGGATGGCGGCCAGGATCGAGCCGGCGGCGACCACGTTCCAGTTGCTGACGAAGCCGCCCTGCAGGTTGAGCAGTGCGGCGGTGACCGGCAGCTTACTTTGGCTCTGCAGCACCGCCAGCGACCAGATCAGGTCGTTGAAGATCCAGGTGGTCGCGAGCGCGGCCAACGCGGCGAGCGCTGGTCGGCACAGCGGCATGATGATCCGGGCGTAGGTGTGGGCCGGTCCGGCGCCGTCGATCCGGGCGGCCTCGGTGATCTCGTTCGGGATCGAGCGCATGAACCCGTAGAGCACGAAGGTGTAGAAACCCATCCCGAATCCGATGTGGATGGCGATCAGGCCGTAGACGGTGTCGTAGACGCCGAGCGACTCGGTGATCTTCGAGACCGGGATCAGCAGGATCTGTGGTGGCAGCAGGTTCCCCGCCAGCATGGTCAACAAGATGGTACGCCGGAACGGGATTTCGTACCGGCTCAGAGCGAACGCCGCCATCGAGGCGAGGAGCAGGCTGAGGATGACCGCCGGCACGGTGACCTGGATGCTGACCCACATCGCCTGACCCATGCCGCCCGAGCCGAGGGCGGTCCGGAAGCCGTCCAGCGTGAATCCGGCGGGTAGCGCGGTGAGTCCGCGGCGGGTGATGTCGTCGAAGGGACGGAAGGCGATGAAGACCACGAAGATCATCGGCGCCACCCACAGCAGGGAGAGCGGGGCCATGATCCCGTGGAACAGCCAGTCCTTGCCCCGCCGGCTCATGACTCGACCTCCTGCCGGGTAGCGCGGACCAGGTAGGTGATGATGAAGACGATCGCCAACGCGAAGATCACCACTGCGAGCGCGGAGGCGTAGCCAAGGTTGAGGAAGGTGAATCCCTGCTGGAACATGTAGGTGCTCAGCAGCTCGGTCGAGCGGTACGGGCCGCCGCCGGTCATCGCCCAGACGATGTCGAAGGTCCGGACCGCCTCGATCACGGTGACCGCGAAGACCACCGTGTTCACCCCTCGTAGCTGCGGCCAGATGACGTACCGGAAGCGTTGCCAGGGGCCCGCGCCGTCCACCGCCGACGCGTCCTGCAGCGCCGGATCGCATGACTTGAGCCCGGCCAGGTAGAGCACCATGATGTAGCCGACCTGCCGCCACACCGCCGCGATCAGCACCGCGTAGAGCGCGGTGTCCGGGTCGGCCAGCCACTGCCGCTCCAGGTCACCGAGCCCGAGCAGCCCCAGCGAGGTGTTGACGGTGCCGTCCGGCTGGTATTGCACCCGCCAGAAGAGTCCGGTCACCGCCAGTGAGAAGACCATCGGCAGGAAGATGGCGCTGCGGTAGAGCCCCACCCCGCGGCGGGGGCGGTTCAGCGCCAGCGCCAGTATCAGCCCGCCCACCACCGACAGTCCGCCGAAGCCCACCGCCCAGATCACGTTGTTCCGGAGCGCCTGGTGGAACACCGGGTCGGCGAAGAGGTTCTCGTAGTTGGCGATGCCGACCGGCTCCGGCGGGCCGACGCCGCCCCACTGGGTGAACGACAGGTAGAAGCTGTTCAACGCCGGCCAGAACACGAGCCCCACCTCGATGGCGGCGGGCAGGAGCAGGAAACCCCAGACCGGCCACGGCACCTGGCGCCGGGTGGGAACCCGGCGCCGGGGCGCGGCCGGCCGGCTCGTTGTGGTGGCGGCGCTGGTCACGACGAGAAGACCCGCGCGGCGGCGGACTGCCAATCAGCCAGGATCGTGTCCACATCGTCGGGACGGTCGAGGAACCTGGTCAGCGCATCGTCGGCGGTGGTCTGCAGCTCGTCGCTGGAGTCGCGGTTGAAGAACTGGGTGATCGCCGCGCTCTCGTTGAGCAGCTCAATCCCCTTCTGCACCAGCGGCGAGAAGCTCGAGGTGTCGACGTCCGGGGAGGTGGGGAGGTTCGACGAGGCCGAGAGCTCGATGAACTTCTGCTGCGCCTCGGGTGAGGCGAGGTGGGCGAGCAGGCTCATCGCGCCCTCCGGGTCGGTCGAGTTGGCGCTGGCGAAGTAGCCGTCGGTGGGCGCCTCCTCGGCCAGCGGCACGGCGGAGTCGATGACCGGGACCCGGAAGAAGTCGATGTCGTCGAGCTCGTCCTCGGGCACCAGTTGGGTGATGAAGGCGCCGATCAGGTACATGCCGGCGCTCTTGTTCACCAGCGGGGTGACCGCGTCCTGCCAGGACTGTGAGCGGCCGTTCGGGTCGAAGTAGGGCAGCAGCTCCCGGTACCGCTCCATCACCTCGCGAACTTCCGGGCCGTCGAATGAGTGCTCGCCAGCGAGCAGCTCCCGGTGGAAGTCGACGCCGTTGATCCGCAGGTTGAGGTAGTCGAACCAGCCGGAGGCCACCCATGGCGTACCGCCGGTGCCCATCGCCAGTGGGTCGGCGCCCTGGCCCTGGATCTCGGCGCAGAGCGCCAGGAAGTCGTCCCAGGTCTCGGCGGGCTGCACGCCCCACTCGTCGAAGGCGGAGCGCCGGTAGAACACGCCCCACCAGTAGTAGTTGGTGGGTACGAAGATCTGTTGGCCGGCGTCGTCGGTGGAGAGTTCCCGCAGCGCGTCGGAGAAGTTGGCGCACGCGCCGTCGCCGCTCCACAGGTCGGAGAGGTCGAGCAGGAATCCGCGCTGGGCGTAGTCCCGGGCGACCGCACCGGCGTACCAGGTGAGGACGTCGGGCGGGTTGCCGGAGCTGAGGTAGCTGGGCAGTTGGGCCCGGAAGGTCTCGATCGCGATGGTGTTCAGGGTGACGTCGTGTTCGTCGTAGTCGTCGACGACTTCGGTGAGCGCTTGCCGGGGTGCTTCGTCGGAGAGCGACGACTGCAGCACCAGCGTGCCGTCGCCGCCGCTGTCACCGCCGCCGCCGGTGGCGCAGCCCCCAAGTACGGCGGCCGCTCCCATTCCGCCGGCTCCGGCGAGCACCGCGCGGCGGCTGAGTCCGCGGTTGAGCATGGTGTCCTCCTACCGTTTGCAGGTGTGCCACTGGTCCGGTCGCTGGCGTGTTCGAGGGGCTCCGAGGGGTTCGGAGCGGATCTGAAGCGGCGAGGGCCAGTTGTTTCCTAGAGGTTGCAGGATGGGTACCCGACTGTCAAGATATCTTCGTAATTAATGGTTACTTCGAGGAAGGCGTATGGACGGACGGACAACTGAGCGGACCGCGCTGGTCACCGGCGCGGCGGGCGGGATCGGCGCGGCCTGCGCCCGGCGGCTCGCCGCCACCGGCGTCGGTGTCCTGCTGACCGACGTCCGCTCCGCGGAACCAGTAGCCGAGGAGATCCGCGACCAGGGTGGGAAGGCGTACGCCCTGATCGCCGACGTCGCGGACGAGGCAGCCTGGCTCGCCGCAGTCCGCGCCGCCCGGGAACGTTTCGGGCCGGTGCACACGCTGGTCAGCAACGCGTACACGGTGGCGGTCGCGCCGGCCGACCAGACCACCCGGGAATCCTGGGACCAGCAGCTCGCGGTCTGCCTCACCGGCACCTTCCTGGGGGTCCGGGCGTGCCTGCCCGACCTGCGCGAGACCGGCGGCAGCGTGGTCGTGGTCTCCTCGGTGCACGCGTTGATCGGGCTACCCGGCCACCCCGCCTACGCCGCCGCCAAGGGCGGGCTAGTGGCGCTAGCGCGCCAGCTCGCGGTCGAGTATGGCCCGTCGATCCGGGTGAACTCGGTCCTGCCCGGACCGATCCGCACCGCCGCCTGGGACCGGGTCTCCGCGGCCGACCAGCAGCGCAGCGCCGCCGCCACGGTCGCCGGCCGACTCGGCACCCCGGAGGAGGTGGCCGGCGCGGTAGCGTTTCTAGCGTCCCCTGAGGCCAGCTACATCACCGGGACCAGCCTGGTGGTCGACGGGGGGTGGAGCGCGGTCAAATCCTCCGCATGACCGGCGATCGCAGACCGTCGAACCACTTTGCACTTATCACCACCGCACCGGGAGACAGGACAGCAGGATGCAGCAGTACGCGACGCGCGGCGTACACGGCCAGACGGTCGAAATCATCGCCCAGCGCATCCTGACCGGCGAACTGGCCGAGGGAGACACACTCGACATCGCGGCGCTGCAGGCGGAGTTCGACGTGAGCCTGACCGCGCTCCGAGAGGCGCTGAAGGTGCTCGCCGCCAAAGGGCTGGTCGATGCCCGCCCGAAGCGGGGCACTTTCGTGCGGCCCCGGGCAAACTGGAGCCTGCTCGACGCCGACGTGCTCCGCTGGCAATTCGCCCATCAGGCCCAGCCCGGACTGCTGGCAGACCTGCATGAGCTGCGGAGCATCGTCGAACCCGGCGCGGCCAATCTCGCCGCTGCCCGCGCTACCGAGGCCGACCTGGCGGCGCTGGAGTCGGCGCTGGCGGACATGGCGGCGGCCGGCTCGGATGTCCCGGCCGCGGTCGAGGCCGACCTCGCCTTCCACCGCGCCCTGCTCACCGCTACCCATAACGAGCTGCTGCTCCGGATGGAGGTGGTGATCGAGACCGGCCTGGCGGAACGGGACCGGATGGTCCACGGCGCGGTCGGTACCGACGATCCGGTGCCCAGCCACCGGGCGGTCGTGGACGCGATCAGCCAGCGCCGGCCCGCCGAGGCCGAGCAGGCGATGCGGCGGCTGTTGGAGAAGGCGGTGCAGGACGTAGCCCGACTGGGCGACGTGCCGGCGCCGCGCGACGCGGATCGGGACGGCCGGCAATGAAGATCGACCGGATCGAGACCTTCCTGGTGCCGCCGCGCTGGCTGTTCTGCCGGATCGCCACCGACGACGGCGTGGTCGGCTGGGGCGAGCCGGTGGTGGAGGGGCGCGCCGAGGTGGTCCGCGCGGCGGTGGAGGTGCTCTCCGAATATCTCATCGGCGCGGATCCGCTCCGGATCGAGCACCACTGGCAGGTGCTCTCCAAGGGTGGCTTCTACCGCGGTGGCCCGGTGCTGGCCAGCGCGGTCGCCGGGATCGACCAGGCGCTGTGGGACATCGCCGGGAAGGCTTACGGCGCGCCGGTGCACGCGCTGCTCGGCGGGCCGGTGCGGGACCGGGCCCGGGTCTACGCCTGGGTCGGCGGGGACGAGCCCGGCGAAGTCGTCGACGCGGTCGCGGCCCACGTGGCGGCCGGGATGACGGCGGTCAAGATGAACGCCTGCGGCCGGCTCGCGCCGATCCCCACACCGGCCGAAGTGGACCAAATCGTCGACCGCGCGGCCGCCGCCCGGGAGGCGCTCGGCCCGGACCGGGATCTCGCGCTCGACCTGCACGGGCGCGCCACCTACCCCGCCGCCCGCAGCATCGTCTCGGCGGTGGCCGAGGTCCGCCCGCTGCTGCTGGAGGAGCCGCTGCTGCCGGAGCACGGAGCGCGCCTGGCAGACCTGGTCGCTAGCTCGCCGGTGCCGCTCGCCACCGGCGAACGGCTCTACAGCCGACCTGACTTTTTACCGGTGCTGCAGGCCGGCGTGGCGGTGGTACAGCCGGATCCGTCGCACGCAGGCGGCATCTCCGAGGTACGCCGAATCGCCGCGCTCGCCGAGACCCACGGTGCGCTGCTCGCCCCCCACTGCCCACTAGGGCCGGTGGCGCTCGCGGCCAGCCTGCAGGTCGCGCTGGCCACTCCCAACTTCCTGATTCAGGAGCACAGCATGGGGATCCACTACCACACCGGGGCCGACCTGCTCGACTATGTGCTGGACCCCGAGCCGCTGCAGATCGTCGACGGGCACATCCGGCGTACCGAGGCCCCCGGGCTCGGCGTCACCGTCGACGAGGCGGCGATCCGGCGCGCCGACCAGCGCGGCCACGCCTGGCGGAATCCGGTGTGGCAGCACCCGGACGGCTCGTTCGCGGAGTGGTGATCGGCGCCGCCGCGCCTGCGGTCCTGGTCGGTGTCGACGTGGGTACCTCGGCGCTCAAGGTCGCGGCGGTCACCGAGGCCGGGGCCCTGGTCGCCGAGCACACTGAACCGTATCCGCCCCAACCGGGCGACGGCTTAACCGAGCAGGACGCGGCCGGCTGGTGGCGGGCGACCACCGCCGCCCTGCGCCGGGTCTGCGCCGACCGGCCGGTCCGGGCGGTGGCGGTGACCGGGCAGGCGCCGACGCTGGTCGCGGTCGACGCCGCGCTGGTGCCCCGTGGCCCGGCGCTGACCTGGGCGGACCGCCGAGCCGCGGCGGAGGCGCGGGAGGTCGGGGCGTGGCTGGCGGCGAACCCGCCGGCCGGCCGCCCGGTCACCGCGCCAGCGGACGCCTTCTTCGGCACCGCGAAGCTGTTGTGGTGGCAGCGGCACCGCGCCGACCTGACCGGGGCGCACCGGGTGCTGGCGGCCAACGGGTTCATCGTCTCCCAATTGACCGGCGAGTGCAGCCTCGACGAGAGCACCGCCGGTCTGTTGCAAGGCTGGGACGGGCAGTTCGCGCCGGCGATCCGGCGGGAGCTGCCGGTCGAGCTGTTTCCTGCGGTCGCCGGCTGCGCCGAGATCGTCGGGACGGTGACGGGATCCGCCGCGGCCGCCTGCGGGTTGCCGGTGGGGGTGCCGGTGGTGGCGGGCGCGATCGACGCGGTCACCTCGGCGCTGGAGACCGGCACGCTGGCCGCCGCCGACCCGACCACGGTCATGACCGGCTCGTCCACGGTGACGGTGAGCGCGGTCGAGCGGGGGGAGCGTCGGGACCGGCTGATCGCCACCCGGCACGCGGTGCCCGGCACCGACCTGCTCATCACCGCCACGGTCACCGCCGGCTCGGTGCTCGACTGGGTCCGGCGACTCACCGGCCTCAGCCAGCTCCCCGAGGACCCGGCCGAGTTGCCCGCGACCCGGCCGTCCCGGCTGCTGCTCTCGCCCGGGTTCGGCGGCGAACGCACGCCGACCTGGGATGCTGACGCCCGGGGCGCGATCAGCGGGCTCGACCTAGCCACCGGCCCGGCGGATCTGCTGCTGGCCGGGTACGAGGGGACGGCGTTCGCGCTCGCCGACAACCTCGACGTGCTGGGGCTGCCGGCCGGCGCGCCGGTGCGGGCCAGCGGCACC
The DNA here is from genome assembly GCF_016925615.1 of Natronosporangium hydrolyticum. Taxonomy (NCBI): domain Bacteria; kingdom Bacillati; phylum Actinomycetota; class Actinomycetes; order Micromonosporales; family Micromonosporaceae; genus Natronosporangium; species Natronosporangium hydrolyticum. The sequence goes on from NZ_CP070499.1 coordinate 1,218,029, forward strand.
GCCGCGTACAGCCGGGCGTGGTTGCAGCTGACCGCGGATGTGATCGGCAGGCGGATGGCGCGGCCGGCGTTGGGCCGGGGCGCGTCGGCCGGGGCCGCGCTGCTCGCTGGCCTTGGGGTCGGCGGCTTCGACCTGGCTGATCTGCGGGAGCTGAGCGCGCCGGTGGCCGCGGTCGCTGAGCCGGACCCGGCGCGGGCGGCGGCCTACCGGGAGCGGCTCAGCCAGTGGCGGGCGCTGCGGGACGCCGCCGCTCACCTCCGCTCGGACCACTGACGCCCCCGCCCTTCCCCGCTCCCCTCGCGCTCCCCGCGCTTGGTTGGGCAGGGAGGGATCTTGCGTCCGGGTATGTCGGATATTCCGGTACGCAAGATCCCTCCCCAGCCAACCAAGTGCGCGCGGCGGGCGGTCAGCGCCGCAGGTACTCGGCGACCACCTCCGCGGAGAGGGCGGCGGCCCGCTGCGCGGTCTGCCGGGTCCCGCCGGCCAGGTGCGGCGTGAGCACCACCCGGGGAGCGGTAAGGATCGGCGCATCCGGTGGTAGCGGCTCCACATCGAACACGTCCAGCGCCGCCGCCCCCAACTGTCCAGATGCGAGGGCTGCCACCACTGCTGGGTAGTCGAGCAGTCCGCCGCGGGCCGTATTGACCAGCACCGCGCCGCGCGGCATCGCCGCCAGCTCGGCGGCGCCGATCAGGTGCCGGGTCTGCTCGGTGAGCCGGGCATGCAGGCTCACCACCCGGGAGCGCGCCAGCAGCTCGGGCAGGCTCACCGTCTCCGCTCCCTCCAATGTGGCCGTATCCAGGTACGGGTCGCTGACTAACACCTGGGCGTCGAAGGCGCGCAGCACCCGGGCGACGCGGCGGCCGATCTCGCCGTAGCCGACCAACCCGACGGTGTTGCCGGCGAGCTCCTCGCCCACTTCGGTCAGCGCGTACCGGGAACCGTCCCAGTGGCCCGCCCGCAGGTCGGCGTGCAGCTCCGGCACCCGGCGCAGGGCCGCGAGTAGTAGCGCGACCGTGTGCTCGGCCGCCGCGACCGCGTTGCGGCCAGGCGTATTGCGGACCTGCACGCCGTGCTGCTGCGCAGCGGCCAGGTTGACGTTGACCGGCCCGCCGCGGCACACCACCACCAGCCGCAGTGACTCGGCTGCGGCGAAGACCCTGCTGGTGAACGGCGCCACCTGGGTGATCGCGATCTCGACGCCGGCCAGCGCGTCGACCAACCGCTCCTCGTCCCCGGAGGCCTCGGACACCTCGGCCACGTCCCGCAGTGGTTCATGCGGCCACGGCAGCGTCAGCTCGGTGACCGCCACCGCCTCGCCGACCCGGTCGGCCAGCGCCGCACTCACCAGCCCGGGCGTGACGAAGTAATCGCCGGCCACCAACAGCTTCCGCGCCATGACGCCCCCGTCCCACGGTTGATTAGCTTTACCGTAACGGTCGCGGGTGAACCCACCATCAGCGTGTACGGGCCGGCTAGCCAGGGCGGGCGCCGAGCCGGGTCAAGCGGCGGTCTGGCGGCGGTGGTGGGAAAGGTCGGCGTAATGATGGGTGCGGGGAGGCGGTGGCCGAATCGTCGACCACCGCCCCGATGTCGTTTAGGAGTAAGCTCCGCTGGGCCTCCGACTAGAGCGAGCGGGCCAGCCGGTCGGCCAGCAGCCGAGAGAATCGCACCGGGTCCTTCAGCTCGCCGCCCTCGGCGAGCAGAGCGGTGCCGTAGAGCAGCTCGGCGGTCTCGGTCAGCGTCTCCTGACCGGAGTCCTGCCCGTGGGCGTCGCGCAGCGCGGTCACCAGCGGGTGGGACGGGTTCAGCTCCAGGATCCGCTTGACCGGCGGCAGCTCCTGCCCCATCGCGCGGTAGAGCTTCTCCATGGTCGGGGTGACGTCGTGGTCGGCGCCGACGATGCAAGCCGGGGAGGTGGTCAACCGGGACGAGAGCCGGACCTCCTTCAGATCCTCGCTGAGGGCCTTGGTCAGCCACTCCAGCAGCGACGCGTACTCCTTGTGCTGCTCTGCCCGGGTGGACTCGGCCTGCTGCTTCTCCTCTTCGGTCTCCAGGTCGATCTGCCCCTTGGCGATCGACTGCAGCGGCTGCCCGGCGAACTCGCCGACCCGCTCCACCCAGACATCGTCGACCGGGTCGGTGAGCGCCAGCACCTCGTACTCACGGGCGCGGAACGCCTCAATGTGCGGCGAGTTTTCGATCATCGTCCGGGACTCGCCGGTGAGGTAGAAGATGCTGGACTGGCCGTCCTTCATCCGCTCGACGTACTCGGCGAGTGAGGTGGGCCGTTCGGCGTCGTGAGTGGAGGGCAGCAGCAGCAGCTCCAGCAGTAGCTCCTGGTTGTCGGCGTCCTCCAGCAGCCCTTCCTTCAGCACCTGACCGAACTCCTGCCAGAAGGTGAGGTACCGCTCGGCGTCGTTGGTCTTGAGCTCCTTGAGGGTCTGCAACACCTTCTTTACCAGCCGGCGGCGCATCACCTGGATCTGTCGGTCCTGCTGCAGGATCTCTCGGGAGATGTTCAGCGACAGGTCGTGCGCGTCTACCACGCCCCGGATGAAGCGCAGGTAATTGGGGAGCAGGGTGTCGCAGTGCTCCATGATCTGGACCCGCTTGACGTAGAGCTGGAGCCCGCGCCGGGTGTCGGCGTTGAACAGGTCGAAGGGCGCCTGGGAGGGGATGAACAGCAGCGCCTCGTACTCGAAGGTCCCCTCACCCCGCATAGAGATGATCTCCATCGGGTTGCGCCAGTCGTGGCTGACGTGCTTGTAGAACTCGTGGTACTCCTCCTCGCTCACCTCCGCCCGCGGTCGAGCCCAGAGCGCCCGCTGTGAGTTCAGCGTCTGCACCTCGGTGGTGGGTTCGGCCGGCTCCGCACCCTCGGTGTCGGCCGGCGCCGGTTTCGCCACCGCCATCCGGATCGGCCAGGCGATGAAGTCGCTGTACTGCTTGACGATCTGCCGGATCTTCCACTCGGCGGTGTAGTCGAAGAGCCGGTCATCGTCGTCGGCGGGCTTCAGGTGCAGGGTCACCGCGGTCCCCTGGGGGAGGTCGGCCACGGTCTCGATGGTGTAGGTGCCCTCACCGGCCGACTCCCACCGGGTGCCGTCGGTTTCGCCGGCACGCCGGGTGGTCAGCGTGACCTTCTCGGCGACCATGAAGGTGGCGTAGAAGCCGACCCCGAACTGTCCGATGAGCTCCTGGGGGGCCGCCGAATCCTGCGCTTCCCGTAGCTTCTGCAGCAGCTCTGCGGTGCCGGACTTGGCGATCGTGCCGATCAGCTCGACCACCTCGTCGCGGGACATGCCGACGCCGTTGTCCCGGACCGTCAGGGTGCGCTGCTCCGGGTCGGTCTCGATGGCGATGTGCAGGTCCGAGGCGTCGGCGACCAGGTCTTTGTCGCGCATCGTGGCCAGCCGTAGCTTATCCAGGGCGTCCGAGGCATTGGAGATCAACTCGCGTAGGAAGATGTCCTTGTTCGAGTAGATCGAGTGGACCATCAGCTGCAGCAGCTGCCGAGCCTCGGCTTGGAACTCGAGCGTCTCGACCGGGTTGCTCACGTCTCTCCTCCTGCGGATCGGTAGGCGATGGCGGAAAGGATACGACCACCGTGCCCGCGCCGCCACGGGTGGCCGCCGTGGGTCGGGGCCGGGTCCCTGGGCCCGGTGGTCGGGTAGGGGTGGACAAGCGACATGAGCTAATCGGGTGGCAGTGAGGTCAGGGCCGCCGCCACATCGAGTTCCTGGTTCGGGCGAAGCCACTGCGGCAGCAGCTCCCGGATCTCCGCCGGGGTCAGCTGCGGTCGCTCCGCCAGCAGCACCGCGATCAGGCCACTGACCAGCGGCGCCGCGAACGAGGCGCCGGAGCCGATCGCGTAACCGCCGCCCGGTTCGGCGAGCAGCAGTCGCACGCCCGGGGCGAGCACGTCGAGGTCGGGCCGGTACGGGGTGCACGGCCACACCACCCCGGTCGGCTCGTACGCACCGACCGAGATCACCGTGTCCAGCACCGCCGGCCACTGGTCCGCGTTCGGTTCGCCGCCGCACTGGTCACCGCTACCGTTGTTGCCGGCCCCGGCGACCACCACCACGCCCTCGCGTTCGGCGTAGTCGGTGGCGGCTTGGATGCCGTCCGGGCACCGGGTGATCCCCAGCACCGACCGGCACTCCACCGCCATCGAGACGTTGATGATGTCCGCTCCGGCGTCCACCGCCGCGATGATTCCCTCGATCAGGTCGCTCTCCCGGCGGTCGCCGATGTCGACCGGGTGGATTCGGGCTCCTGGCGCGATCCCGGGCACGTCACCGGCGGGCTGACCGGCGATCAGCGAGGCGACTCCGGTGGCGTGCACCGTCGGATCGGTGACGCCGTTGCCTTCGCCGGCCGGCGCGTCGACGTGGTGCCCGTCGGCGACCACCCCACGCAACGACGGGTGCTCGGTGGCTACCCCGCCGCCCTCGATCGTGGCGACCACGATCCCGTCCCCCGGTGGATCGCCTGGCCGCAGGTCGAACCGCATCGCCTCCACTTGCCAGGTGGCGTCCGCGGGCGGCCCGGCGGCGGGTTGGCTGACCAGCCGCGGCGGGGGACCGGCGAGCTGCCCGGCGGGGAGGTTCAGCGATGCGCTGAGCACGCCGCTGCCCGACCGGTACGCGTCGTCGATCAGCTGCTGCGCGGCATCGGCCGAGTCGACCGGGACGACCTCGACCCGGGGGCGGACGGCCTCGCCGTACGCGGCCCCGTTGTGGACCAGCAGTACCGCGGGTTCGTCGACGGCGACCGCGCCGCCCGGTGCGCCCGGTGCGGTGACCGGCGTGGTGGCGGCGGCGGAGAAGGTGCCGTCGGCCCGGACCGCGCTGACCGCCACCTGCGCTCGGGGCGGCGGGTCGGCGATCGTCAACGCGCACTGCTCACCGCAGATGGTCGCGGGTACGTCGGTGGTGTAAGCGCCATCGCTGAACCGGTACCGGTCGGCGTCGGCCACCGGTGCCCAGCTGAGCCTGATCACGTCGCCGTCGGTGATCGCGGAGACCTCGGACATGGGCAACGACGGGTCGGGTCCCGCGCCGTCGGACCAGGAACCGCCGCTGGTGCACCCGGCCGTGACCAGCAGAACCGCTGTCGCGGCCCCGGCCACCCCTCGCTGTGTACGCGTACGCACGCCGTCCGCTCCTCCCTGCAGCTGATCGAATTGATCTTAGGTGGCGGCGATTGGGTGCCTGGCCGTCGCCGACCTGGCGGTCTGGCGCTTGTATGCTCGCGGCGATATTGCTCGCCGAAACCGTCCCGGAACGAGACGACGATGCCCATGGACAGCTGGTCGCGGATCCGAGCGGAGTCGCTGCTCTTCGAGGACGACGCGGTCCTGGCGCTGAACAAGCCAGTGGGCATCGCGGTCACCGGGGAGCGGCACGACACGGATCTGGTGCGGCTCGCCGCCGAAGCGGGCGAGGAGCTCTTTCCGGTGCACCGGATCGACAAGGTGACCTCGGGGCTGATCCTGTTCGCGCGGCGGCTTTCCGACCACGGTGCCCTCACTCGGCAGTTCAACAAGCGCACCGTCGACAAGGCGTACCTGGTGATTACCGAGACCACCGGACTGCCGCCGGCCGGGCGGGTGGAGCTACCGCTCAGCGTCGGCCGCAAGAACCGGGTCCGGATCGCCGCGCCGAGGGAGGCGATCGTCGCCGACCCGCAGGGCGGCCACTGGACCGTGCCGGAGACCGAACTGCTCGACACCAAGCGGTATCCGGCCATCACCGACTTCACCACCCGCTGGTACGACGATCGGAGCACGCTGCTGGTGGTGCGGCCGCGGACGGGCCGGCGGCATCAGATCCGGGTCCACCTGGCGTGGATCGGTCACCCGATCCTCGGCGACCCGCTCTTCGACAAGGCCGGCACGGCGGCGCGGACCTACCTGCACTCGTGGCAGCTCGGTTTCGATGCCGCCTGGCGGGGCGGGGAACGGCTGCAACTGGTGGCGCCGCCGCGGGCGGAGTTCTGGGCTCCCATCGGTGGTCCGGTCGACCTCGACCCGGCAGACGGCCGGTAGCGACCGTTCAGCGCCCGGACTGGGAGAAGTGCATCCAGTCGTCGAGAGAACTCCACTCCCCGCCCCAACCCCAGCCGATCTCCGCGAACGCCCGGGTCACCTCGTCGTTGGGCTGGATCATCCCGGGCCGGTGGTGGTCCCGGTCGAGGTAGGCGGAGGCGAGTTCGGGCGCCACCGCGTCGTCCCGCCGGTACGGGTTGTGGAACGGGTTGATGTCGATCGCCAGGCCGTAGGCGTGCTGCGACCACTGGGTGCTCAGGGTGGTCGGCCGGCAGGCGAATCCGCTGGTGTTGTTGCCGTCGCCGGTCGGTGGCGCGGTCAGCTCGGTGGCCGCGACCACCCGCATCTCCTCGATCGGGAAGCCGGCCTGGTAGATCCGGTCGAAGACGGCGACGACATCCTCGGCCACCGAGCGATGCACGATCATCTCGCCAGCGTACGAGCGGCCGTCGAAACCCCAGAAGGTCATGGTCAGGTAGCGCAGCTCGGCCAGCGTCACCGGACACTCGCTGGTCCAGGTGGAACGGGCCGCCACCGGCTCCGGGACGTCGGTGATGGTGGCCTCGAAGACATCGGCGACCGGCTCGGCGTCGGGCGGCGGGAGCTGCCGGTCGACCAGCTCCGGCGGAGTGTCTTGGACCTCGCCGAGCCCGTCCGGCCGCTCCGGTAACGGCCGGGTGCCGAGCCAGTCGGGGCGAGCGGGCTCGGCGGCGGTGGCGTCGTCCGAGGGTTCGGCTGTGGCATTGTTCGGGGGGTCGTCCGGGCTCGGGCTGGGGGAGGCCGGTGGGGTCGTCGGGCCGTCGTCGGTGGGCGGCTCGCCGATGCCGCAGCCGGCTCCGGCGAGGAGCAGCCCCGCGAGGAGTCCGAGAACACCGCGGCGACCTGCGGAAACGCGCATTACGCCAGGGTAGCTGCGGGGGTCGGCCGGCGGCGAAGCGCCCGATCAGCGTGGCGGCGGCGCTGTGGTGGTGTGGGTGGGCGGTGAGGTGGCGCGGCGGCCCCGAAGGGCCGCCGCGCCGCAGGGTGGGTACCTGCCTGGTGCGAAGGTCAGCCTGGACTACAGGAGACTGATGGCCAGTTCCAGTTGCCGTTGTGTTGGATGGTGACGCCGAAGTTGTTGCCGTTGCCGTTGGGTCTGGCGTGCATCACCTGCGAGCTGGGCCACTGTGGATCAGTGTTCCAGGTGGCGATGATGGTGGCGGGGGAGGGGACGTTCATGGTCACGACCCAGTTGTTGGTGCCGCTGACCGCGACGTTGAGGTTGTAGCGGTCGCCCCACTGCTCCCCGGCGGAGAGGGTCGCGTTGCAGCTGCCGCCGCCGCCGTTGCCGGGTCCGCCGCCGTTGCCCGGACCGCCGTTACCGCCGCCGCTGCTGCCGACCGTGATGTTGGAGTTACCGCTACTCCCGTACCCCTCGGTCGCCATGATCATGTAGTTGTGGTTGCCCATCGGCATCCCGGCGTTCTGCCAGGCGTTGAAGTGGTTGCCGGTGGTGATGGTGCCGCCGGTCCGTCGAGACTGCCGGACGCTCCAGTACTGCTGGAAGGTCGCCGTGCCGATGATGGAGGGCTGGTTGGTCCGGGTGGTCTCGTAGATGTCGTAGGTGCCGCCATCGCTGGTCACCGTGCCCCGGTAGGCGCCGGTCGGCCGGTAGGTGCCCCAGTTGTCGACGACGTAGTACTCCACCAGTGGGTCGGTCGTCCAGCCATAGAGCGCCAGGTACGCGTTCCCCGAAGGATTGAATGTGCCGGAGTAGTTCACCGACCGAGGGCCGCCGGTGGCCCAGCCCTTGCCGACGACGAAGTTTCCGGTGTTGCTCCAGGACGTGCTGTAGTTGCCGCCGGAGCCGAGGTTCATGGAGACGGAGCCGCCGCCGTCGGTCCAGAAGGAGTAGAAGTAGCCGCCGTGGTTGCCGGTCTGGTTGGAGTTGACCGTCTGCGCTTGGGCGGTCCCGGGCAGGAAGACTCCGGCTGCGACCAGCGCCGCAGTGCAGGCGCCGCTGATGAACATCCGCAATCGACTGCGGCTGCGTCTCTGCTGGTAGACGGGGGTGTCGTTCATGGTGCTTCCTCCTCGTGAAACCTGGCGGGCTGCCAGGCACCGGGTGCGACCCAGGCACGGGTCGGCGGGGGTGAGGGTGGTGGTTCGACAGTTTGTTCGAGGGCTGTCGATGGCGGAAGCCTAGATTCGACCCGATAACACTGTCAATACTTTCCGGAAACCTTCCGGTAACCTGATCGGCTTGCCCGAAATCTCGACCAGGCATAGTTCCTGGTCATAGCGGACACGGTGCCATCCCGCAGGCGCGGGTCGCTGAAACTCTCGACCAATCCAATCTCGATGCCCGGCGAACAGGCCGATAACTGCGCCGATCTTTTCGGAGCTGGTTCCGGGGCCGCTGGCGCGCGCAGCCGTGCTCGTGCGGGGCAGACCGTCGCTGTCGCTGTCAGACGGTCGACCGGTGCGCCGCGGCCTCGTCGAGCGAGTCGCCGATCAGGGCGAGGTTCTGGATCGCGGCCAGGCCGTACTGGGCCGCGTCGTTGGTCCCCAGGTAGGGGGCCTCCTCCACCGGCGCCAGCACGGTCGGGCCGGCCACCCGGTACCGCTGCCAATCGGACTCCCGCTGGAGTCGATTGATGTTGATCTGGTCACCAACATCGTGGCAGAACCCGCGCCAGGCGCGTTCTGCCAGCTCCGGGTCCTCGCTGCTGGCGGCCGCGTACGCGGTCAGCCGGCTGTGCGCCTGGATCAGTGAGATGCCGGTGAGTCGCTGACCGACCGCCCGCTCCTGCTCCGCCGGGGTGGCCAGGTAGAGCCGGCAGTACTCCCGCCACGCCTGGGTGAATCCGGGCGTGGCCAGGGTGGTGCCCTCGGTCAGCGCGATGACCTCCGAACAGATCTCGACCAGGCCGAAGACGGCCGACAGGTGGGAGACCGAGATCTGCTGCCGGGTGGTGTCGAACCGGCCGGTCGTCAGGTCCAGCAGCGCTTCACCGGTCAGGAAACCACGGGGGAGCGCGCCGATGTCGGCCATGGTGCCGAGCAGCTTGTCGCGGGCGCGGGTGTCCCCGGTGCGCTCCCAGGCGGTCAGCCAGGCGGCGGCGAGCGCGCCCCAGTCGGTGCCGAGCCCGATCGCCAGCGCCCGCGGGTCCGGTGTGTACACGTCCCGGCGTACCTTGCGGGTGGCGTCGACCGCCAGCAGCGCCTGCTCGGCGTCGGCCAGCTCGGTGAGCAGGTCACCGGTGCGTTCGTCGGCGGTCAGGTAGTAGTAGATCCGGCGGTAGCCGGCGTTGGAGATCCGCAGCTGCTTCGCGCTGCACCCCCAGTGCTGGACATTGTGGCGGGAGCCCAGACCACGCCAGAGTCCGATGTGGTAGACGTCGACCTCGCCGGTGTGCCGGGTCATCGCTTCGGCGAACCGGAACACATCTCGGCGGCCGCTACGCAGAAATTGGTACCAGAGCCACAGATCCGGTGACAGCTCCGAGTTGTCCCACGCGTAGCCGCCGATGTCGTAGCGCCACTGGTGCCGGTCGGCGTCGTAGGCGTGCATCACGTCGCCGTAGTCCCAGAAGCCGTACCAGCGGCGTTGTTCCCGCTGTCGTTGGTAGAAGTCGAAGACGAAGTCGAGCCGGTCCTCAATGGCCGCCCGGGCCGGGGTGCCCCGGTCGACCGGCGTCCAGTCGCCGAAGACCTGCGCCGCGTGCAGCCGGGCTGGCGCGGCGACCAGCAGCGGTGGGTCGTTGAGCGCGGCGGCGTCGGCGGCGAGCCGGTGCCCCGGTGGGGTGGCCGAGTAGGCCCGTAGCACCAGTTCGTGGGTGCGGGCGATGCCGTGCGGGTCGCCGAAGCCGGGCTCGTAGTCCTCGTAGGTGATCTCCAACCCGTCGAGCTGCGCCTCGTACGTCTCCTGCCCCAGCCCATCGTGGTAGAAGCGCAGGTCCATCGGGTCCGCCGACGGGGACCACAACCAGATCGTTGCGGTCGCGGTCTCGGCGGCCGCGTCGCGGATGTCCAGCCGGGTCGGGTAGGACCGCCAGAAATCCCGCAGCCCGAACCCGAGCCCACCGCTGGGGCCGCCGAGGTAGCCGTAGCCGGCGCTGCGGTCGGCGGCCGGGATGGTGACCCAGCCGGCGTCGGGGCCGGTGCGTTTGCGCAGCGTGAAACCGTCCGGGCTGAGCTGGTCGAGGGTCCAGTCCGCCCAGCGGGGCACCCGGGTGAGCCGGCCGGAGACGGCCGGGTCCCACTGGTCGACCGGGCCGCACGGCTCGCCGGCGAGCTGGGCGGACCGGAACCGCTCACCGGGGTCCCGGCGGAGTCCGGTGATGCCGCGGACCGCTTCGGTCAGGAAGCCGGGGGAGCCGTCCTCGCTGGCGGGCCCGGCCAGTCGGATGTGCCGGTCGTGCGGTTCGTCGCGCATCGGCACGTCGGCCCGCAGCCCCAAGCCGGCGAGGAAGTCCCGGTCAGCGTCGCCGTCCCAGATTAATGAGTGGACCACCCGGACCTGGTCGCTGCCGGCGTAGAAGTAGAGCCGGACGGTGAACGGCAGCCACCGGGGCGCCCGCCCCGGCCGGTCGGCGGGCGGGGCGGCCGGCGCGTGCCGGCCGGTCAACCGGACCACCGCCCGCACCGGGCCGGTCTGCTCGACGGTGACCGTCTCGACTTCGCCCCGCAGCTCCTCCCGGACCTGGCTGCCGGCGCCGTCGGTGACCGGGGTGTCCTGCCAGAGGCTGACCAGTCGCACCGCCCGCACGACCTCCTGACCGGCGCGGGTCGCGGCCTGCAGCAGCATCGGGCCGCTGCGGGGGATCAGCCAGGTCACCTCACCGGTGTCCACAGTCACCGAAGCGTCGGTGGTGACCACCCGCACCGGCCGGGCGGGAGCCGGCGGGGTCGCCGCCGGCACCACCGTGTACGCGTCGGCGGGCTCGGCCTGCGGCCCGAGCGCGTGGGCGGACCACTTCACCGAGCCGTCCGGCCAGGTCGCGGTGGTCCAGCTCTGGCTGGCGACCAGCGGACCGGCCACTCCGCCGGCGCGGACCGCGAACGGCGTGCCCGCGCTCACCGTTCCGCGTGGCCAGGGGACGCCCCAGGTCACGCCCCCGCCGGGCTGCCCCAGCCAGTGAACGGTGGTCGGTAGCTGGTCGGTCATGCTGTCACCCCTTGACTGAGCCGAGCAGGATTCCCTTGGCGAAGTGCTTCTGCAGGAACGGATAGAAGAGCAGGATCGGCACCGTGGCCACCACGATCACGGCGAACTTCAGGCCCTGCTCCGGCGGGATGTAGTTCGGGTCGAGCTGCCCGAGGGTGTTAGCCATGTCGGAGGAGATGGTCATCTGTCGGACGAACATCTGTAATGTCCACTTGCTGGTGTCGCTGATATAGAGCAGCGGGGACATGAAGTCGTTCCAGATCGCGACCGCGTAGAAGAGCGCCATCGTGGCGATGATCGGCTTGGAGAGCGGCAGCACCACCCGCCAGAACACGCCGAGGTCGGTGCAGCCGTCGATCCGCGCCGCCTCCTGCAGCTCCTCAGGTAGCTCCTGGAAGAAGTTCTTGACGATGATCAGATAGAACGGGTTGATCGCCAGCGGCAGGATCAGCGCCCAGTAGGTGTTGAGCAGCCCCAGTTCCCGCACGATCAGGTAGGTCGGGATCATCCCGCCGCTGAAGACCATGGTGAAGATGACCGCCATCAGTATCACGTTGCGGCCGGGCAGGTAGCGCTTGGCCAACGGGTACGCCATGGTGAAGGTCAGCAGCACCTGGATCACCGTGCCGACGGTGGTGACCAGGATGGTGACGATCAGGCTGCGCAGGAAGGTGTCGGTCGAGAAGATGTAGTCGTACGAGTCGGTGACCACATCCCTCGGCCACAGGAAGAACGCCCGGGAGGCGATCTCCGCCTCGCTCGCCAGCGAACCGGCGATGACGTAGATGAACGGCAGGACGGTCACCACCGCCAGGGCCACCAGAAACACGATGTTGGCCGCGTCGAAGACCCGGCTCGCCGTCGTCGGCTTCTGCGCCGTCTTTCTAGACCTCATCAGAAGAGCCCGTTCTGCTTGAACCGGCGCGCCAGCCAGTTGGCACCGAAGATCAGGATGATGCCGACCACCGCCTTGAACAGCCCGACCGCGGTGGAGTAGCTGTACGCACCCTGCGTGATGCCGAGGAAGTAGACGTAGGTGTCGAAGACCTCGGCCACCGACCGGTTCAGGGCGTTGGTCATCAGGTAGATCTGCTCGAACCCGGTGTCGAGCAGGTTGCCGGACATCAGGATCGCCATGATCACGATGGTGGACTGGATCGCCGGCAACGTGATGTGGCGCATCTGCTGCCACCGGTTCGCACCATCGATCCGGGCCGCCTCATAGAGGTTGGGGTTCACCCCGGCCAGCGCCGCGAGGTAGATGATCGTGCCCCAGCCGGTCGATTTCCACAGGGTCTGCAGGATGATCAGTGGCCGGAACCAGTCCGGGTCGGCGAGGAAGTTGAACCGCGCGCCGAACAGCGAGTTCATCAGCTGGGTGATCGGACCGACATCCAGCGCGAACAGCAGGTAGGTCAGCGCGGCCACGATCGTCCAGGAGAGGAAGTGTGGAATGTAGATCGAAGACTGGATCGCCCGCTTGAGGATGCTCAAGCGGATCTCGTTCAGCAGCAACGCGACCACGATCGGAGCCGGGAAGACGAAGATCACGTTGAGCAGCGCCAGCAGCAGCGTGTTGCGGAGGATCCGGAAGAAGTCCGGGCTGGTGAAGAGCGTCTCGAAGTGCTTCAGGCCGACCCACGGACTGCCGGAGAAGCCGAGGAACGGCAGGTAGTCCTGGAACGCGATGGTCACCCCGTACATCGGGGCGTACTTGAAGATCGCGAAGTAGACCACGCCCGGCACCAGCAACACGTAGAGCCACGCATGCCGGAGCATCCGTACCCGTAGCGGCGCCTGTTGTCGCTTGGGACGCGGCTTGTCGGGCTTGTCCTTGGCCGCGGCCCGAGCGCCCGCTGCGACGGTGACCGGGGAATTGTCGGCCATGCCGGCTCCTTTGAGTATGTGCCATGGTCGCGAGGGGTGGGGTCGGCCGGATCGCTCCGGCCGACCCCGGATCGACTCAGTCCAGCTGTGCGTAGAGCTCGTTCATCTCGTCCACCACCTGCTGGCCGCCCTCGGCGTACCAGCGTTCGATCTCGGCGGCGAGTCCGTCCTCATCGATCTGCCCGGCGAGGTACTGGATCCGCGCGTCGGCGATGATCAGATCGAGCTGGGCGCCCCGGGTCACGTAGGTCTCGGAGACCAGCGGCTGCGCGGGGTTGTGGACGGCGGTCGCCAGGTCGCTCTCGTGCACCTCCTGGCGGTGGTCCCACAGCTCCCGCTCCGGGCCGCCCTCGGGCAGCACGTCGTAGGCCAGCCAGCCGTTGGACTGGGTGCCCAGCTGCGCGAACGAGGTCACGTCGTTGCGGAGGACCTCCACGTCCGAGTCGCCGCCCTCGATCGGCACTGCGAAGCCGTCCTGCACCTCGAAGTTGCGCCCCTCGATACCGTTGTTGAGCAGGATCTGCGCCTCCTGTGAGCTCATCGCATCCAGTACCGAGAGCACCTCGTCCAGCTCCTCCTCGGTCTGCACGCTCTGCCGGGAGATCGCCAGGAAGCCGTTGTAGCCGATCGTCGGGTACGAGCGCAGTACGCCGTCCGGGCCGGCCAGGTTGCCGGTCATCGCCACGTAGTCGCCGTAGTTGTCGGGGTCCTGATCCTTGAACAAGTTCATGATCACGCCGGCCCGGGAGCTTACGTCGATGATGATCCCGCCCTGGCCGTTGAAGAACGGCTGATCCCAGGTACCGCTGTCCATGGTCGCGAAGTCCGAGTTGATCAACCCTTCGTCGATCATCTGCTTCACGAACTGGTTGGCCGCCAGGAACTCCGGCGTGTCGAAGCCGGGCACTAGCTGGCCGCCCTGCTCGCCCCAGCCGTTGGGCGCCCCGAACCAAGTCTCGATCACGTCGTACGGGCTGGCGGTGGCGTAGCCGCCGGGCCACTGCGGGATCACCACGCCGTACGTGTCGTCGTCGCCGCTGTCGTTCGGGTCGTCCTCGGTGAACGCCCGCGCGATGTCATAGAGGTCGTCGGTGGTCTCCGGCAGCTCCAGGCCAAGGTTGTCGAGCCAGTCCTGGCGGATGATCACTGCGGTCCGCATCGGGTCGCGGAGCCGGAAGACGCCGTAGTTGTCGCCGTTGATGGAGGAATTGAGCAGGATCTGGTCGTCCTCGGCGGTCAGGTTCGGGTAGTCCGCCAACTTGTCGGTGAGGTCCCAGAACGCGCCGGCCTGGGCGGACTGCACGAACGCCGGCACCTTGCCCTGCACCACCATGACGTGCGGCAGGTCGTCGGAGGCGAGGGTGACCGTCATCCGGTCGTTGTAGTCGGAGTTCGGCACCCAGGTGAGGTCGAGCTCCTTGCCGATCATCTCCTCGACGGCCTGTTGCAGCTCACTGTCGGCGGCCGGCGCCTGGCTGCCCAGCAGCGGCACCATCATCGAGATCGTGTCGAGGTCGGCTGGTTCGTCGTCACCGCAGGCGGTCAGGCCGACGGCGGCGACGGCGGCGCACGCGGCTCCCGCGGTCAAGCGCCGGGTCAGGGGTGTCATGTCGATGTCGTTCCTTTCGGTCGGTGCTGATCGTCGTTTTGAGCCACGGCGATCAGCGGATTCGCAGGGGTTGGGTGGGCAGCGCCAACGGCGCTCGGGGGGGACCCGTGGTCGCGGGTCCGATGTTCGGGTCGGCGAGCCGTCGCTCGTTCTCCTCGAAGAACCGGACGCACAGCCAGGTGTTGGTGTGTAGCCAGGCCCCGATGGAGATGAACAGCAGCAGCACCGGCGCGGCCGCGGTGATGAACGCGGCGGTGGCGAAGATGGCCAGCAGCAGCACGGTCGATGCCGGGCGGGCCAGCGCCACCCGGCTGGCGTGGAAGAAGTAAGACCACAGTGGAAGCTGGTAGTGGGCGTAGAGCGGACCGACGTAGCAGCCCACGGCGATCGCCAGCACGCAGGCGACGAGGGTCACCAGCCGGACGGCGCTGGCGTCGGGCCCGAGCGCCGAGAAGAATGAGTAGTTCGACCACAGCGCGAGGATCACGAAGACTACGGGCAGTATGACCACCGAACCGCGGAGTACCTCCCGCCACCAGATGACCGCGAAATCCCGGGCTTGAATCGATTCACCCAAGGTTCGCCGCCGCGCCAGCACGCAGGCGGCGACCGTGGCCGGGCCGATACCGAAGACCACCCCGCCGAGCAGCGTGAAGACCAGCCACAGCGCGTTGAGCGCGGCGCACCACGCCACCGTCGACGTAGCGGAGTGCAGCCGCGCGCTCCAGTGCCCCTCGGTCATCGCTGCCTACCGCCCCTCAGCCCTAGGTAAGCGCTTTCCTGGCGCGGCAGCGCGGTCACCATCCAACTTGCGGTCAACGGTCGACTCCCTTCACCGGGGGAGGCCTGGTTCCCTCATCAGCCCAGTGGCGTGACCATAGTTATGAAACGCTTCAAAATCAACACCGTACGGCGGACTTGTTACCAGGTTGCTACGCGGAGATTCGCGTACTCGCCGATCATGGGCGTCATCTGGCGGAATCCGATCTTGCCCCCGGTGAGCGGAGGGCCACCCAGCGTGCCATCGTCTCGCCACCGGAACGACACCACATCATCCACCTGGAAGCCGACCTCGCCGTCGCGCACATCCACCCGGATCCGGTACGGCCCCGCCGCGTCCAGCACCCCTGGCAGCGGGTCGGCCCCCTGCGCCACCAGATGGAACCCGTAGCTCTTGCGCAGATTGCAGGTGTGGAACCGGCGCTCGGCCTCCCACCGGCGCCGGAAGTACGAAACGTGGTAGGCGTCGATGTCGCCGTGGTGGTACTGGTCGTACGGGCCGCTCCGGGCCGCCAGCCCAGGATCGAAGAGGTCCTCGCCGCCCCGGCCGCGGGCGTGGAAGAAGAGGATGCACAGCCCGGGCTCGCGGAGCGGCCAGAAATCCCACGAGATCGACACATCTGCCGGCAGCTCCTCGGGGCACCACAGGACGATGTTGGCGGCCTGACCGTCCTCGGCCGGGCGGGTGCCTTCCAACCGCAACCGCCGCTGCGGGAAGCTGACCGCACCCTCCCCCTCGAGCCGAAAGCCGGTCAGGTCCGCCTCGCTCGCCAGCGGATTGGCGTAGAGCTGGGTCGTCGGTTCCGGGTCCATCCCCGGATCATCACACGCCCGCCTGCCCGCCCCGCGCGGTGCGGCGGCGGGTGCGGGCACCGGGCGCGGCTCAGCGCACGACGTCGAAGATCTGCTTCTGGATGCCGTTGCCGTAGGCCTCGTGTTCTACCAGTCGCAACCGGGTGGCGTCCCGGTCAGCCTCGCTGAACAGCCGCTTCCCCGCCCCGAGCAGCACCGGAAACACCAGCAGGTGGTAACGGTCGACCAGGCCGGCGTCGGCGAGCGAGCGCCCCAACTCGGCGCTGCCGTGCACCGCGATCGGCCCACCCTCGGTCTGCTTGAGCGCCGCGACCTCGTCCAACGACCGCAGGATCGTGGCCGGCCAGCCCGGGTCGTGGGCTTCGAGGCCGGTCGAGACCACGTACCTTGGCATCGCGTTGTACTCGGCGAACTCATCCATGGTCGGCCAGACCGGCGCGAACTCCTGGTAGGTGCGCCGACCCAGCAGCAAAGCCGTGGTCTCGGACTGCTCCCGGCCCTTGATCTCGTACGCCGCCTCGTCGAACTCGATGTCCTTGAAGGTCCAGCCGGCGTTGCGGTAGCCGGTGCCCCCGCCGGGGGCCTCCATCACGCCGTCAACGGAGACGAACGCGGTGACGATCAGTGTACGCATGGTAAAGCTCCTGCTTCCTGATGGATCGAGAACCAGCTGACGATTACTCCGTCGGTTGGGCGGGGCGCAACTCGACACCGGCCGGAGGTTTTTTCGACGGGTTCAGCGCTGGCGAAAGCCCCCAGGTAACCCGGCACGGCATAGAGTAGTATTTTCGTGACAGGCAGTGGGGTTGGGTGTGGCCAACGGAGGGCAGGCGGTCATGGCCGATGGCGCGCGGACGGTCGGCAACAACAATGCCGGCGCGTTCGGCTTCGCGTACCTAGTGGCCGCGGTGGGCGCAGCGGTCTACTTCATCGGTGAGAGCAGCGGTTTCTGGGGCGTTATCCTCGCGATCCTCAAGGCCCTGGTCTGGCCGGCGTACCTGGTCTACGGCGTGCTCGACGCGCTCAGCCTGTAAGGGCCCCAGCCGGCGCCGTTCGCCTCGCCGACCGGGCCCCGGTCAGCGAAGCAGCAGCACCGGCAAGAGCAGCAGCATCAGCAGCGACCAGGTGACGTGGGTGATGACCGGGGCGAGGATGCCGCCGGAGGCCCGGCGTTGCAGGCCCAGCACCACCCCAACCACGGCGGCGGCGAAGACCAGCATCAGGTTGCCGGTCGCCACGGTGGCGAGTGCGTACGCCACCGTCGAGATCAGCACCGGCGAGCGGCGGCCGATCGCGGCGAACAGGCCGCCCCGGAAGAAGAGCTCCTCGGCGACCCCGTTCACCACGGCGATCACCACCACGACCGCCAAATTGCCGTAGGTGGCGTACGCGAGCACGTCGTCTACGTAGCCCCGCAGCAGCGGGACCGCCCGGATCACCAACGCGCCCACCACGAAGACGACGGCGAGCGTCGCCCCCACCACGACCGGGGTGAGCACCGGCCGCCGAAACCGTCGACCCACCTGGACATAACCGAGGTGGAGCGGCCCACTGAGCAGCCCACCTACCGCCCATACCAGGGCGAGCAGGGCGGTCAGCCAGTAGAACCGGTCATCGCCCGGCTCGACCCGCAGCGATACCCCGAGCAGCCCGGCCCCGATCAGGAACGTCGTTGCCACCACCAGTCGACGGCGGCGGAAGGCGCGGTCCGGCTCGGTGTGATCCCGCGGCACCCGGGTGATGAGTGCTCGGTGGAACGCGGTCCGCAGCCAGTCGACGGTCATCACCGGTCACGGTTACGAGGCGCTGGCGCGGTCGCGGTCCGCCAGCGCGAGCCGGACCGCCTCGTCGTAGCCGATCGGCTCGCCCGGCAGCAGCTCCCGAATCGAGTGTTCCCGCACGATCGCCTCGGTAGTCATCGAGTCGACCAGATTCCGCGCAGTGGCCAGGTCCACATCGGTCACCAGCGCTAACCATGCTGACGACAGTCGCGGAGTGAGTAATGGCACCGAGAGGTTGGGCAGCGGTCTACCTCGCACCTGGGCCGCCCGCTGCAACATGTCGAGGTAGCGCAGCACCTCCGGGCCCCCGACCTCGTACGTTTGCCCGCGCGCCTCGGCCGGCTCCAGCACCCCGACCAGGTAGTTGATCAGATCCGGCAGCGCGATCGGTTGGGTTCGGGTCCGCACCCACTGCGGCGTCACCAGCGCCGGCAGGTGGTCCACCAGCTGCCGGGTGATCTCCCAGGAGATGCTGCCGTGCCCGACCACCACCGCCGCCCGCAGCGCGGTCACCGGCACCGGGCCGGCCTGCAGAATCCGCTCGACCTCACGGCGGGAGCGCAGATGAGCGGAGAGTTGCTCGTCGTCTGCGCCCAGCCCGCCAAGGTAGATCACCCGCTCTAGGCCGGCATCGCCCGCGGCGGCGGCGAAGGTCCTCGCCCCGGCAGCGTCCCGCGCTTCGAAGTCGGCCGACCCCAACGAGTGCACGAGATAGTAAGCCACCTCGACCCCGCGCAGCGCGGCGTCGAGGCTCGCCCGGTCAGCTACGTCTCCGCGTACCGCGGATCCCGGGCCGGCGTAGCGCTCCGGGTGGCGGGTCATGGCCCGGACGTCGTACCCAGCTCCGACGAGCGCGTCCGCCAGCCGGGAGCCGATGAAGCCCGACGCCCCCGTCACCAGAACAGTCTTTCCCATCACCTCATCCTTACCCACCCGGCGCCCGGAGGTAGCGCACTCCTGCCGCCGGTCCGGGTGGGGCCGGCGCCGCGTCAGCAGCGGAGGCAGCTGATCAGCCGTGGCAGAATCGGCAGGTGCGGATCGGGATGCTGGGACCGTTCGAGGTGCGTGCGGACGACGGCACCCGTGCCGATGTTCCGGGCGCCCGGCTGCGTGGGCTACTGGTCGCGCTCGCGCTCGAGCACGGTCGCACTGTCCCGAGGCCGACGCTGGTGTCCTGGATCTGGGGTGAGAACCCGCCCACTGATGCGGCCAATGCCCTGCAACGTCTGGTTTCTCGGCTCCGGAAGGCGCTGCCGGAAGGGGCGGTGGCGGGGCAGCCGGGCGGCTACCGGTTGCGAGTGTCGCCGGACGACGTCGATGCCGTGCGGTTCGAGCGCCTCCTCGCCCAGGCCCGGGGCGAGGCGGATCCGCGCCGGCTGCGTGAGGCCCTCGCGCTGTGGCGCGGTGCCGCGATGCAGGACGTCGGTTTGCCGCAGAGCCCGGCGTTCGACGCGGCGGTTGCGCGGCTCGAGGCGCTGCGCCTGACCGCACTGGAGGATTGGTTCGACGCGGAGATCAGCCTCGGCCGCGGTCCGGAGCTGGTCGCGGAGCTGACCGACCTGGTGGCCGAGCATCCGCTGCGGGAGCGACTGGTCGCTGCCTTGATGCGGGCGCTGGTCGCCACCGGTCGCGACACCGAGGCGCTGCTCTTGTATGAGCGTACGAGGGAAGTCCTCGCCGACACCCTGGGGGTCGACCCTTCGCCGGAGCTGTCGGCGTTGCATGTCGGGTTGCTGCGGGGTGAGTTGGGCCGCCGGGAGGTGAAACGGGAAACCAACCAGACCAACATCCGTGCCGAGCTGACCAGTTTTGTCGGCAAGGGCGCCGATGTCACCGCGGTCCGGGGACTCCTCGCCGGGCATCGGCTGGTCACCCTGAATGGGCCGGGTGGCGCCGGGAAGACCAGACTCGCCACGGAGACCTCCCGCACGCTGCTCGGCGAGTTGCCGGATGGGGCCTGGCTGGTGGAGCTCGCCGCTATCGGCACCGACGGTGACGTGGCGCAAGCGACGCTCGCCGCGCTCAGTCTGCGGGATGCGTTCCTCGGCGGGGCGCCGGAGGCAGCGCCGACGGACCGGGTGGTCGCCGCGATCCGGGAGCGGGAGATGTTGCTGATCCTGGACAACTGTGAGCACGTGATCGAGTCCGCGGCGAGCTTCGCCCACCGGGTTCTCGGGGAGTGCCACCGGCTGCGGATTCTCGCGACCAGCCGGGAGCCGCTCGGCATCACCGGTGAGGCACTGTGGTCGGTCGCGCCGTTGGCCCTCCCCGGGGAGGATCTCGAACCCGCCGAGATCGACTCGGTTGCGGCGGTCCGGCTGCTGCGGGACCGGGTCGGCGCGGTGCGCAAGGACCTCGCTACCGACGCCCACACACTGTCGACGATGGCTCGGATCTGCCGGGCGCTGGACGGGATGCCGCTGGCGATCGAGCTCGCGGCGGCCAGGTTGCGCACCATGTCCCTCGTCCAACTCGCCAATCGGCTCGACGACCGGTTCCGGTTACTGACCGGCGGTAGCCGGACCGCGCTGCCGCGGCACCGGACGCTGCGCGCGGTGGTCGACTGGAGCTGGGAGCTGCTCACCGACGCGGAACGGACCGTCCTGCGCCGGCTCTCGGTGTTCGCGGGCGGTGCGAGCCTGGAGGCCGCCGAGCGGGTCTGCCCGGGCGACGTAGTCGAGCCGGATCAGGTGCTCGAGTTGCTGACCGCGCTGACCGACAAGTCGTTGGTGGTGTCCGAGGGGGACCGGGTCCCGCGCTACCGGATGCTGGGCACGATCAAGGAGTACGCCGCGCAGCGGCTCGCGGAGGTCGGGGAGTCCGACCTGGCCCGCCGCGCGCACCTCGCGTACTTCACCGACCTTGCCGAAACCGCTGAGCCGCACCTGCGCCGCGCCGAGCAGCTGGAGTGGCTCGCCACGCTCGCGGCCGACCACGACAACATCGCTGCCGCGATGCGCGGTGCGCTCGAAGCTGGCGAGGCGGCCGGGGCGATGCGGCTCGCCGCGGCCGCGGGCTGGTACTGGTGGCTCGGCGGGCACAAGGCGGAGGGCAACGAGCTGATCATGGCCGCGGTCTCGCTGCCCGGCGAGGTGCCCGATGAGATCCGGGCCGTGGTGTACACGTTCGTCTCGGGATTCCTGAGCTCCGGGCGGGAGAGTGACCAGCACCAGGCGGCGGAGTGGATCCAGCAGGTGTCCGAGATCCGGCAGCGGGTCCAGGTCCGTCACCCGGCGGTGGCACTCATCGCCGCGCTGGCACCCATGTTGCACGGGCCGGACGCCATGTTGTCCGCGTTCGAGCCGGTGCTCACCGACGAGGATCCTTGGGTACGCGCCCTGGCCCGGCTGCAACTCGGCAAGACCCGGATCCAGCTCGGTCACGGCGGCCGGGATGCCGACGCCTACCTCGAAGCGGCGCTGACCGAGTTCCGGGCGCTCGGCGAACGGTGGGGGATGTCCTTCGCCCTGACCGAGTTGGCCGATCGGATCGCCGTGCGCGGCAACCTCACCGGTGCGTGCGAGCACTACGAGCAGGCGATCGCGGTCGTTACCGAGGTCGGTGCCGTCGAGGATGTCGTGCGGTTGCGATCGCGGCAGGCCCAGCTGTACTGGCTCGCGGGAGCCGAGGAGCCGGCTGCTGCCGCCATGGCCGAGGCGCAGCGGACCGCAAGACAGGTCGCCTGGCCGGAGGCGCTGACCGAGCTGGCCCTGTCGAAGGCGGTGCTCGCCCGGTGGAGCGGCGACACCGAGCTGGCACGCCGGCAGCTCGATGTCGCGACCGGGATGCTCGGCGACGGGGCTGACCGGGCGGGCGTCCGTGCGATGCGGCACGACCTGCTCGGTTACCTCGCCGGGGAGCTCGCCGAGTCCCGCGAACACCGAGCCGCGGCAGTCCGGGCGGCGTCCGAGTCGGGGCATCCACTGGCGATCGCCGAGGCGCTGGTCGGGGTCGCGGATCTGGCGCTGCGAGGCGCGCAGTACGAGCAGGCCGCGCGGCTGCTGTCGGCGAGCGACCTGGTGCGAGGGTTGCCCGATCGTTCCCACCCTGACCGCGCCAGGATCGAACGGAGCGCGCGGAGCCGCCTCGGCGACGCTGGGTTCGCCGAGGCGGCTCGGGAAGGGACACAGACGGGCTGGCAGGAGCTGGTCGCGGTTACGCTCGCTTCCTGAAGGTGGCCGAGGCCCAGAGGTAACCGACGAGGCCGATGCCGATGCACCAGGCGACAGCCGTGATCAGGTCGCTGGTGGCGGGGGCGCCGTTCAGTAATCCGCGCAGGGCTTCGATGATTGGCGTGCCGGGCTGGTACTCGGCGAACTGCCGGACTCCCGGCCCCATCATCTCCGCCGGCACGATCGCGCTGCTGAAGAACGGTAGCATGACCAGCGGCAGGGTGGCCATACCGGCGGTCTGGGTGGACTTCGCCGCCAGGCCCAGCGCAACCGTGAGCCAACCCGCCCCGAAACCGAGCAGCACGACGATGCCGGCAACGCCCAGCCAGTCGAGCAGCCCCGCCGCCGGGCGGAACCCCAGCAGGAAGGCCACCCCGATGAGCGCCGCGATGGCGATCAGGTTGGTCAGCACACTGGCGACGACCTGACCTGTGAGCATCGCACCCCGGGAGATGTCCATGACCTTGAACCGGTTGATGATGCCCTTGGTCATGTCGGAGTTCACCGACAACGCCACGGTGCCCAGTCCGTAACAGACGGCCAGCAGCATCAGCCCCGGTGTCACGTAGTCGACGTATTCGACACCGACATTGAACGCATCCCCGAATATGTAGACGAACATCAACATGATGATGACTGGCATCAGGACCGCGTTCAGTACCGTCATCGGATTCCGGGCGATGTGCTTGAAGTTGCGGCGCAACATCACCAGCGAATGGGACTTCACTTCGCGTCCACCTCCACGTTGTGGCCCGTCAGGGCGAGGAAAACGTCATCAAGGTCGGGGGTGTGCACAGACAGTTCGTCGGCGCTGAGCGAATACTCGTCGAGCCGGTCCAGCAGCGCGCGCAGCGACTTGGTGCCGCCATCGCCGGGGACCCGCAGGGTCAGGGCGTCGTCATCCCGCGTGGAGCCGGTGAGGACCCGCGCAGCCTCGTCCAGTTCGGCAGCGGTGGCGAACCGGAGCCGGACGTGGGTCCCGGGGAACTGCCGTTTGAGATCGTCCGGAGTGCCCTGCGCGACCAGGCGGCCCTGGTCGAGCACCGCGATCCGGTCGGCGAGCTGGTCGGCCTCCTCAAGGTACTGGGTGGTGAGGAAGATGGTCACGCCATCGGCGACCAGATCCCGGATGATCGACCACATCGTCCGACGGCTGCGTGGGTCCAGACCAGTCGTCGGCTCGTCCAGGAAGATGATCCGCGGGTTGCCGACCAGGGTCATCGCCAGATCGAGCTTCCGGCGCATGCCTCCGGAGTAGGTCGAGACCGGCTTGCCCGCCGACTCCACCAGGTCGAACCGCTTGGTCAGATCCGCGATGAGCCGCTTGCCCTCCTTCGCGGGCGCCGGACTCAGATCCACCATCAGCTGGAGGTTCTCCTGCCCCGTCAGCAGTTCGTCGACCGCCGCGAACTGTCCGGTGACTCCGATCGCCGCACGCACCGCTTTGGCCTCGGTCGCCACATCATGGCCGGCGACACGTACCGTTCCGCCGTCGGCGGTCAACAACGTCGTCAGGACGTTCACTGTGGTGGTCTTGCCCGCCCCGTTCGGGCCGAGCAGGGAGAAGACCGTACCGGCGCGAACCTCGAGATCGATGCCGTCGAGCACGACCTTGCCCTTGAAGCTCTTTCGCAGTCCGGAGACCGCAATCGCTGAACTCGTCATGCGACCACGGTCATCGGGCGACCGGCCACCGTCCTGACACGCGCCTGACACGGCCACTGACGCGCACGCCACCTGCGGTGTGACCGGTGGCCGACGGAGCTAGGCGGAGTCGCGCCAGACGATCGGGGTCGGCAGGATCACGCCGCCGGGTTCGATCGTCTCGCCTCGCAGTTGGCGTAGCACCAGGTCGGCGGCGCGGCAGCCGATGTCGTTGGCCGGCTGATGGACAGTGGAGAGTGGCGGCTGGGTGCGCCGTGCCCAGGAGCTGTCGTCGAAGCCGACCACCCCGACCTCCGTGGGCACCGGCCAGCCGGCCTCCCGCAGCGCCTCCAGCGCCCCGGCCGCGACCGCGTCCGAGGCGGCGAAGATGCCGTCGAGTGCCGGTTCCCGGCTCAGCAACTCGCGAAGTCCCGTTACTCCGGAGGCGTAGTCGTAGAGCGGGACCTGCGCCACCAGCCGGGGGTCGAACCGGTGGCCAGCAGCCGCTCGGTGATGGCCCGGGCGGAGCCGACCTTGTCGATGCCGACGAAGGGGATGTCGTTGGCTAGGTCGGGTGGATGGCCGACGAAGGTGGCCGGCAGCCCGAGGTCGGTGACCACCCGGGTGATCGGGTCGTGCACCCGGGCCGAGACGATCACCGCTCCATCCACGAAGCCGCCGCTCAGGTAACGGGCGACTCGTTCGGTGTCGCGCGCCGAGTCCACCACCAGGTTGGCGGTGTTGGGGACGGCTTCCGGGCCGCGGTCTCTGGTCAGCAGACCTTGCTGGAGGCGCTGGCGGGGGCTGAGGAGTCCACGATCGACACTCTGCGCTCGCAGGCGATCCCGGTACAGGACTGAGCTGCGGGTCGTCATTGCGTCCCTGACTCCGCTTCCACTCCGGCGCGCATTCCCGCCAGGGTCTGCTCCATCATTGTGGACATCGTGCGTTCGAGAAAGTTGGTGACGAAGGGCCGGAGCAGCGGGGTGGTGGGCTTCATGGAGTATGTCCAGGTGACCCGGGTCTGCTCACCCTCGGCCGCGAAGGCGAACTCCGCTACGCCGTGGCGGACGGCCAGCCGCTGATGGCTGGTGAAGCCCCAGATCATGTAACGGAACCGTGCCGGAGTGTCTTCGAGGACTTCCTCGGCGAGGTAGTGGCCGTCGGCGAACTCCACCCGCCGCCGGTCGCCGGTGCGGTCGCTCGCCGGGTTCCAGTCACCCCAGATGATCGTGGTGCCGATGACCTCTGGAAAGTCGTCGCCGCCTTCGATGAGGTCGTCGAGTTCCCGCGACGGCTCGTTGTTCCAGGAGTGCACTGCGGCGACCGGCGCATCGATGAGGGTCGAGCGGGTAACCGAGACATAGCCGTCGCTGCCGGCCTCGGGTCGTTCGTCGGTGTAGTCGGGCGGGCTACTCGGTGGTGCCAAGAACGACCAGGTGCCAGCGGTCGCGGTGAGTAGGACGACGCCACTGGCAACGAGGGTGATCCGCCACCGGTGGCGGCGGGTAGAGGTCTTGCTCGAGCTCATGACTACTCCGGGATGGTCGGCGTCGGGGCGAGGTCGGCGTGGTTGACGCTGTCAACCTCACGGTAGTCGCTAGGGTTGACGCCGTCAACCAAGTAGTTTTTACGGATGTGTGACACTCGGGACCGGCTGATCAGCGCCGCAGCGGAGCTGCTCGATCAGGGCGGGCCGGCCGGGGTGACGCTGCGTGAGGTCGGCAGGCGGGCCGGGGTCTCCCACAATGCTCCATACAAGCACTTCGCCGACAAGCGAGACCTGCTAGCCGCGATCGCCGCCGCTGAATTGCGTGGCCTGGCCGACCAGATCGCAGCCATCGCCGGTTACGCCGGCACCGCCCGACTTGAGGCCGTAGCGCATACCTATCTGGCCTGGGCCGCCGCCCGGCCCGCTCGATTCAAGCTCACCTTCGGGACCTGGGTCGGCGACCATGGTGAGCTGGGTTCGGCCGCCACGCTCGCGACTACCGCCCTCTACAACGCGGTGCGCCTCGCTCAGACCGAGGATCGTTCACTCCCCAGCGACACCAGCCGGATCGTGTCTCTGTTGTGGGCGCTTGCCCATGGGGCCGTTGACTTGGAAGCCGCCGGTCACCTCCGCAAGCGCGCAGACTCGCCGAGCGCCGACGAGCTGGTCAAGGCCCTGGTCGCGATGCTGCCCTACCTGCCCGCCGGATCGTCGCACCGCGCCGATCCAAGTCGTTGAGGCGCTGGGGCCACCGGCCAGCGGAGAGCACGGTCGTCAGCGGCTTCGGGTGCCTGGTCAGGGCCGGGGGACTCCTCCCGCCCGCTACCAGCGGGCGGGAGGAACGAAGCCGCAGTGCTCCTACCCGCTGGGCAGCAGGGTGGCGACGGACAGCTCGGCTTCGAGGGTGGCTAGTGCTGCTTGTAGGTCCGGAAGTGGGCCGATGTGCTGGCTGGGGGAGGCGGAGCCTTGCGCCTGGCCGGTGCTCTTGAGTAGGTCAGCGACTTGTTGCGTGGTCCAGGGCGGCTCGCCGGTGGCGCGCAGGTACGACTGGATCACGACCACTGCGGTCGTGACGATCGGCCCGGCACCCGAGGTGCCATTGAAGTCATTGGCGTAACGGGTGTTGTGGTCCCCGGAGACACAGTAGAGGCTGCAGTATCCAGTGGTGACGATCGACTCGCCCCAACCTTGCAGATCGAACCGCGGCCCGTGGTTGGAGAAGGCGAGCCGCGACCGGTCAGTGCTCGAACCTGCCCCGACCAAGATCGAACCGGAGTGGTTGTCGGGCCGGAACCACGGCTGCCCATCCCTGGTATAGGCCGGGTGGTCCGTGCTGTTGTAGCCGTTACCACCGGTGGCGACGACGTTGACCCCCATGGCGGTCAACACCTGGATGGCATCGTGTACCGAGACGATCCACTCCAGCGGGGCGAAACACTGATTATCCCACGTGGGACAATCAGAGTTGGGAATTACCTGCGAAGCCTGCTGCTCCAGCAGCACCACGTCGCCCGGCTGCAGGAAGGAGCCGCCCTGCCCGTCGCCCCGCGCGGCGAGATAAGCCAGCGCCGCCCCGGGCAGCCAGGCCGGATTCGGCGTTCCCGCTTGGGTTGGTGAGATGCCGTACACGTCGGCGTCCGGAACCCCACCGCTGACGCCGAAACCATTCTCAACCGCGACCAGTTGACCGAGTACAGCGGTGCCGTGGTCGTCGCCCCAGCCCTGGTAGCGGGTGAAGATGCCATCGCCGACATCGATCGACCAGTCGAGCTGCAGGTCCTCGTGGAACGGGTTCCAGTCGTACTCCAGATCCACGATCTTGATCCCATCGCCCCGCAGCCGCGGGTCCTGGCGGGTGATCGCCGCACCGATGCCGTTCTGCACGGCCGGTTCGAAGTAGCGCTGCATCACACTGAAGTCCGGCGTGGCCTGTGGTGGCGGCGGAGGTGACTCCGGGACCGGTTCGGCGTACTCGATTTCGGGCAGAGCGGTGAGTTCGGCCCGGAGCTGGTCGGTCTCTGTGCCCGCTGGCAGCGCCACCGTATACCAGGAGGCCAGGTCGGGAATGGTGTCGCCGGCGCGGGACTCGGCTTGTGCGGTGGCTGTCTCCAGCCGGGCGATGGCGTCAGCTGGCAAGAACGGTCGCAGCTCGGTGGCGCCGTGCCGGTCGAGGACCGCCTCGACCCGGGCGAGGCCGAAGCCGCGCTCGCTGCGCAGGTCCTGCTCGGTGCCGCGGACCGTGAGCGCCTCGTTGAACTTCACCTCCAGCAGTACGTCGGGTCGCGGTGCACGCGGTGTGGCGTGGGTCGGAGATGTAAATGCCACAAGACCGACGGCGGTAGTCAGGATGAGCGCTAGCAGGGTTGCCATTAGGCGCCTTAACACGTCGGCGCCTCCTCTCGGGTGGGGGTAGCCGGGGTGAGTTCGTCAGGTCGGCGCGGATACGCCACCTTCGACTGTCTTCTACCTTCTACGCTCAGATCGAGATTGGACTGCTTGACATCGATCAGCGTACGGTTCCGGGAGGGCACAGTACAGTGTGTTTAATATCGCTCTCGCTCCGTCATTGCCGGCGGGTTTCGGAGTCGCTTCGGCCGTTGTTTCCCAATGTGGAGTCTGCCGGCAACCTTCCCGCCTAGCTGGCGTCGCGACGACAGCAGACGCGGCTTGATCACAATGGATCTACCAGGCCGGTGTATGGATCCAACTTCCCGGATCCGGCCGCCATCCTGGTGGACGGCGGCTGGCGCGCTTACGGCACCAACGGTCGTGGCGGCAGCGCACCATCCTGCGCAGCGAAGCTGGCCACCCATCCCCGCCGCCACGAGGTCGCGGCGCGAGCCGCAGCCATCTGGTCGAGACCCCGGTGGTGGAGAGACCCTGGCTGCCCCGAGCGACGATGGGCTTACCTCGATCAGGCAAGGGTTGCGTCCCGTGGCCGGTAAGAGAGTGGCCGGCAAGAGACTAGCCCTTGATCGCGAATCGCGATCAAGGGCTAGAAAAGGTTGGGGTGGTACCCCCGGCAGGATTCGAACCTGCGCTCCCGCCTCCGGAGGGCGGTGCTCTATCCCCTGAGCTACGGGGGCGTACCGAGGTCAAAGCATAGCAGCCGCCACGGGGCCGGCGGCTGGGTGGGCCGGGCCAACGTACGCGGTGCCGGATGGGTCGAGGATCAACCGAACGGGCCGTACCCCTGCCACGAAGGTCTTTCCTGGTCAGCGCCGTCGTCGTGAGGCTGGGGGCGCGTCGGTGGTTGTCGCCTCCGCGTACTCCTGGTGATCATGAGGCGCTTGCTGCTCGTGTCCGGAGAGGTTGCATGAACAAGAACAGAGTTATTCGCGTGGCGGCGATCGTCGCCGGCGGCGTCGTGACTATGGGTGTTTCGGCGCCAGCGGTCGCCCACGAGACCCCGGCGGCGGGGTTCAACGCGGTGCTGCACGGGCCGCATCATGATCGGGTGGTCACCGACGAGGGCTGGCCGGACTGCGCGAACGTCATCGGTGACGCCAGCGACGCCGCCGATGAGCTGGTGAAGCCGGGCTTCGACGTATGGGTGTTCAACGCCCAGAGTCACTCGTTCGACCCGGCGCCCGCCGGTGAGCTGGCGAAGCTGCAGTTCACCGACCCGGACGGTGGCGAGGTGGTGGTGACGGTGCCCGGCGGCGCCGGTAACCCGAGCGGATTCGCCTGGTGGGTGGGTCCGGCAGCGAACCCGAATAAGCTGGCCGTCTCGGTGCCGCAGGGGTGGACGCTGCGGGACGGGGACTTCCTGGTCCAGCGGGGGCCGGGCGGCCCGCTTCGGGTAGTGGTAACGCATACCTGCCCCGACCAGGGCGACGGGACCCCGCCCACTACGCCGCCGACCACCCCGCCGACGACGCCCCCGACTGGGTCTCCGACGACCCCGCCGTCGGCGTCGCCCTCCGCCTCGCCCACGCAGCCGGAGCCGAGCCTGACGCCGACCCCGTCGGCCGCGCCCTCGGGCACTCCGACCGCCCCGCCGGCGCCACCCGGCGACAACGGCCAGGGCGGTGGCCTCCCGGTCACCGGTGGCCAGGTCGGCCTGCTGGCACTAGCGGGGCTCGGCCTGCTGGGCGCCGGAATCGCGGCGATGCTGCTGGTACGCCGTAAGCGAAGCCAATTCGGCCTGAGCGACGGCTGACCCCCGCCCGTCGCTGGCGAATCGCCGTCCGGGTGGATGTGGTTGCGGCCACACCCACCCGGACGGCGATCCTGTGCCCTCGGCCGGAGCTCCCCGATGACGTGACGTCGCGGCAGAGCTGTCGGACTGTGGCCGATCGTCCGATGGTGGGTCCCGATCCCACTGGCAATCATGGGCGCTTGTGGTCAGCAGCAGAGGGGACAGGGTGAAGCGACTCCTCGCCGGTCTGGCGGCCCTGGCCGCCGGTGGTGTGCTGACGGCCGGCTTCGCCGCGCAGGGGGCGGACGCCGCGGCGGCCGCGACTCCCACGGCATCGGTGCCGGCGACCTACGCCGCCGCCACCCCGGAAGCTCCGCTCACCAGCCCCCAGCCGCGGCCGACCGTCGCAGCCGCGACCACCGTCGCCCCGACCGCTGATGGCGTACCGACCCCGTCCGGTCCGGCCGCTACCCCGACGCCCGCGCCTACGGTCGCTCCACCCGAGGAGGAGGATCCGCGGCTGCCCAGGACCGGAGTCCAGGTGGGGGCGCTGGTGCTGCTGGGGTCGGGGATGCTCAGCGGCGGGATCGCCATGCTCGCGGTCCGTCGGCGCCGCTCGATCGAGGGTCTGCTCGACTGATCAACCCGAGTGGTCGGCGGCCTGCTGTTGCAAGTTGCGCAGGACCTCCAGCTCGTGCTGCTGGCCGCTCTTCATCAACTCGGCCAGCCACACCACCTCGGAGTGGTCGGTCAGCTCCAGCACCCCGTCGATCATGTGGATCCCACCGAGGTGGTGGTCGATCATGAGCTCGAGAAACAGCTGGTCGACCGCGATCCCCTCAGCCTCGCGCAGCTCGGCCATCTGGTCCCGGGATGCCATGCCCGGCATCGGGGCGCCGCCCATGGCATCCCCGTCGGGCATCCAGGCCATCGGTGGCTCCGCCGCGGTGGGGCCGAGCTCCCACTCCCGTAGCCACTGATGCATCATCCCGATCTCGCCCTGCTGGTTGGTGGCGATGTCGTAGGCGATCTGACGCACCCCGGGCAGCTCCGCCTCGGTGTACGCGATCATGCCCATCTCGACCGCCTGGTCGTGGTGGGTGATCATGTCGCGGGCGAAGCCGGCCTCGGGGGAGTCGTCGGCCGGGGCCGCGGCTGGGCGTAACGCCAGCACGCCGATCGCGAAGCCCGCCAGCAGCGCGGCGACGACCGCGATCGCAAGGGTGGCCAGGCCGAACCGGCGGGAGCCCAGGGTGGGCTCCGCCGGCCCGGCGTCGTCGTGCGCCATGTCCGCGACCGAGGGCTGCATCAGGCGATCGGGGTCGTGCCGGTGGTGGAGACCCCGCCGTCGCAGCGGGCGTTCGGACCCTCCAGCGAGGAGTTGACCCGCAGTGCCCGGATGAACTCGTTGATCCGGCCGTCGCCAGGGTCGTCGAGCTTCAGTTGGTAGCCCCAGGCCTGCAGCGAGATCGGGGCGTCGAGACTCGGGTACGGGCTCATCATCATCTTCTCGTTGCCCTCGACTAGGCTCGCCAGCCGGTCCACGCCGCTCTCGTCCAGCAGGTCCGGGTTGTAGGTGATCCAGATCGCGCCGTGCTCCAGGCTGTGCACCGCGTGCTCGTTCGCGATCGGGGCCGGGTAGACGTCGCCCTGGCAGTTCTGCCAGATTTCGTTGTGAGGGCCGTACGCGGGCGGGGAGGTGTCGTACTGGACTGGGCCGCTTTGGTGCGCCCGCTGCGCCTCCCCCATGACCGAGTCGTCCTCAGCCCGGTAGTCGATCAGCCCCTCGATCTCGGCGGCCTGCTCCTGCCAAGGCAGCGCTCGCGAGTCCCACTGCGCCCAGAAGGCGTACCCGATGATCCCGGCGGCGAGGAGTCCGACCACCGCGAACATCGCGATCGGGCCCCAGTTACGCTCTTTGCTGACCTTTACCGGAGCGATCGGTTTGCGGCCTTTGCGGGCGGCGCCGCCTTTACCGCGCTTGTCCTGGGAGACTAGCGCCGACTGGTTGCGCCGGTCACCTTTGTTGGTCTTGGTCGTCATGTCTGCGGCCTCGTCAGGTCGGTGTGCAGGGGGTTGCCCGGACAGGTGGACAGACCTGGGGGCCAGGTCACCACAAAGTTATCAAGTAGCCTAACCACGTACCATGGCTACGTGACGCCCGACCAACTTTCCGACCATGTGCTGACCGCGGCCCGCGACGTCTTCGTCGCCCGTGAGCTGGACCCTTCGGTCCTGCCCGCGGCGGTGACGTTGGAGCGACCCCGGAACCCGGAGCACGGCGATTACGCCAGCACGCTGGCGTTGCAGCTGGCGAAGCAGGTGGGGGTGGCGCCCCGCGAGCTGGCCACGGCGCTCGCCGACCGGCTGGGGCGGGTGCCGGGCATCAAGTCGGTGGAGGTGGCGGGGCCGGGCTTCCTGAATCTTCGACTCGAGGCCGCCGCCGCTGGTGAGCTGGCCCGGTTGGTGGTGCAGGCCGGCCCGGCGTACGGGCACAGCCGTACCCTCGCCGGCCAGCGGGTGAATCTGGAGTTCGTCTCGGCGAACCCGACCGGCCCGATCCATCTGGGCGGGGTCCGGTGGGCGGCGGTCGGCGACGCGCTGGGGCGGCTGTTGCGCGCCGCCGGTGCCGAGGTGACGACCGAGTATTACTTCAACGATGCCGGGGCGCAGATCGACCGGTTCGCGCAGTCGCTGCTGGCCGCCGCTCGCGGGCAGGAGGTCCCGGCGGACGGTTACGCCGGGGATTACATCGACGAGATCGCGGCCGCGGTGGCGCAGCGGCAGCCGGCGGTGGCCTCGCTGCCCGACGAGGAGGCCGAGCAGGTCTTCCGCGCCGAGGGCATCGAGCTGATGCTGGCCGAGATCAAACAGTCGCTGGCCGACTTCGGGGTCCGTTTCGATGTCTTCTTCAACGAGAAGGATCTGCACGAGCGGGGCGAGTTGGCGGCGGCGGTGACCCATCTGCGCGAGCACGGCCACGTCTACGAGCACGACGGCGCGCTCTGGCTGCGGACCACCGACTTCGGCGATGACAAGGACCGGGTGTTGATCCGCGGTACCGGCGCGCCGACCTACTTCCTGGCCGACTGCGCGTACTACTACGACAAGCGGCAGGTCCGCGGCTTCGACCGGGTGGTGATCATGCTCGGCGCCGACCACCACGGGTACGTGGGTCGGATGCGGGCGATGGCGAAGTGTTTCGGTGACGACCCGGACCAGACCCTGGAGCTGCTGATCGGGCAGATGGTCAATCTGCTGCGGGACGGCGAGCCGGTGCGGATGAGTAAGCGGCACGGCACGGTCGTCACGCTGGCAGATCTGATGTCCGCGATCGGGGTGGACGCGGCGCGGTACGCACTGGCCCGCTACTCGTCGGATTCGCCGATCGACATCGACATCGCGCTGTGGACCCGGGCCAGCCGGGACAACCCGGTCTACTACGTGCAGTACGCCCATGCCCGGATCGCGTCGCTGTTGCGTAACGCCGCGGAGCTGGGGGTGGTGCGGGGTGACGAGTTCGATCCCGCCTTGCTGGGCCATGAGCGCGAGCACGACCTGCTCAAGGCGCTGGCGGAGTTCCCGCAGGTGGTGGCGACCGCCGCGGAGCTGCGGGAGCCGCACCGGATCGCCCGGTACTGCGAGGAGTTGGCCGGCACCTATCACCGGTTCTACGACTCGTGCCGGGTGTTGCCGCAGGGCGCCGAGCCGGCGACCGAGTTGACGCGGGCCCGGCTGTGGCTGGTGGAGGCGGCCCGGATCGTGCTTGCGAACGGGCTCACCCTGTTGGGGGTCACCGCCCCCGAGCGGATGTGACCGTTGAATCTGGGCCGGGGGTGCCCACGAGGTGAGGCGGTTGTCTCACTCAGTGGGTGCCGGGCGGCTTCGGTAGGTCGCCGCGGACCTGGTGGATAGCATGTTTTGGTGGTAGTCGGATCGCGGGTGGGGTAAATGCGGGCACATGAGGCGGGGGCACTCCACGCCGATCTCGGGCAGCGCGCTCCGGCGTGGCTTCGGCCGCCGGCCGACGTCAACCAGCTGCTGCCACAGCTGTGGCCCAGCGGGGTGGCGCGCGGTCGCGACGGCGGGTTGAGCGTGGCGGGAGTGCCGGTCGCGCAGCTCGCCGCCGAGCACGGCACCCCGGCCTATGTGCTCGACGAAGCCGACCTGCGGGCCCGGTGCCGGGCGTTCGTCGCCGGGTTCCGGGGGATGGACGTCTACTACGCCGGCAAGGCGCTGCTGTGCAAGGCGGTGGTGCGGGTCGTCGCCGAGGAAGGGCTGCGGCTCGATGTCTGCACCGGCGGCGAGTTGGCGGTCGCGCTGGCCGCCGGCATGCCCCCGGAGCGGATCGGGTTCCACGGCAACAACAAGTCGGTCGCGGAGCTGAGCCGGGCGCTCGACGCCGGGGTGGGGCGGATCATCCTCGACTCGTTCACCGAGATCGACCGGCTGACCGTGCTCGCCCGGGAGCGGGGCGTGCGGCAGCCGGTGATGATCCGGGTGACCGTGGGGGTCGAGGCGCATACCCACGAATACATCGCCACCGGCCACGAGGACCAGAAGTTCGGGTTCTCGCTCGCCGACGGCTCCGCCCAGGCGGCCGCCGAGCGGGTGCTCGACGACGGGGTGTTGCAGCTGATCGGCCTGCACTCGCACATCGGCTCACAGATCTTCGACACCGCCGGCTTCGAGGTTTCGGCGCGGCGGGTGCTGGGGCTGCACGCCGAGCTGGCCAAGCACACCGGGGCCGAGCTCGCCGAGCTGGATCTGGGCGGCGGCTTCGGGATCGCCTACACCAGTCAGGACGATCCGGCGAGCCCGGTCGAGCTGGGCGCCGGGATCACCGGCATCGTCGAGCAGGAGTGCGCGGCCCGCGGGCTGGCGGTGCCCCGATTGTCGGTGGAGCCGGGGCGGGCGATCATCGGCCCGGCCGTCTTCACGCTCTACGAGGTCGGCACGGTCAAGCCGGTGGACGGGCTCCGGACGTATGTGAGCGTCGACGGCGGCATGAGCGACAACCTGCGTACGGCGCTGTACGGCGCCGCCTACTCGGCGACGTTGGCCTCGCGCGCCAGCTCCGCCGGCCCGATGCTGACCCGGATCGTCGGTAAGCACTGCGAGGCGGGAGACGTGGTGGTGCAGGATGAGTTCCTGCCCGCCGATACCCGACCGGGGGATCTGGTGGCGGTGCCGGGCACCGGCGCCTACTGCCGCAGCCTGGCGCACAACTACAACCATGTGCCCCGCCCACCGGTGGTAGCGGTGGCCGATGGTCGGTCCCGGGTGATCGTGCGGCGGGAGTCCGAGGACGACCTGATGGCATTGGATGTGGGTTGACCATGGCGGTACGGCTGGCCCTGCTGGGGTGTGGCACGGTCGGGGCGCAGGTGGTGCGCCTGCTGCACGAACAGGCCGACGATCTGACCGCGCGGGTGGGCGCGCCGGTCGAGCTGGCCGGGGTGGCGGTGCGCCGCCCGGACCGGGTCCGGGCGGTCTCGCTCGACCGGGACCTGCTCACGACCGACGCGCTGGGGTTGCTGAAACGCCCCGATGTGGACGCCGTGGTGGAGGTGGTGGGCGGCATCGAGCCGGCTCGTGGCTGGCTGGTGGAGGCGCTGCGCCAGGGCAAAGATGTGGTAACCGCCAACAAGGCGTTGCTGGCCGAGGACGGCGGTGCGCTCCACGACGCGGCGGTGGCCGGCGGCGCGGATCTTTACTTCGAGGCTGCGGTCGCCGGCGGGATCCCGCTGCTGCGGCCGTTGCGGGAGTCGCTGCACGGTGACCGGATCACCCGGGTGACCGGCATCGTGAACGGCACCACCAACTTCATCCTGTCCGCGATGGACGCCACCGGCGCCGGCTTTACCGAGGCGCTGGAGGAGGCGACCGAGCTGGGGTACGCGGAGGCGGACCCGACCGCGGACGTCGATG
Source organism: Natronosporangium hydrolyticum (assembly GCF_016925615.1). Lineage (NCBI taxonomy): Bacteria > Bacillati > Actinomycetota > Actinomycetes > Micromonosporales > Micromonosporaceae > Natronosporangium > Natronosporangium hydrolyticum. The sequence goes on from NZ_CP070499.1 coordinate 1,253,483, forward strand.
GGTTCGACGCGGCGGCGAAGGCCGCGATCCTCGCCTCGCTCGCGTTCCACACCCGGGTGACCGCCGCCGAGGTCTACCGCGAGGGGATCAGCGAGGTGACCTCGGCCGATGTCGCTAGCGCCCGCGAGATGGGCTGTGTGATCAAGCTGCTGTGTCTGGCCGAGCGAGTCGACGGCGCGGTAGCGGTCCGGGTGCACCCGGCGATGATTCCGCGGCAGCACCCACTGGCGGCGGTCGGCGGCGCGTACAACGCGGTCTTTGTGGAGGCCGACGCCGCGGGGCAGCTGATGTTCTACGGCGCCGGCGCCGGCGGTTCGCCGACGGCGAGCGCGGTGCTCGGCGACATCGTGGCGGTCGCCCGGACGGTGGTGGCGCGCCGGGCCGGCGGCAACGGGCTACGGCAGACCGGCCTGGAGGCGTACGCGGAGCTGCCGGTCCGACCGATCGGCGAGGTGGTGACCCGGTATCACGTCCGGCTCGACGTGGCCGACCGGCCGGGGGTGCTGGCGACGGTGGCGAGCGTCTTCGCCCGCCACGGGGTGTCGATCGCGACCGTCCACCAGACCGGCCGCAGCAGCGACGCCACCCTGGTGATCGTGACCCACCGGGCGCCTGATTCGGCGCTCACCGCCACCGTGGCGGAGCTGCGTCACATGGAGATTGTCCGCTCGGTCGCGAGCGTGGTGCGGGTAGAGGGCGAGACCCCCGCCGGCTAGTTCGGCCCGCGGGGGTGGAGTAGGGGTAGGTCATGTGGCGTGGGCTGATCGAGGCTTTCCGGGACCGGTTGCCGGTCTCGGCGACGACCCCGGTGGTAACGCTGTACGAGGGCAATACGCCGCTATTGCCGGCGCCGGCGCTGTCCAGCCGGGTCGGTGCCGAGGTGTTCCTGAAGGTCGAGGGCGCCAACCCGACCGGGTCGTTCAAGGACCGGGGGATGACGGTGGCCGTCTCCAAGGCGGTCGAGCAGGGCTCCAAGGCGGTGATCTGCGCCTCCACCGGCAACACCTCCGCCTCCGCTGCCGCGTACGCCGCCCGCGCCGGCCTGACCTGTGCGGTCCTGGTGCCGGAAGGCAAAATCGCCCTGGGGAAGCTGGCGCAGGCGCTGGTCCACGGGGCCCGGCTGCTGCAGGTCACCGGCTCGTTCGACGACTGCCTGGAGATCGCCTCGAAGCTGGCGCTGGATTATCCGGTCTCGCTGGTGAACTCGGTGAATCCCGACCGGCTGCAGGGCCAGCAGACCGCCGCGTTCGAGATCGTGGCCGGGCTGGGGGACGCGCCGGACATCCACTGCCTGCCGGTGGGTAACGCCGGCAATATCACCGCCTACTGGATGGGCTACCAGTCCGAGTACGAGGTGGGCAACGCAGGCCGGCTGCCCCGGATGTTCGGGTTCCAGGCGGCCGGGGCGGCGCCGATCGTGCGGGGCGAGGTGGTCCGCCGGCCCAGCACCATCGCCACCGCGATCCGGATCGGCAACCCGGCTTCGTGGACCCGGGCGTTGGATGCCCAGGAGCAGTCCGGCGGCCAGATCGGGCAGGTCACGGACCGGCAGATCCTCGCCGCCTACCGGCTGTTGGCCCGGCAGGTGGGGGTGTTTGTGGAGCTGGCCAGCGCGGCGAGCGTCGCCGGCCTGTTGCAGTCGGCCGAGGCCGGGCAGGTGCCGTCGGGTGCGACGGTGGTGTGCACGGTGACCGGCCACGGTTTGAAGGATCCGGACTGGGCGATCGCCACCGCCCCGGCACCGGTCACCATCACGGCCGACCCGCTCGCCGCCGCCCACGCGTTGGAGCTTGCTTAGGCGTCGCCGCTGCGGGGTGAGGAGCGCAACTCGGTCACACCCTGGCGGTGAGCGGCGCGCCAGGTAACGTCTCGGTACGTGCCGTCTGTCATCTCGGTCCTTACCCGTAACCGTGACTTCCGGCGTCTCTTCTTCGCCCAGGTCGTGATCTTCGGCGGGGACTGGTTCGCGGTCATCCCGCTGATGGCGCTGCTGTTGGACCTGACCGGCCGCGGGTCGTGGGGGACCTTGGCGCTCGCCGCCGACACCGGCCTGCTCGCGCTGCTGCTGCCGTACGCGGGGACGGTGGCGGACCGGTTCGATCGCCGCAAGATCATGATGTGCGCCAGCGCGGTGACCCTGGTCGCGGTGGCGATTCTGCTGCTGATCCGGGAGCCCGGGGTGGCCTGGCTGGGGCCGGTAGCGATCGGGATCGTCGGTGCGGCCAAGGCGTTCTATACCCCGGCCGCGTTGGCGGCGCTGCCGAACCTGGTGTCGCGGGAGGAGCTCGGGGTAGCGAACGCGGTCGCCGGAGGCGCCTGGGGGACCATGTTGGTGGTCGGCGCCTCGCTGGGCGGGGTGATGACCGCGCTGCTGGGGCCTTACGCCTGCTTCCTGATCACCGCCGGGTGCATGGTAGTGGCCACCTATCTAGTCTGGCGGATCCGTACTCCGCTGCAGGGCGAGCGGACCGGAGCCCCGCAGCCGGCGCTAAGGGCGATTCGGGAGTCGCTGGCCTATATCCGGCAGCGGCCGCGGGTGCTGTCGTTGGTGACCGTGAAGTCCGCGGTGGGGGTGGGCAACGGGGTGCTGGGGGCGTTTCCGTTGCTGGCGGCGAGCTTCGCGGTCGGGCCGATCGGCACCGGGCTGCTGTTCGCCGCGCGCGGCGCCGGCGCGCTGGCTGGGCCGTTTGTCCTGCGTAAACTGTTGAGTCGCCGCTCCTGGCTGCTTCCCGGGCTCTCGTTGTCGATGGCGGCGTACGGGCTGGCGTACCTGGGGGTGGCGTTCAGTCCGTGGTTCATGGTCACAGTGGTGCTGGTGTTGGTGGCGCACTTCGCCGGTGGCGGGAACTGGATGATGAGCAACTTCGCGCTGCAGTTGGAGGTGCCTGACGAGCTGCGTGGCCGGGTCTTCGCCGTCGACATGATGCTGGCGACGATGGCGGTCTCGGCGAGCTTGTTGATCTTCGCAGCGCTGGTGGATGTGGTGGAGCTGCGATGGCTGATCGCGGGGGCGGCGGGCGCCACGCTGGTCTACGCGGGGGTGTGGCGGCTGGCTACCCGGCGACTGTCCCGGCTGGGCGACGGCGACGACTCCGCGGCGACGGCATCGGCCGTACGCGAGGGGTAGCCGGCTCGGTAGGCTCGGGCTCGGCCGGTTCACGGCTGACCGGGAGGTAGTTGCGCCCGGAGGCGGTGTCAGCCGGCGGGCGGGTCGCCAGCGGGCGGCGCGCCGGAGATTCCGGCCTGGAGTCGAGGAGTGGGTGGCAGGTGGTTGACCGGTCGACTGGTGAAGCTGTGGTGGTCTCGGTTCGGGCCCCGGCGACCAGCGCCAACCTGGGCCCGGGCTTCGACGCGCTCGGGCTCGCGCTGACCTGGTACGACGAGGTGACCGGGCGGCTGGCCCGGGAGACCACGGTCACCGTGCACGGGGAGGGGGCCGGGGAGCTACCCGGCGACGACCGGCACCTGGTGGTCCGCGCGATCCACGCCACCTTCGCTCAACTGGGAATGCCACCGGCACCGGTGGCGTTGACCTGTCAGAACCGGATCCCGCAGGCGCGTGGGCTGGGGTCGTCCTCGGCGGCGATCGTGGCGGGTGTGCTGCTGGGTCGGGAGCTCGCCGGGGCCGCTGGCGGTGCGCTGGATCAGCCGGCGCTGCTGCGGATCGCCGCCGGGCTGGAGGGCCATCCGGATAATGTGGCGCCGTGCCTGTTGGGCGGCTTCACCGTCGCCTGGCGGGAGTCGTCCGAGCCGGATTCGGCGCGGGCGGTGACCGTTGCACCGGCCGATTCGGTGCGGCCGGTGCTGTTCGTGCCCGACCACCGAAGTTTGACCACGGCGGCTCGGGCCGCGCTGCCCGATCAGGTGCCGCACCGGGATGCCGCGCACAGCGCGGGTCGGGCGGCGCTGCTGGTGCACGCGGTGACCCGGGACCCGGCGCCGTCGTTGCTGTTGGCGGCCACCGAGGATCGGCTGCACCAGCAGTATCGGGCGGCCGCCGCGCCAGCGACCGCGGCGCTGGTGGCGCGGTTGCGCGCCGCCGGGGTGCCGGCGGTAGTCAGCGGTGCCGGCCCGTCGGTGCTGGCGTTCGGGCCGGTTCCAGAGCAGCTCAGCAGCCAGGTCGGCTGGGTGTGCCAGGAGATGTCGGTGGATCAGCACGGCGCCACTGTGCGACCGGATATGATGCCGGCGTACACTGGATGACAGCGACGAGACACGCCGAGCGTCGAACCGGTGTTGCCCCAGGTCGGGCGCGTTGTCTAGGCTCTCCCTAGCACAGCCGTGAAGCGGCGAAGTCTGCGGACCCGTTCCCGTCAACAAACCCGCAGGGCACCCCGGTCGATGTCGGCGGCCAGTCCGTCACACCCCTACCAGTGCACGTCGGACCTGTCTCCACGAGCATCGTTGCTGTGCCAGAAGCTCCCGCGCAGGGTTGCGGGGACTATCAGAGCCGCCCGGTCACGAAGACGCATATCCGGGCAGCCCATCGAGGAAGGAAACCATTGAGCGACACCACCGACGTGACGCCGGAGGTTGCGACCAGGGCAACCGACGCCCCCAGTCGCCGGCGCGGCGGCACCGGGCTGTCCGCGATGCTGCTTCCTGAGTTGCAGAGCCTCGCGGGTTCGCTGGGCATCACCGGCACCGGCCGGATGCGGAAGAACGACCTGATCGCGGCGATCCAGGAGCGACAGGCGGGCGGCGCCAGCGGCGGCCGGGCGGCTGGCCGGAGCCGTGCGGCGGCTGCGGAAGAGCCTCGGGAGCAGGTGCGGGCTGAGGTGCCGGCGGCCGAGGGCGCGGCTGGCCGGTCTGAGACCAGTGGGGACGCGCCGGCGCGCGGGTCTCGCCGGAGTTCTCGGAACGAGTCTGGCGGTGCCCGCCGGGAGACCGCCGGGGAGCGCAACGAGGCCGGGGGTTCCCGCGCCGACGAAAGCGCTTCCCGGAATGAGAACCGGAGCGAGAGCCGCAACGAGAGCCGCAACGAGAGCGGTGCGGGCAATGACGGGGGCGGTGACCAGTCGCGCGAGGGCGCCGACGCCGGCTCCCGGAGTTCCCGCAACGAAGGCCGCGACAACAACCGGCGGGGCGGCAACGACGAGCGCCGGGGCGGCAATGACGAGCGCCGGGGCAGTAATGACGAGCGCCGCGGCGGCGATGATGACGACGGGGACGGCGGTGGCCGGCGCGGTCGGCGCAACCGGTATCGGGACCGGCGGCGCGGCCGCAGCGAGCGGACCGGCGGTGGCGGCGAGAGCGAGCCCCAGGTAGCCGACGACGATGTCCTGGTGCCGGTGGCCGGCATCCTGGATGTGCTCGACAACTACGCGTTCGTCCGGACCAATGGCTACCTTCCGGGCCCCAAGGACGTCTACGTCTCCATGGCACAGGTGCGCAAGCACGGACTGCGCCGTGGCGATGCGGTCACCGGCGTGGTGCGGGCGCCCCGGGACACCGAGAACCGGCGGGACAAGTACAACCCGCTGGTCCGGCTGGACACGATCAACGGGATGGACCCGGAGGAGGCCCGCCGCCGGCCGGAGTTCTACAAGCTCACTCCGCTCTACCCGCAGCAGCGGCTGCGGCTGGAGACCGAGCCGCACCTGCTGACCAACCGGGTCATCGACCTGGTGATGCCGATCGGCAAGGGGCAGCGCGCGCTGATCGTCTCGCCGCCGAAGGCGGGTAAGACCACGGTGCTGCAGTCGGTGGCGAATTCGATCACCGCCAACAACCCGGAGTGCCATCTGATGGTGGTGCTCGTCGATGAGCGGCCTGAAGAGGTCACCGACATGCAGCGTTCGGTGAAGGGTGAGGTTATCGCCTCGACCTTCGACCGGCCGCCGTCGGACCACACCACCGTGGCCGAGCTGGCGATCGAACGGGCCAAGCGCCTGGTCGAGCTGGGGATGGACGTGGTGGTGATGCTGGACTCGATCACCCGGCTGGGGCGGGCGTACAACAACGCCACCCCGGCGAGCGGGCGGATCATGTCCGGCGGGATCGACTCGACCGCGTTGTACCCGCCGAAGCGGTTCCTCGGCGCCGCCCGGAACATCGAGAACGGCGGATCGCTGACCATCTTCGCGACCGCGCTGGTGGAGACCGGCTCGGTGATGGACACGGTGATCTTCGAGGAGTTCAAGGCGACCGGCAACGCCGAGCTCAAGCTCGACCGGAAGATCGCTGACAAGCGGGTCTTCCCGGCGATCGACATCGACCAGTCGGGCACCCGCAAGGAGGAGATCCTGCTCGCGCCAGACGAGCTGGCGATCACGTACAAGCTGCGTAAGGTTCTGCACTCGCTGGAGTCGCAGGCGGCGTTGGATCTGCTGTTGAGCAAGCTCAAAGAAAACAAGACCAACATCGAGTTCTTGATGCAGATCTCGAAGACCACGCCCGGCGAATAAGGCGGAGCTGCCAGGATTGGCGTACGTCAGTTAACTCGTCGTCTCTGTGATGTTTGTCGCACACCCCGTGCGACGCGACATGGTGGCAAAGATGTGACTATGTCCTGCGGGTCGCCTCTCGATCATCAATGCTCGGGAGGCGACCCGAACATCCCCCCTCGTGGAAGGCGCATGAGATGGCGAATGACGCGACGTTCATCGAACCGGCGATGCTCGACGAGATCGACGAGACGGCTCGGCAGTCGACGCCGAGCGCGGCGCTGTTGGCGATCGGCGGGTCCCGGGCGGTGACCGCGGTCGTGGAAGAGTTCTACACCCGGCTGTTGGCCGACCCGGTGACCGCACCGTATTTCCGGGCGGTGGAGGTCGACACGCTGAAGCGCCACCAGGTCCTGATGCTGGTCAAAGTGTTGGGTGGCCCGGACCGGTACACCGGCCGGGATCTGCAGACCGCCCATGCCGGCCTGGGTATCACCCCGGAGGTCTACGCTCGCGTGTGCCTGTACCTGCTCACCGTGATGCACGACTTCAAGGTCCCGATGGACATTCTCGTCGCCGCCAACCAGGTCCTGGTCAACGTGCAGGGACAGATCGTCACTGCGGTCAGTGGCGGCGACGGGCAATAGTGGAGGGCTCGATGGAACGCTCGATCGCTACGGGGGACAGCGCCGGACCGTCACTGGCCGAGCGGCCGGAGCAGGCGGCAGGCAGTGGCGACGACGTCACCGAGCTCGCGACCGCGCTGCGACGTAGCTGGGCGGAGGTGGAGAAGCTCGGCGACCACGCTGCCGCGTACTTCTACGCCACCTTGTTCACCCTGGATCCGAGCTTGCGGGAGATGTTCCCGGCGGCGATGGGTGGGCAGCGGGACCGGCTACTGGCCGCGTTGGGACACATCGTCTCGCACGTGGATGATGGCGCCGCGCTGACCTCTTTCGTCAAGCAGTTGGGCCGCGACCACCGGCGGTTCGACGTGGCGCCGGAGCACTACCCGGTGGTCGGGCAGGCGCTGCTGCACACGTTGGCGCACGGGCTCGGGCCGGCGTGGACACCGGAGCTGGCCGCGAAGTGGACCACCGCGTACGAACTGGTCTCCGGCGTGATGATCGAGGCGGCGGCGGAGTCGGCGAAGCGTGAGCCGGCCCGGTGGGACGCGGAGATCGTCAGCCATGAGCGGCGGACCGGCGACATCGCTGTGGTCACCGCCCGGATCGCCGGTGACCTGCGGTGGCGCGCCGGTCAGTCGCTCGCGGTGGAGTCGCATCTGCGGCCGCGGGTGTGGCGTTACCTGTCCCCGGCGAACACCCCGAACCGGGACGGCCTGGTGGAGTTCCATATCCGGGCGGTGCCGGGCGGGCAGCTCAGCCCGGCCCTCGTCTACCAGGCGCAGGTCGGGGACGTGCTGCGGCTCTCGGCGCCGATCGGCGACCAGCTGACCTTGCCGAACGGGCCCGGGCCGGATCTGCTGCTACTCGCTGGTGGCACCGGGCTGGCGCCGCTGAAAGCGATTGTCCAGCAGCTGGCGGAGTACCGCGACGAGCGGCGGGTGACGCTGATCGCCGGTGCCGCCTACCGGTTCGAGCTGTACGATCTGGACGCCCTGTGGGGCTTTGCGCAGCAGCATAAGCAGTTCAACGTGTTGGCGGCGCTCTCGGCCGACCCCTCGCTGGGAGCGCCGTCGACGGTCGGGGAGGCGGCGGCGCGCAACGGCCGGTGGCATGACCGGCTGATCTACGTGTGTGGTTCGCCGGCGATGGTGACCGGCACCCGCCAGGCGCTAGCGAGTCAGGGCTACGCACCCGAACAAGTGCGGACCGAAAACTACGACGGCAGCACCTACGCCCCGCTGCAGGCGCGGGGCGCCATCCGCAACGAGGGGGACTGGGCATGAACGAGCGGAGGCGCCGGCCGCTGACCTCCCACGAGATCCGCAATCTGCAGATCCGACGGATCGGTCTGCGCAAGGGGTACGACCCGACCGCCGTCCACGAGCTGCTGCAACGCCTCTCCGACGAGGTGGCCAGCCGGGATCGCACGATCAGTGATCTGACCAGCCGGCTCAACCGGGCCGAAAACGAGGCCTACGCCCGGCGGCACGGTACCTTGCCCGCGGGGGCCAACGAGGCCCAGATCACCGATCTGCTCACCGAGATCGATGTCCGGTTGAAGGCCCAGCAGTACGCCGACGAGGTGATCGCCTCGGCGCAGCACGGCGCGGCCCAGATCGTGCAACAGGGGCGGCATCAGGCCAGCCAGATCCTGGGCGACGCGCACAAGGCGGCCGAGCAGGCGGCGCACGCGTACCGGCAGCGGGCCGGCGCGGACTACAGCCCGGACAAGGAAGAGCTGGCCCGGCTGCTGGCGTTGGCGCAGTGGGCGCAGGCGCAGATCGGTGGCTTGCATCAGCAGTTGACCGCTACCAACACCACGGTGGGGCGGGAGCTGTCGAGCATCGTGGAGCGGTTGCGGCCGATTCTGGAGCCCAACAGCGACTCCGGCGGCGCCAATCCGGCCGGCGGTAGCGGGCCGACCGGCTACGCTGCCGGCGGTAACGGGCCGACCGGTTACGGCGCCCCGGCGGCTCCGCCAGGGAGCGGGCCCCAGGCCGCCACCCAGGCCGAGCGGTGGTGAGGTGCTAGGCACCGGCCGGGCTGAGCGGGGTTCGGCCGAAGGTGCGTGGCACACTAGAAGGTCGATGCCAGGTACCGGTTCACGCCTGAGCCGGGGCGGGCGAGTTCTCGCCTCGGTGACGACGGCGACCCGGCGACCATGACGAAAGGAACACCAGAGCCGATGAGGCCGGATATTCACCCGCAGTATGTAACGACCGAGGTCAACTGCTCCTGCGGCAACTCCTTCACCACCCGCAGCACCGCCGCCAACGGCGTGATCCATGCGGAGACCTGCAATGTCTGCCACCCGTTCTACACGGGCAAGCAGCGAGTGCTCGACACCGCCGGTCGAGTGGCCAAGTTCCAGCAGAAGTACGCCAAGGCCGGCAAGCAGGCTGGCGGCAAGACGGCTGCCAAGCGGTAGCGGCGACGGTCGTGCGCGCCCGCCCGTCGAGGTACGGGCGGGCGTTGTGCGCGCCCGACGATTCGTCCATCCGTCACTGCTCGAGAAGGAACCACCATGACCACCGTGCAGCCCCGGATCGTTGATCTGTTGGCGGAGTTCGCCGAGCTGGAACAACAGCTGGCAGATCCGGCGCTGCACGCCGACCCGGGCCGGGCGCGGATCGTGGGCCGGCGGTACGCCGAACTCACCCCGATCTACAAGACCGCGACCGAACTCGACGCGCTCCGCAACGACCTGACCGCCGCGCGCGAGCTGGCGGCGGAGGATCCGACCTTCGCCAGCGAAGCGGAGAGCCTGGCAGCGAAGATCGCGCCGTTGGAGGAGCGGCTCGCCGAACTGCTCGCACCCCGGGACCCGCACGACGCCAAGGACGTCATCCTGGAGATCAAGGCCGGCGAGGGCGGGGCCGAGTCGGCGCTGTTCGCCGGAGACCTGCTCCGGATGTTCCTGCGCTACGCGGAGCGGCACGGCTGGCTTACCGAGATCATCGACAGTCAGGAGTCCGACCTCGGGGGAGTGAAGAACGTCGCGCTGGCGGTCAAGACCCGCGGGGCGCCCGACGGCGGAAACGGCGTCTGGTCTCGGCTGAAGTGGGAGGGCGGGGTGCACCGGGTGCAGCGGGTGCCGGTGACCGAGTCGGCGGGGCGGATCCACACCTCGGCCGCCGGGGTGCTGGTGGTGCCCGAGGCCGAGGAGGTCGAGGTGACCATCGACCCGAATGATCTGCGGATCGACGTCTACCGGTCATCCGGCCCCGGCGGCCAGTCGGTGAACACCACCGACTCCGCGGTCCGGATCACCCACCTGCCCACCGGCATCGTCGTCTCCTGCCAGAACGAGAAGAGCCAGCTGCAGAACCGGGAGCAGGCGATGCGAATCCTGCGGGGCCGCCTGCTCGCCCTCGCGCAACAGGAGGCCGACGCCGCCGCCGCCGACGCCCGGCGGGCCCAGGTGCGCACGGTCGACCGGTCGGAGCGCATCCGCACCTACAACTTCCCGCAGAACCGGGTCACCGACCACCGGATCAACTACACCGCGTACAACCTGGACCTGGTGCTCGACGGTGACCTCGATGGGTTGCTGGATGCGATCAGCGAAGCCGACCGGCAGGCCCGGCTCGCCGGGGACCCGGCGCTGGCCCGCTGAGCATCCGCCGGGTCAGGTGCTTGCCCACCTGACCGTCACCCCGATCGTGCTCCCGGGGACCAGATTCGCCCAGTCCTCGGCGCCGACCGCGTCGCCGATTCGCCGTGCGACCTGCTGCGCCTGGTCGGCCGAGGCGTTCGGGAGCACCACCGCGAACTCGTCGCTGCCGAACCGGGCCACGAAGTCGCCGCTGCGCAGCACCCGGGCGATCACGCCGGCGACCCGTTGCAACACCAGGTCACCGGAGAGCCGCCCGTGCCGGTCGTTGACGCTGGCGAGTCCGTCCAGATCGACCGTGCCCACCATGGCGCGCTCGCCGCGACCCACCATGGCGGCCAGGTAACGGTCCAGGTAAAGGCGGTTAGCCAGGCCGGTGAGCGGGTCGGTCAAGGAACCCTGGTCGCGGTTCGCCACCGACCGGCGGACATCCTCATGATCCAGCCGGGCCGCGATCCCCTCCAGGAAGACATCCCGGAGCCGGTCGGTGCGCTGGGCCGCGATCCGGAACGCGTACCGGTCTGCCTGGTGCGCCGCCGGATGGTCACCGGCGGCGGAGAAGGCGAGGCTGCGCAGTCGGGCCGGTTCGGCCGGGCCGAGCGTCTCCTGCGACACGGTCACCGCGTCCAGCCGGCTCAGCGCGTCGGTGGCCTTACCTGCCGAGACCAGCAGGCAGACCTCGCCCAGCATGCGCATGTCGCGGGCCCGTTGCCCCTCGGCACCGGCGGAGAGCAATGGTCGGGGGTCGGCCCCGGTCGGCGCGTCCAACGCCGCCTGGCGGGCGATCGCGTAGCCGTACGACACCCGGTCGCTGGGGCGCAGCCGCTGCCGGGCGTAGCCTTCCAACTCCGTGCTGAGGTCCCGCAACACCCGTAGGCAACCGTCGGTGTCCCCGTTGTGATCGATCGACAACGCCATCCGCAGCCGGATGCCGGGCTGCGCGAAGTGCTCCGCCGGGATGCCCTTGGGCACCCCGAGCTGGCGGGCTCGTTCGATCGCGCTCAGCGAGTGCGGGTGGAAGCCCAGGTACGAGTAGGCCATCGCCAGGTCGTGCCAGCCCCAGGCCAGGTCCGGGTCGTCGCCGGTGGCGACCCCCAACGCCCGGGCGGCGTGCACCAGGTGGGTGAGGCTGCGTTCCGGGGCGCCGAGCTGGCGGGAGGCGAGCGCAGCCACCGCGTGCAGGTGCCCGTGCAGCTGTGGCTCGGGCAGCTCCCGTAGCGCGGCGAACGCCTCGTCGACCGCCGCAGTGTATTGCGCGGTCCGGCCGAGGTTGACCAACGCGGTTATCCGCAGCACGTGAGAGTGGGCTCGGAGGTACGGGTTGGTGCTGCCGGCCACGGCCGTCTCGGCCGCGCGCAGCGCAGCGGCCATCCGGCCGCCGATCATCAGATTCCGAATCGCGGAGAGCGCATCAGTAGCGTCGCCGACCCGGTCACGCCACCCCACGCACCGCCTCCGTCCCTAGAACCCGCGCGAACCGGCTGAGCCCCCCGCCCACGAGCATTATCTGACGGGCGAGTGAGAAACGCACCACCCCCTAGGGGAAGTCCCGTGCGTGGTTAGCGGTATACAGCCAGGGTGACCACGGTGGTACCGGTATCCGAGGCGGTGCGGGAGGCGACCGCGGCGCTGACCCGGGCGCAGGTGGACTCGGCCCGCAGCGACGCGCTGGTGCTCGCCGCCCACGTGCTGGGCGTGCCCCGGAGCCGGCTGGTGCTGGTGGCGGGGTTCACCCCGGCGGCGCTGGCTGAGTTCCGGCGGCTGGTCGCCGACCGGGCGCGGCGGGTGCCGCTGCAACACCTGACCGGGGTGGCCGGGTTCGGTCGGTTGGAGCTCGCGGTCGGTCCCGGGGTCTTCGTGCCCCGGCCGGAGACCGAACTGCTGGCCCAGTGGGCGCTGACCGTCGGCGGGGCGCTCGCAGTAGACCTGGCCAGCGGCAGCGGCGCGCTGGCGTTGGCGCTGGCGCACGGTTCGCCGGCCACCCGGGTGGTCGCGGTGGAGCGTTCTCCGGCAGCGGTGGCCTGGCTGCGGCGGAACGCCGCCGCCCGGGCCGCCGCCGGGGATCGGCCGATCGAGGTGGTCGTCGGGGACGCCACCGACCCGCGGGTGCTGGCGGAATTCGACGGCACGGTCGACCTGGTCGTGAGTAACCCGCCGTACGTGCCGGAGCCGTCGCCGGGCGACGGACCGCCACCGGAGGTGGCCGATCATGACCCGCCCGAGGCGGTCTTCGCCGGCCCAGACGGGTTGGCCGTGATCCGGCCGTTGGCGGCCCGGGCCGCGGCGCTGCTGCGCCCCGGCGGGTGGTTCGGGCTGGAGCACGACGAGACCCAGCCACCGGCGCTGCCGGCGCTGTTGTCGCCCTGGTTCGCCGAGATCGCGATTCATCGCGATTTGACCGGTCGCCCGCGCTACGTTACCGCCCGGCGGGTGGCAGACTAGCGATTTGTGAAACTGTACGACTGCCGGAACCCGGCCGAGCGAGACTCCGGGACCGCCGCGGCGGTGGCCGCTGCCCGCCGGGGCGACCTCGTGGTGATGCCCACCGACACCCTCTACGGCCTCGGGTGCGATGCCTTCAAGAAGCATGCGGTCAAGGCGCTGTTCCGGGCCAAGGACCGCAACCGGGACATGCCGTTGATCGTGATGGTGGGCTCCCGGAAGACCCTCGATGGGCTGGCCTACCGGTTACCGAAACCGGCCCGGGCGTTGGCCGACGCGTTCTGGCCCGGCGCGTTGACGATCATCGTCGAGCATGCGAAGAGCCTCGACTGGGATCTCGGCGAGACCGGTGGCACGGTGGCGGTGCGGATGCCGCTGCACCCGGTGGCGTTGGAGGTGCTGCGGGAGGTGGGTCCGATGGCGGTGACCTCGGCAAACAAGAGCAGCCAGCCGCCGGCGGTGACCGCCGAGCAGGCCCAGGAGCAGCTCGGCTACTCGGCGCGGGTATATCTGGACGGCGGCCCCAGCCCGGCCGCTTTACCATCTACAATTGTGGATCTGACCACTTCCCAGCCGGAGCTGCTCCGCGCCGGCTCGATCGGCGTCGACCGGCTTCGCGAGGTCGTGCCCGACCTGGTGGTGCCGGAGTCCGAGTCGGTGACGGGAGCATGACCATGCCGCCGTTTACGGTGCTTCACGTCTGCATGGGCAACATCTGCCGGTCGCCGATGGCCGAACGACTGCTGCCGGTGGCGATCTCGGAGGCCGCCGGGGTGACGCTGGCCGAGGCGGACGCCCTGGTGCACAGCCACAGCGCCGGCACCGGCGGCTGGCACGCCGGGGAGGAGATGCACCCTTCGGCGGCCCGGCAGGTCCGGGGCCGGGGCGGGGAGCCGACCGGGTTCACCGCCCGGCGGCTGCGCTCGGAACACCTCGACGCCGCCGACCTGGTGCTGGTAGCCACCGCCGACCAGCAGCTCTACGTGACCGCGCTGCGCCCGGACGCGGCCGGGCGTACCTTCGTGCTCGGCGAGTTCGGCCGGCTGCTGCGGCTGGTGACCGAGGCTGGCCTGCCGGCTCCAGAACTCACCCCGGACGGGGTGTTCGCCAGGGGGGTCGGGTTGGTGGCGGCGGTGGAGCGGCTGCGGGGAGACGCGGCGTCGCTACCCGGTGACGACCTCGACGATCCGTGGGGGCGGGGGGAGAAGACCTTCACCCGGGTCGCCGAGGAGATCGAGGACACGCTGCGGCCGCTCGCCACCGGTCTGGTGGCCACGTTGAAGGAGTGATCCGCGACTACACTGGGTCGGGTATCGACACCGACCGGCGGGAGGGGTGTGATCATGGCAGCGCCGGCCTTTGATCCGCTCGTCGACCTCGATGGTCTGTGGACCACCGCGCTGGCCGACCGGTTCCTGCCGGATCCCCAGCTGCCCTCCGCGAGCTACGAGTCTGTCAACGGGAGGCTCTTCGTGTCCCCGACCGAGGTGCACACCAACAGCTGGGGGGAGCTGAAACTGGCGCGATTGGTCGCAGACGCTGCGGAGTCGGCGGGCTTCTCGCTCTCCGGCCCGGTCAACCTCAAATTCGACGAGGGCACCTGGATCCAACCCGACCTCACGGTTCTGCACACGTTGCCGAAGACCGATGAGGAGGACCGGTGGGTCCCGTCGGCGTACTGCACGATGGTGGTCGAGTTCGTCTCCCGCAGCAATCGGCGCAAGGACTTCGTCGCGACCCCCGATTTGTGCGCCAAGGGTGGGGTGCCGTATTTCCTGCGGGTCGAGCTGGTCCGTCGGCTCAGCCACGCGTCGGCCCAGCTCTTCCGGTTGACCGACGGCCGTTACGAGCCGGTGGTCGAGGCCACGGCCGGGCAGGTCTTCGAGGCGGTCGAGCCGTTCCCGATGCGCTTCGACCCGCGGCAACTGTTGCCGTGACCCCCGAGCCGGGTCGGTACGCTGGGGGCCGCGGCCGGACCGCAGGGTTCACCGCGAATTCTTTCCCCCGTCACAGTGCGAGGTTCAGGTGAGGCAGCGACCCGCGCCCAAGGTCGAGACCCACGCCGAGTCGGTTCGGGCGTTGGCTGCGGCGATGCTGCGGACCGGTCTCGGGTTCGGCGCGGCGGCGGCGCTGGTCGCGCTGGCGCTTTCCAGCGCGTTCGCTGGCTGGCCCGGACTCTTGGGCGCCGCGGTCGGGGTGGCCCTCGGCTTCGTCTCGTCGCTGGCGACGATCGGGCTGATGCACCTGACCGCGCCGCTGCCGGTGGAGGCGCTCTTCGGCGCGGCGATGGGCAGTTACGCGATCAAGATCGGGTTGCTGATGGCGGTGGTCGCGCCGCTGCGGGGGGTGAGTTCGCTGCACCCGACCGCGCTGGCGCTCTCGGTGCTGGCGGTGGTGGTGGCGTGGGCGGTCGCCGAGCTGGTCGCCTTCTGGCGGACCCGGCTGCCCACCATCATCCCTGCGCAGGGCGGATAACCGGGTCCGGGCGCCGACACCCCCCCACGGCATGTGCCTGATCGCCTGGTAGGGTCCGCTACCGATGGAGGCGCCTTACGGTGCCCCCCGGAGGTTTGGCGCGGCTCGTCAGGTACGTTGACGGCAGATCATGACGATTCCCCCGGCAGCATGCGGCTGCCAGGAGAACCGGAAGGAGTCCAGTTGAGCACGCAGGTGCTGGCTGTTGGCGAAGAATTCGAACCCCCAGGCGCACGCGATTTCGACCTGCCCGCGATCTTCGCCGGTGTCACCAAGCCCATGCTGCTCGTGGTCGCTTCGGTCGTCATCATCGCGCTCTTCTTCTTGCTGAGCACCCGCAAGTCGCAGTTGGTCCCTGGCAAGTTCCAGTTCCTCGGCGAGTCGGTCTACAACATCGGCCGGAACACCATCGCCCGGGAGCAGATCGGTGCCAAGGAGTTTCGTCCGTTTGTGCCGCTGATCGTCAGCCTCTTCACCTTCGTGCTGGTGAACAACATCTACGGCATCGTCCCGGTGATCCAGTTTCCGACGATGTCGCAGATCGGTTTCCCGCTGGCGCTGGCGCTATTGGTGGTCTACCCGGTCTACCACTTCGTGGGGATCCGGAAGTTCGGCCTCGGTGGCTACCTGAAGAACCAACTCTTCCCGCCCGGCGCGCCCAAGCTGGTCTATCTGCTGCTGGCGCCGATCGAGTTCTTCTCCAAGTTCGTGGTGAACCCGCTGACCCTGGCGGTCCGGGTCTTCGCCGCGATGTTCGCCGGCCACATGCTGATCCTGGTGTTCGCGCTCTCCGGCGAGTTCTTGCTGGTCTACGGGGATGGTCTACTGAAGGCGGTCGCCGGGCTGTCGTTCCTCGCGGTCATCGCGATCACCTTCCTGGAAGCCCTGATCATGTCGATTCAGGCATACATCTTCGCGCTGCTCTCGGCCAGCTACATCGGGATGGCGCTGGCGGCGGATCACTAGTGGGCGGCCCCCGTGGCACCGGCCACGCCGACAAGGTAATAACCAGCCTGGTTTCCGCACCGTGCGGAGGACAGACGGAAAGGGATAACAAGTGACGGACATCGTGCTTGCGCAGGCCGAGAGCATCAACCCGGGCCTCGCGGTCATCGGTTACGGTCTCGGTGCGATCGGCGCCGGCATCGGCGTTGGCCTCATCTTCGCGTCGGTCATCATCGGCACCGCCCGGCAGCCGGAGGCGCAGGGCAAGCTGGTGGGTATCGCCTTCACCACCTTCGCCCTGGTCGAGGTGCTTGCGCTGATCGGCTTCGTGCTGTTCTTCCTCGCCTCCTGACCTAGCCGTTTCGAGAGGAGACGTCGTGGACACGCCGATGCTATGGGCGGCCGCGGGAGACCCTAATCCGGTTCTCCCGCACACCTCTGAGATCATCGTCGGGCTCGTCGCCTTTCTGCTGCTGCTGTTCGTCATTCGGAAGTTCGTGACTCCTCGGTTCGAGAAGATCTACGAGGAGCGGACCGAGAAGATCGAGGGCGGTCTGCAGCGGGCCGAGGCGGCGCAGGCCGAGGCGAACCGACTGCTGGAGCAGTACCAGACTCAGTTGGCCGAGGCCAAGACCGAGGCGGCGAGGATCCGCGACGACGCCCGGGCGGATGCCGAGGGCATCCGCAACGACGTGCTCGCCCAGGCGCGGGAAGAGTCCGAGCGGATCATCGCGGCGGGTCGGGACGCGCTCGCGGCGGAGCGGGCCACCCTGGTCCGCGAGCTGCGGGCCGAGATCGGCACGCTCTCGGTCGAGCTGGCCAGCCGGATCATTGGCGAGTCGCTCGCCGATGAGGCCCGGCGCGCCGGCACGGTCGAGCGCTTCCTGTCCGACCTGGAGTCGGCGGAGCAGGAGTCGCCCAACGGTGGCGCCGCCACGGCGGGGGCGCGCTGATGCAGGCCGCCAGCCGCCAGTCGTACGCCGCCGCGTTGGAGCAGCTCGACACGCTCGCCAATGGCGGCGCCAGCCCGGCGGAGCTGCGCACGGTCTCCGACCAGCTGTTGGCGGTGGCCCGGCTGCTCGCCGGGCAGGTGCAGCTGCGGCGCGCGCTCTCCGATCCCGCCCGCCCGGGCGAGGATCGGGCGGCGCTGTTGCGAGGTCTGCTCGGCCGGCAGGTCAGCGACCACACCCGGGAGCTACTCGACACCCTGGTCGGCGGCCGCTGGTCATCGGCGCTTGAGCTGCTTGAGGGCTGCGAACAGCTGGCGGTGCAGGCGCTCTTCGCCAGCAGCGAGCGAGCCGGCGAGATCGCCGAGGTCGAGGACGAGCTGTTCCGGTTCAGCCAGCTGGTCGCCGGCGACCAGCAGCTCTCCGCCGCGCTGGGCGACCGGCGAGCGCCGGTCGAGCAGCGGGCCACGCTGGTGGACTCGCTGCTGGCGGGCAAGGCCATCGACACTACCGTCGCCGCGGTAAAGATCGCGTTGGGTGGGCTCGGTGGGCGTAGCGTGGAGGGGGCGTTGATCAAGCTGGTCGAGGCCGCCGCCGAACGGCGTGATCGCAGCGTGGCGTACGTGACCGTGGCCACGCCGCTGACCGACAGTGAAGAGCGCAGGCTGGGTACGGCCCTGTCGGCGCGCTACGGTCGAGACGTCTCTGTGAAGACGACAGTCGATCCGCGGGTGCTCGGCGGGGCACGGGTGCAGTTGGGGGCCGATCTCTATGACGGCACCGTTGCGCACCGGCTCGCCCAGGCCCGCAATGCTTTGGCATCAGGCTAGGAAGGACCCAGGGAAGGAAACCGATGGGCGAGCTGACCATCTCGACGGAGGAGATCCGCGGCGCACTGCAGCGGTACCTCGACGAGTACACCCCGTCTACTGTTCGCGAGGAGGTCGGGGTCGTCACCGAGGCCGGCGACGGCATTGCCCGGGTCGAAGGCCTGCCCTCCACAATGGCGCAGGAGCTGCTGGAGTTCGAGGACGGCACCCTGGGCATGGCGCAGAACCTCGATGTCCGTGAGATCGGTGTGGTGGTCCTCGGCGAGTACACCAGCATCGAGGAGGGGCAGCAGGTCAAGCGCACCGGCCGGGTGCTCTCGCTGCCGGTGGGTGACGCCTTCCTGGGTCGGGTGGTCGACGCGCTCGGCAAGCCGATCGACGGCCTCGGCGAGGTCGAGCACGAGACGCTCCGGGAGCTGGAGCTGCAGGCCCCGAACGTGGTCGCCCGGCAGCCGGTGACCGAGGCGCTGCAGACCGGGATCAAGGCGATCGACGCGATGACTCCGATCGGCCGGGGCCAGCGACAGCTGATCATCGGTGACCGGAAGACCGGCAAGACCACTATCGCGACCGACACGATCATCAACCAGCGGGCCAACTGGCAATCCGGCGACCCGACCAAGCAGGTGCGCTGCATCTACGTGGCGGTCGGCCAGAAGGCCACCACCATCGCATCGGTCAAGCACACGCTGGAGCAGCACGGGGCGATGGAGTACACCACCATCGTCGCCGCACCCGCCAGTGACCCGGCCGGCTTCAAATACATCGCCCCCTACGCCGGCTCGGCGCTCGGTCAGCACTGGATGTACCAGGGCAAGCACGTCCTGATCATCTTCGACGACCTGAGCAAGCAGGCCGAGGCGTACCGGTCGATGTCGCTGCTGCTGCGGCGCCCGCCGGGCCGCGAGGCGTACCCGGGTGACGTCTTCTACCTGCACTCTCGGTTGTTGGAGCGGTGCGCCAAGCTCTCCGACGAGCTGGGTGGCGGTTCGCTGACCGGCCTGCCGATCATCGAGACGAAGGCCAACGACATCTCGGCGTTCATCCCGACCAACGTCATCTCGATCACCGACGGGCAGATCTTCCTGCAGACCGACCTGTTCAACCAGGGGGTCCGACCGGCGATCAACGTCGGCACCTCGGTCTCCCGGGTCGGCGGCAACGCCCAGATCAAACCGATGCGAAAGGTCGCGGGCACGCTGCGGCTGGGGTTGGCGCAGTTCCGGGATCTGGAGGCGTTCGCGCTCTTCGCCTCGGACCTGGACCGCACCAGCCGGATGCAGCTGGAGCGCGGTGCCCGGCTGGTGGAGCTGCTGAAGCAGCCGAACGAGGCGCCGGTGCCGGTGGCGGAGCAGGTGGTGCTGGTCTGGGCCGGCACCGACGGCAAGCTCGACGACCTGCCGGTCGGGGACGTGCGCCGGTTCGAAGGCGAGTTCCTGCAGCATCTGCGGCACGCGAACCCCGGCGTGCTGGCCTCGATCGGGGACGGGGTCTGGGACGACGAGATCATCAAGTCGCTGGAAGAGGCGATCACCAGCTTCAAGCAGGCGTTCCTCGCCGGTGAGGACGGGGTCCGGGTGAACGAACCCGAGGCCGAGGCGATCGACGAGGACGCCACCCGCCGGGAGACCGTCAAGCGAGTCGTTCCGAAGAAGCGATGACCGAGGTACGGGCGAGGTTGGCGAAGAAGGTTAGCTAATGGCTGCGCAGTTGCGGGTGCTTCGCCGGCGGATCACGTCGGTGAAGTCGCTCAAGAAGATCACCAAGGCGATGGAGCTGGTCGCGACCAGCCGGATCGCCAAGGCACAGGAGCGGGTGACGGCCTCGCTGCCGTACTCGTACGCGATCACCGACGTGCTGACCGCGTTGGCGAGCACCGCGGACATCAACCACCCGTTGCTGGTCCCGCGGTCGCAGGTCCGCCGGGCCGGTGTCCTGGTGATCACCAGCGACCGGGGCCTCTGCGGCGCCTACAACGCCAACGCCATCCGCACCTGCGAGGAGCTCATCACCAAGCTCAAGGACGAGGGCAAGCAGGTCCAGCTGTACGTGGTCGGGCGCAAAGGGGTGGCTTTCTACTCCTTCCGCGGCCGGGAGATCGCGCAGAGCTGGACCGGCTTCTCCGACCAGCCCACGTTCGACGATGCGCGGGAGATCGGCCAGACCCTGATCGAGGCGTTCGAGGCCGGTGCCGACGATGTCGACGGTGGCCCCGGCGCCGACGGGGTGTCGGGCGTGGATGAGCTGCACGTGGTGCACACCCAGTTCAAGAGCTTGATGACCCAGACCCCGGTGGCGAACTTCCTGGCTCCGTTGCAGGTGGAGGAGGCCGAGGAGACCGAGGAGATCATCCTTCCGGCGTACGAGTACGAACCGGACCCGGACACGCTCTTCGACGCCCTGCTTCCGAAGTACATCAACACCCGCATCTACGCCGCATTGATCGACGCGGCGGCGAGCGAGTGGGCGGCGCGGCGGCGGGCCATGAAGAGCGCCACCGACAACGCCGAAGAGGTCATGCAGAGTTTGACGCGTGAGATGAACTCCGCCCGCCAGGCGGAGATCACCCAGGAGATCAGTGAAATCGTCGGCGGGGCGAACGCGCTCGCCGCGGCAGGAAGTGAAGAGTGATGGCTTCAGTGGAGACTGCTACCGGCGTTGGCCGCGTGGTTCGGGTGATCGGTCCGGTCGTCGACGCGGAATTCCCCCGGGACGCGATGCCAGAGATCTATCACGCGCTGCACGCGGACGTGACCTTTGGCGATGAGGAGAAGACCCTGACCATGGAGGTCGCCCAGCACCTGGGGGACAACATGGTTCGGGCGATCTCGATGCAGCCGACCGACGGTCTGGTGCGGGGCGCACCGATCCGGGACACCGGCGGCCCGATCTCGGTGCCGGTCGGGGACGTCACCAAGGGCCGGGTGTTCAACGCCATCGGCGACTGCCTGAACCTGGAGCCCGGCGAGAAGCTTGAGGTCAATGAGCGGTGGGGGATCCACCGCAAGGCCCCGGCCTTCGCCGATCTGGAGCCGAAGACCGAGATGCTGGAGACCGGCATCAAGGTGCTCGACCTGCTCGCCCCGTACGTCCGCGGTGGGAAGATCGGCCTGTTCGGCGGCGCCGGCGTGGGCAAGACCGTGCTGATCCAAGAGATGATCATCCGGGTCGCCCGGAACTTCGGTGGCACCTCGGTCTTCGCCGGCGTCGGTGAGCGGACCCGGGAAGGCAACGACCTGATCCTGGAGATGACCGACAGCGGCGTCATCGGCGACACCGCGCTGGTCTTCGGCCAGATGGACGAGCCGCCGGGGACCCGGCTGCGGGTGGCGTTGGCGGCGCTGACCATGGCCGAGTATTTCCGCGACGTCCAGAACCAGGAGGTGTTGCTCTTCGTCGACAACATCTTCCGGTTCACCCAGGCCGGCGCCGAGGTCTCCACGCTGCTGGGCCGGATGCCCTCGGCGGTGGGGTACCAGCCCACGCTCGCCGACGAGATGGGCGAGCTGCAGGAGCGGATCACCTCGGTCAAGGGCAAGGCGATCACCTCGATGCAGGCGATCTACGTGCCCGCCGACGACTACACCGACCCGGCTCCGCACACCGCCTTCACCCACCTGGACGCCACCACCAACCTGGAGCGGAAGATCTCCGACAAGGGGATCTACCCGGCGGTGGACCCGCTCGCCTCGTCGTCGCGGATCCTGGCGCCGGAGTTCGTCGGGGCCGAGCACTACGCGGTCGCGGCCGAGACCAAGCGGATCCTGCAGCGCTACCAGGACCTGCAGGACATCATCGCGATCCTCGGTATGGACGAGCTCAGCGAAGAAGACAAGATCACCGTGAACCGGGCCCGCCGGATCGAGCGGTTCCTCTCCCAGAACACCTACGCCGCGAAGCAGTTCACCGGCGTGGAGGGGTCGTTTGTCCCGGTGAAGGAGACCGTCGAGGCGTTCAAGAAGCTCACCGAAGGCGAGTACGACCACTTCCCCGAGCAGGCATTCTTCATGTGTGGTGGGCTCGAGGACCTGGAGCGGAACGCGCAGCGGCTGATGAGCGAGGACTTCTGACTGCTCGGCCAAACCATCGCCGGATTTAACGGCCGCCGCGCCCGCGGCGGCCGTTCCGGCTAGATGGCGGGGGTGTCAGTGGCATAACACCCCCCAGGTTCGGGCAGTATGGGAGGCGATGGTGGCACCGGAGCGGAAAAGACGTACGCCTCGTTGGGCGGTGCTCTGTGCTGCATTCGGCGCGTTGCTGATGGTTACCTCCGGCAGCGTGCTGATCGCCGCGGAGGTGATGTCCGCTCGGATCTCTGGCGCCATCACCCAGGGCGACCTGTTCGGGGAAGAAGACGACGAACACTACGGCGAGGACATCGAAGGCCCGCTCACTTTTCTGCTCGCCGGGCTGGACACCCGGCCGAGTCGGCCCGAGGAGCCGCCTCGCGCCGATTCGGTGATGCTCCTGCACGTGCCGGCGGAGATGGACCGCGGCTACTTGATCTCACTGCCCCGCGACGCGCTGGTCGAGATCCCGGCGTTCCCGGAGACCGGCTACCTCGGGGGGCAGGACCGGCTCAACTCGGCGATGTTCCTCGGTGCCCGGCAGCAGGCGGGTGAGGAGCTTCCGAACTTGGAGCGCGGGTTCCGGTTGTTGGCGCAGACCGTCGGCCAGCTGACCGGGGTCGAACGGTTCGACGCTGGCGCGGTGATCCAGTTCGAGGGCTTCGTCGAGGTGGTGGACGCGCTGGGCGGGATCACCGTCGAGTTGGACGAGGAGATCTACTCCCGGCACCGGCACCCCGATGGCAGCCACCGACCGCTCAACCCGCACGGGGAGGGATACCTCGGCGAGCAGGCGTATTACCCTGCGGGCGTCAACGAGCTGGAGGGCTGGCAGGCCCTGGACATCTCCCGGCAGCGTTACGGGGTCGATGGCAGCGACTTTGGTCGGCAGCAGTTGCAGCAGATGGTGCTGAAGGCGATGCTGGAGAAAGCGGTGAGTCGGGACATGCTGACCAACCCGGTCGCGTTGGACCGGACTGTTCAGGCCGCCGGTGATGCGCTGGTCTTCGATGGTCGGGGCAACGACCCGATCGACTTTGCGTTCGCCCTACGCGACCTGCGACCGGGCCAGCTGACCCAGGTGACGCTGCCGGCGGAGAACGTCGGTGAGGGGTCGGCGTACCAGGGCGAGGCGCTGCTGCCGGAGGCGTTGGAGCTGTTCAGCGCGCTCCGGCACGGGCAGCTGGACCAGTTCATCCTGGAGAATCCAGACTTCGTCGTGGATTGACCGCGCCTGGAGCTAGTCGGCGTCGACGTTCAGGTGCGGTAGCCGACCGCCCAACCCGTTGAAGATCTGGTAGGTCCAGAGCATCGCGAGCACCAGCAACGCCAGCCGTAGCAACGTGAGCAGGATGTCCCCGAACTGCGCGATCACGCCGCCGAAGGCGTAGATGCCGCCCTCTAGTCCGTCGAATCGGCTGGCGAAGGTGATTAGGAAAGCTAGGGCGCCGAAGATCGCCGCCGCGCCGTAGATCCCGAGGGCCGCTAGCGAGACCAGTTTCGCCTGCGAGAGCACCGGCCCGACCTTCGTCACCAGCAGCACCGCCAGCAACGGAGCCACCAGCACCGCCAGGCCGGTGAAGCTCTCGGTGTCGAACCGCCCGAAGAAGTCGGTCCGGGATGGTGGGAAGATCCAGGCGAGGAAGCCGAAGAAGACCGATAGCGCGGCGAACAACAGCAGCGCCCAGGCGGTCAGCGGGCGCAGCGGGACCGAGGCCCCGCTGGCGTTGGGAGTGGCTGAGGTCATGCCGCCACCCTAGTGGTCGGTCCCGCCGTACGTCGGGCCTCGCCCCACGGCAGCGATTCGCGTCGTCCGGGCGGTGCCTTGGAGCCGAATGTGTGACGTTGCCGTGGTCCGCTTGGGGAGGCTCGCGTCGCCCTATTAAACTCGGCGCAACCCCGCACACGCGGCACAGTCGGTGTCCGGTGCCCTCCGGCGCGCCGTTGTCCCGTCAAGGAGAGGAGCGCTGTGGCGAAGCAGCTGCACGTGGAGCTCGTGGCCGTCGAGGAGAAGGTCTGGAGCGGCGAGGTGGAGATGGTCGTCGCCAAGACCACCGAGGGTGAGCTGGGTGTGCTGCCGGGCCACGCGCCCCTGCTGGGCCAGCTCGCGGAGCCCGGCGAGGTAAGGCTGAAACTCGGCGACGGGGAGCAGCACGCCTGGCATGTCGCCGGCGGCTTCCTCTCGGTCACCACCGAGGGGGTCACCATTCTCGCCGAGAGTGCGGTGCCGTCCGAATCACCCGCGGCACACTGAGGCGGTCGGCCGATGAGGATCTTGGAGTGGATCGCCATCGGCGCGCTGATTCTGGCTGTCGGCCTGCTGGTGCTCTGGCTGCGGCGGTGGCTGCTCACCCGGCACGGTGACGCGATCGAACTCTACCTTCGGCTCTCCACGCTGGTGGCGGGCCGAGGGTGGGCGCCCGGCTTCGGCCGGCTCGTCGGCGACCAGCTCCGCTGGTATCGAATGTTCAGCTTCTCATTCCGGCCCCGTCGCGTGTTGCAACGGCGGAGTCTGGCGGTGGAGAGCCGGCGGCTTCCCGATGGTTCGGAGCGGTTCTCACTCCGCGAGGACTGGGTGATCCTGCGCTGTACCAGCCACCACGCACCGGTGGAGTTGGCGATGGCTCCCGCCACGCTCACCGGGTTCCTGTCCTGGATCGAGGCCGCGCCCCCGGGCGCGGTCTCGTTGTATTCATTCCCGCCCACCGCCGACTAACCGGTCGCCGCCGGGGACCCACTTGACGTCGCCCTCGGGGTTGGCTGCCCGGGCGAGGATGAAGAGCAGATCCGAGAGCCGGTTCAGGTAGGTGGCCGGGAGCTGGCCAGTGCGCTCGGGGTCCTGCTCCCAGAGCGCCCACGCGCAGCGTTCGGCTCGGCGGGCGACCGTACGCGCAGTGTGGAGCAGCGCGGCGCCGGGGGTGCCACCCGGCAGGATAAAAGAATCCAAGTTGGGAAGATCGGCGTTGAACTCGTCACACCACTGCTCCAGCCGGGTCACATAGTCGTCGGTGACCCGCAGCGGTGGCCAGGCGGGGTCGGGCGTGATCGGATTGCACAGGTCGGCCCCGACATCGAAGAGGTCGTTCTGCACCACCGTCAGCACCTCGGTGATTCGTTCCGGCAGCGCACCGAGCGCCAGCGACACCCCCAGCGCAGCGTTGCATTCGTCGACGTCGGCGTAGGCGGCGATGCGCAGATCGGTCTTGGCCACCCGCTCGCCGTTACCCAGCGCGGTGCTCCCGCTGTCGCCGGTGCGAGTGTAGATGCGAGTCAGATGCACGGACATGGCGCCAGCCTAACCGTCCGTTCACCCATGTGCAGTCTCTCGAACTCGCAGCGCCGCACCGTGACCGGTGCGATCAGGTGGTTGCCGGTCACCCCTAGGATGGCCCCCGTGGACGTGATCCGGGTGGCCGGCGGGGCGCGGTTGGTGGGTGACGTGTCGGTGGTGGGCGCCAAAAATTCGGCGCTGAAGCTGATGGCGGCGGCGTTACTGGCGCCAGGGGAGACCGTGGTCAGCAACGTTCCCCGAATCACCGACATCGCGGTGATGGCAGAGGTGCTCCGGCGGTTGGGCGCTGACGTGCGGGCCGACGGCGACGAGCTGAGCATCTCGGTCCCGGAGCGGCCCGGCGCCGAGGCCGACTATGACCTGGTGCGGCAGCTCCGTGCTTCGATCTGCGTGCTGGGCCCGTTGCTGGCGCGCCGCGGCTATGCCCGGGTGGCGCACCCCGGCGGGGACGCTATCGGCTCCCGAGGCCTCGACATGCACATCGAGGGCCTCGCCCGGATGGGCGCGGAGATGGTCAATGAGCACGGTTTCGTGATCGCCAACGCGCCGCGGGGGTTGCACGGCGCCACGATCTGGCTCGACTTTCCCAGCGTGGGCGCTACCGAGAACCTGCTGATGGCGGCGGTGCTCGCCAAGGGGGTCACCGAGATCGACAACGCGGCCCGGGAGCCGGAGATCATCGACCTGTGCGCGCAGTTGACCGCGATGGGCGCGCGGATCGATGGGGCGGGCAGCTCCCGGCTGGAGGTCGAGGGGGTGGAGGGCCTGCGGCCGGTTCGCCATCGCTGTGTCGGGGATCGGATCGTCGCCGGCACCTGGGCGTTCGCCGCCGCGATGACCCGGGGTGACCTCGCCATCACCGGGGTCGATCATCGGTTCCTGGAGATCGCGCTTGACAAGCTGATCCTCGCCGGTGCGCTGGTGGAGACCGGGCCGCAGCGGCTGCGGGTCCGGATGGACGAGCGCCCCCGCTCGGTAGATGTGGTGACCCTGCCGTACCCGGGGTTCGCGACCGACCTATTGCCGATGGCGATCGCGTTGGCCTCGGTCAGCGACGGCGCCTCGTTGATCACGGAGAACATCTTCGACGGTAGGTTCATGTTCATCAATGAGATGATGCGACTCGGGGCGCAGGTGCAGACCGATGGCCACCATGCGGTTGTCCGGGGCCGGGAGCGGCTCTCCAGCGCGCCGGTGCGGGCCACCGACATCCGGGCCGGCGCGGGCCTGGTGATGGCGGGCCTGTGCACCGACGGCGTCACCGAGGTCAGCCACGTCCACCACGTGGACCGCGGCTACCCGGGCCTCGCCGAAGACCTGCGTCGGTTGGGGGCCACCGTGGCCCGGGGCACGGTGCCGGACCTGCCGGAGTTCACGCTGTGACGGCACTGGTGACGGCCGTCGCCGGCCGGCCATGGGTCAGGCGGTAACCGCCCGCACCCACGGCAGCAGCAGCCGCTCCAGCGCCACCACGGCGTAGAAGAGCCCGATGCCCATGAGGCTGAGGACCACGATCGCGGCGAACGCGAGGGCGGTGTTGCCGCCGGCGCTGGCGGTGCGGATGACAAAGGCGAGCCCGGTGTTGCCGCCAGCGAACTCTCCGACGACCGCACCGATCAATGCCAGCGGCATGGCGATCTTCAACC
This sequence comes from Natronosporangium hydrolyticum, assembly GCF_016925615.1. Lineage (NCBI taxonomy): Bacteria > Bacillati > Actinomycetota > Actinomycetes > Micromonosporales > Micromonosporaceae > Natronosporangium > Natronosporangium hydrolyticum. Next base: position 1,280,755 of record NZ_CP070499.1, read on the forward strand.
CCATGAAGATCTGCGGCAGGGCGTACGGGAATCGGACCTTCGCGAAGGTTCGCCACCGGGAGGCGTCCCAGGAACGGGCCAGCTCCACCAGTTCGACCGGGGTGGAGCGCAGTCCGGCCGAGGTCGCCAGCACTACCGGAAAGAAGGAGACCAGCACCACCATCGCGATCCGCGGCTGCATCCCGAGGTTCAGCCACACCACCAGCATCGGCGCCAGGGCTACCTTGGGAACCGCGTTGAACGCCACCAGCCACGGGGTGGTTGCCTGGTCGACGATTCGGGAAGCCGCGATCGCGGAGCCGAGCAGCAGGCCGGCGACGGTGGTGATGCCGAATCCGACCACCGTCTCGGTGAGGGTGACCAGGCCCTGCTCCCACAGCCGGTGCCGGAGGCGGATCAGTTCGGAGACCACCTCGGCCGGGCCGGGCAGCAGGATGCGGGGGATGTCGAAGGCGACCACCGCTCCCCACCAGAGGGTGAGTACGAGTCCCGCGCTCGCTACCGGCAGGAGCACCGGGGAGGCGGCTGTGACCCACCGGCGCCCCCGACCGCCGGTGCCGGCTGCCATGGCCCGGCTACTCGTGGCCGGGGACGAGCGGGAAGGTCACCACCTCGCTCGGGGTCATGCCGGGTGGGATGGCCCCGGCGTCGGTGAGGGCGGCGATGTGCTCGGCTACCCGCTGCTCGTCCATCGTGCCGAACGGGCCGTCGGTGGTCGTCACATAGGGAGCCATCAGCCGGATCTCGGCGGCCGCGACCGTACCGTCCATCTCGGGCACCCACTCCTGGAGGATCTGGCCGGCGGCGTCGGGGTCTGCGATGGTCGTCTCCAGCCCGCGCAACAGCGCCCTGGTGAAGCGTTGCACCAGGTCCGGGTCTGTGTTGGCGACCTCCTCGCTGACCACCAGCGCGATCCCGTACAGATCCGGGAGGTGGTCGCTGAACGGGAGCACCACGGTCGGCTGGTCGGCCGCCGCCTCGATCGTCGGTTGGCCGACCAGGAACTGCCCGATCGCGTCGACGGTCCCGGTCGCGAGCAGGCTCGGTAGCTGGGCCGGTTCGAAGCTGTTGTCGACGGTGACCGTGTCCGGGTCCACCCCGGCGAGCCGGGCGTAGGAGGGGAACAACATCGGCCCCACCGACCCGGGCGCGTCGCCGATGGTACGGCCGGCGAGGTCGGCCGGGGTGGTGATGCCGCTGTCGGCGAGGGCGATGATCGCGAAGAGGGTCTGTTGCTGGATCGCCGCGACCACAGTGAACTCCGGTGGCACGTCGCCCTGCGTGCGGGCGATCAGCGCACCGCTGAACTCGGACAGGGCGAAGTCCGCCTGGCCGGCGACGGTCTGGGTCACGTTGGGGATGGTCCCGGCTCCGGGCTGGATGTCCACCTCCAGGCCCTCGTCGGCGAAGTAGCCGCGTTCGGCGGCCACGTAGGCGTACGCGTCCCGGCCGAAGGTGCCGAAGCCGGTGAGGTAGGTGACGGAGTCCAGGCGCTCGTCCGGGGCGGACTCCGTGGTGGTCGCGCAGCCAGCGCTGGCGAGCAGCGTCGCGGCGGTGGTTACGACGGTTGTCAGTCGGCGGGTGCGACCCTGGCGGGAACTGTCCATTCGACCTCCCGGTGGCGATCTTGGGCAGATCAGATCTATCTCCGCCGATATAGCCTACGACCCCGGCGGCGGTTCCGCACCTTCGCAGGCGGCCCCGGAGGGCTAAGGTGTCGTATGGAAGTATGCCTGTTTATCGAACCACATCGCGGCGCCAGCTACCGCGAACAGCGTGACTTCGCCCGCCACGCCGAGGAGTGCGGGTTCGCCGGGCTGTTCCGGGCCGACCACTATCAACCCTTCGGCAGCTCAGCTGGCCTTCCCGGGCCCACCGACGCGTGGTTGACGTTGGCGGCACTCGCCGTCGAGACCATCCGGATCCGGCTCGGGACGCTGGTCACCTCGATCACCTTCCGGCTGCCGGGGCCGCTGGCGATCGCGGTGGCCCAGGTCGACCAGATGAGCCAGGGCCGGGTGGAACTCGGTATCGGAGCCGGCTGGTTCGCGCCCGAACACCGGTCCTACGGGATCCCGTTTCCGCCGCTGGCCGAGCGACTGTCCCGGCTGGCGGAACAGCTCGAAGTAGTGACCGGCCTGTGGCGGACCCCGGTGGGGGAGCGCTTCGGTCACCAGGGTCGCTACTATCAGCTGGTCGACGCCCCGGCGCTGCCGAAACCGGTGCAGGTGCCCGGTCCGCCGATCATCATCGGGGGCCGAGGGCTCCGGCGTACGCCGATGCTGGCGGCGCGGTACGCCGACGAGTTCAACGCGACCTTCCAGGCGCCCGCGGCGGCAGCGAGCGCGTTCCGCGCGGTGGCCGGGGCCGCCGCGCAGGTCGGCCGGCGGCGGCCGATCCGGCGTTCGGTGGGGATACCGGTGGCGTGCGGCCGGACCGATGCGCAGGCCCGGCAGCGGGCGGCGGCCCTCTACGAGCCGGGCAGCGTACTTCCCGCCGGAGAGTCGCTGGTGGTCGGCTCGCCGCAGCAGCTGGTGGACCGGATCCATGAGCTGCGCGAGGTGGGCGCCGACCGGGTCTATCTGCGGCCGGGGGCCCTGACCGACCGGGCGCACCTCGATCTGCTCGCCAGTGAGGTACTGCCGGCGGTCACAACGTGCTGAACGTCCGTTCAGTAGGTTGGTAGGGTGCACGGTGGCGGCGCGCAGTGGCGCCGGCCGTTGCGGCGGACGCGAGGAGGCGACCATGGCAGGCAGACTGGCGGTCATCGGAGCCGGGTTGATGGGTTCGGGCATCGCCCAGGTGGCGGCGCAGGCTGGGTGGACAGTGGTGCTCCGGGACCTGGACCGGGCCAGTGTCGAGCGGGGGCTGGACGGGATCCGCCGCTCCCTGGACCGGTTCGTCACCAAGGAGAAGCTCACCGCCGCCGACGCCGAAGCAGCCGTGGGTCGGATCACTCCGACCACCGATCTGGCGGCGGCCGCCGACGCGGACATCGTGGTCGAGGCGGTCTTTGAGCAGATCGAACTCAAGCACGAGGTTTTCCGGGAGTTGGACCGGATCTGCCAGCCCTCGACCGTGCTCGCCAGCAACACCAGCGCCATCCCGATCACCCAGTTGGCGGCGGTGACCGAGCGGCCGGAGTCGTTCGTCGGCACGCACTTCTTCTCACCCGTACCGATGATGAAGCTCTGTGAGCTGGTGCGCGGGTTCAAGACCAGCGACGAGACTCTCGCCACCGCCCGCAGCTTCGCCGAGGAGGTGGGGAAGACCTGCATCGTGGTGAACCGGGATGTAGCCGGCTTCGTGACCACCCGGTTGATCTCGGCGCTGGTGATGGAGGCGGTGAAGCTGGTCGAGTCCGGGGTGGTCTCTGCGGAGGATCTGGACCTCGCCTGCCAGCTCGGGTTCGGTCACGCCATGGGGCCGCTGGCGACCACTGATCTGACCGGGGTGGATGTGCTACTCAACGCCTCCCGCAACATCTACGCGGACACCGGTGAGGCGAAGTTCTTCCCGCCCGAACTGCTGCAGCGCATGGTCGCCGCCGGTGACCTCGGCCGCAAGCGCGGGCAGGGGTTCTATCAGTACGACTGAAGTGGCGGCACTGTGATGTCACAGTCTCAGGTAAGCTCGTCGTGGGCGCGCCGACTGCTGGCGCGACGGCGGGCCAGCCGGCCCTTCCGGTAGCCGTCGGCGGCTTGGCGGCGCTCGCGTGCGTCGGTCTTGGCGAGGATGCTGGTGAGGTACTCCGTCGTCATCATGGCGTCAGTCTGACATCATCGACGTCACACTGTCAAGGTGATGACTTCACTGGGGTGTCGGTCGGCGTCAGTGTGGCGCAATCTGGCTAGCTTGCACCCCACCCCCTCATCCACGATCATGAGGTTTGGTACGCAGGAGAGCGCCGATCATGGACCTAAGGTCCATGATCGGCCGGGAGGAAGGGGTGGGCGATGGGGTTCGGATCGGTCGCGGAGCTGCGGGCGGCGGCAGGCGGGAGCCTCGGCTACACCGACTGGCTGCTGGTCGACCAGGCGCGGATCGACCGGTTCGCCGAGGCCACCGGCGACCACCAGTGGATCCACGTCGACCCGGAACGGGCCGCGGCCGGCCCGTTCGGCACCACCATCGGCCACGGCTACCTCACCCTGTCGCTGCTGCCCGCCCTGCTCGGCGACCGGTTGCGGGTCGACGGCGCCAGCATGGGGGTCAACTACGGGGTCAACAAGGTCCGGTTCCCAGCCCCGGTGCCGGTCGACTCCCGGGTCCGGGCGCAGGTCGAGATCCAGTCGGTCACCGACGTCACCAGCGGCGTGCAGGTGGTGGCGACCGTGACCGTCGAGCGGGAGGGCGGCGACAAGCCGGTCTGCGTCGCCGAGACGGTCAGCCGAATCTATCTTTGAGAGCGAGTGGCCTCCATGATCGAACCCCCGTCGAAGCTGGTCACCCAGCTTGCGCTCAGTCCGCACCCCGAGGGCGGTTGGTTCCGCGAGACTTGGCGGTCGCCGCTCACCCTCGAACCCCCGGGCTACGAGGGGGTGCGTTCGGTCGCCACCGCCATCTACTACGTACTGCATCCGGGGGAGGAGTCTGCGTGGCACGTGGTCCGCTCGCCGGAGCTGTGGCTGTGGCACTCCGGCGCCCCGCTCACGCTGTGGCTGGGTGGCGACGGGCCGGAGCCGGGCGCCGGGGAGCCCTACCTACTCGGCGCCGATGTCGCCGCCGGTCAGCAGCCGCAGCTGCTCGTGCCGAGCGGGGTGTGGCAGGCGGCGGCACCGGCCGGCGACGAGCCGGTCCTGGTCAGCTGTGTGGTCGCGCCGGGCTTTGATCCGGCCGACTTCCGGTTGATCTGAGCTGGGCTCAGGTTCCCCAGACCGGCTCGGGCACCTCGATCACCGTCCCGTCGGCCCGGAGCAGCAGAAACCGGCCGAAGGAGCGGGTGAACCAGCGGTCGTGGGTGACCGCAACCACCGTGCCGGCGAAACCTGAAAGCCCGGCCTCCAGCGCCTCCGCCGAGGCGAGGTCCAGGTTGTCGGTCGGCTCGTCCAGCAGCAGCAGCGTCGCCCCGGAGAGCTCCAGCAGCAGGATCAGGAACCGGGCCTGCTGGCCGCCGGAGAGCAGACCGAATCGCTGGTCAGCGGCGGCGGCCAGTTCGTAGCGGCCGAGCGCCCGGATCGCGTCGTGCCGGGGCATGCCGGGTCGGTGATCGTCGCCGCGGGACAGGATCTCGGTCAGCGCGCGATCCTGCAGGTCGGGACGGTGGTGCAGTTGGGAGAAGTGGCCCGGTCGCACCCGCGCTCCGAGCCGGGCGCTCCCTTCATGGGCCACCGGCGGCAAGTCGATCAGGGCATCCCCGGCCGGGTCGCTCCCGCCGCGCCCCAGCAGCTGGAGCAGGTGGGACTTGCCGGTGCCGTTGCCGCCTAGCACCGCCACCCGGTCGCCGTACCAGAGCTCCAGGTCGAACGGTCGGGTCAGGCCGGTCAGGGCTAACCGCTCGCAGATCACCGCCCGCTTGCCGGTCCGGCCACCGGTGAGCTTGACCTCGATCTCCTGGTCGCGGGGGCGGGGCGGCGGCGGGCCGGCCGCTTCGAACTTCCGCAGCCGGGTCTGCGCGGCCTGGTAGCGGGAGGCCATGTCGGAGTTGTAGGCGGCTTTCTGCTTATACATGAGCAGCTGTGCCCGGAGTTTGGCGTGCTCCTCATCCCACCGGCGGCGGGCCTCGTCGAGCCGGTCGTGCCGGTCCGCCCGGGCCTGGTGCCAGCTGGCGAACCCGCCAGCGTGGGTCCAGGCCGACCCGCCCTCCACGGTCACCACCCGGTCGGCGGTACGGGCCAACAGCTCCCGATCGTGGGAGACATAGAGAACGCTCTTGCGGGAACTGGTCAGCCGCTGCTCCAGCCACCGCTTGCCCGGTACATCGAGGTAGTTGTCGGGCTCGTCGAGCAGCAGCACCTCGGCCGGGCCGTGCAACAGCAGCTCCAGGGCGAACCGCTTCTGTTCACCGCCGGAGAGGGTGCGCACCGGGCGGTGCTGGGCCTGTTCCCATTCCTGCCCGAGCAGGGCGACACTGACCGTGTCGAAGGTGACCTCGGCGTCGTAACCGCCGGCTTCTCCCCAGCCGGCCAACGCCTCCGCGTACGCGAGTTGGGCCGGCTCGGTGCCGGTTGCCAGTTCGACCTCCGCCTTGGCCAGCCGCTGGCCGGCTGCCCGCACCGCCGGCGGGGCGAGCGACAATGCGAGGTCAGCGAGGGTCCGATCGTCGGCGACCGCGCCGATGAACTGGCGCATGACTCCCAGTTCGCCGCTGCCGCTGATGGCGCCGACCGGCACCGGGGCGTCGCCGGCGATCATCCGGAGCAACGTGGTCTTGCCCGCGCCGTTCGGGCCGACCAGGGCCACTTTGGCCCCCTCGCCCACCCGGAAGGAGACGTCGCGCAACAGCTGGCGGCCGTCGGGGAGAGTGTGGCCGACCCCGACCACGTCCAGATGGCCCATGCCAGCGATCATCGTCCAGCCGGGCCGGGGGTGCTACCGAATTCTATGGTCGGTACCCGTGGCGTTAGCGGCGCGGCGTCGGCGGCGGACCCGGCGCACCAACCACCAGGTCAGCAGCGGCAACCCGAGCAGTAGGCCGATCACGAGCACCGGAACCAGGATCGCGGCGACCGCCAGACTGACGCTGCCGGCGTCCTCGACGGTGCTCAACACCGGGGCCGCCAGGCCGGCGGTGGCGGTGTTGAGGATGGCCCGCAGCAACGCCTTGGCCACGTGCACGGCGAGCGCGATCGCCACCCCGACCGCGATCGGCTGCCAGTCGCCGCCGCTGAACAGCTGCGCCGGGTCGGTCACCGCGGCGGTCTCGGCGGAGCTGCCGGCGCCGAAAACCACCCCGCCGGAGCCAGGTCGGATCACCGTCTGCACCACATCGTTGACGCTGTCCACGATCGGGATCTTGTCGGCGACCAACTCGATGACGAACAAGCCGGCGAGCACGCTCAGCAGCCAACCGTTGTCCAGCCACTGCCACGCCTCCGGCAGCGTGAGCAGGCCGGTGTAGCGGCTCAGCAACCCCACCACCAGCAGCGGGATCCAGGCGTTCAGCCCGGCGGAGGTGGCCAGCCCCAACCCGGTCAGTAGCTCCAGCACTCGACCATGGTGGCATTACTGCGCCAGCCGGTGATCGCGTAGAGTCCTGACCGTGCGGCTGGTTATTGCGCGATGCTCGGTGGACTATGCCGGCCGGTTGTCGGCGCACCTGCCGCCGGCGGTGCGGCTGCTGATGGTGAAGGCGGACGGGTCGGTCTCGATCCACGCCGACGACCGGGCCTACAAACCCCTCAACTGGATGAGTCCACCGTGCCGGATCGAAGAGTCACCGGGCGTCTGGCGGGTGGTCAACAAAGCGGGGGAGCAGCTGCGGATCACGCTGGAGGAGGTGCTCTCCGACACCTCCTTCGAGTTCGGGATCGACCCCGGCCTGCAGAAGGATGGGGTGGAGGCCCACCTGCAGGAGCTGCTCGCCGCCGACCCCACCACGCTCGGCACCGGCTTCACGCTGGTCCGGCGGGAGTACCCGACCGCGATCGGTCCGGTCGACCTGCTCTGTCGCGACGGGGGTGGGGCGAGCGTGGCGATCGAGGTGAAGCGCCGCGGCGACATCGACGGAGTGGAGCAGCTGACCCGCTACCTGGAGCTGCTCAACCGGGATCCGTTGCTGGCGCCGGTCGCGGGCGTCTTCGCCGCGCAGGAGATCAAACCGCAGGCCCGGGTGCTCGCCGAGGACCGCGGCATCCGCTGCGTCTGGCTCGACTACGACGCGCTGCGCAACATCGAGCCGGACGAGGCCCGGCTGTTCTGAACCTAGTCGGTGGCGGCGGCGTAGGGGAGGCACACGACGCTGCCGGTCACCGGGTCGGTGGTGACCGTGGCGTGGACCCCGAAGTGGCTGGCGAGAAACTCCGGAGTCACCACCGACGACGGTGACCCGTCGGCGACCACCCGGCCCTGATCCAGGGCGACGATCCGGTCGCAGTAGCGCGCCGCCTGGTTGAGGTCGTGCAGCACCAGCACCACCGTCAGCGCTCGGTCCCGGCGCAGCCGGTCCACCAGGTCGAGCACCTCCAGTTGGTGGCCGATGTCCAGGAAAGTGGTCGGCTCGTCCAGCAGCAGCACCGGGGTCTGCTGGGCGAGGGTCAGCGCGATCCACGCCCGTTGCCGCTCGCCACCGGAGAGCCGATCGACGTACCGGTCGGCGTAGCCGGCCAGCCCGGTCAGATCCAGGGCTTCCTGGACCACCCGCCGGTCGTCGGCGGTGGCACGGGCGAACATGCCCCGGTGCGGGAACCGACCGTGCTCCACCAGCTCCCGGACGGTGATGCCGGCCGGGGGGACGGGGCCCTGCGGGAGCACCGCCAGCCGCTGGGCGACCTGGGCGGTGGGCAGCCGGGCGATGTCCGCCCCATCCAGCAGCACCGTGCCGGCGTCGGCCGGCAACAGCCGCGCCAGGGTACGCAGCAGCGTCGACTTGCCCGATCCGTTGCGGCCGACCAGCGCCAGCATCTCGCCGGTGCGCACCTCGGCGGCCAGCCCGGCCAACACCGGGGTCTCCCCGTACCGGACGTGCAGCTCTTGCGCGCAGAGCACGGTCGGTTCGGTCGCCATCGGACTCCTTCTCGCGCCGGTCACCGGCGTCCCTCGAATCGATGCCGGGCCAGCAGCGCGACCAGCACCGGGCCGCCGAGGAGCGCGGTGACCGCCCCGGCGGGCAGCGTGGCCCGGTTCTGGACCCCGGTCTCCGGCCACAACGCGGTCAGCCCTTCCGCCAGCAGATCCGCCCCGACCAGCAGCGCCCCACCGGTGAGGCAGGCCAGCGGCAGCACCCGCCGGGGGTGGGAGCCCACCACCAGTCGGGCGATGTGGGGGGCCAGCAGGCCGATGAAGCCCACCGCTCCAACCGCCGCGACCGCGCCCGCGGTCAGGACGGTGGCGGCGGCGAAGACCAGCAACCGGGCCCGACCCACCGGTAGACCGGTGGCGGCGGCGATATCGTCACCGAGCCACAGGGTGCTGGCGGAGCGGTGCAGCAATAGGCCGGCCGGCACCGCCAGCAGCGCCCAGGGCCACAACAGTGCCCAGTCCTGCCACACCCGGCCGTTCAGCGAGCCCACCACCCAGCGGAGTACCGCGGCGAAGAGCGAACCGTCCCATAGCAGCAGGACCGACACGACGCTGGAGAGCATGGCGGAGATCAGTACGCCGTCGAGCACCAGCCGCACCGGGCTGGTCTGCCGGGCCCAGCTGAGCGAGTAGACCAGGCCGCCAGCGGCGAACGCGCCGACCAGCGCCGCGACCGCCGCGACCGGCCCCGGCAGGCTGTCCAGGCCGGTGACGACCAGTGTGGCGACCAGCGCCAGCACCGCCCCGCCCGAGACCCCCAACAGGGACGGCTCGGCCAGCGTGTTGCGGGTCGCTGCCTGCAGTAGGCCACCGGCGAGGCCGAGCATGCCGCCGGCGACCGCCGCGATCAGGACCCGGGGCAGCCGCAGCCCGACCACGATGTGGTGGTGGAACCCGGCCACCGGGTCGCCGGTGAGGGCGGCGACCACCTCGGTCGGGTTGAGCCGGACCGTTCCCACCCCCAGCGACCAGACCATCAGAACCGCGAGCAGGATCAGGGCGAGCAGGAGCACCAGCCAGAAGCGGCCAGCGGCGGCGGGCAGATCGCTGCTGGCCGTGCCCGGACCGCTGGCCGGCCGGATGGTCGCTCGGGCAGGCGGGATGCTGCGGCGGCTCATGCCGTGGCCCGCTTCGCGCGCAGCAGCGCCAGCAGGACCGGGGCTCCGAACAGCACCGTCCACACTCCGGCCGCCACCTCCCGGGGAGCGGTGATCGCCCGGCCAGCCTGGTCGGCGGCGAGCAGCAGCACCGCTCCGACGAGGATGGCGGCGCTGGTGACCACCCAGGCGTCGGTGACGCCGGTGGCCCGGCGCACGATGTGCGGGGCGATCAGGGCGACGAACGCGATCGGGCCGACCACCGCGACCACCGCGGCGGTGAGGCCGCAGGCGACCACCAGCACCAATCGCCGGGTGGCCGTGACCGGAACGCCGAGTGAGGCGGCGACGTCATCGCCGAGCCGGAGCACGTTGAGCCGGTGGCTGAGCAGCACCCCGGCCGGCAGGCACCCAAGCGCCCAGGGGAGCACCGTGCGCACCGCGTCCCAGGACCGGTTGCTGAGGCTGCCCAGCAGGTACTGGTAGAACAGGCCCACGTCGCTGGGGGCGCCCAGCGTCAGCACCGCGATCACCCCGCCGGTGAGGAAGGTCGCGCAGGCCAGCCCGGTCAGCACCAGCGCGGCCGGGTCCCGGTGCCGGGCCCCGATCGCGATCACCGCCAGCCCGACCGCCAGGCCGCCGGCGGTGGCGGCCAGCGGCAGCGCTCCCCGGGGGATCGGTGCGCCGAGGACCGCGACACACGCCACGATGAAGGCCGCGCCGCCGCTGACTCCCAGCAGCTCCGGGGAGGCGAGCGGATTGCGCAGGCAGTCCTGCAGCAGCGCCCCGGCCAGGCCGAGGCAGCCGCCGGCCAGCAGCGCCAGCACGATCCGGGGCAGCCGGAGCTCGGTGACGACCACCCCGTGCGGGTCGGCGGTGGGCTCCCGGATCGCGGCGATTACCGCGGCCGGGTCGAGCGGCGGGTTGCCGGTGAGCAGTCCCAGCCCGGCGGCGATGGTGGCGACCGCGAGGGTGGCCGCCACCAGCACCACCACTCGCAGGCCGGTGGCCGGGGCGGCGGTAGAACTGGACTGGCGCTCCCCGGTTTGGGTGGGAAAACTCACGACGCGGCGATGCCGAGCGGCTCCGGGAACTCCTCGGGGTAGACGGTGGGAAGGACGACATCCAAGTAGAGCTGTTGCCCCCGGGTGCCGCCGGTCGTGCCCCACCACCGGTCGTCGACCACGTGGACATTGCCGGCCTCGACCGCGGCCAGCGATCCCCACACTGGCCGGTCGGCGAGCTGCTCCACCAGCGGCGGGGCCGAGGGATCGAAGCCGAAGTCGAGCACGAAGATGTGCGCTGGGTCGACTGCGAGGATGTCTTCCAGGCCCAACTCCAGGAACCCGCCGTCGGCCTCCCCCGCCTCCGGCCAGGGATAGCTGGTGTACTCGGCGAGCAGCCGGCCGATCGCCGAGTCGAGTGCGTCGATGCCGATGTCGTCGGTGGCCCCGCCGTACATGGCGAGCACCTCGGTCTCCCGTACGCCCGGCTGGTACGCCGCGAGGGTGTCCCGGTAGCGGTCGATCGCCGTCTCGGCCTCGCCGGCCCGGCCGGTGAGGGTGGCGATCCGGTTCAGGTTCTCCACCGCGGCCTCGCCGTCAGGCAGCGACACGGCAAAGAACGGGATCGGCGCCAGGGCCTCGCGCAGCTGGCCGTGGACGGTTGCGGCGCCGATCACCAGGTCCGGCTCGGCCGCGACGATCCCCTCCAGGCTGGGCTCGAAGAAGGTGCCGTCCAGCGGCTCCGTTGCCACGTCGGGGCCGAAGAAGTCTGGGTGCTGGACCTGGTCGAGCTGGAGCGAGACCACCGGGGGCAGCCCCAGCTCGGTGAGCGCGTCGATGCAGGTGCCGTCCAGGCAGACCACCCGTTCGGCCGGGGCCGGCAGCGTGATGGTGGCCCCGGTCCAGTCTTCGACGGTGAGCTCGGAGTCGGCGGTCACCGCCGGGTCCGGGTCGGCGGTGGCGCTACAGGCCGCCCCGAGGGTCAGGGCGGCGATGGCTAAGACCGGGGCGAGGGAGCGGGAACGAGCAGGCACAAGCTCTCCAGATGGCGCGGTAGGGAAACGATCAAGGACCGCGTCATGGTAGCGCTATCTGAAAAACATTGTCATTATCGCATCGGTCGACCGAACCAGCGGCGATAGAGCGCGACCAGCCGCGCCACATCCCGATCGGTACGCCGGAAGGTGCGGCTCGGTACCAGCGACGGCGCCTGCCGGACCACCACCGACTTGGGCCGGGCGAACTCCCGCAGCCCGTCGTCGCCCCGGACCCGGCCGAACCCGGAGGCCCCCACCCCACCCCAGGGCAGCGAGCTCATGCCGGCGAACGAAAGCACATCGTTGACCGACACCATGCCGGTCCGCAGCTGCCCGGCGATCGCCAACGCCCGCCGCCGGCCGAAGACCGCCGCGCCCAGGCCGTACCGGCTCTGGTTGGCCAGCCGCACCGCCTCGGCCATCGTCGGCACGGGAGTGACCACCAGCACCGGGCCGAAGGTCTCCTCCTGGGCGACGTCGGCCTCGGCCGGCACGTCCACCAGGATCGTGGGGTGGACGTACGGCGGCGCCACCGCGTCCAGCCCGCCCAGCACAGCCTGGGCGCCGCGGGCCAGCGCGTCGGCGATCTGCTCCCGGATCACCGGGAGCTGCCGGGGCAGGGTGATCGGACCGAGGTCGGCGCCGGGTCCGGTGCCGACGGTCAGGCCGCTGGCCTGGGCAACCACCCGGTCCAGAAAGTCGTCGTAGATCTCGGCGGCGACGTAGACCCGCTCGATGCCGGCACAGGTCTGGCCGGCGTTGGTCAGGCCACCCCAGACGCAGGCGTCCGCGGCGGCGGCGAGGTCGGCGTCGGAGTCGACGATCATCGCGTCCTTGCCGCCCGCCTCCAGCACCACCGGGGTCAGGGTCTCGGCGCAGGCTTCAAGCACCCGGCGGCCGGTCGCGGTGGACCCGGTGAACGACAGTTTGTCCACCCCGGAACGGCACAGCGCCGCCCCGACCTCACCGTCGCCATGTATCACCTGGAGCACCGGCGCCTCCGGGACGACCTCGGCAAACCTGTCGGCCAGCCACTGCCCCACCGCCGGGGTCAGCTCGCTCGGCTTGAAGACCACCGCGTTGCCGGCGGCCAGCGCGCTGGCGAGGGAGGCGACCGGGGTGAGCACCGGATAGTTCCATGGGCCGATGACCCCGACCACTCCGTACGGCAGGTACGCCAGGTGGGCGGCGCCCTCCGCCACCGGCAGCACCCGCCGGACCCGGCGCGGGGCCAGCACCCGGCGGGCGTGCCGGGCGCTCCAGTCGAGGTCACCGATCGCGGCGGCGACCTCGACCACCGCCTCCGCGGTGGGCTTGCCGGTCTCGGCGCTGACCAGGTCGGCCGCCTCGGTCATCCGCTCAGCGAGCAGCGCCCGGAACCGCAGCAGCCGCCGTCGTCGCTGCGCAAACCCCAGCTCGGCCCACCACTGCTGGGCGGCCCGGCCGGCCTCGATGACGGGAGGCAGGATGGGCGGGTCGGCGACCGGGAACCGGCCCACCTCCGCCCCGGTCCCGGGATTGCTGGAGGTTAGCTCGGTCACAGTGGGAGCCTACTGCGGCGGTAGGCCCAGCTGCCGACCCTCAGCCGTGCTCGTCGAGCAGCCGGCGCGCCACCTGGGCCGGATCGGGCAGCTCCCCGCGGGCGTGCAGATCCAGGAAGCGCGCCTGGTCGGGGAACCAGTGGTCACCGCTGGCCGCGGCCCGGATCGCCGCCTGCATGTCGGTGTCCATCACCCCCGGGTTGGCGTTCGCCACCCGGACCGGCCGGCCGGCCACCTGCGCCGCCACCGCCTGGAAGAACTCCTCCCCGCCGCGCTTGGTGGCGCCGTAGGTCGCCCAACCATCGACGATCCGATGCGCGGCCCCGGAGGAGATGAACAGGATGGTCGCCGGAGTCGTTGCCGGGAGGGCGCCGAGGAAGGCGTTGGTGAGCACCATCGGAGCGGTCAGGTTGACGGTCACCGCGGTCGCCAGCTCGGTGGCGGAGAGGTCCCCAACCGCCCCGATCGGGGTCACCACCGCGGCATTGTGGATCAGCCTCGCCGACTCCGCCCCGGCGAGCAGCTCCGACAACTCCGCCTGCTCCGGCAGCGTCTCCGGCCGGGCCAGATCGGCCTCCCGTAGTAGCACCCGGTCGGCCGGCAGCGCCCGCTGCTCGTCGGTGAAGCTGCGGCCGATCCCGACCACCCGGTCGCCAGCGGCGAACAGCTCATCGAGCAGGGCCGCCCCCAGCCCGCGGGAGACACCGGTAACGAAGGACACGCGCATCCCCGCATCGTCGCATGGCCGGTGGCCTCCGGCGATCGGCGGTTTGCTGTGGACCGCCCCGGGGCCGACCGCTGGCGTAGGCGACGCAGTTGGTGAACCGGTAGCTTGATCATCAGACATCGCCACAGCTCAGGTGGTGCTTACCCGACTTGGTGGGTTGTGGTGTCCTGGCTGCGGCCACTCATTGGATCTTCAGCTCGAAACCCCAACCCGGACGCCGCGCGGCCGCGAGACCACGGCATTTCCGACATGGTTGGGCAGGGAGGGATCTTGCGTACGGAAAAGTCGGATATTCCGGTATGCAAGATCCCTCCCTGCCCAACCATGTTGAGGTTGGGCAGGGCGCCGCTCAACTCGGCCCCGGTAGGTCGAGTGGCGGCCCATGCATCGTCCACACCGGGCTCCACCTAGTCGCAGCAGAACGTCTCGCCAGGGCACAGACTTGTCTTGATCATCCAGCAGAGTCGTATACGTGTGCAGGGCAAGCGCTCCTGCGGCATCACCTGAGTTACGGGCGATGCGTGATGATCAAGTGTCCGATTCGGCTCAGAATCGACCCCCCCGGGACGGCCCGGTGGCAGCGGAGCTCGGGCGGCTGCTTGGCCGACCCGGGTTCGGCGGTCAGCCGGACTGCGCCGAGCTCAGCGGTAGCCTCGGGACACCGACCGGGTCGAACCCCATGACCTGGCCGTAGAAGGACAGCTCCGCCTCGGCCGCGGCGATGATCGACTCGGCCTTGCGGAAGCCGTGCTGCTCACCCGGGAAGACGAGCAGCGCGTGCGGGATGTCGTTGGCGGCGAGCGCGTCCCGGAACTGCTCCGCCTGCTCGGCGGGGACCACCGGGTCGTCGGAGCCTTGCAGTAGCAGCACCGGGCAGCGGGTGCGGTCGGCGCGGTGCAGCGGCGACCGGGTGTCGTGCGCGAGTTCGGCTTCGCCCACGAGCTTCGTAACGTACCGGGACTCGAAGTCATGGGTGATCTCGGCCAACCGGCGGACATCGGTCACCCCGAAGAGCGAAGTGCCGGCGGCGAAGACCTCGGTGCCGGTCACCGCGCACAGGGTGGTCCAACCGCCGGCGCTGCCGCCGCGGATCGCCAACCGTCGCGGGTCGGCGTCGCCGCGCAGCACCAGGGCCGCGGCGGCGGTCGCCGCATCCTGGACGTCGACGATGCCCCACTGCCCGGCCAGCCGCTCCCGGTAGGCCCGGCCGTAGCCGCTCGACCCGCCATAGTTGACGTCCAGGACCCCGATCCCTCGGCTGGTGAGGTACGCCTTGGCGAGGTCGAGCGCGGCGGGGGAGTTGCTGGTGGGCCCGCCGTGGACGAAGACCACGTACGGGGGGCGGGCGCCGGGTGGCCCGGTGTGCTCCGGGTTGCGCGGTGGGTAGATGTGGGTGTGCACCTCCCGGCCGTCCGGGCCGGTCAGGGTGGTGGTCTCGGCCACCGGCAGCCAGCGGGGATCGGGCAGCTGCTCCGGGTCGACCGCGGTGCGTACCACCTCGTGGCTGGCCCCGGCCACATCGACCTGGACCACCGCAGTGGGTCGGTCAGGCGAGGCGGCGACCAGCGCGGCCCGGTCGTCGGCGACCGTCAACGACATGGTGAGGCTCTGATAGGGCAGCGGCAGCTCGGTGAGCGCGCCGGTCGCCGGGTCGAGCACCCCCAGCTGCTGATTGCCGGCACCGTGGACGCAGAGCAGCCGGCCGTCGGTGAGCCGGCCCCAGCTGGCCGCGCCGAGCTGCCACAGCGGGGCGGCGAACTCGGCTTCGGCCGGGTGCAACGGGGTGAGCTCCCCGGTCACGCCCGGGGCGGGGACCCGGTAGAGATTCCACCAGCCGCTGCGGTCGGAGACGGTGATCAGGTGGTCGTCGCCGTCCCACTCGGGTTGGTAGACCGCCTCGCTGGGGCCGCCGAGCACGGTGCTCCAGGAGGTGACCTGGCCGTCCCGGAGCAGCCCGACCCGTAGCTCGGTGCCGTCCCAGGGCATCCGGGGGTGGTCCCAGGCCAGCCAGGCCAGCCGGGTGCCGTCGGGGGAGCGGCGGGGGTGGGCGAGGAACCTGGCCCCCTCCACCACCACGACCACCGCGTTCGGGTCCTGGCCGGCGGCTCCGTCCAGCGGGATCGAGACGATGGCGCGTTCCAGATCGCCGTCGGGCAGGTGGTGCTCGCGGACGCACCAGATCTCGTCGTCGACCAGGGTCAGGTCGGCGTAGCGCAGCTCTGGCGCCCCTTCCCGGTTGGCCGGCGGGGTCAACGGGTGGGGTTCGGCAGCGCCGGGGTCGAGCCGGTAGATCCGCTGGTCGGCGCCGTTGGTAAAGATCAACGAGGCGCCGGCGGGGCCGGGTAGCGGCAGGAAGGAACGGCCGCCGTACTCGTGGACGCGGGTCCGCGCGCTCCAGGGTGCGGAGAGTAGCTCGACCAGGTCGCCGTCGCCGCGCCGCGCCATCACCGTGGTCCGTCCGCCCTCGTCGGGTCGGTCTTCGCACCACCAGAGCTCGTCGTCGACCAGCGCCGGGAAGCTCAGTCGCCGGGCCGCGTGGGTGAGCGACCGGGCTGCGATCGGCGAGGGCCATTCACCAAAGGGGGTAACCGTCGTGGTAGCCATATCGGCCGATCGTACGCTGAAGATATGAGCCCGCGTCGGAACCGTTCGTCGCGGCCCGATCGGGGCCGCGGCCGGCCGCCCGACCCCGGCTGGGATCCGGAGCGGGCCCGCCGCGGCGTCGACACGGTCGAGACCTGGGGGCGCGAGTCGTACCGGGTGCGCCACATCCCCGGCGGGGCGGCGGGGAAGACCTACCGCTGCCCGGGGTGCGCCCAGGAGATCTCACCGGGTGTGCCGCACGTGGTGGCGTGGCCGGAGAGCGGCCTGGCCGGGTTTGGCGGGGAGGCGGATCGACGGCACTGGCACACCGGCTGCTGGCGGGCCCGGGACCGCCGCCGCCCCACTGGCTGACCACCGCCACTGTGCAGTATGGTCCGCGAATGCGCAGTGTGTCCGGTCAGGGAGCAGATTGGATGGTTGCGGGCTCCTCCCAGTGGCCGGGACGGTTTCGGTGGGCAGCGTTGGCGAGCTGGCAGGTATCACAAGCCGCGGGCATTCATCGAAGTCAGTGACTGGGATCACTTGTCGGCTTGCTGACAGTGGCATGGTACGTCCGATCGATGGCAGGCACCCGGTGCGCCGGTAATGTAACCCACTGCCACTGACGTTAACGACGCGCAAACGGGGGGTGGCCAGTGGACCGGGAGGGGGGACGGTGACGATCACATCCGAGCCATCGGTGCCAGCTGCCGCGCGGACTCCGCGGCAGCTGGTCGTGTCGGGACCGGTGCCGAAGCCGGTGGCGAGCCCACCGGCGGCGGCTCCGGCCGCGGCGACGGGGTGGATGCGCCGGTATGTCGTGGGGCTGGTGCTGCTGGACGCGGCGGTCGCGGTGGTGGCCGCGGTCGCGGCAGGACAGCTGCGCTTCGGTGGCGACTCGCCGCCGTTGGCCGACCCCCAGTACGCGTCGCTGGTGGTGCTGCTGCCGCTGGCCTGGATCGCGGCGTTGTCGCTGCACCGCGGCTACGACCCGCGGCTGCTCTTCGTCGGCGGCGAGGAGTATCAACGCGTGCTGCGGGCCGGCGTGACCGTGACGGCCGGGATCGCCGTCGCCGCATATACGGTGCAGGCCGATGTCGCCCGCGGAGCACTGCTCGCCGCGGTGCTGGCCACGGTCGTGCTCGACGTCGTCGGCCGGTATCTGTTGCGGCAGCGGCTCCGCCGAGCCTGGGCCGCCGGCCGCCACCTGCGACGGGTGCTGGTGGTGGGGCACGACCGATCGGTCGCCGCGATGGCCCGGCAACTACGCCACGAGCGGTACCACGGGCTCGGGGTGGTCGGTGCCTGCCTGCCGCCGACCGACCCGGCCGGTGACCCGCCCCCGGCCCGGGTCACCGGCACCGACCTGCGGGTCTTCGGCAGCTTCGAGGAGGTTCCGGCGGCGGTGCGGTGTTGCCAGGCCGACGTCGTGGTGGTGCTGGCCAGCCCGGAGCTCGACGGGGTGGCGCTCCGCCGCCTCGCCTGGCAGCTGGAGCGGGACCGGATCGAGTTGATCGTCGCGAGCGCATTGCTGGATGTCACCGGCGAGCGGGCCACGCTCCGGCCGGTGGACGGTCTGCCCATGTTGCACGTCGAGCATCCCCGGTTGACCGGTGCCCGCCGGATGGTCAAGACCGTCGCCGACCGGGTCGGGGCGGCGCTGTTGCTGCTGTTGCTGGCGCCGCTGCTAGCGGTGATCGCCCTCGCGGTCCGGCTGGACCGGCGGGCGCCCGGCCCGGCCATTTTCCGGCAGGTCCGGGTGGGGCGCGACGGCGCCGAGTTCCGGATCTGGAAGTTCCGGACCATGCACGTCGACGCGGAGGCGCGGCTGGCCAGCGTGCGCCACTTGAACCAGCACGACGGCGTGCTGTTCAAGCTGCGTGACGACCCGCGGGTCACCCCGATCGGCCGGGTGTTGCGCCGGTTCTCGCTGGACGAGCTGCCGCAGCTGGTCAACGTGGTCCGCGGCGAGATGTCGCTGGTGGGCCCCCGCCCCGGCCTGCCGGCCGAGGTCGCCGAGTACCCGAGTGACATGCGCCGCCGGCTGGTGGTCAAGCCTGGGGTGACCGGCCTGTGGCAGGTCTCGGGGCGGGCCGACCTCACCTGGGCGGAGAGCATGCGCCTGGATCTGCGCTATGTGGAGAACTGGTCGCTCACTCTCGACCTGGTGATCCTCTTGCGTACGGTCACCGCGGTGCTGCGCCGTTCCGGCGCCTACTAGCGCGGCCGGGGACCGGATGCCGACCCATGCTCGTCGCCGACGCCGGCCCGCGCCGGTTCGGGTGCTCGCCGTCGCCGCGGTGTTTGCGTTGCTCCTCGCCGGAGTGCCGTTGGTCCACTGGTGGGACCGGCTGGCCCCGCCGGAGCAGCTGGCGGTTTCGGCCAGTTGGACCACCTATCTGGTCGACGGTTCGGAAGGCCCGGACCGCAGCAGCGAGCCGTATCTCCTCACCGGCAGCGCGCCGGAGGGGACCGCCACCGGATATCTGGCCTTCGAGGTGCCGCCGCCGGTCGCGTCGGAGCCGTTGCGGGCGGTGACCCTGCGGGTCCGGCTCTCGCACCGGGCCACCTCGCTGGCGCTGTTCGCGGTGCCGCAACCGCCGTTGTCCGCCGCCGAGCTGGCCCGCACCGGGCCACCGGCGATGGGTCCACTGTTGGCGGTGGCGCGACCGGTGCCGGGCACGATCTACGACGATGTGGCGTTCGATCTGACCGGCGTGGTACGCGAATCGGGCCGGTACGCGTTCGCCCTGCGCAGTCCGCCGATGGATGGTGACGGACGGATAGTGGCGATCCGGGACAGCCAGGCCAGTCCGCGGCTTACCCTGGACTGGGGCGGCGACGGTGACTCTTCACCGGAGGCGGCGGCGGCGCAGCGGCAAGCGATGCGCCCGGCGCCGCTGATCCACCGGGCGCTCGGGACCGCTCCGCCCGCCCTGCCGGCCGGCGCCCCCACACCGGAGGCGCCGGCCGGCTCCCCGGGTGCACCGTCGGTCCCACCGTCCGGTCGGATCGAGGTTGGGTCCACTGTGCAGGTCAACGGCGGCGGCTGGCCGGGCGCGTACCAGCGGGCCGACGAGGCGTACGGGCCGGTGGAGATGTTCCGGGTCTTCCACCCTGGGTTGCCGCCGGATTGGCCGGGCAGCGCCGCCGACCACGCCGGCCGGACCGTGAACGTGTCGTTCAAAGCCGACCCGGAGGAGGTGCTGGCGGGCGAGCACGATGCGGCGCTCGCCCGATGGTTCGCCAGCCTGCCCACCGACCGGGACATCTACTGGACCTACCATCACGAGCCGGAAAACAACATCGAGGCCGGCGACTTCACCGCCGACCAGTACCGAGCCGCCTGGCGGCGGGTGGCTTGGCTGGCCGACCAGGTGGAGCATCCCAGTCGGTACGCGACGCTGGTGCTGATGGGGTGGTCGCTGGAGCCGGCCTCGGGGCGGAACTGGCGGGATTACTACCCAGGCGCCGACGTGATCTCGGTGCTGGGCTGGGATATCTACAATTTCGACTATCAGCAGGGCGGGTACAGCGCACCGCCGGTCCTGTTCGACCGGGCGATCGCGGTCTCCCGGACCGAGGGCAAGCCGTGGGGCATCTCCGAGTACGGCGGCCGGCGGGTCGACGGCGACGAGGCTGGCCACCGGCGGGCCGAGTGGATCCGGGAGACCACCGACTACCTCGCCACGCATCCGTACCCGCCGGTGTGGGTGGCGTGGTATGACGCGCTGATCGGCGACGGGGAAGACTACCGGCTGATCGACGAGCCCAGCCGGGCCGCCTGGGCAGAGTTCGCGCGCGGTCAGGGCTGAGCCGCGGGAGCCTCCGCGCGATTATGTGGATGCCTGGTCTATCGCCTCGTCTCCACCTGTGGCAGGATTGGATCCAAAGCTTGCTGGATCGGATGCGCAGGAGGTAGCCAATGCTGCGGCGGGAGGAGAACGAGCGCGTCACCCGCACCGGCCCGGGCACTGCGCTGGGCCAGCTGATGCGGGCTTACTGGCAGCCTGCGGCGCTAGTCTCGGAGCTCGACCCGGAGCGCCCGGTGATCCCGGTCCGGCTGCTCGGCGAGGACCTGGTGCTGTTTCGTCGCGACGACGGCGGTTGGGCGCTGGTCGGCCGGTTCTGCGCCCACCGGGGAGTGGACCTCGCGTACGGTCGGCACGAGGACGGCGGCCTGCGCTGCCTCTACCACGGCTGGCTCTACGGTGCAGATGGTCGCTGCCGGGAGCAGCCCGCGGAGCCGGCGCACAGCACCTTCGCGAGCAAGGTGCGCATCCCCGCCTACCCGTGCCAGGAGCGCAACGGCATCATCTTCGCGTACCTCGGGGAGGGTGAGCCGCCGCCGTTTCCGCACTACGACTGTTTCCAGGCACCCGACGAGTACACCTTCGCCTTCAAAGGGCTGTGGGAGTGCAACTGGCTGCAGGGTGTGGAGGGCGGGATCGACCCGAGCCACGTCTCGTTCCTGCACCGGTTTATTGATGAAGATCCACGTGACACCTACGGGCAGCAGTTCAGCGAGGAGGTGGCCGGCACCGGCCAGAAGCTCTCCAAGCTGGTCGGCGACGCCTACCGTCCGGACATCGAGGTAGAGCCGGCCGAGCACGGGCTGCGGGTCTACGCGCTGCGCCAGCTCACCGACGAGCTGCGCCACGTCCGGATCACCAATCTGGTCTTCCCGAACGCCTTCGTCGTGCCCTTCGGCAACAGCAAGGTCTTCTGCCAGTGGCACGTCCCGATCGACGACCAGAATCACTACTGGTACATGATCTTCTACGACTTCGCCGAGCCGACGGACAAGGAGAAACTCCTCGCGCAGCGGCGCAAGGAGGTCTCGCTTCCCGATTATCGGCCGCTGCGCAATCGGGACAACAACTGGGGCTTCGACCCGAGCGAGCAGCGGAACCTGACATACACCGGGATGGGCCTGGACATCAACGTCCACGACCAGTGGGCGGTGGAGAGCATGGGCAGGATCCAGGACCGGACCGTCGAGCGGCTGGGCGTCTCCGACCGCGCGGTCACCGCCAACCGGCGGCTGCTGCTGCGCGCCATCGATGACTTCGTCGCCGGGAAGCCAGTGCCGGGTCGGCCCGCCGACGAACCCGCGGCGACCGAGCTGACCGGTCCGCTGGCGATCGATACCGTGACCCCCACCGACGGGTGGGAGCAGGCGTGGCGGCACCGGGAGGCGGATCGCCGCGCCGGCTCGCCGTGGGGGCCGGCGACGGCGCCACCGTCGAACCCGACCCCCGCTGCTGAGGTGGGCGTTGATGCGTAGCATCGACGAGCGGCCCGTCGCCGATGGCGGTGGCGGCTGGTCGGCCCGGCCGATGCTCGCCGCCGACCGGGGCGGCTTCATCGACCGGCATGGGCTCTGGGGGCCCGCGCAGTACGCCGCCGCCGGCCAGCTGCGCCGGGTCGTCGATGAGCTGGGTCTTGAGCTGATCAGGTTCTCGTTCGCCGATCAGCACGGCGTGTTGCGGGGCAAGACCTTGACCCGGCAGGCGGCCGTGGCCGCGCTCCGGTCGGGGTTGACGGCGCCGTCGTCGCTGCTACTCAAGGACACCTCTGGCGCGTCGGTGTTCCCGGTGTTCAGCCCCGATCCCGGGCTCGGGGTGGCCGGTTTCACCGGCGCCGGAGACGTGGTGCTGGTGCCCGATCCGACTACCTTCCGGGTGCTGCCGGGCGCCGAGCGTACCGGCTGGGTACTCTGCGATCTCCGGTTTCCGGACGGTTCGGCGGTGCCGTTCTGCACCCGTAGCCTGCTCCGGGAGCAGCTCGGGAGGCTCGCCGCCGCCGGCTATGACCTGACCGTCGGGATCGAGCTTGAGTTTCACGTCTTCCAAGCCGAGCCGGGCGGATTGGCGCCGGACCAGACCGGCCGCCCCGGCGACCCGGGCCGCCCTCGGGCGGTCCGTCCGCTGAGCCGGGGAGGCCAGCTGCTGCACGAGGACGGGCTGGACCAGGCCGACCAGCTGATCCAGCTGCTGCATCGCGGGCTCAGCCGGGCCGACCTGCCGGTGCGGTCGCTGGAGCTGGAGTTCGGTCCGAGCCAGTTCGAGATCACGATGCCGGCCGAGGGCGCGGCGGTCGCGGCCGACCAGGTGGTGCTGGCCCGGTCGGTGATCCGGCAACTGTGCCGCCGGCACGGGTTGCACGCCACCTTCATGTCCCGCCCGGCCGGGGCCCAGAGCGCGTCCACCGGCTGGCACCTGCACCAGTCGCTGCAGGCACGGGACACCGGGGCGGCGGCGTTCGATCCGGTCGAGCCGGGGGCGGTGATGTCGCCAGTGGCCGGCCACTACCTGGCCGGGCTGTTGGCGCACGCCGACGCGGCGGCCGCCTTTACCACTCCGACAGTCAACGGATACAAGCGTTATCTCCCGCTCTCGCTCGCTCCAGACCGGGTCGTGTGGGGAGTGGACAACAAGGGTGCCATGGTGCGCCTGGCCGGGGCGGGGTCCGACACCGGGATCCGTCTGGAGAACCGGTGCGGAGAGCCGGCGGCCAATCCATACCTGTACCTGGCGTCGCAGATCGTCAGCGGCCTGGATGGGCTGGCCCGCCAGTTGGAGCCACCGCCGCCAGTGGAGGACCCGTACGCCGCGCAGGCGCCGCAGTTGCCGGAGTCGCTGGCGGCGGCGCTGGCCGCGCTCGGCGCCGACTCGACCTTCACCGAGGCGTTAGGCCAGCCGGTGGTCGCCTGGTACCTGGCGTTGAAGGGCCGGGAGTTCGCCCGCTACCTCGCCCACGTCTCCGACTGGGAGCAGCGTGAGTACTTCGAGCTGTTCTGAGCGGTGCTGACCATGACCCGCGCAGGCGCAACGACAACAAAGAGGGAGAGGGAGCGATGACGACAGCGCTCGCGCCATTGGCCGCAGTGGAGCCGTTCTTCGTCGACGGGGAGTGGATCTCGCCGGGGCAGCGCCGGCTGATCGAGGTGCGGGACCCGGCCAGCGGTGAGGTGATCAGTCAGGTTGCCCAGGCGAGCGCCGACGACGTGGCCGCCGCGGTCGCCGCCGCCGGCCGGGCCTACGCCGACCGCCGCTGGAGTGGGTTGGCCCCGCAGGATCGCGGCCGAGTGCTGTATCGCCTCGCCGACTTGATCGAGGCGCAGCTGGAAGAGCTGGCGATCCTGGAGACCCGGGACAACGGCAAACCGATCGAGCGGTCGCGCGCCGACACGGCGTCGGCGGCCCGGACGTTCCGGCACTTCGCGGGGGCCCCAGCCCGGTTGACCGGCACTGTGGTGCCGATCGATGGCGGCGGCCACCACGTCTACACCTCACTGGAGCCGGTGGGGGTGGCCGCGCTGATCCTGCCGTGGAACTTCCCGATCATGACTGGCTGTTTCAAGCTGGCACCGGCGCTGGCCGCCGGCGTACCGGTAGTGGTCAAGCCGGCGGAGCAGACGCCGTTGACGATGCTCCGGGTAGCGGCGCTGGCCATTGAGGCGGGGGTACCACCGGGGGTGGTGAACGTGCTCACCGGCGATGGTGAGGTCGGCGCGGAGCTGGTCGGGCATCCCGGCGTGGCCAAGGTGTCGTTCACCGGGTCGACCGAGGTGGGCCGGCTGGTGATGGCCGGTGCCGCCCCGGGCACTAAACGACTCACGCTGGAGCTCGGGGGCAAGAGCCCGAACATCGTGTTCGCCGACGCCGATCTCGATGCGGCGGTGGTGACCGCGATGCGGGCATCGTTCGGCCACTCCGGGCAGATGTGCACCGCCGGGAGCCGGCTGCTGGTGCAGCGGTCGATCCTGGATGAGATGCAGCAGCGGCTCGTCGAGGCGACCCGCCGGGTGCCGGTGGGCAACGGGCTGGACGGCGGCGTGACCGTGGGGCCGCTGGTCTCCGAGGAGCAGCGCCGGCAGGTGCTGGCCTATATCGAGGCTGGGGTGGCCGAGGGGGCGACGGTGTCGGTCGGTGGCGGGGTGCCGGAGCGGCCCGGTTACTTCGTCGAGCCGACCTTGTTCACCGGGGTACGCAACGACATGCGAATCGCCCGGGAGGAGATCTTCGGCCCGGTCACCGGGGTGATCCCGTTCGAGGATGAGGCCGAGGCGGTGGCGATCGCCAACGACACCTCGTACGGCCTGGCCGCCGGAGTCTGGACCCGGGATCTCTCGCGCGCGCACCGGCTCGCCGCCGCCCTGCGGGTCGGCACGGTCTGGGTTAACACCTACAACATCTTTGACCCGGCGTTGCCCTTCGGCGGCGTCGGCGACTCCGGCCTTGGCCGGGATCTGGGCGATGACGCCCTGTACTCGTACTGCGAGCGCAAGGGCGTCGTCGTCGCGCTGTGACCGGTGGCGCGCCAGGCGGCGTGCCCGCCCCGATGACCGATGGGATCTGTTGTGGAGCAGACCGCACCCCCGGCTGGCCCGGACCTTCTCGCTGATCTGGTCGTGCCAGCCGGCCTGGACCCCGCCGCGGTTCGGGCAGCGACCCCAGGCGCGGGGGTGGCGCGTCACTTCAACGCGGCCGGCGCCGCGCTGCCCAGCAACGCCACCCTGGAGACGGTGATCGGCCACCTCCGGCTGGAAGCACGAGTGGGCGGCTACGAGGCGGCGGAGGCGGCCGCGTTGGCCAGCGGTGAGGTCTACCAGCGAGCAGCTGTGCTGCTCGGCGCGGACGCCGACGATATCGCGCTGGTCGAGAGCGCGACCGTGGCGTGGCACCGTGCGATCGGGGCGCTGCGGTTCCGCGCCGGGGACCGGATCCTCGCCACCGCCTCCAGCTACGTCAGCTCCGCGCTGCACCTGCTGGAGCTCCGGCGTACTCGTGGGATCACCGTCGAGGTCCTACCTACCGACCCGACCGGCGCAGTGGATCTCGATCGGTTCGCCGCGGCGCTGCGCCAGCCGGCGGCGTTGGTCACGGTGGCGCAGGTGCCTACCTCCTCCGGCCTGATCGAGCCGGTGGCGCAGGTGGGAGAGCTGGCGGCGGCGGCCGAGGTGCCGCTGCTGGTGGACGCCACCCAATCGGTCGGGCAGCTGCCAGTCGATGTGCGGGAGTTGGGCGCCAGCATCCTGGTCACCACCGGCCGCAAGTTTCTGCGCGGTCCGCGCGGTACCGGCCTGCTCTATCTGTCCGCCGGGATCCGCGAGGTCGCGCGACCGCTGACGCCGGATGTGCGCGGCGCCCGGTGGGTCGGTTCTGAGCACTTCGACCTGCTACCTGGCGCCCGACAGTACGAGACCTGGGAGACCTCGCACGCGCTGCGGCTCGGCCTCGGCGCCGCGCTCGGTGAGGCGTTGGCGCTCGGTGTCGAGCCGATCAGCGCCTACCTCTGCGGGCTGGCGCGGCGGTTGCGCGCCGGCCTGCGGGAGGTGCCCGGGGTACGGGTCGTGGACCCACCGGCGGCCGGCGGCGGGATCGTCACCTTCATCTGCCCCGACGAGGAGCCGGCGCAGACCGTCCGCCGGCTGCGAGACGCCGGATTCCACCTGGTTGCGGTGCCGGCCAGCCACGGTCAGTGGGATCTGGGCCGGCGCGGCCTGCCCGCGGTGGTGCGCGCTTCAGTTCATGTCTATAACCAGCCCGAGGAGGTGGACGCGTTGGTGGCGGAGCTGGCGAGCCCGCGCCCGGCGCCCGCGGCGCGGCCGGCCCCAGCCGGGGCGACGCCGGCTCCGGCGGCGCGTTCGGCCGCGCGGTCCGTTCGTGGCCGCGCGGCCCCGGCGGTGGTGGTGGTCGGGGCCGGGGTGCACGGCCGTAGCGCCGCCTGGCAGCTGGCCCGGCGTGGCGCCCGGGTGATCCAGCTGGAGCAGTTCTCCGCCGACCATGTCGAGGGCTCCTCCCACGGCCGGACCCGGATGATCCGCCGGGCGTACCCGAATCCGGTCTGGGATCCGTTGCTCGACCGGGCATACCGCGCCTGGGACGAGCTGTCGGCGGCGGCCGGCCACCGGTTGACGACCACCTTCGGCGGGCTCTACGCCCGGCCGGCCACCGCCGCGGGTGGACTGCGAGGGCCAGGCTGCGAGTTGGTCGACGCCGGGCGGGCCGCCCAGCTCTTTCCCGGACTGGCGCTGCCCGAGGACATGGTGGCGGTGTATGACCCGGCGGCCGGGGTCATCGACGCGGCCGCGTCGATGACGGCGTTGGCGGAGCTCTCGGCGGCGGCCGGGGTGGAGCGGCGCGATGGCTGCCAGGTGCTGAGCTGGACGCCGGAGGGGCAGCGGGTCCGGGTCGTGACCTCGCAGGAGGAGTTGCTCGCCGACCGGTTGGTGATCTGCGCCGGCCCCTGGACTGGGACGCTGATCCCGGAGTTCGCGGCGCGCTGCTCGGTGGTGCGGATCGTCAATATCCACGTCGGTGCGTCGGATCCGGTCCGGGTGGCTCCGCCCGCATTGGGGCCGTTCTCGGTCGACGTGCCCGGCGCCGGTCTGGTCTACGGGATTCCGGCGCACGGTCCGGACGCGGTAAAGGTCGGGTTGGACCACGGGCCGGTCGATGACCTGACCGGGCCGCCGGGGCCGGTGACGGAAGCGGAGCGGGCGGCGTTGCACGAGGTGGTGCGACGGTTCCTGCCCGGCGCCGACGGCCCAGTCGTCGGCGAGGTGGCGTGCCGTTACACGATGGCCCCGAAGAACCGGTTCGCGGTGGGCCCGTTGCCGGCGGCCCCGCGGGTGCTGGTGGCGGCGGCCTGTTCCGGGCACGGGTTCAAGTTCGGGCCGGCGATTGGTGCGGCGTTGGCCGATCTGGTCTTCGGCGAGGCGCGGCCGGACCTCGACTTCCTGGCGCCGGCCGCGATGGGGGTGACCGGCGAGCCCGAGGGGCGGGTCAGCCCCGGAAGACGGTCTGGGAACGACGCTCATACCAGCGGGCCAGCTGCTCGCCGGCGCTGACCACGTGAGCCTGCATTTCGCGTCGCGCCCGCTCGCCGTCGTCCGCGGCGAGCGCCTCGATGATCCGCTCGTGTTCGTGGAAGTTGTCGTCGCGATGGCGCGGATTGTCGTCCAGCACCAGGGCCGAGACGTTCCGGGGGAACGCCTCGTTGATTTCTCGGATGACGCGGGCCAGCCAGTCGCTGCCGGCCGCCTGGTGGATCAGCGTGTGGAAGCGGTCGTTGGCGGCGTTGGTGGAGCTGGTCAGGCCGTCGCCGTGGGCCTGGCCACCGACGTCGGATCCGGGGTTCGCGCCCCGGGTCGCCGTGGCGATCGCGGCGTGTTCGGTGCGGCGCAGCAGGATGTTCGCCTCCCGCAGCTCATCGAGGACCTCGGCGGTGATCCGGTTGACCGCTCGCTCGCAGGCGAGCCCCTCCAACTCGGCGCGGACCTCGTAGGCCTCCCGGACTTCCCAGGGGGCGGGCACCCGGACCACGGCGCCGCGGTGGGGAACGACCTCGATCAGCCCGCCTGCCTGCAGCTGGCGTAGCGCCTCTCGGACCGGGGTGCGACTGACTCCGAGTAGCTTGGCCAGCTCGGCTTGGCGCAGCTGGGCGCCGATCGGGATCTCGCCGGACATGATCCGGGTGCGGATCGCCGACGCAGTGGCGTCGACCAGGGCGCTGCCGCTGGTGTCCTCGGTCAAACTAGCTGGCATCGCCCGGCGCCTCCGCTGGTTAGCTGATCCACAGTGGTTAGTTTGGCTATCACTCTAACAACTCGTCAAGAGCGCTGCGGGTCCAGGTCGATAATTTTTGGATCCCGCTTTTGGATACAAAAGAACTGTTGTAGTATCCGATACTACCGCGGTCGGGGATCTCACCAGCCCCAGCCCGGCTACCCCGCCCCCGGCGGCGACAGGAGGAACCGTGAGCGGATGTCACGTCACCGACCAGTCGCGAGCGGATCGAGCGCACCCACTCGATCCGCCCACCGCCGAGGAGATCACCCGAGCGGTGGCGGCGGCGCGGGCTGACGGGCGGCTGGGACCGCGTACCCGGTTCTGGGGAGCAACTGTCGATGAAGCCCACGCGCGGCAGGTTATGGCCGGCGCGGAGCCGGCCGGCCGGCTCCGGCTCGGCCTGGTGGCGATGGACCACGCCGCAGCGACCGCCTGGGAGATCGATGTCGAACTCGGTGGTGGATCCGCTCCGGGGGTCGATCGCTGCCTGGACTGGCGCCCGCTCGACCCCCGCCGGCCCGGGATCTCCTCCGAGGAAGCCCGGGCCGCGGCGCAGGCGTGCCGCGCCAGCCCTGAGTTCCGTAAGGCGCTGGCAGCCCGCGGCATTCACGACGTGTCGCTGGTCATGGTGGATGCCGAGTCGATGGGCGGGTTCGAGCCGGAGCGGTATCGGGGCCGGCGCCTCACCTGGGGGACGGTCTGGCATCGGGTGGACGAAGCGGACAACGGCTACGTCCGGCCGGTGCAGGGCGTGGTGCCGATCATCGACATGGCCACCATGGAGGTGCTAGAGGTCGAGGACCACGGGGTGGTGCCGCTCTCTGCGGAGGCGGGATCGCTGCGCGCCGGCGATTGGCTCACCCGGCCAGGGCTGCGGCCGCTCGACGTGGTGCAGCCGGACGGGCCCAGCTTCACCGTCGACGGCTGGCAGGTCTCCTGGCAGGGCTGGCAGTTCCGGGTCGGCTTCACCCATCGGGAAGGGCTGGTCCTCTACGATCTGGAGTTCGCCGGCCGGTCGGTGGTCAAACGGGCTGCGTGCAACGAGATGTTCGTCCCCTACCTCGACTCCAACCCCACGCAATACCGCAAGAACTTCTTCGACTGGGGAGAGTACGGCGCCGGCCCGCTGACCAACTCGCTGGCGCTGGGCTGTGACTGTCTCGGTGTCATCTACTACTTCGACGCGGCGTACCTCGCAGGTGACGGTGAGCCGGTGACCATCCCCCAGGCGATCTGTATGCACGAGGAGGACCACAGCATCCTCTGGAAGCACAACGACCTGCGGCGCGGTGCCAGCGAGGTACGCCGCTCGCGTCGGCTGGTCATCTCCAACTTCCAGACGGTGGCCAACTACGACTACGGTTTCTACTGGTCGCTGTACCAGGACGGCCGGATCGAGCTGGAGATCAAGCTGACTGGGATGCTCTCCGCCTCCGGCATCGTGCCGGGTGAGCAGGTCCGCTACGGCCGCGTCGTGGGGGAGCGGGTCGCCACACCTACCCACCAGCACTACTTCGGTCTCCGGCTGGACATGGCGGTGGACGGACCCCGCACCCGGCTGGTCGAGGAGCACGCCGAGGCCGAACCGGATCCAGCGCTCGACCCGTACGGTAACGCGGTCCGCAACGTGCGAACCCCGCTGCACCGGGAGTCGCTGGCGGCCCGCCGTACGGATCCGGCGACCGCGCGCCGGTGGCGAGTGGAGAGCGCCACCGCGACCAACCGGTACGGGGAGCCCACGGCCTACCGGGTGCTGCTGCCGGATACCACGCGTCCGTTCGGCCGGCCCGATTCGGTGATGGCCCGGCGCGCTCCCTTCGTCCATCAGCACCTGTGGGCGACCCCATATCACCCACAGGAGCGGTTCGTGGGTGGGCAGTACCCGAACCATGCGGAGCCAGGGGAGGACGGCGTCCACCACTGGCAGCGTCGGGACCGCTCGCTCGACGGCGTCGAGCTGGTGCTCTGGCCGGTGCTGGGCACCCATCACTTCCCGCGGCCGGAGCAGTGGCCGGTGATGCCGGTCGACGCTATCCACCTGATCCTGGAACCGGACGGCTTCTTCGATCGCAACCCGGCGATGGACGTCCCTGACCCCGCCGCCGTCCGCGGTGGCGGGAGTACCTGCTGCGCTACCCCGCCTGGCTGACACCAGACGTTCACATTCGCGATACCGCCAGGAATTGGGTACCAACCAAGCTGGTATTGGATCCAATTCCATAGAAATTAAATCCAGTTCGTCCCATGCCTTGCCGAGGAGCGCACTATGTCGGACGATCCCCGTCACCCCTTACCCCCACACCTGATCTCCCGCCGCGCGATGCTCCGCGGGGCTGGGCTACTAGGCCTTGGCGTGAGCGCGAGCAGCCTGCTCGCCGCCTGTGGCATCGCCGCGGACGGCGACGAAGGCGACGACGAGCCGAGCACCGGCGGCACGCTGACGCTCGGTATCGACGCCACCAGCGCGGTCAACGACCCGGCCTTCTACACCTCCCTCGGAGACTGGATGGCGGTCGACTGCATCTGCCGCGGTCTCACCTTCATCTCCTTCGAGACCAACGAACCGCAGCCCGACCTGGCGGAGAGCTGGGAGATCTCCGACGACGGCCTGACTTACACCTTCACGCTCCGGCGAGACATCACCTTCCACGACGGCACCGAGTTCACTGCCGACGATGTGCTCGCCAGTTTGGGGCGCCAGTTCGACCCCGACGACCCCACACTGCCCGAAGGGGCGTCGCGACCGCTGGCCAGCCTCGGCGCCAACGTGGTCTCGCTGTCCGCGGTCGATGACCACACGGTGGAGCTGGTGCTGGAACGCCCCGACGCCACCGTGCTCAACCGGCTCTCGGACATCGGCGGCCGGATTATCTCCAAGGCCGCGCTCGACGAGTACGGCGTCGACATCGGCCGGAATCTGGTCGGCACCGGGCCGTTCCAGTTCTCCTCGGCCACCGCCGGGCAACAGGTGGTACTCACCGCCTTCGAAGACTTCCGGCTCGGCCGTCCGCTGATCGATCGGCTGGTGCTGCAACAGGTGCAGGACCCGTCGACGATCGTCAGCTCGCTGCTCAGCGGCGACCTGTCGGCCACCCAGTTCACCCCGTACTCGTCGATCGAGCAGCTGCGGGCCGACGATTCGGTCACCTTCCACGAGACCCCGTTCAGCTTCGACGCGATGATGATGATCGACGCGCGGCGAATCCCGGAACTGGAGGTGCGCCAGGCGATCAACCTGGCGATCGACCGGGAAGCCATCATCGAGCAGGCGTTCTTCGGCGTCGCCGCCGCGCCCGACGGGTACACCATCCCGCCGTCGCAGAACGGGTATGACCCGAGCCTGGCGGACCTGAGCCGGTTCGACCCAGACGAAGCGCGCCAGCTGTTGGAAGCGGCGGGCGCCGTCGGCCGGGAAGTGGCGCTGATGGCAGCGAGCGACTCTTGGCACCCGCGGGCGGCGCAGATCGTTGCCCAGAACCTGACCGACGTCGGGCTCACCGTCATCAGCGACTCGGTCGATCCGGCCACGTACTTCAGCCGGCTCCTCGACCCGGACGATCGTTACCACGAACTGATGATCTGGGAACGCAACTCCTACATCCCCGACCCGGACAACATGATCGGGGCGCTGGCGCTGCCCAGCGGGGTCTACGGCGACTTCACCTCCGGCTTCAACACCCTGGACGGGGCGGAGGAGTTCGCCGACCTGCTCGACCAGGCGAAGAACCTGCCCGATGGTGACGAACGCACCGAGCTCTACAGCGACATCCAGCGCCGGTTCGCCGAGGAGTACATGGTGCTGTCCATGCTGGCCTACTCTGCCAACCCGGTGAGCAGCGGCGCCAACGTCGAAGGCATGAACGTGGACGCGCTGGCAAACCACCGTTGCTTCATGGAGAACGCCAGTGTCTGAGCGCTCGGCGAGCCCCGGCCCGGGGGCACGGGCATAGTGACAGTCGCCGGGACGCAGCGGAGCGGGCGATGGCGGGCCGGATACCACCGGCGGGCCATCGCCCGGTCCTGGCTGGCCGGCGCCTCGTGGCTGGTGGTGATCGGCTTCGTCCTGCTCGCCACGGTCGGGCCGCTGGTCGTCGGCGCCGACCCGTCCCGGCAGACCAATGTGACCCTGGCCGGGTTCGGCGCCCCGGGGCATCTGCTCGGCACCGACGACCTCGGGCGGGACTTCCTCGCCCGGCTCGTCTACGGGGCGCGTCCGTTGCTGCTGGTCGCCTTCCTGGCGACCAGCCTGGCGGCGGCGTTGGGCACCGGCTTCGGCCTGCTCGCCGGATATCTGGGCGGTCGCTGGGAGCAGCTGCTGATGCGAATCATCGACGTGGGGATCGCCTTCCCGTCGATCTTGCTGATCATCCTGGTGGTGGCGGCCGGCGGCCCCGGCGTCCGCAGTCTGGTGATCGGCATCGGGGTGGCGCTGGCGCCCGGCCTGGCGCGGCTGTCCCGGGCGCTGACGGCGCGCGAATCGTCCCGCGACTACGTCCTCGCCGCGCGGCTCGGCGGCACCCGGGCGCCACGGATCATGGTCCAGGAGATCCTGCCGAATATCGCCGGACCGCTGCTGGCCCAGGTGGTGATGACGCTGTCGATCGCGGCCGGATTCGCGGCCGGGCTGTCCTATCTGGGGTTGGGGATCCAGCCACCCACGCCGGACTGGGGCTACATGGTGCAGGCCGGGCAGGAGTTCATCTACAACGCGCCCCGGCTGGTGGTGCTGCCGGCGACGCTGACCCTGGCGTTCGTGGTGGCCTGCAACTTCGTCGGTGACGACCTGCGCGACGCGCTGGACCCGAGGAGCCGCCGATGATCACCTTGCTGCGCAGTCGGACCCTGCCGATGCTGGCGTTGCGGCGGCTGGCGACGGTCCCGTTGGTCCTGTTGGCCCTGGCGAGCCTGGTCTTCGTGGCGATGCGGCAGCTGCCGGGATCGCCCTCCTCCTCGCTCGCGGTCGGCGGCACCCAGGGCCTCACCGCGGAGGAGATCTCGGCTAACGAGGCCCGGATCAACGAAGCCCTCGGGCTGGACCGCCCGATCTGGGAGCAGTACCTGACCTACCTGGGGGACCTGGCCCGGCTCGACCTCGGCTCCTCCTTCTACGGTGGCAACAGCGTGCTGTCGCTGCTGGCCGGCGCGCTGCCGGCGACCATCGAGCTGACCATCGCCGCGATGGCGATCGCGGTGGTGCTGGGGGTGGTCAGCGGCGTGATCGCGGCGCTGCGCAAGGACACCTGGATCGACACCGCGACCCGGTCGGTAGCGACCGTCAGCTTTTCGCTGCCGTGGTTCGCCCTCGGCGTACTGAGCATCGTGATTTTTGGGGTGTGGCTGCGCTGGCTGCCGGTGCTCGGCCGGCTGCCCAGCCAGCTGGACTACCGCCCCACCACGAATTTTGTGCTGCTTGACGCGGTCTTGCAGGATCGGCCAGAGCTGATCTGGCCGTGGCTGCAGTATCTGATCTTGCCGGCGACCACGCTGGCGCTGGCGATGGCCGGCTTCATCACCCGGATCGTCCGGGCGTCGGTGCTGGAGGTGCTCAGCGACGACTTCGTGCGGACGGCCCGGATGAAAGGGCTGCGGGAAGGCCGGATCCTGCGCAAGCACGTCCTGCGCAACTCCGGGCTGCCCATCGTTACCGTGCTCGGTCTGCAGTTTGGCTCGCTGTTGGGCGGATCGGTCATTACCGAGCAGGTCTTCTCCTACCCCGGGGTGGGCAACCTGCTGGTCAGTTCGGTGTTGCAACGCGACTATCCGGTGGTGCAGGGCGCGGCGCTGGCGATCGCGCTGCTGTTCGTCCTGGTCAACGCGGCGGTCGACATCTTCTACCTGGTCCTGGACCCACGGCTGCGGAAGGGATGAATCCATTATGGAGATGATCTTGGTGCATGGCGCCGGCGGTACCCCGACGACGTGGGACAGCGTGGCGCCACGGCTGCGGGATGCCGGGCACCGGGTGCAGCTGGTCAGCAACCCGATGCACTCGCTCGCTGGCGACGTCGCCAACACCGCCCGGGCGCTCGCCGGCTGCGCCGGCCCGGTGTTACTCGTGGGCCATTCGTACGGCGGAGCGGTGATCACCAACGTGGGGACCGACCCCCGAGTGGTCGGTCTCGTCTACATCGCCGCCTTCGCCCCTGACCAGGGCGAATCCGTACAGGCCATCGTGGAACGTTACCCCGCCGCGGAGGTACACAAGCACATGCGGCGGGGCCCCGACGGGGAATGGGCCTCCGAGCACACCGAGGAGTATTGGGCGGAGATCGGCTGGGACCTCACCGAGGCGCAGCGTCGGACCTTCGACGAGGGCTCCCGCCCCAGCGCGAACGCGATCTTCACTGAGGCCACCGGTGAGCCGGCCTGGCGTGACACCCCCAGCTGGTACCTGGTCGCCGCGCAGGACCGGACCCTGCGCCCGGAAATCCAGCGGGACATGGCGGCGCGCGCCGGCGCCACCGTGACCGAGGTTCCGGGCAGCCACTTCACGCCGCTGGTGTGGCCACAGCGGGTCGCCGACCTGGTCACCCGGGCGGCGGGGGCTGTGACCGGAGGGCTGCCGTGACTCCGGCGCCAGTGCTACGGATCCGCGGGCTCCGGGTCGAGTTCGAGGTCCCGGCGGGGCGCCTGCCGGCGGTCGCCGGGGTCGATCTGACGCTGCACGCGGGTGAGCTGCTGGCGCTGGTCGGCGAATCCGGCTCCGGCAAGTCCGCGCTGGCGATGAGCCTGGTCGGCCTCAACCGGGCGCCCGGGACCCACATCAGCGGTGAGGTCGACTTCCATGGGCAGAACCTGGTCACCGCCGACGAGGCCCGGCTCCGGAGAGTCCGCGGCCGCGACATCGCGGTGGTCTTCCAAGATGCGCTCGCCGCCCTGAACCCGCTGCACCGGGCCGGTGCCCAGGTGGCGGAGATGATCCGTAACCACCAGCCGGTGAGCAGAGGTCAGGCCTGGGATCGAGCGGAGGAGCTGCTCGCCGAGGTCGGCCTGGCCAGCCCGGAGCGAAACGCTCGCGCCTACCCGCACCAGCTCTCCGGCGGCATGCGGCAGCGCGTCATGATCGCGATCGGGCTCGCCAACGATCCGAGTATCCTGATCGCCGACGAGCCGACCACCGCGCTCGACGTCACCATCCAGGCGCAGGTGCTAGCCACCCTCAAACGCCTGCAGGCCGAGCACGGCACCTCGATCGTGTTGATCACCCACGACCTGGGGGTGGTGGCCGAAGTCGCCGACCGGGTGGCGGTCATGTACGGCGGCCGGATCGTCGAGCAGGGCACTCGCGAGCAGATGCTGCGAGACCCGCAGCATCCGTACACCATCGGCCTGCTGCACTCGGTGCCGCGAGTGGAGGGCCCGGTCAGTGAGCGACTCGCGGCGATCCCGGGCACCCCGCTGGCCGGGGTGGAGCGCCCCAGCGGATGCGGCTTCGCGCCGCGCTGCGGGTACCGCCACGACGCCTGCGACGAGCCACCAGAGCTGATCCAACGGTACGGCGGGGCCGATCACCTCGACGCCTGCGTCCTGGATCAGGCCGGTCGGGCCGCCGCCCGCACCCTCGCCCCCGGGCAGGTGGGTAGCGGATGAGCGCCGTACCGTTGCTGCAGGTCAGTGGGTTGTCCGTGGCGTACTCAGGTCGGGGTGGGCCCCCGGTACAGGCGGTGCGCGACGTCGACCTGGAGATCGTCGAGGGCGAGACCGTGGGGCTGGTCGGCGAATCCGGCTGCGGTAAGTCCACGCTGGGTCGGGCGATCCTGCGCATCACCGAGCCGACCGCCGGCAGTATCAAACTGCTCGGTTTGGAACTGACCTCACTGCGGGGACGGCTGCTCCGGCGCGCCCGAGCGGACCTGCAGATGGTCTTCCAAGACCCGTTCAGCTCGCTGAACCCGCGCCGGCGGATCGCCGACATCATCGCCGAGCCGCTGCTGCGCGGCCGCGGGGCGAGTCGCGCGGAGGCGGCGGAGACCGTCGCCGGGCTGCTGGAGCTGGTGGGGCTCGACCGCGACGCGGGCCGGCGGCGGCCGCATGAGTTCTCTGGCGGGCAGCGGCAGCGGATCGGGATCGCCCGGGCGCTGGCCCCCTCGCCCCGGTTCATCGTGGCCGACGAACCCGTGTCCGCGCTCGATGTCTCGATCCAGGCGCAGGTGGTGAACCTGCTCGCCGATCTGGCCCAGGAGCGGGGCTTGACCATGGTGTTCATCTCGCACGACCTGGGGGTCGTGCGGCACCTGGCCGACCGGGTAGCGGTGATGTACCTGGGCGAGATCATCGAGCTGGCCAGCCGGGACACCTTCTTCGCCGGTCCGGCCCATCCTTACAGCGAGGCGCTGCTCTCGGCGGTGCCTACCCCGGAACGGCGGCCGGACCGGGAGCGCATCGTCCTCGCCGGCGAGCTGCCTGATCCGGCCTATCCGCCGCCGGGCTGCCTGTTCCACACCCGCTGCCAGTATGCGATCCCCCGTTGCCGCAGCGAACCGCCGCTGCTGCGGCAGATCCAGCGGGGCCGAATGGTTCGCTGCCACCTGCCCCTGGTGCCGGAGCACGCCCCGGCCGCCACGATCACCACCGGAGGTACATCCGAATGATCATCGACGCGTACAACACCACCCAGGATGTCCGGACCCGGTCGGACTACCTGACCGGTGCCCGGCCCGGTGAGGCGCCGCCGCCCTACACTCCGTTCGACCCGCGCCGGATCCTGGACCGGATGGACGCCGCTGGGGTCGACCTGGCCATGGTCTGCTCGTTGGCGCAGCGGATCGAGAACGACTTCCTGATCGACCTGGTACGGGCCCACCCGGATCGGCTCTTCGGCTTCGGGCAGGTACGCCCCGCCGACGACGACGCCCTAGCCGAGATCGCCCGGATCGCCGAGGCTGGTCTCAAAGGACTCAAGCTGCACCCGAGCCTGCACGGCTACCACGTGGCCGACCACGGTCTGCTCGATCCGATCTTCGAGGCGTGCGCGGAGCACGGCCTGCCGGTGCTGATCAACGCCCTCGACGATGCGTTCTGCGCTCCGCTGGCGATCGAGGAGATCGCCCGCAACCACCCCGGCGTGCCCACGATCATCGCGCACATGGGCGCGGTGTGGAACGTGCCGGAGGCGATCATCGTCGCGGAGCGGCAGCCGCACATCTATCTGGAGACCTCGGCGACGCTGCTCAGCGACGTGCGGCGAGCGTACGCCCGGCTGGGCCCGGAGAAGATCTTGTTGGGTAGTGAGTGGCCGGGGTCGGACTTCGACCTGGAGCGGATGAAGATCGCCAAGGCGGTCCCGGACGAGGCGGATCGCGCGCTCATCGAGGGCGGGAACATGGCGAGACTGCTCGGGATAACGTCATGATCGACGAACCGGTCACGCCGGTGACCGCACCACCAGAGATGAGCCCGGGTGATGTCGAGCTGCTCGACATCGCCCAGCAGCTGCTGCGTCAGGTCTGGGTGGCTGGCCGGCACGAGGTCGCCACCGCGCTGCGAACCCCGGACGGTGCGGTCCACACCGGCGTACACCTGGAAGGGTCCTGCCGGCGCAGCTCCATCTGCGCCGAGGCAGTGGCGCTCGGCGCCGCCCGCGTCGGGTTGCCCCCGGACGCCCCGCTCACCGTCGAGAGCGTCGTGTCGGTGCAGGTGAAGCCGGCCGGAGCGTTCCGGATCATCGCACCCTGCGGGGTGTGCCGGGAACTGCTCAGCGACTACAGCCCGCAGGCGCGGGTGTGGCTCACCGCGGTCGTGACCACCGGTCCCGGGCAGGTGCCGGCCGCCGACCAGATCACCGCAGTGGCCGCCATCGACCTACTGCCGGACAAGACCCGCCGCGCCTGGTGACGGTGACCGCTGAGCACGCAAGGAGCTGAGCACTCGAGTGAGAGGAGAACGTCGTGCGTGACACCACCGCCGCCGACCCGGACTGGGCGGCGCTCGCCACCGAACTCGGGGGGTCCGGCGCGCCGGTCGCCTGGGCCGAACTGACCTGGCCCGAGGCGAGCCAGACCGCCACCGCCCTGGACGCGGTGATCATTCCGGTCGGCGCGATCGAGCAACACGGGCCGCATCTGCCGCTGGCGGTCGACACGCTCATCTGCGACGCGATCGCCGGCCAGGTTTCGGCGCTGACCGGCGTGCCGGTGGTGCCACCGTTGAGCTACGGGGTATCGGCCTCGCACGGTGACTTCGGGGGCACTATCGCACTGCGGCCGGAGACCCTGATCGCCGTGGTCGAAGACGTGATCGACTCCCTGCACGCCCGCGGGGTCCGGCAGTTCATCCTGCTCAACGGACACATCTGGAACAACGGCGCGCTGGACGTGTCCGCCGAGAAGCTCCGGGTACGCCACCGCGACGCGCGGGTGCGGGCACTGGGCTACGTCACCATGTACCCGGGCCCGGAGGTCGACGGTCACGTCCACTATGGCCGCGGTTTGATGCACGCCAACTACTTCGAGACCTCGGTGATGCTGCACTTGCACCCGCAGCTGGTGCGGATGGAGCTGGCTACCTCGCATCGGGACGTCGACTCGTTCTGGGACTACCGGATGGACCAGGTCAGCGACACCGGAGTCTGGGGACGCGACGTCGCCGACGCCACCGCCGAACACGGCCGCGGCGAGTTCGACCGGTGCGTGCTCACCACCGCCCGGGCCGTCGCCGCGGCGGTACGGGAACCGTGGCCGGACCCGACCCACCGGCCCTGACCACTCGCCGCCCGCCCAGCCGGAAGGACCCGTATGAAGATCTACGACATCACGTTGCCGATCCACCCGAAGATGCTGCACTGGGGGCGCCGGCCGGAGGTAGAGATCGTGGAGTCGCTCGCCAACGGCGACGCCTCCAACGTCACCCGCTGGCGGCTCGGCGCGCACACCGGCACCCATGTGGACGCCCCGGCGCACTTCGTCGACGGCGCTACCCCGATCGACGAGGTGCCGTTGACCACTCTGGTGGGGCCGGCGGTGGTGGCCGACCTCACCGGGGTCACCGGTGATATCGAGGCGGCCGACCTGATCGCCGCCGGGGTGGCGGGCGCAGACCGGATCCTGTGCAAGACCAGCAACTCGGCCGGGCCACTGCGGGAAACCGAACGCGCCCCGCAGTGGGTGGGCCTCTCACCCGGCGCCGCCCAATGGCTGATCGAGCAGCGGGTCTCGCTCATCGGCATCGACTACCTCACCATCGAGAGCCATCGGCGGACCGAGAGCTGGGATGCGCATCACTCGTTGCTCGGGGCCGGGGTGCTGATCCTGGAGAACGCCGACCTGGCGGCGGTGCCGGCCGGAAACTACGAGCTGGTCTGCCTACCCACGAAGCTGGTCGGTGCCGACGCCGCGTTCGCCCGAACCATCCTGATCGAGCGAGCCTGACCAGGCCGCCATGACCGCGCCATCGACGCCTGCCGGCATCGCGTTCGCCGCCCCACACCCGTCCGCGCTCGCCGCCGCCACCGAAGTGGTCACCGACGGCGGCGGGGTGATCGACGCCGCCGTGGCCGCCGCGGCAGCGCTCACCGTCGCCTACCCGCACCAGTGCTCGCTCGGCGGCGATCTGGTGGCGCTGATCCGCACCCCGGCCGGCCGGGTCCAGGCGGTGCTCTCGATCGGGGCCGCCGCCGCGGCCACCGACGTGGCCGCCCTACGGGCCGCCGGGGACCGGATGCCGGCCGGCGGCCCGCAGACGGTCACGGTGCCCGGGGTGGTCGCGGGCTGGGCAGCCCTGGCGGGCCTCGGGGCGAAGCTGAGCCTGGCACGGCTGCTGGGCCCGGCCAGCGAGCTGGCCCGGACCGGGGTGCCGGTCAGCGCCGGACTGGCCCGGGCGGCCATCGCCCGGCGGGCAGTGCTGCAGGCAGACCCGGGCCTGGCGGCGCTGCTGCTGGCCGACTCCGGCGTGCCGGTCCCGCCCGGCACGGTGCTGCGCCAGCCAGCCCTGGCCCGCACGCTGGCCACAGTAGGCGACGACTGGCGCAGCTTCTATCAGGGCGAGGTGGCGGACCAACTCGCCGCCGGGGTGCAGGGGCTCGGCGGCCCGCTGCGAGTCGCGGACCTGCAAGCGCACCGCGCTGAGCTGACCGAACCGTTGCAGCTCACCACTGGCGCCACCACCTGGTCGGTCGCGCCACCCCCGAGCCAGGGCGCTGCCCTGCTGGCCATGCTCGACGCTCACGCCGATCCGCTCACCACCGCCCACCGTGCGGAGCAGCGGCGGGACGCGTTGCTCGGGGACCCCCGATGCGGCCCGATCGACCTCGCCGGGCTGCTGCTGCACCGCGACGCCCCGGCCCCGCCGGCGCCGGTCGGGCCGAAGCCGGCGGGCGACACCGCCGCGATCACCGTGGTCGGCGGCGACGGCACCGTAGTCACCCTGATTCAGAGCGTGTTCCAGAGCTTCGGCGCCGGCATCCTGGAACCGACTACCGGGGTGGTGCTCCACAACCGAGGCTCGGCGTTCAGCCTTGACCCCACGCATCCCGGCCGGCTGCGACCCGGGGCGCGACCGCCGCACAGCCTCTGCCCGGCGGTCGCCACCGCCCCCGGCCAGCTGGTCGCGCTGGGCGCCCAGGGCGGCCGGGCCCAGCCCTGGATCCTCGCCCAGGTCGCCGCCGCGCTGACCACCGGCGATCCGGCGGGCCTGCTCGCCCAGCCGCGATGGGTGATCGGTGGCCGGGAACTCGGCCGGCCCGAACCCAGCCTGGTCCTGGAGCCCGACGTGCCGGGGGCCGACGCGCTGCGAGCGACCGCGGCGCGGCTCGGCCGGGCGGTAACGCAGTGGCCGGCGCGGCACGACGACGCCGGGCACGTGCAGCTCGCTCGACTGACCCCGGCCGGGTTGGACGCCGCGACCGATCCGCGCGCCGACGGCGCCGCAGCGGTACTGCCGGTACCGGCATGACGGCCTCGCCGACGGCGCAACGGGCGGCGCAGCTGCTGGGCGGGCAGGCCGGCTCATGACCGACCTACTGGTGATCGGGGACGTCCGGACGATGGATCCGCGCTGTCCCCGAGCCGCTGGAGTGGCGATCCGGGCGGGCCGAGTGGTGGCGCTGGGGGACTGGCGACAGCTGCGCCGGCAGCTGCCGGCCGGCACACCAGAGCTCGCGCCGGCCGGGGCGGTGGTGCTCCCCGGCTTCGTCGACAGCCACATACACCTGATGTGGGCCGGCCGGGCCGCCAGCCGGGTGGCGCTCGCCGACGCCACCGGGATCGGCGAGATCCAGGCCCGGATCAGCCGATACGCGGCAGCGCACCCCGGCCGGTCCTGGATCGAGGCGGATGCCGGCTTCGACCCCCCGGACCTGGCCGAGCGTCGACTTCCTACCGCGACCGAGCTGGAAGCCGCCGCCCCGGGCCGCCCGCTGCTGCTCGACCGGAAAGGCCACGACGCGCTGGTCAACCTCACGGGCCTGCGGTACGCCGGCATCACCGCGGCCACCCCGGACCCGCCGGGTGGCCGGATCGACCGCGACCCGCAGGGCATGCCGACCGGGCTGCTCGTCGAGCATCCGGCGGTCGCGCTGGTTCGGGCGGTGGTGCCAGCGCCGGATCTGGCGACTCGGGTCGGCTGGATCGTCGGCGGCCAGCGCGAACTGCTGCGGCATGGCATCACCACCGCGGTCGACCCGGCGGTCGCGCCGGCCGACCTGGCCGCCTATGCGCAGGCCGAGCGTACCGGTGAGCTAGCCGGCCGGACGGTGGTGATGCCGCTCGGCGACGACCAGGTCAGCGACGCTGACCTGCGCCGCGCAGTCGCCGAAGCGGGGCTCGCCGCCGCCGACCCGGCGTGGCTGCGGGTCGGCCCGACCAAGCTGTTTCTCGACGGCGGCGGGTCGTTAGGCACCGCGCTGCGGTCGGTGCCGTGGCCGGGGACCGACGGCTACCACGGTCACCAGAGTCTGCGTACGAGCACGCTTCGGGCGCACTGCGCGGCGGCGGCCGCCGCCGGCCGGGGCGTCGGCGTGCACGCGGTAGGGGATGCCGCCGTGGCGCTGACCTTGTCGGTCCTGGCCGACGTGGACCGGCGTACCCCGGTGGCGGGCAAGGGATTTCACGTGATCCACGCGTACCTCGGGCCGACCGCTGCGGCGATGGCCGCCGCGCGGCGACTCGCGATCGGGGTCTCGGCCCATCCGGCGCTGCAGTGGCACGTCGGCCGCGATCTGCTCACCCGGCTCGGTGAGCCGGCAGCCGCGGCGGCGAACCCGCTCCGGAGCTGGCTGGACGCCGGGGTACTGGTCGGCGGAGGCTCGGACGCGCCCGGGCCGCCGGTCTCGGTACTGCACGGCATGTGGCAGGCGCGGACCCGGCGAGTGCGGGGCCGCGACGAACCGTTGGGTCCGGGACAGGCGGTTACTGCCGAAGAGGCGCTCGCGTTGTTCACCACCGGCGCTGGGCAACTAGCCGCGGCCGGTAGGCCGGGCGCCGGTAGCGGCACGCTGTATCCGGGCGGCCCCGGGGACCTGGCCATTCTCGACGTGGACCCGCTCACCCCGGAGCCCTCGGCGCTGCTGTCGGGACGAGTGGTCGCGACCGTGGTGGCGGGCGTCGTCAGCGGCGGCTAGCCAGCGTCCGGCGACCGGCAAACCCGGCGCGAGGGCGGGTCAGATCCCCCGGCCGCGCCGGTGGGCGGCGCGGACCACAGCGTCGGGCCGCAGCAGTCGGATCGAGACCGCCAGCGCCAGCCACGCCCGTGGCTCACGCAGATGCCGCCGCAGTGTCCGGGTCGCCCACCCGAACGCCGCCCGGCGCTGCCCGCTCGCCGCGGTGGCGAAAGCGATCTGGCCGGTCACCCGGGCCTCACCGCGGCGCTCCCCGGCGAACTCGGGGTACCGGGCCAACAACCACTGCAGCGCGGTGGCGATGGTTTGCCATCGTTGCGCGAAGTACGACTGCTCGTGCCAGCGGACCGCCACCAGCGGTTCGGGGACGTTGCCGAGGTCGTGTCGACGGGCGGCGCGTAACAGCAGCTCGTAGTCTTCGGCGTAGCTGCCGGGGATCTCTTCGTCGACCAGCCCAACCCCGTCGAGCAGCGCCGACCGCCGGAACAGAAAGGTCGACGGGTGCAGTTCGGTGAGCCGGCTGCGCAGTAGGGCCGCCAGCGGCACCCGCCGCCAGGGCAGCGTGCGGGGCACGTCCCGGTCGCGGTACCGGACCAGGATGCCGCAGCTGACCAGCTCCGCTGCGGGCTGCTCGGCGAACGCAGCGAGCTGCGCGGTGAGTTTGCCCGGTAGCCACTCGTCGTCGTCGTCGCAGAACGCGACCAGGGTGCCCTCGGCGGCGAGGATGCCGCTGTTCCGGGCACCGGCCAGCCCGGGTGTCCGCTGGTTGCGGATCACCCGCACTGGCCGGTCCGGGTGGTCGCCGACGAGCGATTCGTCCGGCTCAGACTGGTCGTAGACGACCACCGTCTCTACTCGACCCGGGTACTGCTGGTCGCGGATGGCCGCGAGCGCCGCCCGCAGCATCTCCGGCCGGTCCCGGGTCGGTACGACAACGCTCACCGTTGGGGATTCGGGGGTCACGTCGTCGCCTCTCTGCGTCCGCGGTAATAGCCGTACCGGAGCCGCAGTGGCAGGGTGAGCAGGCTCACCATGGTGCGGCGCGGTCGGGGAAGCGCAGCTCGCCACCGGTCGTCCCGGTTGATCCGCAGCGGGCCGGCCGCGAACCGGAGCGGATTGCCCGCCACCGTGTGCGCGGGCGACGGCGAGGTCGGCGGATCCCGCAGGATCGCCCCGGCCGCCGGGTCGTCCGGCAGGTCCACCAGCTCCCGGATCCGGCGCAGCCAACCCTGCGGGTCGGCGGTGAAGTCCTCGTAGCGTAGCCGGGTCACCGGCGCGGCCCGGCTCAGCAGGTGAAAGGCGCCGTTCTGCACCGTCCACAGCCCACTGACGGTCAGCGTCGAGAACCGGGGCATGTATGCGTCGGCGTCGACGACTTCGGGCCGGCGGACCTGCCGTGCCCACGAGTAGGCCACCCCTCGGCTGTCCCGGACCAGGTGGAGCACCCGAAGGTCGAGCCCGGGGGAGTGCCGCAGCGCGAACGCCAGCGAGGCGTGCTTGCTGGAATCGACCACGACGGTGGCGCCGGTCAGCTCCCGCGCCGCCTGGTAGATGCGCTGATAGTAGGAGGTGTATTCGTGGACCTCCCGGCGCAGCTGGTCGGGCAGCCGGTACCGGGCGAGCCGCGGGATGTATCGGGTCCGGTCGACCGCCGCCTTCAGCTCGGTCACCCGGTCGAGCGGCAGCTTCGACCAGCCGCCGAAGGCCCGCCGGCCGAGCTCCTGCCAGAACTCACAACCGGCGAAGCGTTCGCCGCAGCCGCAGCGCTCGTCGTCGACCAGGCCCCGTTGCCACAGGTGGACCACCTCACCCAGCGCGCAGACGTCCGGATGTTGCGCGAGCACCAGCTCGAGCAGGGTGGATCCGCTGCGGCCGAGGCCGCCGATGAAGAGCACCGGGGCCGGGGTGGCGGAAGTCGGTGGTGGCTCAACCTCCGGTGGTGGTCCAGTCATCGCTGACCGCCCAGGCGGGTCGGTGGGCGCCCGGTGTCGCCGGCGATGAGGTCCTCGACGATCTGGCCGACCCGGGCGACGGCGGCCGCCCGGAGCCGGGACTCGGCGGGGTCGGCGCGCCAGCGGAAGCCGGCCGGGTCGTCGAGGCCGCTGCGCAGCGCCGCCACCAGCGCCGGTTCGGACTCGCAGAGCACCACCATCCGGTCTTGGGCGAGCCGGCGGGCGAACCGTTGCTGGTGGTCGTCGAC
This sequence comes from Natronosporangium hydrolyticum, assembly GCF_016925615.1. Lineage (NCBI taxonomy): Bacteria > Bacillati > Actinomycetota > Actinomycetes > Micromonosporales > Micromonosporaceae > Natronosporangium > Natronosporangium hydrolyticum. The sequence goes on from NZ_CP070499.1 coordinate 1,325,753, forward strand.
GTGCTCCCGGCGGGACGGGTCGCGCGGCACCACGATCGGCAGGTGGCCGGCGCGCCGGGCCTCGGTGATGGTGGCCGGACCGCCGTGGGTCACTACCAGGTCGGCCTCCCGCAGCGATGCCTGCAACCGCGCATGGTCCAGGAAGTCGACCGCCTCCGGCCCGGTCGGGGGTCGGCTGAAGCCGTGCTGCACCAGCAACCGGACCGCCGTCGCGGTGCGGTGCCAACTCTCCAACCAACCGACCAGCCGGTCGAACCCGTGTTTGTCCGTGCCCAGCACCGCGAGCACGGTGGTCACAGCAGTCTCCCGACCACTGTCGCCTCGGGGTAGAGGCGTCGCTGCTCTTCCCACTGAACCAGCATCGCCGAGAGGAACGGCCGACACAGCCGAGCGGTGAGGGTGGGGGAGTCGATCCGGTCGAAGACCTCAATGTAGATCGTGGGGATCCCGAGCACCCGCGCGAGCAGGACGAACGGGAAGGCGACGCCGGCGCCGGTGGTGATCACCGCGGCTACCCGCCCTCGGCGTACCTGGCGGATCGCCAGCAGCGAGTTGCGGAGCAGATTCCACACGTTTCGGGTGGTGGGGTGGTAGGCCCAGGTGACATCTTCGTCGGCCAGTTGCGACCGGGCGTCTGGAGTGTCGAAAGTCACCCATCGGCGCCGACGGTGGTGATACCAGGGCTCCAACGCGAGGAGTTGCGCGAGGTGGCCGCCGCTCGATCCGACCAACAGCAGTGATCGCTGCTCAGGGTCATCCTCGGCCACGCTGCTCCCCCAGAATCCACCACACAGGTCGGCTGAATCGTCGCCAAGACGCTAGCTCAGTCGGTCGGGCGAAGGGAAGTGCTAGCTGTGCCGAGGTAACGGTCGGCTATCCGACACTCCACAAGGCCGCCCCCGCGCATCAGCCGCGGACCAGCGCATCCAGCTGGTAGATCGCCGCCGGGTCGGCTGACATGTCGAATTTGCCGCCGAAGTGGGCACCGGAGGCCACCGCCGCGTCCAGATCAGCCACTCCCAACGTACGGGAGCGGTTCAGCCCGGCGCCGGGACCGCGGAAGACAAAGTAGCGACGTTTGTCGTTGGTGAAGGCGAACTGGCCACTGTTGAGCAGGGCAGTGGCGAAGAACGCCTCCTCCGGCGAAAGGGTACGCCGGAAGTGGTCGACCAGGTCCGGCCGGCGGCGCCGGAAGTGCCAGAGATAGTCGACGACAGGCCAGGTCAACGACATGAATGAGGAACCGCCATAGAGCCGGAGGTCGGGACCGAATGGTCCGGGCACCCGTCTGCCCACGGTCAGGCCGTACCCGACATGCACCCGGACCAGTGGTTGGACCAGGTTGATCGCCTGGAGCGGCCGGAGTCGTCGTTGCCAGGCCGGCGAGAGCCTGGCCAGCCGTCGGTGGTGAAACAGGTAACGGGAGCGGGCTCGGCGGGGTGGCCAGTGGTGGCCCGGGCCGAACGCCGGGAAGTACTGGAGGAGCCCGTCGGTGGGGGTGGCGGCGAGGTCGCGCTCGATCACCGGCAACGGCTGCAGTGGATAATGCTGGCCAGCGAGGTTGACCAGCCAGTCCACGCTGGTGCCGGTGGTCCGGAGCCACTCCACAGCGGCGTACCATCGATCGATGTGATTAAAATCACCGTACCCGCCGATCGCGTACTGGACGGTGACCTCGCCCAACGCGCGGAGCGCAGTCTCGTCGATCGGCGCCCCCGCCCGATCGTGGCTGATCACCACGACGCTGTTGGGGCTACCGCGAGTAATCGTCTCGACCAGGTGATACAGCTGCTCCGGCAGGTGGTGGGAGTGGATGTTGTAGCAGACCCGCATATGCTCCAGTGTGGCTGGCTCCGGCGCCGTGGTCCGGCCGGTCCCGGGGCGGGGAGTGTCAGATATCCGCCAGTAGCGATGCGGTGACCGTTCGGAGGAGCGGGCCGGCCCCGCGACGATGGATAATCCGATGAGTTCGATGAGCCTCCTCGCCCGGCGTCGTTGCCGGCGCGAGGCGGGTGGGCGCCGACGGCGCCGACGAAACAGGGGAGAGTAATGGTCGACCAGGCGGCGACGCCACAGCCCACATTGGCGGACCTGCTGGAGTGGGTGCTTCGGCGCTGGTGGATCGTGGTGCTGTCGATCCTGGTGGCGGGCGGGGTCAGCGGGTTGGCGGCGGTGTTGCAGTCGCCCACCTACGCCTCCAGCACGTTGGTGCAGGTGCAGCAGGTGGGGCCGGAGTCGGCCGAGAGCCGGCTCAACCTGGACACCGAAGCGCAGGTGGTGCGCTCGATCGATACCGCTAGCCGGGTCGGTGAGATGATCAACTCCACCGAGCCACCGGCCGAGCTGGCCCGCCGAGTGAACGTGCTGGTCCCGCCGAACACCACCTTCCTGGAGATCTCCTTCGAGGCGGGCACCCCGGAACGCGCCCAGGCCGGCGCGCACGCCTTCGCCGAGGCCTACCTCGCGCAACGGGAGGAGACCGCACAGCAGGAGGTCAACGACCGGATCGAGCGGCTGAGCAACCAGATCGAGGCGCTGCGGGCCCAACAAGCCGACGAACAGGTAGTGCTGCCGCTGCTGCACCAGCAGCTGCTGTTGCAGTCGGAGCCGATCCGGGGCGGCGACGTCCGCAGTCCGGCCAACCTGCCCGGCCAGCCCAGCTCACCGAACCGCACGCTCTACCTGGCCAGCGGGCTGGTCGCCGGCCTGCTGCTGGGGCTGGCGGCGGCGTTGCTCGTGCACCGGTTCGACCGGCGGGTGTTCCGGGCCGCGGACCTGCCCGCCGAAGTGGTCGACCAGGTGCTGCTGGAGCTGGCGGGCAGCCGGCCGGCGGCCCAGGTGATGGGGCCGACCACGCCGATGGGTCGGCAGTTCAGCCGGCTCCGCAACGTCATGCGGGCCAACGCTGATGCCCGATCCCCGGGGGGAGCCGGCTCGGCCCCGGGGGTGCTGCTGGTCTGCGGGGTGAGCGCCGGCACCGCCGCCGGCTTCGTCACCGCCAACCTGGCCGCCGCGTTCGCGCGGGCCGGTGAACGGGTCGCGGTGGTCGCCAGCGACTCGGCCAGCGCCGTCTTCGAGGCGCTCGGGGTCTCCGCCGGCCCCGGTCGCGGCCTCGCCGACGTGCTCGCCGGTGCGGTGGCACCGGGCGACGCGACGGTGCCGTCGCCGGTGGTCAACCGGGTCTCGGTGTTGCGACCCGGTCGGCTGGACGAGCGCGAGGAGCTGACGGTCGGCGAGACGATGGGGGTGGTGCTCCGGCTCGCCAGCGGAGTAGACCGGGTGATCATCGAGTCGCCGCCGATGGCCAGGTCCATCGACGCCCAGGCGCTCGGCGTGACCGCCTCCGCCCTGCTCCTGGTCGCCGAGTGCCAGCGGACCACCGGGCCGGAGGTGGCCGCGGCGGTCCGGGACTTCCAACAGGTGCATGCCCCGTTCGCCGGGGTGCTGCTGGTCTCGCCGAGCGGGCGGGCGCGGCGCGGCGCCGGGCCGACCGCCCGGATCATCCCATCCTTCGTTGATTCGGCCGGAGACCCGGCCCCATCCGCCGATGCGGCGCCGAGCGCCGGCCCGGCCAAGTCGCCGGCGCCGAAACCTCCGCCACCGCCGGGGCAACCACAGCCGGGTCCGCGGCCACCGGCGTCGGGTTCGCCGCCGTCAGCGCCGGACGACACGGTGGTGCTCGGGCGGATTCAATCCGACCGCGGCTCCTCGTGACCGTCGACAGTTCCCTCGCCTCGACCACGCCGGTCATCAGCGGGCTGCCGAGCCGGCGGGTGAGCAGCCGGGTCCGGGTATGGCCGCTGGGCCTGCTGCTGGCGGGTTACCCGATTCTGTGGCTGTCCGGGCTGGCCTTCGTCGCCGCGCCGTTGCTGGCGATCCCGATGGCGTGGGAACTCTATCGCCGCCGGTGCCGGGTGCCGGCCGGGTTCGGCTGGTGGATCATCCTGCTAGCGGTGGTGGCGCTCTCGGTGTTGATGCTGGGCGAGCACGCACCACACACGCTCCCGAAAGACAGCGGCTTCGGGCGTTACCTGGCTTTTGGAATGCGGCTCGCCGACTACCTGGTGGCGGCGGTGGTGCTGCTGTTCGTGGGCAACCTGACCGAGCGGGAGCTGCCGACCCGACGAGTCATCCGCTGGCTGTGCACCTTCTTCACGGTGACCGTGGCGGGCGGAGTGGCGGGGCTGGTGCTGCCCCCGGTGCAGGTGCCGACGCTCGGTCAGCTGGTGTTGCCCGGTGCGTTGCTGAGCAACGACTTCGTCCGCCAACTCACCACGGTCAGCTTCGCCCAGTGGCACTCCATCGTGGGCGAGCAGCTGGAGCCACGACCGGCCGCGCCGTTCCCGTGGACCAACACCTGGGGATATGTCCTCTCGCTACTCTTACCGTGGTTCGTGATCGGCGCGGTGCTCGGCGCCCGTACCGTGGGGCGGCGGGTGGCGGCGATAGCGGTGCTGGTGGTCGCGGCGGTGCCGGTGGTCTACTCGCTGAACCGTGGCTTGTGGTTGGCGCTGCTGGTGCTTGCCGGATACACGCTGATCCGGCTGGTCCGGCGGGGGAGCCTGGTGCCGGCGGCGACGATCCTGGCCGCCGGCGCGCTCGCCGCAGTGATCGGGCTGGCGAGCCCGCTCGCCGGGGTGATGCTAGACCGCCTGGACAACCCGCACTCCAACGACGGCCGCAGCAACCTCAGCTCCGCCGCGTTCCAGGTGGCGCTGAGTTCACCGCTGGTGGGGTACGGCGGGCAGCTCTCCACGATCGGCAGCGGCCGGTCGATCGCGATCGGGGCCAGCCCGGAGTGCCCGATGTGTGGTAACCGGGAGGTCGGTGCCGAAGGGCAGCTGTGGCAACTGCTGGTCACCACCGGCTTCGTGGGCACCGCGGCGTACCTCGCCTTCTTTGGCCGGTTCGGGTGGCGCTACCGGCGCGACGGCTCGCTGGTGGGGGTCGCGGGCGCAGCTAACCTGACGCTGATGATTTTCTATCTACCGATCTATACTGCACTCGGGATGCCGCTGCTGATCGCCATGGTCGGGATGGGCCTCTGGTGGCGGTCTGCTACCGCCGAGGCTGATCCAGAGCGGGCCGTCGCGGCCCCGGCGGCGAGCCCGGCGGCGCCGGTCCGCCCGATGAGCGCGGGGGTGGGGTGATGGAGGCGATCGAGCTCGGGCGGTTGCTCAACGGTGACGCGGAGCCGACGGTTGAGCGTGCCCGTTGGCGGGATCGCCGCCGGCCAGCGGGCGAACGATATCTCGTGCTTCCCTCCCGCAGCCGGCCACGGCTGCTGGTCCCGGCGGGCGAGCGGCGAGCGGCTGCGGCGGCCGCCGCAGCCGCCCACCACGCGTTCGCCTGGCGGTCGCGGCTTCGGCAGTGGGCGACCCGGGCCGGTCTCACCGCCGGGCTCGGGGACCTGCTCTTCCGGGACCGGCTGGCGCTCACCGGCTCGTCCACCCTGGCCGGCTGGCTCTCCGAGGTGATGGATCAGCCAGTGCGGTTGGGGCTGCGGCTGGGGCCACCCCGGGCCAACCAGAAGCCGGTGTTGGCGCTGCTGGATCGGGAATGCACCGTGGTCGGCTACGCGAAGCTCGGCGTGACCCCGTTGACCCGGCGACTGCTCGCCACCGAGCGGACCGCGCTGACCGAGCTCGCCACCGCGGAGTTGGCGACCGTGCGGGTGCCCCGGCTGCGCTATGCGGGCGACTGGCACGGCGCCGACCTGGTGGTGGTGAGCGCCCTACCGGTGGCGCAGGCGGCGGCCGGGGCCGGTCGTCGGGGCGCCGGGCTGATCCTCGCCGCCGCCGCCGAGCTGGCGCGGCTGCGCCCGGTGGTCGTCGCCGACCTGGCCGGCAGCGACTATCACCACCGGCTGGCGGCGCAGGTGGCGGCGCTGCCCGCAGACCCACACCGCGAGCTGCTCGCGGCGACGCTGGCCCGGACGGTGGCCGCCGACCGCCGGTTGGAGTTCGGTTGCTGGCACGGTGACTTCTTCGCCGGCAACCTCGCGGTCACCGGCTCGCAGGTGTTGGTCTGGGACTGGGAACGGTTCGCCACCGGAGTCCCGGTCGGCTTCGACGCGCTGCACCACACCTTCATGTCGGAGCTGCTGGTGCGGGGCCGGGCGCTGCCGGAGGCCGCGGCGCGGATGGCCGAACGGGCAGCCGAGGTGCTCGCCCCGCTAGCGGTGCCGGCGGCGCAGGCGCCGGTGGTCGCCGCGCTCTATTTGGTCGAGATCGCTACCCGCTACCGCACCGACAGCAACCAGGCAGGTGGCGGGGGCCTGCTCGCGGCGGCACAGTGGCTGCCCCGGGCGTTGAGCCGGCTGGCGCTCCCGCCACCGGCCGAAGTCGACTCCGGATCGGAGTGAGGAGGAGCTGATGGGGACAGTAACCGCGGTTCGAGGCCGGCTACGTCAGCAGGCGTGGCAGGGAGCGGTGGTGTTGGCCCGGACCACCGGGCGGCTCTCCGCCAACCGCCGGCTGACCCCGGACTTCCTGGTGGTGGGCGCCCAACGGGCCGGCACCACCTCGCTCTACCAGGCGTTGCGCCAGCACCCCTCCTTCCTGCCGGCCCGGCTGCGTAAAGGTGTGCACTACTTCGACATGGCCTACCACCGGCCCATGTCCTGGTATCGGGCGCACTTCCCCACCCGGCGGCGGGCGGCGGCCGTCGCCGCAACGCTCGGCGCGCCGGTAGTGACCGGCGAATTCAGCCCGTACTACATGTGGCACCCGTTGGCACCGGCTCGGATCGCCGCCGACCTGCCCGGCGTCAAAGTGGTGGCGATGCTGCGCGACCCGGTCGAGCGGGCGTACTCGGCGCACGCCCATGAGTTGGCCCGCGGCTTCGAGACCGAGCCCTTCGAGCGGGCGGTGGAGCTGGAGCCGGCCCGGTTGGCGGGCGAGGTGGCGAAGATGACCGACGACCCGGGCTACGCCAGCCACGCCGTGCAGCACCAGGCCTACCTGGCCCGAGGCCGTTACCACGAGCAGTTGACCCGACTCAGCGACCTGGTGGGGCGGGAACGGCTGCATGTCATCGACAGCGAGGAGTTTTTTACGGCGCCCGAGCAGGTGTTCAGCCAGCTCTGCGAGTTCCTGGAGATTCCACCGCGGACCACCGGAGTCCGGTTTGCCCGGCACAACGCCCGGCCGCGCAGCGACCTGCCAGCCGGGCTGCGCCGCCGGCTGGAGGACTCCTTTGCGACGGCTGACGAGGAGCTGGCCCGCTGGTGGGGTCGGACCCCGAGCTGGCGGGCGTACGGGTGACCCAGCCGGTGCCGACCCGCCCGGCGGAGCGGGCCACGGCCGAGATCGGCGCCGCCGCGCGCAGCGGGGCGCTCAACCTCACTGGCGCGGCGGTCTCGGCGGTGCTGGGGCTGCTGCTAACGCTCGCGGTGACCAGGCTCTTCTCGCCCTCGGTCGCCGGGGTCTTCTTCGTGGCGATGACGGTCTTCCTGATCGCCGAAGCAGTAGCCGGGCTCGGCGCCGGGGTAGGTCTGGTCTACACCCTGGCCCGCCGCCGCGCGCTGGGCCAGGTCGCCGGGTTGCGGGCGGTGTGGTGGGTGGCGGCCGGGCCGGCGCTGGCGGGCGCGGTGCTGGTGGCCGCGGCGGTGTGGTTCGGCGCTCCCCGGCTGGCGGAGCAGCTGGTCGACGAGGCGCACGCGGCGGCGACCGCAGCGTTGCGGGCGGTGGCGCTCTTCATCCCGGCGGCGGTGCTGCTGCACCTGGCCGTCTCGGCGATCCGCGGCATGGGTCGCACCCGACCCTTCGTGGTGATCGAACGGTTCGTCCGACCCGCGCTGCAGCTCGCTGCGGTAGCCACCATCGGGCTCGGGGCGCTCGGAGCCGCCGTCGCCGTTAGCGCGGCGTGGGCGGCGCCGTACCTGCTCGCGGCGGTGCTGGCGGCCGCCTGGGCGGTGCGGATGCGACGCCGGCTGGAACGCCGCGCGGCCGTGACCCCGGACCCGCCGACCCGGACGGACTGGCGTAGCTTCTGGCGGTTCTCGGCCCCCCGGGGCGGCACCGGGCTCGCCCAGGTGGGGCTGCAACGCTTCGACCTGATTCTGGTCGCGGCGCTGCTCGGGCCGGTGGCGGTGGCGCTCTACGTCGCCGCCAGCCGGTTCCTGGTGGTAGGGCAGTTGGCGAACCAGGCGATCGGGGTCGCCGCGCAGCACCGGTTCGCCGCGCTCTTCGCCACCGGCGACCTCGCCACCATCCGCCGGCTCTATCAGACCACCACCGCCTGGCTGGTGCTGGGCACCTGGCCGTTGTTGCTGCTCTGCCTCGTCTTCGCCGAACCGGTGCTGGGGCTGTTCGGCCCGCAGTACCCGGCGGCCACGGCGGTGATGCAGCTGCTCTGCGCGGCGATGCTGCTCGGCACCGGGTGCGGCATGGTCAGCATGGTGCTGGAGATGTCGGGCCGCAGCCTGTCGGTGCTGCTACTCACGATCGCCGCCCTGGTGGTCAACGTCGGGCTGAACCTGTTGCTGATCCCGCTGATCGGGCTCAACGGCGCGGCCATCGCCTGGCTCGGTGCGATCGCGGTAAACAACCTCGCCCCACTGTGGCTGCTCCACCGCAGCTACCGGCTGCATCCGTCGGCGGCGAACGTGTGGGTCGCGGTGGCCGCGACCGGGGTGTGCTTCGGTCTGCTCCCGGCCGCGGCAGCGTACTGGTGGGGGAGCCCTGCGGCGGTCGGCGCGGCGCTGCTCGGGGCGGTCGGCTACGCCGCGGTGCTGTGGCGAGCTCGCCGGTTGCTGGAGCTGACCGCCTTCGCGGCGATCGTGCGCCGGGCGGGTCGGGTCACGGCCGGCGCAGAACGCTGATGCAGTCGCGGTATTTGCCCACGGTGAACTGGCCGGTGGCCCCCCACCGGTCGGTCTGCCGCAGCACCCGCAGGCCCGCCTGGTCGGCCCCTTGCGCCAGCAGCCGGGCGGAGACCGGCGAACGGTTGCCGCTGTCCCGGAGCCGCCGCTGGCCAGCCCACCGCTGCAGCACCCGCCCGCCCCGGCCCAGCCGGCGGGTAACCGGGGCCAGCGACAGCGCCCAGTCGGCCTGCCCGGCGTGGTGAATGACGGCGGTGCCACCGGGGGTGAGCACCCGCGCCAACTCGTACAGATAACCCTGGATGATCGGCCAATCCATGTGGACGAAGGCATCGAACGACCAGGCGAAATCGACGCTCTGGTCGACCAGCGGAGCCAGCGAAGAACCGCCGGTCAGGTGATAGCTGACGCGGGGATCGCCGTCGAGGCGCTCCCGGCACGCGTCCAGACATGGTTGTGCGATGTCGACCAGCGCCAACGACTCGGCCCGGGAGAGCAGGTAGCCCGACCACCGGCCGTGGCCCGGGGCGATCTCCAGCACTCGGGAGCCGGTCGGCACCGGCTCGATGAACGTCGCCACCAGGCCCTGCTTCCAGGCCGGATAGGAGGCTCCGCAGTGGTCGGCCATGCCGCGCCACTCGTCACCGGCGTGCTCCCAGCCGTGCTCTTCACCCCAGACCCGCTGGTTCCACTCCACACTCGGCATGGCTAGATTGTCCCTGCCGGCGCGGCACCGGTCTACGCGGTGGACAGTCGGATTCTTGTCAGAAGACTTGCCCTCGCGACGAATCGTGGGGAAGGTGCTCGCGATCGGTGCGGTCGCGTGGTGGGAGGGGCTGTGCGAAAGATATCCAAAGGTGCCGCGGCGATGGCCGTGGGGGGCCTCATCGCGAGCTTAACGGTCATGGTCGGTCAGCCGGACGGCGCTGTCGCCGCCGGGCCACCCGGCCATGACCGGGTCGTCTCCGACGTACCAGCGACTGGGACGCCCGAGATTCAGGACGGCCTGCCGCAAGCAATCGTCGCCGTGGGTGACCGAGTCCTGGTCGGTGGCTCGTTCAGTGAGGTCCGCGATCCCGGCGGCGGCACGCTGCACCAGCGGCCCTACCTGTTCGCCTTCGATGCCGCCACCGGAGCGGTGGACACCGACTTCACCCCGTCGCTCGCCGCCGAGGTCCTCACCCTGCACCCCGGCCCGACCGCGGACACCGTCTACGTCGGTGGCCGCTTCAACCACGCCGGCGGAAACCAGGGCTACAACAAGATCGTGCTCATGGACCTCACCGACGGGTCGGTGCGCACCGACTTCCACGCCCCGCCCATGAACGGGGCGGTCTTCTCGGCGAAAGCGGCCGGCGGCCGGCTCTACGTCGGCGGGAAGTTCACCCTCGCCGGGACCGAGGAACGGGGTGGGCTGGTGACGCTCGACCCGCTCACCGGCGACATCGACCCATTCCTCGACGTGCACGTCACCGAGAACCACAACTGGGACGGCAGCTCCGGAGCCCAGGCCCCGGTCGGGCCCGATCGGATCGACATCACCCCGGACGGCAGTACCGCGGTGGTCATCGGCAACTTCCGGTTCGCCAACGAGCTCGATCGCGACCAGGTGTTCCTGCTCGACCTCACCGGTGAGGAGGCAGAGATCCGGGACTGGCACACCAACCACTTCAAGCCCCGGTGCTCGTGGCGCTCGTTCGACAAGTGGGTGCGGGACGTCAGCTTCTCGCCGGACGGTAGCTACTTCGTCGTCGTCACCACCGGTGGCCCGCACCGGAACACCCTCTGCGACGCGGTCTCCCGTTGGGAGACCGACGCCACCGGCAGCGAGCAGCACCCCACCTGGGTGAACTGGTCGGGTGGCGACACGCTGCTTTCGGTAGCGGTCACCGAAACCGCCGTCTACGCCGGTGGCCACCAGCGATGGATGAACAACCACTGGGGGACCGACTACCCCGACACCGGCGCGGTCGGCCGGCCCGGGCTGAACGCGATGGACCCGGTCAGCGGGGTCGACCTGTCCTGGAACCCCGGGCGCAACCCGCGCGGGTACGGCGCGACCGTGCTCTACGCCACCGCCGACGGGCTCTACGTCGGCTCGGACACCGACTGGATCGGCAACTGGGAGCACTACCGGCCGAAGCTCGCCTTCTTCCCGCTCGCCGGCGGGCACCAGCCGCCTGCGGGCGAGTCGGCGACCATCCCGGCGGACGTGCACTTCACCGATGTGGAGGTCGAGGTCGGCGCCGGCCTGCCGGACATCCTCTACCGGGTCAACGCGGCCGGGCCGGCGCTGCCGGCGCTCGACGACGGTCCGGAGTGGTTCGCCGACAACAGCACCAGCAGCCCGTACCGCAACTCCGGCAGCCTGATCTCCACCAACGCCAACAACGTGCCGGGAGTGCTGGCGCCGGTGCCCGAGACCACCCCGATCGAGGTGTTCAACTCCACCCGCTGGAATCCGGCGAGCGCCGACAACCTGACCTGGTCGTTCCCGGTCCCGGCCGGCACCGACCTGGAGGTCCGGCTCTACTTCGCCGACCGCTGCTGGTGCACCCACCAACCCGGTGACCGGGTCATGGACATCCTCATCGACGGGGTGCTGGTCGCCGACGGGTACGACGTGGTCGACAGCGCCGCCTACAACCGGGGGACCATGCTGTCGTACCCGGTCACCAGCGACGGCGAAGTGGAGATCGAGTTCGAACCGGTGGTCGAGGCCCCGATCGTCTCGGCGATCGAGATCGTGCGGGACCAGACCGGTGACGGGGAGCCCGGCCCGGGCATCGGTAAGCGCTTCTACGACGGCGATGAGGCCGACGAGTTGGTGGCGGTCGGTGGGGCCGACGGCACCCAATGGGGCGAACTGCGCGGGGCCTTCCTCGTCGACGACGTGCTCTTCTACGGCATGGCTGACGGCACCTTCTGGCGGCGCAGCTTCGATGGCTCGGTGGTCGGCCTGCCGCAGCCGCTCACCCCGCACCTCGACCCGTACTGGGACGGAGTGCAGACCCACTCGGGCAGCTCCACATACGATGGCGAACCGAGTTCGTTCGCCGCCAACATCGCCAGTATGCGCGGCATGTATTACACCGACGGCCGGGTCTTCTACACCCGCGCCGGGCAGAACACGCTCTACTGGCGCTGGTTCAACCCGGAGAACGGCCTGGCTGGCTCGCGGGAGTTCACCCTCGCCGGCAGCGGCAACTCCGGCAGCGTCAACAACCTCAGCAACACCTCCGGTGTGCTGTTCGTCGCGGACGGCCACGTCTACTGGTCCCGGGCCGATGACGGCCGGCTGCTCCGGCGGCCGCTGCTCGACTCGGGCTCCGGCAGCGAACAGGTGACCACCGCCGGCAGCGCCTCCCGGCAGTACACCTGGGACGGTTCAGCGGAGGTGGTCGGTGGGCCGGAGGTCGACGGGGTGGACTGGCGGACACCCGGGGCGTTCCTCCGGTAGTAGGCACCGCAACCGCGGTCACGGCAGCGACGAATGGGGGGACCGATGCGACGTCGAGCCACGGTGGCACTAGCCGCCGTCCTGTTGGCCGCGCCGCTGACCGGATGCGGGGGGGACCCGGATGTGTCGTCGGCGGCGGAGGTGACTCCCACCGCCGCCGACGACACATCCGGTGGTGCTCCGGCCGCGTCCGACCCGGCGACCGGCGGGACCACCGGAGCGGCGGAGCCCTCGGCGGCGCCGCCTCCGCCGCCCCCGCCACCGGAGGCGCTCGCGGGCGATCGGGAGCCGGCTCAGCTGCCTGAGCATTGGCCGTCGGAGATCCCGTTGCCGGCGGGGGCGGTGGTGCTCCAGGCAGCTCACCCACCGGGCGGCGGCGATTCGTTCCACCTGTATCTGCGGGTCGCCGGCGACCTAGCCACCACCGTCGACGAGTTGGCGGGCGAGTTCGGCGACGCCGGTTTCGAACGGCCGCGGGTGGAGGTGGCGGCGGAGACCGGCACCCTGCGAACCCAAGGGCATGGCTACCGGATCGAGGTGGCTGGCCGAGTCAGTGACGAGGACATCGCCGTGCTCGACCTCACGTATCAGGTCACCGCAGCTTAGCCGCCGCGCCGGACTCCTCCTCGTCGCCGCCGCTGGTCAGCTGGCCGTCGGCGGCCGTGGTCCGGCTGTGGTGCGCCCGCCGCTCCTCCTCAAGCTGGTCGGAGAGCTCTGACAGCTCCCGCTGCGCCCGCTCGACCTCGTAGCTCTCCTCCTGCCGGCGCGCGATCAGCTCGGTGAGGCGCCGCTTCGCCTCGGCGAGTTCGGTGCGGTGCTCGGCCACCTGCGCGGCGAACTCCTCCGCCTCGTGCTCGGCGGAGGCGGCGCGTTGGGCCGCCGCCGAGGCCTGCTGCTCGGCCTGCTCCCGCAGTTGGGCAGCGTACCGCTGGGCGTCGCCGCGCAGTTGATCCGCGTCGTTGCGGGCCGCGCTGCGGATCGCGTCGGCCTCCCGTTCGGCGGCGGCCCGGCCGGCGGCGGCCGCCTCGGTCGCCTGCTCGGTGACGGCGGCGGCGCGCGCCTCGCCATCGGAACGGGTGGCCTGGGAGTAGGCGTCGGCCTCGGCGGTGACCTCGGCGGCGCGGGCGGCGGCTTCGTCGGTGATCTGTTGCGCTTCGCTGCGGGCGTCGGCGACCAGCCGGGCGGCGTAGGACTCGCCGTCGGTGCGGGTGGCCTCCGCGTACGAGTCAGCCTCCTCGCGGGTGGTCTGGGAATACTCGTCGGCGGTGGCGACGGTCGCTGCGGCCCGGTCGTCGGCGTCGGCTTTGGTGGTCGCGGCGTACTCGTCGGCGCCCGCCCGGGTGGCCTGCGAATACTCGTCGGCGCTCCGGCGGGTGTCCTGGGAGTAGGCGTCGGCCTCGGCGGTGACCTCGGCGCCGCGGGCGGTGGCCTCGTCGGTGATCCGCTGCGCCGCATGCTCGGCATCGGCGACCAGCCGAGCGGAGTGGGCCTCGGCGTCGGACTTGGTGGTCGCGGCGTACTCGTCGGCCTCGCTGCGGGTGGTGTGGGAGTAGGCGTCGGCGTCCGCGGTGACGTGGGCGGCGTGGGCGCTGGCCTCGTCGGTGATCCGCTGCGCCTCGCGCTGCGCATTCGCCAACTCTTCAGCGGCGTCGGCGCGCTGCTGCTTGATCTCCCGCCGGGCCTGGGCGATCTCCGCCGCGAGCTCCGCCCGCCGCTGGGCGTCGACTCGCTCCTCCTCGGCGCGCCGTGCGGCCAGGGCGGTTTCGAAGTCGCGGTGGGCCTGCCCGGTCTTCTCCCGGGCCTCCCGGAGCAGCCGGTCGAGCTCGGCCCGGCGGTCGTTGATCTCCTGCGCGGCTTCGCTGCGGATCTCCTCCGCCTGCCGCTCGGCGACGCTCAGGAGTTGCTCCACATAGGGGCCAAGGTGCCGGAAGGAGACCCGATCGGGGGTGCCCACCCGGGGTCGCAGCTGCGCTAGTTCGGCCCGTAGCTGTTCAACCTGGCCGGCGAGGGCCTGGATCTGGGCGAGCGCCTGCTCCCGCTCCGAATCCAGGGTGGCGATCTCGGCCTCCACCTGGGCGACGTAGCGATCGACCTGCCTCTTGTGGTAGCCGCGCACCACCGTCTCGAAGCTGGCCTCTGTGCTGACGCCCTCGCCCAGAGCGAACAGATCCCCGCTGTGCGACATAACCCCATCCTCACATGCCGCGTCCCGCCCCGCCCGGAAACCCCGGGAACGTGACGAGACGCGGCATCGAGGGGATTTTGCCGGTGTATCGGAGCGAGAGCGCCTTCTTCACCAAGTCTGTGGAGTCTACGCCGATGTCTCCGCCTTGTCGTTCTCTTCGGGCTCGTCGGCCCCGGATTCGCCGCCTCCCACGCCGGGGACGATCCCCGCCAGGCCGGAGAGCATCTGCCCCAGCTGGGAGGTGACCGCCTCCTTCTGCCGGGTGAGCCCGGCGAGCTCGTCGCGGGCGGCGTTGGTGGTGCGCTCGGCCTCGTCGCGGGCCTCGGTGAGCACCCGGTTCGCCTCGGTGTTGGCCTCGTTGCGGGCCTTCTCCGCCTGCGCCTTGGCGTCGGCGATCAGCTGGCTGGCCTGCCGCTCGGATTCGGTGCGGCGGGTCTCCGCCTGCCGGTCGATCTCGGCCTTGCGCTCTTCGGCGGCGCGGGCGCGATCCTCGGCCACCTCGACCATCTCCTGGGTCGCGGCGACCTGGGCGGCGTGGCGGGCCGCGTCCTCGCGCTCGGCGTTCTCGCGCCGTTCGGCGATCTCGAGCGCCAGCGCCTGTAGCTCTCGGTCTCGCTGATCCTTCGCGTCGCTGAGCAGCTTCGTCGCCTCGGCCCGCTTCTCTTCGGCCTCGCGTGAGGCCTTCGCCCGCAGCTGGGTGATCTCCCGCTCGGCGGTGGCCCGCAGCGTGGCCACCTCTCGCTCCACGTTGCCCTTGAGCTCCGAGACCTCGTGCGCGGTGGCGGTGCGTAGGGCCTTGGTCTCCCGCTCGGCGTCGGCCCGGAGCGTGTCCGCTTCCCGGCGGGCCTGGACGCGAGCCTCAGCAGCCTCCCGCTCGGCGTTGGTCGTCAGCTCGTTCGCCTCGCGCTCTGCGGTGGCCTTCATCGCCGCCGCTTCGGCCCGGGCCTTGTCGGTGATCTCCCGTGCCTCCAGCCGGGCCGCCGACAGAATGCCCTCAGACTCCCGCTTGGACTCACCGCGGTGGTCGTTAGCCTGCTCTTCGGCGAGGCGCAGGATCTGCTCGACCCGGGTGCCGAGCCCCGACAGAGTGGGTCGGCTGTTCTCCTCGAGCTGCTTGTTGGTGTCGGTGAGCTTCTGCTCCATGGAGCTGAGCCGCTGCTCGGCGGCGCGCAATCGGCGCTGGGCGTCGCTGAGTCGCTTCTCGGCTTCCTCTTTGTCCGCCTTCTGCTGGGCCATGGACTGGTGCAGCCGGGCGATGTAGTTGTTTACCTGCTCACGGTCGTAGCCGCGGAGGCCGACCGTGAAGTCTGGGGTGCTGTTGGCGTTATCGAAGAACGCCAGCGACGATTGCTGCTGGGGCATTGGAACATACTGGCAGATGCCTAGGGGGGCAACGCAAGGCCAGGGCACTGGAAGTCGCCCGATTCCGCCCGGTCGTACGGTACCCGATGATCATGGTGGCTGGGCGGTCCGTACCCCCGGATGAGCGAACACGTTGGTCAATCCGCGGCCGCTGCCGGTTCTACCAGCTCCACCAGCACCCCGCCAGCGTCCTTGGGGTGTACGAAGTTGATCCGGGAGCCGGCGGTGCCCGGCTCGGGCTGCTCGTAGAGCACCCGCACTCCCCGTTCCCGCAGCGTTTGGCAAGCAGTATCGACGTCGGCGACGGTGTAGGCGACCTGCTGGACACCGGGGCCGTGCCGGTCGAGGAACTTCGCGAGCGGCGATTCGGCATTAAGCGGCGCCAATAGCTGCAGGTAGCCGCCCTCCGAGGTCGGGCCTACCGCCAACATCGCCTCCTGGACTCCTTGCCGATGGTTGGTCTCCACGTGGACGCAGCGCATGCCGAAGACCCGTTCGTGAAATTGGATCGCCTCCGCCAGGTCGGTGACTGCCACCCCCACGTGGTCGATCCGCAGCAGCCCGATGCTCGTCGTCTCCATAGGGTTAGTCTGGCTGAGTAATCGTTCAGACCGATTGTGGGGACCCATGAGTTCGGTGATCGTCAGCGGCGCCCGTACCCCGATGGCGCGGCTACTGGGCAACTTGAAGGACTCTCCGGCGAGCGCGCTCGGCGCGGTCGCGATCCGGGCCGCCCTGGCCCGGGCTGGCGTCGGGCCGGAGCAGGTGCAGTACGTGATCATGGGGCAGGTGCTGACCGCCGGCGCCGGCCAGATTCCGGCCCGGCAGGCCGCGGTGGCCGCGGGGATCCCGATGACGGTCCCCGCGTTGACCATCAACAAGGTCTGCCTCTCCGGGCTGAACGCGATCGCGCTCGCCGACCAGCTGATCCGGGCCGGCGAGTGCGACCTGGTGGTGGCCGGTGGCATGGAGTCCATGACCAACGCCCCCCACCTGTTGCCTGGCCTGCGTCGCGGGCACAAGTACGGCGACCTGACGGTCCGCGACCACATGGCGCTCGACGGGCTCTCCGATGTCTGGGACGCCTGTTCCATGGGTGAGTCGACCGAGCGGCACGGCGCCGGGCTGGGCATCAGCCGCGCTGACCAGGACGCGTTCGCCGCCGCCAGCCATCAGCGCGCCGCCGCCGCCCAGAAGAACGGCGTCTTCGCCGAGGAGATCACCCCGGTGGAGCTGCGGGACGGTTCCTCGGTGACCACCGACGAAGGGGTCCGGCCGGAGTCGACCCCGGAGTCGCTCGGCAAGCTCCGGCCGGCGTTCGCCGCTGACGGCACGATTACCGCGGGCAGCGCGTCGCCGATCTCCGATGGCGCCGCGGCGGTGGTGGTGGCCCGCCGCGAGACCGCCGAGCAGCTGGGGCTGACCTGGCTGGCCGAGATTGGTGCTCACGGCTGCGTCGCCGGTCCGGACAACTCACTGCACTCGCAGCCGGCGCAGGCGATCAGCCACGCCCTCGGTAAGGCCGGGCTCGCCCCGTCCGACCTCGACCTGGTCGAGATCAACGAGGCGTTCGCCCTGGTGGCGCTCCAGTCCATTCGGGAGCTGGCGGTGGATCCGGCGATCGTGAACGCCAATGGCGGCGCGATCGCCCTGGGCCACCCGATCGGTATGTCCGGCGCCCGGCTGGCGTTGACGCTCGCGCTGGAGCTGCGGCGGCGCGGCGGCGGCTGGGGCGCCGCCGGGCTCTGCGGTGGCGGTGGCCAGGGTGACGCGCTGCTGCTGCGGGTGCCGAGCTCGTGAGCGACCCGGCGGCGGTGTCCGAGCTGGTCAAGCGGGCCCGGGACGGTGATCCGCGCGCCGTCGCCCGGCTGATCACGATGGTCGAGTCGAGCGATCCGGCGCTGCCGGAGCTCGCCGCGGCGCTCGCGCCGCACACCGGTACCGCCCAGGTGATCGGTCTGACCGGCTCCCCCGGGGTAGGCAAGTCCACCACCACCACCGAGCTGGTGCGCTCGTTGCGGGCGCAGCGCAAGCGGGTCGGGGTGCTGGCGGTCGACCCGTCCAGCCCGTTCACCGGGGGCGCGATCCTGGGTGACCGGGTGCGGATGCAGGACCACGCCACCGACCCGGGGGTCTATATCCGGTCGATGTCGAGCCGGGGCCAGCTGGGCGGCCTGGCGGCCGCGACCCCGCAGGCGGTGCGGGTGCTCGAAGGAGCCGGCTGTGAGGTGATCCTGGTCGAGACGGTCGGGGTCGGCCAGGCCGAGGTCGAGATCGCCTCGTTGGCCGACACCACCGTGGTGGTGCTCGCGCCGGGCCTCGGCGACGCGATCCAGGCGGCGAAGGCCGGCATCTTGGAGGTGGGCGACCTCTTCGTGGTCAACAAGGCGGACCGAGCGGGTGCCGACGCCACCTACCACGACATCCAGGGCATGATCGGGCTCGCCGACCGGGCCGCCGGCCAGTGGCGGCCGAAGGTGGTCCGGGCGATCGCGAGCCGCGGCGAGGGCATCGACGAGATCCTGGCCGCGATCGATCAGCACCATGACTGGCTGGTCCGCCACGACGAGCTGCGCCGTCGCCGGGAGGCGCGGGCGGCGGCGGAGATCGAGGCGATCGTGCTCGCGGCGCTGCGGGAACGCCTCCCCGCGGCGGTGGCTGACCAGCTACCGGCGGTGATCGCCGGGACCCACGACCCGTACGCAGCAGCGGCGGCTATCCTCGCCGAGCTGGGCCTGACCACCCACATGAGTTGATCATGGACTTTGGTCCCTGATCGGCTTCCGATCAGCGACCAAAGTCCATGATCGGCGCAGAAGGGCTCGGCGCAGGAGCGGAGAGGGGTACGGGGTGCTGCTGCGGGGGATCTGGTACCGACGCGGCCGGGCGGCCGTCGTGGTGGTGCTGGCCGCTATCGCGGTAGCGGCAGCGGTGCTCGCCCCCGCCTACACCCGGGCAGCGCAGCAGTCGGTGCTGACCGACGAACTCTCGGCCGCCCCGGCCAGCGCCGCCGCAGCCACCGTCACCAGCACCGGCACCGCTGCCCTGGCCCCGTTGGCGCACGAGCCGCCAGCGGCGCTCGCGGCGCAGCTGGCGCCCGCGGCGCCCGGAGTGACCGGCCCGGGCAACGGGTTCGCCGCCGCCGTGACCGGAAGCGAGGCCGAGGTCGCGCTCGGCGGCGGGCCGCTGGGGGCGGAGCCGCTCGCCAGCCGGCTGGTCTACCGCGATCAGGTCTGCACCCGACTGGCGATCACCGGTGCTTGCCCGAGCGGCGATGACGAGCTGCTCGTGAGCGACCGACTCGCCGCCGAACACGGGGTCTCACCCGGTGACGAGGTCGCTGTCGACCTCGGTGACCAACGAACCACCCGCACCGTCGTGGGTACGTACCGGCCGCTCGATCCGGCCGAACCCTACTGGGGTCGGCACGTCTACTTCGCCTACGGTGGCTACGACCCGACGACTGGGGCGCCCCGAGTGGACGCGGTCTTCACCGGCGACCCGGCCGCGGTCACCGCCGCGGCCGACGCGACCGTCACCAGCAGCGTGACCTATCCGCTGGAGCCGTCGCAGATCCGGCTGGCGGCGCTGCCGGAGCTACGGGCGGAGCTCGACCAGCTCCACCACGCGGCCGGCGCCGCCGGCGCCGAGCTCACCACCGAGCTGCCGGCGCTGCTCGACGACGTGGCGCAGGAACAGCGGGCGATCGGGCAGACCGCGCCGCTGGTCGCTGTCCCGCTGGTGCTGCTCGCCGGGCTGGTGCTGCTGCGTTCGGTACGGGCGGTGGTGGCCGAGCGGAGCCACGAGATCGGCCTCGCCAAACTGCGGGGCTATCCGAACCAGCAGGCGGCACGGTTCGGACTGGGCGAGGTGTTGGTGCTGGTGGCGGCGGCGGGGCCGATCGGGCTCGGGATCGGCCTGCTCACCGTCGAGCTCGTTGCCCGGCTGTCGCTGGCCCCGGGTACCGGCGTGGAGCTGCGGTGGCCGGTGGTCGGCGCCGTGCTCGGGGCGGTCGCCGCGGCGCTACTCGGCGCCGGAGTCGCGGCCTGGTCGACGCTGCAACAGGGCACGCTCGACCTGCTGCGCCGGGTACCTCGGCGGCGGGGCAGGCGGCTGGGGCCGGCGTCGGCGGCGGTCGCGGCGCTGTCGGTCGCGGCGGTGGCGGTCTTGCTCACCGGCGACCGCACGACACCACTGGCGTTGCTGGCACCGGCGCTGCTGGGCATCCTCGCGGGGATCGCGGTCGCTGGCTGGGTCAGCTGGCGCGCGGCCCACCGGCTCCGGTGGTGGCGGGAACGAGGGCGGCTCGACCCCCGCGGCCTGCCGGCGCTGCTCGCCGCGGCGCAGCTGGCCCGGCAGAACACCGGCCGGCAGACGATCGTAGTGGTGACGGTAGCGGTGGCGCTGCTGTCATTCGCCGCTATCGGCTGGGATGTCGCCGCCCAGGCCCGGTCCGATCGAGCGATCGACCAGGTGGGCGCAGATCGGGTCTACACCGTCCACGCCGACCACCCGACCGCGCTGCGCGAGGCGGTGGCGGCGGCCGACCCCACCGGCCGGTCGATGCCGGTAGTGCGGACCAATCAGCAGTACGCCGGCGGGAACGTGGAGCTGCTGGCGGTGGCGAGCGCCGCGCTGCCGCAGGTGGCGCAGTGGCGGGGGCAGGATGCGGCGGCGCAGACGAGCCGGGCGGCGGCGTTGCGGCCCAGTCCGCCCGTCCCACTGCCGGTGGCGGACCGGCTCACCGTCACCGCCGAGGTCACCGAGTTGGCGGGCGACCCGGTACGGCTGACCGCGCTGCTCTCGACGCCGGGCCACCCGCCGCGGGCGGTTTCGCTGGGGACGCTCGCGCTGGATCGGTCGTCGTACTCTGCCCGGGTGCCGGAGTGCGCTACGGGCTGCCGGTTGCTCGGGCTCACCCTGGGCTCGGTCGCAGTGGCCGGCGCGTACCAGCTGTCGGTGGCGATCACCGGCATCAGCTCCGGGGATACCGCGGTGGCGGCGGAGTTCACCGACCCGCAGCGGTGGCAGGCGCCAGCGGACGTGCAGGTCGGCGCGGGGTCGGCGCTGACCGTAACGGTCGCGGATGGGCATACCGACGACGTGTCGCTGACCTATCTCGATCGGCCCGCGGCCGTGCCGGTGGTGCTGGCCGGCGACGCGCCCGCCGAGGACCCGGCCGCCGAAGAGTTCCGGTTTCCCGGCCTGTCGGAGCGGCCGGAGCCGTTCGTGGTGGTGGACCGAGTGCCGCACGCGCCCCGCGCGGGGGAACGGGCGCTGCTGGTGGATCTGGATTACGCGGTGGCGGCGGCGGAGCGCACGACCGCGCTGGCCGACCACGGCGGACTCCGGTATGAGGTGTGGGCGGCGCGCGACGCACCCGCCGACCTCCCGGAGCGCCTGGCTGACCAGGGGGTGACGGTCGGGTCGGCGGAGACGCTCACCCAGACCGGGGCGCAGCTGGGCCGCGCCGCACCCGCGCTCGGGCTGCGGCTGGGGCTGCTGGCGGCGGGCGCGGCGGTGGCGTTGGCGGTCGCGGCGATGATGCTCTCTACCCAGCTCGCCCGGCGTGAGCGGGCCGCCGATGCGGCGGCGCTCGGCCTCGCCGGTGTCGGCGACCGGGTGCTGCGGCGGGCGGTGTGGCGGGAGTACGCGGCCTTGACCTGGCCGGCGTTGGTCGGGGGCGTCACCGCGGGGATCGCGGCCGCGGCGCTGGTGCTGCCGGGGCTGCCGCTGGTGACGGCTGGCTCCGCGGCGGCGCCGTCCGGGCTGCTCCTCTCTGGATGGGCAGGGCTGCGGTGGGCGCCGGTGGCGGTGGCAGCCACCGCGA
This sequence comes from Natronosporangium hydrolyticum, assembly GCF_016925615.1. Lineage (NCBI taxonomy): Bacteria > Bacillati > Actinomycetota > Actinomycetes > Micromonosporales > Micromonosporaceae > Natronosporangium > Natronosporangium hydrolyticum. The sequence goes on from NZ_CP070499.1 coordinate 1,347,414, forward strand.
TCGGGCTGCTGGCGACGGCGGCGCTGGCGGCCGGTCGAGCGGCTGCCGGCGGCGGCGTGGAGCGGGGGAGTCGATGATGGCGCCGGTCGCGGTGACCTGTCGCGGGGTCGTCTACATCTATCGCCTGGAGGGGTACGACGTAGTGGCCTTGTCCGGTGTGGACCTGGACATCGCCGCGGGGGCCGCGGTGGCGCTACTCGGCCCGTCCGGCTCCGGCAAGTCGACGCTGCTCGGGGTGCTCGCCGGGCTGTTGCCGCCGGCGGCTGGCCGGGTGGCCGTCGGCGGGCACGACCTGGCGAAGGCTTCGATGGCGCAGCGGGCGCGGATGCGGGCGACCGATGTCGGGGTGTCGTTGCAGGGCGCCGACCGAAACCTCCTGCCGTACCTGACCGCGGAGCAGAATGTCCGGTTCGCGCAACAGGTGGCGGGCCGTCGGCGGGGCGGATCGCCACCGCGGGAGGTGTTGGCGCAGGTGGGCCTGGCCGACCGCCGGTGGTCGAGCCAGCGGCCGGACCGGTTGGCGCCGGGGCAGCGGCAACGATTGGCGTTGGCGGTGGCGTTGGCGAATCAACCCGGGCTGCTGCTCGCGGACGAGCCCACCAGCCAGCTCGACCGGGCCGCCCGGGATGAGGTCATCGCGGTCCTAGCCGGACTCGCCGGCGCCGGGTGCACGGTGGCGGTAGTCACCCACGACCCGGCGGTGGGGGCGGCGATGGGCCGGACCGTGACCATCCGGGATGGCCGGGTCGGTGCCGAGGGCCGGCTCGGCGAAGAGTACGCGGTGGTCGGTCGCGACGGCGCTCTCCACCTGCCAACGGCGGCGATGGCGCAGCTGCCACCGGGTTCGCTGCTGCAGGTGGTGCCGCAGCCGGACGGTGGGGTGCTGCTCCGGCCGGCAGCATCCGATGTCGACCCGGCGGCGGCGCAGCTGCCCGGCCCCGGCTCGGCGGCCGCCTAGCTGCCCGGCGGGTCGGGTTGCCAGCGAGGGCTACGCTCGGGCCCACACGGCCCTGCGCACCGGCGATGGCGGCGCGGGGCGGCTCGGAGAGAGGACGATGCGATGACTGACCCCACCCCGGACGGGCCCACCAACCCCCAGTTGACCGCGTTGCCGCCGGAGGACGCGACCACCCTCGTCTCGCCGGTGAGCCAGTCACCTGGCGGCCTGCCGGTGGTGCCGCCGCCGCCCGGCTCGCCGGCGGCTACTTCGCCGGCCGAGCCGTTGGCGCCGACCATGACCGCTTCGTCGGCCGAGCCGTTGGCGCCGACCATGACCGCGCTGCCGCCGGAGCCACCCGGCCGGGTCTACGGCACGGGCGAGCGCCGGTACGACGGCGGTTCGGACGGTTCGGGTGGGCCCGCGAGCGGGCCAGCGGAGACCGGGCCAGCGGAGAGCGGGCTGGTGGCGAGCGGACCCGCCGGGGAGGAGCCGCCGGCCGGCCCGGCGGAGACCGCGCCGCCCCGCCCAGGTGGTGACCGAGGGAAGACCACGATCGCCGAGGACGTCATCGAGCAGATCATCGACAAGATCGTCAATCTCACCGTGGTCGAGGTCGGCGGAGTTCGAGGGCTGCACTCAGACGAGGGCCAACCGGTAGCGGTGACGCTCGACGGCGACCAGGCGGAGATCTCGATCTCGGTCCGGGTGGCGTTCGGGTACGCCGTCCACGACCTGGTCGAGCAGCTGCGCAGCGGCGTGATCGAGCAGGTGGAGCGGTTGTTGGGACTCACTGTGACCGAAGTGAACGTCCTGGTGGCCGACGTCACCTTCGACGTTGAGGACTGATCCTCCCTAACCTGCCCAACCCGGCCGATGGGGTGATCCGAGGCCGGTACGGCCCGCGTACCATCGTCTGCTGGCCTGCCCGCAGCGCACGGAGGCGAGGTGACCATGGCCGGAGGGCACGACCACGACCGCGTCGGCATCATGCCCGCATCCCCCCAGGTCCGAAAGGTCCTGACCTGGGTGATGATTCCGTTGGTAGCGGCGACGGTGCTCGCGCTGGCGCTGCTGTGGCCACCGTCTCCGGAGCCCTCGGAGCCGGTCGGCGGCACCTACTACGACGGGCGGGTCACCGCCGTCGCCGAGGAGACCTGCCCGCCGGAGGCGGCGGAGTCCGGGCTTACGCGCTGCGGCGAGGCGACGGTGTTGCTGGCGGACGGTCCCGACCGCGGGCAGGAGGTCACCACCCCGCTGCCGGATGGTCCGGGCGCGCCGGATGTGCGCGCCGGTGACCAGGTCGAGGTCGCGGTGGTCACCAACCCCGGCGACCCGACCGATCAGCAGTACGGGATCGCCGACCACAAGCGGGGTACCCCGTTGGTGCTGCTGGGGGCGCTCTTCGCGCTGGTGATCGTGGCGTTCGGGCTGCGACGCGGGCTCGCGTCGCTGGCCGGGCTGGCGGCGTGTTTCACACTGTTGCTCACCTTCGTGCTGCCGGCGATCATCAGTGGTCAGCCACCGCTGCTGGTGGCGGTGGTCGGCGCGGCCATGGTCATGTTCGTGATCATGTACCTGGTGCACGGGGTCAGCGTGCGCACCTCGGTCGCGGTGCTGGGGACCCTCGGCGCCTTGATCGTCACCGGTCTGCTCGGTTTCCTCGCCACCGCCGCGACCCATCTCACCGGCTTCGTCGGCAACGACGAGCTGACCCTGTTCCACCGCATCCCCGACCTCGACCTACGCGGGGTGCTGCTCGCCGGCATCATCATCGGCTCGCTGGGGGTGCTCGACGACGTCACCGTGAGCCAGTCGGCGACCGTCAGTGAGATCGCCCGCGCCGATCCCACGCTTACCAGGTGGCAGCTGTATAAGGCCGGTATCCGGGTCGGCCGGGCGCACATCGCGTCGGTGGTTAACACCCTCGTCCTCGCCTACGCCGGGGCCTCGTTGCCGTTGCTGCTGCTGATCGTGCTGAGCACCAGCGGCCAGGACATGGGCACCGTGCTCACCGCGCAGCCGATCGCCCAGGAGATCGTACGTAGCGTGGTGGCGACGATCGGCCTGGTGGCGGCGGTGCCGTTGACGACCTTGCTGGCGGCGGTGGTGTGCGGCTCCGCGCGGACGGCGGCCGGGGGAGTGGCCTCCGGTGGTCCGGAGCAGGTGCCGAGCCCGGCCGGCGGGGTGGCCAGCGGCCCTGAGCACGCCGCTGGGGCCCCCGCCGCGCTGTCGACCACGCCGTCACTCCCGCCGCCGTTGCCGCGCCGCCCACGCCACCGCCGGGTGGACGCCGGCGAGGCGCTCGCTCCCGAGCATCGCTCCGACCCCTGGTAACGGAGGTTGGCTACGGTTCGCTTAGCGCTCGTTCAGGCGGCGGCTATCATCGGGCTGGGGTAGACATCGAAGTCTGGAGGAGACGCCCATGGACGCTGGGGAGATCGCCGCCGGCCGGGAACGCTGGCAGGCCCGCTACGACTCGGCCCGCAAGCGTGACGCCGACTTCACCACTCTGTCGGGCGCCCCGGTCGAGCCGGTGTACGGGCCGCCGCCGGGGGTCGCGTACCCAGGCTTCGAACGGATCGGCTGGCCAGGCGAGTACCCGTACACCCGCGGGCTCTATCCGACCGGCTACCGGGGGCGGACCTGGACGATCCGGCAGTTCTCCGGGTTCGGTAACGCGCGGCAGACCAATGAGCGTTACCAGATGTTGCTCGCCGCGGGCGGCGGCGGGCTGTCGGTGGCGTTCGACATGCCGACCCTGATGGGGCGGGACTCCGACGATCCACAGTCGTTGGGGGAGGTCGGCCACTGTGGAGTGGCGATCGACTCCGCCGCCGACATGGACGTGCTGTTCGACAACATCGACCTCGGCGCCGTCACCACCAGCATGACCATCTCCGGTCCGGCGGTGCCGATCTTCTGCATGTATCTGGTGGCCGCGGAGCGGCAGGGCACCGACATCTCGCGGCTGGACGGCACGCTGCAGACCGACATCTTCAAGGAGTACATCGCGCAGAAGGAGTGGCTCTTCCCGCCGGAGCCGCACCTGCGACTGATCGGTGACCTGATGGAGTTCTGCCACCGGGAGATCCCGCGCTACAAGCCGCTCTCGGTCTCCGGCTACCACATCCGGGAAGCTGGCTCCACCGCCGCCCAGGAGTTGGCGTACACGTTGGCCGACGGCTTCGGATATGTGGAGCTGGGGCAGTCGCGCGGGCTGGACGCCAACGAGTTCGCCCCCGGTCTGAGCTTCTTCTTCGACTCGCACGTCGACTTCTTCGAGGAGGTCGCCAAGTTCCGGGCGGCTCGCCGGATCTGGGCCCGCTGGCTGAAAGAGATCTACGGGGTCACCGACGAACGGGCGCTGTGGCTCCGGTTCCACACTCAGACCGCCGGGGTGTCACTCACCGCCCAGCAGCCGGTCAACAACGTGGTCCGCACCGCGGTCGAGGCGCTCGCGGCAGTGCTCGGCGGGACGAATTCGCTGCACACCAACGCGTTGGACGAGACGCTGGCGCTGCCGACCGACGAGTCGGCCGAGATCGCGTTGCGGACCCAGCAGGTGCTGATGGAGGAGACCGGGGTCACCAACGTCGCCGATCCGCTGGGCGGCTCCTGGTATGTGGAGGCGTTGACCGACCAGATCGAGGCCGAGGCCGAGGCGATCTTTGAACGGATCCGGTCGATGGGCGGAGAGGCGGAGCACCACATCGGCCCGATGACCGCCGGGATCCTACGCGGCATCGAGGACGGGTGGTTCATGGCCGAGATCGCCGACTCCGCCTTCACCTATCAGCAGGCGCTGGAGAAGGGCGAGAAGAAGATCGTCGGGGTAAACTGCCACACCAGCACGGTCGCCAAGGAGTTGGAGATCCTGCGGATCTCGCACGAGGTCGAGATCGAGCAGAAGCAGACGTTGGCGCAACGGAAGGCGGCCCGGGACGAGGCCGTGGTCGACGCGGCGCTGCGCCGGATGGTCGAGGTGGCCCGGACCGATCAGAACCTGCTGCCGGCGATGCTGGACGCCGCCCGGGCCGAAGCCACCCTCGGCGAGATCTGCGACGCGCTCCGCGAGCAGTGGGGTTCGTATCGCGAACCCGCCCGGTTCTAGCCGATGGTGCAGGGGACGCGTCCCGGATGCGGTGGACGTTCGCGGTCCAGGGTTAGCCGAGGCGCTGCCAACTGACCGGGTTACGATAGTGGCTGACCGGGCCTAGTCGCCGCCAGCGCGGACCGGACCGGCCTCGACGAGGCTCGGCCCGACCGGCGTCGGCGGCTGCGACTCGGCTGGCCACGATCACCGCGAGGACCGAGGTCAACGCAGCGAGTTCATCCGGGGTGGGGTCACCACGGAGGATCCGGTACCAGTGTGCCATCCATACCTCCCGACATGACGGGGATCTGACGAGTATGTGCGGATCATTGCGGTGGGTTTCCGTGCTTGCGGGCCGGTAGGTCGGCGTGTTTGGTCTGTAGCGTCTGAAGCGACCGGATCAACACTGCGCGGGTGTCGGCGGGGTGGATGACATCGTCGACAAGTCCTCGCTCCGCGGCGTAGTAAGGGTGCATGAGCTCGTCACGGTACTGCTGGACGAGGTCGGTTCGAGTCGCTCCCGGATCCTCAGAATCGGCGATCTGTCGTCGGAAGATGACGTTCGCGGCGCCCTCCGCGCCCATCACCGCGATCTCGTTGTTGGGCCAGGCGTACGAGAGGTCCGCCCCCACGCTTCGTGAGTCCATCACGATGTACGCGCCGCCGTACGCCTTCCGTAGCACCACCGAGATCCGCGGCACCGTGGCGTTGCAGTACGCGTATAGCAGCTTCGCGCCGTGCCGGACGATGCCACCGTGTTCCTGTGCCAGCCCCGGGAGGAAGCCCGGGACATCGAGGAGAGTCACCAGTGGAATGTTGAACGCGTCGCAGAATTGCACGAACCGCGCCGCCTTCTCGCTGGCGTGAATGTCGAGCGCGCCGGCTGACGACTGCGGCTGGTTCGCGACGAACCCGACTACCTGGCCATCGAGCCGGGCGAGGGCGACTACGACGTTGGTCGCCCATCCTTCGTGTACCTCAAGGTACTGGCCGTCGTCGCTGACCTCCTCGATGACCGCCCGCATGTCGTACGGGCGGGCGCCGTCGGTCGGCACGAGGTCCACCAACCCGTCGCACCGACGCTCGGGGGAGTCGTCGGTCAGTCCGGTCGGGGCCGTCTCGTGGTTGTTCGACGGCAGCATCGACAGCAGGAAGCGAACGTCCTCCAGGCAGGCCTCTTCGTGGTCGTGGACGAAGTGGGCGACACCGGAGACCGAGGCGTGTACGTCGGCTCCGCCGAGTTCGTCCTGGCTGACCTGCGCACCGGTTACCGCGGTGACCACCTCCGGCCCGGTGATGAACATCTGCGCGGTGTCCCGCACCATGAACACGAAGTCGGTCAACGCCGGGGAGTACGCCGCACCGCCCGCGCAAGGGCCGAGGACGACGCTGATCTGCGGTATCACGCCAGAGGCCCGAGTGTTGCGCCGGAAGATCCCGCCGTACCCCGCGAGCGCGACGACACCTTCCTGAATGCGGGCGCCTGCCCCGTCGTTCAACGAGACCAGCGGAGCGCCGGTGGCGATGGCCATGTCCATGATCCGGTGGATCTTCTCGGCGTGCGCCTCGCCGAGCGCGCCGCCGAAGATCCGGAAGTCGTGTGCGTAGACGAAGACTGTCCGTCCGTAGACCGTGCCCCAGCCCGTGACCACGCCGTCGGTGTGGGGCCGGCGAGCCTGCAGCCCGAACCCACTCGCCCGGTGCCGACGCAGCGGCTCGGTCTCCTGAAAGGAATCCTTGTCTAGCAGCAGCGCGATCCGCTCCCGGGCGGTGAGCTTGCCTTTGGCATGCTGGCGCTCGGTCGCCCCCGGGTCCGGCCCGGCCAGGATCGCCGCCTTCAGCCGCGTCAACTCGGTGACTCGGTCCACGTCTCAATCCTCTCCGTCGCGATTGGTTGCTCCGCGAATCCGGTGGCTCGCAGGTGGTAGCACCCGCGGTTCAGCTCCGTGACGTCCGCCCGAACGAGCTCAGGCGCGGACCTCCTGGGGAGGGCCAAACCACCGTTGCAGCGCGATCTCCAGCTGTTTCGGGTCGTGGCCCGCCCAGGCGACGTACCCGTCCGGACGGATCAGCGCAGTGTCTGCGCCGAGCGTGGCGGTGGTGACCTCGCGGGCGGTGGCGACGGTTACCCGATCCGCCCAGGGCGCAGCGATCGCGCGGGCACCGACATCGTCGGCGAGGTCGAGCAGGACACCACGGCCGGAGTGGAGCAGTCGGGCAGTGTCGGTCTCACCGTCGGCGGTACGCAGGCGCCGTGGTGGGATCCGCCGGCCCAGCAACGGGTGGTCACCAGGGCCTACGTCGTAGCGGATGTCCAGGCCGCTGACCAGCCCGGCGAGGTATCGTTTGTTGTCGTCGTCCTCGAGTAGTTCGGTGAGCAGTTCGCGCAGCGGGTCCGCCTCCTCACCGCCGAGAAAGATCATGCCCTGGGCGCGAGTGTTCATCAGCAGCCTGGCCCCGGCGGGGTGCCGTTCGTCGTGGTAGGTGTCGAGCAGGTTCGCCGGTGCCCAGCCGGCAACGGTGGCGGCGAGCTTCCAACCGAGGTTCGCCGCGTCGAGCACTCCGGTGCTGAGTCCTTGACCGCCGGCCGGCAGGTGGATGTGCGCCGCGTCACCGGCGAGCAGGATCCGGCCTCGGCGGTACTCGGTCGCCTGCCGGGTCGCGTCGGTAAACGAGCTGACCCAGCTCGCTGATCCATGGTGGATCGACTCGCCGGTGATCCGCTGCCAGGCGTCCGCGACCTCAGCGAAGCTGGTGTCCCGCGCCCGGTCGGTAGCCGGGGTGCCGTGTTCGCAGACGATGATCCGAGTCACGCCCTCGCCGAGCGGCGCCGCCATCACCATGCCGTTAGGCAACCGGTCGCCGAGGAACCGGGACTCGATCTCGCAGCCGGTCACATCGGCCAGGTACATGCCACGGGTTGCGGCCGTACCAGGGAAGTCGATGCCGGCCAATCGCCGGACGGCGCTGTGCCCGCCGTCGCAACCCACCAGGTACGACGCGGCGAGCTCCTGCTCACCGTCGGGGGTTCGGAAACCGGCCCGTACCTCGGAACCGGATTCGGCGAAGGTCACCAGCTCCCAGCTACGGCGGACCTGGGCGCCGAGCCCGGTAGCCCACTCCTCCAGCACTGCCTCGGTCTGCGACTGCGGAATTCCGCGCGCGCCGAAGTGGCAGTCCGCCAGCACTGTGTAGTCGAATTGGACACCCCCGAAGTGACCGACCGGGCTGGTCTCCAGTGCCCCGAACCGCGGCAGGATGCCCCGCTGATCGAAGGTCTCCAGGGTCCGGGCGGTGAAACCCAGTCCCCGGGACTGCCCGGTCGGTGCGGGGAGCTGGTCGGCGATGACGACCCGGCAACCGGCGAGGCTAAGCTCTCCAGCAAGGGTCAAGCCGGTGGGGCCGGCGCCAACGATGATGACGTCAGTACTCACGAGATCTCCTTAACGGGGCGAGAGTGTGCTCGGCTGTGGCTGGGAGGGCCGAACCATCGGTATAGGGCGGTATGGGCCGCCTCGGCCGACGTGCCGGCCCAGGCGACGTGGCCATCCGGGCGCACCAGGATCGCGGCCGCGTCGACCGGCGCAGTGGGCGGTGGCGCGACCGTGACCTGTTCCCGCCACGGCGCCGCCGCGGTCGCGGCGGGGCTCCCCGGTACGGCGAGCAGTAGCCCGCGACCGTCCGGCTGCGCCAGCTCGGCCAGGTAGTCGCCGACGGTGTAATGCTCGTCAGCGCTGGGGCGGTATCGGATGTCGAGACCGCTGACCATTCCGGCGAGGCGGCGCCGGGTGGCGTCGATCGTGACCAGTTCGGCGAACAGCGACCGGACCGGTTCCACCGAACGGTCGCCGAGCAGGAGCGTGGCTTGGGCGCGAATGTTGGTCAACGTCCGCCGCCCTACCGGATGCCGTTCCGCGTGGTAGGTGTCGAGTAACCCGGCTGGTGCTCCGCGCCGGACCCGTGCCGCCAGTTTCCACCCCAGGTTGACCGCGTCCTGCAGGCCCAGGTTCAGGGCCTGGCCGCCGATCGGCAACTGGACGTGGGCGGCGTCACCGGCGAACAGCACCCGGCCGTGTCGGTACTGGGACAGCTGTCGGTGAGCGTCGTCGAACGCGTTCACCCACACCGGTTCGCCGCCACCGATCTCCTCGCCGGTCACCCGCCGCCAAGCCGCGACGACTTCGGTGAACTCGGGCGGGGCCGGCCGCCGCTCGGCGACGTCACGGCCGTGCTCGTAGACCATCACCCGGGTGGTCCCCTCCGAGATACGGGCGGCCACGGCTAACCCGCGGTCGTGTCGCTCGAACCGCCGGTTCGGAATCGCCACTCCCCGCACGTCGGCGCGCAGTAGCTCGCGGGTGGCTGGCCAGCCGGGGAAATCCGCTCCGATGAGCCGGCGGACCGTGCTCTCGTGGCCATCGCACCCGACCAGATACGCGGTGCGCAGCCGGGCTACCCCGTCCGGGGTGTCCGCCTCGACCGTCACCCCCGCGCCGTCGTCGTGCACCGCCCGGACCGTCCAGCCTCGATACAGCTCCGCGCCGAGCCCGAGCGCCCAGTCACCCAGTACCTCCTCGGTGAGGGTCTGCGGAACCTTCCACTGACCGGCGAACCGGCTGGGGAGCGTGAGATCCATCGGGATGCCCGCGAAGTGTCCCCGCGGTATGTGCGGGGCGGGCCCGAGCCTCTCCCACAGGCCGCGGCTCGCCAACACCTCGGCGGTTCGGGCGTGCAGCGTCGAAGCACGGGACTCGACGGTCGGCTCGACCAGCCGCTCCAGCACGGCCACGGTAGCGCCCCCCAGCCGCAGCTCGCCCGCGAGTAACAACCCGACCGGACCGGCTCCCACGACGACGACTTGGACGTCCACGCCGGCTCCTTAGCGATGCTGTTCAGCGTACGTGCGGGCGTGCTCGAGCGTGGCGAGGCTGTTGCTGCTCAACGCGTTGCGTACGTAGCTGCGGGCCTGCGCCACGTCGGCGTCCGGTCCGAGTACGTGGGCTATGTTGGTGGGGTTGAGCACCACGGTGTGCTGGGATGAGGCGGCGACCCCGGACCCGTTTTCGGTGAACGTCCAGATGCCAGTGTGGACGGCCAGCAGCGCCGGCAGGGTTACCTGCTTGTAGGCGATCCGCTGATGCGGGAAGGTCACTCGGTATGACTTCGTGAGGTGGGTGGAGCCATTCTTCGCCCGGGTGGTCATCTCCAGGGTCTGCACCCCGGGTTGCTCCTCTGCGAGCGTCACCGCGGCGACGTGCGGCAATCGCTCAGTCCATCGCTCGGCCTGGTTGATGAAGTCGAAGACGTCCTTTACGGAGCCGTCGACCTGGACTGTGTCGGTGAAGGCGAAGGTCAATTCGGCGGTCTCCTCGGCGGTCTCGGCGATACTCTTGAGGGCGACCAACTCGGCCTGTGAGTTCCGGTCGACCGCTTCGTCGATCCACGCGAGGTCGGTCGGCTCATCGTTGACCGCCCGGTAGTCGTGGAGTAGCCGAACCCTGGTCTCGTCGGGCGTGAGGGCTTCGAAATACCAGGCACCGCCCATAGCGGCGACCGGGTGCGCCGAAACCTCCTGTCGGAAGGTGATCCGCAGGCTCGTCGGGTCCAACTCCCGGCGGGAGGTCCAGGTCTTCGCCTGGCCGTTGGCGAGCGCCCAGATACGGATCCGCTCACTGCGGTCGCTGCGTTCGATATGATCCACGAAGATCGTAGGTGGAAAGAGTTGTGGCCAGTTCTCTACCTCGGCGATCAAGCGGTAGACCTTACTGGCCGGCGCGGCGATGACGATCTCGTGCTCAACCTCGCGGTGAGGTGACGTGGACATGACGGACTCCTCAGGGCTCGTATGGTCAGAAGTTGCCGAGTCCCCCGCAGACGTTCAGTGCTTGCGAGGTGATCGATGCCGCCTGGTCGGAAGCGAGGTAACCGACCAGGCCGGCGACCTCCTCCGGGGTGGAGTAGCGGCCAAGGGGGATCTTGGCGACGAACTTCGCGAAGACCTCCGCCTCGGTGGTGTCGTAGGCGCCGGCATACCCCTGGCGGACCCGCTGTGCCATGGGCGTCTCGACATAGCCGGGGCACACGGCGTTGACCGTGATGCCGGTCGGTGCCAGCTCGTTGCCCAGCGCTTTGGTAAATCCGACTACGCCGTGCTTCGAGGCTGAGTAGGGGGCCCCGAGGACGACGCCTTGTTTGCCGGCGGTGGAGGCGATGTTGATGATCCGGCCCTGCTGCTTGGACCGCATGCCACCGGCGTTGAGTACCTCCCGGCTGACCCGGAAGACGCTGTTCAAGTTGGTCTCGATCACGTCGAGCCACAGCTCGGTTGGAATGTCCGCGGTCACCCCGCCACCGCTGCGGCCGGCGTTGTTCACGAGTACGTCGATCGTGCCGAACTGGTCGACTGCGGCCCCGACGAATCCCGAGACATCCTCATCCGAGCGCACATCAACTGGTGCCCCGGCTACCTGCCCTCCCTGTCCGCGGAGGTCCTTGACGGTCGCGGCAACCGCCTCCGGCGTGCGGGCACCGATGAAGACCCGGTACTGCTGGCTGGCGAGCAACCGCGCGACGGCCAGGCCGATGCCGCTTGTCGCGCCGGTTACCAATGCGATCCGATGCTCCGGTGAGGTCATGGTCGGTCCTTCCTCGTTAGCGTGCGGAGTCGAGGTGAGCGTTGACGACGTCCAGGAATTCCCGGGGCGTCGCCGCCTCGGCCAACATGGACTCTTCCAGCGAGACCGAGAACTGGCGCTCGATCCGACTGCTGGCCTCTAGCAAGGCAAGCGAGTCGTAACCCAGGTCGGCGAAGGCGGTGTCCAGGATGTCGGCGTCGAGGTCGACGCCTTCGTCGGCACCGGCAGCCTCGCGGAGGATCAGCCGCAGATCGGATAGGGAGATTTCTCGGGACATCGTTATTGGTTCCCTTCCTGAGATCGTCGAGTTAGGCGAGACCGGCCTTGCTGGTCATGGGTGGCGGCTCACCACCATCGCTGAGTTGAACCCGCCGTATCCGCGAGCCAGGATCAGCAACGTCCGTAGCGGGGTCGTCCGGGCCGCGACGACCAGGTCAAGTTCGTACTCTGGCGACGGGGCCACGTTGACCGTTGGCGGAATGAGCTCTTCGTCAAGTGCGAGGAGCGCGGTTACCAGGTCGAGCGGGGCTCCGCCGGAGTAGAGCCGGCCGGTCATTGTCTTCGGTGCCGTCACCGGGACACCGTGCGGGCCGAATACCGCCCGCAGCGCGGCGGCCTCCACTTGGTCTAGGTACGGCTCCCCAGCTGCGTCAGCGAAGACCGCATCCACGTCGGTAGCCTCGACGTTGGCGTCGTCGAGCGCGAGCTCGATTGCCCTGCGAAGCCCCGGTTCCCGCGCGGAGGTCGGGGGCGGATCAAAGGTGGCGGCGTAACCGGCTATCGCGCCGTAGACCTTGGTGCCCCGCCGCTTCGCCGACTCGCTCGGCTCCAGCACTAGCAGCGCGCCACCCTCGCCGGGAACGTGGCCGGACGAGTCCCGGTCGAACGGGCGGTAGGCACGTGCCGGATCGTCGCTAGTGCTGAGCCGGCCGCTGGTCTGGAGGGCCACCCAGCCCCAGGGGCAGATCGTCGCGTCGACGGCGCCGGTGAGTACCACCTGCGTCCCTTTCCGGACCTGTCGTCTCCCCTGGGCGACCGCGTCGAGCCCGCCGGCCTCGTCGCTGACGACTACCCCGCTCGGCCCTTTCATGCCGTTCCGAATCGAGATCTGCCCGCTGTTGACGGCGTAGAACCACGCGAAGGATTGGTACGCGCTCACGTACTGGCTTCCTCTACGCCAGAGGCTCTCCAACTCGTTCTGTCCGAATGCGAAGCCGCCAGAGAAGCTCGCCGTGATCACCCCCATGTCGAAGGAGGGCTGCTCGGTCGGTGAGATCGCGGCGTCGGCCAGCGCCCAGTCGGCGGCGGCCAGCGCGAGCTGGGTCATCCGGTCGGTCTGGGGCAAGAGCCGACTCGGAAGGTGCTCCGGTGCCTCGAACCCATGGACCTCGCCGGCGAGCCGTGCTTGATACTGGGTGGGAGAGAAGCGGTTGAGTCGGCCGATCCCGCTCGTTCCGCTGCGGGTGGCGGCCCAGTAATCGCCGGCGCCGACGCCGTTGGGGGCGACCACCCCCAGACCTGTCACTACGACCGCGGCGCTCATGGCTTCCGCCGATCCGGCCGGGCGAGGACCATCGCGCTCTGGAACCCCCCGAACCCGCTGCCGACGGTGAGGACGGCGTCGGTGGCGTGACTCCGGGCGGTGACCGGGACGTAGTCGAGGTCACAGTGGGGATCCGGCGTGTGGAGGTTGGCGGTCGGCGGGACCACGCCATGCTCCATCGCCAGGATGGAGGCGGCGATCTCGATCGAGCCGATGGCGCCGAGCGAGTGACCCACCATCGACTTGATCGAGCTGACCGGAGTGCGGTAAGCGTGGTCCCCTAGGCTGCGCTTGAACGCTTCGGTCTCGTGCCGGTCGTTCTGTCTGGTACCGGATCCGTGCGCGTTGATGTAGTCGATCTCGTCGATGTTCATTCGCGCCTCCTGGAGCGCGACCCGGATCGCTTCGGCCATCTCGACACCGTCCGGGCGGAGACCAGTCATGTGGTAGGCGTTGCTGCGGGTGGCGTAGCCCGCGATCTCTCCGTACAGGTTGGCGCCGCGTGCCATCGCGCGGTCCAACTCCTCTAGGACGAAGACCGCGGCGCCCTCGCCGATCACGAATCCGTTGCGGGTGCCGTCGAATGGCCGCGATGCCGTACCCGGGTCGTCGCACCGTGGAGTTGTCGCCTTGATCGCGTCGAAACAGGCCATCGTGATCGGCGAGATCGGGGCGTCGGTCGAGCCGGCAACCATGATGTCGACGGCCCCCTCCCGGATAAGGTCGGCGGCGTAACCGACGGAGTCGATTCCGGAGGTGCAGCCGGTGGAGACGACGGTGGTGGGTCCCTGTGCTCCGACCCGCCAGGCGACCTCAGCCGCGAACGAACTCGGGACCAGGTAGTTGTACAAGTGGGGCACGGCGTAGGCCTGGTCTACTAGTTGTAGCCGGCCACCGTCGCTGACCACCCGGTACTCCCGGTCCAGCCCGACGGTCGCGCCGACCGCGGTGCCGACCGTCACGCCGAGCCGGTACGGGTCGACCTGAGCCAGGTCGACCCCGCTGTCGGCCACCGCGCCATGGGCGGCGACCACCGCAAACTGCGCGGCCCGGTCCATGCGGCGGACTTCCTGTGGGCTGAGACCGTGATCCTCTGCTATGAAGTCGATCTCGGCGGCGACCCGCGACCGGAACGGTGTTGGATCGAAGAACGTGATGAGCCGGGTGGCGGTGCGCCCCTCGGTGAGGAGGTCCCAGAACGCCTTCGTGCCGATGCCACCGGGCGCGAGCACTTCGACCCCGGTGATGGCGACCCTCCGTCCGGTCATGCCGACGCTTCCCAGTGGTAGAAGCGGGTAGCCATGGCATCCGCAGGCGAGCGCCAGGTCTGCGGGTCGTAGGCTTGGATGTGGGGCCGCAGGTCGTCACTGATTGCGACGAACCGCGGGTCGGTCTTGGCCTGTTCGATTCGAGTCGCACCGTCGCCGGCCTCGAAGTCCTGGAGATGGAAGTACAGACCCCGGTAGGCGAACAACTGCCGGCGGCGGGTACCCATGAGCGTTGGCATCTCGGTACGGTCGAAGTCCGCGAAGATCTCGGAGACGGCGCGGTCGGACCCCGACGCCATCCGTGCGACGATCAGCGTACTGTGCATGAGACTCCTCCTGTTGGCGTTACGGCAGCGCCTTGATCTCGCAGATGCCGGTGTCGCTACTCACCACTCGTCCGACCTCGGCGTCGAGGGCCGAGACCGTGCCGGCCTTGGGGGCGTTGATCGGTTGCTCCATCTTCATCGCCTCGACGACGACGAGTAGGTCGCCCGCGGCGACCTGTTGTCCTTCTTTGACAGCGACTCGGACGATCGTCCCCTGCATCGGCACCACGACCGTGTCGCCGGTGCCGTTGGCGCCGTTGGTGTTGGCCGGCTTCCCACCGTTGCTGCGCCGGGACGCGGGGGCGGCGCGGTGCGCGGCCGGCCGGTGCGCTGGCTTCGGCTGCGGAGGATCGAGCAGCTCCGCCGGTAGGGCGACCTCGATCCGCCTGCGCCCGACCTCGACCACCACGTCCCGGTAACCGACCGGCCCCGCATCGGCGGTCGCCGCCTCGGCGGTGAAGGGGTCGATCTGGTTGCCGAACTCAGTCTCTATCCATCTCGTATGGACGTCGAAGTCCGGCCCGCTGAACGCCTGGTCAGCAACGACGGCGCGGTGGAATGGCACGGTGGTGGCGATACCGTCGACCCGTAGCTCGGCGAGGGCGCGTGCCGACCGGCGCAGCACATGAGTTCTGTCCATGCCAGTCACGATGAGCTTGGCCAGCAACGAATCCCAGGCCGGACCGATGACCGAACCCGACGTCACGCCACAGTCGAACCGTACGCCCGGGCCGGTCGGAGCGTCGATCCGTGCCACCGTGCCGGGGGCCGGCAGGAATCCTCGTCCAGGGTCCTCGGCATTGATCCGGAACTCGATCGAGTGACCCCGGGCCGGTGGATCGTCATACCCCAGCGCTTCGCCGGCGGCGATCCTCAGCTGCTCGCCGACGAGGTCGATCCCGGTCACCTCCTCGGTAACCGGGTGCTCCACCTGCAGTCTGGTGTTGACCTCAAGGAACGAGATGGTCCCGTCCGGGGCAAGTAGGAACTCACAGGTGCCCGCTCCGATGTAACCGACCTCGTTGAGGATCGCCTTCGAGGCGGTGTAGAGCTGATCACGCTGAAGCTGGCTAAGAAACGGGGCGGGTGCCTCCTCTACCAGTTTCTGGTGGCGGCGCTGCAGCGAGCAGTCGCGGGTCGAGATCACCACCACGTTGCCGAACCGGTCTGCCAGGCACTGAGTCTCGACGTGGCGTGGCCGATCCAGAAAGCGCTCGACAAAGCACTCGCCGCGGCCAAAGGCGCCGGTCGCCTCTCGTACCGCAGCCGCGTAGAGGTCCGGAATAGCGCCGATGTCGTGGACTACCCGAAGCCCGCGACCGCCCCCGCCGAACGCCGCCTTGAGCGCGATCGGGAGGCCGTGCTGGTGCGCGAACGCCACCGCCGCCGCCGGGTCATCGATAGGGTCGGCCGTCCCGGGCACCAGTGGGGCGCCGACTCGCTTGGCGATCCGGCGGGCACTGACCTTGTCGCCCAGCGCCCGAATCGCCGCCGGCGGTGGTCCGATCCAGATGTGACCGGCGTCCAGCACCGCCTGGGCGAAATCCGCGTTCTCCGACAGAAAGCCGTAGCCCGGGTGGATCGCGTCCGCGCCGGTCTGCACTGCTGCTTGAAGCACCGCGTCGATGTCGAGGTAGCTTGTGGCGGGGGTATCGCCACCCAATGCGTAAGCCGTGTCGGCGGCCAGCACATGGGGGGCGTCCCGATCTGGCGCGGCGTAGACAGCTACGCTGGCGAGCCCCGCGTCGGCACAGGCTCGGACGAGCCGCACCGCGATCTCGCCGCGGTTGGCGATGAGCACTTTGTGCACCGTGCGAGCCTCCCGTTCTAGAGCTGTTCGGCGGTGGCCGGAGCGTTCGATTCGCTGACGTAGCCATCGTCGTCGATGCTGCCGAGTGGTTTCAACACTGAGTACTCCAGATTTGGGTCAGCTTCTTACAGCCGCACCGGCGGCCGGTTGCGGCGATGTCAGATGTGAGTTAAGGATCCGGCGGGACATCCAGTTCAGCGTCAACAGCCTTGATCTGTATGGATGTATTGGCGAGCCTGCTGGATATTGCTGGCTTGAGCTAGGAGGTACGGTGTCCGCACCCACGTTCGACTCGATGACGACCGCTATGGACGACCTTCGGCGGCTGGCTGTCGCCAGCCTGCTTGACCGCTATCTGGTTACCTTGGACACCGAGCAGCTCGATGACCAGTGGGCACGGTCGTTGTTCGCCCCCGACGCGGTGGTGACCTTCCCGGTGGGTCGGCACGAGGGTATCGGTGGCCTAGCGGGCTTCCACCGGACTGCCCTCGGGAAGTTCCACCGGACCCAACATATGGGCTCACCAGCGGTCGTCGACCTGGCTGGCAACCGTGCCTTCCTGCGGGCGAACCTGATGTCGACGCAGGTCAAGCATGATATGTCAATATTCGTCACCGGTACGCTGGCGCGGGGCGAGGCCCAACTGACCGTGGCCGGGTGGCGGCTCGCGCTGTTGACGATCGAGCTCGTGTGGATGACCGGCGAGCCGCCGATCTCCAGAGATTAGGTCTATGGGTGTCGACGCTCCCAGCGGTCGGGGGCCAAGGCAAATGCCGGGTGGCGGGGTACCCTGGCCGAGTGTGTCGATAGTGAAGGGGTTTGATGAGGACGGTAACCTTGGGCTCGGCTGGTCCGGTCGTGCCGTTGCAAGGGCTCGGATGTATGCGGCTGACCGGAGCGCATCCGTCGGCTGACGCCGCCGTAAAGGTGATCCATCGCGCGCTCGATCTCGGGGTGACGTTGCTTGACACCGCTGACCTCTACGGCGGGGGAAGCAACGAGCGACTACTCGCCCAGGCGCTCCGCGGGCGCCGGGAGGAAGCACTACTGTGCACCAAGTTCGGGGTGGTACGGACCCCCGACGGTCTCGGGGTGCGAGGGGATGCCGGCTATGTCCACGCCGCCGTCGATGCCAGCCTGGCCCGCCTCGGCGTCGACGTGATCGACGTGTACTACCTTCACGATCGAGACAGGACGGTGCCGATCGAGGAGACGGTCGGCGCGATGGCGGAGCTGGTCACCGCCGGCAAGGTCCGCCATCTCGGGCTATCCAACGTGGCCGAGGACGACATTCGGGCGGCGCACCGGGTCCACCCGATCGCGGCGGTGCAGGCGGAGTGGTCGCTGGTCGGCCGGAGTGTCGAGGAGGTCGTGCCGACCTGCCGCGCCCTGGGGATCGGCGTGGTCGCCTACTGCCCACAGGGTGCGGGCGGCCTCAACCTCGACCGTCCGCCGCCGCCCCGCCCGCCGCACATCGCCGGTGCCTCGGCAACGCTCGCCGAGGTGGTCCGGGCCGTCGCCGAAGACCGTCGAGTCAGCCCGGGCCAGGTCGCCCTGGCCTGGGTCCAGCAGCGCGCGGAGGTGTGGGAGCTGCCGGTTGTGCCGATCCCGGGCACCAGCCGTACCGCACACCTTGAGCAGAACGTCGCGGCGGTCGATCTCCGGTTGGACCCAGCGGAGCTGACCGCCCTCGACGGAGCCAGCCAGCCCGGGTGACCGGCGCGCCCCGATGAGTGCCGTGCTGCGATGTGCGGTGGCGGGTTACGGATGTGGGCTGTCACTCGGTATCTGAGTCCGGCGGAGGAGCACCCCAGCGGTGATCGCGACCGCAGCCAAGATCATCGAGGCGACGATCGCCGCTAGCTGGAGTCCGTCGGTGAACGCCTGTGCCGCGGTCTGCAGCATGCCCGGAGCGAGCTGGTCGGCGACCCCGGTCGCGCCGCCGAGCGTCGCGCTCGCGGCCTCCTCGGCCTCGGTCGGGACCTGGGAAGAGGGGAACAGGTCGGTCATCTGCTGGCGGTAGATGGTCGCGGTAATGCTGCCGAGAAACGCGATGCCGAGTGCGATGCCGAGTTCCTGCGCGGTCTCGGTGATCGCCGAGGCGGCGCCGGCTCGCTCCGGCGGCGCAGCGGTGATCACGATTGTTACCCCGAGCGCCAGGACCGGCATGATGCCACCGAAGAGGAGAACGAGTCCCGCCACCACCCAACCGACGCCGGAGCCGTCTTCGGCTCGGCTCACCAGCAGAAGCCCGACCGCCGCGATCGCCAACCCAAGGGTGATCTTGACCCCTGGCCGCATCTGTTTGGCGACGACCGGGCTGAGCAGGGTCGTCACGATCCCGGTCAGCAGCGGCGGCACCATCAACAGACCCGCCATGATCGGCGACCGGCCCGCGACCATCTGGAGGTACTGTACGGTCAGGTAGCCGATGCCGCCGACCGCCACCGCGCCGAGCGTCAGCGCCACCACCGAGACGCTCACGGTCCGCAGCCGGAACAAGCTGAGATCGAGCAACGGCGCGGCGGCCGTTCGCTGCCGTTGTATGAACATCACGCCGACGAGCCCGCCGAACAGCATCGCCAGGACCGGCAGCATGGTGAACCCGTCCTCGGCTGCTCGCTTCAGCCCGTAGGTCACGCTGAGGATCGCGATCAACGCGGTGACCGCGCCGGTCAGATCCATCCGGCCCGGCGCGGGGGCACGGTACTCGGGGAGGAGCACGGGACCGAGCAGCACCAGCAGCACCATTACGGGCACACCGACCAGAAGGGTCGAGCCCCACCAGAACATCTCCAGGAGCCCGCCGCCGATCAGTGGTCCGATCGCCGAGCCGGTCATGAAGGCCATGAACCAGATCGAGATCGCGGTCGCCCGTTGTCCCGGGTCGTGGAACATATTTCTGATCAGGGCCACGGTCGACGGAGCGAGGGTCGCACCGGCGATGCCGAGCAGGGCCCGCGCGACGATCAGCATCTCGGCGTTGACCGAGAACGCGGCGATCACGGATGCGATGCCGAATCCGGCCGCGCCGATCAACAGCAGTCGGCGTCGGCCGATCCGGTCGCCGAGAGTGCCCATGGTGATCAGGAAGCCGGCGATCAGGAAGCCGTAGATGTCGATGATCCAGAGCAGCTGTGCGGCGGTGGGCTGAAGGTCAGCGCTGATCGCGGGCGCGGCTAGGTGGAGGATCGTCAGATCCATCGACACGAGCAGCGCGGGCAGCGCCAACATGCCCAAGCCGAGCCACTCCCTACGCCCCGCCCGTAGCGTAGGATCGGTGCCCGATGCGCTCATCCGTGTTCCCCCATCCGTTGGACATATCTCGTGTCCATGGTCTGCTGGTCACCCCTCCCGTGGGGAGGCCGGGCGAGGCGTATACCTGTCAGGGCCACCCTCGGCGCACCTGCCGCTATGGTTAGGGGAGAGCTCGGCGCGTTTCTCCGCAGTCGTCGGGAGGCGGTGACGCCGGCCCAGGTCGGACTGCCCGCCAACCCCGGGCGTCGCACGCCGGGCCTGCGCCGCGCGGAGCTCGCCACTCTCGCCGGGGTGAGCGTGGAGTACCTGACCCGCATCGAGCAGGGACGGGATACCCATCCCTCGGCCAGGGTCCTCTCCGCCCTGGCCACCGCGTTGCGGCTAGGCGCGGAGGATGCCGAGCACCTGCACCGGCTGGCCGCGGTCACCTCTGGGATTGAGGTCGGCCCACGGATCCACGAGGTCACCCGGACGGTCCGGCCCTCGGTGCGAGAGCTGCTGGCGCAGCTGGAGCCCGCGCCGTGCTTCGTCGTCAACCACCTGGGTGATCTGCTGGTGTGGACCGACGGCTACCGGGCGCTGATGGGGCCGTCCGGGATCCTGGACGCGGCACACCCGAACGTGCTGTGGTTCACGTTCGTCGATCCCCGGGCTCGGGCCGTCTACCTTGACTGGGAGCTGGTCGCCGACGAGCACGTCGCCGACCTGAACGAACTTCGCTGGAGCGACCCCGCGGTACGGGCATTCGCCGAGGAGTTGACCGGGGCAGCCGGGCAGTCGTTCAGCGACCGTTGGCAGCGGCGCCCGTTGGGCAGCCGGCGTACTGGTACCCGCGAGCTGCGCCACCCGGAGATCGGCACGGTGCGGTTGGCCTTTGAGACGCTGCAATTGTCCGATCCCGACCTTCGCTTGGTCGTCCTGTTGCCGGCTGATGATGACAGCCGCGACGCTTTGGCGAAGCTGCAGCCAGGATCCGGTCAGACCTAGCCCCAGCGTTCCCGGATCTCCCGGACGCTGGCGGCCCAGCCCGCGCCGTTCGCGATCGCGGTCCGCAGCTGCAGGATCGCCCGGCGGTGGTTGAGGCCGAGCCCGCCGATCACCCGGGCGCCCCGCCGGTACATCGCCAGGAACCGGCCAGCCTCGGGAGCGCCGACCACCATAGCTACCTCCTCGGCATCGGGCAGCCCGACGAACTGGAGACGGTCCGTGCCCCAGTCCGACCAGAGGTACGGAACGAGGCGGCACGGACGAGCAGCGGCGGGATCGACCGCGTTGCGGGCGGCCAGCGCCGCCTGCTCGGCCGCGGTGGTCCAGTTCTCCAGCCGCATCGGTGCGGCGAAGACCGGGTTGAACCAGCGTGCGATGTCACCCGCTGCATACACCCCCGGAGCGCCGGCGTTCAACGCCTCGTCGCACACCACACCATCGTCGATGGTCAACCCGGAGTCGGCGAGCCAACCTGTCTCCGGCGCCGCTCCGATCCCGACTATGAGCAGGTCAGCCGGTAGCTCGGTGCCGTCGGAGAGCCGCACTGAGCGAAGCCGGTCGGTACCGCCGAACGACTCGACGGTGACCCCGCACCGCAGGTTGATCCCGTGGCCTCGGATCACTCCGGCGAGCGCAGCCCCGAGTTCGGCGCCGACCGCCCGGCTCATCGGGACGGGCTCGGCCTCGACGACGACTGGCCGGGCGCCGCGCCGGATGGCGGCGTACGCCACTTCGATGCCGATACAGCCGGCGCCGACGATCACCGCCTGGGCTCCCGGCACCAGCGCGCGCCGGAGCCGCCACGCGTCGTCGAGGGTGCGTAGGGTGTGCACTCCGGCGTGCCGCCCGGCTGCGGGGAGCGGTCGCGCCCGGGCCCCGGTAGCCAACACCAGGCCGTCGTACCTGAGCAGGTCCCCGCCTACGGTTACCGTGCCCGCGGCGAGGTCGAGCGCGGTGGCCGGGGCACCGAGCTGCAGGTCCACACCGAGTTCGGTCCGCAGCGACTCCACACCCCGGAAGTACGGCGGCTCGACCATTCCCGACAGAAAGTCCTTCGACAAGGGCGGCCGGTCGTAAGGTAGATGTGGTTCGGCGCCGACTAGTGTGATCGCGCCGCGGTGGCCGGCCAGTCGCGCTGCCTCGACGGTCCGCAGACCGGCTAGCGAGGCGCCAACAACGACGAGCTTTGAGTCTTTCACTGCTCGGCTCTCGTCGCTAGTGCGGCAGCGAGACAAGGCCGAGCTGGCTCAGGATCCCCATGTCGTCGGTGAGCCCCCACCGTTCGACGACCTGGCCGTCGCTGAACCGGAAGATCTCCACCCCGTTGGCCTGGAACGTGCGGCCGGTGGGCGGGACCCCGTTGAAATCCCCGATGTGGGTGCCGGAGACCGTGAACGCCATCGACACATGCGAGCCGTTGGCGGTCAGATGCCGACGCTCCATTCGCAGGTCGGGAAAGGCGGTGCGGAGGTTTCGGAAGAAGTCGAGTAGGCCGTCCCGGCCGGGGCCCTGACCGGGGGCAGGATCATGATCGACGGCGTCTGCGGCGAAGAGCGCGGCGACTCCGGCGTCGACCGCGCCAGAGTTGATCAGCTCGATCGAGCGCTCTAGGGTCGCCAGGTTCTCCTCGTGCGACATTTTTCTCTCTCCTCAGTTGGCTCGGTTCACTGCGGCGGCCGAGCGGCTATGAACCACCCGGTAGGTGTTGGCCCGGCGGCCGGTGATGACCGTGTCGGCGAATGCCCGCACCTGCCGCACCTCGGCGGGCCGTCGATGTTCGGGCAGGTGGTGGAAGGCGTCGTAGTGCTGCTTGTTCTCCCACTGGGCGTAGAGGATGAGGAAGGTCCCGTCGATACCCCGGCAGATCGCGTGCGAGCGGTAGCCAGCCACCTCCATCAGCCAGTGGTCGGGCCGTCCAAGCGCGTCGACCAGGGCCGGCTGGTTCGCCGGCTCGACATCCATCACAATGATCACTGTGTAGTCGTCCCGCAGCGGGGAGATCTCGATCTGATCGAGGTCGGGGTGGTGTTGGGAGAAGACCACCTCGGTCTTGAGGAGCGCGACCGAGGTAGATATCCGCTGAAACAGCGGCACCGTGGCGTTCTGATAATCCGCGCCCGCGTACCTTGCCTCGAGATCGGCGAGGCTCCGCCATTGGATGTAGTTGGCGGTCCCCGGGCTGTCGCACCCCGCGTGCACCGTCGACGAGATCCATCCAGGATAGGCCGCGTTGTCGACGATCTGCTTCATCTCCTCGACGATCGTGTCCTGGCCGGCGAGCGTCTCGCAGGTAAACATATTGAAGACGGTGAGAAAGCCGTCGTGCGCCTGGATGATCGGCATGTTCCTACTCCTCGTGGACTACGCGCGGGTCGCCTCGACGATGCTGCACAGCCCGCCGCCGACGATGCGGTCGAGCTTCAAGCCGGACTGCTGGCACAGCGCGTCGAGCTGCGCCCCGGTGCGCTGGCGCCCGCCGCTGATGACGAGCATGTCGAGGTCCATCAACTTCACGGTCAGCGCGGCGGCGGCGTCGTCCGGTAGGACCGCCTCGACCAGCAGTACGCGGCCGTCCGGAGCCATCGCGTCCCGGCAGTTCGCGAGGATCTGTCGGGCTGGTTCGTCGTCCCAGTCGTGAATGATGTTCGACAGCAGGTAGGCGTCGCCGTCGCCCGGTACGTCCACGAAGAAGTCGCCGGCGACCAGCTCGCTGCGGTCACGTACGGCGGCCTCGATGAGCGGCTGGCCAGCGCCTTCGATCACCTCAGGCTGATCGAACAGAACGCCGTAGGCCTGGGGCGCCGCGGTGAGGACCTGCGCCAGCAACGCCCCGTGCCCGCCACCGACATCCACGATCCGGCGGACCCCCGCAAAGTCGTAGGCATCGATCGCGGGCGCGATGACCTGCCGGGAGAGCTCGTCCATCGCACGGTCGAAGATCTCCGCGACCTCCGGCCGTTGCCGGAAATGCTCCCACACCTCTTCGCCGTGTACGTCAACGAACGCCGGCCGGCCGGACCGGACCGACTGCACCAGGCCGTCCCAGGTATGCCGGTCGGCCGGTAGCGCCACCCACCGGGCGAAGTTTCGCAGCGAACTCGGTGAATCGCTTCGGAGGGCCTCGCCGAGCTCGGTGAGCGCGAACTCCTGCCCGACCCGCTCCTCGAACAACCCAATGTCCGAACCCGCCCGCAGCAGCCGGTACAGGCTCGGTGGGTGGGTTCCCAACGCCTCGGCGAGCTCCGCTACCGGCCGAGGACCGGCGGCGAGCTGATCCGCCACCCCGAGCTCAGCGGCGGCGCTCACCGCGGACGCCATCCAACTCGCCGTAGCTAGGGTCAGCAACCGGAACGCTGGCGAGGCCTGCTCGCCGTCGACCTGCGTCACGACAGTCTCCTCCTCGTGGTTGGGGTTTCGGCCGCGCCGACGGCGGATGCCCCGGCAAGCTGCGGCTGCGGCCGAGCCGCCTTTCCGCGCAGGAGCCGGCCCAACCAGGGCAGCTTCTGCCCGAGCAGGCAGCCGAGCGCGTACCGGTAGATCATGCCGGGGGTGATGTCCCGGACCGCGGTGTCGATCCGCGCCGCCAACTCGCGGAGGTCAGCGGGGTCGGCGGCGACCCGGTGTCGAATCGCCAACAGGGGCATGTAGACGCCGCCCCGTTGGAAAATCAGATCGGAGAGTGCCAGCGTCAACAGCGTCCCCGGCGCCGACCCGTGCGAGAAGGACAACAGGCGGTGGCCCATGGTGAGTCGCAGGTGCGCGGCCGAGCCGACGACCTCGCCCAACACCTTGGAACGGCGGCAGATGTCGTCCAGGCAGGTGCGTAGCTCTGCGTACGCCTGCTGATGCGGCTCGAGACCGCCGTCGACGAGCGTCCTCAGCGCGTGCCAGGAGATGTGGGCACCGAGGTTGTGCCGGTGTCGAACCGCAAGCTCTGCAACCTGCTCTGGGGCGGTGTGGTAGGCGCGTTCGTAAACCTGGTCGGAGACGACCACGGCCGCGGCGGGCATGGTCATGTCGCTGATGGTCTTGCCGAGGGTGACGATGTCTGCGGTCCGCATCGTTGCGGGATGGGCGAGGTAGTTCGGGCTGCTGCGCCAACCGCCGGTGAGGACCTCGTCGACGCCGACCAGATAGCCGCCCTCGTCCCGCAGCCGGTCGATCGCGTTGATCAGCGGCTCGGGGATCGGAGCGCAGGTGGCGCCCTGGATGTACTCGAACCACACCAGCGCGACCTCGCGCTCCCGCACGATCTGTTCGAACTGCGCCGCGGCGTCTGGTGCGAACGGGTCTAAGTAGACGAGGTCGGAGTAGTACGGGCGGAACGCCTCAGCCACCGACTCGGTCTTCTGCGGCCCGTACTTACTAAGGTTGAGTGAGAACAGGGTCTTGCCGCCGTAGTTCCCTTTGAAGGTCACGACCGTGCGGCGCTGCGGCTGCGCCAGTGCGGCCACCTCGACCGCGACGTGGTTGGCGATGGCTCCGCTGACCGCGGGAAAGGCCCGGCCGAGGCCGGTCAGCCGAACCAACTCCTGCTCCAGATCGGCGAAGTAGTCATGGGCCGGATCGTGACTGCGCAGCACACGCGGGACCAGGTCGGGCGGGTTGTGCCCGCGGAGGTTGCTGCCGAAGCCGCCGGCGCAGTCGATGACGTCCCGTCCATCGCCAGTAACCAACCGGCCGCCGGCCGCGCGGCGAACGTCGACGTTGAGATGAAAGACCGCGGCCATCTCCGCGACGTTCGGGTTGATGTGCCGCCCCCAGTACTCGAGTGTGGTCGCGGGGTCCGACTCGATCTCGGCCATCACATCCCGGTGGTGGTCGGCCACGAACCCGGCGTGGTCCAGCCGGTCCAACACCAGCTCCGCGCACAGGGCATTGCCCCCATAGGTCGAGGTATGCGCGAAACAGTTGACCCGGTCGCGCCAGATCCGGTGGGCGGCGGCGGACATTGTGATCGCGCCGAAAGGTACCTGCCGGTCGGCCAGCGGCTCGCCGAACACCATGACGTCCGCACCGATCGGGTCGTCGAAGATCGCGCCGGAGAGCTCCTGGTCGATGCAGCAGAGCGCGACCAGACCATGTGCTTGCCGACACTCCCGTAGCAGGTCGGTGAGGGAGGGGTCGTCGAGCCGGTGGTCGCTGTCGCGCACCACGATTACGGCGGTGAAAGGGTAGCCGGGGTAACGCCGCCGAGCATCGTCAGCGGTGGCAGCGCTGACCACGTGGGGGATCAGCGCGGAGTCTACGCCGGCGCCGACCGGGTCCATCAACCGTTGGTAGCGCTCGCGCGGGTCGAGCAGCAGCACCCACCCCCCGGTGTCCCGGCCAGCTTGGACCGCCGTGTGCCGGGCGAGCTTGATCACCGTAGCGAGCGCTTCCAGCCCGGAGCTGAGCAGGTAGGATACTCGTGGCCCGGTCGACTCGACCGGCACCAGCTGGTCGAGCAGGTAGCCCAGTTTGGCTGCGGCTGGGTTGACGTAGTTGCTCGCCATCAGCAGAGCGCAGCGCTGCTCCTGGTGCTGGCGAGCGATCAGCTCAATGGTCGCCGACGACGCGGGTCGGAATACCGACCGCAGTTCGGTCTCGGACACCTCTCAGTCCTCCATCTTCAACGCGGCTACCGGGCAGGTGAGGACGGAGTTGATGGCCGGCTCCCGTAGCTCCTTCGGGATCGGCTGACCCTCCCGCGTAAACACCAGGTCGCCCTCGTCGTCGAGCTGGAACAATTCCGGGGCGGCGGCTTCGCAGACGCCGTGCCCTTCGCACCGGTCGCGATCGACAATAATGTGCATCGACATCACCTCGCGGGGGGAGAGCTGCTTAGGTGTGCAGGGTCGTCGGTAGAGAGGCCAGGCCGCGAATGGTGTTGTGGGCACGCCATCCGGCCTCGCCAACCTCGATCCGGGACACCCGGGCGGCGAGCGCCTTCATCAGGGCGTGCGCCTCCAGCCGGGCTAGCCCCTGACCGACGCACCCGTGTATGCCATGACCGAAGGCTAGGTGACTGGCCACGTTGGGGCGACGTACGTCGAATGTGTCCGGATTCTTGAAGACCCGCTCGTCCCGGTTGGCCGAGGCGTAGAGCAGGAATATCCTTGATCCGGCCGTAAGCGTTACGCCGTCCGCGACCTCGTAGTCGGTGGTGACGAGCCGACAGAAACCGCGCGCCGGGGTCTCGATACGGACCACCTCATTGAACGCGTCCGGGATGGCCGACGGGTCGCTTCGTACCCGCTGCCACTGCTCTGGATTAGTGCCGAACAACCACATGGCGCTCGCGAGTGCGCTGACGGTGGTGTCGAGGGAGGGCACGAGGAAATCGCCGAGCAGCGTGGGTAGTCGATCCGCCTCGACCTCCCCGGCGTCCACCGCCGCCGCCAGATTCGCACCCCAACTGCCGGGACGGAGGTCGCGGGAGTTGGAGAGTTCGGCGAGGAACTCCCAGAGATTCTGTAGAGTCGGGAAGCCTGCCACGGTCCGTTCATTCATGGGGCCGAGGGCGTTGAACCCGGCCGCCGCCCATGCCAGCAGGTTGTCGGTCTTGTCCTCCGGCCAGCCGAGCAGATCCGGAACCATCGAGACCGGGAATTTCTGGGCGAGGTCGGCGACCGCGTCGAACGACCCGCGCTCGACTAGGTGCTCGACGAGCTCGGTCGCCCGTCGCTGTACATGATCTTGGTGTTGTCGCAGCGCTTTCGGGGTGAGCTGCCGGCCGATGACCCGCCGGATCCGGTCATGCTCGGGCGGGTCACTGGCGATCGTGCCGCCCGCCATGACCCGGTTTAGTTCGTCACTGAGGCCGACCCCGGCCGCGGAGGAGAAGGTCTCGTGATCGTGCAGCGCCGTGTAGACGTCGGCGTGGCGGCCCATCGCCCACACCTCGTACTTGCTGAGCCAGACCGCGGAGCCGAGCTCTCGAAGCCTTCGGTAGTTCTCGTAGGGGTCGAGCACGGATTCGTCTGAATAGAGATCGACGTCAAAGACGGGAATGTCGGTGATAGTCACGTCGAGCCCTCCTCTTTTGCGTCGATGAGAACGATAAAAGTGCGCAGTAATAGGCATCTGAGAATTGCTGTCGAGGCCCTTCTCGATGCGGCTGCCATCAGTCTTGATGGCGTCACCTGAATGGTCAAGTCGTCGTTTTCCAAGTCTTCGCGAACTTTCGATGGTTCGATGTCAAGATCGCCGTGACACTTCGCTGGAGATCCTGATCGGGTGCCGGAGCTGCGGCACCTGCCAGGCCGACGAGGCATATGATCCGGCGGGGCGCCATGATCTGGCGGGGCGCCATGATCCGGCGGGGCGCAGCAAGCGCTCGGTCGCGGCGCAGGGTAGCCCTCACGGTGCCAGTCTCGTCCCGGCCTGGCAGCGCGCACGGATTTCGGCCAGGATTTGCGTAAGGTGTGCGTTAGCAGCGGGTGCAACGTCAGTCAGCGGCGGTGCAATGTCGCCAGGTGGCGCGCTAAGGAGGATGTTCGTGTCGGCAAAAATTCTCAAACTTGCGGTGATCGTGGGGAGCGTCCGTGAGGCGCGATTCGGCCCCGTGGTCGCGGAGTGGATAGCCGAGCGGGCGGAGCAGCACGGTCGCTTCAAGGTCAACCTCATAGATCTGGCCGAGGTCGAGCTACCGCTGCAGCTCGGTCCGGAGCCGCCCGCGATCGCCACCGCGGACTCAAAACCACCCGCGCTGGCACAGGTCAGTGCGGCGCTTGAGGAGGCTGACGCGTTCCTCGTCGTTACCCCTGAGTACAACCACAGCTTTCCAGCGTCGTTGAAGGCCCTGATCGACTGGCACTTCACAGAGTGGCGCGCGAAGCCGATCGGGTTCGCCTCGTATGGGGGTGCTTCCGGTGGGCTGCGCGCCGTTGAGCAACTTCGCCAGGTCTTCGCTGAGATGCATGCGACGACGGTGCGCAACTCCGTCAGCTTCGCCAACTACTGGGAGTCGTTCCAGGAAGATGGCAGCCTCGCCGAGCCGGAGCTGGCGCAGGGTGCCGCAACGGAGCTGCTGAACCAGCTGGCCTGGTGGGGAGAGGCACTGCTGGAGGCACGGACCAACAACCCTTATCAGCCATGACCGCGCGTACGAAGCGGGCGATCACAGTGCTTCGTGATGCCCACGAAGATCTCGTCACCTACGTCAGCGCGATGCCCCCGTCCGAGCTGAAGCGAAGCTCCGCCGCCAGCGAGTGGAGCATTGCCCAGGTGCTGAGCCACCTAGGCAGCGGCGCGGAGATCATGCGAGGCACGATCGAGGCCACGCTGGCAGGCGATCCGCCGCCAGAGTCCGAGTCGCGCCACGCGGTGTGGGACCGATGGAACGCCATGCCACCGCAGGAGCAGGCCGACACCTTTGTCAGTAGCAACGAGCTCCTCCTGGGCCAGTTCGAGGAGTTCGACGACGAGCAACTCGAACGGCTCCGGATCGATCTCGGATTCCTGCCGGAGCCGGTCGACGTGCTGACCACCGCGTCGCTGCGGCTCCACGAGTTTGTCCTGCATAGCTGGGATGTCAAGGTCGTGTCGCGGCCAACCCAGACGTTGACTGCGGCGGCGGTCGAGTTTCTATTCCAGCCGGTGGACATGCTCATCGGCTGGATCGGGCAACCGGTGAGCGTCGCCGCCGGCGCCGTGGTGTCCGTGCGGACCGAGGCGCCCACCCGGTCTTTCGGGCTGGAGTTGAGCGAGCCGGTACGCATCGTGGATCCACCGTCGGCCGCCGAGGCAACGCTCACCATCCCCGCTGAAGCCTTCATCCGGCTGGTAACCGGCCGGCTAGCGCTCGACCATACCCCGGCGGAGGCGGTGGTCGAGGGCGGCGAGCTGACGCTCGATCATCTTCGCGAGACTTTCCCGGGGTACTGAGCCACCAAGATGCTCGCCGCCACACTCGCCAGCCGCGCTCTTTCGGTTGGCGGTGATTCTTGCCCCCTCCAAGAATCAAGATCGGAGTGTCATGAGGATCGCGGTTGTAGGAGCAAACGGTCGCACCGGCCGGCTCACCGTCGAACAGGCCCTCACGCGTGGCCACCAGGTGGCAGCCTTGGCGCGGCAGGAGTTTCGGGCCACCCGGAGCCAGCCGGGGTTGACCACCTCGGTGGTCGATGTGCTCGATCGCGATGCGGTCGCAGCAGGTCTCGCTGGTGTCGACGCGGTGATTTCAACGCTGGGCATCGGCACCTCGAAGGCTGCCTCGGTGACGTATTCGCAGGGCGTCGCCAACCTGCTGCACGGGATGCAGCGGCACGGCATCAAGCGGATCATCGTGGTCTCCGCGATGCCGGTGGGTCCGTGGAGTGAGCATGCCCGTTTCGATCGGTACGTCGTGCTGCCGTTGCTTGAGCGGTTCTTCGGCGCGACCTACCGGGACATGCGTCGGATGGAGGAGATCCTGGCCGGCAGCGAGGTGGAGTGGACCTCGATCCGCCCGCCGCGGCTGACGGATAAGCCGGCGACGGGCGGCTACCGGCTCAGCACGGCCGGCCCGCTGCCGAAGGCTCGTGTCCTCACCTACCCCGACCTCGCCGCCGCGCTCCTGGATGCGGTGGGGCGCGACGAGCTGAGTGGCCAAGCCGCCTACGTCGCCAATTAGTTTCTGGGGCAACAACATTCGCTCGCCAGGAAGGGTGACGCATCTGCGATGGTCGCGGGCAGTGCGGCCAGGCTGAGCTTGATCCGTTAGCCCAGTCGGCCAGGCACGGCGAGACTTCCGTCACATTACATAGGAATTCGGAGATGTGGCCCCGGGGTTGACCCGCGCCAGGCTGCCTTCGCTCGTGTCCAAACCAGACGTCTGTCGAAGTGGACGGTTGCTCAGGATAAATCCATTTGTTGGGAGGCCTCGCCGGTGCTCGGATGTGGATCACCGCACCCGTCATCGATGGACGGTTGATCGAAAACTTTGACTGACTGCCGCCGGCCTATGTAGGATCCGAAGGACTTCCACTTCCATAGACCTGCGAAGACCGGTTGAGGGAACGATGCAGACGCAATCGACAAGACTTCACGAGGTTGGCAAGCGATGCTCATGCGTCAGGCATGCGGACGCGGGTGACACGGAGGGCCGAGGGTATGCCAGTGTTTCCTTTGGCTTTAAGCGAATTCTCGTTGTCGAGGCTGATCTTGCCGAGGCAGAAGCGCTATCGAGAGGGTTGCGCCGGCACGGCCACGAGGTTACCACTGTGGAAAATGGTGGCGATGCGCTGGCAGCATACAACGAAGCCGAGATCATCTTGCTCGAACTGGAACTGCCCGATCTGGATGGGTTGGAGATCTGCCGAAAGATCAGGTCGGATTGCGACGTTCCGATCATCTTGGTAACGGGGCGGGGGGCCGAACTTGACCGTGTCCTCGGGCTGCAAGCCGGCGCCGACGACTGCCTGGTGAAGCCGTACGGATTTCGGGAGTTGCTCGCTCGAATGGACGCGGTTATGCGGCGTACCGGGCACCGTGGGCCGCGGGAACCCCGGGTTCTCTGCCGGGGCGACCTGGAGATCGATGTTGACACCAGGAGGGTTCGACTGGGGGGCGAGCCCGTTGATCTCACTCGAAAAGAGTTCGACCTGCTCTACGTGCTGGCGTCCAATCCGGGCACGGTGGTTCCGCGCAAGCGGCTCATGCTCGAGATTTGGGGCGGCTCCTGGTCTCGTCGCACGGTCGACACTCACGTGGGGACGCTGCGACGAAAGCTCGGCGCCAGCAGCTGGGTTATCACCGTGCGGGGGATCGGCTTCCAGCTCGGACATGGGTAATAACTCTGACATGGTTGGCATCTCGGATATCGGTGACGGGGACAGTCAGGGCTCACCCTGCCCTCCGGCGGCGACGCCCGCCAGGGGAGGGCAGGCGCCGCTCAGAGTGTGGCGGCGCCGAGGGCCAGCGGAACGACCGAGAAGGCTGTCAAGACGGCCGGCACCGGGGTGCCCTTCGCGTCGTTGGCCCGTAGGTGGGCGATGACCGCGCCGGCGAAGAAGAGTACGACGCCAGCGGCGGCCGCGATGCCCAGTGGCCGAAAGAAGATCCCGATGAGCAGGCCGGCCGCACCGAGCAGTTGGAGCGTCGCCAGCACCGGGAACATCCGATCCGGGACGCCGAGCCGGGTCAGGATCGCCGTGACCTCCTTCTCTCGGACGAGCTTGTTTCGCGCGGTGAAAGCCAGCAAGGCGGACAGGAGGACCGCGGTGACGATATACGCGATATACATTGCTACCCACTCCATAGTCTTGATAAATCAATCGTTAGCCTAACTCAACGATCAAGCGGTGTCTACAGACGTCCCCCTGTTATTGTGTAGAAGTGGAGAGCGTCAGAGGGGCAGGCATCACCGACAGCCTCTCCTTGCTGCTGGCTAAACGTGGCCTACTGACCGATGCCCGGCTCCGGGGCGCGCTGGGCGTCACCAAACTGTCGCCGCGGCACGTGACGGTGTTGGCCCATCTCGAGCCCGAGCCGACCTGCCAGCAGCAGCTGGTCGAGCTGCTTGAGGTTGACCCGAGTGTGCTCGTCGCGATCCTGAACGACCTTGAGAGCGCCGATCTGCTCCGGCGCCGGCGCGATCCGACCGACCGGCGCCGGCACATCGTCGAGCTGACCGCAGCCGGCGGTGAGGCGCTCGCGACCACCGCGAAGGTGCTGGCGGAGGTCGAAGACGAGCTGTTCAGCGACCTCTCGGCGGCGGAGCGAGGGCTACTCGGTGAGCTGTTGCGCCGGGTCGTGCCCCGCTCCGGGCAGTGCCAGGCGAGGGCGTTGTCGGCAGCGCAGCCGGGGGTCGACCTGCCGGACGAGGTCCACGCTCGCTGACCTTCGGGCCAGGGATCCTTCGGGCCAGCGATCCGGCGAGCGCCGCCCGCCCGGTCGGCGAGCGTCGCCGAGGATCAACCCACCGGCAGGGCCGGTTCCGTTGGGTTGGCGAACTGGGTCCGGTGCAGCTCCGCGTAGCGGCCACCGGCGGCGAT
Source organism: Natronosporangium hydrolyticum (assembly GCF_016925615.1). NCBI lineage: Bacteria > Bacillati > Actinomycetota > Actinomycetes > Micromonosporales > Micromonosporaceae > Natronosporangium > Natronosporangium hydrolyticum. The sequence goes on from NZ_CP070499.1 coordinate 1,380,231, forward strand.
CAGGTCGGCGTGGCGCCCCTGCTCCACGATCCGCCCCTCGTCGATCACCAGGATCTGGTCGGCGGCCCGGATCGTCGAGAGCCGGTGCGCGATCACCAGTGCGGTCCGGCCGGCCAGCGCCTCGGCCAGCGCCGCCTGGACCGCCGCCTCCGACTCGGCGTCCAGGTGCGCGGTCGCCTCGTCCAGCACCACCACCCGAGGCTGCGCCAGCAGCAGCCGGGCGATGGTCAGCCGCTGGCGTTCCCCGCCGGAGAGCCGGTAGCCGCGCTCGCCCACGACCGTGTCGAGCTGGTCGGGCAGTTCTCGCACCAGATCGGCCAGCCGGGCCCGGTCCAGAGCCTGCCACAGCTCGGTGTCGGTCGCCGCCGGGTTCGCCAGTCGTAGGTTCGCCGCGACCGTGTCGTGGAAGAGGTGCCCGTCCTGAGTGACCACCCCGACGGTCCGGCGGATGGTCTCGAACGACAGCTCCCGGAGGTCCACCCCGCCCAATCGGACAGCCCCGCTGTCTACGTCGTAGAGCCGGCTGGTGAGCGCGCCGATCGTGGACTTGCCGGCGCCGGAGGCTCCGACCAGCGCCACCACCTGGCCCGGCTCGGCCCGGAAGGAGACGCCGTGCAGCACTTGCACCCCACCGCGCTGGTCCAGCACCGCCACCTCCTCCAGCGACGCCAGTGAGACCTCCTCGGCGGCCGGGTAGCTGAAGCGGACCTCGTCGAACTCCACCGGAACCGCGCCGGCCGGCAGTGACCTCGGCTGCGCCGGCTCGGTGAGCAGCGGTTTGAGGTCCAGCACCTCGAAGACCCGCTCGAAGCTGACTAGCGCGGTCATCAGCTCGACCCGGGCGCTGGCCAGCCCGGTCAGCGGCGCGTAGAGCCGGGTGAGCAGCAACGCCAGCGCCACCAGGGTGCCGGCGTCGAGGGCGCCGGTCAACGCGAAGAAGCCGCCCAGGCCGTAGACCAGGGCCAACGCCAGGGCCGAGACCAGGGTAAGGGCGGTGATGAAGGTCCACTGCACCATGGCGGTGCGGACTCCGATGTCGCGTACCCGGCTGGCGCGGGCGTCGAACGCGGCAGCCTCCTCATCGGGGCGGCCGAACAGCTTCACCAGGGTGGCGCCGGCGGCGGAGAAGCGTTCGGTCATCTGGGTGGTCATGGTGGCGTTGTGCCGCGCGGCTTCCCGTTCCAGGCCGGCGACCCGCCGGCCGAGCCGCTGCGCCGGCGCTACGAAAATCGGCAGCAATACCAGCGCGAGCAGCGTGAGCTGCCAGGAGAGCAGCAGCATCGCCGCGAGCGTGAGCACGAGCGCCACCACGTTGCCAACCACACTGGAGAGAGTCTCGCTGAACGCCCGCTGGGCCGCGATCACGTCGTTGTTGAGTCGGCTGACCAGCGCACCGGTGCGGGTCCGGGTGAAGAAGGCGATCGGCATCCGCTGGACGTGGGCGAAGACCGCGTTGCGCAGGGTCAGGATCAGCCCTTCGCCGATCCGGGCCGACAGCCAGCGGCTGATCATCCCGAACCCGGCCTCGGCGATCGCGATCGCCGCGATCGCCAGCGCGAGCCCGACCACTACCGCCGGCTCGCTGCCGGCCACGATCTCGGTCACCACCCGGCCGGCGAGCAGCGGCGTCGCGACCGCCAGTGCGGCGGTGACCACGGTGACCGCCAGGAAGACCAGCAGCTCCCGCCGGTACGGGCGGGCGAACCCGACGATGCGCCGGAGCACCGCCCGGGTCACCGGGCGGCGCTGCTCTTCCTGGTGCATCGCGTGGTAGAGCGAATTCCAGGCGGCGGTCTCTATACTCATTGCCGAGCTCCCTCCGGTAGTGGCCTGCCTACCGTAGGAGGTGAAGCCGACTTCAAGGCAAGGACGCGAGGGCGCGGGACATTAGCATCGGTGGCGCCCGGTGTCGAGAGCCGATCCGCGGCGCGCGTGCGAGACTAGACAACCATGAGCGACCCACGAGACAGCCAGTCGATCTTCACGCGTGGCGCCGTCGACCTCAGTGCGCTCCGGGCCCAGGCGACCGCTCCGGCGGCGCCGTCCCGCCCGCCCGCCGCCGGCTCGGCGGCGGGTGGCGCCGCAACCGGTGGCGGCGCCGGTGCAGTGATCATCGACGTTACCGAGGCCACGTTCCAGACCGAGGTGTTGGAACGCTCGCTCACCACCCCGGTGGTGATCGACTTCTGGGCGGAGTGGTGCGGGCCATGTAAGCAGCTCTCGCCGGTGCTGGAGAAGCTCGCCAGCGAACACGACGGCGCCTGGGTGCTGGCCAAGATCGACGTTGACAGCAACCCAAGACTGGCGCAGATGTTCCGGGTGCAGGGCATCCCGATGGTGTATGCGGTCGTCAACGGGCAGCCGTTGGACGCCTTCAGCGGGGTGGTGCCCGAGGCGCAGCTGCGGCAGTGGCTCGACGCCGTGCTCAAGGCCGGCGGCGGCGCCGCGCCGGAGCCCGCAGCCGACCCCCGGCTCGACGAGGCCGACCAGGCACTGCTCGCCGGCGACCTGGACGGCGCCGAACGGGCGTACCAGAAGATCTTGTCCGAGTCGCCCGGCGACGCTGCGGCGGAGGCCGGTGTCGCGCAGGTCACGCTCGCCCGGCGGACCGACGGCGCCGACCCCACGGCGGTCCTCGCCGCGGCCCAGGCTACGCCCGACGATGTCGACGCACAGCTGCTCGCCGCCGACGTCGAGGTGCTCAGTGGCCAGGCAGAGGCGGCCTACCGGCGGCTGGTGGAGTTGGTCCGCCGCGTGGAACCAGCGCAGCGGGAGCGGATCCGGGAACATCTGGTCTCGCTCTTCGCCATCGCCGGCCCTGACGATCCCGCGGTGGCGGCGGCCCGGCGGGCCCTCGCCAGCGCGCTCTTCTAACCCCGACGCCCCGGCCACCCCTGATGAACCGCCGCATCGCTGTCCTTGACGCCCCGTCCAATCTCGGCCTGCGCCCGCCGAGCCCGGGCACCGTGCCGGGCTGCGCCAAGGCGCCCGGGGCGTTGCGAGACCACGGGCTGGTGGCGCGGCTCGGGGCCCGGGACGCCGGTTGCGTCACCCCGCCCCGGTACGACCCGAGTGGCTGGCGGCCCGGGGACGGGGTGTGCCAGGCCGAACAGATCAGCGAGTATTCGACCCGATTAGCCGACCGGATCGGGGCGATCCTCGACGCCGACGAGTTCCCGCTCGTGCTCGGCGGGGACTGTTCGATCCTGATCGGGGCGGCGGTGGCGGCGCACCGGCTCGCCGCCGAGCTGGACGGCCGGCCCGGTCTGGTCTTCGTCGATGGCCACTCCGACTTCCGGCACCCGGGCAACGCCGCCTACGTCGGCGCCGCGGCCGGGGAAGATCTTGCCCTGGTCACCGGCCGCGGCCAGGTGGAGCTCGCCGGTATCGAGCATCGGCGGCCGTACCTGCGCGATACCGATGTGGTGGTGCTCGGGATCCGGGGCCACGACGAGTACCGGATGGATCTGCAGGCGGCCGGCATGGCGGTCCGGCCGGTGCCGGAGCTGCGCACCGAGGGGCCGGCCCGGACCGCCGCCTGGGCGCGGGAGCGCCTGACCGACTGCGTCGGCTTCTGGGTCCACATCGACATCGACGTGCTCGACCCGGCGGTGATGCCGGCGGTGGACGCCCCGGACGACGGCGGCATCGCCCACCGGGAGCTGGAGCTGTTGATCGCCGGGCTGGTCAGCGATGTGTCGTGCCTGGGGTTGGAGCTGACCGTCTTCGATCCGGACCATGACCCGGCCGGCGGCTACGCCGGCGAGGTGGTGGACATGTTGGTGGCTGCGCTCACCGCCGGACAGCCGGCCAGCGTCACGCCGGTCAGCGCCACGCCGGCGAGTTCGCCGCCGGGCAGCCCACCGCCGGGCAGCCCACCGCCGGGCAGCGCGGAGCCGGAACCGGCCAGCTGAGCCAGGTCACTCCGCGAGGGTGCGAAGGAACTCACCCGCTAGCGGCACCGCCGCCCCGGAACCGGATCGGCCGTCGACGACGAAGACCGCCACCGCCAGGTCGTCCTGCCAACCCACGAACCAGCCGTGGGTCTCCTCTCCCGCCTCGGCGGTGCCGGTCTTGCCGAAGACGTCGCCGCCGGGGACATCGGCCAGCGCTTCGGCGGTGCCGCCGGTCACCACCGCCCGCAGCGCCCGATGGAGGTCGGCCACCGCAGGGTCCGACAGGTCCGCCGGCGCTGGCTGGTCCGCCGCCGGGTCCACCACCAGGGTCGGGGGCAGCCAGGCACCGCGGGCGACCGCCGCGGTGGCGGCGGCCATAGCCGCTGGCGACACCTGGGTCTGACCCTGCCCGAACGCGGCCACTGCCTGATCCAGCGCGGACCCGCCGGCCGGAACCGAGCCGGTGAAGGTCTCCAGCCCGAGGTCCCAATCGCCACCGAGCCCGAGCGACCCGGCGGCGGTGGCCAGGCCGTCGTCGCCCAGCTGCGGCGCGACGGTGGCGAACGCGGTGTTGCAGGAGATCGCCATCGCCTCCTGGAACGGCACCTCACCCCGGCCCCCGGAGAACGCGTTGCTGATGGTGAACCCGTCGATGGTCAGCTCCTCCGGGCAGGGCACCTCGCTGTCGAGTTCGAGTTCGCCGGCGGCGAGCAGCTGGTAGCCGCTGACCATCTTGAAAGTGGAGCCCGGCGGCACCGACGCGGTCAGCGCCAGGTTGACCGGGTGCGCCTCGTCGCCCTCGGTGTTGGCGACCGCCAGCACCGACCCGTCGCTGATCCGGATCGCGACCAGCGCCGCCGGCTTCGATTCGGCGGCCAGCGCCGCCTCGGCGGCGCTCTGAACATCGGCGTCGAGGGTGGTGGCGATGTCCTGGCCCGATTCGGGGTCCACCCGGTCCAGCTCGATCTCGGTCACCTCATCGCCGGGCGAGGGCCGGGCGATCACCACCGCCTGCCCGGTCACCCCCCGCAGTTGCTCGTCATAGTGCCCGGACAGGCCGCCGTACCCCACCTGGTCGCCGGGGGCGAAGGCTCCCGGCTGCTGTTCCATCACCTCGGCCGTCACCTCGCCGACGGTGCCCAGCAACGCCCGGGCGAAGGTACGGGTGGGGGCGAGGTGCCGTTCCTCCTCCCGGGTCTGGACCCCGGGCAGGTCGCCGATCTCGTCGGCGATCTCGTCGTACTCGTCCTGGCGGAGCGTGATGACCGGGACGAAGAGGTCATCGTCGCGGGCTTCGTCCACCCGGTCCGGCAGGTCTGACAGGTCCAGCTCGTGCCCGAGTTCGGCGAGGGCTGACGTGAGCCGGTCGGCCAGCTCGGCAACCTCGTCGGCCTGGCTGGGCCAGATCCCGACCTCGGTGATCGGCTGGGCGGTCACCAGCGGGTCGCCGGCGGCGTCGAGGATCTCGCCGCGGGCGGCGGCGAGCCGGCGCAGCCGCAGCTGGTCCCCGTCGAGCAGCTCCGGGTGGAGCACTGCCGGCTGCCAGATCACGTGCCAGTCACCGTCCCGTTCGGTGAGCCGCACCGACGTCTCGTACGCCCAACTCGCGCCGCCCGGCAGGGGCCACGCCACGGTGATCGGAGCGGTGGCGTTCTCGCCTGATTCATCGAGTTCGCCAGCGGTCAGTTCGGGTGGCTGCTCGTGCAGATCGCCGCTGGCCTCGGCCAGCGCTTCGGTCACCTGCTCGGCGGCGACCGGCTCACCAGTCGGGGTGACGAAGGGCACGTCTGCGGCTCGCCCCTCCGACCAGCCGTCGAGGAAGGCCGACAGCGTCGCTTCCGCCCCGCTGTCTCGGCTGCACGCCGCAGCGAGGCCGGCGACCAGGCAGATGACCAGGGACGAAGCGGCCAGTCGGCGACGCATCGGAGCTCCTTAACTCAGTGAGCGGCGGGGTCGTTGCGCTTAGTGTCCGTCATTGGTATGCGTGAGGTGTATCGGGGACCTGGCTAAGCTGGGCAGGTGGAGCCCACAACGGCGTGGGCGCTAAGGAGAGTAGGGCTGATGGTCCAGCGTGCGGCCACCGAGTCCAGTCGTGGGGTGCCCAGCGAGCTGGGCACCGAAGATTTCCACGCGGGTAGCTCGGTCCACACCTATTACGAGGACACCGACGTCTCCGGCGGGGCCGGTTTCGACGACGAGTTCGGCGACGGTCTCGTGCCCGCCGTGTCGAGCGCGGAACAACTGATCAGCGCGGCGATCGCCGCCGCTGGCGACGATCTTGAGACCGCCCGACTCATCGCCCGATATTGGCGATTCGCCCCTGACGAAGAGCTAGTGGACCGGGAGCCGCAAGAGCTGCTCGACGCGGCCGTGGCCCACCTGGAGCTGGCCCGGCAGCGGCTAGCGGGGCAGCTGAAGCTGCGGGTCAGCGCACCCGGCGAGGACTCGCGGACCGTGATCGACATCGTCGTGGACGACATGCCGTTCCTGGTCGACTCAGTGACCGGCGCGATCACCGCCCGCAACCTGGACGTGCATCTGCTAGTGCATCCGCTGGTGGTGGTTCGCCGGACTCCGCTCGGCGCGTTGCAGGAGGCGGCGGCGGAGGTCGAGCCGGACGACGCGATCGCCGGCGACCTGGTCGAGAGCTGGATCCACCTGGAGATCGACCCGGTCCGGGATTCGGCGGAGCTCGCCGCGCTCGAGTCCGAGCTGCATCAGGTGCTCACCGACGTACGAGAGTCGGTGGAGGACTGGCCAAAGATGCGCGCCGCCGCGCTCGCGATCGCGGATGAGCTGGCGAGTGTGCCCCGTCCGCCGGTGCCAGAGAAAGACATCAGCGACTCGATCGCGCTGCTCCGCTGGCTCGCCGCCGACCACTTCACCTTCCTCGGCTACCGGGAGTATGAGCTCGTCGAGGAGCCGGACCCGACCGAGTCGACCGGTGAGCCGGTCACCATGCTGGTCGCCACCGGCGGCACCGGGCTGGGGATACTCCGCAACGACCAGACCCGGCCGCGGGTGCTCTCATCGATGAGCCCGGAGGCGTACGCGAAGGTCTTCGAACGGCGCCTGCTCATCATCACCAAGGCGAACTCCCGCGCCACCGTCCACCGCAACGCGTACCTCGACTACATCGGACTAAAAATGTTCGACGCCGACGGGGTTGTGGTGGGGGAGCGTCGATTCATCGGGCTGTTCACCTCGTCCGCGTACCGCAGCAGTGTGCAGGATCTGCCGGTGGTCCGGCGGAAGGTCGCCGAGGTGTTGGAGCGCTCCGGTCTTTCGCCGCGCAGCCACTCCGGCAAGGACCTGTTGGAGATTCTGGAGAGCTACCCCCGTGACGAGCTCTTCTCGATCTCGACCGACGACCTCTACCGGGCGGTCATCGGGGTGCTGCGGATGGCCGGTCGGCGACAGCTGCGGGTCTTTCTCCGGAAGGACCACTATGGCCGGTTCATCTCTTGCCTGATCTACCTGCCTCGGGACCGGTTCACTACCAGCAATCGGCTGAAGATGCAGGAGATCCTGCTGGCGCAGCTGCACGGGGTGGGGGTGGACTACACCACCCGGGTCACCGAGTCGCTGCTGGCGAGGGTCCACTTCATCGTCCGGACCGATCCGGCGAAGCCGCCAGCGCACGTCGACCCGGACGCGCTCGCCGAACGGTTGGCTGAGGCCACCCGGCTCTGGTATGACGACCTGGCGTTGGTGCTCGGCCGGAAACTCGGCGACGAACAGACCAAGTGGCTGTTCACTCGCTACCGGGATGCGTTCCCTGAGTCCTATAAGGATCATCATACCCCCCATGAGGCGGTCAAGGACCTCGCCAAGCTGGAGCTGCTGGAGGACTCCGGGCAGCTGGAGATGCACCTGTTCCAGCGGCGCGGCGACGACAGCGTCCGATTCAAGATCTACCGGTTCGGCGAACCGATGAGCCTCTCGGCGGTGCTGCCGGTGCTGCACTCGCTCGGAGTACGGGTGACCGACGAGCACCCGTACGAGATCACCCGCGACGACGGCATCGCCTACCTGTACGACTTTGGGCTGCAGCTGCCCCCGGACGCCCGCCGCCCGGCGGACGTGCGGGGCCAGGTCGAGAACGCGTTCTCCACCGCCTGGCGCGGCGAGGCCGAAGTGGACGATTTCAACGCGCTGGTGCTACGGGCCGGGCTGAGCTGGCGACAGGTAGTGGTGCTGCGGGCGTACGCGAAGTATCTCCGGCAGGCGGGCACCGTCTTCTCCCAGGAGTATCTGCAGACGACCCTCTGCGCGTACCCGAAGGTCGCCGCGCTCCTCGTGGCGATCTTCGAGGCTCGCTTCGACCCCTGGTACGACGAGGCCGAGCAGCCCCGACCGCAGCGGGTGCGGGAACTGACCGCCGAGCTGGAGAGCTCCCTCGACGAGGTGCACAGCCTCGACCAGGACCGGATCATCCGGTCCTATCTCGGGCTCATCCAGGCCACCGTCCGTACCTCCTTCTTCCAGCGGGGGCAGCACGGCCGGCCCAAGTCCTATGTAGCGCTGAAGCTGGACCCCCGGGCCCTGCCGGAGCTGCCGCAGCCCCGGCCACGGTTCGAGATCTTCGTCTACTCGCCTCGGTTCGAAGGCGTACACCTGCGGTTCGGGCTGGTGGCCCGGGGCGGGCTGCGCTGGTCCGACCGGCGCGACGACTTCCGCACCGAGATCCTCGGGCTGGTCAAGGCCCAGGAGGTCAAGAACGCGGTGATCGTGCCCGCCGGCGCCAAAGGTGGTTTCGTGCTCAAGCAGCCGCCGGCCGACGGCGAGGCCCGCCGGGCGGAGGCGGTCGCCTGCTACCGGCAGTTCATCTCCGGCCTGCTCGACGTCACCGACAACCTGGTCGGCGGGCAGGCGGTGCCGCCGCCCGCGGTGGTCCGCCACGACGGCGACGACCCGTACCTGGTGGTCGCCGCCGACAAGGGCACCGCGACCTTCTCGGACCTCGCCAACGAAATCTCCCGCGGCTACGACTTCTGGCTCGGCGACGCCTTCGCCTCCGGCGGCTCCGCCGGCTACGACCACAAGAAGATGGGGATCACCGCCCGCGGCGCCTGGGAGTCGGTCAAGCGCCACTTCCGGGAGCTCGACCTGGACATCCAACAGCAACCGGTCACCGCCGTGGGGGTCGGCGACATGTCCGGTGACGTCTTCGGCAACGGCATGCTGCTCTCCCGCCACCTGCGGTTGGTCGCCGCCTTCGACCACCGGCACATCTTCCTGGACCCGGAGCCCGACCCGGCGACCTCCTACCCGGAGCGGGAACGACTCTTCCGACTCCCGGCGTCCAGTTGGGACGACTACGACCGCTCGCTGATCTCCACCGGCGGCGGGGTCTACTCCCGGCACGCCAAGTCGATCCCGGTGACCCCGCAGGTCAGCGCGGCGCTCGGGCTGATCGACCCACCCACCGCGATGACCCCGGCCGAGCTGGTCCGGGCGATCCTGCTCGCCCCGGTCGACCTGCTCTGGAACGGCGGCATCGGCACCTACGTCAAGGCCAGCTCCGAGTCACACGGCGAGGTGGGGGACAAAACCAACGACCCGGTCCGGGTCAACGGGGCCCAACTACGCTGCCGGGTGATCGGAGAAGGCGGCAACCTCGGCCTCACCCAGGCCGGCCGGGTCGAGTACGCGCTGGCGGGCGTCGGCGGCACCGGTGGCCGGATCTACACCGACTTCATCGACAACGCCGGTGGCGTAAACTGCTCGGACCGGGAGGTCAACATCAAGATCCTGCTGGCGGCGGCGGATCTGCCGCAGCCAGCCCGGGACGAGCTGCTCGCCGAGATGACCGACGAGGTCGCCGCCCTGGTGCTACGCGACAACTACGACCAGGCGTGGGCGTTGGGGCGGGCCCGGGCACAGGCCGTGCCGCTGCTGCCGGTGCACCGGCGGATGCTGTCCGACCTCGAAGAGTCCGGGGCGCTCGACCGGAGCCTGGCCGCGATGCCCACCGACGCCGAGATCACCGCCCGGCTCGCCGCCGGCAAGGGCGGACTCTCCACTCCGGAGCTGTCGGTGCTGATGGCGTACGTCAAGAATCTCCTCAAGGCCGAAGTCGCCGACTCGGAGCTTCCCGACGAGGCGTGGACCTACGACCTGCTGGCCGGCTACTTCCCGACGCCGCTGGCGGAGCGCTTCGGCTCGCAGATGCGCGGCCACCGGCTCCGTCGCGAGATCAGCTCGCTGGTGTTGGTCAACGAGGTGGTAAACCGCGGCGGCACGTCGTTCGTCTACCGGGCGGTCGAAGAGACCGGCGCGTCGGCCGCGGACGTGCTGCGGGCGTACATCGTGGTACGCGAGGTGTACGGGCTGCCGGAGTTGTGGCGGGCGGTGGAGGCGCTCGACAACCAGGTGCCGATCGCCGCCCAGACCGCGGTCTACCTGGCCACTCGACGGTTGCTCGACCGGGCGGTCCGGTGGCTGCTGCAGAACCGGCGCTCACCGTTGGATGTCGCCGGGGAGATCGCGGCTCTCCAGCCCGGGGTCGCCCGGCTGCTGCCGCAGCTAGGTGGGTTGTTCCGCGGGGTGGAGCGCGACGCGCTGCGCGACAGCGTCACCCAGTATGTGGCGGCGGGCCTGCCGGCGGAGTTGGCGGACTGGACCGGCCGGCTCAGCTACAGCTTCGGCCTGCTCGACATCGTCGAGGTCACCAAACGCGGCGCCGACACGTCGGAGCCGGAGTCGCTGGACGAGACCGCTGAGGTCTACTTCGTCCTGTCGGAGCGGTTCCGGGTCGACTCGATCCTGTCGAAGATCTCGTCGCTGCCGCGGGAGGACCGCTGGCAGACCCTCGCCCGGATGGCGTTGCGGTACGACCTCTACGCGGCGTTGGCGGCGCTCACCTGGGAGGTGCTCGCCGCCACCGCGCCGACGGCGGAGCCGGCGAGCCGGGTGTTCCAGTGGGAGCAGTTGAACGCGGCGTCGATCGCCCGGGCCCGCAACGCCATCGGCGAGTTCGGCGACGCCGCCGCCGACCTGGCGGCGCTGTCGGTGCTACTGCGCCAGATCCGCACCCTGGTCCGGACCACCGCGGCCTAGCCCGAGGGCTAGGCCGCGGCGTCCCACCAGCGGAGCACCCGGAGAGCGCGGAGCGTGTTCCAGCGGCTCGGCGTCCCCACGCCGGCCTCGAGGTCGAAGTGGACACGACCCGGGTGGATACGGTCGAGTAGCCATCGACCATCGGGCTGCTGCTTCGACCGCACCACCGTGACGGCTTCTGCCATCCGGGACTCCGGGGCGGCGCCACGGCGACGAAAGTAGTCGAGCGCGCGCAGCGCGTCGTAGTGCCAGTAGTAGGGGAAGGCGAACTCGAGATACGCCGGGTCGACGATCTCGCCGGTGCTCCTGCGGCGGAGCAGCGCCCGCTCGAGTAGGTACTCCTCGCCGCCCTGCCGGGCCCGGTGCAGCGCGGGGGACCCGCCGGCTGTGCGCTCGAACTCGTGGAGCCCTTCCAGCACATTGATCGTGGTGTCGAAAGATGAACGGGTGGAGCCGTTCTCGGCCTCGCAGTTCCAGCCGCCGTCGTCCAGTTGCTCGCCGAGGATGCGATCGACGATCGGCGCGACGTCCGCTCCGAAGTATGCCCCGGTCTCGATCGTGCGGCCGTTGATGCACGGCTCGACCTCGCCATCGAAGTAGCGCTGCCCGGCGTGCTCCCAACGCCCGTTCTCAGCGACCAGCGCGATCGTCCGGCGGGCGGAGGCCGAGGCCGGGTCGAGCCCGAGCAGTTGCAGCGTCTGCAGCGTATGCATAGTGGGCGTCCAGGGTTGCCCAGGCTCACCGCCGGTGTAGGCGGCAGGGAAACAGGCACCGCCGTCCCAGAGCCCGTCGGGACCCCGACAAGCCAGTAGGCGTGCCCCCCACCCTTCGTGCTCGACTCGGGCCCGCTCGTCCTCGATGACGTCGGGGGAGGCGGCCGTGAGGTCGCGCCCCACCTGCCACCTGATGGCGGGGTCGCCGTCGAGCAACCAGTCGGTCACGCTCATCGGCATAGGCTAGCCGATATTCGCCACCCGCGGCAGGTCAGGCGCTGCGTTCCCGGCTCACCCGGCTCCGTCATCCATAGTGGTCATGCACTGGGGTGGAGCACTGAGGCTAGGGCGGCGCTGTTGGCGTAGCTGGCACCGTGCGTGGTGATGAAGGCGTGGGCGTCCGCGGGCCGCCAGGTCGAGGGCCAGCCCATCTCGGCGACCACAGTGGGGTGCTGCTGGGCTACTTCCTCGATCAGGGCACGGGTCGCCGGGTCGCGGTGCAGATGCCGGCCGACCAGCGCGAGTGGCCGGTCACCGGCGAGCTTGCGCAGGTGGTCCACGGTGGCGTGGGCCGGGTCGAGCCGCACCACGCCGGGAAGGTGGCCATCCGGGCCCCACGGCACCCGACCCTCGGCGATCGTGGCGGCGGCGTCGAACTGCACCACCACCGGTGCGGCCGTGGTGGCCAGCTCGCCCGAGACCTGCACCGCCCGCTGGGCCGCCCGGTAGCCGAGGTCGGCGGGGAGCGGGTCGGCCGGGTTCGGCACGCTGGCCCACTCCGCCAGGGAGGCGGCGCGGGCGGCGGCCTGCTCGACCCGGTCCCGGCGCAACTCGCCGCTGGTGATCGCGGCGGCGATCCGGTCGGCCACCTGGTCGACCAGGGCCGCGTCGACCTGTGCGCCGATGCAGAGCAGATCTGCGCCGGCGGCCAAGGAGCGGATCGCGGCGGCCGGGACCGAGCCGGCGGTCTCGGCGGCGCCCGCCATCTCCAGCGCGTCGGTGATGATCGCGCCGGTGAAGCCGTACTCCTCGCGGAGCAGCGTGACCAGCGCCGCCGAGCTGAAGGTGGCGGGGTCCTGGCCGGTCAGCGCGGGGACCACGATGTGCGCGGTCATGATCGACTTAGCGCCGGCCTCGATCGCGGCGGCGAACGGGGGCAGGTCGCGGCGGCGCAGTTCGGCCGGGGTCGCGTCGACCCGGGGGAGGGTCAGGTGCGAGTCGGTCACGGTGGCGCCGTGGCCGGGGAAGTGCTTGGCGCAGGCGGCGACGCCGGTGCGCTGGAGCCCGGCGACCGCGGCGGCGGTGTGGCGGGCGACCTCGCCGGGGTCGGCGCCGAACGATCGGGTACCGATGATCGGATTGTCGTCGGCGGTGTTGACGTCGACGGTGGGGGCGAGGTCCAGGTTGACGCCGACGCTGGCCAGGTCGTTGCCGATCGCCTGGTAGACCTGCTGGGTGACGGCCGGGTCGGCGACGACGCCGAGCGCGGCGTTGCCCGGGTAGGGGCTGCCCGTACGGTGGGCGAGCCTGGTGACGTCACCGCCCTCTTCGTCGATCGCGATCAGCACGTCGTTGCGGGCGTCGCGGAGCTGGGCGGTGAGCTGGCTGAGCTGGTCGGCGTCGGCGACGTTGTAACCAAAGAAGGTGTAGCCGGTGAGCCCGTCTTCGAGCAGGCGGCGGGCCCAGTCTGGGGCGGTGGTGCCGGGGAAGGCCGCCAGCAGCGTGCGTAGTGCGAGTCGGCGTAGTCCGGGGTCGGTCGCCACGGGGCCTCCCTGTGGTGTGTGGGTCGTACGCTGAATCGTAGTCGTTAAGTGGCTAGCATTGTACAGTAAACTTTATTAATAAACCTGCGGTAGGTGATGATGCGCGGCACCCGTCAGCCCGGCACCCCCCGATTGTTACGGGCACTCAACGATCGGGCGGCCCTGGAGCTGTTGATGACCCACGGCCCACTGACCCGTACCAAGCTCGGTGAGTTGACCGGCCTCTCCAAGGTAACCGCTTCCCAATTGGTCGAACGGTTGGAGGAACGAGGGCTGGTGGTACGGGTCGGGGAGGTGGCCGGTAGCCGGGGCCCGAACGCCGCCCTCTACGCCGTGGACCCCACCGCCGCGTACGTCGTGGGGGTGGAGGTCAGCTCGGAGTCGGACAAGGTGACCGCGGCCTGCGCCGACATCACCGGGGCCGTCGTGGGCCGGGTCGAGGAGTCGATCCGCGGGGATGACCAGGCCGTCGGAGTGGTCCACCGGGCGGTGGTTCGGGCGCTGGAGCAGGGGCAGGCGCAGCTGTCGGGGGTGCGCCGGGTGGTGATCGGCACGCCGGGCCTGGTGGACCCGGCATCCGGAGACATCGCGTACGTCTACAACCTGCCGCGGTGGCACCGTGGCCTACTCTCCGCCCTGCGGGAGGATCTCCGCGCACCGGTCGCGTTCGAGAACGACGTCAACCTGGCGGCGGTGGCCGAGGCGCGGCTGGGCGCGGCGCGGGAGGCCCGGGACTTCATCCTGATCTGGGTGGATGTCGGGATCGGCCTGGCGGTGATGCTCGACGGCCGGCTGCACCGGGGCGCCACTGGGGCCGCCGGTGAGATCGGTTTCATGCCGGTGCCGGGCGCTCCGGTGGTCCGTGACCCCGGCCGGCGGTGGTCGCCGCCGCACTCCGCCCCCGACGCCGGCACCCCACCGGCCGGTCTGGACGGCGGGTTTCACCAGCTTGCGGGCCTAGCGGCGGTACGGGAGGTGGCGCGGTCGCACGGTTTTGCGGGGGCCGGCGCCGATGGGGTGCGGGCCGCGGTGGCGGCCGGCACCGCCGGCAGTGCGGTGCTGGACGAGTTGGCTCGCCGGCTGGCGCTCGGGGTGGCCTGCATCAGTGTGGTGATCGACCCACCGCTGGTGGTGATCGCTGGGGAGGTCGGTCGGGCCGGTGGGATGGCGCTCGCCGAGCGGGTGCAGCACGAGGTGGCCGCGATCACCGTCGTGTCACCGCGGGTGGTGCCGACCGAGGTGGGGGCGGAGCCGGTACTCACCGGTGCGCTGCACACAGCGCTGGCGGCGGCGCGGGACGAGGTGTTCGGCGCCACGTCGTGACCGGCGGCCGGGGTGACCGGCCGGCGCCATGGTTGGATGGAACGGTGCTCGCCGACCAGCTCTCCGCAGATCAGGTAATCGCTGTCGAGGATGTGGGTCTGACCCGGTCCGGGTCGTCGCTGCTCCGGGAGCTCACCTGGCGGGTGGAGCTGGACGAGCGGTGGGTGGTGCTCGGTCCGAATGGGGCTGGTAAGACCACATTGCTGAGCCTCGCCGCCGGTCGGCTGCATCCGACCACCGGCTCGGTCGCGGTGCTGGGGGAGCGGCTGGGCCGGACCGACGTGCACGAGTTGCGGGCGCGGGTGGGGCTGGCTACGGCGGCGCTGGCGGATCAGATCCCCGGCGACGAGCGGGTGCTGGATGTGGTGATGACGGCGGCCTGGTCGGTGGTCGGCCGGTTCCGGGAAGACTACGACCCGGTCGACCGGTCGCGCGCCGAGTTGTTGCTGGCGCAGCTGGGGGTCGGAGGGTTGGCGGATCGCTGGTTCGGCACCCTCTCGGAGGGTGAGCGTAAGCGGGTGCAGATCGCGCGGGCGCTGATGCCGGATCCGGAACTGCTGTTGTTGGACGAGCCGGCGGCAGGGCTCGATCTGGGGGCCCGGGAGGAGTTGGTCGCCCGGCTCGCCGCGCTGGCCGCCGATCCGGACGCGCCGGCGCTGGTGCTGGTCACCCATCATGTGGAGGAGATCCCGCCGGGCTTCACCCACGCCCTGCTGCTGCGGGACGGCGCCACTGTCGCACAGGGACTACTCGCCGACACGCTCACCGACGAGCTGCTCTCCCGGACCTTCGGGACTTCGTTGCGGGTCAGTTCGGTCGATGGCCGGTACGCCGCCCGGGCGACCTGAGCCGATCTCGGAGTAGTTCGGGGGCCGGTTGCGCCGCCGCTAGGGATTAGGTTAGCCTCACCTCATTAGGTTAGGGGGTCCTAACCTGCCCTACAGGATGGAGATTCTACTCATGGGTGGTTCGCGCCTGCGAGCGGTCACGACTCTGGCGGTGGCCGGCGCCCTGCTACTGGGTGCGGCGGCGTGTGCTGGTGACGACGATGACGACAGCGGCCCGGCGGAGGACGGTTCGACCGGGAGCTTCACTCTCTACAGCGGTCGCAATGAGAATCTGATCGAGCCATTGATCGAGCAGTTCCAATCCGAGACCGGGATCACGGTCGACGTCCGGTACGGCGACACCGCCCAGATGGCGGCCCAGCTGCTGGATGAGGGTGACCGGAGCCCGGCCCAGGTCTTCCTGGCGCAGGATGCTGGGGCGCTCGGCGCGGTGTCCAAAGCTGGCATGTTCGACCCGCTCCCGGACGAGGTGCTCGAGGTGGTGCCCGAGGCGTACCAGGGCGCGGGCGGCGACTGGGTCGGGGTCACTGGCCGGTCCCGGGTGCTCGTCTACAACCAGGAGCTGGTGGACGAGTCCGAGCTGCCAGATTCGGTCTTCGAGCTGACCGAGCCGCAGTGGGAGGGCCGGGTGGGTGTCGCGCCGACCAACGGTTCGTTCCAGGCCTTCGTCACCGCCATGCGGGTGCAGCACGGGGACGACGCCACCGCCGACTGGCTGGCCGGCATCGCCGACAACGACCCGCAGATCCGCGAGCGGAACGGCCAGATCCTGGACGATGTCAACGCGGGGCGGATCGAAGTCGGCCTGGTAAACCACTACTACCTGCATGAGCTGGCCAAGGAAGAGGGTGTCCCGTTCGAGGAGATGCCCGCGCAGAACTACTACTTCCCGGCCGGCGACACCGGGGCGCTGATGAACATCTCCGGTATCGGGGTGCTCGCTGGCGCCATCGAGGATGCCGACGTGCGGACCTTCGTCGACTATCTGCTCTCCACCGAGGGGCAGGCGTTCTTCACCGAACAGACCTCCGAGTACCCGATGGTGGCGGAGGTCGACGCACCGGCCGAACTGCCGGAGCTGGCCGGGCTGGAAGCGCCGGAGATCAACCTGAATGACCTCGACAGTCTGGAAGAGACGGTGGTCATGATCACCGAGTCGGGGCTCGCCTGAGCACCCGAACCCTGCCGCCGCCGTCGGCGAACGATCCGCCGGCGGCATCGGCACACCCATCAGGGCGGGCGCCTCGTGGCGCGTCCGCCCTGGCGGCGTTGCGGGCGCGGTGGCACCGATGGGCGCCGCGGCCGGTGCTGCTGCTGGCCGCACTGCTCGCCGTGGCCGTCGCCCTGACACCAGTGGTCTACCTGGTTATCCACACGGTGGAGGCGGGGTGGGCGCAGGTCTTCGACGCGCTGCTGACCGAGCGGGTGGCGAGCGCCGCCGGCCGGAGCCTGGGGTTGGCCGCGGTGGTCACGATCGGGTGCGTGGTGCTCGGGGTCGGTTCGGCCTTCCTGGTGACCAGAACCGACGTGCCGGGGCGCCGATTCTTCGGGGTGCTCGCCGCGTTGCCGCTGGCGATCCCGTCCTATGTGGCTGCGTTCGCCTGGATCTCCGCGGTCCACCTGGTCGATCCCCGCCATGTCTTCGAGGGGTTCTGGCCCGCCGCCCTGGTCCTGATCCTGTGCTCGTACCCGTACGTCTACCTGCCGGTGGCGGCGGCGCTGGTCGGCGCCGACCCGGCCGCGGAGGAGGTCTCCCGGTCGCTGGGGCGCGGCCCGTGGCGGACCTTCGCCGGAGTGACCGTCCGGCAGGTGCAGCCGGCCATCGCCGCGGGCGGGCTGCTAGTGGCGCTCTACACACTCAGCGACTTCGGCGCGGTCTCGATCGTCCGCACCGACACCTTCACCCGAGAGATCTTCACCGCGCTGAACATGGGCTTCAACCGTACGATGGCACTGGTGCTCTCAACCGTGCTGATCATGCTCACCGTGTTGTTGCTCGCCGGTGAGAGCGTGACCCGGGCGCGCGGGGCACGGTTCGCGCGGGTCGGTGGCGGTGCCCGGCGGCCACCGTCGCGGCTGCGGCTGCGGGCCGGTCGGTGGCCCGCCGCCGGCGGGTTGGCGCTGGTCGCCGGGGCCGCGCTGGGCGTGCCCGCGGTGTCGCTTTCCCGGTGGTTCGTCGAGGGGGTGTCGCGCCCCGGCTCGCTCGCGGAGATCACCTCGGCGACGGTGAACTCGCTCTGGGTCTCGGCGCTCGGGGCCGGCCTGACAATGCTGCTGGCGCTGCCGATCGGGCTGTTGGCGGCGCGGTCACCGGGCACGCTGTCGACCATCATCGAGCGGCTCAGCTACCTGCCGCATGCGTTGCCCGGCGTCGTCGTCGGGCTGTCCCTGGTCTCGTTCGGGATCTATGTGCTCTACCCGCTGTACCAGTCGGTGTGGCTGCTGGCGTTGGCATACGCGGTGCTGTTTCTGCCGCTGGCGGTCGGGGCGGTGGCCGCCGCGGCGGCGCAGGCGCCGCCCCAGCTTGAGCAGGTGGCGCGGTCGTTGGGGCGGCGGCCGGTCACCGTCTTCCGGACGATCACGCTGCCGTTGACCGCGCCGGGGATCGGCGCGGGTCTGGCGTTGGCGTTCCTGACCTGCATGAAGGAGCTGCCGGCGACGCTGCTGCTGCGGCCGACCGGCATGGACACCCTCGCCACCCGGCTGTGGACGCACACCGGTGTGGTGCAGTACGCCGCCGCCGCGCCGTACGCGGCGCTGCTGGTGGTCATCGCGGCGGTGCCGACCTGGCTGCTGGTCAGCCGTAGCGGCATCATGGGCAAGGGAGGTGGCTAGCGTGGCGAATCTCGCCGTGCATGCGGTCCACAAACGATACGGGGCGGTGCGGGCGCTCTCCGGGGTGGCACTGGCGGTGCCCTCCGGTCAGCTGAGCGCGGTGCTCGGCCCGTCCGGCTGCGGCAAGACCACGCTGCTGCGGTGTGTGGCTGGCTTCGAACGCGTCGACGCCGGGGAGATCGAGGTGGGTGGCCGGTTGGTCGCCAGCGCGGGGCGGCAGCTACCGCCGGAGCGCCGCCGGGTGGCGGTGGTGCCGCAGGAGGGGGCGCTGTTCCCGCACCTGTCGGTCGGCGACAACGTGGCGTACGGCCTGGGTCGGGCGGCTCGCCGCGCCGGCCGGGTCCACGAGGTGCTGGAGCTGGTGGGGCTGGCCGGCTACGCCGACCGGATGCCGCACGAACTCTCCGGTGGGCAGCAGCAGCGGGTGGCGGTGGCCCGCGCGCTCGCCCCCCGACCGCCGCTGGTGCTGCTGGATGAGCCGTTCAGCGCCCTCGACGCCGGCCTGCGGGCGGATCTGCGCCGGGATGTGCGGCAGGCGTTGCAGGCCGACGGGGCGACCGCCGTGCTGGTCACGCACGACCAGGGGGAGGCGCTCTCGATGGCGGACCAGGTGGCGGTGATGCGCGACGGGGTCATCGTCCAGAGCGGCACCCCGGCCGCGATCTACGGCCGGCCCACCGACGCCTGGGTCGCCGACTTCGTGGGGGAGGCGGTGTTGCTGCCGGCTACGGTCGCCGCGGGAGTCGCCCGCACGGTGTTGGGAGAGCTGGCGTTGACCGGCGCCACCAGTCTCGATCAGCGCGACGGCGCGGCGACGGTGTTGATCCGCCCGGAGCAGGTCGCGGTGTTGGCCGACGCCAGGTCGGGTCAGGTGGCGGCGACCGTGACCCGGCGGGACTTCTTCGGCCACGACGCGTTGCTGTCGCTGCGGCTGGATGAGGGCGAGATCGAGGTAGCGGCCCGGGTCTTCGACCGGTCGGGCCACGCGCTCGCCCCGGGCGAACGGGTGGGCGTCACGGTACGCGGCCCGGTGCTCGCATACCGGGAGCAGCCGGCCGGGGTCGGTTAGGGCAGCCGCAGGCCGGCCGGGCGGCTGCGGCCCGGCGCGACCCGGCGCGGCCCGGCCGGCGACGGCCGGAGCAGGGATGGTTGGCGGGGCTGTGCCAGGATGAGCCGACCGTTGTCGGGAGGACCCGTGAGCCAGGCTAGCCAGCCGGGGGAGGTGCCGCTGCGCCCCGGCACCTTCGGCGAACTGCTCGACGCCGGGGTGGCGGTGCTGCGTACCCGGTGGCGGTGGCTGCTGCCGTTCGGGCTGCTGCTGGCCACGGTGGAGCAGCTGGTGTTGTTCCCGCTGCGCCGGTTGGCCGACCTGGACCTGCGGTATCTGCCGGCCGACGATCGGTGGCACAGCTGGATGCTGCTGGTGGTGATCGGGTTGGCCACCGAGGCGTTCGTGATCGCGCTGCTGGCCGGGGCGGCGGGGCGGGGTATCCCGCGGGCGCTGCTGGGCCGCGGCGCGCCAGCGCCGCCGACCGGCGCCCGGCCGGTGCTGGCGCTGTTGCTGGTGGCGGGTTCGGTGGCGCTGCTGCTGGGGCTCGCCGCCGCGACAATCTTCGGCTGGCCGGCGACCCTCTACCTGCTGGCGCCGTTGACGCTGGGGCTCTGCGCCTGGGTCTACGGGGCCGCCGGGTCGGCGCCGCTGGTGGTGATGGTCGAGCGGCGCGGCCCGGTCGCGGCGCTGGGTCGCTCGCTGGTGTTGGCACACCGTGGGGTGCTGCGGGTGCTGCTGATCCGGGTGCTCGCCTACCTCGCCTGGGGGGTGATCAGGGTGGCGTGGGGCTTCGGCCTGCTCGGCCTGATCGGGTTGTTCTACGTCTCCCCGCACACCACGATGGACAACATCCTCACCGGCGTGGTCTTCCTACTGATCAACGTCCTCGCCTATCCGATGCTGGGGAGCTTGGACGCGTCGCTGTACGTCGCTGCGCGGGTCCGCACTGAAGGGCTCGATCTGGCGTTGCGGCGGGCGGTTGCCCGCCGGGTCGATCCGACGCCGGTGTTGGCGCCGACCGCCGGAGCGGGGCCCTGATGCGTTGGTGGCACGAGTCCGTGGCGACCGTCGGCGATCTGGTGCCCGGTGGGGTGCCGGTGCTGGGGGTGATCCTGACCCTGGTGACGGTGCTCGGTACCACGCTGTGGTTCTTCTACCCGGAGTGGTTGCCGCGCTGGCGACGGCCGGCGCGGCAGCGCGGCGATCGGCGGCGGTGGCGGTGGCGGCGGCGCCGGGGCACCGAGCGGTCCGGCCCCCGCTGGCGGTGGCGGGGCCTGTGGCGGTGGGGGCGGTTCCGGCTGCGCTGGCGGCGTCGGCGCCGCACCGCGGAGCCGCCGCCGGCCGAGCCGGCCCCGGCCGACGAGCTACCGCTGACCCCCGCCGCCGAGCTGGCGGTGAGCGCGGATCAGTTGGCCGCACAGGGCCGGTACGCGGAGGCGGTGCGGGAACGGCTGCGCGCGATCGTCCGGGAGCTGGTGGAGCGCCAAGTGCTGGGGTACCAGGCCGGATGGACGGTCACCGAGTTGGCGGCCGCGGGCGGGGCGGCGGTGCCGGCCGCCGCGGCACCGCTGGCTGCGGCGAGTGAGACCTTCTCGCGGATCTGGTATGGACATCGCCCGGCCGGGCCGGCCGAGGATGCGGCGATGCGTAACTATGCTGCCGAGGTGACGGCGGCGTTGTCGGCGCGGGAGGTGCCGGTGTGAGCGCACCGCCAGCTACGCCGGCCCGGCCGGCGGTGGGCCCGAAAGAGCGCCGGGGCCCCGGTCGGTTCCGCCGCCGGTGGTACCGGTTGGCGATCCCGGCTGCGGTCTTCGCGTCGCTGGTCGTCGCGACCCTGGTGGCGTGGTCGGCCGAGACCCCCTCGCTGGCGGATCCGCAGGTGTTGACCCCAACCGGCGCCGGGCCGGACGGCTCCAGCCAGCTGGCCGAACGGCTGGCCGCCGAGGGGGTGCGGGTCGAGTTCGTCACGGACCGGGGGGAAGCCGACACGGCGCTGCGGCGAGACGGCGCGGCCGTGCTCTTCGTGCCGAAGCCGACGATCGAGGCGGCCCAACTGGTCCGGACCCAGTATTGGCGGGCCGAGGGCGACCGGGTGGTGCTGGTGGCGCCCAGCCCCGCCGAGCTGTGGTGGAGCGGGCTACCGGCGCGGTACCAACCGTCCCGCTGGGCAGCTCGCGCGGCGCCGCCGGAGTGCGAGGTGCCGGAGGCGGTCGCGGCCGGTCCGGCCGCGGTCGAACGCCGTCGGTATTCGGCCCCGGACCCGGCGGGGATCTGTTACGGCGGTGGCCTGGTCCGGGTGGGCGACTCTGGTTCGGAGGCGTTTGTGGTCGGAGCCAGCGACCCGTTCCGCAACGACCGGATCGATGAGGCCGGCAACCAGCGGCTCGCCCTGGAACTGCTCACCGGGCGGGACCGGGTGATCTGGTTCGACGCGCTCGCCGCCGAACCGGCCGAGGCTCCGCCGCCCGCCGATCCCGAGTCGGAGCCGGAACCCCGGTCCCGGGGCGAGCTGGATCGCAGCGGTGGCAACGCATTCGCCGGCCTGGTCAACGGTTACCCAGCCGGGGTGTTGGCGGGGTTGACGTTGGCGTTGTTGCTGGCGGTACTGGTAGCCGTGGCCCGCGCCCGCCGGCTCGGCGCACCGGTCCGGGAGCCGCTACCGGTGTCGGTGCCGGCGGTGGAGGCTGTCGTCGGTCGTGGCCGGCTCTATCACCGCAGCCGGGGTCGCGCCGCGGCGCTGCGCACGCTGCAGGCGGCGGCGGTCGAACGGTTGGCGCGCGGCCTGGGGCTACCCTCGGCACCGGAGCGCGCGGCGGTGGTCGCGGCGGTGTCCGCCCACTGTGGGATGAGCAGTGCGGAGGTCGAGCGCCGACTGTACGGTCCAGCGCCGGCCAGCGACGAGGAGTTGACCAGCGCGGTGGCGGCGGTGGACGAGTTGGTTGCCACAGTCGCGCCGCGCGCCGGTGACGACCGGTCCGGTCCGAACCATTTCGAGAGGAGCTGACGTGACTGAATCCGCAGCCGAGCCGGCGGCGGGGCCGGCGCGGGGGAGCGTGGTGGTGGTGCCGCCGATGCCGGCGGCGCCGCCCGCCGGCGGGGAGGCGAGCGAGGCGCAGCAGGCGCGGGCCGCGTTGAACCGGGTCCGGGCCGAGATCGGCAAGGTGGTGGTGGGCCAGGAGTCGGTGGTGACCGGCCTGGTGCTGGCCCTGCTGTGCCGTGGTCATGTGCTCCTTGAGGGCGTCCCCGGGGTCGCCAAGACGCTGCTGATCCGGGCGATGGCGGCGAGCCTGCAGCTGGACGCCAAGCGGGTGCAGTTCACCGCTGACCTGATGCCGGGAGATGTCACCGGGTCGCTGATCTTCGACGCGCGGACCGCCGCGTTCGAGTTCCGGCAGGGGCCGGTCTTCACCAACATCCTGCTCGCCGACGAGATCAACCGCACGCCACCGAAGACCCAGTCGGCGCTGCTGGAGGTGATGGAGGAGCGGCAGGTGACGGTGGAGGGCCGCGCCCGACCGTTGCCGGAGCCCTTTCTGGTGGCCGCCACCCAGAACCCGATCGAGTACGAAGGCACCTACCCGCTGCCGGAGGCGCAACTCGACCGGTTCCTGCTGACGGTCACCGTGCCGCTGCCCAACCGGGACGAGGAGATCGGCGTGCTCCGCGCCCACCATCACGGATTCGACCCGCGGGACCTGGCCGGGGCCGGAGTCCGCCCGGTCGCCGGGGCGGCGGACCTGGCGGCTGCCCGGTCGGCGGTCGGTACGGTCTTCGTCGCCGACGAGGTGCTCGGCTACGTGGTCGACGTGTGCCGGGCCACCCGGAACGCACCGTCGATCGAGTTGGGCAGTTCACCGCGGGGCGCCACCGCCCTGCTGGCCGCCGCGAAGGCGCGGGCGTGGCTGGCCGGTCGGGACTTCGTCACCCCTGACGACGTGAAGGCGGTGACCCGGCCAGCGCTGCGGCACCGGATCAGGCTGCGCCACGAGGCGACGCTGGAGGGCACCTCGGTGGACACGGTCCTCGACGCGCTCCTCGCCACCGTCCCCACCCCACGCTAGGCGTCCGATGCTGACGCTGCGAGCACCGTTGGTGCTGCTGTTGCTGGCCGCACCGGGGCTGTTTACCCCGGTGGCGTGGTGGTGGCTGCTGGCGGCGGTGGCGGTGACGGCAGTGGCGATCGGCGGCGACCTGCTGCTGGCGGGCGCGGTGGGCCAGCTGCGGGCAACTCGGGCCGGCGATCGCCGGGTACGGTCCGGGGAGTCGGCGACCGTGACGTTGACGCTGCACAACCGCGGCGTGCGGCCGGTCTTCGGCCGGGTGCGCGACGCGTGGGTGCCCTCGGCCGGAGCGGCGAGCACGCCCGCCCCGGCCGAGCCGGTGCTGATCCCGCCGGGGGAGGTGCTGACCGTGACGACCGTGCTGCGCCCCCGGGGCCGGGGCGAACGGCCGGCCGGCCGGGTGACGGTCCGTTCCTATGGCCCACTTCGGTTGGCGTACCGGCAGACCAGCCGGCGGGGATCGGCGCGGCTCACTCCGCAGTGGAGCTTGCGGGTGTTGCCGCCGTTCCATTCCCGGCGGCTGCTCCCGGAGAAGCTCTCGCGGCTGCGGGCGCTGCAGGGGCTGCGCACCACCCATGGTCGGGGCCACGGCACCGAGTTCGATTCGCTTCGCGAGTACGTCGTGGGCGACGACATCCGGTCGATCGACTGGCGCGCCACCGCCCGGGCCGAACATGTGACCGTCAAGACCTGGCGGCCGGAGCGGGACCGGCGGGTGCTGTGCGTACTCGACACCGGCCGCACCAGCGCCGCCCGGGTCGGTGACGAACCCCGGTTGGACGCCGGGATCGACGCCGCCCTGTTGTTGGCCAACCTGGCGGTCACGACCGGCGACCGGGTCGACCTGCTGGCGATGGACCAGCAGCTGCGGGCCAGCCTCAAGGGGGGCCACCGGTCGACGGTGGCGGCGCTGATGGACGGGCTGGCGACGCTGTCGCCGACGCTCGTCGAGACCGACTACCGGCGGTTGGCGGCGGAGGTGCTCTCCCGCGCTCCCCGCCGTTGCCTGGTGGTGCTCTTCACTACGCTCGAGCCGGCCGCGTTCGCTGCCGGGCTGCTGCCGGTGCTGCCGTCGCTGCGCGCCCGCCACCTGGTGGTGGTTGCGTCGGTCGCCGACCCGGCGGTCCCCGCCCTCGCCGCGCAGCGGGGGGAGGTGGCCGACATCTACACCGCCGCGGCCGCGACCCGGACCTTGGCGACGTCGGACCGGCTGCACCGGGCGCTCGACCGATACGGGGTACCGGTGGTCAGCGCGCCACCGGAACGCTTCGCCAGCGCGGTCGCCGATGTCTACCTTGACCTAAAGGCCGCGGGCCGACTGTGACTCCGGAGCCCTCGATCGCATCGACCGGCATTTTTTAGGTAGTTACTACTGATTGCATGCTCGTCTATTTCGGGCGACGGTGACCCTACATCGGGAGCCCGCCGGGTAGGACGCGTCAGACCACGCGCCCCAAGCCGATGGGTGCCCACTGTCCGTCCCGAGGAGGGGAAGCCACATGCGCAGCCACGTTCCGATGCGTGGACGAACCGGCGTTCGGCGCCGGCTACTGGCGGTGGGAGCCGCCAGCGGCCTCGTCGTCGCCGGGTTGACCGCTGGCACCACCCACGCCAGCGCCAACCCGGGGTTCGCGCCAGCGAACGTAGACCCCGAGGTCTACGCCGCACTGGAGACCGACGAGGTAACGGAATTCTTCGTCTACCTGACCGAGTCCGCGGATCTCTCCGCGGCTCGTACCATCGACAACAAGGTAGACAAGGCTAGCTACGTCTACGACGAGCTAACCACAGTGGCCGAACGCAGCCAGGTCGACGTGCGGGCCACGCTCGACGCCGCAGAGGCACCGTATACGAGCTTCTGGATCGCCAACACCCTGCTGGTGACCGGGGATCGGGAGCTACTGACCGAGTTGTCCGAGCACCCGGACGTGGCGCGGATCGAGCCGCACCGCGACTTCGCACTGATCGAACCGGTGGCGATCGAAGCGGACACCGAAGCCGCGATCAACCAGGTCGAGTGGGGCGTAGCGAACATCAACGCCGACCAGGTGTGGGCCGACGGGATCACCGGTGAGGGGGTGGTCGTGGCCAGCATCGACACCGGAGCCCAGTACGACCACCCGGCGCTGGTCGACCAGTACCGCGGCACCGCCACCGGCAGCCACGACTACAACTGGTTCGACCCGGCCGGCATGTGTACGCCCGGGGTGCCGTGTGACAACAACGGCCACGGCTCCCACGTCACCGGCACCATGGTCGGTGACGACGGGGGCAGCAACCAGATCGGGGTGGCGCCGGGGGCACAGTGGATCGCTGCCAAGGGTTGTGAATCCAGCTCCTGCTCGAGCGCTTCGCTGCTCGCCTCCGGGCAGTGGATGGTGGCGCCGACCGACGTCGACGGGAACAATCCGGACCCGTCGATGGCCCCCGACATTGTCAACAACTCCTGGGGCGGCGGTCGCGGTGACACCTGGTACCAGGCGACCATCGACGCCTGGATCAGCGCCGGTATCTTCCCCATGTTCGCCGCCGGCAACGCTGGTCCAGCCTGCAACACCGCGAACTCCCCTGGCGACAACATCCCGGCGTACGCGATCGGCGCCCACGATGTCAACAACAGCATCGCCAGCTTCTCCAGCCGGGGCGCCTCCGGTATGGACAGCAGTGTGGTTAAGCCGAACGCCTCGGCCCCCGGGGTGAGCGTCCGCAGCGCGGTGCCGACCAACGGCTACTCCAGCCTCAGCGGTACCTCGATGGCGAGCCCGCACGCGGCCGGGCTGGTCGCGTTGGTGTGGTCGGCCGCGCCCGACCTGCACGGGGACATCGACGGTACCCGGGAGGTCCTGGACACCACCGCCCAGAGCACCGCGAACAGTCAGTGCGGCGGCACCGATGACAACAACAACGTGTTCGGTCAGGGCCGGCTCGACGCGCTCGCCGCGGTGACCGCCGCGACCGGTGGCGACCCGGGTGACCCCGGTGACCCGGGCGACCCCGGTGACCCACCGTCGCTGGAGGCACAGTTCAGCCACTCCTGCGGCGGATTCCTGATCATCTGGTGGTGTTCCTTCGACGCGAGCGCGTCCACTGGCGACATCACCAGCTACAGCTGGGACTTCGGGGACGGCGGCACCGGTGCCGGGCAGTCCACAACGAGGTTCTACAGCTCTGCGGGTACCTACAGTGTGACGCTGACGGTGGCCAACGCCGATGGTGAGAGCGACTCGCTCACCCAGTCGGTGCCGGTGCCGTAGCCCGGCATACCGTACCGCGGGCCGGGCGCTATCCGTCAGCGTCCGGCCCGCTCTCGGTGAGCGTCCGCCGGGAGGGCAGGCCGAGCTTGCGGAGGACCCGGGCCACGTGCGCCTCCACCGTCCGCGGTGACAGGAACAGCGCCTCGGCCACCTCACGATTAGTCAATCCACTACGGACAAGGCGGACCACCTCCTCCTCCCGGGGGGAGAGCTGGCCGCCGTACCCGCGGCGGCCGCGGCGGTGGGGCAGCCGGCCGCCGAGGCTTCGCAACAGCTGCCGACAGCGGCCGAGGTCCCAGCTCGCCCGCAGCGACTCGAACCGGCGCACCGCCTCAGCGAGCGGGGCATCGCCGTCCGCCCCCAGCGCCACGAGACACCGGCCCTGCGCCTCGTAGGCGAGCGCCGCCGCGTACGGTCGGGGGAGCGCGTCGTACCCGCGGGCAGCCTCCGCGTGCTGTTGCGCGGCGGTCGCCAGCTCGCCGGCGGCCTCGGCGGCTAGCGCCCGGCCGGCGAGTAGCGCCACGTCCGCCAGCGGCGTCTCCCGGCCAGCGAGCCCCTCGGCCACCTCCGCCAGTAGCTTCTCGGCCGCCCGGTGGCCGTTGCCGGCCCGGGCGACGACGGTTACCGCGATGGGCAGCAGCTCCGCCGCCCAGCACCAGGCCCCTTTGTCCCGTACCAGCGCCAGGCCCCGGCTGATCTGGTGGTAACCCCGCCGCCAATCACCCTCGACGGTGGCCAGCCGGGCCAGCCCGCCGTGGCCCGCCACCGCGACCGGGATCGAACCGGCGCACTGTCCGAGATGGTCGCGGGCGGCGCGCAGGTCGCCGGTGGCCATGGCGAGACTGCCCAGCACCAGCCTCGCCTCGGCGGCGACCGCGGGA
Organism: Natronosporangium hydrolyticum; assembly: GCF_016925615.1. Classification (NCBI taxonomy): domain Bacteria; kingdom Bacillati; phylum Actinomycetota; class Actinomycetes; order Micromonosporales; family Micromonosporaceae; genus Natronosporangium; species Natronosporangium hydrolyticum. Next base: position 1,407,918 of record NZ_CP070499.1, read on the forward strand.
ACGTCGGCGTTCTCCGCCGCTACCTGGCGGGCACGGGCCGAGAGCCCTTCCCACTGCCCGGTCGCCAGGTCGTGCATCAGGGCGGTGCCGGTCAGGGCGCAGCCGAGGTAGCTGCCGGGCGAGTCGGTCACCAACCGGCCGGCGGCGTCCAGCAGCATGTGCGCGTCGGCGTACCGCCCGACGCAGACCGCGGCCCAAGCACCGTTGACATAGAGCAGCGGCTGCGCCTCAGCGTCGAGCAGGCGCCAGCCGGCCGGGTCGCCGGTGGAGATCAGCGCCGCGGCCCGGTTGGCGACCACTACCGCGGTCACGTCCGAGTCGCTAGCGTGCGCTGCGGTCTCGCCGGCCCGGGCCAACCACCGCAGATGGTCCGGAAGCTGCTGCCGGTCGGTCAGGTACGGGGCGCCGAGGCTCGCCATCGCCCGGGCCGCCAACTCGGGACGGTGGCTGAGTTCGTCGACCGCCTGCTCCAGCTCGGCCCGGCCCGCCTCGGTCTGCCGTACCTGATTGCGGAGCAGCACCCCAAGGTAGAGCCGGAGTTCGCCGCGGGCTGCGGTGGGGAGGTCGGCCTCGGCGAGGGTGTGGCGGAGGATAGTGATGGCTTCGCTGTGGTTCAGCCCGGTCAGCGCCGCCTGCCCGAGCTTGAGCGCGATCCGTACCCGGGCGTCGAGGTCCAGGTCGGCCCGGGCCACCACCTCCTGCAGCAATTGCGCGGCGGTCTCATCGTCGCCGAGGTCGATCGCCTGGTCGGCGGCGGCCTCGGCGTAGTGTTGCCACTCGGTGTGCAGGCCGGCGTGCCGACAATGATGGGCCAGTTGCCCGAGCGGGCGCGGATCCAGATTCATCAGGGCGGCGACGGCGCGGCGGTGCAGCGCGCGTCGCGTCGGCTCGGAGAGTGAATCGTGGACCGCCTGGCGGGCGAGGCCGTGCCGGAAGCCGTACCGATCACCCGGGCCCGGGCCCAGGAGCCCGCGGCCGATCAGCTCCGCGAGCGCGGCGGGGCAGTGACGGGCGGTGACGCCGGCTACCCGGCACAGGGTGCCCTCGGTCGCCGGGTTGGTCAAGATGGCCGCGGCGTACAGCAGCCGCCGGGCGGAGCGGCTGAGCCGGCTCGACCGCTCCAGCAGGGCGTCGCGCAGCGCCGTGGGGACGGTCAGCGCATCCGGTAGCGGCACCAGCGCTGGATCGGTGGCTCGCCGTTGCCGGTCCCGGAGTAGCCCGAGCGACTCCTCGACCGCGAGCGGTAGCCCCATGGTCTGGGCGTGCAGGTACTCGGCGAACCCGCCAGTGGGGGCGGGATAGTCGACGGCGGCGACGAGTTCGGCGACCTGGTCGACGGTGAGCGGCGTGAGGGCTAGCCGCAGCGGGGAGCAGGCCGCGGGGAGCACGATGGTGGGGGCGTCGGGGTCGGCCAGGTCTTCGCGGCGGTAGCTCAGCACCAGTCGTAGGTGCTCCGGCAGCCGGTCGGCGAGGAACCGCAGTAGCTCTCGGGTGCCGCTGTCGAGCCAGTGCAGGTCATCAAGGACCAGCACCGCCGGCCCCAGGCCGGCGAGCAGATCGCGCAGACCGCGGAAGACCCGGTGCCGCTCCTGCCGTCGGTCGCCGAGCGGCGCCAGCGGCGGCGGGAGCCGATCGGCCAGTTCGGGCAGCAACGGCCGGAGCGCCCCGGTGACGGGCGAGAGCGGCGTCGACTCCGGCAGGTATCTGCCCGCGTCGGCCAGCGCCTCGATGACCGGGCCGAACGGGAGCGGCTCGCGCAGCGGGCTGCACTGGCCGGTGAGCACGGCGGTGCCGCGCAGCTCCGGTTCGGCGAGCCATTCCTTGATCAGTCGGGTCTTGCCTACCCCGGCCTCGCCCTCGATGAGCACGACTGCGGGTGGCTGGCGGGCGGCTTTCCGGAGCTCCGCGAGCTGTGGTTCGCGCCCGACCAGCACCGGCGAGACCAGCCGGGTGGGCGGGGCGTGGGCAGGTCCCGTTGGCCGAGGCCAGAGTGGCGTAGGGGAATCGCTTATGAGCGGCATCGGCCCTCCCACCAGGGTTGCGAGACATGTCCGTACTGCCGGCAATGCCGGCTCCCCCGTGGTCGGTCGCCAGCTTAACGGTTGCTCACCATGGTCGGTTTAGTCAAGCCGCATCGGCCGAACAGATAGGTTGCCCGGATATGTCCCGGCTCTGCCTGGGCCGGTGTGGGGCGATGTGCCGCTGGGGCGACGACCGCGACACAGTGGTCAGCTGCTCGCGGGGACGGCGGCGGGCCGGTCGAACCGGTCTACGTCGCTGCTCGCCCCGCCCCGGACCGCCGCCGCCCCGAACCACCAGACGTAGGCCACGAATCCGAGCCACACCAGCGTCCCGATCGCCAACCGCAGCTCGATCGGCCACGGCGCCGGCGTTATGAACGCCTCCACCAAGGCGCTGACGAACAGCACCGGCACCAACCCCAGCGCCACCGCCATCCCGGCCCGGCCACGGGCGCCCACCGCCTCGGTCCGGCTCCAGTCGGCGCCAGGGGCGATCCAGGCCCAGCCGATCCGCAGCCCCACCCCGGCGGCGATGAAGATGGCGGTGAGCTCCAGCAGCCCGTGGATCAGCAACAGTTGGAAGAACAGGTCGCCGCGGCCACTACCGAGCATCGCGCCGCCGACCAGCCCGAGGTTCTCGGCGTTATACCAGAGCAGCAGCAACACCGGGAAGATCAGGATGCCGCCGGCCAGACAGATCGCGGCTAGGTACGCGTTGTTGGTCCACACCCCGACTGTGAAATTCTGCGGTTGGTAGGTGCTGTAGTAATCCTCGAACCGGTGATCCACCAGCTCCTGCAGCGCCGGGGCGGCGAAGAAGCGGCCCGGATCGGCGGCGACGGTCGCCATCCGGACCCCACTGAGCGCCACGAACGCCGCCGCCACGCCGAGCGACCAGCGGGCGGTCCGGAAGACCTCACCCGGAAAGGTCACCAGGAAGAACCTGGCGACATCGGCCGGCGCCAGCCGCCGTGTCGGGGTCAACGCCGCCCGGGACGCGAAGACCAGCTGCGACAGCCGCGCCACCACCGCCGGATCCGGTGCCTGGCTGCGCACCGTGGACAGGTGGGTGGCGGCCCGGTGATGCAGCGCCACCAGCTCGTCGATCTCGGCCGGGGTCAACCGGCGGCGGGGCTTGCGCGTCAGCTGCTGCAGCCGGCGCCACTCGCCGCTGTGAGCGGTGACGAAGGCGTCCAGGTCCACCCGGTCTCCTCCCGGTCCCGCGGCACGGTAGCGACCGGCCGGCGATGGTGCGCGCCCCAGCAGGGTACCGATGCGAGACAATGGCCGCGAGAGCGTCACGGCGGGAGGGGGCGGCGGTGTCGGTGATGACCGGGGACGCAGTCGCGATGGAGATCCGGGTCGCCCGACCCGCCTCCCGGGCCCTCGCGCTCCTGGTCGACCTGTTCGCGCAGGTGTTGCTGTGGCTGACGCTGCAGCTGCTGGGCGTCTTCGTGCTGCTGCTGCTGGCTAGCCTGGGGTTGGCCGAGTGGCCGCTCTGGCAGGCGATGGCGATCGTGATCACGGTGGTGGTCTTCGTCGGTTACCCCACCGCCATGCTCACGCTCACCCGTGGGCGGACCCTCGGCAAGCTCGCGCTGGGGCTCCGGGTGGTACGCGACGACGGCGGACCGGTGGGTTTCCGGCACAGCTTCACCCGGACCCTGGTCGGGGTGGCGGTGGAGTTCCCCGCGGTGGTGCTGCCGTTCGGCGGTTGGATCCTCAGCGTGCTGTTGATGACCACGCATCCGCGCAGTAAACGGCTCGGCGACCACGCCGCCGGGACCTTCGTGATCCACGAGCGAACTCCCCCCACCGGGCAATGGCTGCCGGCGATGCCGCCCCGGATGGCGATCTGGGCCGCCACCCTGGACCTCTCCCGGGTCGACGACGAGTTGGCGCTCACGGTGCGGCACTTTCTGGGCCGGACGCGGTCGCTCGCCGAGCCGGCCCGCAGCCGGTTGGGCGAGCAGTTGGCGCGGGAGATCGCCCAGGCGACCAGCCCGCCGCCGCCGGCCGGCACGGCCGGCTGGGAGTATTTGGCGGCGGTGCACGCGGAGCGGCACGACCGCGCCATGCGGCGAGTCCGGGGCGTGCCGGGAGCCGGTCACCCGGTCTGGTCGGAGCTGCTGGCGGTTACCGCCCCACCCCGCCCGCCGAGCCCTACCAGCCCGAACCCGGCTGGTCAGGCGCCCGCGGCGCGCTGAACTGCCCGGTAGATCCGGCCGAACCGGGCCGCGTCCCGGGTCTCCAACAGCCGCACCGCCACCCCGTTGTGCTCCACCCACAGCTCATGCCGGTAGAGGCCCCGGTCGAATGAGTCGTCCAGCTTGCTCAGCACCGGGTCCCACAGTGGCCCGATGCCCAGCACGCCGAGCAGCACCGACGCGGCGGCGATCGTGATCCGGGTGCCGAACGAGACGTCGAGCGTGAAGGCGGCCACGAACCCGAGCAGGGCGCCGATCAGCGGCAGCACGTAGGTGAGGCTCCAGCCGCCCCGGCCGACGATCTCCCGCCACGACCGCTGGTCCCGCTCGAACCACACCCGCCGTACCTGGTCGAGCCGGTAGCGCCGGCCGTCCACTTCGATGGCGGTGGAGGTCACCTGGACAGCCGGGTCCTGGTAGTAAACGATCATGAGGTAGCGAGAAGAGGAGGCATGACCCGAAACAGCCTAACGGTCGCTGATCAGCTGTCGCATAGGCTGTCCGGACGCCACATTCACGATCTGAGGAGGCGAGCGTGAGCGACCCCGTACGGCTGGAGATCCACGACGGCATCGGCACCATCCGGTTGGCCCGGCCACCGATGAACGCCCTGAACACCGAGGTCCAGGAAGGCATCCGAGCGGCCGCGGCGCAGGCCACGGCGTCGCCGGAGGTCGCCGCCGTGGTGGTGTACGGCGGCGAGAAGGTCTTCGCCGCCGGCGCCGACATCAAGGAGATGGCCGACATGTCGTACGCGGCGATGTCCGCCCGGGCCGGGGCCCTCTCCAGCGCCTTCGATGCCGTGGCCCGGATCCCGAAGCCGGTGGTGGCGGCGGTGACCGGGTTCGCGCTCGGCGGCGGCTGCGAGCTTGCGCTGGCCTGCGACTGGCGGGTGGTCGCCGACGACGCCAAGCTGGGCCAGCCGGAGATCAAGCTGGGGGTGATCCCGGGCGCCGGCGGCACCCAGCGGCTGGCCCGGCTGGTCGGCCCGGCCCGCGCCAAAGAGCTGATCTTCTCCGGTCGGATGGTCGAGTCGGACGAGGCGTTGGCGATCGGGCTCGCCGACCGGGCAGCGCCGGCCGGCGAGGTCTACGAGCAGGCGGTCGCCATGGTCCGGCCGTACGTCGGCGGCCCGGCGCAGGCGCTGCGGGCGGCGAAGCTGGCGATCGACGGTGGCCTGTCGATGGATCTCGCCGCCGGGCTGGCCTGGGAGAGCCAGCTCTTCGCCGGCCTGTTCGCGACCGCGGACAAGCGTGAAGGGATGGCGGCGTTCGTCGAGAAGCGGCCACCCCACTTCACCGGGGAGTAGCCTCCCACCCGGCCGCCGCGAGCGCCCGAGCGATCTGTTCGGCGACCTCAGCCGGACGGTGCCGGATCTGGTACGCCGAGAAGCGGAGAATCCGATCGCCGCGGACCCAGACGTCATTCTGGCGGCGCATGTCCGCCTCCCAGTGGCGTACCTCAAGATGATGCGCACCGTCCACTTCGACCTGCAGGGCCCACCGGGGCCAGTACGCGTCCAGAAACCGGAGCCGGCCGGACTGGTCCCGGCGGCGTTGCTGCCGTTCCGGCAGCGGCAGCCGGTAACGTCGACACAGCCGGACCAGGTCGATCTCGGCCAGCGACTCCGAGCCGCCCGCCAGATCGCCGATCGTCTCCACGGCCAGCGCCCGCCGCTTGGAGCGGGGCAGCTCGGAGAGCACCGCCTGGACCTCGGCGAGGGTGACCCGACGCTGCTGAAACGCCGACGCGAGCACCACCCGGCCTTCGTCTGAGGTTCGGGCCCAGGCGACGGCGTCCGCCACCGCCCTCGGCAGGCTTGTCCGGGTCGGTCGGCCCCGTTGCAGATGCGCGGCTGGCAGCAGCGTGGTGCGGTGGACCGCCACGCCGGCCATGTCCGGCGGCAGCCGGGGGAGGGTGGTCGCCCGCCGTCGCTGAGCCGGAATTAGCACATGGATCGGGTCGTTCCGGAGTCCTCGGACGCCACCTTCGGTCGCGGCAGTGGCTCCCGCCAGCACCGCCCCCGGCCCTGCCGCTAGGACGGCAGCCCAGAGCTGCTGTGGCCGGGTGAGGTCGCCGTTGCTGGTCAGCAGGATGCCCCGGGCGAGGCTGCGCCAGCGGCCACTGCTTACCCGCCCCCGAACCCGGCCGGGGGAGAGGTGGCGAACCGCTTGGGCGTGCGTGAGCACTCCAGACTGCTCAAAGATGAGCCATTCGAGTTCGCCGGCTTCCGGCCCCGGTATCCGCCAGTGATTGGCCACCTACCGAGTGTCCGGGATGCCCGCCACCCCACTGGGATCTTGGAGACTTGTTGTTCATATAGAACGACAACTCTCCAAGATCTCCACGGCGGGCTTCGCCGGCTCCACCCTCCGGTGACCGGGTAGGCTGCGCGGATGGGAGAGCAGATCGAAGGGCATGGCGGAGCGCTGGCGCTGGCGGCGCTGCGGGCGTACGGCGTCGAAGAGATCTTCACCCTCTCCGGCGGGCACGTCTTCCCGGTCTACGACGCGGCGCACACCACCGGGGTGCCGATCTACGACGTGCGGCATGAGCAGACCGCGGTCTTCGCCGCCGAAGCGGTGGCGAAGCTGCAGCGGCGACCCGGCGTGGCGGTGCTCACCGCCGGCCCCGGCGTGACCAACGGCATCTCCGGCCTGGCCAGCGCCTCCTTCAACGGCTCCCCGGTGCTGGTGCTGGCCGGCAGGGCGCCGCAGTTCCGGTGGGGCGCCGGCAGCCTGCAGGAGATCGACCACCTGCCGATCGTCGCACCGGTCACCAAGTACGCAGCCACGGCGCCCTCGGTCGAGGAGGTCCCGACGACCATCGTCGAGGCGCTGCGGGTCGCGCTCACCCCGCACCGGGGACCGGCCTTCGTGGACGCGCCACTCGAGGTGATCTTCTCGACCGGTGCGGGGCCGGCACCCGAGGCGGCACCGGTGCCGGTGATCGAGCCGGACCCGGCCGAGTTGGCGAAAGCAGCGGCGCTGCTCGCCGGGGCCGAGCGTCCGGTGATCCTAGCAGGCTCCGATGTGTACACTGGTGACGCGGTCGCGGCGTTGCGGGAGTTGGCCGAGGCGGCGAAGGTGCCGGTCTTCACCAACGGCATGGGGCGTGGCGCGCTGCCGCCGGGGCATCCGCAGGCTTTCTCGAAGGCTAGGCGGCCGGCCTTCGCCGGCGCAGACCTGGTCGTTGTGGTGGGGACCCCGCTCGACTTTCGACTCGGCTTCGGCGACTTCGGCGCCGCGCAGGTGATTCACATCGTGGACGCGCCCTCGCAGCGCGCCGAGCACGTCTCGGTGGCTGCCGCGCCCGTCGGCGACCTGCGGCTGATCCTGACCGCGCTCGCCGACCACAGCGGCGGCCGGGACCGGAACGGCTGGTTGGCCGAGCTGCGAGCCGCCGAGGAGACGGCCGAGGTGAAACACGCCGAGGAGATGGCGGCCGACACCGACCCGATCAAACCGGCTCGGGTCTACGGGGAGCTGCGCAAGGTGCTCGACCCGGACGCGGTCACCATCTGCGACGGCGGCGACTTCGTCTCCTACGCCGGCCGGTACCTGACCCCGGCCACCCCCGGCAGCTGGCTCGACCCCGGCCCGTACGGCTGCCTCGGCACCGGCATGGGGTATGCGATGGGCGCCCGGGTCACCCACCCGGACCGGCAGATCTGCGTCCTGCTCGGCGATGGCGCCGCCGGGTTCTCGCTGCTGGACGCGGAGTCGCTGGTCCGGCAAGGGTTGCCGGTGGTGATGGTGGTCGGCAACAACGGGGTGTGGGGGCTGGAGAAGCATCCGATGCAGGCGCTGTACGGCTACGACGTCGCCGCCGACCTGCAGCCCGGCCTGCGCTACGACCAGGTGGTGGCGGCGCTGGGCGGCGCGGGGGAGACGGTGTCGAAGCCTTCGGAGCTTGGTCCCGCGCTGCGCCGGGCGTTCGACGCCGGGGTGCCGTACCTGGTGAACGTACTGACCGACCCGGCCGACGCCTACCCCCGCTCCTCGAACCTGGCCTGAGGTGCGTTCGGATCGATCTTCCTGCTGACCCAGTTCCTACAGATCGTCCAAGGTTACTCGCCGCAGCAGGCAGGCCTGCGGATGCTTCCCTGGACCGCCGCGCCCGCTGCTGGTAACGCCGTTGCTCGGGGCGCTCACCGACCAACGGCGGGCGGCCGTTCGTCATCACTGGATTCCTGACCATGGCGGCCGGGCTCGGCTGGTTCGCTCTGGTCGCCGACCCGGCAGTCAGCGCCGCCGCAGGCGTTCACCGACGGAATTGTGCCCGCACTCTGGCTGGCGGTCGGCAGCCTACTGGCCGCGGCGTTGCTCAGTTAGTCCGGTGCCTAGGGCGGGCGCGGTCTGGGGATGGGAGTGGCGGTCAGAGCCACCAGACCCATCCCCAGACCGCCGGGGTCGCGTCGGGAGCGCGGTAACTCAGCCGCATCCGGAACTGGTGCCGCAGGATGCTGCTCCGGTCGCCGACGGCTCGGCGGCCGGAGCAGTCTGCAGGTAGCGGCGGACATACGGAGCGGGCCCACCGTTGGTCAGGTAGTCACTTACCGCTCGGCTGCGGGCGGCCAACGCCTGCACCAGGAGGTCCACCACCGCCGGGAACGGGGTCGAGGCGGTTTCTCCGCCGCGCCAGTGCCATTGCCGGGTCTCCGACTCGTCCTGATGCGACGGAGTCAGTTCGAGGCCCTCGGCGCGGATGGTGGGCGACGCGACGATCCTGTGCTGCAGCGCCTCGGCCCATGTGCTCACGGCCCGCGGCGCGACCTCGATGGCGAGGCCGAGTCGTTCGGCGACCGGCCGGACGGCGTCGATCGCGTCGGTCACCGCGGTGAGGGTGGCATCGCAGGAGCCGCAGGAGTCCTGACCGTCCATGGCGACCGTCCAGTACTCGACGCTCAACCGGCCGACGGTGGGTGTCTTCGCCGGCGGCCCGGCCGTGACTGGCTCTGCGGTGGTGGTGAGGGTCATCGGTCTTCTCCTTCGGTAGCGGTGGCGGCACACGTGTCGTGGCCGTGAAAGTCGTCGCGGGCACGTTCCAGCGCGTCGGCGATGCCGCGGAGGACCTCGGCGACGGCGTCGAACTGGACTTCGTAGAGCACGGAGCGGCCCGCCTTGGTCGCCTTCAGTACGCCGGCTGCGCGCAGCAGCGCCAGGTGCCGGGAGACCACGGACAGGTCTACGTCGAGGCACTCGGCCAGCTCCGAGACGGAGCAGGCGCGACAACGCTCGGCCAGCAGGTCGAGCAATCGGACCCGGGTCGGATCCCCGAGCGCTCGGAAGAGGTGGTGGGACAGGACTGTTCCGAGGTCGCCGCCCTCGAGGCTATCTTTGCTCACTTGTGCAAGTATGCAAGCAAAGTCGCCGAGGGGCAACCCGGTTTCCGAGACATTCCGGCTGGGATCGGGCGAGTGCCGTGCCCCTTGTGTCGGTCGGCACCAATAGACTGTGCGGCGGTCCGGTGATGGCCGCTCGGCGGCGATCGCCGGCCACCGGTCGTGTCAGTCGTGTTTGGAGCCAGAATCGTGACGGTAGCGAGCCCGCCCAAGTCCGTGCCGCAGCGGATCGCCGAGGAGTTGTCCGTCCCGGAACGGCAGGTGGCGGCGGCGGTCGCGCTGCTCGATGGGGGCGCCACCGTGCCGTTCGTCGCCCGCTACCGCAAGGAAGCCACCGGCGGCCTCGACGACGCCCAACTGCGTACGCTGGAAGAACGCCTCGGCTACCTGCGGGAGCTGGACGAGCGGCGGGAGGCGGTCGTGGCCTCCATCCGGGAGCAGGGCAAACTCACCGACGAGCTGCTCAACCAGCTGATGGCGGCCGAGACCAAGGCCCGGCTGGAGGACATCTACCTGCCGTATAAGCCCAAGCGGCGGACCAAGGCGCAGATCGCGATCGAGGCCGGGCTGGAGCCGCTGGCCGACGCGCTGCTCGCCGACCCCGGGCAGGAGCCAGCCTCGCTCGCCGCCGGGTACGTCGACACCGAGAAGGGGGTGGCCGACGCCACCGCCGCCCTCGACGGGGCCCGTTCGATCCTGATCGAACGTTTCGCCGAAGATGCGGACCTGATCGGTGGGCTGCGGGAGCGGATGTGGGAGCAGGGCCAGTTGGTCGCCAAGGTCAAAGATGGCCAGGAGCAGGCCGGGGCCAAGTTCGCCGACTACTTCGATTTTCAGGAGCCGTTCACCAGCCTGCCCTCGCACCGGATCCTGGCGCTGTTCCGGGGTGAGAAAGAAGAGGCGCTGGAGCTGACCCTGCAGCCGGAGGAGGTGCCGGACGAGGCGCCGGCCGGGCCGACCAGCTACGAGCGGGAGATCGCCCGCCATTTCGACATCTCCGACCAGGGGCGTCCCGCCGACCGGTGGCTCGCGGACTCGGTTCGGCTGGCGTGGCGTACCCGGGTCCTGGTCCGGCTGTCGGTGGATGTGCGGCTGCGGCTGCGGCAGGCTGCCGAGGACGAAGCCGTCCGGGTCTTCGCCGCCAACCTGCGCGACCTGCTGCTGGCCGCGCCGGCGGGCAGCCGGCCCACGATGGGCCTGGACCCGGCGTACCGGACCGGGGTGAAGGTGGCGGTGCTCGACGCTACCGGCCGGGTGGTGGCGACCGAGGCGGTCTACCCGCACCAGCCGCAGAACCGCTGGCAGGAGTCGCTGGCGACGCTTGCCCGGTTGGTCCAGGAACATCAGGTCGAGCTGATCGCGATCGGCAACGGCACCGCCTCCCGGGAGACCGACAAGCTCGCCGGTGACCTGGTCAAAGGGCTTCCGCAGGCAAACCTGACCAAGGTGATGGTCTCCGAGGCGGGGGCGTCGGTCTACTCCGCCTCCTCGTACGCCTCCCGGGAGTTGCCGGATCTGGACGTGTCGCTGCGCGGGGCGGTCTCGATCGCCCGGCGGCTGCAGGACCCGCTCGCTGAGCTAGTCAAGATCGACCCGAAGTCGATCGGGGTCGGGCAATACCAACATGACATCACCGAGACCAAGCTCTCCCGCTCGCTCGACGCGGTGGTGGAAGACTGTGTGAACGCGGTCGGGGTGGATCTCAACACCGCCTCCGCCCCGCTGCTGGCCCGGGTCTCCGGGGTCAGCGCTGGGCTGGCCGAGGGGATCGTGGCGCATCGCGACACCAACGGCGCCTTCCGATCCCGGAAGGCGCTCGCCGCGGTGCCGAGGCTGGGGCCCAAGGCATTCGAGCAGTGCGCCGGCTTCCTGCGGGTCACCGGCGGCGACGACCCGCTCGACGCCTCCGCGGTCCATCCGGAGGCGTACCCGGTGGTGCGGCGGATCAGCGCCGTCACCAACTGCGAGGTGCAGCAGCTGATCGGCAACACCGCGGTATTGCGCAAGCTGAAGCCGCAGGAGTTCGTCGACGACGCGTTCGGGCTGCCGACCGTCACCGACATCCTGGCCGAGCTGGACAAACCCGGTCGCGACCCGCGACCCGCCTTCCGCACGGCGGAGTTCGCCGACGGAGTAGAGAAGGTCGCAGATCTCAAGCCCGGCATGGTGCTGGAGGGCTCGGTCACCAACGTCGCGGCGTTCGGCGCCTTCGTCGACGTCGGGGTGCACCAGGACGGCCTGGTGCACGTCTCGGCGATGTCGAAGCAGTTCGTGAAGGACCCGCGCGAGGTGGTCAAGCCGGGCGACGTGGTGAAGGTGAAGGTGCTCGACGTCGACGTCGCGCGCGCCCGGATCTCGCTCACGCTGCGGCTCGACGACGAGGTGACCGCGGGTCAGGAGAGCGGCGACGGTCAGGACGCCGGCGGCCGGGGCCGCGGCGGCGGTCAGCCTGGCCGGCAGCGACAGTCGGGCGGCCGGCAGGGTGGCGGTGGTCGGCAGAGTGGCGGCCGGCAGGGTGGCGGGGGTCAGCAGAGCGCGCCGCCGGACACCGCGCTCGCGGACGCGCTGCGCCGGGCGGGCCTCGGCGGCTCGCAGCCGCCGCGCCGCTGACCGGGGGAGCCGCTCAGGGTAGTTGACGGGCCGCTACTGGGCGGGCCGCCGTCGGGCTACCGCCTCGACGCCGTCGAGCAGGAGTTCCAGGCCGAGCTCGAACAGGTCGTCCAGGTCCAGGTCGTAGCCGGGCAGCGAACCGAAGTGGCCGAAGATCTCGGCGAAGTGCGGGACGCCCGACATGAACTCGGGGTCGCCGGTGCGCGGTAGATACTGCAGGTCGGCCCACTCCTCCGCGGAGATGCCGGTCTGCGAGGCGGCCTCGGCTTCCCGCTCGAAGTTGGCGGACAGGCCGACAATGTGGTTGTACAGCAGCACCTGCACGTCGAACCGCAGCTTCGGCGGCAAGCCGAGGTCGGCGAGCGCACCCAAGATGCGGTCGGTCACCGTGAGCAGGCCGGGCAGCGGTAGCGGCCGGGTCAGCGGCTGGATCTGACCCAGCCACGGATGAGCCCGGTGCACCCGCCACAGCGCCCGGCTCAGTTCCTCGATCCGCGACCGCCACGAGCCGGCCACCTCCTCGGCGAGCGGCATCGCCCGGTAGACCCGGTCGGCCATCGCGCTCAGCAGTTCGTCCTTGCTGTCGACGAAGCGGTAGAGCGACATCGGCGCCGCCGAACACCGGCCGGCCACCGCCCGCATCGAGACCCCTTTGAGCCCGTCCGCGTCGGCGATCGCGATCGCCTCGCGTACCACCTGGTCACGGTCGAGTTCGCCCCCGGCCTCACCCGGCGTACGATAGCCGTGGCGGGGCGCCACCACCGTGCCGGAACGCGGACGGGTGACGACCAGGCCATCGGCGCGGAGGACCTCAAGTGCCTTCGTTGCTGTGGCGAGTGCCACACCAAATTCCCGGGCGATATGACGAGTGGACGGGACCTTGTCACCCGGGGTGAGCTCCCGATCGGCGATCCGCCTGCTCAGCTCGGCGGCGATGCGGGCGTACGGCGGCTCGGTCGGACCGGGCACGGCAGCCCCCTCTCTCTCGATCTGTGCTACGACAGATGCCCCGTCCCACGAACCGGTTGGGGGTTGACTGTCCTAGGTCAGATAGACAGTGTACTTGCAGTTCAAGCGGCGCTTGCTGCGGTTCGACGCAGAAGCGACGTACAGTGTATTCGGAGAATCTTGCTTATGTCCATCGATCCCGGGTCAGCCACCTCGACTGTCTCCCCGTCCCGATCCCCCCGGAACCCCTCCGCTGCGAGCTTTCTCGAACTCTCCCGGCAGGTGAAGGACGACGGCCTGATGAACCGCCGACTCGGCTGGTACGCCGGCCGCGCCGGCCTTTTGGTGGCCGGCTTCGCCACCGCTGGCGTGCTGCTGTTCACGCTCGGACGCAGCCCCTGGCAACTCGCGGTCGCGGTCTTCGTCGGCGTGCTGTTGACCCAGACCGCGTTCCTCGGCCACGACGCCGCGCACCACCAAGTCTTCGCCTCGGGGCGGCGCAACGAGTGGTTCTCCCGGATCGTCGGCAACCTGGTCGTCGGACTAAGCCATGGGTGGTGGAGCCGCAAACACAGCAAGCATCACGCCCACCCCAACACCATCGGCAAGGACGGCGACATCGCCACCGGCGCGCTCGTCTTCGACCCCGCCGACGCGCCCGCCCGTACCGGCCTGCTCGGGTGGATCACCCGCCGCCAGGGGTGGCTCTTCTTCCCGATGTTGACCTTGGAAGGGCTCAATCTGCACGTGGGCGCCGTCCGGACCATCGTCGGTCAGCGCGGTGTAAAACACCGGGCAACCGAGGCGGCGCTGATCTGCGTTCGGCTGCTCGGATTCCCGGCGCTGGTGATCGTCCTACTCGGGCCGGCGCTGGGGCTGGCGTTCCTGGCGATCCAGCTCGCCACCTTCGGGGTCTACATGGGTGCCAGCTTCGCGCCTAACCATAAGGGGATGCCGTTGCTCGGCAAAGAGGTCACCATGGATTTCCTGCGCCGGCAGGTGTTGACCTCTCGCAACATCCGGGGCGGTCGGTGGTTGACCTGGGGCATGGGCGGCCTGAACTTCCAGATTGAGCATCACTTGTTTCCGCGGATGCCGAGCATGAACCTGCGCCGGGCACAGCCGACCGTCCGGCGGCTCTGCGCTGAGCTTGACATCCCCTACACCGAAACCGGGCTGGCCGCCGCGTACGGGATCGTCGTCGGCTACCTCAACCGCGTTGGGCTCGGGTACGCCGACCCGTTCGACTGCCCCTTCGCCGCCCAGTACCGCCCAGTGTGACCCCCGCCCGGCGGGCCGGCCCGCCGGGCCCGCCGCCCCGCCGCCCGGCCGCCCGGCCGCCCGGCCGATCATGAGCGTGTTAGCAGAAACGCCTGGCGAGTCTGTAAACACGCTCATGATCGGCGGAAGGTGCCTATACTGGATGTAACGGGATGAAAGGGACATCGGTGTGGGGTGGTTCTTCGACGATCCGTTGCATGAGGAGTTCGCGACCGGTTTGGGGCTTGGGCTGATCTCGCATGGTGGCGGCGAGCCCGGGGAGGTCCGCGCCATCTGCGCCCGGATCCGGGACGGCGACGACGACTCCTGGTACGAGCAGTGGACCGGGGCGGCCGACCGGCTGGTGGCGACCGGGGACACCGCCGCCGAAGCGGGCCGCTCGGTCAGCGCCCGGGAGGCGTATCTGATCGGTGCCCTCTACTACGGAATCGGCTACCACCCGCTCTTCGGCGGGCCACCGGTCGACGAGCGGCTGCGCTCGGCCTTCGACCGGCAGCGGAACGCGTTCAGCCGGGCGGTGGCGCACCTGGACCCACCCCCGGAACCGATCGGGATCCCGTTCGAGGGAGCCAGGCTGCCGGCGTACCTGTGCCGGAGCCCGCTGCCCGGTCGCCGGCCGCTGCTGGTGGCGACGAACGGGTACGACGCCACTCTCCACGAGATGTACTTCGCGCATGCGGTCCCGGCGGTGCGCCGCGGCTACCACTGCCTGATCTTCGATGGTCCCGGGCAGGGGGCGGTGCTGTACGAGCAGGGGGTGCCGCTGCGGCCGGACTGGGAGACCGTGGTGGCTGCCGTGCTCGACGCCGTGATCGGAGGTGACGGCATCGACCCGGACCGGGTCGCGCTGGTCGGCTGGAGTCTTGGTGGCTACCTCGCGCTGCGGGCGGCCAGCGGCGAACCGCGCCTCGCTGCCTGCGTCGCCGACCCCGGGCTATACAGCATCGCCACTCCGATGATCGGGGCGCTGCGGGCGGCCGGCGTCCCGGACTCGGCGCTGGAGCACTTCCCTCAGCTCAGCGAATCGGTGTTGCGACCGGTCGCGGCCGCGATCGAGCAGGACCGGGGGCAGCGCTGGAAGATCCAGCAGCGGGGGTTCTGGGCGCACGGCGTCACCGACCTGGCCGGCTACCTGGCGGCGGTCGCGCCGTTCACCCTGGCGGGGCGGGTGTCGCAGATCCGTTGCCCGACGCTGATCACGGTCGCCGAGCACGATCCGCTGGCCGCCGGTGGCCCGGCCACCTACGACCAGTTGGTCGGGGAGCGGCGGCTGGTGCGGTTCAGCCAGGCCGAGGGTGCCGATATGCACTGTGAGCTGCTCAATCGGACCCGGTACGACCAGCGGGTCTTCGACTGGCTGGACCAGGTCCTAGCCCGTTGACCTTGGCCACTGTCGGCACGGCCGCGATGCCGCTCGCCCGGTAGGTCGAGGGGTGGGTTCGGCCAGCGTCCACACTAGACTAGCCTGGTGGCAGCAGATTGCCAGTTCACAGGCTTGTCTTAATTAGCCAGCAGAGTCCCATGCGCCCGCGCTGGCCAATTCAGTTCTGGCGAACTCTTCCTATCCCAGTTGATGATCTTGACTTGTGTAGAGGGCGGGTCGCTTCGTGGCCTACGAGACCTGCGAGCACAAACGGAGCAGCGCCCGGCCGGCGCCGGGCCGGTGCCGGCCGGGTTCCGGCGGCGAACCCCTGGACAACGGCGCCCGGTCAACACCGGCCGACCGGCGGGTGGACGCTTCTGACCTGGGAGCCAGTCGCGGCGCCCTCAGCACTGTGGCGGCCCTCGCGGGATCGAGGCGGGTCCGGGCAGCGGCGCGGCGCCGTCCCCACCCGGCCGGCACCGCACCGTTTGTGCTAGCAGCTCTCGTAGGCCACGAAACGGGACCTACACCCGCCCGCCCCACTCCGAGATCATCAAATCGGGCTGGGGAAACCCCGCCAGAACCGAATTGCCCAACAGAGTCGTATAGGTGCGCAGAACAAACGTGCCGGCAACACCACCTGGCCTGCGGCGGTGCCGGATGATCAAGAATGGGACGGGGCAGGAGACCGGGCCGGCGTCAGTCGGGCAGCGGCTCGCTCTGGTCCGGGCTGTTGACCAGGAACTGGGCGGCGTGGCGAAGATATCCCCACAGCTTCTCGTCCTGCTCGGTAGGCAGATCGAGCGTGTCCATCGCCCGGCGCATGTGGTGCAGCCAGGCGTCGCGTTCGGCGGTGCCGATCCGGAATGGCGCGTGCCGCATCCGCAGCCGGGGGTGCCCCCGCTGCTGCGAGTATGTGGTGGGGCCGCCCCAGTACTGGATCAGAAACAGGGTCAGCCGCTCCGCCGCCGGGCCCAGATCCTCTTCCGGGTAAAGCGGACGCAGCAACGGGTCATTGGCGACACCAGCGTAGAACTCGGTCACCAGCTTGCGGAAGGTCGGCTCGCCGCCGACCAGATCGTAGAAGGAGCCGGCGTCGGGCACGCCGCCCACCGGAATCGGAACGGTCACCGCTCCATGGTGCCAGCTTCATTCGCCGACGGCCCCACCTGCTCCGGGCCGGCCGGCTGCCGCGGCACCCCGGCAGCGGGCGAGGCGGGCTCCGGGTCCGCGGTGGCGCCGTCGGCTGGCGGCTCGGCCGCGTGGTCCGCC